>NZ_KB907934.1 GCF_000382285.1 Solimonas variicoloris DSM 15731 | reverse complement strand
GGCGTCCCTGCCGGTCCTGACGGGCAAAGCACGGCGCCAGCGCCGATTCGATCTCGGCCCACGGCATGCGGGTTGCCAATACCGCGAGCGGGTGACGCAGATCGATCATCGCATCCAGCCGGGCGCGGAAAAAGTCCGGGGTGGTCATTGAAAACCTGCGCTCCAAATCTTCCAGAAAGTGAATGCGATTGCACTGGAAACTGGAGGATTCGGCAAGGCCTCAAGGGTGCTCAGCCCGCGCCGGGTAAGGGGCGGGCGGGTTGTTCAGGGCCGACTAGATATGCACGATCGCCTGCTTGGTGCCCTGCAGCGCCTCGAAGGTGCGGCGGATCAGGTGCTCGCGCGCCGGCGTCAGCACCTGGATCGCGACGTCGTCGGGGATCAGCTTTTCGTCGATCAGGCGCCGGACGAAGTCGAACTCGGTCTGCGAAGCGCTCGGAAAGCCGACCTCGATCTCCTTGAAGCCGATGCGCACCAGTTCGCGGAACATGCGCAGCTTGCGCTCGACGTTCATCGGCTCGATCAGCGCCTGATTGCCGTCGCGCAGATCGATCGACAGCCAAGCCGGCGCCTTCGTGAGCACGGCGTCCGGCCACTGCCGGTCGCGCAGGTGGATGGGCTTGAACGGACGGTACTTGGTCGAAGGGTTTTTCAGCATGGTCATGACGGCATTCCTGGCCGGGCACGGACACGGTCGTGAACCGGGTCGCGGCGGATTCTGGATGGATTCTTCGGGTCGGTTTGCACGGTTTCGGCCCCGTGCTGGCGCGGTCGCTGGTCTGCCTTACGGCAGAAGCGCGAGACCAAGAAGAAGCGAGAACGCGCGCGCCGGCGCCGCACGGAGCGTGCGGGCAGCGAAGACGTCGGCATGACGGGCGCGATTCATGGCGCGGAACTATAGAACAATTCGCCGCAAGGGAAAACCCTCAACGCCGGCGAACGACGCCGTCCATCAGGCGGCCGCCGGCCTGCGCCGCAGCCGACGCCAGACGATCACCGCCGGGCCCGACAGCGCGTAGCCGAAGAACACCAGGAACAGGATGCGCGGCGGATCGATCAGCACCAGCGCGAACACGCCGATCACAGCCGCCAGCGACAGGAAGCGCAGGCGCGTGTTGAGATTGAGCTTCTTGAAACTGTTGTAGCGGATGCTCGAGACCATCGACAGCGCCGTCGCCAGCGTCAGCGGCGCCGCGAAGCCGAGCACCTCATGGCCCTGCAGCGGCACGTGTCCCGACACCCAGGCAAACAGCGAGTGGCTGTCGTCGACGCAGCTCCATACGAAGAAGGTCACGACCGCCGCCGCGGCCGGGCTCGGCACGCCGTAGAAGTCCTTGTTCGAGCTGGCGATCGCCGCCAGCACGTTGAAGCGCGCCAGGCGCAGCGCGGCGCAGGCGGCGTAGGCGAAGGCGATCACCCAGCCGAGCTTGCCGCCGATCCAGCGGTACTCGGCGAGATAGTGCAGCGAGAACGCGTAGATCAGCACGGCCGGCGCAATGCCGAACGCGACCATGTCGCACAGCGAGTCGTATTCCTTGCCGAAATCGGTCTGCGTATTGGTCAGGCGCGCGACCCGGCCGTCGAGGCCGTCGGCGATCATCGCGCCGAAGATGCCGAACACGGCGTGCTCGAACTGGCCGGCCATCGCCATGACGATGGCATAGAAGCCGCCGAACAGGGTTCCGGTCGTGAGCAGGTTCGGCACCAGGTAGATGCCCTTGCGACGCTTGACCGGCTGGGGTGCGTTCATCGTGCGATCGATCTCGATTGAGGCGCGAATCTTACCCGTTCGAATCGGACGATACGTAGACACTGGCCGGCCGCGCCGAGCTCGCCTAGGCTCGGCGCTCACCTCTCACTCGCCGGCCCGCATGCCGACCCTTTCCGCCGCCGCCGTCCGCGAGGTCTTCGCCGCGTTCCTGCATCTGGGGCTGGTCGCCTTCGGCGGACCGGTCGCGCACCTGGCCTATTATCGTCGCGCCTTCGTCGAACGCCGGCGCTGGCTCGACGACGCGCAGTACGCGCACCTCGTCGCCCTCTGCCAGTTCCTGCCGGGACCGGCAAGCTCGCAGACCGCCTTCGCGCTCGGCCTCGGCCGCGCCGGCTGGCCCGGCGCGATCGCCGCCTTCGTCGCCTTCACCGCGCCATCGGCGCTGCTGATGCTGGCGTTCGCGCTGCTGCTGCCGACGCTCGGCGCGCTGACCGCGCCGCTGACACACGGACTCAAGCTGGTTGCCGTCGCGGTGGTCGGACACGGGCTCTACGGCATGGCACGCGCCGCCCTGCCGGATGCGCGACGCCTGCTGTTCGCCGGCGCCATCGCCGCGCTGCTCGCGTCCGGCGCCGCGCCGCTGGCGCCGCTCGCGGCGGTCGCCGCCGGCGCCGCCTTCGGCCTGCTCGCCTGTCGCGACGCTCCGCCGCTGCCGGCCGATCGCGCCGGCTGGACGCCGCCCCGCCGCACCGGCCTGTACCTGCTGCTCCTGTTCGCCGGCCTGCTGCTGCTCGCGCTGCTGTGTCCGCACGACGCGCCGCTGCCGCTGCGTGCGGCGGCGGCGTTCTACCGCGCCGGCGCGCTGGTGTTCGGCGGCGGACACGTGGTGCTGCCGCTGCTGCAGCAGTTGCTGGTCGAACCGGGACTGGTCGACGCCGACCGCTTCCTCGCCGGCTACGGTGCCGCGCAGGCGGTGCCCGGGCCGATGTTCACGATCGCCGCCTTCCTCGGCGCCAGCCTGCCCGGCCTGCCGCCGCTGCCGGGCGCGCTGCTCGGCGTGCTTGCGATTTTCCTGCCGGGCCTGCTGCTGGTCGGCGGCGCGCTGCCGTACTGGCAGGCCCTGTCGCGACGGCCGCGCGCCGCGGCGGCGCTGGCCGGGGTCAATGCCGCACTCGTCGGGCTGCTGGCGGCGGCGTTCTACGATCCGGTCTGTCGCTCGGCGCTGCTCGCGCCGGGCGATCTGCTGATCGCGCTCGCAGCCTTGGCCTGGCTGGCCGCCGGCCGCGGTGCGCTCGGCGCCGTCGCCGGCTGCGTCGCGGCCGCAGGGCTCGGCGGTCTGCGCTGAAACAAAAAAAGGGGCGCCTGGCGACGCCCCTCTTTGCTGCTGCTTGCGAACGTGCGGCGCGACGCGCGCCGCCCGTCTTCAGTTGCGCGACTTGTCGACCAGCTTGTTCTTGCCGATCCACGGCATCATCGCGCGCAGCTTGGCACCGGTCTGCTCGATCGGGTGCGCGGCGTTGAGGCGGCGCATCGCGGTCATTTCCGGGTAGCCGGTCTTGCCTTCGAGCACGAAGGCCTTGGCGTACTTGCCGGTCTGGATGTCGGCGAGGCACTGCTGCATCGCCTTGCGCGATTCGGCGTTGATGACCTTCGGGCCGGTCACGTACTCGCCGTACTCGGCGTTGTTCGAGATCGAGTAGTTCATCGTCGCGATGCCGCCTTCGTACATCAGGTCGACGATCAGCTTGAGCTCGTGCAGGCACTCGAAGTAGGCCATTTCCGGCGCGTAGCCGGCGTCGACCAGCGTCTCGAAACCGGCCTTGACCAGTTCGACGGCGCCGCCGCAGAGCACGGCCTGCTCGCCGAACAGATCGGTCTCGCACTCGTCCTTGAACGTGGTCTCGATGATGCCGGAGCGACCGCCGCCGATCGCCGAGGCGTACGACAGCGCCAGCTGCTTGGCCTGGCCGCTGGCGTCCTGGTAGACGGCGATCAGGTCCGGAATGCCGCCGCCCTTGGTGTACTCGTTGCGAACCGTGTGGCCCGGCGCCTTCGGTGCGACCATGATCACGTCGAGATCGCCGCGCGGCACGACCTGGTTGAAGTGGATCGCGAAGCCGTGCGCGAAGGCCAGCGCCGCGCCCTTCTTGATGTTCGGTTCGATCTCGTTCTTGTACAGCTCGGACTGGAACTCGTCCGGCGTCAGGATCATCACCAGGTCGGCCCAGGCGCAGGCGTCGGCGACGCTCTTGACCTGCAGACCGCCCGCCTCGACCTTCTTCGCGGTCGCCGAACCCGGACGGAGCGCCACGACGACGTCGACGCCGCTGTCCTTGAGGTTCAGCGCATGGGCATGGCCCTGCGAACCGTAGCCGACGATCGCGACCTTCTTCGACTGGATGATCGACAGGTCGGCGTCTTTGTCGTAGTACACATTGATGCTCACAGCGGGACTCCAGGTCTTGATACAGATTTGAGGACAGCGCGCCGCGTTGGCGCTTCGAAGGGGCCTGCGCGAAATCGGCGCTATACCGACGGGATCGCCATCGACTGCAGGCCGCGCTGCATGGCCGCGAGGCCGGAGCGTACCAGTTCGAGCACGGTCGCCAGCTTGGCGACCTCCTGCACGAAGGCGTCGATCTCGGCGCCCGTGCCGGCCAGCTGCACGATGCGCGTGTTCTCGGTCTCGTCGAGGATCACGCCGCGGCGGCTGCGGATGCAGTCGATTACCTGGCGGGTGTTCACGCCGGCGACGTCGATCTTCAGCATGACCAGCTCGCACTCGAGGTGATCGGCGCTCGACAGATCGGTGATCTCGACGACGTCGACCAGCTTGCGCGTCTGCTTGATGATCTGCTCGATGACCGCATCGGAGCCGGTCGTGGCGAGCGTCAGGCGCGACACCAGCGGATCGTGCGTCGGCGCGACCGACAGCGAATCGATGTTGTAGCCGCGCGACGAAAACATGCCGGCGACGCGGGCAAGCGCGCCTGCTTCATTCTGCAGCAGGATCGAGATGATATGACGCATAGGGCGCGCATCTTAGTGGCTCGCGCCCCTAAAATCACCAAGAAAATGCCGGACGGCTAGCACGAACACGGCCTGCGGACTATTGGGGCAGCCCCCCAAATGGCGGTAAACTCGCGCCCCCGTCCGCCCCACTGCCGCGAACCCACATTCCATGAACGCTGTGCTGAAGACCCCGCATCCGCTTGCTGGCCAGACGATGACCGGCGCGGACATCCTCGTCCAGATCCTGGCCGACGAGGGCGTGGATGTCGTATTCGGTTACAGCGGCGGCGCCATCCTGCCCAGCTACGACGCGATCTTCCGCTTCAATGCCCGCCACGCCAAGCCCGGCATGGCCGAGCCGATGCCGCTGATCGTACCGGCCAACGAGCAGTCCGCCGGCTTCATGGCGGCCGGCTACTCGCGCGCCTCCGGCAAGGTCGGCGTCTGCATGGTGACCTCCGGCCCGGGCGCGACCAATACCGTCACGCCGGTGCGCGACTGCACCGCCGACTCGATCCCGATGGTCGTCATCTGCGGCCAGGTGCCGACCGCCGCGGTCGGCACCGACGCTTTCCAGGAGGCGCCGATCAGCTCGATCATGGGCGCCGCCGCCAAGCACGTGTTCCTCGTCACCGACCCGACCAAGCTCGAGGCGACGGTGCGCACGGCCTTCGAGATCGCCCGCACCGGCCGGCCCGGCCCGGTCGTCGTCGACATTCCGAAGGACGTGCAGAACTGGTCCGGCCCGTTCAAGGGCGAAGGCCGCCTGCCGCTGCCCGGTTACCGCGCACGCCTGAAGGCGGTCTACGAGAACACCATCAAGCCGGAACAGGCCGCCGCGTTCCATGAGCTGCTGGGTGCGGCCAAGCGGCCGCTGATCTACGCCGGCGGCGGCGTGATTCACGGCGAGGCGGCGCAGAGCCTGCGCGCGTTCGCCGGCGCCTTCGGCATTCCGGTGACGACGACGCTGATGGGCATCGGCGCAGTCGACACCACCGAGCCGCTGTGCCTGCAGATGCTGGGCATGCACGGCACCGCGTTCGCGAACTACGCGGTCGACGACTGCGATTTCCTGATCGCGATCGGCGCCCGCTTCGACGACCGCGTCGCCGGCAATCCGGCCAAGTTCGCGCCGTCGGCGCGCGCGATCGCGCACTTCGACATCGATCCGTCGGAGATCAACAAGGTCAAGCGCGTGCACTGGCACCACGTCGGCGAGCTGAACCGCGCGCTCGACGGCCTGCGCGAGTATCTCGCCGGTCAGGGCTTCAAGCCCGATTACGCCGACTGGCACGCGCACATCGCCGATCTGAAGAAGACCTACGCGATGAACTACGAGCGCGGCGGCGAGCTGATCCAGCCGCACGCCGTCATCGAGGAAATCAACCGGCTGACGCAGGGCGAGGCGATCGTCGCCACCGGCGTCGGTCAGCATCAGATGTGGGCCGCGCAGTACTTCGATTTCAAATCGCCGCGCCTGTGGCTGACGTCCGGCTCGATGGGCACGATGGGCTTCGGCCTGCCCGCCGCGCTCGGCGCCGCCTACGCGCAGCCCGGCAAGATCGTCATCGACATCGACGGCGACGCTTCGATCCGCATGAACTTCGGCGAGCTCGAGACGGCGACGACCTACAACATTCCCGTCAAGATCGTCGTGCTCAACAACTATGGCGACGGCATGGTGAAACAGTGGCAGCGCCTGTTCTTCGAGTCGCGCTACGCCGGCTCCGAGAAAAGCCTGCACACCAAGGATTTCATCAAGGCGGCCGAAGCCGACGGCTACAAGTTCGCGGTGCGCGTCGGGCACAAGGCCGACCTGCCGCGCGTGGTGCGCGAGTTCATCGCCTTCCCGGGGCCGGCGCTGCTCGAAGTCGTGATCGATCCGATGGCGTCGGTGTATCCGATGGTCGGCCCGGGCCAGGGCTACGACCAGATGATCACCGGTGAATGGATCCCGTCGCGCACCGCCGCCAAACCCGACAAGGTCGATGCGCAATCGACCCAGATGTTCTGAGGCCTGATGCCGCCGGCGAGTGACGCGCCCGAGACCGCAGCGAGCTCCACCCCGTCCGCCGCCGGCGCACAGCGCTGGCAGCGGACGGCCGCGAGCCTGACGCGCTTCCAGCTGTCGCGGCCCGACCGTCGCCGCACTGACGAACTCGGCGCCGCCGACATCCAGCAGCTCGAAGCGGTCGCGCAGGCGCAGACGCATCGCTTCCGCTTCCCGCAGCCGCTCGAGCACGAGTTCCAGCAGTACACCCGGCTGTCGGCGCGCACCGCGCGCATCAGCGTCGCGCTGCTGACCGGCCTGGTGTTCGCGACCGCGCCGATCTGGACGCCGCTCGCCTTCATGGCGCCGCCGGAAACGTTCCGGCTGATCACGATCATCTCGCTCGGTCTGATGGCACCGCTGTTCGCCGCGCTCACCGCGGCGATCGCGCAACGCCCGGACGCGCCGTTCGTCGAATGGCTGATGATCCTCGCGTTCATCATCGAGATCGTCACCATCGAGTCGATCCGCTATCTCAGCGGCCGCGCCGGGTTCGAGATCGAGCCCTCGCTCGCGGTCGCCGTGCCGGTCTCGGTGCTGGCACTGGCGCGCCTGCCGCTGAGCCGCTGCCTGGTCCTGATCGGCGCCTACGTCGTCTGTACCAGCGCCGCAACGCGGCTGTGGCCGGACAGCATCGCCCATCGCAGCCCGACGGCCTGGCTGATGGAAGTGATCCTGATCGGCATGGTGTTCATGTCGGTGATCTGGACACGTCTGTCGCTGCGGCGGCAGTGGGCGGCGAACGTGCTGCTCGAAATCCTCGCCTATCGCGACGCGCTGACCGGCCTGCCGAACCGCCGCGCGTTCGAGGAGCATTACGAAACGCTGAGCCTGGCGCTGGAGCGCGAACCCGAACGCACGATGCTGTTCGCGCTGGTCGATCTCGACCATTTCAAGACGCTCAACGATCACTACGGCCACGACTACGGCGACGGCGCGCTGGCCGAGAGCGGGCTGGCCCTGTCGGGGCTCGCCCGCCGCGCGTTCGACATGGCGGCGCGCATCGGCGGCGAGGAGTTCGTCCTGCTCCTCTACGATTGCGACCCCGAAGCCGCGGCGCCGCGCGCCGAGGCCATCGTCGCCGCGATCGGCAACCTCGGCATCGAGCACAAGGGCAGTCCGCTCGGCGTCATGAGCTGCAGCGTCGGCGCCGTCATCGTTCGCGCCGGCGAGCCGCTGTCCGATGCCTACCGGCGCGCCGACGAATGTCTCTACCAGGCCAAGCGCCGCGGCCGCAACGGCTATCGCGTGCTGACCTGAGGCCGCGCTTCAGCGCGGCGGCACGAAGTCCGGATTCAGCGTCGGCACCGAATCGCGCGGCTCGACGAGGCGGCCGCTTTCGTTGACCAGCGCGACGCGCAGGCGCTCACCGCTGCGCCGGTCGCGCAGCAGCAGCGGACCGCCGCCCGGACCGGCGGCGTGGCGATCGCCCCATTGCATCAGGCCGACGATCACCGGCAGCAGATCGACACCCTTGCGGGTCAGGCGGTACTCGTAGCGCGCGCGCGCGCCGTCGTCGCGGTAGACCTGACGGCAGACGATGCCGGCATCGGCCAGCTTGCGTAGGCGCGCCGACAGCACCGCGCTCGAGCAGCCGGTGTGCCGGGCGAAATCGTCGTAGCGACGCACGCCCTGAAACAGCTCGCGCAGCAGCAGCAGACTCCAGCGATCGCCGATGAACTCGACCGCGGCGGAGACCGAACACGCCGCGCCGAAACGCCGCCGCTGCTCAGGCGTGATCGGCGCGGGCGTCTCGACCTCGGGACTCTTGCGGTCTCTGGCTTTCATTGACAAAGCCAGCATAGCGCGGCCAGACTCAGGCTTCCAAATCCAAAGCCAGACCGACACCATGGCCGACAGCCCCGCCTCCACCACCCTGCGCTACGGCGTCGTGCCACCGGCCGAGCGCGGCAGCATGAGCGGCCTGCAGTTCCTGCAGGCCATCGTCGACGGCCGCCTGCCGGCTCCGCCGATCACCGAGATCATGGCGATCACGATGGGCAGCGCCGCCGCCGGTGAAGTCGTGATGCACGGTGCGCCGCAAAACCAGCACCTGAATCCGCTCGGCAGCGTGCACGGCGGTTACGCCTGCACCCTGCTCGACTCGGTGATGGGCTGCGCCGTGCATTCGACGCTCGCCGTCGGTGAGGGCTACACCACCGTCGAGCTGAAGGTGAACCTGACGCGCACGATCCTGCCCGGCATGCGCGTGCGCGGCGTCGGCACCGTCATCAACCGCGGCCGCCAGCTGGCAACCGCCGAAGGTCGCGTGTTCGGCGAGGACGGCAAGCTGCTCGCGCACGCCGTCACCACCTGCCTGATCTTTCCGATCGAGCAGACCCGCGCCGCCGCGTAGCGTCGCGCGCGGCGGCCGGCGACAATCCGCGCATGCAAGGGTTCAGCCTCCATCGCGGCGACGCAGCGGGCACGATCGGCGCCATCGCCGGGCGGCCGGGCCCGCACCACGCCCGTCAGCGGCGCTTCGTGCCGTTCGTCGCCGCGCGTGTCGCCCGCGAACGTGGCGCAGCGATGCGCCAGCTCACGCGCCGCTGCGGCGACGGCCGCGGCGGCCGCGCGCCGGCCGGGGCAGGTGCCGGCAGGCACGAGCCGCGCGTCGTACAGGCGCGGCACCCGTGAAATTCCGCCGTCTGCCGCCGCTGCACACCTTGCAGGCCTTCGAGGCCGCGGCGCGCACGCTGTCGTTCAAGGTCGCCGCCGAGGAGCTGCATCTGACGGCCTCGGCGATCAGCCATCAGATCAAGGCGCTCGAAGGCTTCCTCGGCTTCGCGCTGTTCCGGCGCGGCAACCGCTCGCTCGAACTCAGCGACGGCGGCCGCGACTACCTCGCCGTCGTCCGCGACACACTGCAGCGGCTGCGCGACGGCAGCCACCGCGTCGCCCAGCGCCACGGCCGCGCGCGGCTGAAGATCAGCATGGGTCCGTTCATCGGCAGCGAGGTGATCCTGCCGGCGCTGAGCGCGTTCCGCGCCCAGCACCCGGACATCGACGTGCACATCGAGACCACGCTGCGGCCGGTCGACCTGCTGCACGAGGACCTCGACATCGCGCTGCGCTTCGGCGACGGGCGCTGGCCGAAACTCGGCTGCGTGCCCTTGCTGAGCATGTCGGCGGTGCCGGTGTGCGCGCCGGCGCTGGCGCGCGAGCTGCGCCGCCGCGGCCCCGGCAATCTCGACGGCGTCACGCTGATCCACTCCAGCCCGATGCCGAATGCGTGGGCGGACTGGGCGCGGCTCGCCGGCATCGACTTCGGGCCGCCGAAAAACGACCTCTGGCTCGACAGCTATCTGGCGATCCTGCGCGCCGCCGAGCAGGGCCTCGGCCTGACGCTGGGCCTGGTGCCGATGGTCAATCCCTGGCTGCATCGCCGCAAGCTCGCGCAGCCCTGGCCGAAGCTGCACACCGAGATCCCGCAGCGCTACTACCTGCTATACCGCGAGCACGACGACGACCGCCACGAGGTCCGCGCCTTCCGCGACTGGCTGCAGGCGGAGCTGCCCGCATTGCTCGCGTGAGGCCGTGCGGGCACCCGCCCGGATGAAGGCGTTTCACGCGAAGGGGCGCTCGTTTTCGTTTGTCGGCGAGGCGCGCGCGCGCCGACACTGCACCGGCACCCTCTTGCGGAGCGCAACATGCGCGAAATCCAGCTGACCGTCCTGGCAAGCGACGACCATCCGCTCGCCGCCACGCTGTTCGAGCCCGGGCGCGCGCCACGCGCGGCGGCGCTGATCAATCCGGCGACCGGCGTGCCGCGCCGCTACTACCGTGCCTACGCCCGGTACCTCGCCGAGCACGGCTACGCGGTGCTCAGCTACGACTATCGCGGCATCGGCGACAGCCGCTGGCATGCCGCCCGGCCGTCGCAGCTGCGCATGCGCTGGTGGGGCGAGCGCGATCTGGCGGCGATGCTGCAGACGCTCGCGCAACGCTACCCGCGGCTGCCGATCGCGGCGATCGGCCACTCGGCCGGCGGCCAGCTGCTGGGCCTGGCGCCGAACAACCGGCTCGTCGACGCCGCGCTCGCGGTCGCCTCGCAAAGCGGCTACTGGCGGCTGTGGCCGGCCCGCCTGCAGCCGGCAATGGCCGCGCTCTGGTACGGCGTGCTGCCGATCGCCGCGCACACCGCCGGCCGCGTGCCGGCCGCACTGATCGGCCACGAGCTGCCCGGCGGCGTGGCGCACGAATGGGCGCGCTGGTGCCGCAGCCCGCACTACATCAGCGACGAGCGCGGCCAGCCGCTGCGCGAACACTTCGACGCGTTCCGCGGCCGCATGCGCTTCTACGCGATCGCCGACGACCCGTTCTATGCGCCGCTGTCCGCCGTGCAGGCGCTGGCCGACTTCTACCGCAACGCCGAACGCGACGTGCGCGTGCTCGACGGCCGCGCCTACGGCCTGCGCCGCGTCGGCCACTTCGGCTTCTTCCGGCCGGCGTCGCAGGCGCTGTGGCCGGCCACCCTCGGCTGGCTGCACGACGCGCTGGCCCCCAAGCTCGCCATGGCCGCCTGAGGAACACCCGCATGAATCGCCTCGCCTCCCTGTACGCCCGCGTGCGCCGCTATCCGCTCGGCACGCGCCTGTTCTCCCGCGCCGTGACCTGGCGCGCGCCCTACTTCGCGTCGATCTCGCCGCACATCCGCGAGCTGCGCAGCGGCCTGTGCGAAGTCGCGATCCGCGACCGCCGCGCGGTCCACAACCACCTCGGCACCGTCAACGCGATCGCCCTGTGCGCGATGTGCGAACTCGCCGCCGGCACCATGGTCGAGGCCTCGCTGCCGACCTCGCTGCGCTGGATTCCGCGCGGCATGAGCGTGCGCTATCTGAAGAAGGCGGAGGGCGCCCTGCTCGCGCGCGCCGAAGCGCCGCCGTTCGAGGCGACGCTGCACGGCGACGTCATCGTGCTGGTACGCGTCACCAACCGCGCCGGAGAAGCGGTGATGGAAGCCGACATCACCATGTACGTCTCGCCGCGGCGCACCGCATAACGGCCCGAGCCGCCGCGGCATTCGCGATTACCGTCGCCTCGCGTCGTCCACCCGAACGAGGTCGATGCCGGTGGCGCTGCCGCTACACTAGCGGTTCCACTTTAGAACCCGCCAGGAACGCGCATGAGCACCGACCACATCGTCACCGAACTGCAGGACCGCGTGCTGACGATCCGCCTCAACCGCCCCGACAAGAAGAACGCCATCAGCGGCGCGATGTACAAGGCGATGGGCGAAGCCTTCAGCGCCGCCAACCACAATCCGGAGGTGCGCGCGATCCTGTTCACCGGCACGCCGGACTGCTTCAGCAGCGGCAACGACCTCGCCGATTTCCTCAACACGCCGGAAAACGCCGGCGGCAACGTCATCGCCCAGTTCATGCAGGCGATGGTCGACGCCACCAAGCCGATCGTCGCCGCCGTTGCCGGCCCGGCGATCGGCATCGGCACCACCGCGTTGCTGCACTGCGACCTGGTCTACGCCGGCGAGAAGACGCGCTTCCAGATGCCGTTCGTCAACATCGGCATCTGCCCCGAGTTCGCCTCGAGCCTGATCGCGCCGGCGATCATGGGCCACGCCCGCGCCGCCGAACTGATCCTGCTCGGCGAGATGTTCTCCGCCGCCAAAGCGCGCGAGTACGGCCTGGTCAACGAAGTGCTGCCCGACGCCGAAGTGCAGGCCCACGCCCGCGCCCAGGCGCTGAAGCTCGCCGCGCAGCCGCCGAACGCGATGCGCACCGCCAAGACGCTGCTCAAGCGCTGGACGCGCGAACAGGTCAAGGAAGTGATCGGCGTCGAGGTCAACCACTTCGTGCCGATGCTCAAGCAGCCGGAAGCGCTCGAAGCGCTGACCGCGTTCATGCAGAAGCGCAAGCCGGACTTCTCGAAGTTCAGCTGAACCGCACCCCGGGCGATCACTCTATCGCCCGGGCGCGCTGCGCCGTACAGTCCCCCGGGCACCATTGAACCCCGGGGGATTTTTCATGCAAGGCAAAACCGTCCTGCTGGCGCTGGCCTGCGCCGCGAGCCTGGCGGCGTGCAAGCGCGCCGCCGACGACAGCCAGACCCGGGCCGCTGCCGCGCCGGCCGCCGCCTGGGCGCTCGACGAAAGCAAGCTGACGCCGGTGATCGGCTTCTCGACCGCCGATCTCGATACCAGCAAGAAGGCCTGCGACGACTTCGCCGCCTACGCCAACGACAAGTGGCTCGACGCCAACCCGATTCCGGCCGATCAGGTCTGGTGGGGGCCGTTCGCGGCGCTGCGCGAGCGCTCGCTCGACGTGCAGCACCAGATCGCCGAGCACCTCGCCGGCCAGGCCGCGAACACCGGCATCGACAAGATCATTGCCGACTTCTGGACCTCCGGCATGGACGAACAGAAGATCGAGCAACTCGGCATCGCGCCGCTGAAGGAGCGCCTCGCCGCGATCGACGCGCTCGCCGACGGCGCGGCGATCGCCGCTTACCTGCGCAAGATCGCCGCCGAAGGCCAGAACCCGCTGTTCGATTTCGCGCCCGAAGCCGATTTCAAGAACTCGGCGCAGAACATCGCCTACGCCTCGCAGGGCGGCCTCGGCCTGCCCGACAAGACCTACTACTTCGCCGCCGACAAGCAGGATATCCGTGCCGCTTACGTCGCGCACGTCGCCAAGGTGCTGGAACTCTCCGGCGTGCCGGCCGACGCCGCCGCCGCGCAGGCCAAGGCCGTCATGGCCTTCGAGACGCGCCTGGCCAAGGCTTCGAAGTCACAGGAAGACCTGTCGCGCGACGTCGCCCTGTACTACCACCCGGTGACACCGGCCGAGGCCGACCAGCTCACGCCGAACTTCCCGTGGACGGCGTTCTTCGCCGCGCAGGGCGTCGCACTGCCGGCGATGTTCTCGCTGTCGATGCCCGAGTTCCACGCCGAGGTCAGCCAGATGCTGGCCGACGTGCCGGCCGCGCAGTGGCAGAGCTATCTGCGCTACCACCTCGTCGACGGCGCCTCGCCGTATCTGAGCAGCGCGTTCGTCACCGAGCACTTCGAATTCCACAACAAGACGCTCGGCGGCCAGAAGGAACAGCGCGCGCGCTGGAAGCGCGTGCTCGGCGCGATCAACGCCGGCGCCGGCGAGGCGATGGGCCAGCTCTACGTCAAGCTCGCCTTCCCGCCCGAGTCGAAGACGCGCATGCAGCAGCTGGTCGCCAATCTCGGCACGGCGCTGAAGGCGCGCATCGAGAAGCTCAGCTGGATGAGCGATGCCACCAAGCAGAAGGCCCTCGCCAAGTGGCAGACCTTCATGCCCAAGATCGGCTACCCGGACAAGTGGCGCGACTGGAGCGGCCTGGCGACGAAGCCGGACGACTACCTCGGCAACGCGCTCGCCGCCGAGGCCTTCAACTACCGCTGGCAGCTCGGCAAGATCGGCCAGCCGGTCGACCGCAGCGAATGGACGATGACGCCGCAGACCGTCAACGCCTACTACAACCCGCTGCAGAACGAGATCGTGTTCCCGGCCGCGATCCTGCAGCCGCCGTTCTTCGACCCCAAGGCCGACGATGCGCTCGTCTACGGCGCGATCGGCTCGGTAATCGGCCACGAAATGACGCACGGCTACGACGACCAGGGCGCGCGCTTCGGCCCGAGCGGCAACTTCGAGAACTGGTGGACGGACGCCGACCAGAAGCGTTTCGAGGCGCTGAGCCGGAAGCTGATCACGCAGTTCGACAGCTATGCCACGGCCGACGGCACCAAGGTCAACGGTCGCATCTCGCTCGGCGAGAACATCGCTGATCTCGGCGGCATCAACATCGCCTACGACGCCCTGCAGATGGCCGACGCCGGCCAGGCCGATCCGAAGATCGACGGCCTGACCCGCGACCAGCGCTTCTTCTTCGGCTACGCGACCGCCTGGCGCAGCCGCTTCACGCCGCAGATGGAAAAGCTGGTGATCGCCTCCGATCCGCATGCGCCGGACCGCTTCCGCGCGATCGGCGCGCCGTCGAACATGCCGGCTTTCGCCGCCGCCTTCGACTGCAAGCCGGGCGACGCGATGGTGCGCAGCGGCGAGCACCGGATCGCAATCTGGTAGCGCGCCGTCCGCGGCTCCGAACGCCGGCCTCGATGGCCGGCGTTCTTGTTGGAGGGCGAAATTGACGCCTGCGTCACCGTTGTTCATGCTGCCGGCAGCGGTACAGATCGATAACGGAGGAGAGACCCATGAGCGCAGCCAAGCGCATCGCCGTGATCGGCGCCGGTCCATCGGGTATCGCGGCGGCCAAGGAATGCCTGCAGCTCGGACTCGGCGACGGCCTCGTCGTCTTCGAGAAGTCCGATCAGGTCGGCGGCAACTGGGTGTTCCGCGAGCAGGAAGGCCATTCGAGCGTCTACGAGACGACGCACATCATCAGCTCGAAGTACTACTCCGAGTACGAGGACTACCCGTTCCCCGACGGCGTGCCGGACTATCCGCACCACACGCACCTGAAGGCCTACTTCCAGGACTACGCGCGCCATTTCGGCGTGCTGCCGAAGATCCGCTTCCACACCGAGGTGCTGCACGCCGAGCGTGACGCGCAGGGTCTCTGGCAGATTCGCAGCAAAGGTCCTGATGGCGAGCAGCGGGAAACCTTCGACGTGCTGATGGTCGCCAACGGCCATCACTGGAATCCGCGCCTGCCCTCGTATCCGGGACATTTCGACGGCGAGTTCATGCATTCGCACCGCTTCAAGCGCGGCGAAGCCTTCCGCGGCCAGCGCGTGCTGGTCATCGGCGGCGGCAACTCGGCGGCCGACGTCGCCGTCGAATGCGCGCGCGTCTCGCCGCACGTGTCGATCTCGATGCGGCGCGGCCACTGGTTCCTGCCGAAGTTCATGTTCGGCCTGCCCGGCGACGTGGTCTACGAAAAAGCCGCATGGTTGCCGAACTGGCTGCGGCAATGGGCGATGCAGACCTCGGTCAACATGATCGGCGGCAGGAACGAACGCTTCGGCCTGCAGAAGCCCGAGTACAAGATCCTGCAAGGCCATCCGACGCTGAATTCGGAGCTGATCTATTTCATCGGCCACGGCGAGATCAAGCCGCGCCCGGGCGTCGCCCGCCTCGACGGGCGGCGCGTCCATTTCAGCGACGGCAGCAGCGACGAGTTCGACACCATCGTCGCCGCGACCGGCTACCGGATCACCTTCCCGTTCTTCGACAAAGCCTTCATCGACTGGGAGGACGCGACCTACGTACCGCTGTGGCGGCGCATGTTTCACGAGCAGGTGCCGAACCTCTACTTCATCGGCCTGTTCCAGCCGCTCGGCTGCATCTGGCCGCTCGCCGACTATCAGGCGCGCCTGGCCTGCCTGGAACTGCTCGGCCGCTACCGGCGCCCGGCCGACATGAAGGCGGCGATCGAGCACGAGCGCCGCCATCCGCACTTCCGTTTCGTCGAGACGCCGCGACACTCCACGGAAGTCGATTACGCCGACTTTCGCCGCGACCTGTTCGCCGAGTTGAGGAAGGCCGGCGACGGTCCGCATCCGCGCCCGCAGAACGCCTCGATCTTCCGCCTCAAGGAACAGGCCTCGGCGATGAACCGCATGAAGGCGGCCTGAGTCGTGCCGGCTGCGCGGCATCGTCGATAATCGGCGCATGAGCCCGACCCGCCGACCGCCGTCCCGCGCCGCTGCATCCGCCACGGATGGCAAGCGCGCCCGCAACAAGGCGAGCAACCGCGCCGCGATCCTCGACGCGGCGCGGCGCTGCTTCATCGACGGCGGCTACGAGACGGTAACGATCCGCGACGTGATCCGCGCCACCGGGCTCGCCGCCGGCACGTTCTACAACTATTTTCCGGACAAGGAATCGGTGTTCCGCGCGCTGACCGACGCGCGCCTCGCCCATCTGCAAACGCGCATCCACGCGGCGCGGCAACAGGCGACGAGCATCGAGGACTTCTTCCACGGCGCCTATCTCGGCGCCCTGCAGGAAGTGCAGGCCGATCCCTCGTTCTTCGTGATGATGTTCCGCAACGAGCCGGTGCTGCGCGCGCTCTACCACGACAACATCTTCGGTCTGATGCTGCGCTCGCTGAAGGACGATCTGCGCGACGCGATCAGCCGCGGCGTCTTTCCGCAGACCGACGCCGAGGTGCTGACGGCGATCTCGTTCGGCGCCGGCTACGAGCTGTGCCGGCTGATGGCCGAGCAGCCGCAGCGCGAGCCCGAAGCGATCGCCCGCTACGTCACCGAGCTGTTCCGGCGCGGCATCGGCGGCGCTCCGGCGCCGGCCGCAGAGGCCGTCAGTATGATCCGCATCGGCCCGCGCACCTTGCGCGGCGCCGCCCGCTAGGGAGTTCCGATGGCCTCGCACCCGCCACCCCACCGCCGCGACGTCGAGTTCGACAGTGCCGGCACGACCTGCCGTGCCTGGTTCTACGCGCCCGAGGCGAGCGGCGCGCGGCCCTGCATCGTCATGGCGCACGGGCTCGGCGGCACGCGCGACGCCGGACTGGAACCGTACGCCGAGGCATTCCGCGCCGCCGGCTACGGCGTGCTGCTGTTCGACTACCGCCACTTCGGCGCGAGCGACGGCGAGCCGCGCCAGCTGCTGTCGGTGCCCCGCCAGCTCGACGACTGGGCGGCGGCGATCGCCTGCGCGCGGCGCCTGCCGGGCGTCGATGCCGGCAAGATCGCGCTGTGGGGCTCGTCGTTCTCCGGCGGCCACGTCATCGTCGCCGCGGCGCGCGACGGCCGCATCGCCGCCGTTTCAGCGCAGGGGCCGATGATGGACGGCCGCGCCGCGGTGCTGAACCTGCTGCGCTACGCCGGCGTCGGCACGCTGCTGCGGCTCAGTGCCGCCGGCCTGCGCGATCAGCTCGGCGCCTGGCTGGGCCGCGCGCCCGTCTACGTGCCGCTGATCGCGCCGCCCGGCGGCTTCGCGGCGATGTCGAGCGCCGACGCCGAAAGCGGCTATCGCGCGATCGCGCCGCCCGGCTGGCGCAACCAGATGAGCGCGCGCCTGGCGTTGCAGCTGCCGCTGTACCGGCCGATCGCCGCCGCCGCGCGCGTGCGCTGTCCGGTGCTGATCGGCGCCTGCCGGCGCGACACGGTCGCACCGGCGGACGCCGCGATCGCGCTGGCGGACAAGCTCGGCCCGCGCGCCGAGCTCAAGCTGTACGACTTCGGGCACTTCGACATCTACGTCGGCGCCGGCTTCGCGCAGTCGTCGCGGGATCAGCTCGAATTCTTCCGCCGCACGCTCGGCTGAAGACGGCGCGCCTTCAGAGTTCCAGGTAGACCGCGCCGTCGCGCTCGCGCACCGCGAAGGTCTGCAGGCCGGTCGGCTGCTTGCCGAGCGCCACGAGCCGGCGGCTCCACTCCGGCAGCGTCACCGGACCGAGCGCGTTCACCCAGTCGAGATTGCGGCCGTCGCAGAGGCTGAAGCGCGAGCCATGGAACGGGCAGCGGATTGCCCCGTCGGCGACTTCGCCGCGCGCCAGCGGCAGACCCAGATGCGGACAGCGGTTCTCGACCGCGTGCACGACGCCGTCGACGCGCGACAGCAGCAGCGCCTGCTTGCCGAGGCGCACCAGATGCACCGCGTTCTCGCGGACCTGCTCGGACCGCGCGATTTCCTGCTCGCTCATGACTTCCCCCAAGTAAATTTGCGCGGCAGCGTGCCTTGCGTCGCCACGCCTGTCCAGCGGCGCGACACGCAAAGCGCCTCGCCACTGGCCCGTCGCCAGACCTGTGGATTGTCCCAATACCCAAGGCCGGCAAAGGCGGCTACTGTGTCGAGCGGGCGACGCCCGCCTCGGGCCCGCCGCGCCTCCCCATGAAACAACAGATTCCAGAAATAAAAGACATGAGCACGAGCATTCCCGCAACCCTGATTCCCGGCGATGGCATCGGCCCCGAGATCGTCGACGCCACGCTGGCCGCACTCGAAGCGCTGAAGGTCTCGTTCGACTGGGACGTGCAGCAGGCCGGCCTCGCCGGCATCAAGAGCGCCGGCGATCCGCTGCCGCCCGCCGCGCTCGACAGCATCCGCCGCACCCACCTGGCGCTCAAGGGTCCGCTCGAGACGCCGTCCGGCGGCGGCTACCGTTCCAGCAACGTGCGCCTGCGCGAGGCCTTCAAGCTCTACGCCAACGTGCGGCCGACGCGCACGCTGATTCCGGGCGGCCGCTACGACAACATCGACCTGCTGATCTTCCGCGAGAATCTCGAAGGCCTGTACACCGGCTACGAACACTACATCCCGATGGACGGCGATCCGGAAGCGATCGCGATCGCCACCGGCGTCAACACCCGGCAGGGCTCGCACCGCCTGCTCGAATACGCCTTCGAACACGCCATCGCGCTCGGCCGCAAGAAGATCGCCGTGGTGCACAAAGCCAACATCATGAAGGCGCTGACCGGCATCTTCCTCGACGAGGCGCGCAAGCTCTACAAGGCCAAGTACGCCGGCAAGATCGAGATGCAGGAAGTGATCGTCGATGCCTGCGCGATGAAGCTGGTGCTCAATCCCTGGCAGTTCGACACGCTGGTGACGACCAATCTGTTCGGCGACATCCTCTCCGATCTCGCCGCCGGCCTGGTCGGCGGCCTCGGCATGGCGCCGGGCGCCAACATCGGCACCGACGCGGCGATCTTCGAGGCGGTGCACGGCTCGGCGCCGGACATCGCCGGCAAGGGCATCGCCAACCCGGTCGCGCTGATGCTCGCCGCGGCGATGATGCTCGACCACGTCAAGCTGCACGATGAGGCCACGCGCCTGCGCAAGGCGATCGACGACACCCTCAACGTCGACCAGGTTCGCACCGGCGACCTCGGCGGCAAGGCCGACACCAAGACCTTCACCGCCGCGCTGGTCGCGCGCATCAAGAACGGCAGCTGAGGAAGGTCTGCATCACGCCGTCGTCGCGCGGCCCCGCGCGGCGGAGGTAGCGATCCAGAGCCGAGACGCCGCCTGCGTCGTGCGCCACTGGATTGCTTCGTCGCCAGCGGCGCCTCACCAGGACGATGCAGGCGCTTTTTCGGAGGTTCCCGAAAGACACGCTCCCTTCACGTACAGGGGCCGGTCGCACGACCGGCCCCTTTTTCGTGGACGAACGCGCGCTCAGCCGCGGCCGGCGGCCGGCGCGGCGCGCAGATCGGGCAGCAGCACGGTCAGCAGGCCCAGCAGCGGCAGCCACGCGCAGAGCTGGTAGACGTAGACGATGCCGTGCGCGTCGGCGAGCCGGCCGAGCACGGCGGCGCCGATGCCGCCCATGCCGAACGCGAAGCCGAAGAACAGGCCCGACACCGCGCCGACCTTGCCCGGCACGAGTTCCTGCGCGTAGACCAGGATCGCCGAGAACGCCGACGCCAGCACGAAGCCGATGACGACGCTGAGCACGCCGGTCCAGGCAAGGCCGACATGCGGCATCGCCAGCGTGAACGGCGCGACGCCGAGAATCGAAAACCAGATGACGCGCTTGCGGCCGATGCGATCGCCGATCGGCCCGCCCAGCACGGTGCCGGCGGCGACCGCGAACAGAAATGCGAATAGATGCACCTGCGCCGCGGCGACCGTCAGCCCGAAACGCTCGATCAGATAGAAGGTGAAGTAGCTCATGATGCTGGCGAGGTAGAAATACTTCGAGAACACCAGCAGCATCAGCACCGCCATCGCCCGCATCACCCGGCTGCGCGGCAGCGGCGAAACCGGCACGGACGCGCGGGCCTTGCTCGCCCGGTGCTGGCGCCGATACCAGCCGCCGATCTGCCAGAGCACGCCGATCGCCAGCAGCGCCACCACCGAAAACCACGCCAGGCTGCGCTGGCCGTGCGGAATCACGATCAGCGCCGCGAGCAGCGGACCGACCGCGCTGCCGGCGTTGCCGCCGACCTGGAACAGCGACTGCGCGAGTCCGTGCCGTCCGCCCGAGGCCATGCGCGCGATGCGCGACGATTCCGGATGGAAGATCGACGAGCCGGTGCCGACCAGCGCCGAGGCCAGCAGCAGCACGCCGAAACTCGGCGCGACCGCCATCAGCAGCAGGCCGGCGAGCGTGAAGCCCATGCCGAGCGCCAGCGAGTACGGCTGCGGGCGCCGGTCGGTATACAGGCCGATCGCCGGCTGCAGCAGCGACGCGGTGAGCTGATAGGTCAGCGTGATGAGGCCGATCTGCGCGAAGCTCAGCGCGAACGCGTTCTTGAACAGCGGATAGATCGCGAGAATCAGCGACTGGATCATGTCGTTGAGGAAATGCGCGAAGCTGATCGCGCCGAGAACGCCGAAACCCGTGCGCCCGGCTTGCGCGCTCGCCGGCATCGGACTCGCAGTACTGCCTTGCATGGCTCACCTGTGCAATGAACGTGACGCCGGCCCGATGCCGGCGACAGCGGCGCGCATCGTAAGCGGCAAGTCCATGCCTGTCCTGCGAGAATAGGGCGCATGACTTCGAGTTTCGGACAGCACACCGACGGCAAACCGGACTATCGCCGTTACGATCGCGGCGCCGCGCCAGTCGTGGCGATGGCGATCGATTACGCATCGGGCCATGCGACGCCGACTCATCAGCATCCGCAGGCGCAGCTGCTGCACGCGGTGCGTGGCGTCATGGTCGTCGGCAGCCGGCACGGCCAGTGGATCGTGCCGCCGACGCGCGGCATCTGGATTCCGGCCGGCACCGAGCACGTCGTTCGCATGGTCGGCGCCGTGCACATGCGCACAGCCTTCATCCGCACCGATGCAGCGCCCGGGCTGCCGACCGAATGCGCGGTGATCGGCATCTCGCCGCTGCTGCGCGAACTGATCATCGCCGCGCTCGACATCGCGCCGCCGTACGCCGACGACAGCCGCGACGGCCGCTTGATGAAGCTGCTCCTCGACGAACTGCGCACGCTGCCGACCTTGCCGCTGCACCTGCCCGAGCCCGACGACGCGCGGCTGCGGCCGATCTGCGCCACGCTGGCGCGGACCCCGGATGATCCGCGCACCGCCGCGCAGTGGAGCCGGGCCCTCGGCATCGACCCGCGTACCCTACACCGCCGCTTCGTGCGCGCGACCGGCATGGGCTACGCGCAGTGGCGCCAGCAGGCGCGCCTGCTGCAGGCGCTCGAACGTCTCGCCGGCGGCGCGCGCGTGCTCGACGTCGCCTTGTCGCTCGGCTACGGCAGCCCGAGCGCGTTCGCAACCATGTTCAAGCGCCAGTTCGGCATCACGCCCAGCGCCTTCTTCGAAACGCCGGACGAGGCACCATGGCCACGGCGCGGCGCGCGCCGGCCGGCCGGCAAGGCGCGGGCATGAAAAAAGGGCCGGGCTTGCGCCCGACCCTTCGTATACCGCTCGAACCGCGAACGCGTGCTCAGTTCACGCGCTGCAGGATCGTGGCGATGCCCTGGCCCATGCCGATGCACATGGTCGCCAGGCCGAACTCGCCGCCCTTCTCGTTCAGCACGTGCGCGAGCGCGCCGGTGATGCGCGCGCCCGAACAGCCGAGCGGGTGACCGAGGGCGATCGCACCGCCCTTGAGGTTCACGCGGTCCATGCGGTCGAGCATCTTCAGGTCCTTCATGACCGACAGCGACTGCGCGGCAAAGGCTTCGTTCAGCTCGAAGTAGTCGATGTTGCTGATGTCGAGGCCGGCGCGCTTCAGCGCCTTCTGCGAGGCCGGCACCGGGCCGATGCCCATGATCGACGGGTTGCAGCCCGACGAGGCCATCGCGACGATCTTGGCGAGCGGCTTGAGGCCGAGCGCCTTGGCCTTGTCGGCCGACATCACCAGCACGCAGGACGCGCCGTCGGAAAGCGCCGAGCTGTTGCCGGCGGTCACGCTGCCCTTCGGGTTGAAGGCCGGCTTGAGCTTGCCGAGATCGGCGAGGTTGGCGTCCGGGCGGACCACTTCGTCGAAGTCGACGAGCAGCGGCGCGCCGTCGGCATCGTGGCCTTCGACCGGCACCATCTCGTTCTTGAACTCGCCGTTCTTCCAGGCGGCGTAGGCCTTCTGGTGCGAGGCGAGCGCGAACTCGTCCTGCTGCTGGCGGTTGATCTGGTGGGTCTGCGTCAGCATTTCCGCGGTCAGGCCCATCATCGCCGACGCCTTGGCGGTATTGAGCGACAGTTCCGGCGCGCCGTCGAAGCCGTGCGTCATCGGCACGTGGCCCATGTGCTCGACGCCGCCGCAGAGGTAGACGTCGCCGACGCCGGCCTTGATCGCGCCGACCGCGGCGTGGATCGCCGTCATCGACGAACCGCACAGGCGGTTGACGGTCTGGCCGGACACCGACTGCGGCAGACCGGCGAGCAGCGAGGCGTTGCGGGCGATGTTGAAGCCCTGCTCCAGCGTCTGGATCACGCAGCCCCAGATCACGTCCTCGATCTCGTCCGGCTTGACCGCCGGGTTGCGCTTGAGCATTTCCTTCATCAGGTGCGCGGACAGTGCTTCGGCGCGCACATTGCGGAACACGCCGCCGCGGGAACGGCCCATCGGCGTGCGGATCGCATCAACAATCACGACATCAGTCATTGCAAATCTCCAGAATCGAATTCGTGCGCGAAGGGCTTACTTGGGGAAGTAGGTCTTGCCTTCGGCGGCCATCTTCTTCATCGACTCGGTCGGCTCGTAGAGCTTGCCGAGCTGCGCGTACTTGGCGCACTTGTCGAGGATGGTCTGCATGCCGATCGTGTCGGCGTACTTGAGCGCGCCGCCACGGAACGGCGGGAAGCCGATGCCCATGATCAGGCCCATGTCGGCCTCGGTCGGCGTCTCGACGATGCCGTCGTCGAGGCAGCGCACGGTCTCGATGATCATCGGCAGCATGTGCCGGTCGACGATCTCTTCCTCGCTCATGTCGACCTGGCCCTTCTGGACCGGCTTGAGCAGCTCGTACGTCGTCGGATCGGCGACCTTCTTCGGCTTGCCCTTCGGATCGGTCTCGTACTTGTAGAAGCCGACGCCGTTCTTCTGGCCGAAGCGCTTGTTCTCGTACATCACGTCGAGCGCGGTCTTCTCGCCGGTCGTGTTCTTCATGCGGTCCGGATAGCCTTCCGCGAGCACGTCGCCGACGTGGTGCGAGGTGTCGATGCCGACCACGTCCTGCAGATAGGCCGGGCCCATCGGCCAGCCGAAGCCTTCCATGACCTTGTCGATCTTCACGAAGTCGGCGCCGTCGCGCAGCGCGCCGAGGAAGCCGTAGAAGTACGGAAACAGGATGCGGTTGACCAGGAAGCCCGGGCAGTTCTTGACGACGATCGGCGTCTTGCCCATGGCGGCGGCGTAGGCGGCGACCGTGGCGATCGCTTCCTTCGAGGTCTTCTCGCCGTAGATCACCTCGACCAGCGGCATGCGGTGCACCGGGTTGAAGAAGTGCATGCCGAGGAAGTTCTCGGGATGCTTCAGCGCCGTCGCCAGTTCGTCGATCGAGATCGACGAGGTGTTCGACGCGATGATCGTGCCTTCCCTGACCTGGCTCTCGACTTCGGCGAGCACCGACTTCTTGATCTTCGGATTCTCGACCACGGCCTCGACGACGATGTCGACGGTCTTGAAGTCGCCGTAGTTCAGCGTCGGCCGGATCGTCGACAGGATGTGGCCGGCCTTCTCGGCCGTGAGCTTGCCGCGCTCCACCTGCTTGGCCAGCAGTTTGTTGGCCTCTTCCATGCCGAGGTCCAGCGCCTTGTCGGCGATGTCCTTCATGATGACCGGCACGCCCTTGACGGCGGACTGGTAGGAGATGCCGCCGCCCATGATGCCGGCGCCGAGCACGGCCGCGTGCTGCACCTTCTTGCCGGCCTTGACGTAGCCCTTGCCCTTTTTCTTGATCAGCTGATCGTTGAGGAACAGGCCGATCAGCGCGTCCGCCTGCGTGGTCTTGGCGACCTTGGCGAAGCCCTGACCCTCGATCTTCAGCGCCTCGTCACGCGTCTTGCCGGCGGCCTTCTCGATCGCCGTGACGGCGGCGAGCGGCGCCGGATAGTTCTTGCCGGCCTTGCCGGCGATGAAGGCCTTGGAGGTGCTGAACACCATCATCGCTTCGATCGGGTTCAGCTGCAGCTTGCCGGTCTTCTGCGCGCGGCGCGCCTTCCAGTCGTACTTGCCGTCGACCGCCTGCTGCAGCAGCTTCAGCGCCGCCGCCTTCACCTTGTCCGGCGCGACCACGGCGTCGACCGCGTGCACCTTCAGCGCCGCTTCCGGCTTCTGCTGCTCGCCGGCGGCGATCCATTCGATCGCGTTGTCGGCGCCGACCAGACGCGGGAAACGAACCGTACCGCCGAAGCCCGGGAAGATGCCGAGCTTGACTTCCGGGAAGCCGAGCTGGGCGCTCGTCGACATCACGCGGTAGTCGGTCGACAGCGCCATCTCGAAGCCGCCGCCGAGCGCCAGGCCGTTGATCGCGGTGACGGTCGGATACGGCAGGTCTTCGATCGCGCTGAACACCTTGTTGGCCTCGTAGGCCCAGCCGGCGATCTCTTCTTCGGACTTCTGGAAGTTGGCGCCGAACTCGGTGATGTCGGCGCCGACGATGAACGAATCCTTGCCGCTGGTGACGATCAGACCCTTGATCGAGCCGTCCTTCTTCAGCGCTTCGCCGGCTTCGCCGAGTTCCTTGACGGTGCGCGCGTCGAACTTGTTGATGGCGTCACCCTGGCGGTCGAAGCGCAGTTCGGCGAAACCGCCGTCCAGTTTTTCGACTTGGATGGACTGCCCCTGATAAATGGGCGCGTTGGACATTACAAACACCTCGCTCAACGATGGAAAAAGGGTCGGCGCAGTTATGGAAATCTAGAATACCGCGCCAGCAGAATTGAATGGGCGGCCATCATAGCGGCGCGGCCGGCATCGTGAAACCCGATGCGCCTTTCGACGCCGCTACCGGGCGGCGTCACGAGCCGTCTTCATGCCGCTCGCGACGGCATCGCATGTGTTTATTTTTTGACAATGTTTTAGGCCTTGCCTACACTCGGGCACACCTTTTCGGGGGAAAAGTCAAGGGGAGTTCGTGGCGCACCCGGAACGCCAGTTTGCACACAGCGCGATGAGACGACGGACTGCCGCCGGCAGCTCCGTACTGCGCTCCGGGCCGCCCTGCTCGTCCCGCGCCGGCATGGATGCCACTCGCCGCCGGCGCGTATTCCGCATTACCGAACCGCGGGCCGGTCTGGCCGCCCGCCGTGCTGCTGCGTTCTCGCTGCATCTGTATCCCTGGCCGACTCGGCCGCAAACCGTATGGAGCTTGCCACGCTTATGAAGAAGTCCACGAAGAAGGGCCCGGCCAAGGCTGCCAAGAAGGCGCCGTGAAGAAGGTCGCGGCCAAGACGGCCGCCGCCAGGAAGGGCGTCGCCAAGAAGGCTGCCAAGGCGACGAAGGCCGTCAAGAAAGTTGCGAAGAAGGTTGTCGCCAAGAAGGCTCCGGTCAAGTCGACCGCCAAGAGCAAGCTGGCCGCGCTGAAGACCAAGGCGAAGAAGGCCGTCAGCCAGGTCAAGGCCGCGGTCAAGAAGAACACCGCCAAGGTCAAGAAGGCCGAAGCCGGCGCCAAGGCCAAGGCCAAGAAGGTCGTCAAGCAGGTCCAGGCCGCCGCGGCCCAGGCACAGAAGACCGCCAAGAAGGACCTGAAGAAGGTCGAGACCGTCATCAAGAAGGACGTCAAGAAAGCACAGGCCGCGGCCAAGAAGGTCGAGACCCAGGCCAAGAAGGCGATCGCCACGGCCGAGAAGAAAGTCGCCGAGGCCGCCGAGCCGGTCGTCGCGGCGGTGCAGAACATCACGCCGTCGCCGCTCTCGCGCGCTTTCCTCGCCACCTCGCAAGGCAAGAAGGAAGCGGCCGAGCATGGCAGCGAGCCGGCGACTCCGGGCAGCGAAGCTCCCGCCGCCACGCAGCCGTCGCCGTCGCCGTCGCCGAACTGAAGCTCGGCTGGCCGCGAAAAGCCCTCCGCATGGAGGGCTTTTTCGTTGGCGCTTCGGGCCGCAAACGGCGGCGCGGCGCGTACTGACACCGCTGCCCGCACAGGCGACAATTGCCCATCCGTCCATCCGCATGACCGAATAACCGATGAGCCTCACTCTGGAGCAAAGCACGGCCCTGTGCAGCCTGCTGTCGGACGTCAGCCGCCTGCGCCTGCTGCTGCTGCTCGAACGTCACGAGCTCTCGGTTGCCGAACTGACGGAAGTCACCGACCTGGCGCAGAGCCGCGTGTCGACGCATCTGGCGCGCCTCAAGCGCGCCGGCCTGGTGCAGGACAAGCGCGCCGGCAACGCGGCGTACTACTCGGCGCTCAGCCACGACGGCGAAGCATCGACGTTCTGGAACCTGCTGCGCGGCACGCTCGACGATGCCCAGGCGCGCGTCGACAGCGAACGCGCCGAACAGGTGATCGCCCGCCGCAAGCAGGGCCAGACCTGGGCCGAATCGGTCGCCGGCCGCATGGAGCTGCACTACTCGCCGGGCCGCACCTGGGAAGCGACGGCGCGCGCGCTGATCGGCCTGCTGTCGCTCGGCGACGTCGTCGATCTGGCCTGCGGCGACGGCGTGCTCGCCGAGCTCGTCGCCGAACGCGCCGACAGCGTCACCTGCGTCGACGTCAGCCCGACCGTCATCGCCGCTGCGCGCAAGCGCCTCTGCAAGATCGCCAACGTGCGCTTCGTCGAGGCCGACATGCACGCCTCCGGCCTGCCGTCGGCGCGCTACGACCACGTGTTCCTGATGCACGCCCTCGCCTACACGCGCGAGCCCAAGGCCGTGCTGCAGGAAACGGCGCGCCTGCTCAAGCCGGGCGGCCGGCTGATCGTCGCGGCGCTGGCCGAGCACACGCACGAGGAAACGATGCGGGCCTACGATCACGTCAATCTCGGCATCAGCCCGGACAAGCTGCGCCGGTTGCTCGGCGGCTGCGGCTACACGGTCGAAAGCTGCCGGATCAGCTCGCACGAACCACGGCCGCCCTATTTCGGCGTTGTCACCGCGCTGGCGCGGCGCAGCTGATCTTTCCCGGGGCCGGTGCCAGCGAAGCGCGGCCCCGGCCGGCACGAGACGCGCCGAACCATCCGCAGGATCAATGCCCGTGGCGATGATGCACGTCGGGCAGATGGGCGTGTGCATGCTGCAGCGGCGCGTGCCGGTGCCAATGCCGGTGACGCGTGCCCGGCGCCACCGGCGAATCGTGCGGATGCTGATGATGCTCGTCACCGTCGTGCACATGCTCGTGCTCGTGCTCGATCGGCTCGTGGCGATGTTCGTGTTCGTGCCGTTCGGTCAGGTGCAGCCAGACGCCGGCCGCCATCAGCGCCGACGCCACCAGCAGCGGGACACCCAGCGGTTCGCGCAACAGCACGATCGACAGCAGCGCGCCGAAGAACGGCGCCGCTGAGAAGTAGGCGCTGGTCCGCGCGGTGCCGAGATGCCGGAGCCCGACGATGAACAGCGCCAGGCTCGTCCCGTAGGCCAGCCAGCCGACCGCGAGCGCCGCGACGACGCCGGTCGCGGACGGCCAGGCCGCACCGAACGCCCGCGCAATCGCCAGATTGACGGCGCCCGCCGCCCACCCCTTGACGCAGGCCAGCCAGCTCGCGTCGGCGAGTGCCACCTTGCGCGTGAAGTTGTTGTCGATCGCCCAGCACAGGCAGGCCGCGAGCACGGCGAGCGCCGGCCCGACGCGGTCCAGATGCGCAGGTCCCTGCCAGCCGAGCACGACGGCGCCGGCGACGATGGCCAGCATGCCGGCGGCGATGCGCCGATCGAACCCCTCGCCAAACGCGAACCAGGCGAGCAGCGCCGTCAGCACCGCTTCGGCGTTGAGCAGCAGCGAGGTGTCGGCAGCCGGCAGGCGCGTCAGCCCCCACATCAGCAGTACGGGCGCCGCACCGCCGCCGAAGGCGATCGCGCCGATCAGCCAGGGCCATTCGCGCGGCGCCAGCCGCACGCGGGCGGCGCCGGACAATAGCCGGAAGAGCGACAGCCCGACCCCGGCGCCGAGGTACAGCAGGCTGGCGAGCAACCACGGACTGATGCTGCCGAGCAGCAGCTTGGCGGCCGGAGCCCCGGCGCCGAACAGCACCGCCGCCGCCAGTGCGGCCGCGACGCCGGGACGCCGAAGCCCGGAAGAAGCGGAGGTTCGATCCATCAGCGCAAGGTGCGCCGCCGCGCGATGCGGCGCAAGACCGGCACGCCGTGCGCAGGCAGACGCGCGCTCAGGCCGTCTGTTCGGCCGGCAGGTCGCCGCGCCACAGGCATTTGCCCTTGCCGGCGATCTTCTTGAGGCGCGCCTGATGGGCGGCCTGCTCCTCGGCGCTCGCCAGCTGCACCGGCAGCGGCGCGTCGCTGGCGCCGAGCAGTTCGGCGAAGCGCGAGCGGCGCGCCTGGCCGCCGGCCTCGTCGTCGAGCACCAGCATGCTCTGACCGCCGGTCATCGCCAGATAGACGTCGGCGAGCAGGCGCGCGTCGAGCAGCGCGCCGTGGAACTCGCGGTTCGAGTTGTCGACGTTGTAACGCTTGCACAGCGCGTCGAGATTGACCTTCTGGCCCGGGTGCAGGCGCCGCGCCATGCTCACCGTGTCGGTAATCGCGCAGACTTCGTCGAGCTTGCGCGTGATGCCGGCGCTCGCGAACTCGGCATTGAGAAAGCCGACGTCGAACGAGGCGTTGTGGATGATCAGCTCGGCGCCTTCGAGGTATTCCCAGATCTGCGCCGCCAGCGCCGCGAACGTCGGCTCCTGGGCGACCCGCTCGTTGGTGATGCCGTGCACCTTGATCGCGCCGGCATCGATCTCGCGCTCCGGATTGAAGTAGCGGTGCAGGTTGTTCTGCGTCGGCCGCCGGTTGCGCAGCTCGATGCAGCCGATCTCGATGATGCGATGGCCGAGGTCGACTTCGAGACCGGTCGTTTCGGTATCGAGAACGATCTGCCGCGTCATGCGATGCCTCGCGGCGCGGCGGCGTCGGCCAGCGCCAGCTGCACGCCTTCGTTGGCGAGCCGGTCGGCCTCTTCGTTGTCGGGATCGCCGTTGTGGCCCTTGACCCAGCGCCACTCGACGCGGTGGCGCTGCACGGCGGCATCGAGCGACTGCCACAGATCCTGGTTCTTGACCGGCTTCTTGTCGGCGGTACGCCAGCCGCGCGCCTTCCAGTTCGGCATCCACTGCGTCAGGCCCTGCATGACGTAGACCGAATCCGTAAACAGCATCACCTCGCAGGGCTGCTTGAGCGCGTTCAGCGCCTCGATCGCGGCGCGCAGCTCCATGCGGTTGTTGGTGGTGTCGAGCTCGCCGCCCTTGAGCGTGCGGCGATGGCCGCCGTACTGCAGGACGGCGCCCCAGCCGCCGGGTCCGGGGTTGCCCTTGCAGGCGCCGTCGGTATGGATCGTGATGCGCTTCGGCGCGGCGTCTTCGTTCATACGCCGATTTTAGAACAGCCGGGTGGCGAACGATCGCTCAGGGCGTCGGCTTGGCCTCGTTCTCCAGGCCGTTGCGCTGCGCGGCGGGCGCGGCGACACCGACCAGCGACTTGATCTGCGCGCGCGCCGGCTTGCCGATGAAGTTGATCGGCAGCACGCGCTTGCGGGCGACGATCAGATAGCACTCGGCGAACGGCGCCAGCAGATCGCCCGGCGTCCACGGATGCGTGCTCGAGCGCGGCGACAGCCACGGAAAGCCGGCGCCGAAGCGCCGCACCTCGGCGATCTCGAAGTCGAGCAGCTGCAGCCAGTCGCCGATGCGGCCGGCACCGTAGAAGCGGGCGCCCGGCGGAAACGCGCGCGCGCGCAGACCCAGGCGGCTGCGCCAGGCCGGCAACCCCCACGGACTGAAGGCCAGCACGAACAGGCGGCCGCGATCGTTCAGCACGCGCGCGGCCTCGCGCAGCACCTTGTGCGGCGATTCGCAGTATTCGAGGGTGTGCGGCAGGATCACCGCGTCGATCGAACGCTCCGGCAGCGGCAGGTGCTCGGGATCGACGATCGCCGCCGCGGTGCCGTCCATCACCGTGCCGAGCACTGCGCGATGCAGCGTTTCGGCACCGTCGAGCAGGCGCGGGCCGCCGGCCCAGCTGCCGATCTGCAGGACGTGACGGCCGAAGATATCCGGCAGCAGACGGCGCAGCTCGCGCGCCTCGCGCTGCAGCACGCGCTGGCCGCGCGCCGATTCCGACCAGTGCTCCAGCGTGTGGCGGTCGAACAGGCGCGAACCGCGCAGATGACGTGGTGCCGACATCGCACTACCCTCCGAAAACGACCCTTTCATCATACGCCCGCCGTGACTTCCATCCACGCCCTGCCGGCCTTCGCCGACAACTATCTCTGGACGCTGGTGCGCGACGGCGGCGCCGTCGTCGTCGATCCCGGTGACGCAGCCGTCGTGCAGCGCTTCCTCGACGACGGCGGCCTGCGCCTGGAGGCGATCCTGGTCACGCACCACCATGCCGACCACGTCGGCGGTCTCGCCGAACTGCGGGCGCGCTGGCATGTGCCGGTCTACGGCCCGCGCGCCGAGGCGGCGCGCATTCCGCAGCTCAGCGTGCTGCTCGACGACGGCGACACCGTCGAGGCCGGCGGCTGCCGGTACCAGGTGCTCGCCGTGCCCGGCCACACGCTCGGCCACATCGCCTATCACGATGCCGCCGCGCAGCGCCTGTTCTGCGGCGACACCCTGTTCTCGGCCGGTTGCGGGCGTCTGTTCGAGGGCACCCCGGCGCAGATGCAGCAGTCGCTGCAGCGCCTCGCGGCGCTGCCGGACGCCACCGCCGTGCACTGCACGCACGAGTACACGCTGGCCAATCTGGCGTTCGCGATGGCCGTCGAGCCGCACAATCCGGCGCTGCAGACGCGGCTCGCCGAAGCACGCGCGCAGCGCGCCGCCGGCCGCCCCACGCTGCCGAGCACGATCGGCGACGAGAAACGCTACAACCCGTTCCTGCGCGCCGCGGTGCCGGCGGTGCGCAGCGCCGCCGAGCTACACGCCGGCGAGGCGCTCGCCAACGACGGCGCGGTCTTCGCGGCCCTGCGGCGCTGGAAGGACGGTTTTCGCGGCTAGGCGCGGCGCTTTTCTTGCTTGAGCATTCGGCAGGATTCCCGCCCGGAGCACCGATGCGCCCTGCCGCCCTGCCCTCGAAGTTCGTACTCGCCGTCTGGCTGAGCGCCGCCGCCCCCGCCTTCGCGCAGGAGGCGCCGCCCGCGCCCGCCGCCGATGCGCCGGCCGCGGTCGCCGCGCCGGCGCCCGATCGCAACGCCGAGATCGCCCGCATCCGCCGCGAGCGCGGCCTGCAGGTCTGCCGCGATTCTGCCGACGGCGCGATCGCCTATCGCGGCTCGGTACTCGACCACGAGCGCGGCAACGTCCAGATCGAGATCGCCGAGGCGACCGACAAGGCCAGCGGCGCGGCGGTCGCCGGCTTTCGCGAGATCCGCGTCTGGGACGAGCCGAAGAACTGGCGAATCTGCTCGTAGCGCGTCGCCGTCGTTCGACATCGCGCGCGCGCCGCGCGCAAAGAAAAACCCCGGCCCTCCGCTGACGGAGGACCGGGGTCGATGACCCCACTCAGTGCGCGCGGGCCGCTTCGGCGGCAGCGGCGTCGGCCGGAGCCGGCGGCTGCGCTTCGGCGCGCGGTTCCGGCTCGCGCTCCAGGGCGATCTTCAGCACCTCATCGATCCAGCGCACCGGCTCGATGTTGAGCGTCGACTTGACCGTCTCCGGAATGTCGGCGAGATCCTTGACGTTCTCCTGCGGAATGCAGACCGTCTTGATGCCGCCGCGCTGCGCTGCCAGCAGCTTCTCCTTGAGTCCGCCGATCGGCAGCACCTCGCCGCGCAGCGTGATCTCGCCGGTCATCGCCACGTCGGCGCGCACCGGAATGTCGGTCAGCGCCGAGACCAGCGCCGTGCACATCGCGATACCGGCCGACGGACCGTCCTTCGGCGTCGCGCCTTCCGGCACGTGCACGTGGATGTCGCTGGTCTCGTAGAACTTCGGATCGATGCCGAGCTTCTTCGAGCGCGAGCGCACCACGGTCAGCGCCGCCTGGATCGACTCCTGCATGACGTTGCCGAGCGAACCGGTCTGCGTCAGCTTGCCCTTGCCTGGCGACAGCGCCGCCTCGATCGTCAGCAGCTCGCCGCCGACCTCGGTCCACGCCAGACCGGTGACCTGGCCGACCTGGTTCTTCTCCTCGGCGCGGCCGTAGCGGAACTGCGGCACGCCCAGGTACTGGCCGAGATTGTCCTTGGTCACCTCGACCGCCGTCGCGACTTCCTTCGACACCAGCTGCTTGACGACCTTGCGGCAGATCTTGCTGATCAGGCGCTCCAGGCTGCGCACGCCGGCCTCGCGCGTGTAGAGGCGCACCGTCTCGCGCAGCGCGTCGTCGCCGACCTTCAGCTCGCCGTCCTTCAGGCCGTTGTTCTTCATCTGCTTCGGCAGCAGATACTGCTTGGCGATGGCGACCTTCTCGTCCTCGGTGTAACCCGGCAGGCGGATCACTTCCATGCGGTCGAGCAGCGGGCCCGGAATGTTCAGGGTGTTCGCGGTGGCGATGAACATCACGTCCGAGAGGTCGTACTCGACCTCCAGGTAGTGATCCTGGAACGTGCTGTTCTGCTCCGGATCGAGCACCTCGAGCAGCGCCGACGACGGATCGCCACGGAAATCCATGGCCATCTTGTCGATTTCGTCGAGCAGGAACATCGGGTTCTTCACGCCGACCTTCTGCATGTTCTGGATGATCTTGCCCGGCATCGAACCGATGTAGGTGCGGCGATGGCCGCGGATCTCCGCCTCGTCACGCACGCCGCCCAGCGACATGCGCACGAACTTGCGGTTGACCGCCTCGGCGATCGAACGGCCGAGCGAGGTCTTGCCGACGCCCGGAGGGCCGACGAGGCACAGGATCGGCCCCTTCAGCTTCTTGGTGCGCGCCTGCACGGCCAGATACTCGACGATGCGCTCCTTGATCTTGTCGAGGCCGTAGTGGTCCTCGTCCAGCTTCTGCTGCGCCAGATCGAGGTCGATGTGCGTCTTGGTGCGCTTCTTCCACGGCACCGAGGTCAGCACGTCGAGGTAGTTGCGCACGACGGTGGCTTCCGCCGACATCGGCGGCATCATCTTCAGCTTGTTCAGTTCGGCGACGGCCTTGGCCTTCGCCTCCTTGTGCATGCCGGACTTCTCGATCTTGTTGGCGAGCTCTTCCTGCTCGCTCGGGCCTTCCTCGTTCTCGCCGAGCTCCTTCTGAATGGCCTTCATCTGCTCATTCAGGTAGTACTCGCGCTGGTTCTTCTCCATCTGCTGCTTGACGCGCGTGCGGATCTTCTTCTCGATCTGCAGCACGTCGATCTCGCTCTCGAGCTGGCGCATGACGTGCTCGAGGCGCGCCTTGGCGTCGTCGATCTCCAGCACTTCCTGCTTGTCTTCGAGCTTGAGATTGAGGTGCGCGGCGATGGTGTCGGCGAGACGTCCGGGCGAGTCCATGCTGGCCAGCGACGGCAGCAGCTCGGCGGGAATCTTCTTGTTGAGCTTGGCGTAGGCCTCGAACTGCGCGAGCAGCGAGCGCGTCGCCGCGTCGACCTCCTTGTCGTCGGTCGTCGCCAGCTTGTCGTCGGGCAGCTGCTGGCACTCGGCGGTGACGAAGGCGCCGCTGAGATCGAAATTGCTGATGCGCGCGCGGTGCACGCCTTCGACCAGCACCTTCACGGTGCCGTCCGGCAGCTTCAGCATCTGCAGGATGCTGGCCAGCGTGCCGACGCGGTAAAGGTCGTCGGCGCCCGGTTCGTCGGTATCGGCCGTGCGCTGGGCGACCAGCAGAATGCGCTTGTCGTCCTGCATGGCCGCCGACAGGGCCTTGATCGATTTCTCGCGGCCAACGAACAGCGGGATCGCCATGTGCGGGAACACGACCACATCGCGCAACGGCAAGACAGGTGCGGTGCGTTCGGTCTGGTTGTCCACGAGATCTCCTGGTTGTCTGCCGGCATTATGCCGGCTCGGAAGACTGTGATGCGGCCGATGTCGCAAGAATCAAGCCGCACACCCCGGAAATCCTCGCAACGCGCTTTGCGATCAACGACTTGAGCCGCGCTTGCGGGGCCGCGCGCGGCGCTGTCAGCGCACCGTCAGACGGGCCGTGCCGGTCGCCCGCTCGGCGCCGCCGGCATCGAGCACGAGGGCGCGGACCGCATGCGCGCCGGCCGCCAGCGGCCAGTCGAAATACGGTTCACGAGTCTCGGCGACGACCGCGCCGTCGACCTCCCAGCGCACCCGCTGCGGCGGCTCGCGCCAGGCCAGCTCGAAGCGGAAAGCCTGCAGCGCGGCCGGGATGCGCGGATCGCGCGCCAGCAGCAGGCCATCGAAGGGCTGCGCCAGCACGGGTTCGGCGGGCGCCGCCGGCGCCGCGGCCGGCGCCGGCCCGGGTTCCGGCCGCTCCGGCGCGGCCAGCTGCGCGCGCAGCGCAACGTCGGTCGGCAGGCGCGCGAGCAGCGAGCGCGTCAGCAGCGCCGGGCCGCGCGCGCCGGTGACGCCCTCGGTCGGCTGGCCCGAGAGATTGCCGAGCCATACGCCGACCAGCCAGCGCCCGTCGTAGGCCACGGTCCAGGCGTCGCGATAGTCGCTCGACGTGCCGGTCTTGACCGCAGTGGCGACCGGAAAGCGCAGCACCCCGCCCTCGCCGAACTCCAGCAGCCGCGCCGCGGCGTCGGAAAGGATGGCGCTGATCGCGTGCGCCGCGTCGCGCGTGTAGAGCGCGCGCGGCGGCGCGCGCGGACCGGCGTCGTCGAGCACCGTCAGCGGCTGCCAGAGACCGTCGCGGGCCAGTGCCGTGTACGCCTGCACGAGCTCGTACAGCGTCAGCGCGCCGTTGCCGAGCGCAAGGCCGTCGCCGTAGACGTTCGGATGCTGGTCGAGGCTGTCGACGCCGAGCGCGCGCAGCCGCGCCAGGAACGGCGCCTGGCCGACGAACTGCAGAGCCTTGACCGCCGGGATGTTGAGCGAATTGCCGAGCGCTTCGGCGACCGTGACGCGGCCGTAATGCACGCGGCTGTAGTTGCGGTACTCGTGCAGGCCGCCGTTGATGCGTTCACGCAGCTCGGCGTCGTCGATCGTCGTATCGGCGCGCCAGCCGCGCTCGATCGCCATCGCGTACAGCAGGGGTTTGAGCGTCGAGCCGGGCTGGCGCGGCGTCTGCACCGGATCGATGCCGACGACGTCCGGATGCAGACGATCGGCCGTCGCGTAGGCGCGTACGCGATTGCCGTCGAGATCGACGACCAGCACCGCGCCCTGCGCGGCGCCCTCGCGCGCCAGATCGCGCAGGCGCTCGCGCAGGAAAGCCTCGGCCGACTGCTGCAGGTCGGCATCGAGCGTCGAGCGCACGCGCGCGGCGCCGGGCCGCTGGCGCACCGCGGCGCGCCCGGCCCAGGCGGCGAAGTGCGCGGCCTGCAGCGACGGCCGCGCGCGCGCCAGCGCCGGCGCCGTTTCCGGCAGCGGCGCGTGCCAGCGGCCCTGCTCGGCCAGCGCCTGCGCCAGGCGGCGCATACGCTGGCGCAGCGCCGGCGGATCGCCCGCCAGCCGCGTCGGCGCGCGCACCAGCACGGCGAGCGCCAGCATCTCGTCGGGCGCCAGCGTGTCGAGGCTGCGGTCGAAGTAGTACGCGGCGGCCGGCGCGACGCCGCGCCGGTTGGCGCCGTACGGCACCTGATTCAGATAGAACTCGAGAATCTCGGCCTTGCTGAAGCGCGCCTCCAAACGCAGCGCCTCGAAGCCCTCGACCCAGCGCGACCAGACGGTGCGCGGCCGCGGATGGAGGATGCGCACGACCTGCTCGCTGATCGTGCTGGCGCCACGCACGGCGCGGCCGTTGCGCAGATTGACCCACAGCGCCGAGGCGCGCGCGCGCCAGTCGATGCCGACGTGCGTCCAGAAACGGCGGTCCTCGGCCGCGACGATCGCCACGCGCAGCGTCGCCGGCACCGCGGCGAGCGGCACGCGCTCGTGCAGGTTCCAGCCGCCGTCGTAGGCCAGACGCAGCGGCCGGCCATCGCGATCGAGCAGCTCGACCTGCCGCGCGGCCTCGGCGTCGAGGCGCAGCGTGTCGGGCAATGCGCGTTGCGCGAACGCCGTCGCCAGCGCCAGCGCGCCGAGCAGCAGGGCGCCCAGCGCGGCCAGCCGCCGAGCGCCGCGCAGGCCACGCAGCCACGCCATCGCGCTCACGCCGGCCGCACCCGCGTCACGGCGCCTCGATCCGGAACCGCGTCGCCACGCCGTTGCCGAACACGTCCGGGTCGTACATGCGCTCGACGTGGGTCTCGGTCGCCGCGAACTCGCCGGTCGCCACGGCCTGGCCGATCCACGCCAGCTGGTAGCGGCCTTCCGTCACCTCGTCGGCATAGAAGCGCACGGCGTCGAAGCGCAGCTCGCGGTGGTAGAACGGATACGGATAGGCGGGGCTCGCCTCGGCCATAGCCTCGGCGCCGATGCCCGAGGCCGTCGCCAGATCCGGATTCAGCGGCTCGAAACCGGCCGGCACCGGATCGTCGACGACGAGGTACGTCGCCCAGGCCGGCACGTCGACGACGAGTTCGGCCTTGACGAGTTCGCCGCGCTTCACGTTCAGCACCTCGCCTTCGAGCGCCTGCCATTGCCCGCTGCGCTGCACGCTGTAGCGTCGCGTCACCGCGAGGCCGGCCGACAGCGGCGCCGTCGGCACCGGCGTCGCGTAGCGCAGCATCGTCGTCACGTAGGCGCGTCCCTGACCTTCGCCGCTGATCTTCAGCGACGCCGTCGTCGCGGCTTTCACGTCGAGCGGCTTGACGAGGCTCGCCGAACGGCCGGCGGCGAGCTGCACGCTGCCGAGCGCCAGGCCGCTCGCTTGCGGATCGCCGAGCGTCGCGCTCGCCGTCATCTGCAGCGGCGTGGCCTCGTAGCGGTCGGCGTACTCGATCAGCGCACGCGTGCACCAGACGTTTTCCTGCGTGTCCTCCCAGTACACGCGCGTGCCGCGCGCCTGCGTGATCGTGCGCGTCAGCTTCATCGGCAGCTCGGCCTCGCGCTCGTTCGCCGCGCCGCGCGCGAGCAGCGCCGACAGCGCCGCGCAGTTCGAGCGCAAGGGCGAGCCGAGCAGCCAGGCGTAGACCGTCGTGTCGCTGCGGTCGTCGAGCGCCAGCGTGCCCGCCGACTGCTGGCCGCGCGCGAGGATGCGCGCGATCGCCGCCTGCAGCGGCGCGTCGGCGCCGCGCGTGTGCGCCGCCGCCTGCGCGTACAGCGCCTCGCCGAACAGGCCCATGCGCGGCAGCTGCGGCTCGTAGCGGCGTAATTCGTCGGCGCCCAGCTTGCCGCGCTGCGCGAGCGCGGCGAGCGCGGTCGCCCGTACCTGCGCGCGCAGCTCGGCGCTGTCGTAGCCACTGGCATGGACATCCTCGCGCAGCAGGCGCTGCAGATAGCCGTCGAGCTTGTCCCAGACCTCGCGCGGCGGCTCATAGCCGAGCTGCTGCAGCCAGCCGAAAGCGAGTGCCGTGTACGCCGACAGATACGGACTTGCGCGCTCGTTCTCGGGCACGAAGAAGGCCATGCCGCCGCCCGGCGTCTGGAAGGCGGCGGCGTCGGCCAGCATCGCCTGCGTCTGCGCCGCCGCGCCCGGCCAATCAAGAGGTTCCTGGGGCGGCGACGCGAGGCGCTCGCGCAGCTTGAGGAAGTGCGCCGCCATCACGCCCTTGCTCAGGCGCTGCTCCCAGCACAGGTACGGATACTCGGCCATGTAGCGGAAGGCGCCGTCGAGATTGCCGATCGCCGTGCTCGCGAAGTTCAGCTGCAGCTCGGCGCGCGGCGCGTCGGCCGGGGCTTGCAATGGGATCGTCAGCGGCGCGTCGGCGGTCAGCGTCGAGAAATCGGCCGCCGTCACCGTCAGCGGCCGCTCGTGCACCGGCACGTCGAGCTGCAGCGCGTCGCCCTGCTCGCCCTCGCCGGCGCGCGCGATGAAGTGCACCGCGCCGCTGCCGTCGACCGTCAGCGGCAAGGCGACGTTGCGGCGCTCGAACGGCTGCAGCGTCAGCGCCTGCGAAACCTGGCCGCTCGCCGCGCCGCTGGCCTCGACGCTGACCGCCAGCGTGCGCGCCTTCTGCTCGCGGTTCATCACCGTGAACTCGGCGTCGACGCGATCGCCGCGCGTCAGCTGGTTCGGCAGCGCCGGACGCAGCTCGGTCGGCTTGTTGACGGCGACCGAGCCCTGGCCGAGGCCCATGCGGTCCGACGGCGTCACCGCCATCGCCAGCACGCGCCAGCCGGTCAGATTGTCGGGCGCGGTGAAGGTGAAGCTGGCGCGGCCCTGCGCGTCGGCCGGCAGCGCCGGATTCCAGTACGCGACGAATTTCTCGATCGAGCGCAGCGACAGGTCGGCGCCGCCGTCGCCGCCGGGGCTGGCGCCCTTCTTCTCGAACTTCTGGCGTCCGACCAGGCGTGTCAGCAGGCTGTAGTTGGCGAGATCGAGCGGATCGAGCTGGGTGAAGCCCTTGAGCGGATCGAAGTAGGCGCTGCCGCCCTGGATCAGATCGAACACCGCCTCGTCGAGCACGGCGACCGCGAACTCGATCGGCTCGCCGCTGGCGTGCCGCGGCGTCGCCTTCAGTTCCACCGCCACGCTGTCGCGCGGCCGCAGCACCGATTTCGCCGGCGTCACCTGCACCTGCAGCTCGCGGTACGGGTCCTCGACGGCAAGCGTCGCGTAGCCCATGCGGAACGTCGGCTTGCCGAGGTCGACGCCGTCCTTGACCGGCGCGCTGACACGCGGCGACATGACGACGACCGACACGTACGCGCCCGGCAGATACTCCGGCTTGATCGGCACCTCGATCACCGGCGTCGCCGTCGCCAGTGTCTCGGTGCGCCGCGTGATGACGCCGTAGCGCTCGACCGTGACCAGCGCGGTCGCGCCCGGGAACGGGTTCTTCACGAACAGCTTCGCGGTGTCGCCGACCCGGTACGCCGCCTGATCGGGGCGCACGTCGAGCGAGAAGTCCGGGCGGTCCTCCCAGAGCACGGCATCGCTGCCCTGCGTGTAGATCCAGGTAGTCGACGTGTGCAGGCGCTGCTGCGTGTCCTGCGTCATCGCGACCGCGCGCAGCTCGCCGCCGGCATCCGGCGTGAAGGTGCAGGCATTGCCCTGCGCCGACGCGCGGCCCTTGCAGGTGGCGACGCGCTGCCATTCGTGCACGTAACGCGTGATGTAGGCGTTGCCGGCGCCTTTGACGCGCGCGCCCTTGGTGATCTTGCGCTCGATCTTCACGTAGTACGGACTGCCGGCCACCGGCTTGCCGTCGCGGTCGACGACCAGCGTCTCCACCGTGGTCGGCTGGCCGGCGCGCGCCCAGCCCTGATGCTGGACGCCGATGTAGCGATCGCGTCCGAAATAGGCAATGCGCGCCTGACCGACGATCGAACGGCCGCGGTCGTCCTGCACCGTGCCCTCGAGCACCAGATCGCCGTACAGCACCGGCCCGTCGTCGACTTGCACGGGCGCACTCCATTCGCCCTTGGCGTCGAGCGCCGCCTGCGCATCGAGCAGCGGCGCGGCATCGCGGCCGCCGTCCTGCCAGGTATCGAAACGGTAGCGGCGCGCCAGCGGATCACGCGATTCGAGCCCGCGCGCATGCAGCCGCGCGTTGAGCCGCGCCGGCGCGCCGGCGAACGGCCCGCCGCCGTGCAGCGTCGCGCGCAAGGCCGCGGTCGGCGTCGCGCCGGGCGTCGCGCTTTTCGCGCGCCATTCGGCGGCGACGCGGAACGGCGCCGGCACGAAGTCGGAGACCAGCACGCGCATCGGCTCCAGCGTCAGATCCTTGGCGTACGACGGCTGCAGCTCGAAGCGGTACCAGCCGACAGCGGCGCTTTGCGCCAGCTTGAACTCGCCGGCCAGCGCCCCGAACGCCGACAGCGACAGTCCGCTGCGCTCCTGCACGGTGGTGCCGGTCGGATCGATGATGCGCAGCGTGTAGCCGGCGGCCGGCGCCGCCTTCAGGCCGCGCTCGGCGTCGTCGCGCACGTAGAGCTTGTACTGCAGCGTGTCGCCGGCGCGGTACACGCCCTGCGCGGTCGCACCCCAGGCGCGCAGATGGCCGTGCCGCGCGCGCCGCCATTCGGAAACCTGCTCGCGCGACGCCCGCCAGGTGTCGACCTCGAACTCGCTGGCCAGCGGCAGCAGCGCGATATCGTCGCCACGGACCACGCGCACCATCAGTGGCTGGCGCTGCTCGCCGCCGGTCGTCGACACGTACTGGCGCTGCAGCTCGGGATCGAGCTCGCGGCCGCCGGGCAGCAAGGCCAGGCCGTCGCGATCGGTGCGGCCGCTCGCCTTCACCGCGCCGTTCCAGCCGTCGACGATGGCGACGTCAGCGTCGGCGACGCGCGCGCCGTCGGCCAGTGCCGTCACCCAGACCAGCAGGTTTTCGTTGCCGTACTTGGCATGCACCTGCCAGGGCGTGACCTCGGCGAAGAACGGCAGCGGCCGCGACGACGTCCGCGGCGCGCTCGTCAGCTCGCCGAACAGCGCGCCGCTGTCGGCGCCGAGCAGTTCGCGAATGCCGAGCGGCACCGCGAAAGCGAGATTGCGCGGACCGCTCACCGGCACCTCGCGCCGCGCCTCGTCGTGCTGCGTCGCCGTCTGGCGCTGCGCGGACAGCCCGAGGCGGTCGAGATTGGTGACGACCGCCGGCACCTCGGAATCGACGCCGCTCTCGAGCACCGCCGGGCTGTGCTCGAAGACCAGCCGCGGCGTGCGCGCGCCGGTGCGCAGGCCCAGCCGCGCCTCGCGCCCGAACGCCCGGCCGAAGCGATCCTTCAGCGTCGCCGCCAGCGTCACGGTGTAGTCGGTATCGGCGGCGAGCGTGTACGGCAGCCGCAGTTCGTAGGTCGAATCGCGGCCGTGATCGCCGCTCACCGGCCGCGCGGCGGCTTTTTCGCTTTCGTCGCCGTCGCCGGCGTTGGTCCACGGGTCGTAGTCGGGATCGCGGAACGCGGCGCGCGGATCCGGGTTCAGCCGCAGCGCGGCGCGCAGCTCGGACACGGCGACCGGCGTGCTGAACACCAGTGACACGCCTTCCAGCGGCGCGCAGCGCCGGCCCGGCTCGGCGAGCCGCGTCGTGTTGCCGTCGCTGCAGCGCAGACCGATCAGGCGCGGCGCGCCGAAGGTGCGCAGCGATTCGACGCTGCGCGACTCGCTGCCGGTCTGCGGCCCGAAGGCCGAGCGCAGGCCCGGCCTGATGCGCAGCGCGACATCGTGATCGTCGGCGAGCGGCGCGCGCGGTTCGACGCGCCACAGCTGGCGCGCCTCGCCGTCCGGCGTCCAGAACGGCGTGTCGTCATCGTAGTACTCGGGCAGCGCGCGCAGCGCGGCGCCGTCGAAGCTCAGCACGCGCTCGACCGACGCCGCCGTGACCGGCTGGTTGAAGCGCACGCGCACGCTCGGCTCGGTCGGTCCGCGCCATTCACCGACGCTGGCGTACTGCACGCGCGGCAGCTCGGTGACGAAGCGCTGCACGCGCGGCGCCGCCAGGCGGCTGCCGTCCTGCGCGACGAAGCCGCCGTCGGCCGGCGCCTGCACGCTGACCGTGTATTCGGTGGCCGCACGCAGGCGCGCGCCGCTGGCGAGATTGCAGGCGAGATTCTCGGTATCGAGCCAGCGCCACTGGCAGCCGGGGTCCGGCGTGACCGTGACCGGCACTTCGGAGGCGTCGCGCTCCATGCGCCCGAGCGGCACGACGGCGCGGTCGAAGCTCAGCACGATCTGGTTCTCGGCCGGCACGTCGCGGCCGTCCGGCGTGATGCGCAGCAGCGTCAGCGCCTCGGCCGCCGCCGGCGCGGCGCCGGCCAGCATCGCCAGCGCGGCGGACGCCGCAAGCGCGCGCCTAGCGCGTGGCCACTTTGATGCGCGCATAGATCGCTCCCTGATCGCCGCCGACGAGCCGCACTTCGCGATAGCCAGCGAGGTCGTGCCAGATGTTTTCGTGTTCGCTGATGTCGTCCGGATCGCGCACCGGCAGGCCGAGCGTGGCCAGCGTCTGCGGCAGCAGCGGATAGGCGTCGTAGCCCATCGGCACCGTGATCCAGTCGGCCTTGCCGCCGATATAGGTGATCTCGACGCCGAGTCCGCCGTAGCGGCAGCGCTCGGAGAACTCGGCCGGCTCGCAGCGCTGCGGCTCGCCGAGCACCTCACGCACCTCGTCGCGGGTGCGGCCGGCGAAGGTCTTGAGGTCGAGCCGCGCGCCGCCGGCTGCGCCGCTCGGCGGCGCGGTCTCGAAAACCGCCTCGTAGTCGAAACGGTCGGTCTTGCGGCTCATCAGGAACCCGCCTGCGGCGATCGCCAGCGCGACGACGATCGCCACCGGCAGCAGCATTCTTTTCATGGTCTTCGGCTCTCCGGTGCGACGCGCACTTTAGCAGCCCGCGGATGAACGCTTGACGGACGTGGAATAATGGCCGTGAACGACGTCACCGCCATGCACCTCGCCCTTCTTCTCGCCACGCTCGCCGCGCTTGCCTGCGGCCCGCTGCTCTACGTCTGGGCGCGCCCGCGTCCGGCATTGCTGACGTTTCTCGACGGCTTCCTGTTCGTCAGCATCTTCGGCCTCGTGCTGCTCGAAGTGGTGCCCGGCACCTTCAGCGCCGGCGGCGCCTGGAGCGTGCTCTTCCTCGGCGCCGGACTGCTCGGCCCGACGCTGCTCGAGCACTGGATCAGCCGCGCGCGCCGCGAAGCGCATCTCGCGGCCCTGGCGCTGGCGATGATCGGCCTGATCGTGCACAGCCTCGGCGACGGCATCGCGCTGTCGTCCGGCGGCGAGGCGCATGCCGGCATCGCGCTGCCGCTCGCGGTCGCCGTGCATAGCGTGCCGGTCGGCCTGATGGTCTGGTGGCTGCTGTATCCGGTGTTCGGCCGCTGGCCGCCGCTCGCGGCGATCGCCGGCATGTGCGCCGGCACGGTCGCCGGCTACGTCTGGGGGCCGGCGCTCGGCGACACGCTCGGCAACGCCGGCTGGGCCTGGTTCCAGGCCCTGGTCGCCGGCTCGATCCTGCACGTCGTGTTCGGCCGCCCGCATCTCGAAGCCCATCCGCACCACGCCGCGCCGCCGTCGCGCTACGAGGGCCTCGGCAATCTCTGCGCGCTCGCCGGCCTGCTGGCACTGGCGGCGCTGGAGGACGAGCCGCTGCCGGCGGCCAGCTACTTCGCGATCGTCGGTGATCTGGCCCAGCGTGCAGCGCCGTGGCTGCTCGGCGCGTATCTGCTGGCCGCGTTGGCCGTCGCGCGTGGCAACGTCCGCCGCGCGCTGCATCTGTTCGCCGTCGAACTGGTCGACCGCAGCGTCGCCTGGGTGATCGCCCTGCTGCTGCTCGCCGCTTTCGTCGCGCCGCTGCTGCGGCCGGGCTTCAGCGTCACGCCGGCGCCCGGCCTCGCGCATTCGGCCGCCCTGATGGTCCTGCTCGCGCTCGGCACAGCCTCGTTGCTGCGCCGCGGCGGACGCGCCTGGATCTCCACGCTGTGGCCGCGCGGCGGCCACCATCACGCGCATTGACGGTCCAGGCCGCCGGGCCATCCGAAGCAACCGCAGGGGTCATGCAGCGCGATCGCAGTCGCGGCGGCGATGGCGGCGTCCGCGCGCCACGCAGGCCCGGCTTATCGCAAGCTGCGCTTCGCGAGCGGTGAGATTGATGTCGACGACGTGGCGCCGAGGCCAGCGTTTGCCATCGCCCGCACGGCCTGGGCACCTGCATCGCGCAGCAGGTGCGCGCGCACGAAATCGTGAGCGTGCCTCAGCGCGCGGCACCCGGCTTCAGCATCCAGCCGGCCTCGGTGCCGTACTGCACGTAGATCCATTCGCCTTCGTCATTGCGCATCCCGCCGCTCGGCGACACGATCGTCCCCGCCGGCACCACCGCCAGCGTCTCGCTGCCGCTGCGCGGCTGTGCCTTCAAGGATGCCGCTGCCGACAAGCCGGCGCCGGCCGGCACGGCTGATGCGGCGGGCACCGCGATGGCGGCCGATGGCGCCACCGGCTCGGCCCGCTCGACGGCCGGCATCACCGGCGGCGGCGGCGCAGCGGCGGACGGCATGAGCGCCGCGCCGGATGCCTGGCCACCGACGCGAATCGCCGTGGCGCGCAAGGCCGTGCAGTAGCTGGTGCCGATGAAACCCCAGATCCAGCGCTCGCGCACCTGGACATTGGTGATGAAATCGCCCGCCGCCTGCGCCTCGAGCTGGCGATACGCACGTTCGGCGCGGCCGTTGATATTGATCGGGATGAGCAGCAGCAGCTGAAAGCCGCAGGCCTCCGCTTCGAGGGTGTGCGCCGCGCCGACCGGCGTCGGACCGCGGGAACCCAGCGGCACGATGGTCCCCGCACAGCCGCTGCACAGCGCGACCCACACCACGACGACGAGTTTCGTCAGCCTGCTCATCGGATCGCCTCCCCTTGCACGGTGACGCAGCGCGCGGTGCCGATCAGCCACCAGAACCAGTTCTCGTGATAGCTCACGTCGACGAGGCCGGTCGCGCCGGGAACGCTGGCAAGCGCCGCCGCATAGGCACGCTCGATGCGACTGTTGGCACCCATCGGGATGACGTAGTAGGCGGTCGAAACGATGCCGAGACTGCCGCAGGCGCTGCCTTCGGCAGGCCCCAGCCGCGTGTACTGCGCGGGCGGGCTCGGCGCCACGGTCGTGAACCCGGACGCGCAAGCGCCCAGCAGCGTGCACAAGCACAGCGCCGTTGCGCGGCGCAGCGATGAAAAGCCCATGGATTCCCCCGAACCCCCGAAGCGATAGCGGACAGCTTAAGAGAGCGGGGCCCGATGCGACAAGCCGGACCCGGCCCCGGCGCCCGTGTCGACGGTGACGTGCACCGCGCCGGCGGACGCGGCCCACGCCAGGCGTCGCCGTTCTCGTCCGCCGCGCCGGTGCCGGCTCAGCTCGCGACGCGCGCGATCTTCATCGCCAGTTCCAGCGCCTGCTCGTAGTTGAGGCGCGGATCGACCTGCGACTTGTAGGCCCGTTCGAGATCGTGGTGCGAGAGATTGCGCGCGCCGCCGGTGCATTCGGTGACGTCCTCGCCGGTCAGTTCGAGGTGCACGCCGCCCAGATGCGAACCGCAGGCGGCGTGGATCGCGAAGGACTGCTCGAGCTCGGACATGATCTTGTCGAAGGGCCGCGTCTTCAGGCCGTTCGGCGTCGAGATCGTGTTGCCGTGCATCGGATCGCACATCCACAGCACGGTGTGGCCGGCGGCGCGCACCGCTTCGATCAGCCGCGGCAGGTGATCGCCGATCTTGTCGGCGCCCATGCGATGGATCAGCGTCAGGCGGCCCGGCTCGTTGTCCGGGTTCAGCACGCGGCACAGCTCCAGCACCCAGTCGGCGCTCATCGACGGGCTGACCTTGACGCCCATCGGATTGCGGATGCCGCGGCAGTATTCGACGTGCGCACCACCGATCTCGGCGGTGCGCATGCCGATCCACGGAAAATGCGTCGACAGGTTGTACCAGCCTTCCGAACGCGGCACCTGGCGCGTCTGCGCCTGCTCGTACCAGAGCAGCAGCGCTTCGTGCGAGGTGTAGAAGTCGACGCGCGAGAAATCGCTGATCGGCCGGCCGGCGAGCGTTTCCATGAACCGCACCGAGTCGCCGAGCGCATCGACCCGCTGCTGGTACTCGGCGGCGAGCGGCGAATGCTGGACCCAGTTCAGGTCCCAGTACTCCGGGTGATGCAGGTCGGCGAAACCGCCGTCGATCAGACCGCGCACGAAGTTGATCGTCATCGCCGAACGCATGTGGCCTTCGAGCAGGCGCTGCGGATCGGGGATGCGCGCCTCGGCGGTGAACGCCGGCGCGTTGACCAGATCGCCGCGATAGCTCGGCAGCGTCACACCGTTCTTCGTCTCCGTGTCGGCCGAGCGCGGCTTGGCGTACTGGCCGGCGAAGCGGCCGATGCGCAGCACGCGCTTGCGCATGCCGTGCACCAGCACCAGCGACATCTGCAGCAGCACCTTGAGCCGGTTGGCGATGACCTGCGGGCGGCAGTCGCCGAACGACTCCGCGCAATCGCCACCCTGCAGCACGAAGAACTCGCCGCGCTGCGCGCGCGCGATCTGCTGCTTGAGGCCGTTGACCTCCCAGGACGTGACCAGCGGCGGCAGCGTCGCCAGCTGCGCGAGCGCCTCCTGCAGCGCCTCGGCGTCCGGGTACTGCGGCTGCTGCGTGGCCGGCTTCTGCTGCCAGGAATCGGGGCGCCAGTTCGGCGCGAGGACGGGACTCACGGAAACGACCATCGTCGGGGAAAGGGCCGCATTATACGGAGCGCGCTTTCTCAGGCGGTGAGGCCCTGCCAGATCTGGCGCAGGCGCTCGCCGAGAAAGTCGACGAACAGCCGCACGCGCGGCGCGAGCAACCGCGCATGCGGGTAGATCGCATGCAGCGGTGCGGCGGGGATGCGCTGATCCGGCAGCACGCGCTGCAGGCGCCCGCTGCGCAGATCATCGGCGACGTCCCAGATCGACTTGAGCGCGATGCCCGCGCCGTCGAGCGCCCAGGCGTGCGCGGCGCCGCCGTCGTTGGTCAGCAGCGCCGCCTCGACGCGCACGCTCTGCGCCTCGCCGTCGCCGAAGCGCCATTCGCTGCGTGACTGCTCGCCGATCAGGATGCAGCGGTGATGCAGCAGATCGGCCGGATGCGCCGGCACGCCGTGCTCGGCGAGATAGGCGGGCGACGCGCACAGCACACGGAAATTCGGCGCCAGCTCGCGCGCCACGAGCGAGGAATCGGCGAGGCGGCCGAAGCGGATCGCGACATCGAGTCCGGCCTCGATCAGATCCCGCACCGCGTCGCTCAGATCGAGCTGCACGCGCAGCTGCGGATGCCGACGCTGGAACTCGGCGAGCAGCGGTGCGACCCGCTGGCGACCGAACGCGCCGGGTGCGGTCACGCGCAGCAGGCCATCGACGCGCTGGCGGCTGCCGGCCATCTGCTGCTCAGCAAGTTCGACCGCGGCGAGGATCTGCACGACCTGCGCGTGGAAGCGCTCGCCGTCGGCGGTCAGCGTCTGGCGCCGCGTCGTGCGCTGGATCAGGCGCGTGCCGAGCGCGGCCTCCAACTGCGCGAGCCGCTTGCTGACCTGCGGCAGCGACAGGTCCAGCGCGCGGGCCGCGGCCGACAGGCTGCCGGCCGAAACGACGGCGGCGTACACGCGCAGGCTGGCGAGATCGTCGATGGGCATTTTTGTTTCCCAGATTGAAACAATATCTTTCCATATCCGCCGTATTTGTATGGAACCTGGAAATCTAGGATGCCGTCCGACGTCGCCGCCCGGCGACCCGACCGGAGATTTCCCCAATGCCCTCTTCCCCGATCCGCCGGCTCGGCGCGGCGCTGACGCTGGCGCTCAGCAGCACGGCGCAGGCGGCGAATCCGCTGCTCGTGCCCGCGACCGTGATCGTCGATCGTCCGCTGCACGATGCGACCGTGCAGGCGCAGATCCTCGCCGCACGCCGCTACGCCAGCTTCTGGAGCAGCGGCGACGAAGCCCTGGCCCGCGCCGCGCTGGCCGACGACTTCACCGACCGCACGCTGCCGCCCGGCCGCGCCCAGGGCCTGCCCGGCCCGCTCGCCGCCGCGAAGCTGATGCATGCGGCGATCCCCGACCTGAACTGCCAGATCGAGCAGCTGCTGGTCGCCGGCGATCGCGTCGTCGTGCACCTGCGCTTCACCGGTCATTTCAGCGGCCGCTTCGGCGCCACGGAGGGCCACGGCCAGACCGTCGATTTCATCGCCACCGACATCTACCGCGTCGCCGACGGGCGCATCGCCGACAACTGGCATCTCGAAGACAACCTGACGCTGCTGCGCCAGATGCAGGTGATCGCGCCATGAATTCCGACCCGCAATCCGCCGGCCCGCTCGATCCGGCGCGCCGCCGCCTCCTGCACGCCGGCACCGCGCTCGGCGCCGGCCTGTTCGCGGCCGGCAGCATGCCGGCGGCGCAGGCTGTCGAAGCCACCGCCGCCCGTTCCGCGTCCGGCCCTTACTGGCCGGACGGCATCCGTCTGGTCGTGTCGATCTCGATGCAGTTCGAAGCCGGCGGCCAGCCGCCGCGCGATACCGACAGCCCGTTTCCGCCGGTCGCGCTGCCGGACAACATGCCGTCCGATCCGGCCGCCAACAGCTGGTTCGCGTATGGCTACCGAGAAGGCATTCCGCGCCTGCTCGATCTCTGGGACCGGCACGGCGTCAAGGTCAGCTCGCACATGATCGGTGAAGCCGCACGCCGTCACCCGGAGCTGGCGCGCGAGATCGTCGCGCGCGGCCACGAGGCGAGCGGCCACGGCCCGCGCTGGAGCTCGCAGTACGCGATGTCGCGCGACGAGGAACGGCGTTTCCTGCTCGAAGGCGCGGCGCTGATCGAGACGGCGACCGGCCAGCGGCCGCTCGGCTACAACTGCAACTGGCTGCGCCGCGGACCGAACACACTGTCGTTGCTGCAGGAACTCGGCTACCTCTACCACATCGACGACGTCAGCCGCGACGAACCGTTCATCGAGACCGTCAACGGCGGCGATTTCGTGGTCGTGCCGTACACGTTGCGCAACAACGACATCGTGCTCGTCGAAGGTCGCCACTACACGCCGGGCCAGTTCTTCGACCAGCTCAAGCTGGAATTCGATCAGCTCTACGAGGAAGCCGGCACGCGGCGGCGCATGATGTCGGTCAGCGCCCACGACCGCATCAGCGGCACGCCGCAGATGGTGCGCGCCTGGGACGCGTTCCTGCGCTACGCCAAACAGCGGCCCGGTGTCGCCTTCCTGCGCAAGGACGAAATCGCGCGCTACGCGCTGCAGAGTCCGCAGACGCTGCGCGAGGTCGAGACGATCTGAGGCGCCAGCCACCGCAGCTCGCGCGCCGGCGCAAGCGCCGTCTCAGTCGAAGCGATAGCCCGAGATCGTCGTCTGCAGCACGCGATCGCTGAAGACGCGGCGGCCGGTGCCGTCGCCGGCCGCTCCGGCGGCGACCATCAGCGGCAGCAGGTGCTCCTCGGCGTGCAGCGGATGCGACAGGCGCGCCGCGGGTGCCTCGGCCCAGTGCGTCAGGCGCAGCTCGCGCTCGGCCGGCGGCGCTTCGACGGCGGCGGTCAGCCACAGATCGAAAGTGTCGGAGACCGGCCCGAAGCGCGGATCGCCGTAGGCGCGCATGTTGTGGAAGCTCATGCCGCTGCCGACGATCAGCACGCCCTCGTCGCGCAGCGGCGCCAAGGCGCGGCCGGCGGCGAGGTGCGCGGCCGGATCGAGCGAGTCGAGCAGCGACAGCGGCACGACCGGCACATCGGCGTCCGGGAACACCAGCTTGAGCGGGATGAAGACGCCGTGGTCATAGCCGCGCTGCGCGTCCTCGGCGGCCGGCAGCGACGCGGCGGCGAGCAAGGCCTGCACGCGCTGCGCCAGCGCCGGATCGCCGGCCGCCGGGTACTGCAGCTGATAGGTGTGCTCGGGAAAGCCGTAGTAGTCGTAAATCAGCGGCGGCCGCGGATGGCTGCCCGCGGTGAAGGCCGGCGCCAGCCAGTGCCCGGAGATCAGCAGCACGGCTCGCGGCCGCTCCGGCAGCGTCGCCGCCAGGCCACGCAGGAACGCGGCCATGCGGTCCCAGGTGTCCGGCGGATTCCAGTCCATGAAAAAGCACGGCCCACCGCCGTGCGGGATGTAGAGCGTGGGTTGGCGGATCAATGCAGTTCACCCATAGTCATCGCCGATTTTCGGATCACTTGACGACGGCAACGTGCTTCTTCTGCTCGGCTCGCACCATTCGCCCCTCTCTCATCAGCAGACCGAGGATACTCCATGACAAGTAGTCTTTTGATCCGCCCGCGTAGTCGCTCTGCAAGCCGAGCACCTTGGAAGCATCAGAGTTGGTGATGCCCTCGGGATTGGCCTGAGCCAATTCGAGTACTGCTCCCTTCAGCAGGTCGAGCCCGACTTGCGCCTTTTCCACCACACCGGCGGGGACCGCCACCCCGCGCCGCGTCTTTGTCGCGGCACCCGTGGGAATCACACTATTGGTCAAGAGCCCACCGGTCGCCTCGGTGCCGAACGCGGCGATGAGTTCAGCTTCGAGTTTTAGCGCCTGCACCTCCGTCAGATCGTCCGCCAACACCGTCGTCAAGACGGCGTATCCGGCATCTTGGATTTCCGCGATGCGCTGTCCCTTCTTCGTTCTATCGATCCGAATCGTATGCTCCCACGCCCGATTCCCCGTGCCCTTTCCGATGTAGAAGGGACGCGCTGGCGACGTTCTCGGATCTTTCAGCGCATAGATGTAATAAGGGTTCATACGGCGCGTACTGTCGAGTAAAGGCAGAAACGGGAAAGTTCACAAACATTGCAATCATGCGCTACCGGCGGAGATGCTTTCACGGCGCCTCAATGCCCGGCACGCCGGCGCGGATGCGCTGCGAGAAATCCGCCGCCTGGTCGGCCGCTCGGGCGCGCTCGTTGATGCACCCCGCGCGACGCAGTTCGGCGACGCTGTGGCCGGGCGCGAGGCCACCCACCTGGTGCAGGTACTCGGGCAGATAGCCCGACAGCAGCAGGCGGTAGTCGAACGGCAGTCCGCCGACGATGCGCCGCGCCATCTCGAAGACGATCGTCGTGCAGTTTCCGGTCGCGGTGTGATACCAGCGCGGCCGGCGGCGCAGCGCATCGGCCTCGGCGAGATAAGCCAGGAACAGCGAGCGCATCGCCGGCGCCGGCATGTGCAGGCGGTAGAGATAGACGTCCTCGCCGCGCACGTTGCTGCGCAGGCGCACGATGTCGCGCTCGTCGGCGGCGACCAGGATCGCCTCGAACTGCTTGAAGAAGCCGCCGAGCGCCGAATAGGCCTCGCCGCGCTCCTTGCGGATCTCGATCGAGAACGCGAGATAGCGGCCATCGTCGAAGCCGAACGAAACCAGGGTGTGCGCGATCGCCGGCCCCATCCAGTGCGACAGCAGCACATCGACCGAACGCAGGCCGCTCAGGGCGTAGCGCCGCGTTTCCCAGCGCGCGTCGTAGTCGCCGAGGCTGCGCCAGCCGAAGTTGCGCACCTGGGCGAGGGTCACCGTGTCGCCGTCGATCTCGCCGTGCAGCTGCTCGGCGACCTCGTCCGCCCAGCGGCGCACGTTCGACGGCCGGATGCCGTGCCACCACAGCGCGAGCAGCAGCTGCGCAGCGGCGAAGGCCGCCGCCGCGAGCGCGACCTGCCCGCGCCACAGCAGCACGAACAAGCACAGGACCAGGCCGGACCACAGGGCGGCGCCGGCGCCGCGCAGCGTGCGCCCGCCGGGCAGGCGGAGCCAGAGCGCAAGCGTCCACCAGGCCGACAGCAACAGCGCCGGCACGGCGACAAGGAGAACGGAAAGCCAGGACATCGGCGCATTCTGTCACGGCCGGCGCGCGCGACCGGCGCGCGGCGTTTCGGGCGCCGCGCTTTTCGTGCGTGCGGCAGATGCGGCAGGCGCCACCGCGCCGCAATCACGCACTTGCCCGCATATTCGCGGCGCGGTGGCACCTGCGCGCGGCGCCGCTGCACACGCCGCCGGCGCCGGCGCGCGCAGCCGCGCATGCGATAATCCGCGGCGCGCCCTGCCAGCTTTCATCAAGACGATGACGTCCACCCCGTTCAGCGAGCACACGCCGCTGATGCAGCAGTATTTCGGCATCAAGTCGCAGCACCCGGACACGCTGGTGCTGTTCCGCATGGGCGACTTCTACGAGCTGTTCTACGACGACGCGCGCAAGGCGCACCAGCTGCTCAACATCACGCTGACGCAGCGCGGCGAATCGGCCGGGCGGCCGGTGGTCATGGCCGGCGTGCCGCATCATTCGCTGGAGCAGTACCTCGCGCGCCTGATCAAGGCCGGCGAATCGGTGGTGATCGCCGAGCAGGTCGGCGAAGTCGGTGTCGAGAAGGGCCCGGTCCGGCGCGAGGTCACGCGCATCGTCACGCCCGGCACCGCGACCGACGACGCCCTGCTCGACGCGCGCGCGCAGACGCTGCTCGCCGCGGTCGCTTCCGTCGACCAGCAGTACGGACTCGCCTGGCTCGAATTGTCGTCCGGTCGCTTCTCGGTGCTGCAGACCGCCTCGCTCGGCGAGCTGCACGCCGAGCTGTACCGGCTGCAGGCCAGCGAACTGCTGGCGCCGGACGGCTTCGGCGGCCAGTACGACGCCTTCAAGCCGCGCAGCCGTCCGCTCTGGCATTTCGACAGCGCCTCGGCCTATCGCCTGCTGACCGAGCAGTTCGGCACGCAGGACCTGCGCGGCTTCGGCGCCGAAGGGCTGGACGCGGCGATCGCCGCCGCCGGCGCGCTGCTGCAGTACGTGCAGGAAACGCAGAAGTCGCGGCTGCCGCATCTGCGCGGGCTGCGCGTCGAGACGCCGGGCGACGCGCTGATCCTCGACGCCGCGACGCGCCGCAACCTCGAAATTGACCGCGCGCTGTCCGGCCAGCACGAGTACACGCTGCTGCGCGTCGTCGACAGCTGCGTCACCGCCATGGGCGCACGCGCGCTGCAGCGCTGGCTGACACGGCCGCTGCGCAGCCACGTGCAGCTCAATGCCCGCTACGACGCGGTCGCCAGCCTCGGCGATGCGCGCCCGCTCGGCAGCGGCGACGAACGCCTGCGCGCCGCGCTCAAGGACATCACCGACGTCGAACGCATCCTCGCGCGCGTCGCGCTGCGCTCGGCGCGGCCGCGCGATCTCGCCGGCCTGTGCGGCAGCCTTGCCGCGCTGCCCGCGGTGCGCGAAGCGCTGGGCGGCGTCGAGTCGCCGCTGGTGCTCGAACTGGGCGCTCGCCTCGGCGAGCACGCCGCGCTGTGCGCGCATCTGCAGACGGCGCTCGCCGACGAGCTGCCGCTGCTGGCGCGCGAAGGCGGCGTGTTCCGCGCCGGCTTCGACGCCGCGCTCGACGCACTGCGCAATCTTTCGCAGAACGCCGACGGTTTCCTCGTCGACCTGGAGACGCGCGAACGCGCGCGCACCGGCATCGACACGCTCAAGGTCGGCTACAACCGCGTGCACGGCTACTACATCGAGGTCGGCAAGACGCACGCCGCCCGGATCCCGGCCGACTACACGCGGCGCCAGACGCTGACCAACTACGAGCGCTACATCACCGACGAGCTGAAGAAGTTCGAGGATCAGGTGCTGTCGGCGCGCGACCGTGCGCTGGCGCGCGAGAAGGAACTCTACGAAGCGCTGCTCGACCACGTCGCCGCCGCCTTGCCGGAACTGCAGCAGATGGCGCAGGCGCTCGCCGAGCTCGACGTGCTCGCCTGCTTCGCGGAGCGTGCGCGCGCGCTGCGCTGGTGCCGGCCGCAGCTGGTCGAGCAACCGTGCATCGCGATCCGCGCCGGCCGCCATCCGGTCGTCGAGCAGACGCTGCGCACGCCGTTCGTGCCCAACGATCTCGATCTGTCCGACGCGCGCCGCCTGCTCGTCATCACCGGCCCCAACATGGGCGGCAAGTCGACTTACATGCGCCAGACGGCGCTGATCGTGCTGCTCGCGCATGCTGGCGCCTTCGTGCCGGCCGATCAGGCGACGCTCGGCCCCATCGACCGCATCTTCACGCGCATCGGCGCCGGCGACGACATCGCCTCCGGCCAGTCGACCTTCATGGTCGAAATGAGCGAGACCGCCAACATCCTGCACAACGCGACGCGCCAGTCGCTGGTGCTGATGGACGAGATCGGTCGCGGCACCTCGACCTACGACGGCCTGTCGCTGGCCCGCGCGGTCGCCGAATTCCTGGCCAGCGACGTCGGCGCGTTCACGCTGTTCGCGACGCACTACTTCGAGCTGACCGCGCTCGAGGGCACCCTGCCCGCCATCGCCAACGTGCATCTCGACGCCGCCGAATACGCCGACGCGCAGGGCGAGCGGCTGGTCTTCCTGCACAACGTCAAGGACGGCCCGGCGAGCCGCTCCTTCGGCCTGCAGGTCGCGGCGCTGGCCGGCGTGCCGCAGCCGGTGATCCGCGCTGCGCGCGCGCATCTGCAGGCGCTCGAGAACCGGCCGCAATCCGCACCGCCCGCCGCGCCGGCGCCGGCGCCGACGCGCGGCGACGCGCCGCAGCTGTCGCTGTTCGCACCGGCGGTGCCGTCGGCGGCGATGCAGATGCTCGATGCGCTGGAGCCGGACGAGCTGTCGCCGCGCGCCGCGCTCGACGCGCTGTACCAGCTGAAGAAGACGCGCCGGCGCGAGCTCTAGTTCAGCCCGCCTCGACACAGCGCACGTAGTCCTCGAGCCGGCGCCCGGCCTGATCCGGAAACTGCACGCCGTCGGCGGCGGCGCTGACGATGCGATCGACGCGGAAGCTGCGGAAATCGCCGCGCAGCGCGCACCACGCACCGAGCGACCAGACCTCGCCCCAGAAGTAGAGCCCGAGCGGCCAGACCTGGCGCTCGCTGGCGCGGCCCTGCACATCGCGGTAGTCGAGTCGCAGCACCTGACGGCCGGCGATCGCGTGGCGCAGCGTGTCGATCAGGATGCCGACGTCACGCACCGCGAACGACGGCGCGAACAGCCGCGTGCGCTCCAGCTCGATGCGCTGCGGGTCCGGCAGCGCCGCGGCGAGCTTGGCCCAGGCCGAACCGGCGCCGCGCTTCAGCTCGGGACTGCCCCAAGCCTGCAGCATGCGCAGGCCGCCGGCCAGCGATTCGATCTCCTCGCGCGTGAACATCAGCGGCGGCAGATCGAAATGCGGCGCCAGCCGGTAGCCGACGCCGGCCTCGCCTTCGACCGGCACGCCGCTGGTGACCAGATCGCGCACGTCGCGATAGATCGTGCGCTCGGAGACCTGCAGCCAGGCCGCCAGCTGCGCGGCCGTCGTCAGGCGGCGGCCGCGCAGGTACTGGACGATGCGGAACAGGCGATCGGCGCGACGCATGCGGTGCCTGCGCGTGACGGCGGCGCGCTCAGCGCACCTGACGCGGATCGAAAGCCGGATTCTCGATCACGCTGAAGCGGTTGCCGGACGGATCGAGCACGCTGGCGACCTTGATGCCGCCGCCGACGTCCTTGGCCGGCTCGTACGGCTGCGCGCCGAGTGCGATCAGCCGCTCCAGTTCGGCGTCGATGTCGGCGACGCCCCAGAACGCCTGCACGCCGGTCGTCGACGGCAGGTCGTCCGGAATCAGCCCGAGTTCGAAACCGCCGACCGCATAGCCGACGTAGTAGGCCTCGTCGTAGTACGGCGCGACGCCGAGCGCCTGCGTGTAGAAAGTCTTGGCCGCGGCGAGGTCGGCGGCCGGATAAATCGCGGTACGCATGCCGAGAATCATGAGCTGCTCCGTGGAATCAGGGGAGCGGCAGTATCGGCCGGGCCTGCTGACACCATGGCGTCAGCAGACCCGTCGCGTACTCAGCTGCGTGCCCGCTCGGCCGGAATGAACTGCTCGACGACCGCCTTGTCGAGCAGCTTCGGCGGCAACAGGCCCTGGCCGAGCAGGAAGTCGTGGAAGCGCTGGCGGTCGAACTTGTCGCCGAGCGCGAGCTCGGCCTTGGCGCGTATGCCCATGATCGCCTGATAGCCGACGAAGTACGCGGTCGCCTGGCCCGGCGAGCGGAACACGTAGCGGTCGGTCTCCGACTGCGCCATGCCCGGCGACAGCACGACTTCGCGCTGCAGGAAGGCATTGACCTCGTCCGGCGTGATGCGGCCGAGATTGACCATCGGATCGAGGAAAGCGCGCGCGGCGCGCATCAGGCGCAGCTGCAGGCCGATCAGCTGGCCGTCGAGCGGGAACGTCGGTTTCATCTCGGCCTCGGCATACAGCGCCCAGCCCTCGGCGTTGACGCTGTTGAACGCGAACACCGCACGCGCGGTCGACACGCCCTTCTCGATCATCGCCGCGAACTGCAGCTCGTGGCCCGGCCGCGCCTCGTGCGCGGTCAGCGTCCAGGCGCCCGCCTTGTAGGTGAAGTCGTCGGTCTTCAGATCGGCGCGGCCGGCCCGGCCCGGCACGTTCAGCGGCAGCACGAACTCGCCGTACTCGCCGGTGTTGCCGATCAGGCGCGGCGGGCTCATGAACGGCGCCGGCACCTGCGCCGATTCGGCCTCGCTGGCGAGGCGGATCTTGGCCTCGCGCTGCGGCAGGCTGACGACGTGCTCGCGGCGGATGCTGTCCTCGATCGCCTTGAGCGTGTCGCGATACAGGGGCAGGATCGCCTCGCCGCTGACCTGATCCTTCTTCAGCTCGCGGATGACGTCGCGGTAATCGCTCGACGCAAAACCCTTTTCCCTGGCGACCAGCGGCGCCAGCGTGCGCATCTCGTTCTGGATCTCGACGAAAGCCAGCTGCGCGCGGCGGATCAGTTCGTCCGGCGCCAGATCGGTGACGCCGACCTGCTTGAGATTGTCGGCGTAGAGCGCCGGCGGCAGGCGGTGATCGTCGCGGGCGCGCGGCAGGATCTGCTGCTGCACCCACTCGTTGTAATCCGACAGCTGCTGGCGCAGCGCCGCCAGCGGCGCCTCGTAACCGTGCAGGCCCGACTGCGCGAACAGCTCGCCGATGCCGTCGACGTAGCGCGGCGCATCGGCGAGATCCTGCTCGACCTCGCCGCGATACGGGCCGATCAGGCCCTTGCTGGCGAAACGCTCCTCGCTGCGCGCCCGGGCCAGCTCGACCAGCGGCGTCGCGCCGTCGAAACCGGCGTAACGGCGCAGGCGCACCAGCGCGGCGGCCTGGCGTTCCTTCGGCACACGCGGATCGAGCAGCGCCTTGATGCCGCTGAAGCTCATGCTCGACACGCTGTAGTACGGCAGCATCAGATCGTGGCGCAGCGTCTCGGACGCCATGCCATCGCGCGCCGAATCGATCAGGATGTCGAGATCCTGCAGAACCGCGGCGTCGCGGGTCTTCGCCTTGATCGCCTCAAGCTCGGCGATCGCCTTCCGGGTGGCCGCCGTGCTGCGCTCGTAGAGTTTCGGTCGCAGATCGACGATCTGCTCGTCGAAACCGTCGACACCGATCTCGCCGGCATTCTCCGGCGTGAACTCGGCGATGACCTTGAGCAGGACCTCGGCGTTGCGGTTGCTCTCATCGACCCAGGCCGGGACCGCCGCGCGGGCCAGACCGCAGGCGAGGAGCAGCGCCGCGGCGGCGGCATGATGCATTTTCATCGGACCTTCCCGGCAAGCGTGGCGGAAGCGCGATTATCGCCTCCGCCGCCCCGCCGCCAGCAAGCGGGAACTCCCTCAGCACGCCGCGCCGGCAATCGCTCAGTAGTCGGCGAGAATCCTGCGCGAAGCGGCGAGATCGGCGTCGGCCTTGGCTTCGATGTCGGCGAGCAGCAGCTTCTCGAGCTTGCCGCCGAGCAGCGGAATCGAGCAGCGGACGTCCCAGCTCAGGGTGTTGGCCGCCCCGCCCTTGCCGTGGCCGGCCAGCACCATGTCGGCGCCGACCTTGATCGGCAGGCCGCGCAGATCGACTTCGAGACGACCCGTCCTCTTGGCCAGATCCCAGCGGTCCTCCTGCACGATCGCGATGTCGCCGGACACGAACTTGCGGGCGAAGTCCGGCAGCGGGACGTCGGCGCCGGCCGTGTAGCGGACGCGGATCCGGAAGCGCTCGCCCGCGGCTTCGTGCTCCAGCACCTCGATGTCGCGAAAGCCGAGCAGCTCGTACTTGCGCTCGAAATAGCGGCGGTCGCCGAACATGCGGATCACCGTTTCCGGCGGCTTGTCGAAAGTCTGTTTCTGTTCGTGCTTCATGCGTCCCTGCGCAGCGGTTGCCAAGAAAAAGGCCGCCGGATCGCTCCGGCGGCCCCATCGACGTCGTGTCGACGTCTTACTTCGTCGTCATCTTCTGCACCGACGCCGCGGTGAAGTAGTCCGGCTTGAAGTTGACGGTCGCGTCGATCGGCTTGTCCTCGTTCCAGGCCGCCGTGATGAAGTAACGGCCGGCGGTGAAGTGATAGATCACTTCCGGCACCGTCGTCGCGGCCTGCAGGTTCGGCGCACTGATGATGTGGCCTTCCTGGAACTGGTAGAGCTGGTCGCGGTTGTCGTAATCGTCGACCATCGCGATGGTCCAGCTGTCCTCGTCGACGTAGAAGCGACGCGTCTTGAAGGTGTGGCTGGTGCCCGCGCGCAGGTTCGCTTCGACGACCCAGACGCGATGCAGCTCGTAACGCGGCAGATCCTGGTTCAGGTGCTTCGGACGCGCGAGGTCCTTGTACTTGACCTTGTTGCCGGCGATCTTGTTGGAGTCGTACGGGATGTAGAACTCCTTCTTGCCGACGATCTTCCACGTGTAGCGTTCGAGCACGCCGTTGAACATGTCGACCTGGTCGTAGAACTGGTGACCGTCGGTGCCCTCGTACGGGTTGTCGCAGCAGACCGTCGGCGCGCGACGGATGCGCTTCAGGCCCGGCGAGTACAGCCACGCGGCGCGGCCGTCGGCGCCGGTGCCGGTCTTGTCGTGCACCAGGATGAAGGTGCCGGCCAGGCGCGGCGGCGCGACCACGCGCGACAGGTACTCGAGGTATTCACCGTTGCCGGAGATGATCGGCTGCGGGTTCTTGATCGACGCGTACGGGAACTGCACGTCCTCGATGATCTTGGTCAGCTGATAATCGCCATTGTTCTGCACGATCATCTGGTTGTTGTAGCGGGTCACCGCCTCGCCGCGCCACTTCAGCTTGTGGTTCCAGATCGGCTCGGCGCCGGTCTTCGGCACCGGGAACGGGAAGCCCATCTTGCAGTTGTTGAGAACGTCGGTGCCCTGGATTTCGCAGGTCGTCGCGTTCTTGACGGTGGCGTCCTTGATCTCCTTCGGCCAGTCGACCAGACGGTGCGACGGGTACACGATCATCTTGTACGTGTCGTACGTCGACAGCAGCTTCTTGTGGCCTTCCGACAGTTTGTCGGCGTACTGGGCCATGTTGGCCTTGGTGATCGTGAACAGCGGCTTTTCCGCTTCGACCTTCGGGTTGTTCGGGAATTCCCCCGACAGCGCGCCGCGCTGCGGCTCCGGCTCCCAGGCCGGAATGCTGCCGTCCTTGTTGCCGGCCTTCTCGGCGCCGATCGGCGTCAGGTCCTTGCCGAGGGCATCGGCCTCCTGCTGACTGACCTTCGCGGCGGCCTGCCCGGCAAGCAGGCTCAGGCACAGCGCTCCGGTCAAGAGTGCGTACTGCTTCTTCATATCGCTCTCCTCTGGGGATGGAAACCGCTCTCGGCGGTCTTCGTTCTGCAAAAGACGACTACGGCGATGCTATCCAATCGCGAACCCGCCCACAATTGAACGGGCGGACACGTCTTCGTGTCAGTACGGCCTACGTACGACGCTCAAGCGTCTGCCGCTGCCAGCGCATGCGCATCGTGCAGTGCAGCAAGCAGCAGCTCGCGAGCGTCGAGCTCGCAGCGCAAGGTTGCCAGCATGATGAACACGCCGGCGAGACGCCGATGCAGGAACACGATCTCGCGCGGCGGCACGCGGAAGTGCACGGACAGCGCGTTGGTGGCGGCGATCTTGCCGGTACGCATCGGCAGATCGCTGTCGCCCCAGCGATAGGCGCCGTCGGCATTGCGCGCCTTGCGGTCGGTGCGCGGATCGTCGGCGGCCTCGAACGGTTCGACGATCGCCTCGCACATCGCCGCGAACGCATCGAGCGCCGGCTTGGGCATGCTGGCGTTCATCAGGCCGATCGCCGTCGCGCCGCGCAGCGTCTGCTCGCGATCGCGGCGCAGCGCGCCCTCGACGATGTCGCTGTAACTTTCGATGAAGCCGCGTCCGAAGATCCGCGTCGCACCGAAATCGAGCAGCACGATGCGGTCCTCCTCCGCCGTCTCGCCGACGCGGAAACGGTAGTTACCGAAGTGCGGATCCGACTGCACCATGCCCCAGCGAAAGAACTCGTTGAAGAACAGATCGAGGAACGCAAGGCCGAGCCGGTTGCGGCGCGCCTGCGACAGCGCCTGCACGCGCGGATCGCGCACATGGCTGTTCGGCTCGAAGCTCGTCGTCAGCACCTGGGCGGTGCTGTATTCATCGATCACCTGCGGCACGACATAGCGTGCATCGCCTTGCAGGCGATGCGCGAAGCTGCGCGTGAAATGCGCCTCGGCCGCGTAGTCGACTTCGCGGAACAGCATCTCGCGCACTTCGCTGAAGACCGGCGTCAGATCGAGTCCCTTGGGCGTCAGCCGGGTCATCAGCAGCAGCCGCGACAGCGTGCGAATGTCGCTCTCGATCGCATCGGCGACGCCGGGATACTGGATCTTCACGCACAGCTCGAGGCCATCCTTCTTGCGGCGCGCGCGATGCACCTGGCCGAGTGAGGCCGCCGCCATCGGTCGCGTGTCGATGTCCAGCTCACGCAGTCGCGCGCGGCCGAGGCTGCGCTCGAGCACCGGCGCAACGACGTTCCAGGCCACCGGCGGCGTATCGTCCTGCAGCTGCGCGAGCACCGTCACCGCTTCCTCGGGCAGGAAGTACTGGCCGTACAGCGACAGCATCTGTCCGGCCTTCATGACGCTGCCTTTGAGCTTGCCGAGTTCGTCGGCGAGAATCTGCGCCTGGCGTTCGTAGAAGTCGCGATTGGCGCTGTCGCGCGAGATTTCGCCGCGGAAGATGTTGGCGAGCGAGTGCGCGACGAGCTTGGCGCCGGCGCCGACGCCGAGGCGCGTCAGCGCGATGCCGCGCTCGATCGAGCCGGTCTTCAGAGCCGTGATGCTATCTTTGCCGCTGTCGTCGCGCGATGCCATGAACCGATCCGTAAACCCGACGTGAAGAGCCTGAACGATATCCTGTGGTCGCCGTTCCAGCGAGACGCCTTTGCCGCCGATCTGGAACGCTTCGTCGAAGCCCACGTCGCCAGCCGCGGCGGCCTGCGCGGCTTCGGCCTGAAGGCCGGGCTGGCGCTGCTCAAGGCCGCCAAGCCCGATTTGCTGGGCGGCGCGCTACGTCGCAATGCACCGCAGTTTATCGCCGCGCTGCAGCCGCTGTATGAACGCTTCCAGCAAAGCCGCGAGCCGGACTTCAGCGCCTTCCTGCAACAGCACGCCGCCGAAGCCGGCGCAGCCCTGCTCGCGGTCGCCGACGTGCGCATCGCCGCCAGCCAGAACGGCGCCCTGCGCAGCGCGTACCACAAGCTGCGCGGCAGCGCCGAAGCGGAGATCGACATCGCCGTGCCGGCGCTCGGCCGGCTGATCCGCGGCTATCTGTAGGAAAGCAGAAAACGCCGGGCGACCTGGCGGTGGCCCGGCAATCTGGGAGTGAACACCCGACCGGTGTTCGAAGGATTGGACGCGCGAAACGCGGAAAGGTTGCACGCGCGGCGCAGGAAAGTTCAGAAGCGCCCGTAGCGGGCGCGCACGCGGTCCGGCACGAACTCCGCATCGCGCATCGGCACGTTGAACTGCGCCGGCGCATCTTCGCCGAGCAGACGGTTGACGAAGTAGCGCCCGTCCTTGAGATCGTAGGTGACGACCGGCGCGCAGTTCGCCGCCTGCACGTCGTAGGCCGGCAGCAGATGCCCTTCCTGGAAGCGCCACAGGCGGCCGTCGTGATCCTGGTTCTCGACCAGCAGCACGTTCCAGCTGTCCTCGTCGACGTAGAAGACGCGCGTACCGAAGCTGTGCCGCTTGCCGCCGCGCTCGGTCGCCTCGATGACCCAGACGCGGTGCAGCTCGTAGCGCGCACCTTCGGGGTTCAGGAACCTCGGCGTCAGCAGGCGCGCATACGGGTAACGGCCGTCGCTCAGGCGGTAGCTGTTGTACGGCACGTACAGCTCGCGCTTGCCGGCGAGTTTCCAGACGTAGCGGTCGAAGGCGCCGTTGTACATGTCGACCATGTCGAGGAACATCATGCCGTCCGAGCCGGGGAACGGCTGGTCGTAGCCGACCGGCGGCACGCGGAACATCTTCGGCACGCCCGGCGGAATCACCCAGACGCCGCGCGGCTGCTTGAGCGCATTGGCCGACTCGTGCACCAGCGCGACGAAATCGACGTCATTGCGCGTCTTGCCGAACCAGGTCAAGTAGTAGAGCAGGATGTTGTCCTTCGCGAGGTCCAGCGGCGCGCGCACATTGCCGTAGCGGAACAGCACGCGCTCGGTCTGCTTGAGCAGCGTCGGCGCGCCACCCGGCCGCACGACGGCCTGGGTCGACTGCATCACCAGCGAGTCGCCGCGGTAGCGCGTGCGGTGGTTCCACATGATCTCGACGCCGGACGCCGGATGCGGAAACGGCACGCCGAGCCGCGCGCCGCCCAGTTCGTCCGAGCCCGTCAGCCTGGCGCGGCCGAGATTGGCGCGACTGGCGTCGGCGATCGCCTGCGGATAGGCGACGCTGCGGCGGCTCGCGTAGACCGGCATGCGGTAGTCCGGATACTTCGCGAACAGCGCCAGATGGCCGGCGCTGAGCCGTCCGCGGTATTGCGCCAGATTGGCCGCGGTGATCGTGAACAGCGGCTTGTCGTCCGGATACGGATCGGCCAGACGCTGGCCGCTGCGGAACGCGGCTGGCCATTGCGCACGCTGCAGACCGCCGCTCCAGGGCGGGATCGTGCCGTCGGCATTGCCGCCGGCGTCGGCGCCGATCGGCGTCTCCTGGCCGCTCTGCAAGGCCGCGCCTGCCGGCGCCGGCGTCTGGCCGATCGCCACCGCATCGCCGCTCAGGCGCCCGCTCAGCGCGACCGGCTCGCCGTCGCGCGCGCGGCGCTCGGCGGCGGCCTGCAGCGCCTGCTCGCGCGCCTTGCCGCTTTCGAGATAGCGGATCCACTCGCCGGCCGCCGCCCGTCCGTCCGGCAGGCGCTCGGCTTCGCGAAACGCCGCCAGCGCGGCGTCGACGTCGGCCTGCTGGTAGCGCGCGAAGCCGAGCGCCAGCCAGGTCTTGCCGCCGGCCTTGCCGAGGCGGGTCGCCTGTTCGAGCGCCTGCGCGGCCTGCGCGTACTCGTCGCGATCGAGGTGCAGCTGCGCGAGCTGCTGGTACAGCGCCGCGTCCGGCGCGCGCCGGACCAGCGCTTCGAGCGCCGGCAGGGCCAGGCTGCTCTCGCGCGCCGCGAGCCAGAACTGCGCGAGCAGCCGGCGCGTGTCGTCATTGTCGGGAACCTGCTTTCGCTCGATCAGCGACTGCAACAGAGAACCCGCCTCGAATGGCGCGCCGATCTGCGCGGTCAGCGTCGCCAGGCGCAGGCGCTCTTCGGCGTTCTGCAGGAAGCCGAGCCGGCTGGCGAGATCCATCGTCGCCGCGGCGCGCTCCCGGTTGCCGGCCTTCAACTGCAGCGCCGCCAGGCGCAGCCAATCCTCGCGCTGGCCGGGATCCTCGCGCAGCAGCTGTTCGAGCATCGGCAGCGCCTCGCGCTCGCGACCGACGCCGATGTACGCCGCAGCGAGCGCGCGACGCCAGCCGATGTCGGCACCGGCCTGGCCGGCACCCGCCTTCTGCAGCAGCGGCACGGCATCCTGGTAGCGCTTCTCGCCGACGTAGGCGGCGCCGAGCGCGGCCAGCACCTGCGGCGTCGCCTGCCCGGCGCGAACCTGCGCCTCGAGCTGCGGCAGCACCTTGCGGATATCGCCGCTCGACAGATACAGCTGCGCGAGATCGTTGCGCATCTGCACGGCGGCCGGCCCGGACAGCGCGTTCTGCGCGAGTGCCTGTTCGAGGTACTTCGCCGCCTTGCCGTAGTCGCGCCCCTGCGCGGCCTGCGCCGCCAGATCACGCAGCAGCAGCGCCTTCGCATACGGATCGGTGGTGATCTGCAACAGCTTCTGCGGATCCTCCGTCTTCTGCGGCGTCGTCGGCGTCGCGACGACGCGCTGCTCGCTGCGGTACTGGTCGGCGTGCGCGGCAGACGCCGACGCGCCCAGCCCCAGCGCGAGGCTGATGGACACGAAGCGCCGCATGCTCACTGCTTCCAGTTGTAGGCGCATTCTTCGGGCAGCATGTCGACGCGCTGCTTGACCTCGCGCGCGAGGTCGCTCGATTCGTAGATCCAGTTCGAGATGCTCTCGATCGCCGCCGCCTCGAACACGCCCTTGGGATCGGCATCGACCAGACGCACGTCGCGGACGCGGCCGTTCGGCATCACCGTGAACACCACCTCGACCCAGCCGCGGATCTTCTGCTTGCAGGCCCAGTCCGGCATCTGCGGTCGCGCCGTCGACAAAGGCACCAGCGGCTTGCCCTTGAAGCCCTGCCCGCTGCCGAAGCCGGCGCCGCCCGCGCCATTGCCGCCGCCACCGCCGCCGCGGCCGGCGAAACCCGCGAAGCCGGTCGTGCCGGTGATCGACAGGCCGCCGGCGCCGAGCGTCACCGGCACCGAGATCGGCCCGACGTCGAGCGGCGCGGCGGCCATCGCCGCCGCCGGCAGCGACGGCAGATCCGGACGCGCGAGCGATGGCGGCGCATCCGGTGGCGGCGCCGGCGCCTGGGCCAGTGCGGTCTCCGGCGGCTCGTCGCGCGTCGGCGGCGGCGCCACGACCTCGATCGGACCGCTCGCGCGCAGTGCCGCGCCCTCATGCGCCGGCGGCTGGATCAGCCGGTACATCGCCCAGAACAGCAGCAGCGCCGCGACGAGGCCGAGCAGCGGCGGCACGATCAGGCGCGACCAGCGGGCTTCGGCGATCGCGGCGCGGGCCGGCATGGCCGCTGCTCCTTACTTCGCAGCCGGCGTGGCGGCGATCGCCACGTTCTTGAAACCGGCGAGCCGCGCCTGGTCCATGGCTTCGACGACGAGGCCGGCGCGCGCGTCGCGATCGGCCTGCACGATCACCGCCGCGTTGGGATTCTCCTGGCGCCGCTTCTGCAGATGCGCGCGCAGCGCGCGGATGTCGACGCGCTGGCCGTCGCTCCAGACCTCGCCGTTCGGCGCGATCGCGACCAGCACGTTGCTGCGCTCCTGGCGTACCGCCGTGCTGGCGACCGGGCGCTCGATGTGAATGCCGGCTTCCGACACGAAGGTATTGGTGATGATGAAGAAGATCAGCAGGTTGAGCACGAAGTCCAGCATCGGCGCGAGATCGATGCCGGTTTCCTCGGGCGGGTGCGTGTGGCGGCGCGTGCGCATGCTCAGAGCACCAGCTCGTCACCGAAGCGTTCCGCCTCGCGCTGCACGCGGGTCTGGAAGCGATTCAGGAAATACATGCCGCTGACGCTGACGACGAGACCGGCCAGCGTCGCGATCATTGCGTGCGAGACGCCGTAGGCCATGGTTCGCGCGTCGGCCGAGCCGCTGATCATCATGCCGTCGAAGACTTCGAGCATGCCGGTGACCGTGCCGAGCAGGCCGAGCAGCGGCGCGATCGGCACCGTCACGCGCAGCAGCGGCAGCGGCGCGCTCATCGCCAGCTGTGCCTGCGACAGCAGCATCGCGCGAATCTGCCGCGCGCTCCACGAGCGTCGCTCGGCTCGCACCAGCCATTGCGCGCGCAACGCTTCGCGTTGCGCCGGATAGATGCGCCGGAAGTACCACCAGCGCTCGGCGATCAGCGTCCACATCAGCAGCGCGGTGACGAAGATCCACGGCAGCACCCAGCCGCCGGCCTCGATCAGCGCCGAAACCGAGCCGAACGGCGCGAGCAGCCACTCAAGTCGCATCGGCCGCTCCGCTCTCGATGTGCCGCGCGAGCAGGCCGGCGCTCTGCTCGTCGAGGATCTGCACGAGCACGCGCGAGCGCGCCGAGAGGATCGCGTTGACGAACAGCATCGGCACGGCGACGCCGAGGCCGAGCACGGTCGTGATCATCGCCTGCGAGATGCCGCCGGCCATCAGGCGCGGATCGCCGGCGCCCTGCTCCTGGATCACCTGGAAGGTGATGATCATGCCGGTGACCGTGCCGACGAGCCCCAGCAGCGGGCCGGCGGCGATGATCAGGCGCAGCAGCGGCTGAAAGCGTTCGAGGGCGGGAATCTCGCGCAGGATCGCCTCGGACAGGCGCAGCTCCAGGACCTCGGCGTCGCCGATGCCCTGGGCCGGATCGCCGCGGAACGCGGCGAGCACACGGCCGAGCGGATTGTCAGTGTGCGGCCGGCCGATGTCGCGCAGCTGCGCGCGCACCTGCGCGCCGACCCGCAGCAGATAGACGAGCTGGTAGAGCGCGAGCACCGCGCCAGCGACGCCGATCGCGATGATGACGTAGGCGATCGAACCGCCCTGATGGATACGCTCGGCGAGTCCCGGCCGCAGCGCTTCCTGAGCGAGCAGACTGCCGTGCGACGGATCGATCATCGCCGCCGCAAGACCGTCGCCCGTTGCGGCGAAGTCGCGCGCCAGCGCGCGCCAGTGCCGCGCCGGCTGACGCGTCAGCTCGGCAAGGACATTCGCCTGCGCGTCGAAGACCAGGTAGTGACCGTCGGCGAAGGCGCTGAAGCTGCCGATGCGCACGATTTCGCGCTCGGCGCGCTGGCCGTCCGGATCGACGACCGGCGCCGTGAAGCGGGCCACGCGGCCGCCCTCGACGAGCTCCTGCTGGAGGCCGTACCAGAAACGTTCAAGCTCGGCGACCGGCGGATAGCCGTCGCGGTCGGCAAGAGCATCGAGCGTGGCGAGACGATCCGGCGCCTGCGCGCTGATCGGCGATTCGACGACGACGGCGCGAAATGCCCCGGCCGCTTCCTTGACGGCGCCCTGCACCTGCACGTAGTCGCCGGCACGCGCCTGCAGCTGCGCCTTCAGCTCGGCGATTTCCTTCTGGTTGGCGGCGAAGCGCGCGCGCACCGCGTCGGCGCGCGCCTTGGCCGCCGCCAGCTCGGCCTCGGCCTTTTGCACCAGCGCGGCCTGGTCGTTCTTGTCGCGCAGGAAGCGCTGCTCGCGCTCCTGATTCAGACGCGCGTTCTGGCCGGCGGCATCCTGCACCTGCTTGAGCAAGGCATCGAGACCGTTCGCCGGCTCCGCCGCCGCGACCGGCGTGGCGCCGACCAGCAGCGCGCCCGCGACCATCAACACTTTGAGATGCTTCATGGCGCGCTCCGCGCCGCCGGCACCGGCAGTTGCAGCAGGTTCGCCGCCGTCAGCTCGCGCGCCATCTTCAAGCCTTCACGGATCGCCGCCGCCTCGCCGCGCGGCAAGGCGTCCCATTGCTTTGCGGCGGCGTTCCAGATGCGCGGGCGACTGCCGTCCGGCGCCAGCGCGTACAACGCGACACGCCCGACGCGCAGCATGTCGACGGTCTCCTGCCCGATCTCGACACGCTCGACGCCGAGTGCGCGGCCATAATCGATCTCGACCTGATAGGCCTCGAGAATGCGACGGAATTTCTCGCCGGCATTGACCTGCGGATCGCCGAGCGCCTGCTTCAGATTCGCCAGGCGCTCGCGGCGCTCGTCGCCGAGAAACGGCAGGTCCAGCGCCACGAACTGCGCAAGGCTGTCGGTCATGCGCAGCATCAAGGGCATCAGGTCTTCGCCGGCGCGATCGAGATCGGCGAGCTGCGTGCGCAGGCTCTGGATCTCGGTCACCTGTTGTGCGAGCAGTTCGTTGAGCTGCTGCGCGTAGACGTTCAGCTGCTGGGACTGCCAGGTCGCCGCGCGATAGCGCTCGAGCAGGGCGCGCGTCTGGTCGTCGAGCTGATCGACGCGCTGTTGCGAAGCGACCGCGGCGCGCTGCGTCTGCTGCGCCGCATCGAGCGCCTTGCCCAGGCTGTCGGACTGCGCGCCCGCCGGCAGCGCCCCGCCCAGCAATGCAACCAGCGCCAGCGCCTGCCGGGCCGCCTTCAGGCGATCCATCGCCGATGTGCGCACGTCAGCGCGCCGCGCGAGCGCTGCGCTGTTCGAAAGGCCTCAGCCAGCCGCAAATGGCATGCATCATTTCGTCGGTCTCCTCGTCGTCGATCACCCAGTGCCCGCGCTCCGGGTAGTGGCGCATCGTCACCTGCGAATAGCGCCGGGCGACCTTGCGAACCACGCTGGCCGGCGTCAGCCGGTCTTTTCCACAGCTTACGACGTAGACCGGGCAGCGCACCTTGACCGCTTCGACAGCCGACGCGCGCGCAAGATCCAGTGGCCACATGCCTAGCTCGAACGAAGCGCGGCCGGATTCGTGGACCAGGCTCTCATAAAGGGCGCGATGGCGGTCGGCCGGCACGCCGTTGAACGCATAACGCTGCGCATGCGCGAAGCCGGGCTTGTGGGCATTGCGCCAGAACAGGCCGCTGCACAGCCACGGCGCGAACGCCGCGACGACGGCGGGCGTCAGCGCGTTGATGCCGGCCGGCGCCGCCGGCGTCAGCAGCACCAGTGCCAGCGGATCGACGCGCGCCGCCAGCTGCTGCGCGAGCAGACCGCCCATCGAATGGCCGACGATGATCGGCGCACGTTCATAGTGCTGCGCTTCGATCGAGCGCTCCAGGAAATCGAGGTACTCGCGCAGACTCTTGCGACGGACCTGCAGCGGCTGATCCGTCGAATCGTCGTGCGCCGGCAGCGACGGCGCGTGGCAGTCGTAGCCGCGCGCGGTGAGGATGTCGGCGACGCGCTTCCAGCTCGCGCCGGTACACCACATGCCATGAACCAGAACGACCGGATATCCCATGCTCTCCCCCAAGTGCGGCGCGCGCGAAGCATCGGCTGGATGACAGCGATCGTGCGCAACGTTGAATGATGCAGCCGGCAAGCTCCCGGTGGCGAAGGTGCCAGTTCCGGTGCGGGAGCGCGACCGTCGTCATAATCTAGGGCTTCGCCGTCAACCGCTCAACGCAGGAGGCACGACCATGGCCGATCATTCTCCGGGCTTTCTCGCGCTCGTCGACAGCGTGCGCCCGCGCATTCGCGAAGTGCCTGCCGCCGAGCTGCTGCAAACGATGGCGCGCCACCCGCAGGCGCGCCTGCTCGACGTCCGCGAGGAAAGCGAGTTCGCGGCCGGGCATGTGCGCGGCGCCGAATGGCTCGGCAAGGGCATCATCGAACGCGACATCGAAGCACGCGTGCCGGACAAGGACACGCCGCTGTTCCTCTATTGCGGCGGCGGCTATCGCTCGGCGCTCGCCGCCGACAACATCCAGAAGATGGGCTATCGCCAGGTCTGGTCGATCGACGGAGGCTGGCGCGCCCTGAAGGAATTGGTGCCTATCGCGCCCTGATCACGTCGCGCGCCTGCCGTCTGCGCAGGTGCGCGCTTCAATCGCGCGGTGGCGCCGTGCAAGAAAAGCGCGCGCAAAAACAAAAGGCGCCCGGAGGGCGCCTTCTGCTTGATTCGTGGCGGAGCGGACGGGGCTCGAACCCGCGACCCCCGGCGTGACAGGCCGGTATTCTAACCAACTGAACTACCGCTCCACTTGAAATCCATGGTGGGTGCTGACGGGCTCGAACCGCCGACATTCGCCTTGTAAGGGCGACGCTCTACCGACTGAGCTAAGCACCCTGACCGGCGTTTGCTCTACATCAGCAATCAACCGTGGAAAGACCGCTACTTTACCATGTCCTTGAGCGCTTTACCAGCCTTGAACGACGGCGTCTTGCTCGCCTTGATCTTGATGGTGGCGCCCGTCTTCGGGTTGCGGCCCGAACGCGCAGCGCGCTCGCGAACGAGGAAGGTGCCGAAACCGACGAGCGAAACCTTGTCCTTCTTCTTGAGCGCCTTGCCGACGACTTCGAAGAGGGCATCGACCGCACGGCCGGCATCAGCCTTCGACAGATCGGCCTTGTCGGCGATCGCGTTGATCAGTTCAGTCTTGTTCATGGAGTACGTCCCCTAAATATGGATGACGGCGTGGGCCGAAGTAATGCTGCTTTAAGTGTGAGGCGGCGTGCCCGTTGTTTCGACGATATATCTGCGCACGCCGATGCAAGCGCGTTCACGTGGGTCATTGCGGGTTGCGGCGCTTTATAGCAAGCGGGTTTTCGAGCGTCAACACGACGAATCGCGCGCATCTGCCTAGTGCGCGGACGTTTTTTCGACACCTTCGATGCGCGTTCCCGCCCTTCGCGGCGACGTCAATCGAGAGGCCGCGCCTTTCGTCCGCGTGCGCGTGCCGTTCAAACGGCCATCGCCAAACGAACGTGCGCCTGTACGCATTCTTCCATATCAGGATCCGGGTTTGGACGACCTATCGCGAGTACGGCTTTGCTACACTCCAGCGGACCCATTCGGATCCAATCCTCCAGATGCCGAGAACTCGAGGCCTGAAGGCCCTAGGCGCGAGCCTCGTGCTCGTGTGCAGCCTGCCCCTTGCGGCCGCCGCGGCGGACCTCAGCGAGCAGGCGATCAAGCTCGACCAAACCGTGCAGGCCCTCAAGGACGAGGTGCTCGAGTTCAACAGCGAGGCCGCGTCCGTCGAAGTCGACGCGCTGCTGCCCGCCTACGACCGGCTCAACGTCTATCTGAGTGTCAAGGCCGGCGGCCTGCTGCTGCAGGACGTCACCGTCGCGCTCGACGACCGCCCCGCCGAGGTCTATCACTACGATGAATTCGATGCGCGCGCGATCCTCGGCAAGAACAGCCTGCAGCGCCTGATGCGCGTGTCGGCCGATCCCGGTCCGCACAAGCTGCGCATCAGCTTCACCGGCAAGTACGCGGATGCCAAGCCGAGCGACCCGCTGCTCACCGACCGTTACGAGACGACGATCGACAAACCGGCGCAGGCGACCGACATCGAGTTCGTCATCAGCCGCGAGAGCCGCTTCGGCGGCCGCCCGCGCCTGACGATGAAGCAGTGGAGGGCCGCGCAATGAAGCGCCTGTTCCCGCTCGCCGCGCTCGCCGCCCTGCTGCCGTTCGCCGCCTCCGCTGTGGAGACTTATAAGGAAGGCAGCGCCGACGATCCGCAGGTCCGGCTGTCGCGCTACCTCGACAACGACAAGCGCCATTTCTCGGCGCTGGTCGAATTGCGCCAGCTCGCCGGCGGCGCCGATCCGCTGAAGATGCCGCTGGAGTTCCAGTGGCGCACGGCCGACAACTATCTCGGCTTCGGCATGCGTGATCGCGCCGAGGCGATCTATCGCAGCATCGCCGCCTCCGGCGGCAACGCCAAGGACGTCGCCCGCGCCCAGTTGCGGCTCTGCGAGTTCGATTTCCAGCGCGGCTACAACGCCGAGGCGCGCGCCACGCTGTACCGCATCCGCGAGAAGCTGGCCCCGGAACTGATCCCGGACTGGCAGGATCTGCTGGCGCGCGTGCTGATGGCCGAAGGCCGCTACGGCGAAGCTGCCGATGTGCTGCTCAAGGAGGACAACGCCTCCAAGCAGTCGCCGTTCACGCGCTACAACCTCGGCGTCGCCCTGCTCAACGACGGGCGCACCGCGCAAGGCCAGACCGTGCTCGACCGCGTCGGCACGATGCGCCCGGGCAACGAGGAAGACCTGTCGCTGCGCGATCGCGCCAACCTCACGCTCGGCTGGCACTTCCTGCAGACGCAGCAGGGCGGCACCGCCAAGCCGGTGCTGAGCCGCGTGCGCGTCGACGGCCCGTTCTCGAACAGAGCGCTGCTCGGCCTCGGCTGGGCCGAGCTGGCCCCGCAGGGCTCGCGCATCCAGAAATCGGAAACGCCGGATGACCAGGCCCCGGAATCGCGGACCTATACCTCGTTCTCGACGCTCGGCGTCCTGATCCGTCCCGGCTATCTCGACCGTGACGTCTTCGATCGCGCCGGCATGCGCTCGTTCCGCCTGCGCAGCGGCAATCCGGACAGCGAGGCAGCGCTGCGCCGCGCGCTGGTCGCCTGGGTCGAGCTGATCTCGCGTGATCCGATGGACCCCGCCGTGCAGGAAGCCTGGCTGGCGATTCCGTACACGCTCGACCAGCTTGGCGCGCATACGCAGGCGCTGCAGTACTACGAGAAGGCGGTCGAGGTGCTCGAGACCAGCCGCGAGCGCATGAACACCGCGATGGCTTCGATCAAGCAGGGCCGCATGGTCGAGACGATCGTGCGCCGCGATCTCGACTCCGAGGCCGGCTGGGACTGGAAGCTGCGCGACCTGCCGGATGCGCCGGAAACCTACTTCCTGCAAAGCCTGCTCGCCGAACACCGCTTCCAGGAAGCGTTGAAGAACTACCGCGACCTGCGCATGTTGTCGCGCAATCTCGAGACCTGGCGCTCGCGCCTGGACGGCATCGAGCGTGGCTACCTGGCGACCGAGAAGGCACCGGGCAATCCGGACGAGCTCGTGCGCCGCGCCCTGCGTGACGCCGAGCTCCCGTATGCCGGCACCAAGGCGACGCTGCGGCTCGATACGCATCTCGCCGTGCCGGGCCGTTACGCCGCCAAGACCGCGGCGGCGACGCCGCACTTGCCAGCGCTCGCGCTCGCGGCGCCGCCCACCCGCTTCAACGGTCCGTACGAGCGCACGCTGGCGCTGAAGGCCCGCGTCGGCAATCTGCGCGAGCAGCTCGGCGTCGCCGGCGGCGCGCAGGCGCAGCTGCTGAAGGACATGGCGACGCAGGAACTCGAAGGCCAGCGCAAGCAGATCGAACGCTATCTGATCGAGGCGCGCTTCGCGCTGGCGCGCCTGTACGACCGCCAGCAGAAGGGCGAGCTCGGCCGTGACTGACACGATGAACGCCAATCGCAGAGCGGCCCGCCCGCATCGCTTCCCGACCCGCCCGCTGTTCGTGCTCGCCGCCGTCGCGCAGGCGGCGCTGGCGTTGTCGGCCTGTACGCCGCAGGTCGTCAAGGAAGCCGCGCCGCCGATCCGCCAGGCCATCGGCAAGCAGAAGGCGCCGGACGAGAACGTCCTGCCGGTCATCAAGTCCGAGGACGTCGCGCCGGACGCGCAGAAGGCCGCCGCCAACTATCGCAAACTGCTCGAACTGCAGCCGGATACGGATACGCGCAACGAGGCGACGCGCCGCCTCGCCGATCTGCAGGTGCAGATGGCCGACGCCAGCGGCACGACGCAGGAATCCGAGAAGAACCTGCGCGAATCGATCAAGCTCTACAACGAGCTGCTGTACGCGCACCCGCAGGATCCGAAGAACGACCGGATCTACTACCAGCTGGCCCGCGCGCAGCAGAACATCGGCGAGACCGATGCGGCGATCGACACGCTCAAGCGCCTGAACGAGCGCCTGCCCGATTCGAACCTGGCCGGCGATGCCCATTTCCGCCGCGCCGAACTGCTGTTCGCGCGGGCCCGCTACGGCGAAGCCGAGAGCGAATACAGGACCGTCATGGACCTGAAGGACGGCACGCCGTTCTTCGTGCCGGCGCAGTACAAGTACGGCTGGGCGCTGTACAAGCAGTCGAAATACGAACCGGCGATCGCAACCTTCTTCGACATCCTCGATCGCGAGCTGCCGGCCGGCGAGACCACCGATCCGGAGGCCGCGCTGAACGGCGTCGCCAAGGAGAAGTACGATCTGGCCAAGGACGCGCTGCGCGTCGTCACGCTGTCGCTGACCACGCTCGGCGGCGGCCCGGCGCTGAACGACTACCTCGCGCGCCACGGCGACCCGCGTTTCTATCCGCTGCTGTACATCGCGCTCGGCGATGCGCTGCTCGAAAAATCGCGCTACACCGACGCGGCGAACGCCAATGCCGCGTTCATCGAGCGCTATCCGGGCTCGCCGCTGGCGCCCGGCTTCCAGACCCGCGTGATCGCCGCCTATGACCAGGGCGGCTTCACCGAGCTGACGATCAAGGAAAAGGAACGCTACGCGGCGACCTACGATCCGTCGGCGCCGTACTGGCAGGGCCGGCCGGCGACGCCGGAGGTGATGACGGCGCTGCGCGCGCATCTCGAGGACATCGCCAAGTACTACCACGCAACGGCGCAGCAGAAGCTCGCCGCCGCGCAGCAGGCGCAGGCCAAGACACCGAACGCCGCGCCGGCAACGCCGCCGGCGGAGTTCCTGACCGCCGCGCAGTCGTATCGCCGCATCATCGAGCTGTACCCGCAGGACGCCAAGCTGCCGGACATCAACTTCCTGCTCGGCGATGCCCTGCTCGACGGCGGCCACACGCTGGAAGCCGCGCAGGAGTACAGCAAGACCGCCTACGGCTACCGACCGCACGTCAAGGCGCCGGAAGCGGCCTACGCCGCCGTGCTCGCGTACCAGAAACACGCCAAGGAAGTCCCGGCGACACAGCGTCCGGAAGCGCTGAAGCTGGCGATCGCCGAAAGCCTCAAGCTCGCCGACACCTACCCGGCGCACGCGCAGCGCAACGCGGTGCTGACGCAGACCGCCGAGGATCTGTACGAGCTCAAGGACTACGAGCCGGCGATCGCCGTCGCCGAGCGCGTCATCAAGGCCGGCGGCAATGTCACCGCCGAGCAGCGCCGTATCGCCTGGAGCGTCACCGGCGACGCGCAGTTCGCGCTGAACCGCTACGCGCAGGCCGAGACCGCGTTCGCCGAAGAACTCAAGCTGACGCCGGCCGGCGCCCCGCAGCGCGCCGACGTCGTCGAGCAGCTCGCCGCCTCGATCTACAAGCAGGGCGAAACCGCGCGCAGCGCCGGCGACCTGAACACCGCGGCGCAGCACTTCCTGCGCGTCGGCCAGGTCACGCCGCAGGCCAAGATCCGCGCGACCGCCGAGTACGACGGCGCCGCCGCGCTGCTCGCGCTCGAGGACTGGTCGCGCGCGACCGTGGTGCTCGAGAACTTCCGCAGCCTGTTCCCGAACCACGCGCTCGAGGCCGACGTCGACAAGAAGCTGGCGGTCGCCTACGAAAAGGACCACAAGCCGCAGGCCGCGGCGCAGGCCTACGGCCGCATCGCCCGCCGCACGAGCGAGAGCACCGAGACGCGCGAAGAAGCGGCCTGGCGTTCGGCGAGCCTCTACGACCAAGCCAAGTCGACCGATGCGGCGGCTGCCTACGAGTTCTACGTGAAGAGCTTCCCGGCCGCCTTCGACCGCAACGTCGAAGCGCGCAGCCGGCTCGTCGATTACGCCCGCACCGCCGGCAACCCGCAGCGGCTGTCCGCGGCACTGCGCGAGCAGGTTGCCGTCAGCGACGGCGCCGGCGCACGCGCCACCGAACGCTCGAAGGCGCTGGCCGCCAAGGCCAGCCTCGAACTCGGTCGCGTCGCCGCCGCCGACACCCAGGCGATCGCGCTGTCGGCGCCGGTCGAGAAGAGCCTGCCGCGCCGCAAGCAGGCGATGGAGCAGGCGCTGGCCTGGTTCGAGAAGTCCGCGACCTATGGCTACGCCGACGTGACGACGGCCGCGACCTACGAAACCGGCCGCCTGTATCAGGGCTTCGGCCGCGCGCTGCTCGATTCGGAGCGACCGAAGAAACTGTCGGAACTGGAGATCGAGCAGTACAACGTGCTGCTCGAAGAGCAGGCCTATCCGTTCGAGGAGAAGGCGATCCAGACCTACGAGACCAACCTGCGCCGCATCGGCCAGGGCCTCTACGACGAGTGGATCGCCAAGAGCGCCCAGCAGCTCGCCGCGCTGGCGCCGGCCAAGTACGGCAAGCACGAGCAGGGCCAGGATCGTTATGAAAGCCTCAAGTAAGCGCCTCCTGCGCGCCGCACTGCTGGCCTTGCCCGTGCTCGGGCTGGCCGCTTGCGGCAGCGCGCCGACGCAGCCGGAGCGTCCGGCCGCCAAGCCCGCACCGGCCGCCAAGCCGTCGGCGCCGGTCGCCGACAAGGGCGACCCGCAGCAGCGCTTCGACGCCGCGCTCGAGCTGATGAAGAACAATGACGCGCAGCAGGCCGAGGCCGAGCTCACGGCGCTGACCAAGGACTTCCCGCAGTTCTCCGGCCCGTGGACCAACCTCGGCATCCTCTACGCGAAGTCCAAGCGCCGCGACGCCGCGATCAACGCCTTCACGCGCGCCGCGACGCTGAACCCGGCCAATGCCGCCGCCTTCAACTGGCTCGGCATCCTCAACCGCGAGGCCGGCAACTACGACCGCGCCAGGCTCGCCTACGAGAAGGCGCTGCAAGCCGATCCCGGCGATCCCCTCGCCCGCCTCAACTACGCGATCCTGCTCGACCAGTACCTGAAGCAGCCGCAGGCGGCGCTGGTGCAGTACAAGGAATACCAGTCGCGGACCGGCAAGGAAGACCTGCGCGTGATGGCCTGGGTCGCCGAGCTGGAGTCCCGGCTCAAGGCCGCGACGCCGGCCGCACCCGCAGTGCCCGCACCGGCGGAGAAGACGCCATGAAGTTCCTGTCCGCGCAGCTGCACCCGGCACTGCTGGGGCTCGCGCTGCTGGCCGCATCCGCAAGCGCATCGGCGCAGGACGAGATGCCGGCGATTGGCGGCGGGGCCGCCGACAAGCCGGTCGTCGCCAGGCCGGAAACGCTGACGCCGCACGCCGAAGGCGGCGGCACGACCATCTTCGGTGAACGCGAATCGCCGATCGGCCTCTACATCATGCCCTGGCGCGATGCACGGGCCGAGAAGGATATCGACCGGCCGGCGCGGCTATTGCAAGAAAAACCGGTGCCGATCGACCGTGTCGTGTTCAACCGCCAGGTCGAGTACTACGAGGTGCTCGCGGCGGAACTGAAGAAAAAGGGCGTGGTGACGCCTGTGGCACGCTAGCGGCGCAGCCTGATCAGGGAAGACTGGCTGCACAAGAGACATTTGTAACGACTGACCATTCGAGGGAACGCAACATGGATTTCTTTGTGACCATCCTGCACTTCTTCCAGAAGGGCGGCTTCATGATGTACCCGATCGCCATCGTGCTGGCGCTGAGCGTCGCCATCGCGATCGAACGCTGGCTGTTCCTGAGCCGCGTCGAGCGCGAGAACCGCAAGATCTGGCAGGACGCCGTGCCGCTGCTGGCCAAGGGCGACCTCGCCACGGTCGAACAGCTGGCCTCGGGCTCCGACGCGGCCGTCGCCCGCATCTTCACCGCCGGCGCCGCCCAGGCCAAGGTCGACCCGCACCGCAACGAAGTGGAGACGGCCACCGAGGAAGCGCTGATGGAAGTGCTGCCGGCGGTCGAGAAGCGCACGCACTACCTCGCCACGTTCTCGAACATGTCGACGCTGCTCGGCCTGCTCGGCACCGTCATCGGCCTGATCGGCGCCTTCGCGGCGCTCGGCACCGCCGACCCGACGGAAAAGGCCGACCTGCTGTCGCGCGGCATCTCCGAGGCCATGAACTGCACGGCCTTCGGCCTGCTGGTCGCGATCCCGACCCTGCTCGTCCACGCCTGGCTGCAGGCCAAGACGACGGAGCTCGTCGACAGGCTGGAAGCCGCCTGCGCGAAGTTCGTCAGCGCCGCCGCGCGCAAGTAATCCTGCCCCTGCCGTTGTCACGGCCCAGTCTCACCGGGGGTTCCGGATGAAAATGTCCCGCCGAACGCGGCGCCTCGAACGCCATCAGAGGATGAGGGCGCGCGCGGTGTCGCTGAACATCGTCTCGATGATCGACGTGTTCGCGGTGCTGGTGTTCTTCCTGCTCGTCAGCTCGTCGATCACCGCCGCCAAGCTCAACGTCATCAATCTCAATCTGCCGTCGCCGGACCAGCAGGCCGTGCCCGACAAGCTGCCGCTGCAGCTGACGATCACGCTGCGCAAGAACGGCCTCGACGTCTCCGACCGCAACGGCGCGCTGCGTCATCTCGACAACACGCCGGAGGGCTACAACGTGCAGGCGCTCGGCGATCTGCTGGTCGAGGTCAAGAAGACCGCGCCCAGCGAAACGAACGTGACGCTGCTGCTCGAAGCCGACATCCCGTACGACGATCTGATCCGGATCATGGATGCCGCGCGTTTCGCGCCGGCCGAGGCGCGCGCCGCCGGCCTGCCACTGGAGATGTTCCCGAACGTCTCGCTCGGCGACGCTCCGGGAGGTGCGCCATGAGAACGCGCATGGCCAAGCGCGCCCAGCGCAAGTTCCGCATCGCCGGCCACGAAGTGGAGATGAACGTCGTCTCGCTGATCGACATCTTCGCGATCCTGGTCTTCTACCTGCTGGTCAACGCGCTCGCCGTCGAGGTGCTGCCGAACCCGCAGTCGCTGCAGCTGCCGAAGTCGGTCATCAAGGAAGAGCCGAAGCAGATTCCCGTGATCGTCGTCACCAAGAACGACATCCTCGTCGACAACGTGCGCGTGATGGGCACCGACGAAGCCATGGGTACGGCGACCGCTTTCCTGCCGGCACTGAAGGCCGAGCTGCTGCGCGCGCCGCTGATGCGCGTCGAAGGCGCCGACGCGGCATCGGTGACGCGCGGCGACGTCAACATCATGGCCGACAAGGCGATTCCGTATCAGGTCCTCAAGAAGGTCATGGCGACCTGCACCGAGGCCCGCTTCGCCAAGATCTCGCTGGCGGTGGTCGAGAAGAAGAACGGAGGCGCGCCGTGAACGCGAGCTTCGTGACCGCTTTCGACGGCTGGGATCTCAACGCCGAAGCCGACCGCCGCTTCCGCCGCATCGCCGGCGTGCTGCTGGCGATCTTCGTCGTGCTCGGCATCGTGATCCCGCTGATCCGTCTCACCGGCCTGCAGCGTGGCGGCGGCGAAACGATCGAGCAGCGCTACGTCAGCATCCTGCCGGACGCGCCGATCGCCGAACAGGTCGAGGAGCCCAAGCCCTCGCCCGAGGACAGCAAGAAGCCGCCGCAGGAGCAGGCCAAGTCGGAGAAGCCGCAGCAGGACAAGCCGGAGGCACCGCCGCAGCCGACCCCGGCCGAGCGCCAGGCGCAGGCCCGCGCCGTCGCGCAGAAATCCGGCGTGCTGGCGATGGCCGATCAGCTCGCCGAGCTGCGCGACCAGTCGCTGCGCGGCCTCGATACGACGCGCGCGCTGTCGAGCGAGCGGGTGGCGGCCCAGGCCGGCACCGGCGCCAGCGGCGGTTCGAGCGCGGCGTTCGCCGACGCCGCAGCCAGCGGCAGCGGCGGCATCGGCGCGACCGGCACCGGCGAGGAGCGCCGCACGCAGTCCGGCGCCGGCCTCGGCCAGCGCCGCACGACGACGGTCGAAGCCCCGCGCGGCACCGGCCCCGACCGCAGCAAACCCGGCCAGGGCGGCGACAAGCTGCTCGCCGGTCGCACGCTCGAAGAGATCCAGCTGACATTCGACCGCAACAAGGGCGCGTTCTACGCGATCTTCAACCGGGCGATGCGCGAGAACCCGGGCATCGGCCCCGGCAAGATCGTCGTCAGCCTGACGATCGCGCCGGACGGCAGCGTCACCGACTGCAAGCTCGTGTCGAGCACCTTCGGCGACGCCGACCTCGAGCGCAAGGTGATCCAGCGCGTGCTGCTGCTGAACTTCGGCCCGAAGAACGTGCCGCCGTTCACCTACCCCAACTATCCCATCAACTTCCTGCCGTCCTGAGGCGGCGGAAGCCGTGGGATCGAGGCGCCGGCGACGGCGCCTTTTTCTTATCCGGCCGCCGCTCGCGACGGGCGCCGGATTTGCCCCAACGACCACCCGCACGCGGCGCTGCAGCCAGTAGAATGCCGCTGCCCCCACCCAGCGACGAGGTACGCAAGTTGATCATCCATCCGAAGGTCCGCGGCTTCATCTGCACCACCACGCATCCGCTCGGCTGCGAGCGCAACGTGCTCGAACAGATCGAGGCGACCCGCGCGCGCGGCGTGCGCAGCGACGGACCGAAGAAGGTGCTCGTCATCGGCGCTTCGAGCGGCTATGGCCTGGCCGCGCGCATCACCGCAGCGTTCGGCTTCGGCGCCGACACGCTCGGCGTGTTCTTCGAAAAGCCGGGCACCGACAAGAAGGCCGGCACGGCCGGCTGGTACAACTCGGCGGCCTTCGACAAGTTCGCCAAGGCGCAGGGCCTGTACAGCCGCTCGATCAATGGCGATGCCTTCTCGGACGAGGCACGCGCCAAGGTCATCGAGCTGATCAAGACCGAAATGGGCGGCGCAGTCGACCTCGTCGTCTATTCGCTCGCCTCGCCGGTGCGCAAGCTGCCGTCGACCGGCGAAGTGAAGCGCTCGGCGCTCAAGCCGATCGGCCAGACCTACACGGCCACCGCGATCGACACCAACAAGGACAGCATCATCCAGGCCTCGGTCGAGCCGGCCAGCGACCAGGAAATCGAGGACACCGTCACCGTCATGGGCGGCCAGGACTGGGCGCTGTGGCTCGACGCGCTCGCCGCCGCCGGCGCGCTCGCGCCGGGCGCGCGCACCGTCGCCTTCAGCTACATCGGCACCGAGATCACCTGGCCGATCTACTGGCACGGCGCGCTCGGCCGCGCCAAGGCCGACCTCGACGCCACCGCGCGCCGCCTCGACGCGAAGCTGCAGAGCCTCGGCGGCCACGCCAACGTCGCCGTGCTGAAGTCAGTCGTCACCCAAGCCAGCGCCGCAATCCCGGTGATGCCGCTCTACATCTCGATGGTCTACAGGATCATGAAAGAGAAGGGCCTGCACGAAGGCACGATCGATCAGCTCAACCGCCTGTTCCGCGACTTCCTCTATCGCGCCGACGGCACCCGCCCGCAGGCCGACGACGAACAGCGCTTCCGCCTCGACGACTGGGAACTGCGCGAGGACGTGCAGGGCGCCTGCAAGGCGCTGTGGCCGCAGGTCACGACCGAAAACCTGTTCCAGCTCACCGACTACGCCGGCTACAAGCAGGAGTTCCTCAAGCTGTTCGGCTTCACGCGCAGCGACGTCGACTACGACGCCGAGGTCGACCCGGACGTGCGCTTCGACTGCATCGAGCTGAGCCCCGCCTGAGCCCCTGCTGGTGCGGGCCGCGGGCCGCCGGCCACGCGGCTCGCACCCCTTCAAAAGTCCGCCGTCGTAAAAGAAAAGGCCGCCCATGTCCTGCGACATGGGCGGCCTTGCTGCGTGGCGCGGAGCCGACGCGATGGCGGCTTACGACTCCGGCGACACCGGCGCTTCCGCCTGCGGCGCGTTGATGATCTTGACCTTGATCTCGTCGCCGATGCGGCGGCGATAAGCGTTGAACTCCTGGCCGGCGGCAAGCTGGTTGAACTGCGCCGCGGCTTCCGGCGGCAGCGCCTCCGGCGCCGGCGTCTCGACCTTGTTCAGCGCCAGCACGGCGACGCTGCCGTTGCCGAGCGTGGCCTCGCCGTAGCTGAGCGCGCCTTCCTTCGGATGCGGCAGCTTGAACGCGGCCTCGACCAGCGCCGGATCTTCGCCGCGGTTGTCGCGGCGCAGGCTGCCGGCATCCTTGAACTCCGCGGCCGGCGCGGCCTTGACCGCATCGGCCAGCGTCGCCCCGCCCTTCAGCGCCGCGAGCAGCGCCTTGGCGTCGGCCTGCGCCTTGGCCTTGGCCTGTTCGGCGCGCAGTGCGCTGCGAACCTGGTCGGCGACCTCGTCGAAGCTGCGCTCGCGCGGCGCCTCGTACTCGGCCTTGCGCACGACGACCAGCTTGCTGTCGCCGATCGCCAGCGGCTTGCTGTTCTCGCCGTCCTTGAGCACTTCGGTGGAGAACGCCGCTTCCTTAACCGCATCCTCGGCGGCCAGACCGCTGCCGCCGGCACGCGTGAACCAGTCGGTGGTCTGCACCTGAAGGTTCAACTCCTTGGCGACCGCATCCAGCGACGACGGATTCTCGAATGCGAGCTGCTCGAGCTTGTCGCTGAGCTCCTGGAAGTGCTTCTGCTGTTCGCGGTTGCGGTAGAGCTCGGTCAGCTCGGCCTGCACCGTCGGATCATTGAACGGCTTGACGGCCGAGGTCTTGATCTCGTCGACGCGGATCAGGTGCCAGCCGAACTCGGTCTCGACCGGCGCGCTCGTCTCGCCGGACTTCAGCGACCACAGCGCCTTCTCGAAGCTCTCCGGCATCTGGCCGCGCTTGAGCCAGCCCAGATCGCCGCCGCTGGTCTTGGAGCCGGCGTCATCGGAATTCGTCCTGGCCAGCGCCGCGAAGTCGGCGCCGCCCTTGAGCTGGGCTTCGAGGTCCTCGGCCTTCTTCTCCGATGCCGACTTGTCAGCGCCGAAGTTGATCAGGATATGACGGACCTTGCGCTCCTCCGGCGTCGTGAAGCGGCTGTCCTTCTCGGCGTCGTAGAGCACCTTGAGCACGTCCTCGCCCGGCGCCGCGGCGACGGCCACCGCCGCCGGCGACAGCTCGACATACGCAAGCTTGATGCGCTCCGGCGCCATGTACTGGCTCTTGGTGTCCTCGTAGCGCTTCTGGACGTCGGCGTCGGCGACCACGATCTGCGCCTCGTACTTGGCGAGGTCGAACAGCGCGTAGCTGAGCTGGCGCTGCTGGCCGGCGAGCTGCAGCAGCTGCTTGCGCTCGACGTCCGCCATGAAGGCCGTGTCGACCACCGCCTCGCGCATCTGGTCGATCTCCAGCGACTCGCGCAGCTGCGTCTCGAAGCGCTGCGGCGTCAGGTTCTGGCGCGCCAGCATCGCCTTGTAGGTCTCGGTATCGAACTTGCCGTCGCTCTGGAACGCCGGAATCGACGAGATCGCATTGAACAGCAGCGCGTCGTTGGCGTGGTAGCCGGCCTCGCGCGTGTACTGGCGCAGCATCGCTTCCTGCGTCATGTCGTCGAGCACGCTCTGGCGGAAGCGGTTCTGGTCAAACTGGTCGGCGCGGAAATTGTCGCCCATCAGCTGCAGATACTGCTGGTAGCGCTGCTCGTAGGCGCGGCGGAACTGCGATTCCTTGATCTTCTCGCTGCCGACCTTGGCGACCACCGGATCGCCGCCGCCGGTCATGAAGGACTCGACGCCCCAGAACGCGAACGGCACGACAATGATGGCAACGATGAAACCGGCGACGAGGCCGGAAGTGCGATCACGGATACTTTGCAGCATGCCTGGTCTCTCTTTAGCTAACGGCGCCTGTTAGCAAAAAGCCCGGCGATGCCGGGCTTTATTGTTTTGGTGGGCTGTCAGGGACTCGAACCCCGAACCTACTGATTAAGAGTCTCGATTTTAACCCAACAGAATCATGGGGTTACACTGCAACTCCATGATTTTCATGTGAATCAATTAACAGCGATTATCATGCCACTGAACCGATTACGGATCAAGACTGCAGCGCAATTGCAGCGCAGTCTGCGAGTTCGCCCCCTTCTCTTGAGAATCGAGTGACCACCTGTCCGTGGAAGCGGTTAGCTGATCCGCTGCTTTGCTGGTAGTATGAAATCGGATGAAATCCGACCGAGCGAGGTCACCATGCAAGTCGCGGAAAAACTCTCGATCACCCTGCCGGCGGAAATGGCGCGAGCCATCCGCGCCAAGGTCGAAGCCGGCGATTACAGTTCCAACAGCGAAGTCATCCGCGAAGCGTTGCGCGGATGGATGGAACGGGAGCGCAAGCTCGTGGCGCTGGACGCGGCGATCGCGCGCGGCGTCGCGGATGCTGAAGCCGGCCGCGTGCTGACGCTGGATCGCGCGCGGAATGAATTGAAGAAGCGGATCGCCGGCAAGCGTCAGGCGTGAAGGTCGTCATCACCGAAGCCGCGCTGCATGACCTCGGCGACATCAGCGACTACATCGCCGCCGACAACCCGGTTCGCGCCGAGAGCTTCGTCGACGAGCTGATAGACCGCTGCGAAAGCCTCGCGGATCAGCCACTGGGCTCTCCACTGATCCCTCGCTACGAGCGCTTTGGCGTGCGGCGGCGAGTTCACGGCAGCTACCTGATCCTCTACCGGATCGTCGGCGAGCGCATCGAGGTTCTACACGTCCTTCACGGCTCGCGCGACTACGAGACGATCCTGTTCGGCGACGAATAACGCGACAAGGCACGAAGCAATTGCAGCCGCACCCACGAGTTGTCACTGAATCCTACCAGCGGTAGGATTTAGGCTTGGCGATGCGCAGACGCAAGGCTTCAACCGCGGCAGGCGGTAACGCCGCGAAAATCTCCGTGACTGTGGATTCCGGCGTGCTGCGCGACATCAAGGCGGCAGCCAAACGATCCGGCCAGACCTTGAGCGCTCACATCAGCCAGGCGCTGGCCCGCGATCTGCGCCGCCGCAGGCTCGCCGAGCTGGTGGCCGAGTACGAAGCCGCCGCTGGCGTCATCAGCGAGAGCGAGCTGGCCCAGGCCCGTGCAGCATGGCGGGATTGACCCTCGATACCGGCGCGCTCATCGGTGTGGAACGCGATGATCGCCGCGTGCTGGCGCACCTTAAGGCGGCGCTGCTCGACGGACGGGACGTGACGGTTCCGGCCGTGGTCGTCGCCGAAGCCTGGCGCGACGGTCCGCGCTCCGCCCGCATCGCACGGCTGCTCGCTGCCTGTGAAGTCGATGTCGTCGATGAGCCGCTGGCGCGCACGGCAGGCGAAGCCGTGGCAGCGGCCGGAGCCACCACGATCGATGCGATCGTCATGGCCTCCGCAGCCAAGCGAAGTGACGCCGTGCTGACCTCGGACCCGGATGATCTGACGCAGTTGCGCCTGTGCTTTCCCGGCGTGCGGGTGCCGGCGATCCGATAGAGCGCAATGACTGTGCAATAAAATCGTGCCCATGCCAGAGTTCTAAAAAAGCTTGCACCTGGAGTAGATAACCGGATAAATCTCCGGCTCGCCATCCGGGCGGCGTGGTAGCCCGGGCAAGGCACAAAGCGTAGTAGCAGTAGAAGCAAGCCACCGCGGCGGCATCGTAGCCGCGGTATTCATGGCAAGGCGTGGCACCGCCCCCGGCTCCTGCCGGGGGGCATTTTCGTGTACGAAAATAGAATCACCCGCAGTCACAGCACATCCGCAATCCGGGTAAACAGCCGCTCGAAACGAGCCAACTCCTCCGTGTTCAAAGAAGTGGCCGTGAGGGCAGGCAAAATCGCCTGAGCAACGCGATAGTGATTGAATCCGCCGTCCTTCATGAGCGCAATGCCTTTGCCTTTCAGCCACTGGTTGATTCGCTCGACCATACGCGGCTGTGACCCAAGCTCACCAATCGCGAGCGTCACTCCGTTCAGTTCCTTGGAATAGGCTTTGTTGAAGGCCGCAATGTAGGCATCTGCCGGCAGCAAGTCCTCGATGTCAGCCTCGTTCGGTACGGGATCAAGAAACATCGAGAAGTCGAGCACGCGCTTCCGCTCGATCAGCTTCTGGCGGATGAGGTCATCAAGCTTCTGGTGCGGCGCGCTCGCACGATCATGCAGCACGGCAATCTTCAGCTTGTTAGCACCCAACAAGGCCACAAAGGTCGCGAGCTTGTCGAGGCCCCCGACAGGCACCAGGATCGCATCGCCGAATCAAGCGGCAACGCCTTGTATAAGGCTTCGAGAAAAGCAGTCTTGCCGGACTCGTTCTTGCCAACCAGCACCGTCACGGCGTCCGCGAACTCGACCGGCGTCGAATCTTCGATGGACTTGTACTTCCAGACCTGTGCCTTGATCAGAGTAAGCACGCTTCCTCCTGCAACGTTGCAATGACAAGTGAAGACTGGCGAAACGGTTGAGACGCCTTATCCAACGGGAGAAGTCGATGCAGCAGGCCGAGAGCCGTGGTATGTCGCATCAAACACCACATCCGTCAGCCACCGCTTGAAATTCGGATTGTCGCTGAACTGCTTGAACAGCTCCGTATGATCCGCCAGCAGTTCGAGCACGACGCGGTTCAACGCCTTGTCGTGCTCCAGCTTCGCATTCTGACGATCCGAGTTAGCCTGCGCGTTCTGGTACGCCTTGTCCTGTGCGACGCGCGCCGGGATTTCTTCGGCGATGACCTTGCGAATCTTGTCGGCATCCTTCCACTCGATGTTGCCGAACTGCTCGTTGAAGGTCTTGATGATGTTCGACAGCGTGTCGATGTCAGGCTCCCCCTGCCCACCACCGCCGCCCGGCGGCAATGGTTCGATCTGCGCATCAACATCATCCATCGCCATTTTCAGCGTCGCCTTGGCCTCGGTGCGGTAGCTGTCCATGTCGATGGCATCGAGCACGCCGACGGACAAATCCTCCTCCTTCGGGGCCGGCAGCTTCGGGATCAGAAAGTTCAGGAAGATCGACAGCTTCTCCCACTCCGAGTGACCGTAAGGCAGGATGGCGCCTAGAAATCCGTAGCTGCGCACGAACGCCTTGGCCCTGCCTTTGAACCTGACCTGATCGTCCTCGCCCAGATTTTCGACATAGGCGGCGGCACAGGCGTCGAGAATCGGATCGAGGTGGTCTCGTTCCGCACCTGCCACGTACAGGGCGACGAAATCCTCCACCTGCTTCCAGCCATAAACCTGCTGCTGATCCAGATCGCTCTTCAGATCGTGCAGCTTGTTGGCATCGGTTTCACCTACCTGAACCGTCGCGCGGTAATACTCCTGGAACGCGGCCTTCACGGCCTCGGCGTTGCCGGCGAAATCGAGTACGAACGTATCGTGCTTGCCGGGGCGCGCACGGTTCAGCCGCGACAGAGTCTGCACGGCCAGCACGCCCGCCAGCGGCTTGTCCACATACATAGTGTGCAGCAGCGGTTCGTCGAAGCCGGTGACGAATTTGTTGGCGACGATCAGGAAGCGATATGGCTCCTGCTTGAGCCGTGCCGGAATGTCCTTGCTCGGAAAATCGTTGAGGTCGGCCTCAGTCTTCATCTTGCCGCCGACTTCGGATTCGCCGGAATACGCAATGATCGCCTTGTACGGACTCTTGATCTCGCCGAGATAGGTCGAAACCGCCTGCCAGTATTCGATAGCGCGCGCGATACCGTTGCAGACGATCATCGCGCGCGCCTTGCCGCCGATCTTCTTCGCGCCGATGACCTGCTCGACGAAGTGATCGACCATGATCTCGGCCTTCCTGCGGATCGCCTTGTCGTGCGACTCGACATAGCGGCGCATCTTCTTCAACGCCTTGTTCTTGTCGAAGTTCGGATCGCCCTCGACCGTCTTGGCGATGCGGTAGAAACTTTCGACCGGCGTGTAGTTGGCGATCACATCGAGGATGAAACCCTCCTGTATCGCCTGCTTCGTCGTGTACGTCAGCTCCTCCGGCGAGCGGAACGTCGCCTCATCGCCCGTACCCGTTTTCTCGCCGAACAGCTCCAGCGTCTTGAGCTTCGGCGTGGCCGTGAACGCGAAGTAGCTGGCGTTCGACAGCATGCGGCGCGAGCGGATCAATTCCTCGACCGCCTTGTTCACCTTGTCCTCGGCCGACTCTTCCTCTTCTTCCTCCTCGGCACCGCCGGACAGCGCGAGGTGCATCTTGGCCGTGGTCTTGCCGCCTTGGCCGGAATGCGCCTCGTCGATCAGCAGCGCAAAGTTCCTGGCGCCGAGATCGCTCAGTTCGTCGAGGATGAACGGGAACTTCTGCACCGTGGTGACGATGATCTTCTTGCCGCGACGCAGGAAATCGCGCAGTTCCTCGGCATTCTCCGAGTGGCCGAGGATCGAGGCCACATGATCGTAGGACTTGATCGTGCGCGCGATCTGCGTATCGAGCGCGCGGCGGTCGGTGATGACGATGACCGAATCGAACTGCGTCTTCAGCGGATCGTCCTTGCTCTTCAGCTCGACGAGCTGGTGCGCCAGCCAGGCAATGGTATTGCTCTTGCCGCTGCCCGCCGAGTGCTGGATCAGGTAACGGCGGCCGACGCCATCCTCGCGGGCACGGCGCAGCAGCGCGCGCACCGTGCGCAACTGGTGGAAACGCGGGAAGACCTGCTTGCGCTCCTTTCGGCGACGCTTCCTGCCGTCCCGGCCCTCTTCCTCGATTTCCTCTTCGACGAGCTGCGCGTAATTCTCGATGATGTTCGCCAGCGATTCCTTGTGAAGTACGTCCTTCCACAGATAATCCGTTTTCAGGCCGTTCGGATTCGGCGGATTGCCGGCACCGCTGTTGTGGCCCTTGTTGAACGGCAGGAACCACGAGGACTTTCCGGAAAGTTGCGTGCAGAAACGCACCTCCGCATCGTCCACCGCGATGTGCGCGATGCAGCGGCCCAGCTGGAACAGCAGTTCGTTCGGGTTGCGGTTGTTCTGGTACTGGACGATGGCGTCGGCCACGGTCTGCCGGGTCAGCGAGTTTTTCAGCTCGAAGGTCAGCAGCGGCAGGCCGTTGACGAAGATGACCATGTCCAGCGCGCGCAGGGTTTCGTCGTTGCTGTAGCGAAGCTGCCGCGTGACGCTGAAAATATTCTTGGCGAAGTTCTCCGCCGCACTGGCATTGCCCGGTGTCGGCAGCAGCTTGTAGAGATCGACGTGCGCCTGCCCGTGGCTGACGCCCTTGCGCAGCACGTCGACGACGCCACGCTTGGTGATCTCGCCCTGCACGCGATGCAGGAACTGCGTGCGCTTGATGCCCTCGTGTTCCAGTTCCAGCGCCTCGACGGCTTTCGGCTGCATTGCGCGCAGGAAGGCCAGCAGCTGCGCCACGTCGATCGCCACGTCGCGGTTGTAGTCGGACGCTCGACCGAGCACATAACCACCCGGCCCGAACGCCCCGCGCGCCTCCTTGATCTCGCCAGCAGGAACAGCTGGATGCTCGCTGATGCCTGCGAGGTGCCGTACGATCAGGACTTCGAGTCCCTTCTCGCTCGTGTCCGTGACCATGCGTTACGGCCCTTTCCAGTCGAACTGCACCTTGAGTGCCCGGAGCATGCCGAACGTATCGGTGTAGCTCACGCCGAACTGCTTGCAGACGACCGGGATGAGCACCTTGTTCTTCTTGTCGGGATTGAACCCCTCGTGCGTCACCAGCGTGAGGCCGTGCTTCTTCGCATACGCAATGAGCCAGCCATCGGCCTTGACCGCAAACTCGGCCTTGGCCTCCGCCGTGAACCGCGCCTCGGATTGCACCCACTGCATCAGCGGGGCGAACTCGGCAGCAATGTCCGCCGTCTTCGACGACGCGAACATCGCCTTTGGCGCGTGCTTCTTGACCCAGTCCTCCAGCGCATCACCCTTGCCGCCATTGAGCACTTCCTCATGCACGCGGTCAATGCTCACCAGACCGCCGGTCTTGGCATGCGTAAGCACGCTCGCCCAGAACCCCGGCGCAATGTCGAAGGCGTAGTACGCGCGGTGGGCCTGAACAAAGACATTGGTATCCAGCACGAACTTCGGATCGGTTGGGGTCATGGAGTATCGAACCCAAGCGATCTGGCGTATTTGTCGAACGTCGCGCCGCTCAGGCCCGTGAGCTGAAAGGCATCCCGGTAAAGGAGCCGGCCCGCCTTGGCCGCGCGCACGACGGCGCGGCCGAAGCGTTCGCCGACGCGGACGTTCTGCACCTTGAAGAAATCGCCGCCGCCTTCGCGGCTGTCGCGCACGCGCCGGTCGTCATCCTGATATTCACGGTAGAACGTGAAGAACGCATCGCGCGAAATCAGCGCGAGATCCAGCGCGCGTCGCGCCGCGACCAGCGGACTGATCTTGAAGCGACGCGCCAGATACTGGTACGGCTCCGTCTGTCGCGCCGCTTCCTGCCAGCACTCGCGCAGCACGGCCTCGGGCACCAGAAACTCGGCCGCGACCTTGTTGCAGAACTGCTCCGGCGCGGCAGAACCGGGTTGCAAAGCCTCGAAGTTGGAGACGCCGTCCTGCCCGATCCACAGATGCGCCAGCTCATGCGCGATGGTGAACATCTGCGCGCCCTTGGCATCGGAGCCGTTGATAAAAACCAGCGGCGCATGGGCGTCACAGAGCGCGAAACCGCGGAACTCCTCGGTTTCGAGCGGGCGATGCGTGTTGTTGCCGACCACGCCGTTGATGACGATCAGAATGCCGGCGGCCTCCACGCGATGACGCAGCTCGACCAGCGCGTTTTCCCAGGTGCTCTGTCCGCGCGCCCAGTCGCGTTCAAGGCCCAGCACCTTGAGGATGTCCGCCGCCACGGCGTCCGGTATGTCGTTCAGCGGGCGGCTGCCGACGAACGCGAGCGGCGGCTGGCCCTCCTCGATGAGATCGTCGCGCATCCAGCTCTGGCGCCGCTGCATGGCCTGCACGGTGTCCAGCAGTTCCGGGCTAGGCCGGCGCACTGGCCGGTCGCCGACCGTGCGGAAATCGGGGATCGGCAGCCGGTCTTCCGGCGGGTCGACGAGGAACAGATGGCCGATGGGCGTATGCGTGTGGTGCGCGAGCTTTTCGGCATGGCCGAAGGTCAGCTCGCCGGTCTGCTCCCAGACCTGAACCTTCTCCGGCTTGGTACCGACCTTTTTGGCGAGCGCAGGCACGTCCAGCCCGGCGCGTTCGCGCGCCCAGCGCAGGACATCCGGTTTCAGTGCAATCGTCGCCATAGCCGCCTATAGACCGACCCGTGTCCAGCCGGTTTCACCGGCTGGAACAGCCTCCAAGTGACTGATTCTCTGCCAGCCAGCCGCCCGGCGTCGAGATTCCGGCCGCCAGGCTTCAGCCTTCTTCCGACTCGGCGGTTTCGGCTTCTTCCGGCTCGTCGCCGCCCAGTGCGGCCAGATCGTCGTCGCTCACCGCATCGCCCGGGCCAGGCCGCCAGCCGCGCAGGTCCACCTGGCCGGTGACCACATCGGCAATTTGACGGTCGCGGTATTCGCGGATGAGCTTGATTTCATCCTCGGCGCGGGCGATGGCTTCGTCGAGCGGTTGCGTTGCTTCGGCGATCCAGCGGCAGATGGCTTGCTGCTCCTCGATGGGCGGCAACGCGAATGGCACGGTCACGAGCTTTTCGCGCGTGAGATGCGCGATGCTCACGCGATTGACGATGGCGTTGAAACGACCGCGTTTTCCATAGGTGAAGAACTGATGCAGCAAGAACTCCGGCAGCACGACAGGTTTGGCCGCGACTCGATGCACGGAATTCTGGATGTAACACTCGGCAAGCTCTTCGTCCCAAATGCAGGCACGGCCAACTTCGCCGCCTTCGCTGACCAGCAAATCTCCCTTGCGGATGCGAAGCTGCGGCATCTCCGCATGGGCAATCCACATTTCTTTCACGTCAAGCACGTCCGGTTTGAGCCATTGCACGTTTGTGGAACGCAGGTAAGGCTTGAACTCGCCGTTGTCACCCTTAGCTTCTGTGGTCAGCATCTTGCCCAAGACCACATCTGCGATGTTTTTCAGCCGCTGGACTTCCCAATGCGCCGGCACCTCGCCCAGCCATTCGATGCCGGAAGGCTTGAGGCGAATATTCGCGTCGAGGCCGCGCGTGACGGCGTGGTCGATGATGCGCAGCTTCTGCTCGGTGAGCAGGCCGATGAGGTCGCGCTTGGCCTTGATGAAGCGGGCGATGTGTGCGTCCTGCGCGCGCAAGTAGGCGACGATCTGGTCTTGCTCGGGGCGCGGGGGCAGCAGCGTGGTAAAGCTGCCGACGATGGCGCAGTTCAACGCAGCCTGGTTTCCGCCACGCCCGTAGTTGCGGAGGAAGTCGTAGGCCGCAATCAACGTGTAGTGCAGATAGCGCCCATCCAGTTCTCTGCCAGGCGTGACGCCCGCCAAATTCTGGTTGATGGTTGCTTCGATGCCCAGATAGGCCGACATGCCACGGGTCTTGCCTTGCCCGACCATGCCGAGAATGACGCTGCCGGCCGGGAGCAAGCGCAGGGACGATTCCTTCAATGCCACTGGCGTAATGTGCTCACGCGCTTTGCGAACGATGTAGTCATTGACTTGTCCGCTCGCCAGCCATGGAACGGAACCATTCGACCAGTAATCGAAGCGGTCACGCGCGGGCGTCGTCCCGTTTCCCACGCGAGCCACATAGCGCAAGCGCGCCGTGCGCCAGTGCTCGGGAACCCGCGCCGCCCACGGCGTGCCGGAGGCGCGATAGCTCGGATACGCCACCGCCATCACGCCGCCCCCACAATCTTGTGCAGCAAGCCTTCGGTCTGCTGTTCCAGCTTCAGGATGTCCGCGCGGATTTCCGCCAGCGATCTCAGCGGCGCGGGCTTGTAGAAGTAGCGGGCGAAGGAGATTTCGTAGCCGATCTGGGTCTTCTCGCCGTCTATCCACGCATCGCCTGCGTGCGGCAGCACCTCCCGCGCGAAGAACGCCTCGATGCCGCCCGGCTCCTTCAGCGGCACCTGCTCGGTGTCGCGCAGGTCGCTATCGGGTTCGTACTCGACCATGAAGCGATCCTTGCCCACGGTTTCCAGAGTCGCGCCGTCAAAGCCCGGCTCGAAGTGCTCGCCCTTCTTCAGCTTTGTGCGCTTGGCGACCACCGGCGGCGCGGTGTCGTCGCGCCAGCTCACGGCCTTGAAGATGGCCTTCTTGTCTGAGGCGGAGAGCTTCTTGTCGTGCGCCTTCATCGCCGCGTCGAACTTGGCGCGGAAGACGTTGTGGTCGTCGAACACGGCGTCGCCCAAGTCCTTCTGCGCCAGCAGCGCCAGATCGAGCAGCGCCTTGTCGCGCTGCCATGTCGTGGCATCGAGCAGCTTCTTGCGGCGCTTTTCGGGCACGGCTTTCCTGGCCGGTGCGCTGTCCTCGCCATCCTCGCCGCCGCCGTCGGCGTCCTCATCCTCGCTGTCGCCTTTCAGCCATGCCTCAATCTCCGGTTTCAGCTTGGCGAAGCCGGTGTAGAGCTTGTCGCCGTATCTGGCCCACAGTTCGGCACGCAGAGCCTCATCGCCCGAGGCGAAGCGCAGCGTTTCGATGGCGGCGGGCTTCAACTGGCTTTTCAGGCGCAGCGGGCGTTCGACGGTGATCTTCCAGTAGCCGAAGTCTTCGTTGTCGAACCACTTGCACTCGGCGCTGTCCTGCGGCTCAGCAAGGTAGCCGCCGAGAATACGCGCGATGTCGTTGTCGGACAGTTCGCAGTTCTTCTTGCCGAGGTTGCGGCGCAGCGGCTGGGACCAGCCGCTGGCGTCGATCAACTGCACCTTGCCACGGCGGTGCCCGGCCTTGCGGTTGGTGAGCACCCAGATGTAGGTGGCGATGCCGGTGTTGTAGAAGATGTTGAGCGGCAGGGCGATGATGGCTTCGAGCCAGTCGTTCTCGATCACCCAGCGGCGGATGTTGCTTTCTCCCTGCCCGGCGTCGCCAGTGAACAGCGCCGAGCCGTTGTGGACGAGTGCGATGCGGCTGCCGAGAGGGGTGCCGTGCTTCATCTTCGACAGCTTGTTCACGAGGAACATGAGCTGGCCGTCGGATGAGCGCGTGATGAGCTTGAACTCCGGGTCGCCGCCGTGTTTGACGATGAAGCGTGGATCATTGAAGCCCTGCTTGCCGCCCATGCGGTCGAGATCGGTCTTCCAGCTCTTGCCGTATGGTGGATTGGAGAGCATGAAGTCGAATTCGCGCGAGCGGAACTGATCGGCCGAGAGCGTGGACTTGTCGGCGCCGCCGACGATGTTGTCGGCCTCGTCGCCTTCGCCCTTGAGCAGCAGGTCTGCCTTGCAGATGGCGTAGGTTTCCGGGTTGATCTCCTGCCCGTAGAGGTGGATGGAAACTTCCTTGCCGTGCTGCCTCGCCAGTTCGTGCAGGGCTTCTTCGGCCACGGTGAGCATGCCGCCGGTGCCACAGCTTCCGTCGTACAGCAGGTAGGTGCCGGACTGGATCTGCTCGGCGACCGGCATGAACAGCAGCTTCGCCATCAGCTTGACCACGTCGCGCGGCGTGAAGTGCTCGCCGGCTTCCTCGTTGTTCTCTTCGTTGAAGCGGCGGATCAGCTCCTCGAACACGGTGCCCATGCCGTGGTTGTCGAGCGCGGGAAGCTTGACGCGGCCGTCCGCGTCCTTGACCGGCAGCGGGGAGAGGTTGATGTCCGGATCGAGAAAGTCTTCGATCAGGAAGCCGAGGATGTCGGCGTCCACCAGCGTCTGTATCTGTTCGCGGAACTTGAACTTGGTGAGGATGTCCTGGACGTTCGCCGAAAAACCGTCGAGGTAGTCGGTGAAGTCGTCACGCAGGCGCTGGCCCTTGCCGCCGGCCTTGAGCCGGGCGAGCGTGAACTGCGAGGTGTTGTAGAACGCCTGCCCGGCGGCGGCGCGCAGCGCGCCGTCCTGATTGGCGACATTGGCGGCATCGAGCAGTTTCTTGCGCTCCAGCACCGCATCCTTGGTCGGTTCCAGCACGGCGTCGAGGCGGCGCAGGACGATGAACGGCAGGATGACATCGCGGTACTTGCCGCGGACGTACACGTCGCGCAGGCGGTCATCGGCGATGTTCCAGATGAAGTCGGCGATCCACTTGAGCTGGCTTTGATCCATTGGTCTTGTTGTGTGTTATTCGGGGCCACGAGCGCGCAGCCGCCGCGACTGTCAGTGCTGAATTCTGGCGCAGCTTCTGGCTCAAAAGCCGAGCCTGCGGCGTACTGCCGGGCATCAATGCCGCAACATTTTCACGAGCAGAACGACGACAAACATGGCGGCGATGGCGACGACGGCGATGGTGTTCCAGCGCTGTTTCACCGCCATTAGTTCCGCTTGAGCCTTGAGCAGCCGGGTCTGCGCCGCCAGTTGCTCAAGCTCGGCGGCCCGACGCCGCATGGTCAGGTCATCGGCCTGAGACGCCCCTTCTTTCCTGCAGTGGAATCCACCGCAATCCTCCTGCCGACTCACGAAATTTCCAAGGCTTCCTCCGCTCCGGCTATGGTACCCGGCGCGAAGTCTGGGCATCAGGGTGCAGGGCAGCGCCCCTGCGGCAGCGCGCCGCGGGCGCGCGGAAACTTCCGCCGTTTCACGGTCATGAGCTTCGATTGTGCCTCGACGAGCCATGTTTCCGTCTACAGACGGGGCGATTTCGGCTTACCGGCCCCCTCGCCCGGCGGCTTGGTCGAGCACTTCCAGATCATGCCTGGTGGCGACGCTCTCTCTTCGCTCGAGCTCACTTCATCCTCGCGAGAAAAGCTTGGTACTCCGCCTGCGTCACGGCCTGCAACGTGAAAGGCATGTTGCCGGGGCTGAAGGTATCGACATCGTACAGACTCCGGTGCGCGGGCCTGAAAGGCACGGGCTCGTAGTGATAGCTAGCATGCTCCGAATACGTGGCCACATCCATGTAGACGAAGAAGCTGGCGCAGTCGCCACCAAAGAATCCGGTCTTGTAGGTATTGCCTGTCCTGGTCGTTGTGTGCCATTCACACAACGAACCGGACTTCTTCCCCTCGTATGACGCGAGATTGTCCGCCGGGATGTGCGTGACTTTCCATCCGTCGCGCAGGTGGAACACCAAAGGGGCGTTCGTCTCCCGGTTGATGAGGTCCACGCAATAAGCGTCAGCCGGCCCGCATTGGCTTGATACACGGACGACGATTTCGTCCGTCGTGAAAAGCTGACCCTGCAGCCGTCGATGCTGGCTGATCTTCCAGAAAACGTCTGGCGCGGTTTCAGCGCTCGCCGCATCGGTCACCGAGGCTGGCCCCGCGTCGAGCGTGTGCTGGACCGCCTTCGCCGCCATCGCGTCGCCAACCATCAGTGCCAATCCCAAGAACACGAATAACCGGATCATCCCTGCCCCCTTCTTACCTTGTCGGTCGTTTGCATCTTAAATGGTACTTTCATACCATTCTCGGCTACTATAGTGGCCGGGTGCCTCGTCCTCAAGTGCCCATTTCCCCAGACGACTACGGAACCGCGCGCGTGCGCGTGTGGACACCGGAAGGCCGCAGCACAGTGTCCATCGACGGCGACCTCTGGAAATACTTCTGCCGGCTGGTCGGCGGCGAACAGGAAGCCCGCGAATGGGTCAAGTTGCGATCGAAAGGGCCTGTTCCTGTCGGCGTCACGCGCTCGAAAGCGATCGCGCGAGACATGCTCGCGCAGGTAGTCCGCCCGTCGCTGCGCGACCCTTGAGGCATCCGGTCACGCGGCGGCGCGCTCCGGCGACGCAGCCCACTTTCTGACGAACGCCTGAAATACGGCAAGCTGCGTATTGTCGAAGCACTCGACACCGCGCGCCCGGATGTCGTCGCGCAGGTCTGGGCCGATCCATCGGGCCGACAACAGCACGCTATCGGCGCCCGAACCGTCCTGACTGCGCCAGCGATCGAGCCGCGCGAGCGCGCGTTCGTAGCGGCGCTGCCTGTGGAAAACGCTGCTGGAAGTCTTGCACTCGACGACAAGCAGGCGCTCATGATCGAGCACGGCGAGATCAAGTTCACCGTGGCGGTCTTGTCCGCCGGCATCGCGCCAGCTGACGGTGACACTCGCGGCGCAGCACCGCGGGCCGCTGTCGCTCACCATGCTCCAGGTCCAGTGCTCGAACCATTTCCCCGCTCAGGTAGCGACAGGCTTCGCGCGACGCGAACTCGACCTCCGTCTCGGTGCTCCACTTCACGAGCCCGCACGCCCTGCGCCCGCTCCAGCGTCTCGCGGCCGTACTCGCCGACCACGAGCGACTGCCGGGACTGCGCCGGCCACTGCTCGCGCGCCTCGCGCGCCGCGTAGTTGAGCTTGCCGAACAGCGCGTCGAGGCCGACCGCGTTCTGTGCCAGCCACGTGGTCATCGGCCACCAGCGCTCGACGCGATCGCGCCACGCCGGCGCGTCGCTGGCGACGGCGCGCACGGTGATCCCGTGCGCGCCAAGGTGCGCGATCAGCGCGGAGTTTTCGTTGCCGGTTACGTTCATCGAACGCTCCGGCCGTCGCGCCAGAACGCCGGCGGCGGAGTGTAGCTGCTCAGGAACTCGTGCAACTGGCGGAGCAGCTTCTCGGTGCATCTTGGGCACAGGATCGCCGGTCTGCTCGGCGACTGATCGCGGAGCGTGAAGCGGGTGAACTTCGTCTGCTCGGCGGGCGATTCGCTGCGGTACTGGCAGCGCGAACAGACGATGCCGGCGAGGCGGTTGGTGGTGACGTTCATGTCGATCTCCTTGCCCGAATTTCGGGCGCAATGGGTCTGCGGATATGCAGATCAATGAGGAGATGCGAACGTCAGGTCATCAGCGGTGGCGGCGTTGGGGATGCGATGTGACCGATGCAAATCATAGCGGACTGGCGCGCTGTTCGCGACAGCGGAACAGCGGTGCAGCCTACGTGCCGGATGCAGTGATCCCGGCACGATCGCCGTGCGCCAGCGAAGCTGCAGACGCACGGCGGCTTCCGCGTGCAGGTCGCATTTCTGACAGCCACGGGACCCGGACGAAGCGCCGCAGGCGCGGTCGCGCAGCGATCGTTCGGGGCTGTCAGAAATATCGCGACCGGAACGCGAGCGCGCGCCAGAGCTAGTCGGTCCATGTCGGCTGCCGCTAGGGGGTCCCCGACGGCGGCGCAGCCGTCGCCGGGGGCGGCAGGCGGCATGGATTTTTTCGTGCGTCAGCACGAAAAAAAGACGACGCGGCGGCACGCCGGGTTCGCGGCCAAGCGGCGCACGGAACGTGCGGCGCGCAGCCTCGGTTTCAGCGGCGGCGCGGCAGCGACGACGCTGAAACCGAGGTCGAGCGGTTGCCTCGCGAAATCCGGCGGGGTCCCCGATTTTTCGTGCGCAGCACGGAAAATTGGGGTCGGATTCCGCGAGGTCGAGCACACGAAGTGTGCGAGTCCGCGAGAGCCGTCGAAGACGGCGTGCCGCCGCGTAGCGGTGGCGCGCGCGCAACGAGTGCAGCGAGGCGCAGGACGCGCAGCGTCCGAAGGGCAAGCACGGCGGTACGGGGCCCCGCGCCAGCGGGGTGGACGCGGGCGCGCAGTGCCGCGCAGCGGCACGTAGGCAAGCCAAATCAATGACTTCGCGAAGCGAAGGCAGGGATTTGGCGCGCAGCCGACCGTCCGGGGCCCCGCGTCAAGCGGGGTGGTGGTCGGCGCAGAAGAGGCGCGCACCTGGAGCAAGCAACCTCGCTCAGACAGGACGCGCACATGAGGACGACAACACCGGACACCCAGTCCGCTCCAGCGCCGCAGGAGCTGCGGCAACCGCGCAGGCCGCCCGGCAAATGGAAGCCCGGCGGCCTGGACCGCGCGCGCGGCCGCGAGAAGATGCGTCTCTTGCTGGCACAGCTCTGGGCCTGGCGGGTCATCGACTGGCAAGTGCTCGCGGCCATCGCGAACCTCTCGCGATCCGGCGCGCACGACCTGCTGAAGCGCGCAAGAAAGCACGGCTACATCCAGCGCATCATCAGCCCGGCACCGACGGCGGTGTATGTGCTGACCCAGGCCGGCGCCGACGCGATCGCGGAGCACCTGAGTCCGGCTGAACGTGCGATCCGGCCGGTCACCCGGCGCGGCGAAGTCGGCGGCCCCAAGGTCATTCATGAGCTGGTTCTGCAGCACGCGGCTTGGGCGATCCAGAACGGCTACAGAAGCCAGAACGCGGTCGGTCGCGCGGTCAGCGTCGGATGGATCGCGCACAGCCTGATCCACAAGGCGGCGGCTGAGCGCGACATCGACCTTTCCGACTGGCTTGACCAGCAGCTCGCGAACGCGATCGAGGTTCTGCCGGGCCGCTACCTGGGTCCGCGCGGACTCGACCTCCGCCCGGGCGGGCTGCTGCCGGACGCGATGATTCGCGCCGAGCTCGGCGAGCACGAGCTGCGCATCGTCATTGAAGTCCAGCAATCGGACGAAACCTGGTCCGCGCCGCAGCAGCGATGGGCCTCGCCGCCGGAGCGGAAATTGAGCTTCTACGCGGAGGCGATCAGCATCGGCCACCCGGACTCCGATGACGAGCGCGCCAGGAGAGACGCGGCCGAACGCCAGCGGCGGCGGATCGATGGCGTGCTCTACGTCAGTACCCGGCGATCGGTCGTTTCGATCTACAAGGCGCGATGGTGCGAGCGCCTGCCGAGTGTTTCAGCCGAAGGTCGCGGCGACGGCCGGCGCTACCATGCCGGCGGTCGCGACGGCACCGGGCCGTGGCGCGGCTGGATGAAACCGCTGCTCAAGGTCCGGTCGCTCGCGAACCTGGATGCCGTCTATTACCCGGGACGGCGGCTCGTGTAGCCAGCTGCGCAACAGCGCCGACACGGAAGCTGCGCGCTCCGCTTGCAGGGGCAACGACTGCAAACTCCTTGGTGGCCGCTACGTGGCCAGTCGGGCGCTGCCCGACACCCGCAAGGGCGCTGCCCTTGACCCGCTCAAGGGCGCTCGCGCCGCGCCCCTGAGAACCCCGGGGACTCGCGCTGCGCGCTCAGACAGAACCGGGGACGGTCGCTGCGCTCCCTGCACCGGCTTCGCCCAAGGATCGGCGCACGGTGCGCTACCTCGGCGCGACGAGCCGAGGCAAGGTCCGTGGTCCTGGACGGCAGGAGGCGATTGGCAGGGTCAAGGTCGGCGGCACCGTTCATCGAATGCGGAGCATCCGAAGCGCGCGCAGCGCGCGGTGAACGGGCGCAAGCCGCCCGCGCTTGCGCGGGTCCGCCTTGACGCTGCCGGGCGCGATGTAGGCTACCGGCCCTCCGCCGGGGGATGTGCAACATCCCTCGGCGGAGATGGCCCGCGCCGAGCGCCAAGGCGTTTGCAGGGGGTGTTCCTACAGACCCGGGCAAAATCTGTCGAGTTGTCGAATTGCTGTCGAGATGTCATTGCTACAGTCAAGTGCTTGATTTCAAACTGTCATTCGCGATTGTCGAAATGTCGAATTCATTTTCACCCCCCGCGCGCGGACGCATCACGCGCGCGTATGCGCGCGTGATGCGTAAACGCTGGACCCGCAAAAGCATCTCGACATCTCGACAAAACTGAAAATATCTTCTGTAGTCATTGACTTGCGCTGTAGCAATGTTGAGCTTCCACATCTCGACAACATTGCAACATCTCGACAACTAGCGCTCCTGCGTTGCGCAACCCAGTATCCAGGGCAGTGCCTGCGCGAACCATGTCTCCATGTCCGGGTCGGCGCCGGCCACGTCGAGCAGCCGCTGAAGTTCGAGCTCGTCCGGCGTGAACTCGAGCGGTTCTTCAGGCCGATAGCTGCGCACAGACAAAGATTCCCTAGCCGCCGGCGCCAGTCGGTAGGCGTGGCCGCGAAATTCGTCCTTACGAATCTGCGTATCGCTGCGTTCGAGCACGACGACCTGGCCGCCGAGCTCGAACTTGCGGCCGACGAGGCTCTTGATCCAGTGGCCGAGGCGCTTCGCCTTCGCGGCATCGAGCTTGGCTTCGAGCACCCAGGCGAGGAGGTCGTTCGCGTTCGCGATCTCGACCAGATCGGCCGGCGCGGCCCACTGCTGCGGGTCGCGCGCATCCGCCCACGCCTGCATGAAGCGGTCCGTCTCCTCGCTGGCCTGATCGCTGCCTTCGAGGAAGGCGTCGCGATTGCCGAGCAGGTTCGTGACGTGGCGTTGCCGTCCGATGAAACGCAGCAGGCCCGCGACCGAGCGTTGCCACTGGTGGAATCCGGTCAGCGGGACGTTCGACGGCGACTCCGGCGCGTGGGCGCGCGCCCACGCCGTGAGCGCCGCGTACAGCCTCGCCCGGATGCGCGGCGTCTCGCCGGCGAGATAGCCCTCGATGTCTGGATGCCGGAAGGCCGTCGGCGAGCGCTTGGCCGGGTCGAGGCCGCGCGGGTCGAGCCGAATGGGCAGCACGCGGCGCTTGATGTCCTCGTGCACGTCGGGATTGTTCGCCGTCGCGTAGAGCGTCAGGCCCAGCGGCGCGGCGATGGTGTCGTTCGTGCCGAGCCGCCGGATCATCGACAGGTCCGGCGAAGTCACGACGCGCGCCAGCACGTCGGATTGCAGCTTGCGCGTCACGTTGTCCATGAGGATCAGCGAGCGGCCTGCCGCGAAAGCGGCGCCGAGGCACTTTTCAAGTTCCTCGTCGGATGACGGCCAGCCGAAGCTGACCGGTCGCTCCCAAAGGGAGGTCAGCAGGTTGGCGAGCGTCGTCTTGCCGCTCCCGCGCATCGGCGCCGTGATGAGGATCAGTGGTGTGTGACCCGCCGACGGCGCGACTGGCGGCGTCAGCGCCGCCGCCCATGCGTTCGCCTCGTCGGCGGCTGAGGAAAAGTCGAAGTCGGCGAGGACGTGATCGCGCAGCAGGAACACGAGTGACCACGCCGCAAGCGCGCGCTCAGCACGTTGCGCGACCTGCTCCTCGGGCAGGTCCCCCGCGCGCCGCATCGCGAGCGCGCGGGCGCGGAAGTCGTCGAGCATCGACGCGCCGGTCGCGCATGCCTGCGCGTCGGGATCAGCGATGTTGAGGTGGTAGTGCGTGATCGTGTCGTAGCCGGGTTGCGCGAGCAGCTCGGTTTTCACGCAATTGCGGACGATCGCCGGTCTGGTCAGGACCCCGGCCAAGGGACGGAGGCCAGATTTCATGCGATCAGTCGTCGTCGGCTGCTGTTCCCACAGTCCGACTCGCGCCGTCGGAATGCTGGTGCATTCGCCGCTGCTGTTCAGGAATGTGATTCGTGGCGCCAGCCAGGCCGCGAGCATTTGAGTCGTGAGCGGCACCTCTGCCGAAGCCACCTTCACCGGCAGGCCCGACCGAACCGACCAGTACCACGGCTTGACGCCCTCGGCGTCGAACACTGTGTCGAAGTGATGAAAAATCGTCCGGTCATCGGTTTCCGGTAGGCTGACCACGCGCGGGCGCTTGCCGGAGGGTTCGGGAGTCGGGTCGCCACCGCTGGGCGGTCGGTCGGAGGGTGGCGGATCGACTACAGCAGCAGGACTGGAGCTATCATCATCGCGCGTCAGTGCTGTGTCATCCGCCTGCGCGCTGGTGCCAGCCGGCGCGCGGGCATTTTTGTTTTTCATCCGCGCGGGTCCTCGACAATGCCGAGACGCTGCGCATGAAAATCCTGCGCGGTATTCGCTTCATCTTGCGCGACGATTCGCGGCCGACCACGCCCGCGCCGCGGTCGCGGACGGGCTGCTGCGACCTGCACACGAGCGCGCTCGAAAGCCTCAACATCTTCGAGCCGAAATCGAACGGTCCGGCCAGACCCGAGGCGAACACACGGCGGCAGGCGATCCGGGTGGTGCTGGAGCCAGTCGTAGATCGCGCGAGTGGTGTACATCCAGCGCGCTGCAAGCGCAGCAGGATCAAGCAATTGAGACATGAGCAATCCTCTCGCTCACCGCGCGCGCCGCGGCGAGAAAGATTTTTATTGCTCAGGTTCGCGCAGAGGTGAGAACGAGCCGCGCGATATGCGCGCCGACTCCGCCGGCGCGCGACGGTTCGGAAACTCAAAGGTGCAACGCGACCTGATGGCGTTGCGTCAAGCCGCTGCTGCGGCGCTTCGTTTTCAAGCTGCTGATGGATCAGCAGTACATCTGATGCAAAAAGCACGTCTCTGCGCGTGCGCTCGACTAAATTTTTAGCACTGCATGCGCAGTGATGTCAATTCAACCGCGCACTGCTCAACACTCACGCCGTGGATGAAGCCCCCTGCATTTTGGCTGCGATGTGCCGCACGTCGAGGTGCGCATAGCGCTTGATCATCTGCGCGGTCGAATGTCCGGTGACCGCCTGCGCTTCGAGCATGGTCATCTTGTGGACCTCGAAGAGCCGTGTCGTCGCTTCATGCCGCAGATCGTGAATGTGCAGGTCCTTGCACCCTGCGGCGGCACGCGCCCGCTCCCACGCCTGGCGGAGCGTGTCGTACCTGACCGGGAAGATCAGATCATCCAGTTCGTGCGGCGACGGCAGCGCTGCGATGACGGACTGCGCGCTGCTCGTCATCGGCACCTTGCGCGGCCGTTTGGTCTTGGCGATCTTGGCGGGAATGACGATGTAGTGGTCCGGCGCGATCCACGACCAGCGCATCTGGAGAATCTCGCCGACGCGCATGGCGGTTTCCAGCGCGATGATGAAAACGTCGCGCAGTTGCGCGTTGCCCGAGATTTCGACCTTGCAGGCTTCGAGCAGCCGCTGTTCCTCGTCGCCGACCAGACGCCGATCGCGTTCGGTGAGGTTGGCGGGACGATCGACGCCCTCCACCGGATTGACCAGGCCGTACATCTTCCATTCCGGGCCACGCGCCACGTTGTAGAGGCGCTCAAGCAGCGCCATCTCGATGCGGACCGTATTGCCGGCCACCTTCTTGAGCCGTTCGTTGCGGTAGTCGACGATGTCACCGCCGCGGATAGCGGACAGAAAGCGCGGCGCGAGCTTGCTTTCAAGCAGGCGCTCGGAGGCATAGTGGTAGCTGCGCTGCGTCCCCTCTCGCAGCCGCGGGAAATACTCGGTGCGAAACCGTGCGATGGCTTCCGCCAGCGTGGTGCGTTCGGCTTCCTTGCGACCGCTCAGATCGGCGCCGCGCGCGATTTCGGCTTCAGTGTCGTGAATCCAGGCTTTGGCCTCGCGTTTCGTGCGAAACGTCTTCACCATCACAGGATGCCCTTTGCGGCGAACCTGAGCCTGGAATCCGATGGAGTGACCGTCGCGGTCGAAGCGTTCGATGATGCTGGCCATGCAACTGCTCTCCAGGTGCATAATCAGCAGGAGTTGCAGCGCAATTGCAGCGCAAAATCGGACTTGGAGGCAAGATCGCGTCCAAGTCATTGATTTTGTTGGTGGGCTGTCAGGGACTCGAACCCCGAACCTACTGATTAAGAGTCAGCTGCTCTACCATTGAGCTAACAGCCCGCTAAAAAACTGGGGTGACCGACGGGGCTCGAACCCGCGACAACCAGAATCACAATCTGGGACTCTACCAACTGAGCTACGGCCACCACCGGGAACGTTCCCCGCAGGGTGGGGACCGCTCAGGGGCGCGAACTATAACAGAACGAATTACGCGACAACAATCCCATCTCGCGCATTTTTTTGATCGGCGTGTTCACGGGCCGGCCGGGCCCGGCCGCGCCCCGGAAACCGGCGGGTTTCATTCATATATGGAGCCTCTGTCGTGCGCCGGACATAATGCGATGTCCCCCGCCCCGATCCGGCCGCCGATGCCTGCTTCCATGCCGCCCGTGCTCGCGGTCCGTTCGCTGCGCAAGCAGTACGGCTCGACGCTCGCCGTCGACGATGTCTCGTTCGATGTCGCGCCCGGCCAGATCGTCGGGCTGCTCGGCCCGAACGGCGCCGGCAAGACCACGACCCTCAACATGATCCTCGGCGTGCTCGCGCCGAGCCGCGGCAGCGTCCGCATCGAAGGCTACGATGTCGCCCGGCAGCGCGCGCAGGCGCTGGCGCGAACCAACTTCGCGGCGGTCTACGCGCCGCTGCCGGGCAATCTGACGGTCTGGCAGAATCTGCGCGTGTTCGGGCTGATCTACGACGTGCCCGACCTCAAGGCCCGGATCGAAAGCCTGCTCGAGCGCTTCGACCTGGTGCGCTTCCGCGACACGCGCTGCGGCGTGCTGTCATCCGGCGAACAGACCCGGGTCTGTCTCGCCAAGGCCATGCTCAACAGGCCGCGCCTGTTGCTGCTCGACGAGCCGACCGCCTCGATCGACCCGGCCAGTGCGCATGACATCCGCCGTCTGATCCGCGCCATCGCCGCCGACGGCCACAGCGGCATCCTGTGGACTTCGCACAACATGTACGAAGTCGAGGAAGTCTGCGACCACGTGCTGTTCGTCTCGCACGGCCGCGTGCTGCTGGCCGGCGACCCGCGCCGCCTGCCGGCCGAACATGGCGTCGCCACGCTCGAGGAACTGTTCATCCGGCTGGCGCGCGAGCCGCTGGCGCAGGCCGGGGCCGCCGCATGAACCGCCGCCGCATCGCCGGCGTGGTGCTGCGCCAGTACTACCTGCTGCGCAGCAGCCCGACCCGCATCCTGCCGACCTTCGCCTGGGTCGCCGTCGACGTCGTGCTGTGGGGCTTCATCACGCGCTATCTGAATTCGCTCGGCACGCCGGGCGTCAACTTCGTGCCGACGCTGCTCGGCGCAGTGCTGCTCTGGGATTTCTTCACGCGCGTCATGCAGGGCGTGACCACGGCCTTCTTCGAGGACGTCTGGTCGCGCAACTTCCTCAATATCTTCGCGACGCCGCTGACGATCGGCGAATACGTCAGCGGCCTGGTGCTGACCAGCGTCGCCACCAGTGTCATCGGCCTGGCGGTGATGCTGCTGCTGGCGACCGGCGTGTTCGGCTTCTCGTTCTTCATCTACGGCGCGCTGCTGCTGCCGTTCCTGCTCGTGCTGTTCCTGTTCGGCATCGCGCTCGGCGTGTTCGCGAGCGCGATGGTGCTGCGCCTCGGCCCGGCGTCGGAATGGCTGGTCTGGCCGATCCCGGCGCTGCTGTCGCCGTTCGCCGGCGTGTTCTATCCGCTGGCGACGCTGCCGGCGTGGATGCAGTGGATCGGCCATCTGCTGCCGCCGTCGTACGTGTTCGAAGGCATGCGCGCGATCGTCGCCGGTCAGGGCTTCTCGCCGGCCCTGCTGGCGGCCGGACTGGCGCTCGCCGTGGTGCAGATCCTCGCCGCCGGCTGGTGCTTCGCCGCCGTGCATCGCCACGCGGTGCGCAGCGGCCTGCTCGCGCGCTACAGCGCCGAGAGCGTCAGCTGATCCTTTCCTCACCCAGGACAAAGAGGAGCCTCACTTGCCAGCCCTGACGATCGAAGGCCTGCGCCTGCACTATCGGCTGGAGGGGCGCGCCGAGGCGCCCATCCTCGTCCTGTCGAACTCGCTCGGCACCTCGCTGTCGATGTGGGACGCGCAGATGCCGGCGCTGACGCCGCACTTTCGCGTGCTTCGTTATGACATGCGCGGTCACGGCGCTTCGGACGTGCCGGCCGGCGAGTACCGGGTCGACGAGCTCGGCCACGATGTGCTGCGACTGCTCGACGCCGTCGGCTGCGAGCGCGCACATTTCTGTGGCCTGTCGATCGGCGGCTTGATCGGCCAGTGGCTGGCCCTGCATGCCCCGCAACGGCTCGACCGGCTGGTGCTGTGCAACACCGCCGCGCGCATCGCGCAGCCGGACGTCTGGGATGCGCGCATCGCGCTGGTCCGCGAAAAAGGCATGGCCGAAATCGCCTCCGGCGCCATTACCCGCTGGTTCACGCCGGCCTTCGTCGCGCGCGCGACAGCGGCGGTCGAGGCGGTGCGCGAGCAGCTGCTTGCGACCTCGCCGACCGGCTACATCGGCGGCGTCGCGGCGGTGCGCGACGCCGATTTCCGCACCGCCCTGCCAACGATCCGCGGTCCGGCGCTGGTCATCGCCGGCAGCGAGGACCGGACGACGACCGTCGCCGACGGACGCCGGCTCGCCGAGGCGATCGGCGATGCACGCCTCGTCACGCTGCCGGCGGCACATTTGTCGAACATCGAGGCACAGGCGGACTTCGACGCGGCGCTGCTGGCGTTCCTGCGCGGCTGACACCGGGGCCGCGGCCGGCGGCGTCCCGCGTCACGCCGACGCGGCGGCCCCGAGTGCCTGGCGGCGGTAATGCAGCGGCGTCTCGCCGCACCAGCCCTTGAAGGCGCGCGTGAACGCGCTCTGCTCGGAATAGCCGAGCAGCAGCGCGATCTGCGGCAGGCTGAGCGTGGGGTCGGCCAGATAGGTTCGCGCCAGCCGCAGGCGCATGTGATTGAGCACGCCCTTGTAGCTGAGGCCGCGCTCCTGCAGCCGCCGGTACAGCGAGCGCGACGGCACCCCGAGCCGCGCGGCGATCTGCTCGAATGCCGGCTCGCCGTCCTGCAGCGCATCGACGATCGCCCGCTGCAGGCCCGACATCAGCGCATCCGGCTGCGGCAGCACGTGCAGCAAGGCCTCGGCCTGCTGTTCGAGCAGGCGCATCAGGTGCGGATCGCGGCTGTCGATCGGCAGATCGAGCGCGGCGACCGGCAGATGCACGACCAGTGTCCGGGCCCCGAACTGGACCGGGCAGCCGAGCAAGCGCGCATGCACCGTCGGATCGTCCGGCGGCAGCCCCGGAAATTCGACGGCGCGCAGCGCCAGTTCGGCGTGACCGGTCAGCGAGCGCGCCAGCGTCAGCATCGCCGACACCAGCACCTCATCGGACAGCCGCGTCGAGCGGCCGTAGGCCGGGTCCCAGCTCAGGCCGAAATCCTCGCCGCGGCGCGTCGCCAGCGTCGGCGTCAGGTTGTGCAGCAGCGGCTGGAAGCGCTGGAAGCGGATCAGCGCCTGGCCGAGCGTCGCGCAGGACATCGCCAGATAGCCGAGCACGCCGACGTGATGCGGCTTGGCGAACCGGCCGATGCGCAGGCCGATCGCCGGCTGCGGATCGGCCTCGGCGATCGCCTGCAACAGCGACCACCAGGTTTCGACCGGCATGCGCTGGGCGCCGGCATAGGCGTCGAGCTCGGCACGCACGGCAGGCGCGGCGATGCGGCGCTCGTCGAGATACAGCCGCAAGAGCTCGGCGAGCGCCGCCGAGACGTAAACGCCGCCTTCGGCCAAGGTCCTCTCCTCCATGTTTTGGCGGAGAATGTCAAAAACGCAAATCCAGCGTCAATACGGCCGGACAGCGCCGGCGCCAAGATCGCGGCATCGTCCCCGCGGTCCGCCGCGCGCATCGGAGTCGTCAATGCAGGATGTCTTGCACGCGCTGTCGTTCATTGCCCTGGCCGGCGCGGTCTTCGTCGTCGTGATCCTCGCCGAAGCCTGGTACTGGCGCCGGCACGGCCGCGCGCAGGCCTACGAGCTGAAGGACACGCTGTCGAACATGACGATGGGCTTCACCTACAAGGTCGTCGACGGCGTCATCGTCGCCCTGGTCGGCAGCGCCTTCTATGACCTCGTCTACCCGCTCGGCCTGCAGTACCAGCCGGTGCACGGCGTCTGGAGCGTGCTGCTGCTGTTCGTGGTCAGCGACTTCGCGTTCTACGTCGCCCACCTCGTCTGGCACAAGGTGCGCTGGTTCTGGACTTCGCACGCTGTCCACCACTCCTCGCAGCGCATGAACTACTCGACGGCGCTGCGTCAGAATTATCTCGTCATCTTCAACGGCGGCACGCTGATCATCGCCGTGGCGATCGCGCTGGTCGGCTTCAACAAGACCTGGGCGATCGTCGCGATCGAGATGAGCCTGCTCTACCAGTTCTTCCTGCACACCGAGGCGCCGAGCTTCCTCGACCGCTTCGGCGCCGTGCTCAACACGCCCTCGCACCACCGCGTCCATCACGGCTCCAACGCGCTGCAGATCGATCGCAACTTCGGCGGCGTGCTGATCGTCTGGGACCGCCTGTTCGGCACGTTCCGCGCCGAGAAGGACGCCGGCCCGATCGCCTACGGCGTCACCGAACGCCAGCCACGCTCGTACAACCCCTTCTTCCTGCAGCTGCACGAACTCGGCACCCTGCTGCGCGATCTGTGGCGCTACAAGGATCCGCGCATCCTCGTCCGCCATCCGGCCTGGGTCGAGAAGCGCTACGGCGGCACGCGGCGGCCCTGAGCCGCGGCGGCGGCGCGCCGGCAACGGCGAGCGCCGCGTGGCATGATGCGCGCCGCAGGCTCTCGGTCCCCGGATTCATGGCTTGTGCTCTCCATTCACCGAGGACCAGCCTTGCGCATCCTTCTCATCCTGCTCGGGCAGCTGCCGCTGTCCGTGCTGCAGGCGCTCGGCGCCTTCGCCGGCTGGCTGTCGTGGGTCAGCGGCTCCAGCCGCCGCCGCGTCGCCCTGCGCAATCTCGAACGCTGCATGCCGGAGCTGGACGCCGCCGAGCGTGAGCGCATCGCCCGCGCCTCGTTGCGCCACGAGTTCACGACCTACATCGAAACGATGCGCGTCTGGCTCGGCCCGGCGCAGGCGATCAAGGACGCCGTCAAGGAATGGCGCGGCATCGAGGTGCTGGAAGCCGCGTTCGCGCAGAACAAGGGCGTGATCCTGCTGACGCTGCACCAGGGCGCATTCGAGGCAGTGGCGATCCCGATGTCGGCGCGCTTTCCGTTCTGCGGCCTGTACAAGCCACAGCGCGGCGCGCTCAACGCCCTGTCGATCCGCGGCCGGACGCGCTTCGGCGGCCATCTGCGCGCGACCGAGGCCGGCGTGCGCCAGCAATCGCTCGAACTGCTCGGCGACGGCATGGGCGTCTACTTCATGCCCGATCATGATCCGCCGCCCGGACGCGGCGTGTTCGCGCCGTTCATGGGCGTGCCGGCGCACACGCCGACGCTGGTCGCCAAGCTCGCCCGCGAATCGGGCTCGCCGGTGGTCTTCATGTTCGGCGAGCGCTTGGCGCACGCCGCCGGCTTCATCGCGCACTTCATCGCCGCGCCGGACGGCATCGCCGACGCCGATGTCGAGACGGCGACGGCGGCGATGAACCGCGGCCTCGAACAGTGCCTGCGCACCTGCCCCGAGCAGTACTGGTGGGGCTACAAGCGCTTCCGCCGCCAGCCGCCGGGCGTGGCCCCGTTCTACGCCGGCGCCTGAGCCGCGGCACGCGTCATCCGTTCGGGGCAAGCGCCACCGCTCGCGGCTTGCTGTAGTGCCGGCGCACTTTCCGGACGGCGGCCATGAACGCGCTGACGCAAAAGCCGATACGGCAGATCGCTTATCTGGTCGAAGACCTCGACGCCAGCGTCCGGCACTGGGCCGCCGGCATGGGCGTCGGGCCGTGGACGCTGTTCCGCGGCACGGCGATGCAAGGCCGTTATCGCGGCGAAGACACCCGCGTGGTGATCGACGTCGGCCTGTCGTATCGCGGCGAGCTGCAGATCGAGCTGATCCAGGTCCGCAGCCGCACCCCGTCGCCGTACCAGCACGCCAACGGCCGGCCGCGCCTCGGCCTGCACCACATCGCCTGGCATAGCGACGATCTCGACGCCGATCTCGCGGCGGCGCGCGCCCGCGGCCTGCAGCCGGTGTTCGAGGCCGGCAACGGCGCGGTGCGTGTCGCCTATCTGGAATCCCCGGCCGAGCCCGGCCTGCTGCTCGAATACATCGAGGCGACGCCCGCGGTCAGCGACGGCTTCGCCGCCGGCGTCGTCGCCGCGCGCGACTGGGACCGCCGCGAGCCGATTCTGCACGCCATCGATCTGGGCGCCTGAGCGATGCCGGAGCGCCGCGTCACGGGCCTGCGCGCCCGGCTCGTCCGCCCACGCTACGCGACGCCGGTCGATCTCGGCGGCCGCCACGCAATCGTCACCGGCGCCGCGCCCGGCTCGCTCGGCTACGCCACCGCGCGCACCCTGGCGAGCTGGGGCGCGCGCGTGCTCGTCAGCACGCGCGGCGACGCGGCGGCGCTGGCCGCGCGGCTCGCCGCCGAGCTGCGCGCCGACGACCGTCCGGCCGACGTGCACGGCCTGCCGCTCGATCTCGCGCAGGCGGCGTCGGTCGCGCGCTTCGCCGGCGACAGCCAGGCCGCGCTCGACGGCCGCCTCGATCTGCTCGTCAACAACGCCGGCATCCATCTCGACCTGATGTCGACCTGGAAGACCGCGCCGCTGAGCGAGGACGGGCACGAGCTGCACTGGCGCACCAACTATCTCGGCACCATGCAGCTGACGCTGGCGCTGCTGCCGGCGCTGCGCCGCGCCGCCGCCGCGCGCGGCGAAGCGCGCGTCGTCAACGTCGTCTCGATGCTGCACGCGCGCGGCCGCAACGCCGGCCTGTTCGCGCCGCTGCAGCCGTACAACGCCTGGGTGGCCTACGGCGTCTCGAAGCTGGCGCTCGTCCATGCCACTGCCGAGCTGCAGCGCCGCTACGGCGGCGACGGCATCGGCGCCTATTGCCTGCATCCCGGCGCCGTCTACACCAACATCGCCGCCAAGGGTCTCGCCGGTCAGCGCGCCGTCGAGGCGCTGCGCCGCACCTTGGCGCCGGTCGAAGCCTTCTTCCTGCGCACGCCGGACGAAGGCGCGCAGACGTCGCTGTATTGCGCGACGCAGCCCGGCCTCGCCGGCGGCGGCTACTTCCGCGACTGCCGGCCGGCGCAAGCGAGCGCCGACGCGCGCGACACCGCGGTCGCCGCACGGCTCTGGACACAGACGCTCGAACAGCTCGCCGCACTGCACTGAAGGCGCGGCGCCGCCATGCCGGCTCGGCGGCTCAGCTGGCGAACTGGAACTGCTGGGCGTGGCGCAGCTGGCGCGCAAACGCCGGAAAGTCGAGGCCGTGCGCCTCCTTCAGCTGCTTGGCGGCGTCCTGGATCGCCGTCCAGTCCGGCATGTAGCGACGATCCTTGAGCGCGAACAGCAGGCGGTTGCCGCCGACCGGGAGCTTGTGCAGCCAGATGCGGCCGGAGAACGCGCCGGCGACCAGGCGCAGATGCGTCTCGGCGACATGCGCCGGGCCGATCAGGTTCATCACCAGCATGCCGCGCGGCCGCAGGCGGGCGGCGACGTCGCGATAGAAGGCCTCGCTGCACAGGGCCGGGGCCACACCCTGACGGTCGCAGCCGTCGATCAGCACCACGTCGGCACGTTCCTCGGTGGTCGCGAAATAGTCGGCGGCGTCGGCGTGCACGATGCGCATGCGCTCCTCGTCGTCCGGCAGCTCGAACAGCTGCGAGAAAGCCAGCACGTCGCCGTCAATCTCGATCGTGGTGACGCGCGCCTGCGGCAGCTCGCGGTAACAGAACTTGCTCAGCGAGCCGCCGCCGAGCCCGACCAGCACGACATGCTTCGGGCGCGGCACGAAGAGCAGGAACGACATCATCTTGCGCGTGTACGCGAAATTCAGCGCGTACGGATCGTCGATGCGCATCTCGCTCTGCACGAAATCGAGATTGAAATGCAGGCGCCGGCACTTGCCGTCGTCGACGACGAAAGGCTTGTCGTACTCGCCGGCGCGCAGCCGCCGCACGATGTCCGAGACATTGCTGCCGCGCGGCTCGCGCAGGCGGATCGTGCCGCTCTCGGCGAGCAGGCGCGCCGGCACGTCGAGCCACTGCTCGGCGGCGGGGGATTTTCGAGAAGGCATGGCGAAATGAGGGGGAAGCCCGCGGCGACGCCGCGCCGCGGAAAGGTCGGGAAGTACAAGATGGCAAGCATAACCGCCAGACACGAAACGCACAGGCGCCGCGACCGGTGACGAACGCGTAGACTGCGGCGGACCCCAGGGAGCAGACATGATCAGGATCCTCGGCATCTCCGGCAGCCTGCGCGCGCAGTCGTACAACACCGCGCTGCTGCGCGCCGCGCAGAAACTGGCCGGCGACGACATACAGATCGAGCTGGCGACGCTGCACGGCATCCCGCTCTACGACGGCGACCTCGAGCAGCGTGAGGGCCTGCCGCCAGCGGTCACGGCGCTCAAGCAGCGCGTGCAGGCCTGCGATGCCCTGCTGCTGGCGACGCCCGAGTACAACAACGGCGTGCCGGGCGTCTTCAAGAATGCGATCGACTGGCTGTCGCGGCCGGCGAGCGACATCAGCGCCGTGTTCGGCGGGCGCGCCGTGGCCCTGGTCGGCGCCTCGCCCGGCGGCTTCGGCACCATCCTCGCGCAGAATGGCTGGCTGCCGGTGCTGCGCACGCTCGGCGTGCGGCACTGGGCGGGCGGACGCCTGATGGTGTCGCGCGCGCACCAGGTGTTCGGCGCCGACGGCGAGCTGAATGACGAAAACCTGCGCCGGCAACTCGCCGACTTCCTGCATGCCTACGCCACTTTCGTGCGCGGCTGACGCGCGCACCTGCACGGACCATCGCCGATGAAACCGATCGCCAACGCCCACGTCCGCTCCGACGGACCGAACTACCGGCACGAGATCCAGGCCGGCCGCCACGCGCTGCTCGCCGACGAGCCGACCGAGCACGGCGGCCTCGACGCCGGTCCGGCACCGTACGAGCTGTTCCTGTCCGGGCTCGGCGCCTGCACCGCGATCACGCTGCGCATGTATGCCGAGAAGAAAGGCTGGAATATCGGCGAGCTCCGGGTCGAGCTGACGCTGCTGAAGGATCGCGACGGCAACACGCAGATCGAGCGCAGCCTGCACAGCGATGCGACACTCAGTGACGAGCAGTGGGACAAGCTGCTCGCCATCGCCGAGAAGACGCCGGTGACGCTGACCGTCAAGCAGGGCGCGCCGATCAGCACGCGGCGCGGCTGAGGTCCGCTGCCGCCCATCGGACCGGCACCCGCAGTCGCCGCGCGCAAGCACGCGCCGGCAACACGATCCCGCTTCGGCGCGGCGCCGCCTAGAATGCCGGTTCCCGCATGGCATCGAGCAGCATGTCCACGAACCCTCGCGCGCGCGGCGTCGCGGCCGAACAAGCGATTCTCCGCGCGACCCTGCAACTCCTCCACGAAGGCGGCTATTCGGCCCTGACCATCGATCGCGTCGCCGCCGTCGCGCGCGCCAGCAAGACCACGATCTATCGGCGCTGGAAGACCAAGGAGCACCTGGTGCTCGCGGTCTTCATGCAACTGCCGATCGCCATCCCCGAAAGCCACGGCGCGCTCGAAGCGGACCTGATCGCGCTGTTCCGCCAGTTCTCGAAGATCATGCAGGAGTCGCCGCTGCGCGGCGTGTTGCCGATGCTGGTCGCCGAGTGCATCAACAATCCGGCGCTGTCGGCACTGCTGGTCGAGGTCAACGAGCGCCGCCGCGCGCCGCTGCGCCACGTCATCCAGCAGGCGATCGCGCGCGGCGAACTGCCGGACGACAGCGACGCCGAACTGCTGATCGACGTCATTCAGGGCGCGATCTCGATCCGCCTGTACTTTCTCTTCGACGCCTTGAGCGAGGACTGGATCCGCAAGCTCGTGCGCCTGCTGCTCGACGGCGTCCGCCCGCGGCGCGCGCGTCCGGCCTGAGCACACGGCAGGCCCGCCCACCCTCGTCCGTTTGCGGGATGCCGATGTGTACGATACGTACCGTATCGTTGAGGGCATGGAGAAGAAGCACGTTGTCATCACCGGAGGCGCCAGCGGCCTGGGCCTGGGCTGCGCCGCGCGCTTTCGCGCCCTCGGCTACCACGTCACGATCGCCGACCTGAACCGCGAGGGCGCGGCGCGTGCCGTCGCGGCGCTCGCCGCCGGCGGGCCGGCCGATGCGCGCCTGCAGGCCGAGACGCTGGATCTCGCCGATCCGGACAGCGTCGCGGCCTTCGCACAGCGCCTGCGCGCGCGCGGCGAGCCGGTCGACGTGCTCGTCAACAACGCCGGCATCTACCCGCCGGCGCGCCGCCGGCTGTCGCCGGAAGGCCACGAGCTGACCTTCGCGATCGCGCATCTCGGACACTTCCGCCTGACGCACGCGCTGTGGCCGCTGCTCGAGCAGGCCGAGGCGGCACGCGTGATCTCGATCTCCAGCCTCGTGCAGCGCCGCGCACAACTGCACTTCGACGATCTCACCTTCGCGCAGGCCTACGAGCCGATCGTCGCCTATCAGCAGGCCAAGCTCGCCTGCCTGCTGTTCGCGCTCGAACTGCAGCGGCGGCTCGATGCCGGCCGCCGGCGCATCGCCAGCTACGCCGCGCATCCCGGCGTCTGCCGCACGCAGATCGGCCACAACCGCGCGCGCTCGAGCCAGGACAACGCCTGGCAGCGTCTGGCGACGGCCGGCCTGAGCTTCGGCCTGCGCTATGTCGGCCAGTCGCCGGAACGCGGCGCCGAACCGATCGTCGCCGTCGCCACCGGCGCGCGCTTCACGCCCGGCAGCTTCGTCGGTCCGCGCTGGCTGTTCGAGAGTTTCGGCCCCGTGGGCGTGTCGCCGCTCGGCCCGGCGGCGCGCGACGCCGCGCTGGCCACTCGCCTGTGGCAGCACTCGGAAGCGCTGACCGGGCTGCGCTGGAACTTGTAGCGATTGCGGTACGGACCGCGCCAGAGCGCGGCCGCAAGCGGTTCATAAAATAGAGGGGGAGCATGATGTCCAAGCACAGCCGATGGCTGACGGTCCTTCTGGCCTTGCCGACGAGCATCGCGCTCGCGCAAAGCGCCGGTGCGACAGCCGAAACCGATGCGGCCGAGGTCGCCGACGCCGGCGCGACGCAAGCGCCCGAGCTGCTGGCGACGATTCCGTTGCCGGACGCTCCCGAGCCGGCGCCGACGCCCGAGCCGCCGGCCGCGAACACCGCGCTCGAGGAAGTGATCGTCACTGCGCAGCGCCGCGTCGCCTCGGTGCAGGAAACGCCGATCTCAATGGAAGCCTTCAATGCCGACAAGCTCGCGCAGCGCGGCATTCAGGGCGTGCAGGACCTCGCCGCCAACGTGCCGAGCATGGTCATCGAGCCGCATCCGCTGTCGAGCAGCACGCTGCGCATCACGATCCGCGGCGTCGGCATCACCGATTCGCAGGTCACGCAGGACCCGGCGGTCGGCATCTACCTCGACGGCGTCTATCTCGCGCGCTCGGCCGGACTGGCGCTGGAACTCGCCGACCTCGAGCGCGTCGAAGTGCTGCGCGGCCCGCAGGGCACGCTGTACGGCCGCAACACCACCGGCGGCGCCGTCAACATGGTGACGCGCCGGCCTTCGTTCGAAGGTTTTTCGATGCAGCAGCAGCTCACCTACGGCTCGCGCAATCTGCTGCGCGCCAAGAGCTCGCTCAACATTCCGCTCAGCGACAGCCTGGCGGTGAAGATCGCCGCGCTCGGCAGCCGCAGCGATGGCTTCGTCGAGAACACCGGCCCCGGCGGCGACTTCGGCGACCGCCGCGAATGGGCGGCGCGCCTGGACGCGCGCTGGCTCGCCGCCGACTGGCTGACCGCCGACTACACCTACGATCGCACCGATCTCGAATACTGGAACGCGATGTTCCAGGCGGTGATTCCGTCGAACACGCCGCACGGCATGGCGGACTTCTTCAAGCCGTATGCGCAGTCGCAGACGGTCTACTCGTCGCGGCGTCTCGACCACCTGGCCACCGGCGCGCCGCTCGAAGCCTCGCATTCGAAGACGCAGGGCCACGCCCTGGTGCTCACCTCGCCGCTGGCCGAGCAGCTCGATCTCAAGTACATCGGCGCCTACCGCAAGCTGACCGACGATCAGTATCCGGATCTCGGCGGCGGCGGCGGTTCGACCGGCTATCGCGTCGACACCAACGCCTATGATGGCCCGGCCGGCATCGTCGCCGGCGGTGGCGAGCCGACGCCGCTGGTGATCCCGCGCACCTATCAGGACCAGTGGTCGCACGAGCTCCAGCTCAGCGGCAAGCTGTTCAGCGATGTGGACTTCATCGTCGGCGCCTACTACTTCACCGAGCAGGGCGGCGAGCACGGCGGACCGACGCATCACATCTTCAACACCAAGCTCGACCCCTCGCAGCTCAATGCCATCCTCGATCTCGTCCCGTCACTGCGCGAGCTGCTGCGCGACGCGGCGCTGCCGGGACTCGCCGCGTTCTGGGATTACGACTACGCGATCGACAATTCGGCAACCGCGCTGTTCGGCCAGTTCACCTGGGCGCCGGAATGGTTCGACCAGCGCCTGCGCCTGACGCTCGGCCTGCGCCAGTCCTGGGATGAACGCTGGGCGCGCAAGGACTTCGTGCAGAAGCAATACATCGAGGCGCAGCTGCTCGGGATCGGCCTCGCCGCGGTGCCGGTGCCGTCCTTCGTGCTCGGCGGCACCGATACCTTCGACAACGTGCAGGCCTCGCGCAAGGACAGCAACTTCTCGCCGAGCTTCAACCTGCAGTACGACCTCAGGCGGAACGCGACCGCCTACGCCTCCTACGCGACCGCCTACAAGAGCGGCGGCTTCAACACGCGCGATCCACAGATCTCGGCCGCCTCCGGCGCGGCGTCGGACGGCACCAACTACGGCTTCGGCTTCGTCGAGGGCTTCAAGCCCGAAGAAGTGCGCTCGATCGAACTGGGTCTGAAGAGCGAATGGCTGCAGCGGCGCCTGCGCCTGAACACGGCGCTGTTCGACAGCCGTTACCGCGACATGCAGACCAACTTCATGATCCCCGGCACGATCTCCGACACCAAGGCGCGCAACGCTGGCCGCGCGCGCATGCGCGGCGTCGAACTCGACAGCGCCGTGGTCGCGCTGCCCGGCCTGATCGTCTCGCTGCAGTACGCTTACCTGGACGCCAAGGTCGAGGAAGTCATCGACATCAACGGCAACAACGTCGCCAATCTCTATCCGTTCATCGCCGCGCCGCGCCATTCGGGCGTCGGCACCATCGACTGGACCTTCCTGCAGCGCGGCTGGGGCAATCTGCGCGCCTACGTGAACTACCAGTACACCGGCGACCGCCAGGGCTTCGTCATCACCGAGGACAAGCGCGGCCTGACCGCGATCGACGGCTACGGCGTGTGGAACGCGCGGCTCACCGCCGGCGAGCTGCGGCTCGGTGCCGGCAGCGCGCTCGACGTGTCGCTGTGGGGCCGCAACCTCGCCGACAAGGAATACCCGCTGACCGCTGTCGACAACCTGCCGCACGCCGACCGTGCCGTGGTCTGGGGCGATCCGCGCGCGTTTGGCATCGACCTCGTCTACCGATACCGTTGAGCGTCATGAAACGACGCTCGCTGGCCGTTCTCCTGTTGCTGCTCGGCGCCGGCCGGGCCTTCGCCGGCATGCCGGACGACGCCGTGCTCGGCCGCTGGCTTGCCGAGGAACCGGAGGCCGGCACGACCACCGTCGTCGAGCTGTATCGCGAAGGCGAGACCGTCGCCGGTCGTGTCGTCCGCATCGTCGATCGCCACGGCGCAGCGCTGGCGCCGGTCTGCGCCGGCTGCGGCGGCGAGCTGCGCGGCCGGCCGCTCACCGGCCTGCGCTTTCTCTGGAACCTGCGCGGCGCCGACGGCAGCTGGAGCGGCGGCACCGTGATGGACCTGCGCGACGGGCTCACCCAGGGCGTCACCGCCAACGCCGAAATCCGCGTGCACGGCGACACGCTGGAACTGCACGCCTATCGTGGCCTGCGTGCGTTCGGCCAGTCGCGTACCTGGCGGCGCGCGCCGGCCGCCGCGGCCGACGGCCCGCACGCGCCGGCGCCCCGCTGACGAAGACCGCGCGCGGCGGCAAACTGCGGCACCTTCCGTCGCCGGCGCCGCGCCCATGTCCGCATCCCCGTCCACCGTCACCCGCGAAGTCCACGGCCGGGTGCTGCTGATCCGCATCGATCGCCCCGCCGTGCGCAACTGCGTCGACCGCCCGACCGCGCAGGCGCTCGCCGATGCGTTCCGCGCCTTCGACGCCGATGCCGCGTTCGACGTCGCCGTGCTCGCCGGCGCAGGCGCGCACTTCTGCGCGGGAGCCGACCTGAAGGCCGTCGCCAGCGGCGATGCGGCGCGCATGAACCGGCTCGACGCCGATGGCGACGGGCCGATGGGCCCGACCCGTCTGCGCCTGAGCAAGCCGGTGATCGCTGCGGTATCCGGCTACTGCGTCGCTGGCGGACTCGAACTCGCGTGCTGGTGCGATCTGCGCGTCGCCGACGAAAGCGCCGTGTTCGGCGTCTTCTGCCGCCGCTTCGGCGTGCCGCTGATCGACGGCGGCAGCGTGCGCCTGCCACGCCTGATCGGCATGTCGCGGGCCATGGACCTGATCCTCACCGGCCGCCCGGTCGACGCACCGGAAGCGCTGGCGATCGGGCTCGCCAATCGCGTGGTCGCCGCCGGCCAGGCCGAAGCGGCGGCGCTACAACTCGCCGCGCAGCTCAGCGCCTTTCCGCAGACTTGCCTGCGCGGCGATCGGCACAGCGCCTACGAGCAATGGGGGCTCGACGAGCCGGCGGCGATCGCCAACGAGTTCGCGCACGGCCTGCGCACGCTTGGCAGCGGCGAGACGCGGGCTGGCGCCGGCCGCTTCCGCGACGGCAGCGGCCGTCACGGCGAGTTCTGAAGCGCATGCCGCCGCTGCGGCGAGAGAAAATGGAGCCGGCGGGACTAGCGCGCCGCGACGTGAAAAGCAGAACCCCCGGCGCCGGCGTCGCCGCTATTGCTGATTGACTCGAAGCGGCGCGGATCTCCCACTTTCAATTGACCGCGTAGCGACGGGTCTCCTGCGAGTACACGGCCCGCAGATGCGCCGCGATCGTGGGCAGAATGAGGCCGAGGGCAGCCGCGAGCTGGTAGCCGTGGCCTTTCTCGTCGAACGGTGACGGAACGAGGTCGATGGCGTCGAAGAAGTACATGAAGGCATAGGTCAGTGCCGGACTCATGCTCAGCAGCACGATGAACCAGCAGATTTCGCGAGCTTTCCCGGGATCATTGGCTCGAACGTAGTAAGCCCCCCATGCCACCACGACGAGCATCAGCAAGCCATTGAAGGTATAGGCGGAGCCTGCGACGGAGTGCGCGTGGGACGGCATGCCGATCGAATAGCCGAGCGCCAGCAGGGCCATTGACGCCAGCAAGCCCGAAGCGATCGTCGCCCTGGTTCCGGCCGAGACACCCTTCGGGGACGCGAGCAAACGAATGCCGGCAATCATCGTCGCGATGAGGCAGGCAAACGCCAGCAGGCCCAGAGGCCCCAACGCCGACGCGTCATGCGCCTGTGCCGCGGACGCCATCGCGACGCTCTTTGTGATGCTCGAGCCGGACAGGCCGTTCGTCAGAAGCAGGCTCGCCGAGAGCACTCCCATGCCAAGCGCCAGGGCGATCAACGTCCAACGTTGCCAAGCGGGCGCGGCCGACAGGGTCGCCGCAGCCGGCTTCGCCGGAGAAGAATTCCGATTGGCGACGAACAGGACATAGCCAATGAAAAACGACAACGGCAGGAGCAACACGTTGACCGCAATGTTGACCTCGTTGAAGGTCGCACCGCCGGAGAACGGAGAAAGCGAGATCCAGAGAATGCGCTGGGTCGGGGCCGTCAGAAAGCATCCGAACGCGAGTGCCTGCCATCCCAGGTGCGCTGCGATATCGCGCCTTAGCAGGGACCACGTCGCCATGGAGAGGCTGAACAGGGACAGCACCACGAGCGCCCAGAGCCCCGAGAAGAACGCGAACTGGCTGTAGACATCCGCGACCTCGGTGTGGAGAAGGTAGTAGCTGCTCATGCTCATCGACGTGACCGCAGTCAGACCATAGACCACGCCCAGGATGCGATGGGCGGTCCTGTGCTTACGGCGGAACGCAGGCCAGAACTGCAGGAAGCCCGTCGCCATCAGCACCACCCCCAACAGCATGTGCGTGCTCAGAACATGGCGCTTCTTTTCGGCCATCGCGTAATAGTGACGTTCGGCCTCCATGAGGCTGTCGCTGCCGTGAACGTACTGGCTCGATTCGATGCGGGCGATCAGATTCATCCAGAACGGGATGACGGCTCGCGCCTCTTCGCTGTCCTGCATCGCCACGCCGCGATCGGCCTGCTCGATGATGTGCTCGACCCGGGCCAGCGACTGTGATCCGTCGTTATTGAGCGGCGAGACCTTGGTGCCGGCATTGAAGGCGAGCAGCCCGTAGCCGACCAGGATGAGTCCCGCGACGACCCAGAGAAGATTCGCGGCACGCCAAGCGGCCACGGTGCGAGATGAGAACCCTTGCTGTGCTGCTGCCTTCATGCGGAGACTCCCGACCGTCGGTGATGGCTGGAGTCTACGGTCAGGCATTGCGCATCAATTATCTTTCCGTGACACTTCTTTATCATTTCGCGACACCGCTTCCGTCCATGGATTACCTGCTGCGCTGCAGCGTCTTTTCCGGCTTCGATGCTCTGGTGACCTCGCTGGGCGGCAAGCCGAATGATCTCCTGCGGCGATTCCAGCTGCCCGTGAACATGGCCGCCAAAGCCGACCAGTTCGTCCCCTTCAACAAGGGCATCGCCCTGCTGGAGCATTGCGCACAGCACCTTGACTGCGCGGATTTCGGGATTCAACTGTCAAAGCTGCAAGGCATCGCGATGCTAGGCCCGGTAGCCGTCCTGGTGCGCAACGCCGCGACGGTGCATGACGCCTTCCAGGCCGTCGCCCACTACATGCATGTCGTAGCTCCCGGCGTACGGATCACGCTCGAAGCGGGAGGCACCCGCAGCGCGGTGCGCCTGCGCATCTCGATCATCGATGCATCGATCGTCCGTTCGCGCCAGTTTCTCGAGATGCTGATGGGCAACGGCACCCGGATCGCGCGCATGCTGACCGGCGAGAACGTCCGAGCAGCAAGGATATGTTTCCCCCACGCTCGGCTGGCCAGTCTGCAGACGTACGAAGCGGCTTTCGGCTGCGAAGTGTGGTTCGAGCAGAACCTGTGCGCCGTCGACATAGAGGTGTCGTTGATGCAGCGGCGGGTCGCCGGCGCAGACCGTGAGACCGCCGCCATCGCCGCCGAATATCTCGAAGCCCACCACGGTCGGACGAGAACCACCCTCGACGGCCAGGTGCGGAACGTGGTCCGGCGACTGCTCCCTACCGGGCACTGCAGCATCGGCACGGTCGCCAGTTCGCTTGGGCACCATCCCAGAACCCTGCAACGACGCCTCGCCGAACGCGGATTGACCCTTGCGGGCATCGTCGACGCAGAGCGGCGTCGGCTTGCCGAAGCGCACCTGTCTCAACCCGAAATGCTGCTGACACAGGTGACGGGCCTGCTGGGCTATGCGAACCAGAGTGCCCTGAACCGATCCTGCCGGCGTTGGTTTAACGCCACGCCCGAACAGTTGCGCCGCTCGCAGCTGCAGAGCGGCGCGCTCAACGCCACCGCCAAGCCGAGTACAGGCCCTTGAAGCTCGCGCGTCGCCGACCGAAGCGCCGTGTTCGGCGTGTCGCGGCGGCTGCAGGATCCTGCAGATGCTCATGCGCTACGCCTCTGCAGACCGAAGACCTGGCGCGACACCTCGCGTAGAATTCCGCGCCGACGCGCCCGTAGCTCAACTGGATAGAGCACGGACCTTCTAAGTCCGGGGTTGGGGGTTCGATTCCCTCCGGGCGCGCCATTCCCGAACAACGAGAGAGCACTGCGGACGCGGTTGCAGCCACGCCCCCGCTGCGGCGCTTCGGGCCAGGATGGCTTGGGCGCCGCCGATGCGGATTCCCGATCGTCCACGCGAATCGGTGCGGCAAGCGGGTATCGGCCCGGCGCACGTCGGGCAATCCGTGTGCAACTCAGCGCGCAGCAGCGCGGCGCGCTTCCCGACTTTCTCCGGCGTGAGCACCGGTTCGGCCGTGGCTAGGCGGCGGGTGAAATCGCAAACCCGCTCGGCGAACCCATCGCGCCCGGAAACTCCACGATCACGCCGGGACGATCCCGTGCCAGCCTGGCCAGAACCGTCAGGGCTGCGGGTAAATGGTTTTCCCGCCCTTTATCGTCTCGATCACCTTGATGTCCTTGATGGCCTGGGGCGCAATCTTGGTGGGATCGGCGGAAAGGATCACGAGGTCCGCCTGCTTGCCCGGCGCGATCGACCCCTTGGTCGCTTCTTCCCGATATTGGTAGGCAGCGTTGCTCGTGATTGCTTGCAATGCCTGGTAGGGCGTGATGCGCTGATCCGGCCCGAGCACGCCGCCGGAACGCAGTTGCCGGTTCACCGCCGTCCACACGGTCATCATCTGATCGATGGGGACGACGAATGCATCGGTGTGGTTGGTGGGGCGCAGGCCTGCGTCGATCGCGGCTTTCATCGGGCTGATGAAGGCCGCTTGCTCCGGCCCGCGATTGGCGACGTGCGTATCGCCGAAAAAGAAAGTGTGATCGGTGAACAGCGCCGGGATGATTTTCAGCTTCGCGAAGTCAGCGATCTGATCCGGCCGGATAAACTGGCAGTGAATGCAGACCGTGCGCCGGTCCTTGGCGAGATCGGCTCCGGCCATCTGCTTGTGGGTGGCGATCAGAAAGTCGATCGCCGCGTCGCCGTTGCCGTGCATCAGCACTTGCAGATTGTTGTCATAGCAGGTCTTCACCATGGCGCGGATGGCATCGACCGGGATGCTGGGCTCGCCCTTCCAATCCTTTTCACCGCCGGGGCCGCCGGTGCGATAGGGGGTGGTGAACCAAGCCGTCTTGCCTTGCGGCGAACCGTCCACGGTGACCTTGCAGCCGCCCAGCTTCAATCCCTTGCGGTACTGTCCGAATGTCGAGGGCGGATTGGCCTTCAGGATCGCATCAAGCTCCGTGATGAAGGGATAGGCGACGACATCGATGATCAAGCCGCCTTGCGACGCGATCCGCTGCAGCTGCTGCACCATCTGGAGCGTGCTGGCGCCCTCCTGGGCCGTGGTGACGCCCGCCGCCGCATAGAGAAGCTGTCCCGAGCGGGCGGCCGCCATTTCCTGCGCCGCATTCGGAGACGGCAGCTTGGCGTGCATCGGCAGATAGCCGGCCTCCATGACGAGCCCCTGCAGATTCTGCGTACCCGGCTGGCGCAGGATGATTCCGCCCGCCGGCGTCGGCATTCCATCCTGATAGCCGTAGAGCTCCATCGCCTTCGAGTTGATGACCGCGCCGTGCATCGAGACATGGATGACGCCCACCGGATTGTCCGGGAAGGCTTCGTCGAGAATGGCACGAGAAAGCACCTGGCCCGCGGGCATCAAGTTTTCGTCATAACCCCAACCGAGCAGGAGTTCGCCCGGTTTCAAATGCTTGGCAGCCGCCCCCTCCTGCAGTGCGGCAACGATTTCGTCCGGATTGGAGGCCGGGCCGACCGGCGGGCCGGAGACGTTCACGCGATCAGCCAACGCGAGCGAGTCGATGAAGTGGCTGTGCGGATCGATGAAGCCGGGCAGCAGTGCCTTTCCGGCCAGGTCCTTCACGACGGTGTTGGCGCCCTTCCGCCGCATGGCCTCCTGTTCGCTGCCAGCGAAGAGGATCTTGCCGTCCTTCACAGCTACGGCTTCGACATAGGCCGGCTGCTCACCTTCCATCGTGAGGATGGGGCCACCGTGAAAGATGATGTCCGGCCCCGCCTCCCGGGTGACCGCATTACACCCTGCCAGAGCAAGCGCCAAGACCAGCCATGGACGAAAAGCAGAGTCGACCTTGCGCATTTAATCCCCCGCAGGTGCTTGATAATTAATTGTTATGTGAACGCGCTGAGAGTATCCGATTTGCGCGCCCCTTATATCGACTGCGGATGAACGCCCTCGCGCGCCAAGCGGAAGTGCCCGCATGTGCGCCCGCCGTGCCGCGCTTCTGTTCGGATTGCCGCGAAAATCGCGAGCATCGGCCTGGAAAGCCTCTGCTCTGCCCAGCGGAGCTACGGGCGCGTGGCGCGCATGGCCGGCGTGGAGCGCGCGCGACGCGCGGCCCTCGGTGCGGCGCCGCTCAGAGCGGCTTGAGCTTGAGCAGCACCGCGGCCTTCTGCGCGGTGGACACCGAGATCAGCGTTTTGGCGCTGGTCGTCGTCGCCGCCTTCAGCGTCGCCAGGCCGGAGGTCGTCGACGAGCTGGTGTCGCCCGGGCAGGAGCTGGTCAGCGTCACGCCGTAGAGGTTGTACTGCTGGGTAATGATCGAAAATCGGCCGCTGTAGCTGCAGTTGTTCTCGTCGGACCCGGAAAAGCCACCGCCGGCGTCGACGTTCAGGCTGATCGTCGCCGCGCCGTAGGCATCCTTCATGCCCCAGCGCCCCTGGATCAGCGACACGTCGGAGCGCGATTCGTAGGCCGCTTCGTCGTAGTTCAGCGCCAGCGTGCCGGTCTCGCCGCCCGAACGCGTGAAGGTCAGCAGCAGACTGGCCTGCTCGGCATAGCTGCCGCCGGCGGTCAGCGTCGTGATCGCGGTGCTGGTCGTGGTCTCGCCGGTGGTCGCGTCGGTACTCGTGACCGGCTCGAACACGCGCGCCGTCCAGCTGATGCTGCGCGCGTCCTCGATCGTCGCGTACACGCCGGAGGCGATCAGCGCGCCGTCGGCGTCGAACACCATCATCGTTTCGTCGCTGTCGAGGAAGGCGGTCACCGCCGTGCTGTCGCCGGTCGCGGTCGAGGTCCAGGTGCCTTCGTAGATGCCGGCCGGGGCCACGCTGGGCGGCCGCACGACCGGCGTGCTGATCGTGTCGTTCTGCGAGCTGCAGGCGCCCAGCGCCGCCGTCAGGACGAACAGAGCCGGAAAAAGACACCGATGGGCGGTCATGAATGCGACGTCAGACGGATGGAGCGCGCACTTTAGCAAAGCGCGGCAGACGGCTTTTGCAGAGCCACATAGAGAAAACTGCCGATTGCATGTGCGTGAACGCGCGGGGACAATTCAAATCGCTACCTGATTAGGTGCGAATCGCAGCCAACCTGAGCTTGGGATCAGGCCATGGTGCGGTCCGCGCGGCGGCGCGGATCAGGCGCCTGAGGATGCTGGACAGATCGAACCGACGGTTGAAGCGATAGGCGACTTCGGCCAGATAGCGATGGCCATATTTGGCGAAATCGAAGGCGTGATAGGTGCCGGTGATCGCGGTCTTGAGATTGCCGAGCACGATGTTGACGGCCGTGAAGGCCGGATGCTCGACGGCCTTGCGGCCCGAGCCGACGATGTGGCGCTCATGCGC
>NZ_KB907933.1 GCF_000382285.1 Solimonas variicoloris DSM 15731 | reverse complement strand
GTAGGAAGCGGCAGCGGCTCCGGCGATCCGGAAGTGGTGGTGGACGTCAACACCACACCGCTGATCGACGTGATGCTGGTGCTGCTGGTGATGCTGATCATCACCATCCCGGTGCAGACGCACGCGGTGAAGCTGGACATGCCGCAGGCGACGCCGCCGATGGAGAACGTGCAGCCGCCGCCGGTGGTGGAACTGGAAATCGACTTCGACGGCACCTACATCTGGAACGGCGAAGCGATCAGCCGCGAGACGATGAAATCGCGCTTCGTGGCGGCCGCGGCGCAGGCGCAGCAGCCGGAATTCCACATCCGCCCGAACCGGCTGGTCGAATACAAATACGTGGCCGCGGCGCTGGCCGACGCCCAGCGTCTGGGCGTCACCAACATCGGCATCGTCGGCAACGAGCAGTTCATGTAAGCCGGCCTTCGGGCCGGCGGCCCGCGGCGCAGCGCTCGGTTAAGCTTGAGGGCATGACCCTCACTGAACTTCGCTATCTCGTCAATCTCGACAAGGAACGTCACTTCGGCCGCGCCGCCGAGCGCTCGTTCGTGTCGCAGCCGACGCTGTCGGTCGCGCTGAAGAAGCTCGAAGACGAGCTCGGCGTCCTGCTGTTCGAGCGCAATCGCGGCGAAGCCCGGCCGACGCCGATCGGCGAGCGCATCATCGCCCAGGCCAGGTGCGTGCTCGCCGAGACGCGCCTGATCGAGGACCTGGCGCGCGAAGGCCAGGACGAGCTGGCCGGCCCGCTGCGCTTCGGCGCGATCTATACCGTCGGGCCGTACCTGTTGCCGAGCCTGGTGCCGCTGCTGCGCGAGCGCGCGCCGCAGATGCCGCTGGTGATCGAGGAGAACTTCACCGCCAAGCTGCTCGAACAGCTGCGCGAGAACGAGCTCGACGTGGTCTGCGTCGCGCTGCCGATCGATCTCAACGGCCTGTCGGCCTGGCCGGTCTACGACGAGGATTTCGTCGTGCTGCTGCCGCCCGATCATCACTGGGCCGCGGCTGAGGCGATCCCGGCCCGGCAGCTCGCCGGCGAGAAGCTGCTGCTGCTCGGACCCGGCCACTGTTTCCGCGATCAGGTCATCGAAGCCTGCCCGAAGTGCGTCGATCCGGATCGCGACGGACCGCAGCCGCAGTCCGGCAGCTCGCTGGAGACGATCCGCCACATGGTCGTCGGCGGGCTCGGCATCACCGTGCTGCCGCAGTCCTCGGCCGAGAACCGTCCGGAAGACCGCGCCGGCCTGATCGCCAAGCCTTTCGTGCCGCCCGGTCCGCACCGGCGCATCGCGCTGGTCTGGCGCAAGACCTTTCCGCGCCGCCAGGCCGTCGTGCAGCTGCGTGACGCCATCCTCGCCTGCGGCATGAAGGGCGTGCGCTTCCTGCCCGACGAGCCGATGGTGCAGGCCGAGTAAGCCGCGCGCGCCGCCTCCGTTACCATGGAGCGCCGCGAGTCGAGGATGACCATGAAGATCTTGCAAAGCCTCGCGCTGTTGGCCGGCGGCCTGCTCGCCGTGACGGCCCAGGCCAGCGATGCGACGGCGCTGCGCGATCAGTTCCGCGCCGCGCTCGCCGAGGCTCGCGCCGGCCGTGCGCCGGACGGCGAGGACCGCCGCGCGCTGCGCGACTACGCGCTGTATCCGTATCTGCAGGCGGCGCGCCTGCAGGCGCAGCTGCCGCGCGCGCAGCCCGGCGCGCTCGACGCGGCGATCGCCGACTTCCTCGACCGCAATCCGGATCTGCCGGTGTCGCGCGAGCTGCGCCGGCAATGGCTGCTCGATCTCGCGCAGCGCGCGCAGTGGCCGGCCTTCCTCGCGCAGGACCGCGGCGAGTCCGACCCGCGTCTCGTCTGCCATCGCTGGCAGGCGCGGCTCGCCGGCGCCGATCCGGCGCGCCCGCAGCCGGGCGCATGGCAGGACGAACTGCTGGCGTTCTGGCGCGAGGCGCCGCAAATGCCGCAGGCCTGCGTCGCGCCGTTCCAGTGGCTGCAGGACCGCGGCGCGATCACCGCCGAGGCCGCCGAGCAGCGCGCGCGCAAGGCGCTCGCCGACGGCAACACCGCGCTCGCCGCCAGTCTGATCGCGTCGCTGCCGGCCGAGCGCGCCGCGCCGTTGCGGCAATGGCAGCGCCTGCTCGACGATCCGCAGGGCACGCTGGCGGCGCTGGCCGCCGATCCGCAGGCCGCAGTTGAATGGCCGGCGCTCAGCGCCGCTTTCCAGAAGCTGGCGCGGCGCGATACCGCGGCCGCCGCAGCGCTGCTGGCGCGCTTCGGCGCCGGTCGTCTGCCGCCGCCGCAATACGACGAACTGACGCGTGCCGTCGCGCTGGGTCTGGCCTGGAGCCGCGCGCCGGAAGCGCTCGCGTATTTCCGGCAGTTGCCGGCCGATGCGCTCGACGCGCGCGTGCACGAGTGGCGCATCCGCAACGCGCTGTGGAGCGGCGAGTGGGCGCAGGCCGGGCAATGGCTGCAGGCGCTGCCGGCGGCGATGGCCGCCGAGCCGCGCTGGACCTACTGGCGCGCGCGCGTCGCCGAGCGTCTCGGCCGCGGCGACGAAGCGCGCGCGCTCTATGCGCCGCTGGCGCAGGACAACGGCTACTACAGCGTGCTCGCGGCCTGGCGGCTCGGTGCCCCCTATACGCCGCGGCGCCGCGCGCTCGCGGCCGCCGCCGACGTGCAGCAGCGCCTGCTGCAGGACCCCGCGCTGCTGCGCGCACGCGAGCTGTACTACGTCGACGAGATCGACTGGGCCAATCTGGAGTGGCGCGCGGCGACGCAGAAGCTGGACGAAGCCGCGCGCGTGCAGGCCGCGCTGCTCGCGTCGCACTGGGGCTGGCACTGGCAGACTGTGCTGCTGCTGTCGCAGATGGATGCCAGCGACGCGCTCGACCAGCTCTACCCGAAGCGCGCCTACGACAAGCAGATCCGCCACGCGGCGCGGCAGACCGATCTGCCGCCGGCCTGGATCTACGGCGTGATGCGTCAGGAAAGCCTGTTCCTGGCGCGCGCGGCGTCCTCGTCGGACGCGCTCGGCTTGCTGCAGATCAAGCTCGGCACCGCGCGCGACGTCGCCCGCAAGCTGGGCCTGCCCAGGCCGGACCGCGAAGACCTGTTCGATCCCGAGCTCAACGTCACCCTCGGCAGTGCGTATCTGCGGCAGATGACCGACCGCTACGACGGCCAGTTCGTGCTGACGGTGGCCTCGTACAACGCCGGCCCGAACGCGGTCGCGCGCTGGCTGCCGCCGGCGCCGATGGATGCCGACGTGTGGATCGAGAACGTGCCGTACAACGAGACGCGCGGCTATGTGCAGCGCATCGCCTGGCACATCGCCGTGCACGACTGGCAGACCACCGGCCGCATCCGCGATTTCGACGAGCTGCTGCAGCCGGTGCGCCGGCCGTGAGCACGGGCTTCCGCCGCTATCTGGTCGGCGGCGCGGTGCGCGACCGCCTGCTCGGCCTGCCGGTCCAGGAACGCGACTGGGTCGTGGTCGGCAGCACGCCGGAGGACATGGCGGCGCGCGGCTACAAGCCGGTCGGCAAGGACTTTCCGGTGTTCCTCGATCCGCACACCGGCGAGGAGCACGCGCTGGCGCGCACCGAGCGCAAGTCCGGGCGCGGCTACCAGGGTTTCGCCTTCCACACCGGCCCGGACGTCACGCTCGAGGACGACCTGCGCCGCCGCGATCTGACCGTCAACGCGATCGCCGAGGACGAGCACGGCACGCTGGTCGATCCGTACGGCGGGGTGCGCGATCTGCAGGCGCGCCAGCTGCGCCACGTTTCCGAAGCCTTCGTCGAGGATCCGGTGCGCGTGCTGCGCCTGGCGCGCTTCGCGGCGCGCTTCGCGCCGCTCGGCTTTCATGTCGCCGAGGAGACGCAGGCGCTGCTGCGGCAGATCGTTGCCAGCGGCGAGGTCGATCACCTGGTGCCCGAGCGCGTCTGGCAGGAAATGAAGAAGGCACTGGCCACCGCCGCGCCGAGCGTGTTCTTCACCACGCTGCGCGACTGCGGCGCGCTGGCGCGCGTGCTGCCGGAGCTGGCGGCGCTGTCCGGCGTGCCGCAGCGCGCCGACTACCATCCGGAAGTCGACAGCCTCGTGCACACGCTGCTGTGCGTCGACGTCGCCGCGCGCCTCGGCTACGGCCTGCCGGTGCGCTACTCGGCGCTGGTCCACGATCTCGGCAAGGCGCTGACGCCGCGCGCCGAATGGCCGTCGCACCGCATGCACGACGTGCGCGGCGTGCCGCTGGTCGAAGCGTTCTCGGCGCGCCTGCGGGTGCCCGCCGAATACCGCGATCTCGCCGTCGTGCACACGCGCGAGCATTTGCTGATCCATCGCGCAATGGAACTGCGGCCGATGACGCTGGTCGAGCTGCTCGAACGCCTGCACGCGTTCCGTCCCGGCGAGCGCTTCGAGCAGGTGCTGCAGGCGGCGTTGTCCGACGCGCGCGGTCGGCTCGGCTTCGAGGACGCCGATTATCCGCAGGCGCCGTACCTGCGCGAGGCGCGCGCGATCGCCGCGACGCTGCAGGCGCGCGACGTGCTGGCACAGACGCCGGAGTTGCAGGGGCCGGCGATCGGCGCGCGCCTGCGCGAGTTGCGCGCGGCCGCGCTCAAGCCCTGGCGGGCGGCGCGGGCGACCCCGCCGGCCTGAAACCGGACGGCGCCGCCCGCCGCCCGCTCATCCTCCTCACACGCTCACGGTTGAGGCGGTGCCGTGTCCGACGCGCACCGCCGTCGGCGCGCTGCGCGCCGCGACAGGCGTCGTGGCGGGGGCGGGCTCGTCGGCGCGGAGGCGGCGGCGCGCGGGGCGGGCACGAAACTGTCAGGCTTGACAGCTTAATTCCTGCAAGCGCAGTATTTGCCGAGGCAGATATTGCCGGGGCAAAGACCCGTAGCGGCAAGACCCGATGAGCACGATGTTCTACGACCCCGCCGGCTTCACGTCGCGCACCAGCCTCGGCTACCTGCTGAAGATGGCGCACGCGCAGATGCACAGCTGCGCCGAGCGGATCTTCGCGCAGCACGACATCAGCTTCGTGCAGTGGATCGCGCTGCTGAAGCTGCGCGAAGGACAGGCGCTGACGGCGAGCGATCTGTGCCGCTCGATGTGCCACGACAACGGCGCGGTGACGCGCATGCTCGATCACCTTGAGGAGCGCGGCTACGTCGAGCGGCGGCGCAGCCGCCAGGACCGTCGCGTCGTCGAGCTGCGCCTGACCGAGGCCGGTGAGCACAAGCTCGACGAACTGCTGCCGCAGGTCGTCGCGCGCCTCAACGAGGTTCTCAATGCGAGCGGTTTCAGCGAGGCGGAGTTCGCCGAGCTGACGCATCTGCTCAACAAGTTGCTGACCGGACTGCAGGCGCACAACGCCCTGCCGGAGCCGGGCATCGGAGATTCGACATGACCCCTCAGCCCTGGCGCGCGCTGGCGCTGGCCGGCGTGCTGCTCGCCGCCGGCTGCGTGCTGCCGCCGAAGGACGACGCGCCGCAGCAGACGGCGCTCGCCGCCGCGGATCTCGGCCTGGCCGGCGCCGCCGCGCCGCACGCCGCCGAGGGCTGGTGGACGGCGTTCGGCGATCCGCAGCTCGACCGCCTCGTCGATCAGGCGCTGGCGCAGCATCCGAGCCTCGCCGAAGCGCTGGCGCGCGTGCGCGGCGCGCAGGCGCAGGCGCTCGCCGCCGGCGCGCCGCTGCGCCCGGGCGTGACGCTCGACGGCGACGAAAGCCGCCAGCGCCTGTCGGAGAACTACATCTATCCGCCGGCGCAGTACGGCTTCGCCGCCAGCGGCGGCAACATGGCCTGGCTCGGCCAGGTCGGCCTGAACCTGAACTGGGATCTCGATTTCTGGGGCCGCCAGGCGGCGCTGCTCGGTCAGGCGCGCGCGCAGGCACGGGCCGCGCAGCTCGACGCGGTGTCGGCGCGTCTCGCGCTGTCCGGGTCGATCGCGCACGCCTACGTGCAGCTCTATCAGTCCTATGCGCTCGCCGACATCGCCGGGCAGGCGCTGCGCCAGCGCGAGACGTTGCTGAAGCTGACCCAGGGCCGCGTGCGCGCCGGCCTCGATACGCAGGTCGAGCTGAAGACTGCCGAGGCGGCGCTGCCGCAGGCGCGCAGCGCCCGTCTGCAGGCCGACAGCCAGCGCGAGCTGGCGGTTCATCATCTGGCCGCGCTCGCCGGTCACGGCGCCGATGCCTACGCGGCGATCGGCCGGCCGCAGCTGACGCTCGACGCGGCGCTGCCGCTGCCGGACGCGCTGCCGCTCGATCTGCTGTCGCGCCGGCCCGACGTGCTCGCCGCCAGGGCGCGCGTCGAGGCCGCTTCCGCCGGCCGCACCGCGGCGCGGGCGGCGTTCTTTCCGGATATCAGCCTCAAGGCCTTCGCCGGCTATCAGGCGGTCGGCCTCGACGATCTGTTCGATGCCGGCAGCAAGGTCTACGGCGTCGGCCCGGCGCTGCACCTGCCGATCTTCGACGCGCAGCGCCTGAAGGCCGGCTATCTCGGCGCGAGCGCCGAACTCGACGACGCCATTGCCCGGTACAACGACACCGTACTGAGCGCGGTGCGCGATGTCGCCGACCAGCTCAGCCTGGTCGACTCGCTCGGCCGCCAGATCGTCCAGGCGCGCGCGCGTCTCGACGCGACCGAGGCGGCCTACGCGCTCGCGCAGCGTCGCTACGGCGCCGGCCTGTCGTCGCAGCTCGTCGTGCTCAACGCCGAGTCGAACGTGCTCGACGCACGCCGCGAACTCGTCACCCTGAACGCCAACCTCGTCATCGCCCGCGTCTCGCTGCTGCTGACGCTGGGCGGCAGCTTCAATCCCGCCCCGCCGAACACCGACGTCGCCGCCGGAGTCCCGTCATGAATCAGCCGAATCCCGTTTCCTCCACGCCGGCCAACGGCGCCCGCCGCCGACGGATGCTGGTGCTCGGCCTCCTCGTCGTGCTCGCGCTCGGCGGCTACGGCGCCTGGTGGTTCGTGCACGGCCGCTACTTCGAGTCGACCGACGACGCCTACGTCGCCTCCGATCTGGTGCAGATCACCAGCGAGGTCGCCGGCACGGTGACGGCGCTGCACGTCGACGACACCCAGCACGTCGAGCGCGGCCAGGTGCTCGTCGAGCTCGATCCGGCCGACGCCGAGGTCGCGCTGGCCGGCGCCGAAGCCGAGCTGGCGCGCACTGTGCGCTCGGTGCGCGGCCTGTACTCGCAGTCCGCAGGCCTGCGTGCGCAGATCCGCGCCCGCGAAGTGGCCTTGCAGGCTGCGCGCGGCGATCTCCAGCGCCGTCTCGAAGTGGCCGCCGACGGCGGCGTTTCCGCCGAGGAGCTGCAGCACGCCCGCGATCAGGTCGCGCAGCTCGAAGCCGCCCTGGCGACCAGCCGCGAGGATCTGGCCACCAATATCGCGCAGACCGAGAACACCACGGCCGAGGATCACCCGCAGGTGCTCGCCGCCGCCGCCAAGGTTCGCGAGGCCGCGCTGGCGCTGAAGCGCACGCGGATCAGCGCGCCGGTCAGCGGCGTCGTCGCGCGGCGCGGCGTGCAGGTCGGCCAGCGCATCGCACCCGGCGCACCGCTGATGGCGGTGGTGCCGCTCGCCAATGCCTGGGTCGACGCCAACTTCAAGGAAGTGCAGCTGGTACAGATGCGCATCGGCCAGCCGGTGGAGCTGCACGCCGACCTCTACGGCCGCGGCGTGCGCTATCACGGCAAGGTCGCCGGCCTCGGCGCCGGCTCGGGCGCCGCGTTCGCGCTGCTGCCGGCGCAGAACGCCTCCGGCAACTGGATCAAGATCGTGCAGCGCGTGCCGGTGCGCATCGCGCTCGACGCGCAGGAACTCGCCGCGCATCCGCTGCGCGTCGGCCTGTCGATGACCGCCACCGTCGATCTGCACGACACCTCCGGCACGCTGGTGGCGACGCAGGTGCGCAGCGGTCCGCAGCAGGTCATCGCCTCGGAAGAGCATGACGCGGCGGTCGACCAGCGCATCGCCGGCATCATCGCGCGCAACGGCGGCCGCGCCGCGCCGTGAGCGCTGCGGCCGCCAGTCCGGCGCCGGCCGCCGATCTGAACGGCGCGCGCGGCCTGATCGCGACGGCGCTCGCGCTCGGCACCTTCATGCAGGTGCTCGACACGACGATCGCCAACGTCTCGATCCCGACGATCGCCGGCAATCTCGGCGTGTCGAGCGATCAGGGCACCTGGGTCATCACCTCGTTCGCGGTCGCCAACGGCATCTCGGTGCCGCTGACCGGCTGGCTGATGCAGCGCTACGGCGTGGTGCGCACCTTCGTCGTGTCGGTGCTGCTGTTCACGATCGCCTCGTTCCTCTGCGGCATCGCCTGGAGCCTGCCGTCGCTGATCGCGTTCCGCGTCCTGCAGGGCGCCGTGTCCGGGCCGATGATTCCGGGCTCGCAGGCGCTGCTGATCTCGATCTTCCCGCCGCACAAGAAAGGCGCCGCGCTCGCCGTGTGGTCGATGACGACACTGGTCGCGCCGATCTGCGGACCGATCCTCGGCGGCTACATATCCGACAACTACTCCTGGCCGTGGATCTTCCTGATCAACGTGCCGGTCGGCCTGTTCTGCGCCTTCGTCTGCTGGCAGGGCATGAAGCATCGCGAGACGCCGATGCGCAAGCTGCCGATCGACAGCATCGGCCTGGCGCTGCTCGTGGTCTGGGTCGGCTCGCTGCAGATCATGCTCGACAAGGGCAAGGACGAGGACTGGTTCGCGTCGACGTTCATCGTCGTGCTGGCGGTCGTCGCCGTCATCGGCTTCATCGCCTTCATGATCTGGGAGCTCGGCGAGAAGCATCCGATCATCGACCTGTCACTGTTCAGGAACCGCAACTTCGCGATCGGCACGCTGGCGCTGTGCCTCGGCTACGCGATCTTCTTCGGCGCCGTCGTGCTGCAGCCGCTGTGGATGCAGACCTGGCTCGGCTACAACGCCACCTGGGCCGGCTTCGTCGCCGCGCCGAGCGGCGTCGTCGCCGTGCTGCTGTCGCCGCTGATCGGCAAGAACATCGGCAAGTTCGACGCGCGCCTGTTCGCGACCGCCTCGTTCGTGGTGTTCGCGGTTTCGTACTTCATGCGTGCCGGCTACACCGCCGACGCCAGTTTCGGCGCCTACGTGATGCCGCTGCTGGTGCAGGGCATCGGCATGTCGATGTTCTTCGTGTCGATGCTGGCGATCCTGCTCGACGGCGTGCCGGATGCGCAGGTGCCGGCGGCCTCGGGCCTGTCGAACTTCCTGCGCATCACCGCCGGCAGCTTCTCGACCTCGATCGTCACCACGTTCTGGGACCGCCACGCGGCGCTGCACCAGACGCGGCTCGCCGAGGCATCGAGCGTCTACGATCCGAGCCTGACGCAGGCGCTCGACACGCTGCAGTCCGGCGGTCTCAGTGAGCCGCAGGCGCTCGGCGCGCTGACGCATGTGCTCGGCGGCCAGGCCTATCTGATGTCGGCGCTCGACTTCTTCTGGATCTGCGGCTGGCTGTGCCTGATCTCGATCGTCTTCGTCTGGATGGCGCGTCGCCCGCACGGCCCGGTGCACGCGGCGGCGGCCGACTGAGGCGCCACGAAAAAGGGGCCCGCTTTGCGGGCCCCTTTTTGGGGCTGCACCGGTTGTTTCAGCTCGGCAGGAACAGCAGCAGGCCGGCGCCGAGGATGATGCGATACCACGCGAAGATCGTGAAGCGGTGCACCTGCACGTAGCGCAGCAGCCACTTCACGGCGATGAAGGCGACCACGGCCGAGACGAAGAAGCCGACCCAGAACTCGGTCCAGTTTTCCTCGCCGAAGGCGGAGGTCTTGGCCAGTTTCAGCATTTCGTAGCCGGTGGCCGCGAACATGGTCGGGATGCCGACCAGGAACGCGAACTCGGTGGCGCGCGGCCGCGACGACAGGCCGGCGAGCATCGCCGCGAAGATCGTCGCCGCCGAGCGCGAGGTGCCCGGGAACACCGCCGCGAGCACCTGCGCGAGGCCGACCCAGATCGCGATCTTCCAGGTCACGTCCTCGCGCAGCGGCATGCGCTCGGCGAGGCGCTCGATCAGCAGGATCGCGAAGCCGCCGACGATCAGCGCCCAGGCCACCGGCGCGACCGTTTCCGGCAGCGTCAGGCCGAGTTTCTTGGCGATGAAGCCGCCGGCGCAGGTGATCAGGAATGCGGCGCTGAGCTTGAGGAAGTAGTCGCGGTTGTCGGGCTGCGAAAAGTGCAGCGTCAGGTCCCAGAGCCGTTGACGATAAATCAGCACGACGGCGAGCATGGCGCCGGCCTGGATGCCGATGTTGAACAGGTCCGAGCGATGCCCCAGCCAGTGCTCGGCGATCAGCAGATGACCGGTGCTGGAAATGGGCAGGAATTCGGTAATGCCTTCGATGATGCCGAGCCAGATGACGTTGAGCAGGGATTCCACGATGCGCGAGCCGGACAGGAGGGAAAGTGACGCGCAAGAATAAAGGACAGGACATGAAACCGCTCGACGATTCGCACACGAGCGCGCCGGTCGTGCTCGTCACCGGCGCCGCGCGGCGCATCGGCGCGGCGATCGCGCGCCTGCAACACGCCGCCGGCTGGAACGTGCTGGTGCACGCGCACCGCTCGCGCGACGAGGCACAGGCGCTGGTCGACGCGCTCAACGCCGGGCGCGCGGACTCGGCGCGCCTGCTCGCCGCCGACCTCGGCGACGCCGGCGCGCTGGACCGGCTCGCCGACGCCGCGCATGCCGCCTGGGGCCGGCTCGACGCGCTCGTCAACAACGCCTCCAGCTATTTCGCGACGCCGCTCGGCACGCTGAGCGCGGCCCGGCTCGACGAGCTGCTGGCGTCGAACCTGCGCGCGCCGCTGCTGCTGACGCAGGCCTGCGCGCGGCATTTCGGCGCCAATGCGGCGGTCGTCAACATCGTCGACGCGCAGCTCTGGCATCCGCAGCCGGGCTATCCGGCCTATTACGCGGCGAAGGCCGGCCTGTGGTCGCTGACCGAGACGCTGGCGCTGGAGCTGGCGCCGCGCGTGCGCGTCAATGCGGTCGCGCCGGGGCACATGCTGTGGGCGGAGTCCGGCGGCATCGCCGAGCACGAGCAGGCCCGCGAGCTGGCGCGCATCCCGCTCGGCCGTCTCGGCGGCGCCGAGGAGATCGCGCGCGCGGTGCGCTTCCTGCTGTCCGCCGACGCCGCCTACATCACCGGCGCGATCCTGCCGGTCGACGGCGGCCTGCGCCTGCGTTGAAACCGTTTCGGCAAGGGAGGCTGCCGACATGAAGCCTCTGCTCACGATCGCTGCGCTGCCGGCGCTGGCAGCGCCGCTCGCGGCGCCGGCGGCGATGACCATCGAGGCCTGAACTCCGGCGCGCTGACCGGCTTCTGCGGCGCCGTGCCGTTTGGCCCGTTCTTCGCGACGACCTCGAGCTGCGTCGGCGCGATCCTGTTCCTGTCGGTTGACTGAGCGCCGCTCAGCCGCTCAGCCGCTCAGCGCGAAGGCGGCGCGCGCCTCGATCGCCAGCAGCTGCTGCTTGCGCCACAGGCCGCCGCCGTAGCCGCCGAGCGCGCCGCTCTTGTTCAGCACGCGATGGCAGGGCACGACGATGGCCAGGCGATTGGCGCCGTTGGCGCAGCCGACGGCGCGCGTCGCCGCGCCGTCGCCAAGCGACTGCGCGAGCGCTTCATACGAGCGCGTCTGGCCGTACGGGATCTGCAGCAGCGCCGTCCAGACACGGCGCTGGAACGGGCTGCCCGGCAGCTGCAGCGGCGTCGTGAAGGCGCGCAGCTGGCCGGCGAAGTAGGCATCGAGCTCGCCGGCGAGTTGGTGCAACAGCGGATGCGCGCCGGGCTGCGGCTCGATGTCGAAGTGGCGGCGCAGTGCCGTGAGCTGCGCGTCGAGCCGCCGCGGCTCGGCGAACTCGAGCAGCGCCAGACCGGCATCGCCGGCGACCGCGTGCAGCGGCCCGAGCGGGCTGTCGAGCACCGCCGAGTACAGTGTGGAGTCGCTCGCCATCGCCGGGCAGTCAGCTCGCGGACCGGCCCGGAGTGGAGCCGCCGGCGTGAGTACCCGATTGGGCGATACGCCTCTCGAACTCGGAGACCAGGCTTTGTAGCTTTTCGCGCTCAGCGGGGCTGATTTCCGCTGCGAGGTCATTCAACAGGCCGACCGCCAGATAGTATTCGGTCTCGTCGCGAAGACGCCCTCTCTTGATAAGCGCCTTGTACTTTTTCCAGTAACGCCGCCGGATTTCCGTCAGCGTGATGACGCCCTTGCTCCGGCATATGGCATCGAACGCAGATACCTGCTCCGGCGTGAAATCTTCTGATGACTCAACGGTGTCGTTGGCTGCCTGGCGAAGCCCGGCGAGACGCTGGGACTTGCTGATTTGTCCAGGGACAATACCCATGTGGTGCACCGGGTGATGGGGTGCGGATTCCGGGACTCGCCACACGACCGTGGCGAAGAGACAGACATAGGCGGCCAACGCTTCAAACTCGCGCTCGTTCTGGGGGCTCATCCTGGCCATGACGTCTTTCGCCCGTCGCGCGCTCAGCCGAGCTGCAGGTATTCGAGCGTCTCGCCGGCATAGGCGGCGTCGGGCCCGTAGCGCTTCTCGTGAAAGCCGGCGTGGCCGCCGGCGTCGATCGTCAGCACCGTGCTGCTGCGCGTGCCGTAGGCGGCGCTGCGGATGAACGGCGCCGACAGGAAGCGCTCGCGTTCCAGGCCGATGCCGGTATCCGGCAAGTCCTCGTCGGCGGCGCGGCGCGGGTCGGCGAGCGCGGCGAACAGGCTGCCGGTGTCGGTTTCGGCGTCCGCGCACCACTGCGACACGCGCGACTTCAGGCGCACGAGCTTCGGCCACGGCGTATCGAGGCTGGCGTTGCTGACCGCGTGCACGCCGGCGGCGAGCGGCTGCATCGTGAATTCCGGCCAGTTGCTGAGATACCAGACGCCGCGGCGGTCGCCGAGCAGCAGGTTGAAGCCGGCGTAACGCCGCGCGCCGGCTGCCAGCGACGCGCCGTAGTCCTGTGCGCCGATCTCGGCGCGCAGGTAGTTGGCGATCAGCGCGCCGCGCGACGGCGCGGCCGGGTCGGGCAGCTCCATGCGGCGCACATTGGTGACGGCGGCCCAGCGGCCGTCGCGGCTCGCGGCGAGCCAGCCGCCGTGCTGCTGCAGGTCGCGGCCGCCGAAGATCTGCGGCGCGTCGTCCCACCACGAGGCAGGCGCCGTCGGCCGGGCGTGGAACTCGTCGCGATTGGCGGCGAGCACGAGCGAATAGCGGGGATGCGCGTCGAGCGCGAGGGCGATCAGGCACATGGAATGCAGGATCGGCCAGACTTCGCCGTGCGGTCAACCGCCGTGCGCGGCACAATCGGCGAAAACGCCGACGGTGATCGCATGAGCAAGCGCAGGAAGCCGGACGCCTACGAACAGGCGCAGTGGGACACGATCGAGCGCTGGCGCGGCGCCAGCCCGGACTGGGGCACGCAGGTGCTGTCCGGGCCGAGCCGGGTCGCCGCCTACGCGGCGCAACATCTGGTCCCGGTCGCCGCGCTGCGCGCCGTGCTGCACGGGCTCGATCACGCCGCCGGCTGGAGCGCGGCGCAGCGCGACGTGCTCAAGGCCGCGGGCGTCGACGATCTGGCCGCGCTGCGCACGGCGCCGCTCGACGAATGCGACCGTCTCGCGCGCCGCGTCGAGTGGCGCGGCATGGCGCTCGGCGGCAGCGCCGGCGCGCTGTTCGGCTTCGCCGGCGCACCGGGTATGGCGGCCGATATTCCGACGCTGCTCGGCGTGGCGCTGCGCACGATCCACCGCACCGCGTACTGCTACGGCGAGGACTGGCGGGCGCAGGAGCGCAAGGGCCTGGCGATCGGCGTGTTCGCGCTGGCCTCGGCGAACTCGCTCGAAGAGAAGCGCGACGCCTGGTTCGCGCTGACGCATGCCTCGGATCTGCTGGAGGCGGCGTGGCGCGACGGCATCGAGCGCGTCGCCGAACGCCAGATCGCCAAGGAGGCGGCGCAGTTCAGCCTCAAGACGCTGGCCAACCGCATCGGCTTCAACCTCGGCCGGCGCTCGGCCTCCGGGCTTGGCTTGGTGCCTGTGATCGGCGCGGCGATCGGCGGCGCCGTCAACGCCGGCTACGTTCACGACATCGCCAAGGTCGCGCGCTACGTGATGCAGCACCGCTGGCTGCTTGCGCGCTATCCGGGCCTGACCCGCCGCGCGCTCGCCAAGGATTGAGCGGCGCTGGGAAAACAACGATTTGCGCCGGCGGCGGCGTCACGCCGCCTTCATCTTCTTTGTCTTAGACTGGCGATTCCCGCTGCATCCGGGCGCTCTGCCGCCCCGCAGCCCGACCGCGGAAACGCCGATGAGCAAGACCCCGCCCGAACTTCCCGTCGAACTGAGCTTCCAGAGCGCCGACCTGTTCCTCAACCGCGAACTGTCGCTGCTCGAATTCAACCGCCGCGTCCTCGCGCAGGCGCTCGACGAGACGGTGCCGCTGCTCGAGCGGCTCAAGTTCCTGTGCATTTCCAGCTCGAATCTCGACGAGTTCTTCGAGATCCGCGTCGCCGGCCTGCAGCAGATGGCCGAGCTCAATCCGCTGAACCGCGGCGCCGACGGCATGTCGCCGGCCGAGACCCTGGCGGCGATCAGCACGCGCGCGCACGCGCTGGTCGCCGAGCAGTACCGGGTCTTCAACGACGTGCTGATTCCGGCGCTGGAGCGCGAGAAAATCCGCTTCGTGCGCCGCAGCGAGTGGAGCGCCGAGCAGGACGCCTGGTTGCGCAATTACTTCCAGAACGAGCTGGCACCGGTGCTGTCGCCGCTCGGCCTCGATCCGGCGCATCCGTTTCCGCGCATTCTCAACAAGTCGCTGAACTTCATCGTGCAGCTGTCGGGCAAGGATGCGTTCGGCCGCAACACCGGCTTCGCCGTCGTGCAGGCGCCGCGCGCGCTGCCGCGTCTGATCCAGATTCCGCGCGACGTCGCCGGCAGCGGACCGTACGACTTCGTGTTCCTGTCGAGCGTGATCCACGCCTACGTCGACGAGCTGTTTCCCGGCATGGAGGCGAGCGGCTGCTACCAGTTCCGCCTGACGCGCAACTCCGACCTGCTGGTCGACGAGGAAGAAGCCAAGGATCTGATGGAGGCGCTCGAAGGCGAGCTGTCGCAGCGCCAGTGGGGCGACATCGTGCGCCTCGAAGTCGCGCACAACTGTCCCGAGCAGATGTGGCAGTACCTGATGGACGTCGCGCAGCTGACGCCGGACGACGTGTTCCAGGTCAACGGCCCGGTCAACCTCAACCGCCTGATGGCGATTCCGGACCTCGTCGATCGTCCGGACCTCAAGTACCCGCCGTTCACGCCGCGCGTGCCCAAGGCGCTGGCCGGCCCCGATCTGTTCGCGGCGATCCGCGAGCGCGACCAGCTGCTGCATCATCCGTACGATTCGTTCGCGCCGGTCGTCGAGTTCCTGCGTCAGGCGGCGCGCGATCCGAAAGTGCTGGCGATCAAGCAGACCCTGTACCGCACCGGCGACAAGTCGGCGATCGTCGATGCGCTGATCGAGGCGGCGAGCAACGGCAAGGAAGTGACGGTGGTCGTCGAACTTCGCGCGCGCTTCGACGAGGCCAACAACATCGATCTCGCCGAGCAGCTGCAGGATGTCGGCGCGCACGTCGTCTACGGCGTGGTCGGCTACAAGACGCACGCCAAGATGTGCCTGGTGGTGCGGCGCGAGGAAGGCGGGCTGCGCCAGTACGCGCACCTGGGCACCGGCAACTACCATCCGCGCACTGCGCGCATGTATACCGACTACGGCCTGTTCACCGCCGATCCGGCGATCTGCCACGACGTGCACGCGGTGTTCCTGCAGCTGACCAGCCTCGGCAAGGTCACCAAGCTCACCCGTCTGCTGCAGTCTCCGTTCACGCTCGCCAAGCAGGTCCACGCCAAGATCGAGCGCGAGATCGAGCTGGCGAAGAAGGGCAGGCCGGCGCAGATCATCGCCAAGATGAACGCGCTGGTGGAATCGGAAATGATCCAGGCGCTGTACCGCGCCTCGCAGGCCGGCGTGAAGATCGACCTGATCGTGCGCGGCATGTGCTCGCTGCGGCCCGGCGTGAAGGGCTTGTCCGAGCACATCACGGTGCGCTCGGTGGTCGGCCGCTTCCTTGAGCACCACCGTGTCTACTTCTTCGCCAACGGCGGCGAGCCCGAGCTTTACCTGTCGAGCGCCGACTGGATGGAGCGCAACCTGTTCAAGCGCGTCGAGGTGGCGTTCCCGATCGCCGACCGCCGCCTGCGCGAGCGCATCGTCGGCGACCTGCACGGCTATCTGCAGGACACTGCCCAGAGCTGGTTCCTGCAGGCCGATGGCTCGTACCAGCGCGCCGAGAAGGTCGAAGGCAAGCCGATCCAGCAGCGCCTGATGGAGGAGTAGCGCGCGCCGCGCGCCGGGCCGGTGGCGTGGGCGCGCCTAGATCAGGCGCAGCTTGAGCGGCTGGGCCGACAGATATTCCTGCTCGCGTTCGAGATCGGCCAGCGTCAGCGGGTGCCGCGCCAGCCAGCCGTCGCGGGTGAAGCCGAGCGCGATGCTCTTGCGCGTCGCCTCGACGCGGATCGGCGGACGCAGGTCCGGCGCGCGCGAGCGGTGCAGCAGATAGGCCAGACGCAGAACGATCGCCAGGCGCCGCGTCGGTTCGAGCCAGTTGGCCGGCAGTTCCAGCAGCACGTCGTCGGCGAACTTGCCGCGGTGCAGACGCACAAGCGCGGCGAGCACCTGCTGGTCGGTCTGCGAAAAGCCCTGCATGTCGCTGTGGCGGACGATGTACTCGCTGTGCTTGTGGTAGCCGTTGTGGGTGATGGCGAGGCCGACCTCGTGCAGCTGCGCGGCCCAGCGCAGGAACTGCGCCATCGCCGGCGCTTCGAGCTGCCAGGCGGGCGCGACCTGACCGAGGATGCGCAGGGCGGTGCGTTCCAGATCGTGCGCGTGCATGGCATCGACGCCGTAGCGACGCGCCATCGCCTGCACGGCGGCATCGCGCACGTCCTGGTTGCTGAGACGGCCGAGCAGGTCGTAGAGCAGGCCTTCGCGCAGCGCGCGGTCCGAGCTTTCCATGCGCTCGACCGCCAGCGTGTCGAAGACGCCGGCCAGCACTGCGAGGCCGCCGACGAAGACCGGCCGGCGGTCCTCGCGCAGCGCCGGGAAATCGATATCCGCGACGTGCCGGCGACGCTGCACCAGCTCGATCAGCTGCTCGAGACCGCCGCGGGTGATCTCCTCGTCGATCCAGCCGCGCTCCCGCAGCACGCGCCAGATGCCGCGGATCGTGCCCGAGGAGCCGACCGCCAGGTCCCAGCCGGCGCGGCGGTAGGGCTGCGCGAGGAATTCCAGTTCGAGCGCCGCCGCCAGCCGCGCGCGCGCGAAGCGCGACGGCGTGATGCGGCCGTCGGCGAAGAAGCGCTGCGTATGCACGACGCAGCCGAGCGAGACCGACTCGAGCAGGCGCGGCGCCTCGCCGCGGCCGATGATCAGTTCCGTGCTGCCGCCGCCGATGTCGACCACGAGGCGTCGCGGTTTCGCGCGGCCGCGGCCATGGATGACGCCGCCATAGACCAGTCGCGCTTCCTCGGGGCCGGCGATGACCTCGATCGGGTGGCCCAGCGCGGCTTCGGCGGCCGGTATGAAATCGCTGCCGACCTTGAGCTTGCGCATGGTGTTGGTGCCGACGGCGCGGACCTGCGACGACGGGATGCCGCGCAGCCGTTCGCCGAAGCGCTGCAGGCAGGCGAGGGCGCGCGCCGCGACCAGCGGGCTCAGGCGGCGGTCGGCTTCGAGGCCCGCGGCGAGCCGCACCGGTTCGCGCAGGCGGTCGATGATCTGCAGTTCGCCGCCGTCGCTGCGCGCGACCAGCATGTGGAAGCTGTTCGAGCCCAGATCGACCGCGGCGAATTCCTGCGCGCGATTGCGTGCCGGGCGCGACCGGCGCATCAGGCTCACCATGCCCGGTCGGCCGGCGGGAAGCGGGGAGTGGTCATCGACGGCGGGCGTTCGCGGGTTGACGGGGGGCGAGGGTAGCAGTTCGCCGGCGGCCTGCTCCAGACTTGGCGCCGCGCGCCACCGGACGCTGCGTTGACCGGCGCCGGCAATTTCCGGAACATAGGGCGGCTTATAAGTAAGACTGAACTTGTCCGCTTCATTATCAGTTACGGGGAGAGCAAATCATGAAGTCTGCGCGTTGGGGTGTTCTCGCCCTCGCCGCTCCGCTCGCCCTCGCGCTCGCCGCCCCGGCCGTCCAGGCCGCGGAGGGCAATGCCGAGGCCGGCCGCGTCAAGGCCAACACCTGCATGGGTTGTCACGGCATTCCGAAGTACAACAACGCGTATCCGACCTACCGCGTGCCGAAGCTCGGCGGCCAGCCGGCCGAGTATCTCGCGGCGGCGCTGCAGGAGTACAAGGCCGGCAACCGGCCGCACGGCACCATGCATGCGCAGGCGGCGAGCATGTCCGATCAGGATATCGCCGACATTGCCGCGTTCCTCGCCACCGCGCCCAAGCATCCGTAAAGGTCGACTCATGAAGCGTTCGATTGCCATTGCCGTGCTGGGCCTGCTGCCCGCCGCTCCAGCGCTGGCGGCCGATGCCGCCGCCCCGCAGAAGGCTGCCGTCTGCACGTCCTGCCACGGCGAACGTGGCGCCAAGCCGATTGCGCCGACCTATCCGGTGCTCGCCGGCCAGTACGCGAACTACCTCGAGCAAGCACTGCACCAGTACAAGAGCGGCGCGCGCAAGAACCCGATCATGGCGGCGCAGGCCGCCTCGCTCGCCGACGAGGACATCAAGGCGCTCGCCCACTATTTTGCCGCCCAGGATGGGCCGCTCTACACGCCCTCGGTCGCCGGGCACGGCAAGCAGCCCTGAGCCGCCCGCGGCGGCGCCTCACCCGAAGACGCGGCGCCACTGTGCGTCGCGTCTTTTTTTGTGCCGCGCGTCGGCTTCTATACTCGCGGGGTGCCGTCGGCACGTTGATCGCTTCGGGAGGAAGAATGCGCTACCTGCAGTTCATCGCCGCCTTGTCGGCACTGGTGTCCACGGGGCTCGCGCAGGCGGGCGGTTCGGTGAGCGGCGGACTCGGCTGGCGCCACCTCGATGGCAGCCAGTGGGGGATCTACGACGTTCGCTCCCAAGCCGCCGTCGGCGTGCTCGCCGACGTGCAGCTCGGCGAACTGCCGCTCTATGCGACGGGCAGCGTGCAGCTCTCGGGCGACGATTTCGATCGCCCCGATCTTGGCGTCTACGACGGCAGCTTCTCGGCGATCGATGTCGCCATCGGTCTGCGGCTGATGCGGCCCGACGGTCTGTTCCGGCCCTACGTCGGCGCTGCCCTGGCCGGCACCAGCGTCTACGTTTCCTACGAGGACAGCTATCACTACGACCACGACGACGACGAGCAAAGCCTGGGTTATGCCGTCAGCACCGGTGCGCAGCTGCATTTCGCGCACCACCTGGTTGTGAGCGTCGATGCGCGCTGGCTGCTCGGCACCGACGAAATGTCGTTCGACAACGGCATTCGTGAACACGCGAATTCCTTCACCGGCCTGCTGGGCTTCGGCTACGCCTGGGGCAACTGACGCGCCACCCGGATCGCCGTGCATCTCAGCCCCGCCGCGTGCGGGGCTTTCGGTATCAACGGCGTCGGTTTTTGTGCGCCACTCGGCGGCGGGCACGCGGTATGGCTGTCTAATATCCGCGGGCGTTCTTCAGGGGGCGCATCGACAGGCGACAACGAACAGGCAAGAACAAGCAGGGGAGAATCCATGAAGATCGTGAAATGGGCCGCATGGCCGCTGCTGCTGGCACCGGCGCTCGCGCAGGCCGCCGCGCCGCCGCCGGCGCAAGTCTTCGACGTCTATTACCTCGCGCAATCGAAGCTCGAGGTCGAGAGCGGCGGCGACAGCGGCGACATCGACGGTGATGGCTTCGGCGTGCGGGTGCAGCTGCCGCTGTCCGCTTCCGGCTTCCGCCTCAGCGGCGAATATCAGACCGCGACTCTCGACGATGATGGTGGCGAGATCGACGTCGACCAATGGCGCGCCGGTGCTGGCTGGCTGTCGCCGGGCGCGCTGCGGCTGGGTGTGATGGCCGAATACGTCGCGCTGGACATGAAGATCAAGCCGGACGGCTTCGGCACCGTCGAGGCCAAGCCGGACGGCTACGGGCTGCATGGCCGCGTCGAGTACGACGCGCTGCCGCAGCTGCAGCTGTACGGGCAGGTCGGTTACGTCAAGGTCGAAGAGGGCGGCGATTCGAGCGACGGCCTGGAGTATCTGGTCGGCGCGGCGTTCAGCATCAACTCGTGGTGTGGCCTGTTCGCCGACTATCGCGCAACCGACCTGAAGGACGGCAGCGACGAGTTGAAATTCGACGACCTGCGCGTCGGCTTGCGCCTGACGATCGGCGCGCGCTGAGAAACCGCTCCGCGACAACGAAGAAGGCCCCGCTCGGCGGGGCCTTCTTGTTTACAGTCGCTGCAACGCTCTTGGCGTCGCGCTTACTCGTCGAGGAAGCTGCGCAGGTAGTTGGCGCGGCTCGGATGACGTAGCTTGCGCAGCGCCTTGGCTTCGATCTGGCGGATGCGCTCGCGCGTCACGTCGAACTGCTTGCCGACCTCTTCGAGCGTGTGGTCGGTGTTCATGTCGATGCCGAAGCGCATGCGCAGCACCTTGGCCTCGCGCGGCGTCAGCGATGCGAGGATCTGGTGCGTGGCTTCCGACAGCGACTGCGAGGTTGCCGCTTCCTGCGGCGAAACCGCGGCGGTGTCCTCGATGAAATCGCCGAGGTGCGAATCCTCGTCGTCGCCGATCGGCGTTTCCATCGAGATCGGTTCCTTGGCGATCTTGAGCACCTTGCGGATCTTGTCCTCGGGCATCTCCATCTTCTTCGCCAGTTCTTCCGGCGTCGGCTCGCGGCCCATCTCCTGCAGCATCTGGCGGGAAATGCGGTTGAGCTTGTTGATGGTCTCGATCATGTGCACCGGAATGCGGATGGTGCGCGCCTGGTCGGCGATCGAGCGGGTGATGGCCTGGCGGATCCACCACGTGGCATACGTCGAGAACTTGTAGCCGCGGCGGTATTCGAACTTGTCGACCGCCTTCATCAGGCCGATGTTGCCTTCCTGAATCAGGTCGAGGAATTGCAGGCCGCGGTTCGTGTACTTCTTGGCGATCGAGATGACGAGGCGCAGGTTGGCCTCGACCATTTCCTTCTTCGCGCGGCGGGCCTTGGCCTCGCCGACGTTCATGCGGCGGTTGATGTCCTTGATCTCGTCGAGCGAAATCAGGTTGTCGCCTTCCATCTTGCGCAGCTGTTCCTGCAGCGCGTAGATCTCTTCCTGGCGGGTGTTCAGCTCGGACGAGTACTTGCGCTTGGCGCGGATCAGCTTCTGCACCCAGTCCGGGCTGGTCGCGCCGTTGGACTCACGGTAGATCTTGATGAACTCCTCACGCGTCATGCCGGCGTCGACGACGCAGATGCGCATGATCGACTTCTCGGTCTCGCGGATCATCTCGATCTTCGCGCGCAGGTTCTGCGTGATCTCGTCGACGATCTTCGGCGAGAGCTTGAAGGTCATGATGTGGCTGGCCACCGCTTCACGTTTGGCCTGCGTCTTCGGATGGCCGGCGCCGAGCTTGAGCAGCGAGTCCCAGGCATGGTCGTAGAGCGACTGCAGCTCCGCGAACTTCTCGGCGGCCAGCACCGGGTCCGGACCGGTGTCGGCGGCTTCTTCCTCGCCGTCGTCATCGCCGCTCTCGGCTTCGTCCTCTTCTTCCTCTTCGACGTCCTCTTCCGGCAGTTCTTCCGGCGCGGCCTCTTCGGCGTTCGGATCGAAGAAGCCGCTGATGATGTCGGCCAGGCGCTTCTTGCCCTGCTTGGCGTTCTCGTGCGATTCGAGCAGGATCGCGACCGTCTCCGGATACTGCGCCATCGCGAACATGGCCTCGTTGAGGCCTTCCTCGATGCGCTTGGCGATGCGGATCTCGCCCTCGCGGTCGAGCAGTTCGACCGAGCCCATCTCGCGCATGTACATGCGCACCGGGTCGGTGGTGCGGCCGAACTGGTCGTCGAGCGCGGCGATCGCTGCGGCGGCCTCCTCGGCGGCGTCTTCCTCTTCCTCGTTGGTCGCGACGACCGCCGGTTCGGAGAACAGCTGTTCGTCTTCCTGCGGGGCTTCCTCGTGCACCGGGATGCCCATCGCCTGGATCATGCTGATGATGTCTTCGATCTGCTCGGTATCGACGATTTCCGGCAGATGGTCGGCCACTTCGGCGTAGGTGAGGTAGCCCTTCTCCTTGCCGAGCGCGATCAGCAGTTTGATCTGCGATTGCTTCTGAGCCTGCTTCTCGGCGGCCGTCTTGTCGGCGCGGTCGGAATTGGCGGCGGAATTGCTGGTGTTGGCCATGCGGGACTCTTCACATAGCGCCGGCGAGCGGCGGATCAGGCGGAGAACTGGCTATTATACGGCCAGTCTGACGGTTTTGGCGACGATGGGTTCCATCATCGCCGGGATTTGGGCGGGCGGCTGCGGTGCAGGGACTCGATGATTCCCAGTTCCGCGCGCGTCAGCTCTCGGTGCCGGGATTCTTCCAGCAGGCGCGTCGCCTCGGCCTCGAGCGCCCTGAACGTCAAGCGATTTATGGTGTCGCGGAACTCGGTTTCAATCGTTTCGTCGACGAGCGGCGCTTCCTGCGCCAGCAGTTTCTGCACGCCGCGGCCCTTGGCCGTGTCTTTCCAGGCTTCGACGAGCTGCGCCGCGCGGGCGTCCGGATGGGCGTTGAAGAAGTCGATCGCCTCGATCAGCACGTCGACGCCCGGCACGCCAGCCTGCGCCAGCAGATCGATGTGCTCGACCTGCTCGGCCAGCCGCGGCCGCTCCAGCAGCAGCTGCATCGCGCGGCGGATCGGCCGCGAGGCGCCGGGCGCCGCCCGCGCCGGCTCGGCGGCCGCGGTTTCCGGTGGCGGCGCAGCGCCGGTCCGCGCGGCGCCGAGCATGCCCTCGACATCGTCGCGGCCGAGGCGCGCGCGTCGCGCCAGTTCGTCGATCAGCAGGGTGCGCAGCGCGCCGGCCGGCAGCTTGTCGAGATGCGGGCGGGCCAGGGCGATGAGGCGCGCGCGCCCTTCCAGCGAGCCGAGATTGACCTGTTTGGTGAGTGAGTCGAGCAGGAACTGTGACAGCGGCGCCGCCTCGGCGATCTTCTCGCGGAAGGCCTCGGCGCCGATCTCCTGGACCCAGGTGTCCGGGTCGTGGCCTTCCGGAATGAACATGAACGCGCACTCGCGGCCCTCGTGCGTTTCCGGCAGGGCTTGCTCCAGCGCGCGCCAGGCCGCGGCGCGGCCGGCGCGGTCGCCGTCGAAGCAGAACACGATCTTGCTGGTCGACTTGAACAGCAGCTGCAGATGTTCGCGCGTGGTCGCCGTGCCCAGCGTGCCGACCGCCTCGCGGATGCCGTACTGCGACAGCATCACCACGTCCATGTAGCCTTCGACGACGATCAGATACGGCAATGCGCCGGTCGTCGAGGTGCGCGCCTCGTACAGGCCATAGAGATTGCGACCCTTGTGGAACAGCGGCGTTTCCGGCGAGTTCAGATACTTGGCCGGATCGTTGGCGAGGGTCCGTCCGCCGAAGCCGATGACCCGCCCGCGCGTGTCGCGGATCGGGAACATCACGCGATTGCGGAAGCGGTCGTAGGCGCGGCCGGAGCCCGGCTCGCGCTCGATCAGCAGGCCGGCGTCGATGCCGTGCCGGGTGTTCTGCAGGAACTGGCTCAGCGCATCCCAGCTGTCCGGTGCGTAGCCGATGCCGAAGCGCTTCGCGGTCTCGCCGCTGACGCCGCGCTTCTTCAGGTACTCGACCGCCGGCGGCGACTGGCGCAGGCGCTCGGTGAAGAAGCGCTGGGCGGCGGCCAGCGCGTCGAGCGGGCCGTCGAGCACGACTTTCGGCTCGAAGCCGCCTTCACGGGGGACTTCGAGTCCGGCGCGCTTGGCGAGTTCCTCGACCGCCTCGACGAACGACAGGCGGTCGTACTCCATCAGGAAGGAAATCGCCGTGCCGTTCTTGCCGGACGAGAAGTCGAAGAACATCTGCTTCTGCGGTGAGACGAAGAACGACGGCGACTTCTCGCTGGTGAACGGCGACAGGCCCTTCATTTCCTTGCCGGCGCGCTTGAGGTCGACGCGCGAGCCGATCAGCTCGACGATGTCGGTCCGCGCCAGCAGATCGTGAATGAAGGAATCGGGGATGCGCGCCATGCCGCTCAGCTGCCTGCCGTCGCGATGATGATGCCATCCCCGGCGCGCGCGCAGGTCGCCGCCGGGCAGGAGCCGGCGCCGCGCGTGCGGGTCGGGCGTGCCGCGGGCGAATGTCCGCCGGACATTCGCATGCCGGCGCTCAGCCCAGCTTGGCCTTGATCAGACCCGACAGCTTGCCCATGTCGGTGCGGCCCTGGACCTTCGGCTTGATCCAGCCCATCACCTTGCCCATGTCCTTGCCGCCGGCGGCACCGGTCTCGGCGATCGCCTGGACGATCAGCGCGTCGACTTCGGCGTCGCTCAGCTGCTGCGGCAGATAGGCCATCAGCACCGCGATCTCCGCCGCTTCCTTGTCGGCGAGATCCGGGCGGTTGCCGCTGCGGAACTGGCTCTCGGCGTCGCGGCGCTGCTTGATCATCTTCTCGACCGCGGCCTGAACGACGGCGTCGGTCAGCTCGATGCTGTCGACGACCTCGCGCTGCTTGAGCTCGGCCTGCAGCATGCGCAGCACCGACAGGCGATCTTTCTCGCCGGCCTTCATCGCGCTCTTCACGTCGTCGGCGATGCGGGTTTTCAGTTCGGACATGGGGGTGCATTCCTCGGGTGACTCGGCGGGCCGCTACGCGACCCGCGTGGGGCGACACAAACGACGAAACCCCGGTTTTGAGGCCGGGGTCATCGGGTGCCGCGAAACCGCGACCGCCTGACTAAGCGGAAAGCTTAGTAGAGGCGGATGCGACGGTTCGACTCGCGCTGTACTTTCTTCGCCTGACGCTTCACGGCCGCGGCGCGCATACGCTTGCGCTCCTGGCTCGGCTTTTCGAAGTACTCGTGCTTGCGCAGGTCGGTCAGCACACCGGCCTTTTCGCAGGTGCGCTTGAAGCGGCGCAGCGCCACTTCGAAAGGCTCGTTATCGCGAACGCGGACGGAAGGCATTCAGATCACTCTCGCTAAAAGATGTTTGGGCAAAAAAGGGCCAAAGCCCCGACAAGGGGCGGCGATTCTAGCTTGCGATCGAAAACTCTGCAAACGAACGCGCAGGCGCCGCATACAATAGCGGGATGCCCGTCGTCACCGCCGCCGCTTCCGTCGCTTCCGCCGATCGCCCGATCCTCGGCATCGAAACCTCCTGTGACGAGACCGCCTGCGCGATCTACGACGGCGAGCGCGGCCTGCTGGCGCACGTGCTGCACAGCCAGATCCGCCTGCACGCCGAATACGGCGGCGTGGTGCCGGAACTGGCGTCGCGCGATCACGTGGCGCGCATCCACGAGCTGGTCGCGGCGACGCTGCGCGAGGCGCAGCTGCGGCCGGACGAACTCGGCGGCATCGCCTATACCGCCGGCCCCGGTCTGATCGGCGCGCTGATGGTCGGCGGCGCGGTGGCGTCGGGGCTGGCGCTCGCGCTCGACCTGCCGCTGATTCCCGTGCATCACATGGAAGCGCATCTGCTCGCGCCGATGCTGGAGCCGTCGCGGCCGACGTTCCCGTTCGTCGCGCTGCTGGTGTCCGGCGGCCACACGCTGCTGGTCGCCGTGCGCGGCATCGGCCAGTACGAGCTGCTCGGCGAGAGCCTCGACGACGCGGTCGGCGAAGCCTTCGACAAGACCGCCAAACTTCTCGACTTGCCGTATCCCGGCGGTCCGGAACTGGCGCGCCTCGCCGAGCAGGGCGACGGCCGGCGCTACAAGTTCCCGCGGCCGATGACCGACCGGCCCGGTCTCGACTTCAGCTTCAGCGGCCTGAAGACCGCGGTGCTGACGGCGCTCAAGACCGATGGCGATGCCGGCGCCGCCGCGCAGGATCGCGCCGATCTCGCCGCGTCCTTCCAGGAGGCGGTCACCGACACGCTGGCGATCAAGTGCGCCCGCGCGCTGGACGCGACCGGCTACGGCCAGCTCGTCGTCGCCGGCGGCGTCGGCGCCAATCGCCGCCTGCGCGAGAAGCTCGCGGCGCTGGCCGAGCAGGAGCGCTTCGCGCTGTTCTTCCCGCGCCAGGCGTTCTGCACTGACAACGGCGCGATGGTTGCGTACGCCGGCTGGGCACGCCGCGGCGAGGGACGCCACGCCGACGCCGGCCTGTTCACGACCCCGCGCTGGCCGCTGGCGCAGCTGCGCCCGCCATCCGCACACGTTTCCTGACCCGGCTTCTGATACGGCGACTCCATGGACAAGGTTTTCATCCGCGGCCTCGAACTCGAGACCATCATCGGCGTCCACGGCTGGGAGCGGCAGCTGCCGAGGCCGCTGGTGCTGTCGCTGGAAATGGGCGTCGACACGCGCGACGCGGCGGCCAGCGATCAGGTACGCGATGCCGTCGACTACGACGCGGTGACGCAGGCGGTGCGCAAGATCGCGGCGACGCTGCAGCCGGCGCTGCTCGAAACGCTCGCCGAGAAGATCGCCCGCGCGCTGTTCGATGCGTATCCGATCGCCAGCCTCAAGCTGGCTATCGACAAGCCGGGCGCGGTGGCGGGCGTGAAGAGTGTCGGCGTCGAGATCGACCGCCGCCGCGAGGACTACGCGGTCTGCGGCCGCTGAGCGACGGTCGCGCGGCCGACGGCCTCGCTGCCGCTGAGCAGGGCGACCGCGAATGCCGCGAGATTGTCGTAGACGCTGACGTCGTCGAGCCGGCCGGCACTGCGACGCTCGGTCTCGCCGCCGTTGCCGGTGCGCACCAGCACCGGCCGTGCGCCGGCGGCGCGCGCGGCCTCGATGTCGCGCAGTGAATCGCCGACCATCGGCACCTGTTCGAGCGTGACGCCGAGGCGCTTGGCGAGATCGAGCAGCATGCCCGGCGACGGCTTGCGGTCCGGCGTCGCGCGCTGCGGATGGTCCGGTGCGAAGAAGATGCCGTCGACGCGGCCGCCGAACTCGGCGAGCAACTGCTGCAGGCGATCGTTCATCGCGCAGAACGCGTCGTAGTCGAACAGGCCTTGGCCGAGGCCGGACTGGTTGCTGGCCACGAACACGCGATAGCCGGCCTGGCAAAGCTTGGCGATCGCCTCGAGGCTGCCCGGAATCGGCCGCCACTCCGCCACCGACTTCACGTACTCGGTGGCGTCTTCGTTGATGACGCCGTCGCGGTCGAGAATGACGATTTTCATGGCTTCACTCTAGCGCGCCACGACGAGGCACGTGCGGAGGTCGAGCCTGGCGGCGCAGCGTTTCTGACAAGCTCGCGCTCCGCCCCGGCCTTGCCAGCGCGGCACGGGAAGATCGGGCGTGCAGCGCATCGAAGACGCCTCGGCAAGGCGCGGGCTCAGCCCGGCAGCTGCGACAGATCGGCGACCGAGCGGCAGGCGGTATCGAAGCGCTGCAGCAGCGCCAGGCGGTTGGCGCGCACCGCTGGGTCCTCGGTGTTGACCATCACGCCCTCGAAGAAGGCGTCGATCGGCTCGCGCAGCGAGGCGAGGTTCACGAGCTGCTGTGCGTAGTCGGCGGTCGTCGCGTTGCGGGCGTGGACGTCGTCGAGTCCGGCGAACAGCGCGTTCTCGGCGGCGTGCTCGAAACGGGCGGCATCGATCGTGTCGCCGACTTCGCCGGCCTGCTTGAGGATGTTGCGCACGCGCTTGTTGGCGGCGGCGAGGTTCGGCGCCGCGGCGTTGGCGACGAAGGCGTGCACCGCGCGCAGACGGCGCAGGAAGTCCAGCGGCTGCGTGACGCCGAGCGCGCGCACCGATTCGAACATCTCGACCGTCACCGGGCGGCCGTCGAAGCTCTGGCCGACCAGATAGGCGCGCAGGCGTTCCTGCACGAACTCGACGAGTTCGGCGAGCGTCGCGGCGTCGCGCTTGCCGGCGGGCTGCTGTTGCAGTGCGTATTGCAGCAATGCCGGCAGATCGAGCGGAAGCTCGGCCTCGAGGCAGATGCGCAGCACGCCGAGCGCGGCGCGGCGCAGCGCGTAGGGGTCCTTGCTTGCCGTCGGCTTCTGGCCGATCGCGAAGATGCCGGCGAGCGTGTCGAGCTTGTCGGCGAGCGCGACGATCTGGCCTTCGCGGCTCGACGGAATCGGCGTGCCTTGCTGCGTCGGCAGATAGTGCTCGCGAATCGCCAGCGCGACGGCCGGCGCTTCGCCGGATTTCTCCGCGTAGTAGCCGCCCATCAGGCCCTGCAGTTCCGGGAACTCGTAGACCATCTTGGTGACGAGATCGTTCTTGCACAGCGAGGCGGCGCGGACGGCCGCGTCGCGATCGGCTTTGAGGTCGGCAGCGATCGTGCCGGCCAGCGCCGCAACGCGCGCCACCTTCGCGCCGCTCGTGCCGAGATCCTTCTGGAAGGTGATGCTGGCGAGCTTCTCACCGTAGGCGGCGAGCGGCAGCTTCAGATCCTGCTGCCAGAAGAACAGCGCATCGGTCAGACGCGGGCGCACGACGCGCTCGTTGCCGGCGATGACCTGCGCGACGTCGCGCGACTCGATGTTCGAGACGGTGATGAAGGCGTTCGTCAGCCGCGTTTGCGCGGGGTCCTCGAAGACCGTGAAGTAGCGCTGGTTGGTCTCGACGGTGGCGACGATCACCTCGGGCGGCAGTTCCAGGAAGCGCGCTTCGAAGCGGCCGGTGATCGCCACCGGCCACTCGACCAGCGCGGTGACCTCGTCGAGCAGGTCCTCGGTGATGCGCGCGTGGCCGCCGGCGTTGGCGGCCTCGGCGAGGATCTGGCGGCGGATCTCGGCCTTGCGCGAGGCGACGTCGGCCCAGACGTGGGCATGCTTGAGGCGCGGTTCGTAGTCGGCCGGCGTCGACAGCTCGATCGCGCCCGGGGCGTGAAAGCGATGGCCGTACGTCAGGCGTCCGCTGGCGAGGCCGAAGCGCTGCAGCGGCACGACGTCGGTGCCGTACAGGCAGCAGATCCATTGCACCGGCCGCACGAAGGTTTCGTCGCTGCTGCCCCAGCGCATGCGCTTGGGCACCAGCTCGTCCATCTGCTTGAGCGTCTCTTCGAAGATGTCCGCGATCAGCGCCGGCGTCGGCTTGCCGGGCTCGGCCTTCGCATAGTGCAGCTTGCCGTCCTTCTGGCCGAGCGCCGCGAAGTCGACGCCGCAGGAGCGGGCGAAGCCGAGCGCGGCCGGCGTCGGCTGGCCGTCCTTGTAGGCGGCGGCAAGCGCCGGGCCGAGGCGCTCGACGGTCTGGTCCGGCTGGCGTTCGGCGAGGTCCTCGACGATGACGGCGATGCGGCGCGGCGTCGCCAGGACGCGGTGCGCGCGAAAATCGACCTTGCGCCGCGCGAGACCTTCGGTCACGCCTCGCGCCAGCGCCTCGGCCAGCGATACGACATAGCGGGCCGGCAAATCTTCGGTTCCGAGTTCCAGCAGGAAGGCGCGTGACATGAGGGGGCGTGCGGCGAGGGCTTGAAGAGCCGGCAATTGTCGGGGATCGCTGCTTTTTCGCCAACTTGCGCGGCGCGGATGCGTCGTCGATCTTCATTAATTTCTATCGACACAAAATAAACAATCAATTTCATTAATCAAAAACCTGGGCGTAAGGTAAACGCCAGATTCGCTGGAGAACCCGATCATGAGTCTGCAAACAATGGCTGCAACGGTGGCTGCGACCCGTCCGCGCGGCGTGCGCCGCTTCACCGCGCCGCTGGTTCTGGCGCTGGCGGTGCTGGCCGTCTACGACGCTGCGACGGTGGCCGTGAGCGGCAGTGCGCCGACCGTACGGGCCATGGCGCACTGAAGGCGCCGGCGCATCCGCGCACATTTTCATCCGCCGGTTCGCGGCCGCCGCCGCGGGCCGCGGTGCGGTGTCTACGAGCCTTGAACGTCTGAAGGAGAGCAACATGTCGAGCCAAGCCCAGTGTCCGTTCCACCACAGCGCCGGTACCGGCACCACGAACCGCGACTGGTGGCCCCAGCAGCTGCGCGTCGATTTGCTGAATCAGCACTCGGAGCGCTCCAATCCGCTCGGCGCGCGCTTCGACTACCGCGCGGCATTCAAGTCGCTCGACTACGCCGCGCTGAAGGCAGATCTGAAAGCGCTGCTGACGGATTCGCAGGACTGGTGGCCGGCCGATTGGGGTACGTACGCCGGCCTGTTCATCCGCATGGCCTGGCACAGCGCCGGCACCTACCGCATGGTCGACGGCCGCGGCGGCGCCGGCCGCGGGCAGCAGCGCTTCGCGCCGCTCAACAGCTGGCCGGACAACGTCAGCCTGGACAAGGCGCGTCGCCTGCTGTGGCCGGTCAAGCAGAAGTACGGCCAGAAAATCTCCTGGGCCGATCTGATCGTGCTGGCCGGCAACGTTGCGCTCGAGAACAGCGGTTTTCGCACCTTCGGCTTCGCCGCCGGCCGTGAGGACGTGTGGGAACCGGACCTCGACGTCAACTGGGGCGACGAGAAGGCCTGGCTGTCGCACCGCGATCCGGCGGTCCTGGCGAAGAATCCGCTGGCCGCCACCGAGATGGGGCTGATCTACGTGAACCCCGAAGGGCCGAACGCCAGCGGCGATCCGGCTTCCGCGGCGGCGGCGATTCGCGCCACCTTCGGCAACATGGCGATGGACGACGAGGAAATCGTCGCGCTGATCGCCGGTGGCCATACGCTCGGCAAGACCCATGGCGCCGGCCCGACGACCCAGGTCGGTCCCGATCCGGAAACCGCGCCGATCGAGCAGATGGGCCTGGGCTGGACCAGCACGCACGGCAGCGGCGCCGGCGCCGACGCGATCACCTCGGGTCTGGAAGTGGTGTGGACGCAGACGCCGACGCAGTGGAGCAACCATTTCTTCGAGAACCTGTTCAAGTACGAGTGGGTGCAGGTGCGCAGCCCGGCCGGCGCGATCCAGTTCGAGGCCAAGGACGCTCCCGAGCTCATTCCCGATCCCTTCGATCCGGCCAAGAAGCGCAAGCCGACGATGCTGGTCACCGACCTGACGCTGCGCTTCGATCCGGCGTTCGAGAAGATTTCGCGCCGCTTCCGCAACGATCCGCAGGCGTTCAACGAGGCGTTCGCGCGGGCCTGGTTCAAGCTGACGCACCGCGACATGGGGCCGAAGGCGCGCTACCTCGGCCCCGAGGTGCCGGCCGAAGACCTGATCTGGCAGGACCCGCTGCCGGCGCCGGTGCACGCGCCGAGCGCGGCCGACATCGCCGAGCTGAAGGCGGCGATCGCCGCCTCGGGCCTGTCGGTCAGCGAGCTGGTGTCGGTGGCCTGGGCTTCGGCCTCGACCTTCCGCGGCGGCGACAAGCGCGGCGGCGCCAACGGCGCGCGCCTGGCGCTGGCCCCGCAGAAGGATTGGGCGGTCAACCGCACGGCGGTCGCCGTGCTGCCGAAGTTGCAGGCGATCCAGCAGGCGTCCGGCAAGGCTGCGCTGGCCGACGTCATCGTGCTGGCCGGCGTGGTCGGCGTCGAGCAGGCGGCGCGTGCGGCCGGCGTGCCGCTGGAAGTGCCGTTCGTGCCGGGCCGCGTCGATGCCAGGCAGGACCAGACCGACGTCGAATCCTTCGCGGTGCTCGAACCGCGCGCCGACGGCTTTCGCAACTACGGTCAGGGCGACGGCAAGACGTCCACCGAAACGCTGCTGATCGACAAGGCCCAGCAGCTGACCCTGACGGTGCCGGAGCTGACCGTACTGGTCGGCGGCCTGCGCGTGCTCGGCGCCAACTTCGACGGCAGCCGGGACGGTGTGTTCACCGACCGGGTCGGGGTTCTGAGCAATGACTTCTTCGTCAGGCTGCTCGACATGGGCACGGTCTGGAAGCCGGTCGGCGGGGATGCCGAGCGCTTCGAGGGCCGCGATCGCAGGAGCGGCCAGCTGAAGTACACCGCCACCCGCAACGATCTGGTGTTCGGCTCCAACTCGGTGTTGCGCGCCGTGGCCGAGGTCTATGCCAGCGCCGATGCCCGGGAAAAGTTCGTGCGCGACTTCGTCGCGGCCTGGGACAAGGTGATGAACCTCGACCGCTTCGATCTGGCCTGAGCGCCCGCGCGCTCGACGGCGGGGTGGGTCGGGCGGCGTTTCGACGTCCCGGCGGAGCGCTCCGCCCGGCAAGCGGCCCGCCAGCGAATGAAGTGCCGCCGGCAGCGATTCCGGCGGCACTTTCGTATCGGTTTGTCTGGCGCGATCGAGGTTTGTGCGCTGCGCACTGGGCGGGCGGCGAATCCACTATGATTCCGCCTTTCCCGCTTGAGCGTGTGCCGTGACTGTCCTGATTTCCATGTTCCTGATCTACGTTGGGTCGCTGGTGTTCGTGCGCCTGCGTAACCGCGCCCATCTGTCGTGGGGGCGGCAGCTGACGGACTTCTCGACGTTCGTGGTGCCGCTCAACATCCCGGCCTATCTGCTGTCGCGCGTGTCGACCGCGGCGCGGCCACCGCTGTCGAGTTTTCCGCAGCTCAAGCTGCTGCAGGACAACTGGCAGACGATTCGCGACGAGGCGCTGGCGCTGTACGGCATGGGCCATATCGCGGTGAAGAACGACCTGCCGGCGAGCAATTTCTACAAGGACAATCGCTGGAAGAGCTTCTACCTGAAGATCTACGACAACGACATTCCGTCGGCGCGCAAGCTGGCGCCGAAGACCTGCGCGCTGATCGATCAGGTGCCGGGCATGAATCTCGCGCTGTTCGCCGTGCTGATGCCGGGCAAGCGGCTGACGCAGCATCACGACCCGTTCGCGTTCAGCGTGCGCTACTCGCTCGGGCTGTCGACGCCGAACGACGACCGCTGCGGACTGCTGGTCAACGGCGAGCCCTACACCTGGCGCGACGGCGAAGGCATCATCTTCGACGAGACCTACCTGCACGCCGCGTACAACGACACCGAAGTGCCGCGTCTGATCCTGATGACGGACGTCGACCGGCCGCTGCGGCTGCGTTTCGTGCAGAAGTTCTATTTCTACTTCGCGCGCTTCTTCAACAGCCTGTTCTACATCGACAACCTCGATAGCAGCCTGTCGGGTTTCGGCAATCGCTTCAGCGGCCTGATCGTCGGCTACAAGGCGCGCATGAAGGCGCTCAAGAAACGCAGCCCGGTCGGCTACAAGATCGGCAAGTGGACCCTGCATCTGGGCCTGGTCGGCCTGTTCGCGGCCTGGATCCTGTAGGCGGCAGACCTCGCGGCGTCCGCGCCATGGAAAAAGGCCGCCGGATCTCCGGCGGCCTTTTTCGTGGCTCGCGCCTTGCGCAGCTCGGGACGACGACTCAGGCGCCGACCGGCGCGTCGAACGGCAGGTAGATCTCGCGCAGTGCCGGTAAGGCCAGCGTCTGTTCGGCGCAGCGGCGCAGCGCCGGGTATGGCGCGAAGTCGACGCCGGTCGCCTCGCGCAGGTAGGTGTAGACGCAGGCCAGGGTGATGTCCGGCTGCATCGGCGCGGTGCCGAGCAGCCAGTGGCCGGCGGGGACCTCCGCGCAGTGACGCTCGAGCGCAGCGAGTGCGCCGTCGATCTGCGCGCGACAGCGCGCGAGCCAGGGCTCATGGCGCTTGTCGACGGGGCGGAACACATGTTCCAGCACCACGTGCAGGCCTTTTTCGACGGCGCCGAGCGAGAGCGCGATCAGCTGCAGCGCGTGGCGCCGCTCGGGACCGCCGGTCGGCAGCAAGGCGCGCGCCGCGCCGGCCTGTTCGTCGAGGAAGTCGAGGATCGCGCTCGAATCGACCAGCGTCTCGCCGGAGTCGAGAACCAGTGCCGGCACGCGGCCGAGGGGATTGACCTCGCGCAGCGCGAGCTGGTCGCGGCCGACCGACCAGGGTCGGTGCTCGTAGGGCATGCCGTACAGCCGCATCGTCACCGCCACGCGGCGCACGAACGGCGAATCGTACATGCCGTACAGGATCATGCGGCGGCTATGCGGCCTGCGCCGGCTTGGCCAGCATCGGGAAGCCGAGCTTTTCGCGCGCGCCGTAATACGCCTCGGCGCAGGCGCGCGCCAGCGTGCGCACGCGCAGGATGTAGGCCTGACGCTCGGTGACCGAGATCGCGCCGCGCGCGTCGAGCATGTTGAAGGCGTGCGAGCAGTTGACCATGCGCTCGTAGGCCGGCAGCGGCAGCGGCGTGTCGAGCGCGAGCAGGCGCTGGCATTCGGCCTCGCACTTGTTGAAGCGCTCGAACAGCGTCCCGACGTCGGCGTACTCGAAGTTGTAGGCGCTCTGCTCGACTTCGTTCTGGTGGTAGACGTCGCCGTAGCTGACCTCGCGACCCGTCAGCGGATCGCGCGCCCAGACCAGGTCATAGACCGATTCGACCTTCTGCACGTACATCGCCAGGCGTTCGAGACCGTAGGTGATCTCGCCGGCGACCGGCCGGCATTCCAGCCCGCCGACCTGCTGGAAGTAGGTGAACTGCGTGACTTCCATGCCGTTCAGCCAGACCTCCCAGCCCAGCCCCCAGGCGCCGAGCGTCGGCGACTCCCAGTTGTCCTCGACGAAACGGATGTCGTGGGTCAGCGGATCGAAGCCGAGCAGCTTCAGCGACTGCAGATAGAGCTCCTGGATGTTGGCCGGGCTCGGCTTCATCAGCACCTGGAACTGGTAGTAGTGCTGCAGGCGGTTCGGGTTCTCGCCATAGCGGCCGTCGGTCGGCCGGCGGCTCGGCTGCACGTAGGCGGTGTTCCACGGCTCGGGGCCGACCGCACGCAGGAAGGTCGACCAGTGGAAGGTGCCGGCGCCCATTTCCATGTCCATCGGCTGCACGATCACGCAGCCCTGCTCGGCCCAGAATTTCTGCAGCGTGAGGATGATGTCCTGGAACGTCATGGGCAGCCCGTGCGGCCTTCGAAAATGGGGCGCGAGTATATCAAGCCGGTCTGGCGAGCCCGGCGAGACGGCGCTGACCGAAGCTCAGCAGCGGGCCCGTCATCAGCGTCGTCACCAGTGCCATCAGCACCATCATCGTGAACACGCGCGGCGACAGGATGCCGAGGTCGTAGCCGAGGTTGAGCACGATCAGCTCCATCAGGCCGCGGGTGTTCATCAGTGCGCCGATCGCGAAGGCGTCTTCGCGACTGGCGCCGGTCAGCCGCGCCGCGACGTAGCTGCCGCCGAGCTTGCCGGCGACGGCGATGGCGATGATCGCGCCGCACAGCGCCCAGTCGGCGGCACCGTCGATCAGGCCGAGCTGGGTGCGCAGGCCCGACAGCGCGAAGAACAGCGGCAACAGCACGATGGTGGCGAAGGCGTGCAGCCGCTCGCGCACGGCCGCCCGGAATGCACCGGCCGCCGGCATGGCGACGCCGGCGAGGAAGGCGCCGAACAGGGCATGAATGCCGATCAGTTCGGTCGCCGTGGCCGCCAGCAGCAGGATGACGAGCACGACGCTGATGTGGAGCGCGTCGTCGCCGCGCGCCTGGCGGCGATGCGCCCAGTGCGCGAGCCCGGGCCGGACGGCGCGCAGCATCACGAGCACGAAGGCCGCCGTCAGCAGCGCGGTCAGCGCGGCGCCAGCGAGGTCGCCGGCGTTGGCGAGCGCCACGACCAGCGCCAGCAGGCACCAGGCGCTGACGTCGTCGATCGCGGCGCAGGCGATCACGCTGCGGCCGATGGCCGTTTGCAGCAGGCCGCGCTCTTCGAGGATGCGGGCCAGCACCGGGAAGGCGGTGACGCTCATGGCGATGCCCATGAACAGCGCCAGCGCCTGGAACGGCACGCCCGGTGCGGCCAGTTGCGGATAGGCGAACAGCGTCAGGCCGACGCCGAGCGCGAACGGCACGAAGATGCTGGTGTGGCTGACGACGACGGCGGTGCGTGCCTTGTCGCGGATCGCGCCGAGATCGAGGTCGAGGCCGACGAGGAACATGAAGACGAGCACGCCGAGCTGGCTCAGCAGGCCCAGCGGCGCCAGCGACGCGGGCGCAAACAGCAGCGCCGATGCCGACGGCCACAGCCAGCCGAGCAGCGACGGGCCCAGGACGAGGCCGGCGACGATCTCGCCGATCACGGCCGGCTGGCCGAGACGACGGAACAGCGTCCCGAGGACGCGGGCCGCGACCAGCACGACGACGATCTGCAGCAGCAGGCGCGCCAGCGGTGTCGTGCCGGCCAGCACCGGATCTTCATGCGGCGCGGCCGCGGCCGTCGCCGGGTAGTGCTGCGCGCCAAGTGCCAGCAGCGCCGCGATGCCGAGCGCCGACGCCGCGACGACGAATAAATAGGACAGCGCGAACGGACGCATGGACATTCGGGATCTGAAGGCGCGCGTACGGTGTCATGTGCGCTTGCGGCCGGTCAACGCGGTGGAGGGCGCTGCCGTGAAACGCGGTGCAGTGCAAGCTCCCCATTTTCCACGCTTGCCGCTATAGTCGCCCCGCCATGCGTACGCTAAACCAGCTGTTCGTCAATAACGAAGCCTGGGCCCGCAGCAAGGTGGCCGAGGATCCGGACTACTTCAAGCGGCTGGTCAACCAGCAGCAACCGGACTATTTCTGGATCGGCTGCGCCGATTCCCGCGTTCCGGCCAACGAGATTCTCGGCCTGCCGCCGGGCGAAGTCTTCGTGCACCGCAACGTCGCCAATGTCGTCGTCCACACCGACTTCAACTGCCTGACGGTCACGCAGTTCGCCGTCGAGGTGCTGAAGGTCAAGCACATCATGGTGGTCGGCCATTACGGCTGCTCCGGCGTCAACAAGGCGCTGCGCCAGGAACGCGTCGGTCTGTCCGACAACTGGCTGCGCCACGTGCGCGACGTGGCGGACCGCCATGCGCCGCGGCTCTACGCGATTCCGGACGACAAGACCCAGCACGATCGTCTGGTCGAGCTGAACGTGCTGCATCAGGTCCTGCACATCGGCCAGACGACGATCGTCGAGAAAGCCTGGGAGCGCGGCCAGGCGCTGAGCCTGCACGCCTGGGTCTACGCGCTTGAGGACGGCCGGCTGCGCGATCTGGGCATGACGGTGAACAGCCGCGACGAGCTCGAACCGGCGCATTCCGCGGCGGTCGAGCGCATCCTCGGCGGCCAGCGCTGAGGATCTGGCGCGGCGGCCAAGCCGCCGTGCAGGAAAGTCGGTACGATACCGCGCCCCGTTTCGATTCCCGCGCGCGCCACTGGCATGCTTCATGCTGCATTCTGGCGCGCGCCGGGCGGCGAGAGTCCCGGTGGCTATTGAATTCTGGAAATCCCTAAGGAGATGGACCCATGTCGGGCGCCGACGTTCTGAAGACCATTAAAGAGAAGGAAATCAAGTTCGTTGATTTCCGCTTTTGCGATACCCGCGGCAAGGAACAGCACGTCACCGTGCCGTCGCACACCATCGAAGAAGAGCTGTTCACCGATGGCAAGATGTTCGACGGCTCGTCGATCGCCGGCTGGAAGGGCATCAACGAGTCCGACATGATCCTGATGCCGGACGCGGACTCGGCGTTCATCGATCCGTTCTTCGAGGACAGCACGCTGGTGCTTTCCTGCGACATCATCGAGCCGGCCACCGGCCAGGGCTACGCCCGCGACCCGCGCTCGCTCGCCAAGCGCGCCGAGGCCTACCTGAAGTCGACCGGCATCGCCGACACCGCGTTCTTCGGCCCGGAAAACGAATTCTTCATCTTCGACTCGGTCCGCTACGGCTCGGACATGTCGGGCTGCTTCGTCAACATCGACTCTTCGGAAGCCGCCTGGAACTCGGGCCGCGATTATCCGGAAGGCAACATGGGCCACCGTCCGGGCGTCAAGGGCGGCTACTTCCCGGTGCCGCCGGTCGACGCGCTGCAGGACATCCGCTCGGCGATGTGCTCGACGCTCGAAGCGGTCGGCATGCCGACCGAAGTGCATCACCATGAAGTCGCCACCGCCGGCCAGTGCGAGATCGGCGTCAAGTTCGGCACGCTGGTGAAGAAGGCCGACGACGTCCTCAAGCTGAAGTACGTCGTCCAGAACGTTGCCCACCAGTTCGGCAAGACGGCGACCTTCATGCCGAAGCCGATCGTCGGCGACAACGGCTCGGGCATGCACGTCCACCAGTCGCTGGCCAAGGACGGCAAGAACCTGTTCTCCGGCGACAAGTACGGCGGCCTCTCGGAGCTCGCGCTGTACTACATCGGCGGCATCCTCAAGCACGCCAAGACCATCAACGCCTTCACCAACCCGGGCACCAACAGCTACAAGCGTCTGGTGCCGGGCTTCGAAGCGCCGGTCATGCTCGCCTATTCGGCGCGCAACCGTTCCGCCTCGATCCGTATCCCGTACGTGTCGAACCCGAAGGGTCGCCGCATCGAAGTCCGCTTCCCGGACTCGACCGCCAACCCGTACCTGGCGTTCGCGGCGATGATGATGGCCGGCCTCGACGGCATCCAGAACAAGATCCACCCGGGCGAAGCCTCGGATAAGGATCTGTACCACCTGCCGCCGGAAGAGGACAAGAAGATCCCGCGCGTCTGCCACAGCCTCGACATGGCGCTGGAGCATCTCGACAAGAACCGCGAGTTCCTGACCCGCGGCGGCGTCTTCACCGACGACCTGATCGACGCCTACATCGAGCTGAAGATGCAGGAAGTCACGCGCTTCCGCATGACGACGCATCCGATCGAGTTCGAGATGTATTACTCGCTCTAAGGTGTGCGGCGCCGGTCGCGGGCCGTGCCCGCGCCGGATGTCCTTCGGAAAGCCCCTGCCATCGGCGGGGGCTTTTCTTTTGCGCGCGCGGCCCCGTAGGCTGCCGCGCATGGGAAAGACGCTCGTTGCTGCCGTACTGCTCGCGCTGGCCGCCACGGCCGCTGCCGATGAGGTCTATCGCTACGTCGACGCCAACGGGGTCGTCCACTACAGCGATCGCGCACCGGATCGGAACGCCAGACCGCTGCATTTCGGTCCGTCCTCCGCTGCCGGGAAGAAGCTCCCGAAGACCTACTCGCCGGAGGCCTTGCGCCAGGCGGCGCGTTTTTCGGTCCGCATCGAGTCGCCGACGCCGGGGCAGCGGCTCGCCCCGGGCGCCCAGCCGAGCATCCTTGCGGCCAGCGTGATGCCGGCGCTCGTTTCCGGATTTCGGCTTGTCTATCAGGTGGATGGGAAATCGATCAGCGCCGCTCCCGTCGACGCGCTGAGCGTCCCGGCGGCACTCGCGCCGGGCGTGCACGAGCTCGTGGTGGTTCTGCTCGATGCGCGCGGCCAGGAGGTCGCGCGCTCGGAGACCGGGCGCTTCGAGGTCGCCGAGATCAGATTGGCCGCTTCCGCACCAAAAAGATCCAACTGAACTAAAATGGTGCATTGCCCGCCGCGAGAAGCCAGTCCCATCGCGGTCTCGGCCATGGCCTGCATCTTGCGTTCGCTTGCCTGATGAAACTGGGTGTCCGTAGCCGCGTCACGGCGGAAGACGTCATCGATGGCTTGACCACGGCCGTGATCGCTCTCGATGAAGGTCTGCGCGTGTCGACGATCAATTCCGCGGCCGAGGGGCTTTTCGAAGTCTCGCGCCGGCTGGCGCTGGGCGCGCCGCTGGCCGAGGCGGTACCGCACTTCGCGCCGCACGAGGCGCGGCTGCGCCGGGCGCTCGACACCTCCACCGGCTTCATCGAGCGCGAAGCCAAGCTGACCCGCAACGGCAGCGCGGCGGTGACCGTCGATCTGACCACGACGCCGTTCGTGGTCGGGCGCAAGCCGGGCCTGCTGATGGAAATGCTGCCGGTCGAGCGCCAGCTGCGCATTTCACGCGACGGCCTGTTCCAGACGCAGTTCGATGCCAGCCGCGAGCTGATCCGCGGCCTCGCGCACGAAATCAAGAATCCGCTCGGCGGCATTCGCGGCGCGGCACAGTTGCTCGAGCACGAATTTCCGGATTCGCAGCATCGCGAGTACACGCGCGTCATCATCCGCGAGGTCGACCGGCTGCAGAATCTGGTCAACCGCATGCTGGGGCCCAATCGGGCGCCGCAGAAGACGCTGCTGAACATTCACGAACTGCTCGAGCACGTGCGCCGTCTGGTGCAGGCCGAGGCGCCGGCAGGTGTCGCCGTGCTGCGCGATTACGACCCCAGCATTCCGGAGCTGGCCGTCGACCGCGAGCAGATCATCCAGGCGGTGCTCAACATCCTGCGCAACGCCCTGCAGGCGGTCGGCACGCAGGGCACCATCACGCTGCGCACGCGGACGCGACGCCAGCTCACGATCGGCCCGACGCGGCACAAGCTCGCGGTGCAGATCGACATCGAGGACAGCGGCCCCGGCGTGCCGCCCGACATGATCGAGAAAATCTTCTATCCCATGGTGACGACGCGGGCCGAAGGCACCGGTCTGGGCCTGCCGCTGTCGCAGTACCTCGTGCACAGCCACGGCGGCCTGATCGAGTGCCGCTCGCGGCCCGGTTGCACGGTCTTTTCCATCTATCTGCCGATTGAAACCGCATGAACGCCCTCAACGTGTGGATCGTCGATGACGATGAGTCGATCCGCTGGGTCATCGAAAAATCGTTGAGCCGCGCCGGCATGCAGGTCACCAGCTTTCCGGGCGCCGCCGAACTGCTCGACGCGCTGGCAGACGCAGCGCCCGACGTGCTGATTTCCGACATCCGCATGCCCGGTGTCGACGGCCTGACCCTGATGGGCCGCGTGCGTGCCGCGCATCCCGAGCTGCCGGTCATCATCATGACCGCGCATTCCGACCTCGATGCGGCGGTCGCCTCGTACAAGGGCGGCGCGTTCGAGTATCTGCCGAAGCCGTTCGACGTCGACGGCGTCGCCGACCTCGTGCGCCGCGCCGCGCGCAAGCGCGAGGTGCCGGACGAGACGCCGGCCGAGCCGCCAGCGACGATGATCGGCGAAGCGCCGGCGATGCAGGACGTGTTCCGCGCGATCGGCCGCCTGTCGCAGTCGCACATCACCGTGCTGATCACCGGCGAATCCGGCACCGGCAAGGAACTCGTCGCGCGCGCGCTGCACACCAACAGCCCGCGCGCCGCCAAGCCGTTCATCGCCATCAACACCGCGGCGATCCCCAAGGATCTGCTCGAATCCGAATTCTTCGGCCACGAGCGTGGCTCGTTCACCGGCGCCGCCACGCAGCGCAAGGGTCGCTTCGAGCAGGCCGACGGCGGCACGCTGTTCCTCGACGAGATCGGCGACATGCCGGCCGATTTGCAGACGCGGCTGCTGCGCGTGCTGTCGACCGGCGAGTTCTATCGCGTCGGCGGCGTCGCGCCGGTCAAGGTCGATGTGCGCGTGATCGCGGCGACGCACCAGGATCTGGATGCTTTGGTGCGCGAGGGGCGTTTCCGCGAGGATCTCTATCACCGCCTCAACGTCATCCGCATTCGCATCCCGCCGCTGCGCGAGCGTCCCGAGGATATCCCGCAGCTGGCGCGCTCGTTCCTGCTGCGCGCCGCCGAGGAGCTGAAGACCGAGCCGAAGCGCCTGCGCGCGGATGTGCTGCAGAAGCTGAAGGTCTTTCCATGGCCGGGCAACGTGCGCCAGCTCGAAAATATCTGCCGCTGGCTGACGGTCATGGCGCCCGGACAGGATGTGCACGTCCAGGACCTTCCGCCGGAGTTGCTGCAGGCGTCGGCGACGCAGCCGGCCGTGCGGCCGGTGCCGGCGATGGCCGCGCCGCCGCCGCCGGCTGCTTCCGAGCTGGCGCCGGTCGCCGCCGCCGCGATCCCCTCAGCCGCCGATGCGAGCTGGAATCTGAGTCTGCAGGACTGGGCGCAGCGCGAGCTGGCGTCCGGGCACAGCGATCTGCTCGGTACCGCGGTGCCGCTGTTCGAGCGGACGATGATCGAAGTCGCGCTGGCGGCCACCAAGGGCCAGCGTCAGGAGGCCGCCAAGCGACTGGGCTGGGGGCGCAATACCCTGACGCGCAAGATCAAGGAACTCGGCATGGGCGAGGACGAGTAACGGCCGCGTCTCCTTCGTGGGGATGCGGGCAATTCGTATCGCCTGTGCGCGCAGCGCGATCAGCATCGGCGAACGCCGATCGCCTCATGGGCGCAAGCGGCACAAGCGAAGCGGGAACTGTGGAGATGCTTCGCGGAACGCGAAGCCTTGGGTGATACAGCGGCGGGCCTGATGCCGCCGCATTCGCCATCCTTGGCGCGACGGTAGATCGACCCGATCCACCGCCGCGCTTGGCCGGCAGGACGTGCACTACCGCGTCCTGCCGGCCAACGCCGATCCCTGGCGGGAGCGAAGTGGATGCCGCCGTGCGGCCTGAACCATCCTTGGTCTGCCACGCTCCCCGAACGCACTGTAATGGTTCTTTTTGTGCGACGAAGCTGACCGAATGCCGACGCGGCGTGTCAGCAAATGCTGACACGCGCGCGTCGGGGTTTCTCGGATCTGTCGGGATCAGCCGAGGCTCAGCACGCTGTTCAGCAGCAAACGGACCAGCATCGTCTGCCGGGTCACGCCCGTCTTGCAGAAGATCGAGCGCAGATGCGTGCGGGCGGTGTTGCGGCGCACGCTCATCTTCTCGGCGGCTTCGTCCAGCGTGTAGCCCTCGGTCAGCAGCAGCGCCAGCGAAGCCTCCATGCGAGTCAGTCCGAACAGCCGGCGCACCAGCTCCTGCGAGGGCTGCGCGGCGTTGGCTTCCGGATCGCGCAGGAACACGGCGACGGCCGGGCGCAGCTTGCTCTCGGACCAGCGGCCGAGCGGAATCGCGCGAACCAGGATGCCGAGCTTGGCGCGGCCCGACGGCCGGGTGACCGCCATCGCCTCGACGACGCCCGGGCCCTCGGCATCGCCGGTGCCGGCGAGCGCCGTGCGCAGCATGCGCTGCAGGTCGCGGCTCTCCTGGCTGCTCTCGATGCACAGATTGTTGCCGGACAGCCAGATGCCGTCGCGCTCGGCGAGGATGCGGCGCGCTTCCTGATTGGTCTCGACGATGTTGCCGTTCTGATCGAAGCTGACCATGCCGAGCAGCATGCGGTTGACGGTGCCGGCGAACAGCGCCCGCTCGCACTCGAGAAAATCGAGGCGCGCATGCAGCTGGATCGCGCGCTTGAGGTGCGGCAGCAGCAGACGCACCAGCGACTTGTCTTCCGCCGAGAACGGCGCGGCGTCCGGACCGCGCGTGATGCGCAAGCGGCACTCGATGCCGTCCTTGGTGTAGATGTCGGCGCCGATCAGATGGCGCACGCCGATCGGTTCGAGGAACTCGTGGAAGTACTGGCTCTGCATCCACTGCGGGCCGATCAACTCCTCGGCCGAGAACACATCGCCTTCGGCGAGGCGCACGAACGGGTCGGCGGCAAAGAAATGGGTCTCGTATGATTCGACCCCCTGCGCCGTCGTCGGTCCGGTATTGATCATGATGCCGGTGCTGTCGGACGACGGCGGACGCAGCATCAGCGTGACGTGCGCGGCGCGCAGCATGTCGCGCAGCTTCATCATCGCGGTCTGCCACGGCGGTGATTCGGTCGGACCGTCGTAGATCGCGCCGAGCAACTGGTCGATCTGGTCGAGCGGTACGGGTTCTGAACTGCGCGGGCGACTGCCGATGACGGCGCGCTTATTGGCGGCGACGCTTCGCAGGCCGGACATCTGTTCGGCGGATACAGCCATGGTTCCCTCCTCCATTCGGTATGTAGGCCCGTCTCTCGCTGTCCTCTGATGGGACTTTCGCGAATAGATTCTCGAAACGGACCGGCCGGCAATGAATAGACCCATCGCGGGGGCGCGTCAAGCGCCGTGGCGCCGCGCGCGATGGCGATGATGCGGTTTTACTAGCGGCTTCGTCCGGACGGATGATCCGCGGGCAGCAGCCGTGCCGCGAGCATGCGAATCCGGGCGGCCGCGCAACCGACAGCGCGCTGTCCGCCCGCCAACCGGAATCCGCGAACAGGAGAGCAGGCAGTGCCGAGCGAAAAGACGATGAAGGAAGCCATGCAGGCCTATATCGATGGCTTCAACCGCTCGGATGCGCAGGCGATCGCGGCCCTGTATGCCGACGACGCGAGCGTCGAGGACCCGGTCGGCAGCAAGCCGCGGCACGGCAAGGCGGAGATCACCAAGTTCTACGAGATGTCGATCGCGACCGGCGCCAAGCTCAAGCTCGCCGCGCCGATCCGCGGCTCGCACGGCAATGCCGCGGCGATGGCCTTCGACGTCGCGCTCAAGATGCCGGAAGGGCAGGCGATCATTCGCGTCATCGACGTGATGACGTTCAACGACGAAGGCAAGTTCAGCTCGATGCGCGCGTACTGGGCGCCGGGCGACATGGAAGTCATCGGAGGTCAGTGAGATGAACGCCGCCCTGCAGCAGCTGATCGACCGCAGCGAACTCGAGCAGCTCGTGCTGCGCTACGCCTACGCGATCGACGAGCGTGCCTTCGCGCGGCTCGACACGGTGTTCACGGCGGATGCGTACATCGACTACCGCGCGATGGGCGGCATCGACGGGCGCTATCCGCAGATCCGCGACTGGCTGCCGCAGGCGCTCGGCGTGTTCCCGGGCTACATGCACTTCAACGGCAACTTCCTGTTCGAGATAGACGGCGACACCGCGAGCGGCAGGATCGCCTGCTTCAACCCGATGGTGCTGCCGAAGGCCGACGGCACGGCGGGCGAAGGCGAGACCATGTTCCTCGGCCTCTGGTATCTCGATCGTTATGTGCGCACGCCGGATGGCTGGCGGATCAGCGAACGCCGCGAGAAACGCTCTTACGACTTCAACATGCCGGCGGCGTTCAAGCAGGCGATGCAGCACTAGCATGGCGGTCCGGCGCGTCCGGCCGCGACGCGCGGTTTTCCGAAAAACTGCTGCCCACGAAAAAGCCCGCGGCTCTGCCGCGGGCTTTTCGTTTGCCGCGCCAGCCTGCGCTCAGGCGTTGGCGACCATCGGCAGACTCGCTTCGCTCTGCGCGCGCATTTCGTCCGGGGCCGGCTCCATGCCGCGCGGCACGTGAATGCCCTCGACCTGCTTGAGGAACTCCTGCTTCTGCGCGCGCGGGTTGTAGAACTGCTTGTACCAGGTCCGCTGCTTGCGGAAGGCGCCGTCGCCCTGCACGAACATGCCCTGGATGCACGGCCGCTTGTGCTTCCACACCTCGAAGTCCTGCGCGAACGCGGCGAGCGCCATGTCCTGGTACTGGCGTGCGGCCGCGTGATCGGCCGCAGTCGCCGCGCCGCCGCTCGCCGATTTCACGAGCAGGGCATGCCAGACATAGCTGGAGCCGTCGTCGACCGGCGTATGGGCGATGAAGATGTACGAGTCGTAGAGGCCGCTCATGCGCGTGATCAGGATGCTCGGGCCGTGGTAGACGGCCTCGGTGACGAGCATCGGACCGCCCTGCGCGACGAGCGTGCGGTGGCCGCCGCCCATGCGCTGGATCGCCAGGTGACCGCGGAACTCGTTCTCGAAGAACTTGGTGCGCGAGCCATGCACCGGCCCGAAGTGCGCAGCGTCGGTGATGTTGTCGACGATTTCCTGCGGGTGCGTGTCGATCTTGCCGAGATCGTCGAAGGTCCAGTGCGTCCACGCCGCATCGTTCCATTCCTGCAGGAACGGTGCGTCCCACTCGGGCTCGCCGCCTTCGGGATCGTGCCAGACGAAGACCGCGCCCATGCTTTCGACGACCGGCCATGAGCGCACCTTCGCGGCCGGCGGAATCGGTCCGGTCGAGTACGGAATGTGGTTGCACTTGCCGTCCGGTCCGAAGCGCCAGGCGTGATACGGGCAGCGGATCGAATCGCCTTCGACCGCGCCGTCCTGCGCGACATAGGACGTGCTGTTGCGCGCCAGATGCGTGCCCATGTGCGGGCAGTAGGCATCGAGCAAGATCACCTTGCCGCTGTCCTTGCCGCGATACAGCGCGAATTCCTGGCCGAGGAAATGCACGCCCTGCGGCTGATCGGTGACCTTCGCTGATTCGGCGACCATGAACCAGCCGCGCGGAAAGGTGAATTCACCGAGGTTGTAGTCTTTCGAGCAGGCCATCTGCCGGCGCTCCTTGGCTCAAACAAAATCGAAATGGGGCATCGCCGCGACGGCGACCGTCGCGGCCAGTGTGGGCACAGGCCCCAGGGGTCACATCACCCGTTTGAACGAAGTGACGCGGCGCTGACAAACCTAGCGTTTCGTTCGACAAAAGCAGCCTGCGCGCCGGTGCGATGCATGCGGCCGCCAGGCGGCGGACAAGACGGGAAGAAAAGGGGGAGGACGCATGCGAATCATCGCTCGCGCGGCCGTGCTCGCACTGTGCGCCGGCTTGCTGTCCTGCGGCGCCAGCCGCGAAAGCGCGAGCAGCGCGGATACGACGCCGCAGCTGCGCCGCGACGGACGCTTCCTGGTCGACGCGCAGAATCGCGTGGTGTTGCTGCACGGCGTCAACCTGGTCTGGAAGGAAGCGCCGTACGTGCCGCCCGCGGATGCCGAGGGCTTCACGGCCGCCGACGCCGATTGGCTCGCGCAGTACGGCTTCAACGCGGCGCGCATCGGCGTGCTGTGGACCGGCGTCATGCCGGACGCCGCCGGCGTCGTCGATCATGCGTATCTCGACGCCTGGCATCGCGTCGTCGGACTGCTCGCCTCGCGCCACATCTGGATGCTGTTCGACTTCCATCAGGACATGCTCGGGCCGATCTACCAGGGCGAGGGCGTGCCGCCCTGGGCGGTCGACGCCGTCGTCGGCGACCTCACGGCGCTGCTCGGCGCGCCGAGCCTCGGCTTTCCGTTCAACTACTTCACGCCGCAGGTCTCGCAGTCCTTCGACAATCTGTGGAAGAACGACGGCGCGGTGCGCGACGGCTTCCGCGACGCCTGGGTCGCGGTCGCGCGACGCTGGAAGGACCAGCCGTACTCGATGGGCTACAACCTGTTCAACGAGCCTTGGGCCGGCCTCGAATACCCGAGCTGCCTGATCCCGCTGCTCGGCTGTCCCGCGCACGATCGCAAGGAGCTGCAACCGTTCTTCGAATACGCGCTCGCCGGCATCCGCAGCGTCGATCCGCACCAGCTCGTCTGGTTCGAGTCGGAGCCGCAGGGCAGCAGTCTCGGCACGCCGAAGGGCTTCGTGCCGGTCGACGGTGAAACGCAGCTCGGCTACTCCTTCCACTACTACTGCCCGCTGGCGGCGCTGACGCAGGCGGTGCAGCTCGGCCTGCTCGATGCGCTGCCGGTGTCCGGCACCTGCGCGGGCTTTGCGCGCGCCTCGCTGCGTGAAGCCCGCGACCAGGCCGAGCGCATGAACGGCGTCGAACTGCTGACCGAGTTCGGCGCCACCGACGATCTCGACATCCTCCGCCAGACCACCGCCACGGCCGACGCGCAGCTGATCGGCTGGCAGTACTGGCAGTACAAGAACTGGCGCGATCCGACCACGACCTCGCAGGGCAGCGGCGCGCAGGGCCTGTTCGCCGACGACACCGACCTGGCGAGCGTCAAGGCCGACAAGCTGCGCGTGCTGGCGCGCACCTATCCGCAGGCCACCGCCGGCATTCCGCAGGCGCTGTCGTTCGATCCGGACACGGCGGTCTTCGAGTACCGCTACACGCCGCGCGCGGCCGGCGGACCGACGCAGATCTACGTGCCGCTCGCCGTGCATTACCCGAACGGCTACCGCGTCGAGCTTAGCGGCGCGCGCGTGCGCTCGGCGCCCGATGCCGCGCTGCTGGAGCTCGACAACGACGACGGCGCCACGCAGGTCGAGGTCCGCATCGAGCCGCGCTGACGCGGCCTGCACTGGCGTGCGCGCTCGTCATTTCGGACGAGGCCCGGGGCGCCGAATTCTGTGAAAAAGGCAGCCGCAAACAAAGCCGCCGACGTTCGCGGCGGACGAGGAGATCCATCGTGCAGAACCAAGCCCCCAAGACCGTTCCCATCAGCCCCGACGTGCTCGTCCAGCGCGCGCGCGACATGGTGCCGGTGCTGGCCAGCCGTGCCGCGCAAACCGAAGCGCAGCGCATGGTGCCGGTCGAATCCGTGCGCGAGATGGAGGACGCCGGGTTTTTCCGCGTGCTGCAGCCGAAGCTGTACGGCGGCTACGAGATGGATCCGCAGGTCTTCTACGACATCGTCATGACGCTCGCCGAGGGCTGCATGTCGACGGCATGGATCTACGCCGTGATCGGCGTGCACAACTGGCAGATCGCGCTGTTCGATCCGCAGGCCGCGGCCGACGTCTGGAAGGACGATACGAGCGTGCGCATCGCCTCGACCTACATGCCGAAGGGCCAGGTCAAGCCGGTCGACGGCGGCTTCCGCTTCTCCGGCCGCTGGGGCTTTTCGAGCGGCTGCGACCATTGCGACTGGATCTTCCTCGGCGGCCTGATCTTCAACGAAGGCCAGCCGCCGGAGTACCGCACCTTCCTGCTGCCGAAGTCCGATTTCGAGATCGTCGACACCTGGCACACGATGGGCCTGAAGGGCACCGGCTCGAAAGACATCGTCGTCAAGGACGCGTTCGTGCCGGAGTACCGCACGCACAAGGGACTCGACGGTTTCATGGGCACCAACCCGGGCCGCCACACGTTCACCGCCGATCTGTACAAGCTGCCGTTCGGGCAGATCTTCGTGCGCGCGGTATCGTCGGCGGCGATCGGCGGCCTGCAGGGCGCGCTGAACGCCTTCATCGACTTCGCCAAGGTGCGCGTCGGCGACATGGGCAACAAGACTTCGGAGCAGCCGCCGGCGCAACTCGCGGCGGCCGAGACCGCGGTGGCGATCGACGAGATGAAGCTGGTCTTGCACCGCAACTTCGACGTGCTGATGGGCAAGGTGCGCGCCGGCGAGCCGCTCAGCGACATGACGCAGCGCGTGCACTTCCGCCATCAGGCGGCGCAGGTCGTCGACCGCTGCGCCAAGCACGTCTACCAGCTGTTCTCGGCCTGCGGCGGGCGCGGCATCTTCACCGACTTCCCGCTGCATCGCTACCTGCTCGACATCTACGCGGCGCGCGGGCACTACGCCAACAATCCGGACCAGTTCGGCCGCAACTACGGCGCCGTGCTGCTCGGCCGCGACAACACCGACGTGTTTCTGTGAGTGGAACGTCGATGGGAACGTCCTGTTCAAGACCGCGCCATCCCTGGCGCGGACTTTCAAATTAGGCGGGTGGCGACATGGGCGTGAACGAAGCGGGCGGCTGGGATCAGGAATACGACGTCATCGTCGTCGGCTCCGGCGGTGGCGGCATGACGGCGGCGCTGTGCGCGAGCGGCCAGGGCCTGTCGTCGGTGGTGATCGAGAAGTCCGACCAGTACGGCGGCACCAGCGCGGTGTCCGGCGGCGGCATCTGGATTCCCTGCAACGACGACATCGCCCGCAGCGGCGGCCATGACTCGTACGAGGAGGCGCTGACCTACCTGAAGACGGTGATCGGCGACGCGGTGCCGCAGGAGCGCATCGAGGCCTACCTGAAGCACGCGCCGGAGATGGTCCGCTATCTGGCGAAGACCTTCGACGTGCACTACCACAACGTGCCGAAGTATCCGGACTACTACCCGAACCAGCCCGGCGGCAAGGAAGGCTGGCGTTCGATGCAGCCGGATGCGTTCGACGCGACCAAGCTTGGCGCCGAGTTCGAGCGGCAGCGCGAGTCCTTCAAGGGCACGCTACTGATGGGCCGCATCGCGATGGACCAGATCGAGGCGCACACGCTGTTCTCGCGCGGGCGGGGCTGGGTCGGCCTGACGCTGAAGCTGGTGCTCAAGTACTGGCTCGACATCGGCTGGCGTCTGAAGACGCATCGCGACCGCCGCCAGGTGCTCGGCCAGGGCATGGTCGCGGCGCTGCGCTACGCGATGATGCAGCGCGGAGTGCCGCTGCAGCTGAATACCGGCATGGAGGCGCTGATCGAGGAACCGTCCGCCGGCGGCAACCGCGTCGTCGGCCTGAGCGTGCGCCAGAACGGCCGCACGCTGCGCTACCGCGCGCGCCGCGGCGTGATCCTGGCGTGCGGCGGCTTCGAATCGAATCAGCAGATGCGCGAGCAGTATCTGGCCAAGCCGACGACCACCGAGTGGACCGCGGCGCCGCCGATCAATCACGGCGACGGCATCCGCGCCGGTCAGGCGCTCGGCGCCGGACTGGCGCTGATGGACAAGGTCTGGGGCTCGCCGACCGTGCGCAAGCCCGGCGCGCCGCAGCAGATCACGCTGTTCGTCGAGCGCGGCATGCCCGGCTGCGTCGCCGTCAACCGCAAGGGCCGCCGCTTCGTCAACGAAGCGGCCGCTTATCCGGACTTCCGCGACGCGATGTACGCCGACGACGCCAAGGGCAACGGCTGCGTGCCGTGCTGGCTCGTGTTCGACGCGACCTTCCGCTACAAGTATCCGATGGGCATCTTCCTGCCCGGCCAGATCGAGCCGGATTCGAAGCTGCCGAAGGACTGGCTCGACAAGGTCTACTACCGCGCCGACACGGTCGAGGCGCTGGCGCAGAAGATCGACGTCGATGCCGCCGGCCTCAAGAGCACGATCGCGAAGATGAACGAGTACGCGCGAACGGGCGTCGATCCGGAATTCCACAAGGGCGAGACCGCGATCGACCGCTACTACAGCGATCCGTCGGTGCAGCCGAATACCTGCCTCGGTCCGATCGTCAAGCCGCCGTTCTACGCCGTGCCGCTGTGGCCGGGCGAGATCGGCACCAAGGGCGGGCTCGTCACCGACGCGCGCGCCCGCGTGCTGCGTGAGGACGGCAGCGTGATCGCCGGCCTCTATGCGATCGGCAACACCTCGGCGGCGGTGATGGGGCCGACCTACGCGGGCGCCGGCTCGACGCTCGGCCCGGCGATGACCTTCGGCTATCTGGCCGCGCGCGATCTCGCGCAGACGGCGGCGGCGGCCGACGACGTCAGGGCCGCGGCCTGAAGACGGCTGCGGCTCTGGCTGCCTGCCGTCGCGGGCTGCTGCTGCTGGCGGCGCTGCTGCTCGCCGCCTGTTCGGCGACCGAGTCTCCGTCCGGCGCCTCGGCGGTGAACCAGGGCGACGTCGCGCCCGAGGCCTGGCAGGCGTTGCCGCCACCGCCCGCGCCCGGTGTCGACGTGCAGGCGGCGCGCGAGCGCATCCTCGGCGCCGACGCCACCGATCCGGCGACCGTCAAGCTGTGGTGGTACGGCGTCTCGGGTTTCATCGTCGCCGCCGGCGGGCATCTGTTCCTGTTCGACGCCTGGGAGTCCGTCGGTCTGCAGAAGGACTATGTGCCGATCGGGCGCGAGGAGCTGGTCGCGATCCAGCCCGAAGCGATCTTCGTCGGCCACGGCCATTTCGATCATGCCGCCGATGCGGGCTACATCGCCGGGCAGACCGGCGCCGCGCTGATCGGCAGCCGCACGGTCTGTACGACGGCGCGCGCGCGGGCCGCGCAGCTCGAGGCGAGCGTCCCCTTCGCCTGCCTGGTCGTCGGCGACGGCGACACGCCGCCGCCCGGCGCGGTGCAGAGCCTGCGCGTCTGGCAGGACCTGCCGCCGCTGCAGGTCATCCGCCACGTCCATTCGGCGATGGATCCCGCGGACCTGCTCAGTGGCGGTCTGCCGCTGATCTACAGGCCGGAGCTGCTGAGCTACGTCGAGCACCTGAATACCGATCCGCGCGAGCTCGCGATGTTCGCCGCCGCCCTGCTCGACGACGGCGGCGTCGGCGAACCGACCGGCGGCACCTGGGCGTATCAGCTGCGCGTCGGCGATTTCAGCCTGCTGTGGCACGACTCGGCCGGGCCGATCGGCGACGACGCGCCGGACGGTCCGGCGCTACGGGCGGCGCTGGCGCAGCTGCCGGACTGCGTTGACGTGCAGCTCGGCGCCATCGTCGGCTTCGGCACCCTGACCAGCGGCCTGCGCGACTCGCTGCTGTACGTTGCCGCGGCGCATCCGCAGGTTTTTCTGCCAAATCATCACGACGCGTGGGCGCCGGTTCTCGGCGGCGGCGCGGCGGCCTACGAACGGCCGTGGCGCGCGGCGCTGGCGACGCTCGACGATCCGCCCGAGCTCGATTACCTGCGCGACCCCGAGGACTACCTGCGGCCGCGCACGTTCCGCGTCGACGATCCGCGCTGGCGCCGCGCCTGCGCGGCTCATCCGCGCGCATGAGGTCGCAGCGCGGCGGCGCACCGATCATGCGGCGCATCCGGGAGAAGACAACGTGAAAAGACTCAGCGGCAAGGCGGCGCTCGTCACCGGCGCCGGGCAGGGAGTCGGTCAGGGCATCGCCTACGCGCTCGCCGCCGAAGGCGCGCGCGTCGCCGTCACCGGCCGCACGCTCGCCAAGCTGGAGACCACGGTGGCCGAGATCGGCCGCCGCGGCGGCACGGCGCTGGCGGTCGAGTGCGACGTCAAGGACGCGGCCTCGCTGCAGCGCGCGGTCGCGCGCACGGTCGAGGCCTTCGGCGGCCTGCAGATCCTCGTCAACAACGCCCAGGAAGTGCCGCTCGGCACGCTCGAGCAGGTCGACGAAGCGGCGTTCGCGGCCGGCTGGGAATCCGGCCCGCTGGCGACCTTCCGCCTGATGAAGCTCGCCTACCCGCACCTGAAGAAGAACGGCGGCAGCATCGTCAACCTCGGCTCGCCGGCCGCCAAGCGCTGGGACATGAGCGGCTACGGTGCCTACGGCGCGGTCAAGGAAGCGATCCGCCAGCTGTCGCGCGCCGCCGCCTGCGAATGGGGCAAGGATGGCATTCGCACCAACGTGCTGATGCCGCTCGCCGATTCGCCGGCTATGGCGTGGTGGACGCGCGAGCGGCCGGCCGAAGCGGCGGCCTTCGTCGCCACCGTGCCGATGCAGCGCGTCGGCGCCTGCGAAGCGGACATCGGCCGCTTCGTCGCGACCCTGTGCTCGGACGACTGCGCCTACATCAACGGCCAGAGCATCGCCGCCGACGGCGGTCAGGCGTTCCTCGGCTAGAAGCCTCTGAAAAAGCGCATCCATCGTCACGGCGAGGTGCCGCAGGCGACGAAGTCATCCCGCGGTACATGACGCCGGTAGCGTCTTTGCATCGCCGCGGCCGCTGCACGACCTCGCGATGACAGCGTTTTGCAGACCTTCCTTGATCGACGCGGCGCCGTGAGCCGCGTCCGCTCGCCGGTTCAGACCCAGGCTTGCAGCACGCGCACGGCGTCGCCGCCGCGCGTCTGCGCGTACTCGCGCGTCGCCGCGATGGCGTCGGTCTTGATCGCCCGCACGCGGGCGAAGCCGGCCGCCTTCATCGTGCGGCTGACATCGGCCGGCGATTCGAAGTGGACGTGCATGCGGCCTTTGACGAACTTGCCGAGCAGCGCGCCGAACGCGGCGAGTGCCGGATGGACCTTGCGTTCCTGGAAGTAGAGATCGCTCAGGTAAACGCCCTGCGGGAAGCCGCGCAGCGTCGCGGCGATCCGCTCCCAGACGCCGCGCGCGGTGTCGGCGTCGAGATAGTTCATCAAGCCTTCGGTGATGATCGCGGTGCCGACCTTGGAATCGAGGCTGGCGGCGACGGCGGCGAGCGAATGCGGACCGCTGTCGGCGAGCGCGTCGAGCACGACCACGCGGTGGCGTTCCGAGCGCGCGCTGGCCTCTTCGAGCATCGCGTCCTTGGTCTGCGCCATCGCCGGCAGATCGGTTTCGAGATAGCGCAGGCGCTTGCCGTAGCGGCGCATGAACGACCAGCCGCGCGGCGACAGGCCGGCGGCGATTTCGATGACCTGGCCGACGCGGCCGGATTCGATGGCCTTGGCCAGCTGCGCGTCGATGCCCTTGTGCCGCGCCAGCATCAGCGCCTCGAGCGAGTAGCCGCTGAACAGCCGCGCGGTGCGCGACAGCAGCTCGAACGCGAAGTCGATGCGCCGTCCGCGCGCCGTCGCGAAAGCCTCGTGCGAGAGTCCGTGCCGGTACCAGAAATAGCCGGTCGCGTAGGCGGTCGGGCTGATCTGCTCGGATGCGTTTTCCATCGGCGGCTCCTGGCCAGAAGATTCAGGGGGGCGGTCGGCTCGTCCGCCGCGGCGGACGACATCCAGCTCTTCTGCTGCACGCGTTCGCGGATGCGCCAGCCGTCGGCGCCGCGCAGCAGCCTGTCGTGGTACCAGAGGCCGCTGAAGGTGGTCTGCAGGCGGCCGTCGGCGCTGCGCGCGGTCAGCGCGACCTGCGCGGCGGTCTGCACGCGCGCGCGGTCGCCGTCGAGCGTGATCCACAGCGTCGAGATCGCGTGCTGGGCGCCGTGCAGGCCGCGCAGGATCGGTTCGAGGAACGCGCGCAGCGTGGCCGGATCGCCGCGGGGACCGCCGAAGGCGGTGAAGTCGAGGCGCGCGTCGGCGGTGAACAGGCGCTCGAACGCCGGCCAGTCCTGGCGGTCGAGCGCGTAGCAGTAGCGCACCAGCAGATCCTCGATCGCCAGGCGATCGCCGATTTCGCGAAGGTCCATCGCCGTCACACGCCGGGGGCGCCGGGAAAGCCGACGTAGTACTGGCCGGTCAGCATGCCGCCGTCGACGGCGATCTCGGCGCCGCACAGATACGAGGATTCGTCGCTGGCCAGGAACAGTGAGGTGCGCGCCACTTCGTCGGGCTCGCCGACGCGCTGCAGCGGCACCATCGCGTAGCGCTTGTTGACCTCGGCGCGCGCCTCCGCGTACGGATTGCCCATCGCCGTGTCGATGCCGCCGGGATGCACCGAGTTCACGCGCACGCCCTTGTGCCCGTACTCCATCGCCGCGACGCGCGTCAGGCCGCGGATGCCCCACTTGCTCGACGCGTACGCGCCGAGGCCGTTCGCGCCCTTCATGCCGTCGACCGAGGAGATGTTGACGATGCTGCCGTGGCGGCGGCCGACCATGTGCTGGCCGACGATCTTCACGCCGAGAAAGCTGCCGACCAGGTTGATGTCGATCACGCGCTCGAAGTCGGCCTTCGAGGTTTCGGCGATGGTGCGGAACAGCAGCACGCCGGCGTTGTTGATGAGCACGTCGACGCCGCCGAAAGCCGCCACCGCGCGTTCGAGCACGCCGTACCAGGCGTTCTCGTCGCTGACGTCGTGATGGACGAACAGCGCGCGCTCGCCGAGCTCGGCGGCGAGCCGCGCGCCGTCGTCGTCGAGCACGTCGCTGATGACGAGCTTCGCGCCCTCGGCGGCGAACAGGCGCGCGGTCGCGGCGCCCATGCCGCGCGCGCCGCCGGTGATGATGGCGACCTTGTTTCTCAGGCGGGACATGCGTTTCTCCTCGTGTGATGTGGGTGTATTCGCGATCGGCGGCGGTGCGTTCAGGACGGCACGGCGGCGAGCGTGCCGGCGTCGCCGATCACGGTGCGGCCGTCGAGCGCGTGCAGCGGCGCCTGCAGCATCTGCAGCAGCGCGCGGCTGCAGATGCAGAGCCCGGTGAGCGGGCTGCTGATCAATTGATAGGCGGCTTCGGCCATCAGCTCCGGCGCTTCGAGCCAGTCCGGATGCTGCGCGCCGAGCTGGCGCGCGGTGTCCGTCGCGCCCGAGGTGAGGGCGATCTTGTACGGCGCCAGGGCGTTGACGTGCACGCCGCTGCCGTGCAGCTCGGCGGCCAGCCCGAGCGTGTAGCGCTCCAGCGCCGCCTTGCTGGCGCCGTACAGCGTCAGCGCATGCACGAGCCTCGCGGGCCCGGGATACGGGATCGGCGGCTGCCGTGCCATCTCGCTGCTGAGGTTGACGATGCGCCCCCAGCGGCGCTCGCGCATCGCCGGCAGCGCCTGCTGGATCAGGTCGACCGGCGCGTCGAAGTTGACGGCGAAACCGGCGAGGCGCGCGGCGAGATCGATGCGGCTCGGCGGCGCGTAGGCCGGAATCGCCGCGGCATTGTTGACGAGGATGTCGATCGGCCCGAACGCAGCCGACGCGCGCGCCACGAGTCCGTCGCGCTCGCCGGAGCTGGCGAGATCGCAGCACAACGCCTCGGCGCGGCCGCCGGCGGCGACGATCGCTGCGACGGTTTCGGCGAGGCCGTCGGTGGAACGTGCGCTGCTGCTGGCGACGATGGCCGCGCCATGCGCGGCGAGCCGAAAGGCGATCGCACGGCCGATGCCGCGCGAAGCGCCGGTGATCAGGACGACGCGTCCGGTAAGCGTCATGCGCAAGCCGACTCCAGCCGGCGCCGCGACGCGGCGCGATGCGGCATCGTGTCATCGCCGGGCGGCGCGCATCCTCGTCCGAACGTGCGAGCGCGGCGCGAGGTCTAACCCTTACGGACGAAGGCCGCGACCGCGCGTTGCGTCGACGATACGTCGGCCAGCGCTGCCGCAACGAACGGCGCGCGGTGGTGCCAGTGGACAGGAGTGTCCGCAGCTGGCGCCGACGACACACACGAGGAGAGTCATGGTCCGTATCGATCGACCGCGCCGTCTCGGCGCTGCGGCGGCCCTGCTGCCGCTGTTCGTCACCCTCTCAAGCCCGGCCCAGCAGACGGCCGCCCCACCTCCACCATCCCCCGCGAATCCGGCGCCGGCCGCCGACGACGGCAAGATCGCCGAGATCGTCGTCACCGCGCAGCGCCGCGAGGAGAAGCTGCAGGAAGTGCCGCTCGCGGTGACCGCGCTCGGCGCCGAGCAGATCCAGGATCGCGGCATCCAGAACGTCACCGACCTGTCGGCGCTCGCGCCGGGCCTGCAGATCAGCAAGACCGCGTCGAACTCGACGATCTCGCAGATCACGATCCGCGGCCTGTCGCAGATCAATCCGGCGATCTACTGGGATCCGGCGGTCGGCATCTACGTCGACGGCGTCTACATCGGCAAGGCCCAGGGTTCGGTGTTCGACGTCGTCGATCTCGAACGCGTCGAAGTGCTGCGCGGCCCGCAGGGCACCTTGTACGGGCGCAACACGCTGGCCGGTGCGATCAATCTGGTGACGCGGCGTCCGTCCGGCGAGTTCGGCGGCACGGCGAGCCTGGAGATCGGCAATTACGACGCGGTGACGACGAAGGCCTCGGTCGACCTGCCGAAGATGGGCATCTTCAGCGTCACGCTCGCCGCCCGCCAGGAGCAGCGTGCCGGCTGGGTCCACACCAGCAACGACAGCTCGACCGACGAGCTCAACGACCGCAACGGCAACGGCCTGCGCCTGGCGGTCGACATGGATCTCGCGCCCGGGCTGCTCGGCCAGTACCGTTTCGACCGCAGCATCGTCGACCAGACGCCGAACTGGGACCAGCTGTACGCCATCAACGCGAACCCGAGCCCGCCGGGGTATCCGGACAATCCGTTCGCGCCGGGCGGCTACTTCGAGAGCGTTCCGTCGTACGCCTCGCGCGAGCGCCTCGAGCACGCGGACCTCAACGCGCCGATGTTCGAGAAGGCGCGCATCATGGGTCATGCCTTCACGCTGAGCTGGGATCTCGACGAGCACAACCAGCTCAAGTCGATCAGCGGCTATCGCACCATGGACTGGGATGACTCGCTCGATCTCGACGGCTCGCCATACGACGTCGCCTTCACGCAGCGCTTCACCGACTACCACCAGTTCTCGCAGGATCTGCAGTGGCTCGGCAACAGCGACCGCATCAACTGGGTCGCCGGCCTCTACTACTTCGGCGACGACGGCAAGACCGACAATCCGCAGCACTTCTTCGGCCACGCCGCCAACTACGATTCGCGCTACAGCACCAAGACGCATGCGTATTCGGCTTACGGCCAGATCGACTACAAGCCGGTCGAGCCGCTGACGCTGACCGCCGGCGTGCGCTACACGAGCGAGAAGAAGGAACTGTCGCGCGCGTTCGGCATCCTCGGCACGCCCGACGTCTACCTGATTCCGGAAGGGACGAACGCGTCCAAGACCTTCGACGCGACCACGCCGATGGCGAGCGTCGCCTGGCAGTTCACGCAGGACCTGAACGCGTACTTCCGCTACGCCGAAGGCTTCAAGAGCGGCGGCTTCAACGGCGAGTACAGCAATCCGTACGCCACCGACCCGGACGAGAACGTGCGCGAAACCAAGACGCCGTTCAAGCCGGAGAAGCAGCGCTCGTTCGAGCTCGGCACCAAGACGATGTGGCTGGATCGCCGTGTCGTGCTCAACGCCGCCGTCTACTACAACAAGGCGCGCGATCTGCAGGAGTCGATCTTCCTCGGCTCCGGCGCAGCGGCGTCGAGCGTGCGCAACGCCGGCAAGGCGACGATCTACGGCGCCGAACTCGAAGGCCAGGTCGCGCTATGGTCGGGCTCGCGGCTCGGCTTCAACTACGCGTACCTGCATCCGGAGTACGACGAGTTCATCGACGCCGGCCAGGACGTCGCCGACAACCGCGCCTTCGTGCATGCCCCGAAGCACTCGGCGAACGTCTATCTCGACCTGCGTCTGGCGCGCCTGCAGCTCGGCGAGCTGCGCGCACTGCTCGACTACTCGTACACCGGCGCGTTCTACACCTACGCCTACCAGCTGCGGCCGACCGACCCGAGCAAGCAGGTCGCCGGCGATTCGGAAGTGCCGGCGACGAGCCTGCTCAACCTGCGCGTGTCGCTCGGCGGCGTGAAGCTCGGCGACAGCGCCAGCGGCGAGCTGGCGCTGTGGTGCCGCAACCTCACCGACGAGGATGCGCCGACCAACTTCATCGACTTCGGTCCCGGCTTCAGCAGCCTCACGGTCGCCAACTTCAACGATCCGCGCACCTTCGGCGTGACCGGCATCGTGCGCTGGTGAGATCCGCTTGCCCAACTCCGGCCCGCCACTGGCGGGCTTTTTTTTGCCTGTGCGATGATGGCCGCGACCCGCCGCCTTGCCCGCGCCACCATGCCCACGCCCGCCGCCCTGTTCGCGATGATCCTGTTCAGCCTGATCGGGCTGGCGGCGATCCGTTACGGGCGCCGGCTGATGGCCTGGGAGCCGATCACGATCGGCGTCGCGCTGCTCGTCTATCCGTACTTCGTCGACCGCACCTGGCTGCTCTACGGGCTCGGCGCGGCGCTGTGTCTGTCGCTCTACGTGTTCAGGCCCTCGCGATGAGCCGTCCCGCGTCGCCGTTCCGCCGCACGCCGGCACTGCTGGCCGGCGCCGCCCTGCTGCTGGCGGCCTGCGCCGCGCCGGCACCGCAGCCGGCAGAGGCGCCGGGCGCCGCCGAAACCTATGCGCCGCCGGCGGCCGACGGCGCGGCGCTGTACCGCATCGATGCCGACGCCTCCGAGGTCGCGATCTACGCGTTCCGCGGCGGCCGCGCCGCGCGCTTCGGCCACAACCATGTGCTGGCTGCGCCGCAGCTCGAAGGCGTGGTGCGCGTGCCGGACGCCGCGGCGGGCGCCGCGCAGTTCGCGCTGCGCTTCTCGCTCGACGCGCTGCGCATCGACGATGCCGCGCAACGCGCCGCGACCGGCGGCAGCTTTGCGTCGGCGCGCTCGGCGCAGGACATCGACGGCACGCGCGGCAATCTGCTCAAGAGCCTCGACGCGGCGCGCTATCCGCAGGTCGTGATCCGCTCGCTCGCCGTGCATGGCGACTGGCCGGTGCTGGTCGCCGACGTGGCGATCTCGCTGCACGGCGTGCGCCGCACGCAGACCGTGCCGCTGCGCGTCGAGCGCGACGAGCGCCAGTTGCGCGCGCGCGGCAGCCTGGCGATCCGCCAGAGCGACTTCGGCATCGCGCCGTTCTCGATCCTCGGCGGCGCGCTGACGGTGCAGGACGTTCTGGCGATCGAGTTCGATCTGCTCGCCCGGCGCACCGACTGAAAGTGCGCGTGCTCGGCGCCCGCGTGCTCATTCGCCGGGCGCTTTGCAGGAATGAGCAAGGATGCGGCAGGGCCGGGTATTCGCCGCGCGCGCCGCGCCGCCTAGCATGGCAACCGTCGTACTCGCTGTCGCGCGGTGCGGCACCTTCGGTTGTATGCCCTCGACGGAGTTTCCCATGACCGTGACCCACCTCGCTTTCGTGGTGGCCAAGCCGGCGCGCGGCGCGCTGCTCGGCCGCCTGCTGACCGAACTCGCCGCCGTAGCCGGCACCGAGCCGGGCTGTGTCGACTTCGCCGTCCACCAGTCCACCGACGATCCGGCGCTGTGGTTCCTTTACTCGAACTGGCAGTCGAGCGAGGCGCTGCGCCGCCATCTCGACCTCGGCGAGGGCGCGCGCTTCGCCGCGGCCGTGGCGCCGCTGGTCGAGCAGGGCATGGACGTGCACAGCTTCGTGCGGCGCGGCGGCTTCGTGCCGACGCTGGCGGCGGCCTGAACGCCGCGCGCGCCGCCGCGCTGCGCCACCGGCCGGCGTGCTGCGGCGCGCGTGCTATTCGACGATCGCCGGATGCGCCTGCTGCGGCCCGCCGAGCATCGGCCGGTGCGACGGTGGCTGGCGGCCTTCGTCGCTGATGCCGTACTCCAGCGCCAGCTCGGCGCCGATCAGCACCTGGCCGGATTTCTCGGCGCGCTTCGGATCGCGGTACAGCGCGCCGATGACGTGGCCGGTGAATTCCGGCGTCTCGGCGATGTCCCAGAAGCCCGCGTACTTCTGCGGATCGGCGTCCATCACACGCCGCGTGCGGTCGGTGCGCAGCATGCCCATCCAGATCGACGCGGCGGCGACGTTGTACGGCTTGAGGTCGACCGCCATGTCCTTGGCGAACTTGTCGACGCCGACCTTCTGCGCGCCGTAGGCCGGGCCGTGCATGTAGCAGCTGGCGCCGAACGAGGACGTGAAGGCGATCAGGCCATTCTTCTGCGCGACCATCAGCGGCGCGGCGTACCAGCTGGCGACGTAGGCCGAGCGCAGGCCGACGTCGAGGATGTCGACGAGGTCGAGCGGCTTGGTCCAGAACCCGCCTTTCTCGATCAGCTGGTCGTGCAGGAAGGTCGCGTTGTTGACGAGGATGTCGAGCTTGCCCTGCTCGCTGCGCACGCGCTCGAACAGCGCGCGGACGTCGGCGTCGCGGCTGTGGTCGCAGGCGACAGCCATGCCGTGGCCGCCGGCGCGGCTGACCTCGGCGGCGGTGCCGCCGATCGTGCCCGGCAGCGCCGCGTCGCCCTCGTGCTGCGAGCGACCGGTGACGTAGACGGTCGCGCCTTCGGCGCCGAGCGCCAGCGCGATGCCCTTGCCGGCGCCGCGCGAACTGCCGGTGACGACGGCGACGACGCCCTGCAGCGGTTTGCCCATGTTCGTTCTCCTCTGGTGCGGGTGCTGCGCTCGGCAGCGAAGCCGCAGCCTGCCGAAACGCCGGCGGCCGAGCCTCATCCGAACGTGCGAAGGGCGCGTTGCACGGCGTTACACGGGCGGTCACGCGCGGCCGCTATGCTGCGCCGGTCATTGCGGGCGGCCGGCGCGGCGTCCGCGGCACCGATCATTTCCTGCCCTGTGTGAACCCCATGCTTCGTCGCCTGTGCGCCTTCGTCTTCGCTGCCTGCTGGGCCGTCCTCGCCGTCGCTGCCGACGTGCCCGTGCGCGACGTGCCGGGCGGGCGCGACAGTCCGATCGTGTCGCGCTTCCAGGGCTCGGTGCTGATCGGCTACCAGCAGCAGGACTACGCGAGCCTGGTCGTGCCGCTCGGCGCCTACGACGAGGCGCGCGCCGAGCATTTCGCCGCCAGCGAAAGCGTCGAGGGGCGCCTGACGCGCATCGCCTACGCCGCGCCCGACGGCAAGTCGGCGCTGGAAGTGCTGCGCAACTTCGAGCAGGCGCTGCGCGGCGCCGGCTTCCAGATCCGCTTCGAATGCCTCGCCGAGCGCTGCGGCGGCTTCAAGTTCTCGCGGGCGCTGGCGGTGCCGGCCACCGCCGCGATGCGGGGCGACAATGCGGCGATGGACGATCTGCTCTACGCGGCCAACGGCAACGTGCTGGCGCTGAGCGCCCGCCTCGACCGCGCCGGCGGCCGCGTCGACGTCTCGCTGCTGGTCAGCCAGGACGAGCGGCGCCGCGCCGGCATCCTGCTGCAGACCGTCGAGGCGCGGGCGATGGACGCGCAGCAGGTCAGCGTCGACGCGCGGGCGATCGGCCAGGGCATCGCGCAGCAGGGCCACATCGCGCTCTACGGCCTGCGCTTCGCCAACGACAGCGCCCGCCTCGATGCATCCTCGCAGGCGACGCTCGCCGAGATCGAGAAATTCCTCAAGGCGTCGCCGCAGATGAAGGTCTACGTCGTCGGCCACACCGACAACAGCGGCACGCTGGCGCACAACCTGCAGCTCTCGCAGCAGCGCGCCGAGGCCGTGGTCGCCGCGCTGCTCGCGCGCGGCATCGCCGCTCCGCGCCTGGCGGCGAAGGGGCTGGCCGCGTACGCGCCGGTCGCCGGCAACGGCGACGCGGACGGACGCGCCCGCAACCGCCGCGTCGAGCTGGTCGCCCAGTAGGCGTCGCGCTCAGCGCGGGGCGTGGCCGCGCGACCAGAGCCGGCGCAGCAGCGAAGGCTTCTCGTAGCGCGTCTGCACGCCGTGCTGCACGAAGCACGGCGTGTAGCGGCGGTCGGTTTCCATGATGTGCACGGACAGCCAGCGCTTGAGGAAGTGCAGCAGCTCGAAGGTGATGCCCTGGCCTTCGTCGATCAGGCGGTGCTGCAGGTCGAGCACCTGTTCGAGCAACTGCTCGTGGCTGGCCTTGTGCGCTTCGTAGTCCGGATAGTTCAGCAGGCGCATCAGGCTTTCCTCGACGGCGAAGTGGATGCGCGTGTAGTCGATCAGATCGCGCAGCACGTTCATCGATTCGGCGCGGCCGTGCTGCTGGAGGATCGCGACGTGCAGCTTGTTCAGCAGGTCGATCAGCAGCTTGTGCTGGGCGTCGATCTCGTCGATGCCGACGCTCAGCTCCGGACCCCAGGCGATCAGCGGCGCGATCGCTTGGGCGGGGCGCCGCAGCGGCGTCGTGACGGTGTTGGGTGAAGCATTCATCGCTCGCTCCGGAAAAGACGGGGTGAGTATCGGCCGCGCCGCCGCGCGACGGTTTGCCGCGGATCAATGCGGCGGCGGGGTCTGCTCTGAGCGCGTCGGGAAATTCCCGATGCCGGCAGTCGGGCCGCGCCCTACACTGCTCCGCCCATGATGCAAAAACCCGCGATGACGCCATCCGATTGCAGCCCCCTGCCACCGCCGGGCGCCGAGCCATCCGCCGAGCGTTTGCGCGGCGGCCTCGCGTTCATCCAGCGCGCCGAGCGGCTCAAGGACACGCTGCGCAGCGCGCACACCTCGGGCGGTCGCCGCGAGAGCACGGCCGAGCACACCTGGCGGCTGTGCCTGATGGCGATGGTCTTCGAGCGCGAGTTCGGCGCGGTCGACGTCGCGCGCCTGCTCAAGCTTTGCGTCGTGCACGATCTCGGCGAGGCGATCGGCGGCGACATCCCGGCCGTCGCGCAGACGCCGGCACACGACAAGTCGGCGCGCGAACGCGCCGACCTGGAAACGCTGCTGGCGCCGCTGGACGCCGGGCTGCGCGCCGAGTTCCTCGCGCTGTGGGACGACTACGAGCACGCGCGCACGCCCGAGGCGCGGCTGGTGAAGGGGCTCGACAAGCTGGAGACGCTGATCCAGCACAACCAGGGCCGCAACCCGCCGGATTTCGATTACGCGTTCAACCTCGGCTACGGCCGCAAGTACATGGCGGCGCATCCGCTGTTCGAGGCGCTGCGCGCGCTCGTCGACCGCGACACGCAACGCCGCGCCGACGGCGGCCCGGCGGCCGGCGCCAGCGCCTGAGGCGACGGCCTCAGGCCTGCTGACGCAGCTGGAACTTCATGACCTTGCCGCCGGCGTTGGTCGGCAGCGCATCGACGACGGCAACGCTGCGCGGCACCTTGTAGTTGGCCATCTGCTCGCGGCACCAGGCGATCAGCGCCGGCGCGTCGAGCGTCTGGCCGGGGCGCAGCACCACGTAGGCCTTGCCGACTTCGCCGAGGCGCTCGTCCGGCACGCCGATCACCGCCGCCTGCGCGATCGCCGGATGGGCGACGAGCATGCGCTCGATCTCGGCCGGATAGCAGTTGAAACCGCCGCTGATATACATGTCCTTGAGGCGGTCGGTGATGCGCAGATAGCCGCGCGCGTCGAGATGGCCGACGTCGCCGGTATGCAGCCAGCCGTCGGCGTCGATCGCCTCGGCGGTCGCCGCCGGATCGTCGAGATAGCCCTGCATGACGTTGTAGCCGCGCACCACGATCTCGCCGGATTCGCCGGGGCCGAGCGCGCGGCCGTCGGCGTCGATGCAGCGCAGCTCGATGCCCTCGATCGCCTTGCCGGAGGTCAGCGCGATGGTCTCGGCGTCGTCGCCGGCCGCGCAGAGGCTGACCACGCCGCAGGTCTCGGTGAGGCCGTAGCCGGTCAGCACCACCTTGAAGCCGAGCTCGGCGCGGATGCGCTCGATCAGGCTCGGCGCGATCGCCGCGGCGCCGGTGATTGTCGCGCGCAGCGAGGACAGATCGGTCGTCGCGCGCTGCGGATCGCCGAGCAGGCTGATGAACAGCGTCGGCGGGCCCGGCAGCACCGAGACGCGCTCGCGCTCGATGCGCGTCAGGATCGCGCGCGCGTCGAACACCGCGTGCGGCAGCACGGTGAGACCGGCGAGCAGGCCGCCGAGCCAGCCGACCTTGTAGCCGAACGAATGGAAGAACGGATTGACGATCAGATAGCGGTCGTCCGGGTTCAGGCCGACGGCGCGCGACCAGGCCGCGATCACGCGCAGGTTCTGCGCATGCGTGGTGACGACGCCCTTCGGCAGACCGGTGGTGCCGGAGGTGAACAGCACGTCCATGCAGTCGCCGGGCCGCACCGCCGCGGCGCGCGTCGCGACCTCGGCGTCGGCGACGCCGGCGCCGCGCGCGAGGAAGCCGTCCCAGTCGAGATCGCCGGCCTCGGCGTTCTCGATGACGACGATCTGCGCCAGCGTCGCCGGCCGCTGTTCGCCGAGCATCGTCGGGTAGTGCTGGTTGAGGAAGCGGCCGACCGAGAACAGCAGGCGCGCGCCGCTCTTTTCGAGGATGTACGCCGCCTCGTGGCCGCGCATGCGCGTGTTCAGCGGCACCAGCGCCGCGCCGACGCTGTGGATCGCCAGGCCAGCGACGATCCACTCGACGTTGTTCGGACACCAGATCGCGACGCGGTCGCCGTGGCGCACGCCGAGCGCGATCAGCGCCGCGGCGGCGCGGCGGCGCAGCGCGTCGAGCTGCGCGTAGCTGAGGCGGGCGCCGTTCTCGGCGACGACGGCGGTGCGCGCGCCGTGGCGGGCGACGGCGGCGGCGAAGGCCTGGGGCGAGGTTTCGGTCATGGTGGTGCGGTCAGCGGCAGGAGGGAGCCCGGCCGCGTCCGGCGCACGACGGCCCCGTGCGCCGTCGCGTCGCCGGACGCGCCGGGCTGATCGGAGCGTTCGCGTGCGGGCCTAATCCGCCCACATCGCGTAGCCGTTGTCGATGCGCATCTCGGCGCCGTTGATGAAGCGCGACTCGTCGCTGGCCAGGAACAGCACCAGGTTGGCGATGTCCTGCGGCTGGCAGAAGCGCGCCTGCAGCTGCTTCGGGTCCTTCTCGCGGATGTACGCGGTCGGCGCGCTCTTGTCGGCGTGCAGGTTCATGACCATCGGCGTGGCGATGCCGTCCGGATGGATCGAGTTGCAGCGGATCTTGTAGAGCTGCGCGCGGCAGTGCGCGGCGACCGTGCGCGTCAGGCCGGCGACCGCGGCCTTCGACGCGCTGTAGGCGCAGAACGAGGACACGCCGCCGATCCCGGAGATCGACGACATGTTGATGATCGAGCCGTTCGGGCGCTTCTTCATCGCCTCGACCGCGTACTTGCAGCCGAGGAAGTAGCCGTCGGAATTGACGCGCTGGATCTTCTGCCACAGCTCCAGCGTGGTCGTCTCGATGGTGCCGTAGGCGAGGATCGCGGCGTTGTTGACGAGCACGTCGATGCCGCCGAAGGCTTCCTCGGTCTTGGCGATCACCTGCTTCCAGCCGTCCTCGGAGGCGATGTCGTGCTTGATGAAGAGCGCGGCGTCGCCGATCTGCCGGGCGACCGCCTGGCCGGCTTCCTCGTTGACGTCGGTCAGCACCACGCGCGCGCCTTCACGGGCGAGCAGCAGCGCGTCTTCCTTGCCGACGCCGCTGGCGGCACCCGTGATGACCGCGACCTTGCCCTGTACCCGACTGCCCATGCTGCTGCTCCTCGTTGCGTTTGCGGTTTTCGATCTGGTGCCGGCGCGGTCTAGGCCGCGGCCTGCAAAGGGGTGATGGCGGCCGCGGCCTGGCCGGCGCGGCGGCCGGACCACAGGCAGTCGGCGAGCGACAGGCCGCTGACGTAGTAGTTGGAGGCGATGCCGACCGCCGTGCGGCCGGCCGCGTAGAGGCCGGCGATGTCGCGGCCCTGGGCGTCAAGCACGGCGCCGCTGGCCTCGTTGACGCGCAGGCCGCCGAGCGTGATCGCCGGGCACGGGAAGGTCTTGCTGGCGGCCGAGATGTCGAGCGCGTAGTACGGCGGCCGCGCCAGCTCGGCGAGATAGCCGGCCTGCTTGCCGAGCGCGTCCTGCTTGCGGCGCGCGCCGTCGTTGTACTGCTCGACGCTCTGCCGCAGCGCGCCGGCCGGCAGGCCGATCTTCGCCGCCAGTGCCTCGACCGAGCGTGCGCGCGGCGCGAACAGCATCAGGAACAGCGCCGGAATGCTCTGGAAGGCCCACAGGCCGCCGAACAGCGCTTCGCGGATCGCCTGCCGGCGCAGGCGGGCGTCGAGCAGCAGCCAGGCGCGGCCGTCGTGGTGCTCGCACATGGTCACGCCGAGCTTGGCGCCGTAGACCTGCTCGTTGCAGAAGCGCTGGCCGTGCGCGTCGACGGCGATGCCTTGCGGCCAGACGCTCGGCGGATTGATGAAGCGCCAGGCCGAGACCTTGTCGAGCCGCGCCGCGGCGCCGCCGGCCGACTGGCCGAGGCGGATGCCGCTGCCGTCGCAGCCGGTCGCGCCGAGGCGCATCGTCATCGCGTACTTCGGCGCGTGCGCGGCGACCATCGGCCGGTTGAAGATGAAGCCGCCGGTCGACAGCACGACGCCGCGCTGCGCGCGCGCGTAGACCTTGACCGCGGCGGCGTTCTCCAGCGCCAGCGCCTGCGCGCGCAGGCGGTCGGCGTAGCCCGGCGCGACGTTGTGCAGCAGCTCGGCGCGGCGCATCAGGCGGCGGTGGCGGGCCGCCGCTTTCGAGTCCGGCGGCAGCTGCCACAGCTCGGCGCCGAGCACCACGCCCTGGCGGTCGACGACCAGGCGGCGCACGCCGCTCTGGCGCAGCACGCGCACGCCGAGCGCCTCGACGCGGGCGCGCAGCGCCTCGAACAGCGTGCGTCCGGACAGGAAGCTGCCGCGCACGCGATGGCCGCGCGGCGCCGGTTCGGCGACCGCCGCGTATTCCTTCACCGCCTCGTTGCCGGAGTAGTAGAGGTAGATGCCGTCCTTCGGATACGAGGTCTTCGGCTGCGTCTTCTCGAACGCCGGATCGGAGTCGAAGCGCACGCCGATCGATTCCAGCCACTCGATCAGGCCGCGGCTGTCGTCGCAGAAGCGCTGCAGCGTGGCGTCGCTGACGGCGCCGTTGCCGCCGTGCGAGCCGCATTCCATCTGCAGGTAGCGGAACATCGCCGCCGGCGTGTCGGCGTAGCCGGCGCGGCGTTGCTGCGCGGTGCCGCCGCCGGCATAAACGATGCCGCCGCTGCGTGCGGTCGCGCCGCCGCCGTCGAAGCGCTCGACGATCAGCGTGCTGGCGCCGGCCTCGCGCGCGGCGATCGCGCTCGCGGCGCCGGCCGCGCCGTAGCCGACGACCAGCACGTCGCAGCGCCATTCCCAGTGCAGCGCCGCGTCGGAGTCGACGCACAGCGGTGCTTCGATCGGCAGCGTGCCGTCGGATGCGGCAGACGAGGGGGTGGACGTGGACATGGACGAGGAACGATGCAGGCGCGCGCGGCGCGGGACGTTCGCATTATTTCGATCGCGCGGCGCCGAGCTTCGTCCGATGGGATGAGCGCGCGTCCCGGCAAAAGAGCCTTTGCCGACGCGGGTTTGACTCGTCTAATTGGGTGAAGCTCCTGCGCAGGCGGCTCTCGATAATTTCCGCCATCACGACAAGAACGATGGCGGACTCTCCCATGCTCAATATCGAGGCGCTGGCCTACATCGTCGCCGAGACGACGGATCCTTCGCAGTGGCAGGCCTTCGGCGAGCGCATGCTCGGCATGCAATCGGTGCCGGCCGACGGCGGCGTCGGCCTGAAGATGGACGGCCGCGACTTCCGCATCATCGCCGTGCGTGGCGCGTCCGACCGCTATCTGGCGTCGGGCTGGGAAGTCCCCGACCGCGCCGCGTTCGACGCCACCGTCGCCGCGCTGCAGCAGGCCGGCGTCGCCGTCGCGCTCGGCAGCGCGGCGGACGCGGCGGCGCGCAAGATGAGCGCGATCGCCACGTTCAATGATCCGGCCGGCAATCGCCACGAGCTGGTCTACGGCTACACCGGCGGCTGGACGCCGTTCGTCTCGCCGATCGGCGTGCAGGGCTTCAAGACCGGGCGTCAGGGCATGGGCCACACCGTGCTGCCGGCGATTCCGTTCGAGCCGACGCTGGCGCTGTTCCGCGACACGCTCGGCTTCGGGCTTTCCGACATCTTCAACTTCAAGCCGGCGGCGGACGCGCCGGACATCCGCATCTACTTCCTGCACGCCGCCGCCGGCCGCCACCACAGCGTCGCGCTCGCCGAGATGCCGAGCGCCTCCGGCTGCGTGCACGTGATGGTCGAGGTCAACGCGCTGACCGACGTCGGCCGCGCCTACGACCGCCTGCAGGCCGAGGGCGTCAAGCTGATGGCGACGCTCGGCGAGCACGAGAACGACCGCATGACCTCGTTCTACATGATGACGCCCGGCAATTTCGCGATCGAATACGGCTGGGGCGGCATCAGCGTCGAGCCCGGCGTCTGGCAGACCACGCAGACACAGCAGGTCTCGATCTGGGGCCACGACTTCTCGGTCGGCTTCCGCTAAGGACGATTCGCACCATGGCTTTGAACAAGGAAATGAGCGCGGCCGACGTCGTCGGCCAGCTGCGCTCCGGGATGACGATCGGCATCGGCGGCTGGGGCCCGCGCCGCAAGCCGATGGCACTGGTGCGCGAGATCCTGCGCTCCGGCCTCAAGGATCTGACGATCGTCGCCTACGGCGGCCCCGAAGTCGGCATGCTGTGCGCGGCCGGCAAGGTGAAGAAGCTGGTCTACGGCTTCGTGACGATGGACGCGATCCCGCTCGAGCCCTACTTCCGCAAGGCCCGCGAAGCCGGCGCGATCGAGGTCATGGAGCTCGACGAGGGCATGTTCGAGTGGGGCCTGCGCGCCGCCGGCATGCGCATGTCGTTCCTGCCGACGCGCTGCGGCCTGGCGAGCGACGTGCTGGCGCGCAATCCGCAGCTGAAGACCGTGCGCTCGCCGTATGACGACGGCGAGGTCTACGTGGCGATGCCGGCGCTGCGGCTCGACGCGGCGCTGCTGCACGTCAACGAGGCCGACCGCCTCGGCAACACCCTGAACCGCGCCAACGATCCGCTGTTCGACCATCTCTTTGCGCGCGCCGCCGAGCGCTGCTACGTCAGCACCGAGACGCTGGTCGACCGCTTCGCGCTCGACGCGGCGTCGGCGAAGCTGAATTTCTTCGAGCGCTATCTGGTCAGCGGCGTGGTGCATGCGCCGTTCGGCGCGCATCCGACCTACAGCGGTCCCGACTACGGCTGGGACCTCGAACACCTGAAGCGCTACAACGCCTCGGCTGCCGACGACAACGGCTGGCAGCAGTACGTCGCCGAATTCGTCGCCTGCAGCGAGGCCGAGTATCTCGCCAAGGCCGGCGGCGCCGAGCGCCTCGCCAAGCTCAAGACTCCGGTGTTCTGAAGCCATGAACCAGATGACGACGGTCGAAACCCCCGCCGAAGCCGCGACGCTTGCCGAGCTGATGATCGTGGCCGCCAGCGAAGCCTGGCGCGACAACGGCGAGCTGCTCGCCTCCGGCATCGGCATCGTGCCGCGCCTCGGCGCCTCGCTCGCCAAGCTCACGCACTCGCCGGAGCTGCTGATGACGGACTCCGAGACCTTCCTGGTCGAGGAGCCGATTCCGCTCGGCCCGCGCGGCGACTACGTGCCGAAGTATTCCGGCTACATGTCCTTCGACCGCGTCTTCGAATGCGTCTGGGGCGGCCGCCGCCACGCGATGATCGGCCCGACGCAGATCGATCGCTGGGGCCAGACCAATCTGTCGGTGGTCGGCGGCAGCTACGAGAAGCCGAAGTCGGCGATCCTCGGCGTGCGCGGCCTGCCGGGCAACAGCATCAACCACCTGAACTCGATGTTCGTGCCCAACCACGGCCCGCGCGTCTTCGTGGCCGGCGAGGTCGACATGGTGTCCGGCGTCGGCTACCGCGCCGAGCGCTGGGCGCCGGGCATGAAGCACGACTATGTCGATCTGCGCCTGATCGTCACCGATCTGTGCGTGATGGACTTCGGTGGCCCGGACAAATGGGCCGGCCAGGGCCTTCGCGTGCGCTCGCTGCATCCCGGCGTGAGCTTCGAGCAGGTGCAGGCGGCGACCGGCTTCGCGCTGGCGCGCGCCGACGATCTGCGCGAGACGCCGCTGCCGAGCGCCGAGCAGCTGGCGATCATCCGCCGCCTCGATCCGCACAACCTGCGCGCGACGGTGGTCAAGGGCAATCCGCCGGCGGTGAGGGCGGCAGCATGAACGCGCCCGCCGTCGCGGCGCCCATGCCCGTGCTCGACGGCTGGTTCACGCTCGATGCCGAGCGGCCGCAGCTGCTCGGCAACCGCTGCGCGCGCTGCGGCACGGTCTATTTTCCGAAGCTGAAGAGCGGCTACTGCCGCCATCCGGATTGCGACGGCGAGGCCTTCGACGAGGTGCCGCTGTCGCGCACCGGCACGCTGTGGTCGTACACCAATGCCGCGTACCAGCCGCCGGAGCCGTTCGCGCAGGTCGACAAGGAAGCGTACCGGCCGTTCGCGATCGCCGCCGTCGAACTGGCGGCCGAGCAGATGATCGTGCTCGGCCCGGTCGTCGACGGCGTCGGCGTCGAACAACTGAAGGTCGGCATGACGATGGCGCTGAAGCTCGAAGCGCTCGCCGACGGCAAGCTGACCTGGAAGTGGGCGCCGGCCGGAGCCATGGCATGAGCCGCGACATCGCCATCCTCGGCGTCGGCATGCACCCCTGGGGCAAGTGGGGCAAGAGCTTCGTCGAATACGGCGTCGTCGCCGCGCGCGCTGCGCTCGCCGATGCCGGCGTGAAATGGCGCGACGTGCAGTTCGTCTCCGGCGCGGCGACGATCCGCAACGGCTATCCCGGCCAGGTCGCCGGCGCGACCTTCGCGCAGGCGCTCGGCTGGCAGGGCGCGCAGGTCAACACCTCGTACGCGGCCTGCGCGTCGGGCTCGCAGGCGCTGGCCGCCGCGCGCTCGAAGATCCTGTCCGGCGAATGCGAAGTCGCGCTCGTGATCGGCGCCGACACCACGCCGAAGGGCTTTCTCAAGCCGGCGCCGGGCGATCGTCCGGACGACCCGGACTGGGTGCGCTTTCGCATCGGCATCACCAACCCGACCTACTTCGCGCTGTATGCGCGCCGCCGCATGGCGCTGTACGGCGACACGCTGGCCGACTTCGCCGCGGTCAAGGTCAAGAACGCCGCGCACGGCTACACCAATCCGAACGCGCGCTATCGCAAGAAATTCACGGCCGAGGACGTCGCCGCCTCGGCGATGCTCGCCGATCCGCTGCGCCTGATGGACGTCTGCGCGGTGTCCGACGGCGCCGCGGCGATCATCGTCTCCAGCGTCGATTACGCGCGCCGCATCGGCAAGGCCGACGCGCCGCGCGTCGCCGCGGTGTCGACGGTGACGCCGACCTTCGCTTCCGCGCTGGTCGAGATGCCGGACATCGCCACCGACTCGGCGATCGCTGCAAAGGCGCAGAGCTTCCGCGCCGCGCTGCCGGCGAAGGCCTATGAGGAGGCCGGCGTCGATCCGGCCGATGTCAGCGTCGCCGAGGTCTACGACCTGTCGACCGCGCTCGAACTCGACTGGATCGAGGACCTGCAGCTGTGCGCGCGCGGCGATGCGGCGCGGCTGGTGCGCGAGGGCGCGACGACGATCGGCGGCCGCGTGCCGGTCAATCCGTCCGGCGGGCTCGCCTGTTTCGGCGAGGCGGTGCCGGCGCAGGCGCTCGCCCAGGTCTGCGAGCTGACCTGGCAGCTGCGCGGCCAGGCCGGCGCGCGCCAGGTCGACAACGCGCGCGTCGGCATCACCGCGAACCAGGGCCTGTTCGGCCACGGCTCGTCGGTCATCGTCAAGCGCTGAACGATGACGGCCATGAATCCGCAAGCCGCCAGCGAGCCGGTCGTGCTGTACGAGGTGCAGGACGGCATCGCCACCATCACGATGAACCGGCCGCGCTATCACAACGCGCAGAACTCGAAGATGACCTACGCGCTCGACGCGTCGTTCCGCCGCGCCGTCGACGACGACGCGGTCAAGGTCATCGTGCTGGCCGGCGCCGGAAAGAATTTCTCGGCCGGCCACGACATCGGCACGCCGGAGCGCGACGCGCACGAAACCTTCGAGCGCGAGCACCTGTGGTACGACCACGTCGGCAAGCCCGGCGCCGAAGCGCAGCTGGTGCGCGAGCAGGAGGTCTACCTCGGCATGTGCCGCCGCTGGCGCGATGTTCCGAAGCCGACCATCGCGCAGGTGCAGGGCGCCTGCATCGCCGGCGGCCTGATGCTGGCCTGGGTCTGCGACCTGATCGTCGCCAGCGACGACGCGTACTTTCAGGACCCGGTGCTGCAGATGGGCATTCCGGGCGTCGAATACTTCGCGCACGCCTTCGAGCTGCATCCGCGCATCGCCAAGGAATTCCTGTTCCTCGGCGAGCGCATGGACGCGGCGCGCGCGCAGCAGATGGGCATGGTCAACCGCGTGACGACGCGCGCGGCGCTGGCCGCCGAGGTGCGCGCGATGGCCGCGAAGCTTGCCGCGCAGCCGCGTCTGGCGCTGGCGCTGGCCAAGCAGTCGATCAATCACATCGAGGATCTGCGCGGCAAGCGCACGGCGATGGACGCCGCCTTCGGCTGGCACCACTTCGCGCACGCGCACAACCAGCTCGTCACCGGCAACAACCTCGCCGGCCTCGACGCCAAGGCGATGGCCGCCGCCAACAAAGCCGCCGACGCCAAGGACGGTTCCCGATGAGCGCTCTGCAGACGCCGCTGACCGAACTGCTCGGCTGCCGCCATCCGATCGTGCAGACGGCGATGGGCTGGGTCGCGACCAGCCGGCTGGTCACGGCGACCACCAACGCCGGCGGCTTCGGCTTTCTCGCCGCGGCGACGATGTCGACCGCGACGCTGCGCGACGAAATCGCCGCGGTGCGCGCGGCGACCACCGGCCCGTTCGGCGTCAACTTCCACATGTTCCAGCCGAACGCGCGCGAGGTCATCGAGCTGGTGCTCGAGAACGCCGACCGCGTGCGCGCGGTGTCGTACGGCCGCGGTCCCGATGCGAAGACGATCCAACGCTTCAAGGACGCCGGCGTGCTGTGCATGCCGACCGTCGGCGCGCTCAAGCACGCGGTCAAGGCGATCGAGCTCGGCGCCGACATCATCACCGTGCAGGGCGGCGAGGGCGGCGGTCACACCGGTTCGGTGCCGACCACGCTGTTGCTGCCGCAGGTGCTCGACGCGGTGCAGGTGCCGGTCGTCGCCGCCGGCGGCTTCCACAGCGGCCGCGGTCTCGCCGGCGCGCTGGCCTTCGGCGCCGCCGGCATCGCCATGGGCACGCGCTTTCTGATGACGGCCGAATCGCCGGTGCCGCGCGAGACGCTGGCGAAGTACGTCGCCGTCCACGATCCGGCGCGGATCCGCGCCTCGACCGCCGTCGACGGCATGCCGCAGCGCATGATCGACAACCCCTTCCTGCTGCGCCTCGAAAGCGGCGGCCTGCTGCATCGCCTGTTCGTGGCGCTGGCCAGCGCCTGGCACTGGCGCGCGCACACCGGCATGTCGGTCGCGCACATGGCCAGGACCTTCGTCGGCGCGCTGCGCGAAGGCGACTCCGCCATTCAAACGATGATGGCCGCGAACGCGCCGGTGCTGATCCAGCGCGCGATGGTCGAGGGCCGTCCCGACGAGGGCGTGCTGCCGAGCGGCCAGGTCGCCGCCGTCATCGACAGCCTGCCGCCGGTCGCCGAGCTGATCGCATCGATCGTCGCCGAAGCCGAGCAACGCCTCGCGGCGCTCGGCACCCTCTCCCCCAGCCCCTCTCCCGCTTGAGAGAGAGGGCTAGGCAGAGCGCGGCGCGCAGCGCCGAGGCCGCCACCAGAGAAACCATATGAACCACGGATTCCAGACCACGATCGAAGACGGCATCGCCGAACTCGTCATCAACCGCCCGCCGGTCAACGCGCTCGACGACGCCGGCTGGCACGCGCTCGCCGACGAGATCGAGCGCCTCGGCCGCGATCCGGCGGCGCGCGTCATCGTGCTGCGCGCCGAAGGCCGCGGCTTCTGCGCCGGCGTCGACATCAAAGAGCTCGACAAGCATCCCGAGCGCATCGTCTCGGTCAACGCCGGCAACTACCGCTCGTTCCGCGCCGTGCACCGCAATCCGTTGCCGGTGATCGCCGCCGTGCACGGCTTCGTGCTCGGCGGCGGCATCGGCCTGACCGGCGCCGCCGACATCGTCGTCGCCGCCGAGGACGCCACCTTCGGCGTGCCGGAAGTCGACCGCGGCGCGATGGGCGGCGGCGCGCACCTGCAGCGCCTGTTCCCGGTGCAGAAGGTGCGCATGATGTATTTCACCGGCGAGCCGATCACGGCCGCCGAAGCGCACCGGCTCGGCGCCGTCGAGCGCGTCGTGCCGCGCAGCGAGCTGCGCGACGCGGCGCTGGCGATCGCGCGTTCGATCGCCGCCAAGTCGACGGCGATGATCCGCCTCGCCAAGGAATCGCTGAACGGCATCGAGGACGGCAACCTCGAAGACAAGTACCGCTGGGAGCAGGGCTTCACGCTGCAGGCCTACAGCGAGAAGGACTCGGCGGAAACGCGCCGCGCCTTCGTCGAGAAGCGCGAAGCCCAGTTCGCTGCCAAGCCATGAATCCAGAACCGGCCTTGCGCGGCGCCGGGCGAACGCCCCGTCGCGCACGGCCGGCGCCGCTGCGGCGGCGCACGCACGAGTAATCCATGAGACTGCAATACACCGAACGACAGAAGCAGTTCCGCCAGGAGATTCGCGACTGGCTGGCCGCGCACGTGCCGAAGCAGACGCTGCCGAGCTTCGATACCGCCGAGGGTTTCGAGGCGCACCGCCAGTGGGAGGCGCGGCTGTTCGAGGGCCGCTGGAGCGCGGTGACCTGGCCGGCGGCGTACGGCGGCCGCGGCTGCGACCTGATCGAGTGGCTGATCTTCGAAGAGGAATACTGGGCCGCCGGCGCGCCGCTGCGCGTCAACCAGAACGGCGTGTTCCTGCTCGCGCCGACGCTGATCGAATACGGCACGCCGGAGCAGAAGGCGCGCTTCCTGCCGCGCATGGCGTCCGGCCAGGACGTCTGGGCGCAGGGCTGGTCCGAGCCGGGCGCCGGTTCCGACATGGCGGCGATCCGCAGCAAGGCGATCCGCGACGGCGACGAGTACGTCATCAACGGCCAGAAGATCTGGTCGACGCGTGCGGTCTGGGCCGACTGGCTGTTCGGCATGTTCCGCACCGATCCGGAATCGAGCCGGCATCACGGGCTGACTTTCATCCTGCTGCCGCTGAACCTGCCGGGCATCACCATCCGGCCGATCAAGCAGCTCAACGGCCTGCCGGGCTTCGCCGAGATCTTCTTCGACGATGTGCGCGTGCCGGTCGCCAACCGCCTCGGCGACGAAGGCGCCGGCTGGAACGTGGCGATGGCCACCGCCGGCTTCGAGCGCGGCCTGATGCTGCGTTCGCCGGCGCGCTTCCAGCAGACCGCGCGCCATCTCGTCGAGCTGTATCTGCAGAACCAGGCCAGCGCCGACGCCGACCCGGGCATCCGCGACGCCGTCATCAAGAGCTGGATGGACGCCGAGGCCTACGCGCTGGCGACCTACCGCACCGCCAGCCGGCTCGGCAAGGGTGCCAAGATCGGCGCCGAGGCGAGCACCAACAAGATCTTCTGGTCCGAGCTGGACCTGCTGATGCACGAGACCGCGATGCGCATCCTCGGCCCGCTCGGCGAGCTGATGCCGGACGCGCCGGATGCCGGCGTGCAGGGGCCGGGCCACGGCTGGCTCGACGGCTTCCTGTTCGCGCAGGCCGGGCCGATCTACGCCGGCACCAACGAAATCCAACGCAACATCATCGCCGAGCGCATGCTCGGCCTGCCGCGCTCATGAGCGCGTCGCCGCCACTGGCGTCGCCATCCGCCGCGCGCACGCCGCCGCCGGCGCTCCTGCCCATTCCCGTCCCGTCCGCCGCCGTGCGGACGGACGTTCGCTGAGTCGCTGCGCGACCGACATATCCATGGACTTCACTTTCGACGAACAGCAACTCGCCTTCCGCGACGCCATCCACAAGTTCCTGATGGTCGAGGCGGCGCCGGAAATGCTGCGCGAGGTCTGGGAGACGACCAAGAGCGGCCGCTCCGCCGAGCTGCGCGCCAAGCTCGCCGACCAGGGCCTGACCGCGCTGTCGGTGCCGGAGGCGTTCGGCGGCATCGGCCTCGGCGATCTCGACTGGGTGCTGGTGCAGCAGGAGCTCGGCTACTTCGCGATTCCCGATTCGCTGACCGACAGCGCCTACCTGGCGGTGTACCTGCTGACGCATCTGCCGGCCGACGTGCAGCTCAAGCGCGAATGGTTGCCGCGCGTCGCCGCCGGCACGGCGCGCATCGCCGTCGGCCATCCGGTCAATCCGCTGGTCGCCGACGCCGCCAACGCCGATCTGCTGCTGCTCTGGCACGACGACGAGATTCACGCGCTGACGCCCGATCAGGTACAGCTGTCGTTCAACCCCAGCATCGACCTGTCGCGGCGCCTCTACAAGCCGGCGTGGACGCCGTCGCCGGCGACGCGCATCTGTCCGGCCGCGCAGGGCCGGCGTTTGTGGGCCGACGTGCTCGACCGCGCCGCGCTGGCGGCGAGCGCGCAGCTGCTCGGCCTGGCGCAGCGCATGCTCGATCTCGGCGTCGATCACGCCGCGCAGCGCAAGCAGTTCGGCAAGCCGGTCGGCTCGTTCCAGGCCGTCAAGCATCACCTCGCCGACGTCGCCGTGAAGATCGAATTCGCCGAGCCGGTGGTGCACCGCGCGGCGCAGGCGCTGGCCACCGACGATCCGCGCCGCGACGTGCAGGTCTCGCACGCTAAACTCGCGGCGGGGGAAGCGGCCCGGCTGGCGGCGCGCAAGAGCATCCAGGCGCACGGCGCGATGGGCTACACCTGGGAAGCCGATCTGCAGATGTACATGAAGCGCGCCTGGGCGCTCGATGCCGCCTGGGGCGACGCCAAGTTCCACAAGGCGCGCATCGCCGCCGCGATCCTCACCCCCGGAGCCCGTCTCGGGCCCGGCACCACTTTTTGAACCTAAGGAAGAGATTGAAATGGCCGAAGCCTATATCGTCGACGCTCTGCGCACGCCCACCGGCAAGCGCAAGGGCAGCCTCGCCCACATGCACGGTGCCGATCTCGGCGCGCACGCCATCAAGGCGCTCGTCGAGCGCAACGGCATTCCCGCCGAGGACTACGACGACGTGATCTTCGGCTGCCTCGATGCGATCGGCCCGCTCGCCGGCAACATCGCGCGCACCTGCTGGCTGGCCGCCGGGCTGCCGATGCACGTGCCGGGCGTCACCATCGACCGTCAGTGCGGCTCCTCGCAGCAGGCCGTGCACTTCGCCGCGCAGGCGGTGATGAGCGGCACGCAGGACGTGATCGTCGCCGGCGGCGTGCAGACCATGACGCAGATCCCGATCTCGTCGGCGATGATCGCCGCCAAGCCGCTCGGCTTCGCCGATCCGTTCTCGGGCTCGAAGGGCTGGGTCGAGCGCTTCGGCACCGAGCCGGTCTCGCAGTTCCACGGCGCGCAGCTGATCGCCGACAAGTGGAAGATCTCGCGCGAGGAGATGGAAGTGTTCTCGCTGGAGAGCCACCGCCGCGCGCGCGCCGCGCAGAAGGAAGGCCGCTTCGACCGCGAGATCGTCGAAACCGCGGGCCTGAAGATGGACGAGACGGTGCGCGACACCTCGCTCGAACAGATGGCGCAGCTCGAACCGCTGGCGCCGGGCGGCACGATCACCGCGGGCGTGTCGAGCCAGACCGGCGATGCCGCGTCGGCGATGCTGATCGTCTCCGAGAAGGCGCTGCAGCGCTACGGCCTGAAGCCGCGCGCGCGCATCCACCACATGAGCGTGTACGCCGACGATCCGATCTTCATGCTGACCGCGCCGATCCCGGCGACGCAGTACGCGCTGAAGAAGTCGGGCATGAAGATGCAGGACATCGACCTGGTCGAGATCAACGAAGCCTTCGCGCCGGTGGTGCTGTCCTGGTTCAAGGAAACCGGCTATCCGCACGCGCAGACCAACGTCAACGGCGGCGGCATCGCGCTCGCCCATCCGCTCGGCGCGACCGGCGTCAAGCTGATGACGACGCTGCTGCACGAGCTGGAGCGCACCAACAAGCGCTACGGCCTGCAGACGATGTGCGAGGGCGGCGGCGTCGCCAACGTGACGATCATCGAGCGGCTCTGAAGGAAGCTGCTCTGACGAGATGCATGCGCTCAGCCCTCATTCCCTCTCCCGCCTGCGGGGGAGGGACGGGGTGAGGACCGGCGCGAGAGCGCCGGTTTCACACTCGTGCCGGGCGCATGCATTTCGGGCTTTTGGTTTCGCGCTCACGCGCGACTCACTTTTCTTTGCTTGTGCAAAGAAAAGTAAGCAAAAGAAAGCACACCCCTGGGGCCGCACTTCGCTGCGCGAAGTGCCCTGCGCTGCTCACGTGCTCGGGACCGTCGCCGACGCGGCATCCCTGCCGCGGCGGCGACTTGGCCGGCCGTCCTGGCCGGCCATTCCCTGCGCGCGCTGCGCTGCTCGGTGCGGCCCAAGGGGACCCGAACGTCAACAGCAACAGCCAAAGCAGCTTTGCTGTTTTCTTCCGGGTCCCCTTTGCGTAGCGCCGAGAAGCGCAGCCGGTCCGGGGCTGTCCGGCGCTGACTGTTTGAGCGGTGCGCAGCACCGCGAGTTTCAGCGCCGGCCGGGCGGCGAGCATCGCAGGGTGAGCCGGGGGGTTGCGGATGTCCGGTGGACATCCGCCCCGGCGAACGCCCGAGCCACTGCGAGGGCCGGCGCGTAAGCCAGGGGTGTGTTTCTCTTGCTTACTTTTTTCTTTGCACAAGCAAAAAGAAGTAGGGCGCCGTCAAGGCGAAAAGAAGGCCGGATCGACGCGCAAGGCGAACCGGGCAAGCGACTAGCGACTATCGAAGACCGAAGGATCAGTTCATGGGCATCTGCGACCACCGCACCATCATCGTCACCGGCTCCGGCAGCGGTCTCGGCCGCGAGTACGCGCTCGCGCTCGCCGCCGAAGGCGCCAGCGTCGTCGTCAACGACATCCGCCGCGAAGCCGCGCAGGGCGTCGTCGACGAAATCACCAAGGCCGGCGGCAAGGCCGTCGTCGCCTGCGAGGACATCACCTCGATGAGCGGCGCGCAGGCGATCGTCGACGCCGGCGTCGCCGCCTTCGGCGACGTGCACGGCGTCGTCAACAACGCCGGCATCGTCCGCGACCGCATGTTCGCCTCGCTGTCCGAGGAGGACTGGGATCTCGTCATCAAGGTCCACCTCAAGGGCCACTTCTGCATCGCCAGCCGCCTCGTGCAGCGCTGGCGCGACCAGAGCAAGGCCGGGCAGAAGGTCGACGCGCGCATCGTCAACACCAGCTCCGGCGCCGGCCTGCAGGGCTCGGTCGGGCAGAGCAACTACGCGGCGGCCAAGGGCGGCATCGCCTCGCTGACGCTGGTGCAGGCCGCCGAGCTGCGCCGTTACGGCGTCACCGCCAACGCCCTGGCGCCGGCGGCGCGCACCGGCATGACCGAACCGGTGTTCGGTTCGGTGATGAAAAAGCCGGACGACGGCAGCTTCGACCACTACGATCCGGCCAACGTCGCGCCGCTGGTGGTCTGGCTGTGCAGCCCGCAGTCGGCGCACGTCAGCGGCAAGGTGTTCGAAGTCGAGGGCGGCAAGGTCTCGATCGCCACCGGCTGGAAGACCGGCATCGTCCGCGACAAGAAGGCGCGCTGGAATCCGGCCGAGCTGGGCGCGGTCGTCGACGAGCTGATCGCGCAATCGCCGGCGCCGCAGAAGGTCTACGGCACCTGAGGCGATGAGCGCCGGCGCCCCCGCCGCGGCCACCGATCCGGCCGCGTACCGCTTCTGGACCGACGAGCAGATCCGCTTCGCCGATCTGGACCTGCTCGGCCACGTCAACAACATCGCCTTCACGGTCTACGCGGAGAGCGGGCGCGCCGCGTTCCTGCGCGAGACGGGCCTGTGGGTGCCGTTCGCGCCGCGCCAGAACGTCATCGTCCGGCTCGAACTCGACTACCGCCGCGAGCTGCACTATCCGGGCCGGCTGCGCGTCGGCCTGCGCGTGCTCGAGCTCGGCCGCAGCTCGTTCCGGCTCGGCATCGGCCTGTTCGACGGCGAACACTGCGCGGCGACGGCGGAGACGGTGCTGGTGCGCATCGACGCCGAAAGCCGCAAGGCGGTGGCGCTCGACGCCGGCGAGCGGGCCCGGCTGTCGGCATACGCCTGACGGCCGGGCTGCGCTAAGCTGGCCGCGACCGCCCGTCCCGCGGCGCAAGCGCGACCGGACGGTCCGGAAAAATGCCGGCCGTCGGAGGGGCGCGCCCATGAAAAAAGCCGTGACAGGCCTGGCCGCGATCGGACTCGCGCTGCTCGCCGGCTGCGCGACGTTCGCACCGCCGGCGGCGTCCGATGCGCTGTTCGCCGACGAACGCTACGGCGAGCCGCCGGCGGCGCTGCAACAGCTCGACCTCTTTGCGCTGAGTCCGGCGATGGACGCCTACCTGCAGGATCACATCCGCAAGCGCGCCGTGATCCTCGGCCACAGCCGCGCGCTGTTCACCTCGCTGACCGAGGACCTGCGCATCGACTACGACGCGGCCGTCACGCGCACGGCCGGCGAAACCTTCGCCGCCGGCGCCGGCAACTGTCTTTCGCTGGTGATCCTGGCCTCGGCGTTCGCCAAGCGCCTCGATATTCCGCTGCGCTACCAGCTCGTGCATGGCGAAGGCGCGTGGACGCGCAGCGGCGATCTCGTGTTCCTGAACGGCCACGTCAACATCGTGCTCGATCCGCATCGGCGCTACGGGCTGACGACCGGCATATCGGAACCGGGCCTGGTCATCGACTTCGCGCCGGCGCGCGGCGTGCTTTCGCATGACACCGAGGAAGTGCCGGAACGCCTGATCGTGGCGATGTTCATGAACAACCGCGCGGCCGAGACCCTGGTGGCCGGCGATGCCCGGCAGGCGTACTGGTGGGCGCGCGCGTCGATCCGGACGGCGGCGTTCGCGAGCGCCTACAACACGCTCGGCGTGGTCTACCGCCGCAGCGGCGACTTCGATAGGGCCGAGGCCGCGCTGCAGCGCGGTCTCGCGCTCGCGCCGCGCGATGCGCAGCTGATGAACAACCTCGCCGGCCTCTACGAGCAGACCCGGCGTCTCGCCGATGCCGCGCGCCTGCGCGCGCGCCTGGCGCGGCTCGCTGCCTATCAGCCGTTCCAGTTTCTCGACGCCGGCTACCGCGCGATGGCCGCGGGCGACGTGAACGGGGCGATGGCGCTGTATCGGCGCGAACTCGAGCACATTCCGTACAGCGCCGAAGTGCACTACGCGATCGCCGTGGCGAGCGCGCGGCTCGGCGATGCCCGCGACGCCGAGCAGCATCTCGGCGAGGCGATGCGCCTGAGCACCAATCTGCGCGACCGCGACATCTACGCCGGCAAGCTGCAGCGCCTGCAGGCGCTGCAGCTGAACTGAGCAGCGGACAGGCCCGGGTCAGGGGCATTCGTCCCAATGGGTGAAGAGTAGGCGCCGGGTTCTTCGAATAATGCGGGCCGTATCTCCCGCCCGATCCCGATGAACCTGTCTCTCAGCGACGACCAGCTGCTGATCCGCGACGCCGCCGAGAATTTCCTCGCCGACGTCAGTGACTCCGCCGCCGTCCGCCGCCACATGGCGAGCGCGCACGGCTTCGACGCCGAACTCTGGCAGCGCCTCGCCGGCGAACTCGGCTGGTGCGCGATCGCGGTGCCCGAAGCGCAGGGCGGTCTCGGTCTCGGCGCGGTCGAGCTGGCGCTGCTCGCCGAGCAGATCGGCCGCCGCCTGTTCTGCACGCCGTACTTCGCGACGGTTCTGCTCGGCACCACGCTGATCGTCGAGGCCGGCAGCGCCGCGGCGCGCGAGCGCCTGCTGCCGATCGTCGCCGAAGGTGGCGTGCGATTCGGCGTGGCGCTGCCGGACGGCGACTGGTCGCTGGCCGCCGCGACGCTGACGGCGAGCCCGGACGGCGCTGCCTGGAGCTTGCGCGGCGAGGCGCCGGCCGTCGTCGACGGCGCCAGCGCCGACACGCTGCTGCTGTTCGCGCGCACCGCGTCCGGCTACGGCCTGTTCGCGGTGCCGCGCGACGCGGCCGGCGTGACGGCGACGCCGCTGGCGACCTGGGACCAGACGCGCCGCTTCGCGACGCTGACCCTCGCCGACGTCGCCGCCGAGCGCATCGACGATCCGCAGCGCGGCGACGGCCTGGCACGGGCGCTGGCGCTGGCGCGGCTGTTCGTCGCCGCCGAAAGCCTCGGCGCCGCGCAGCAGTGCCTCGACCTCACGGTCGCCTACGTCGCGCAGCGCAAGCAGTTCGGCCGCGTCGTCGGCGGCTTCCAGGCGGTCAAGCACCGCTGCGCGGAAATGATGGTGAAGATCGAGGCGCTGCGCTCGGCGGTCGCCGGCGCCGCCGCGGCCGCCGCCGCCGGCGCCGATGCCGGCACGCTCGCCGGCGAATGCGCCGCGGCGCGCCAGCTGTCGGCCGATACGCTGTTCTGGTGCGCGCAGGAAGCGGTGCAGCTGCACGGCGGCGTCGGCTTCACCTGGGAATACGATCCGCAGCTCTACTTCAAGCGCGCGCAGGCGGCCAGCCACTGGCTCGGCACCGCCGACGCGCTGCGCGAGGAAATCGCCGCGACGCAGCTCGGCAAGACCGAGCAGGCGGCCGCCGATGCCGACGCCGACGCCGCGCGCTTCCGCGCCGAGGTCGCCGGCTGGATGCGCGAGCACCTGACGGGCCGCTACGCGAGCCTGCGGCATCGCGGCGGGCCCGGCGACGAGGAAGCCGATCCGGCGCTGCGCAAGGCATGGGAGCGCGAGCTCGCCGCCGGCGGCTGGACCTGCGTCGGCTGGCCGCGCGAGGCCGGCGGCCGTGGCCTGACGATCGCGCAACAGGTGATCTTCCACGAGGAATACGCGCGCGCCGGCGGCCCCGGCCGCATGGGGCACATCGGCGAGGGCCTGATCGGGCCGACGCTGATCCAGTTCGGCAGCCAGGCGCAGCAGCGCCGTTTCCTGCCCAAGATCGTCGCCGGCGAGGAGTTCTGGGCGCAGGGCTATTCCGAGCCGAACGCCGGCTCCGATCTCGCCAACGTGCAGACGCGCGCCGAGCGCCAGGCCGACGGTTCGTGGCGCGTGTCCGGGCAGAAGATCTGGACGTCGCTGGCCCACGAGTCGGACTGGATCTTCGTGCTGGCGCGCTGCGAGCCGGGCAGCAAGGGCAGCAAGGGGCTGGTGTTCCTGCTGCTGCCGCTCGCCCAGCCCGGCATCGAGATCCGCCCGATCCGCCAGATGGGCGGCGGCGCCGAGTTCAACGAGGTGTTCTTCGACCAGGCGGTCGCCGCCGCCGAGCACGTCGTCGGCGCGCCCGGCGAGGGCTGGAAGGTGGCGATGGGCCTGCTCGAAGCCGAGCGCGGCGTGTCGACGCTCGGCCAGCAGATGCACTTCGCGCACGAGCTGGCGCTGGTCGTGCAGGCGGCGCAGCGCAACGGCCGCCTCGCCGACGCGCAGATCCGCCAGCGCCTCGCGCAGGCCTGGAGCGGGCTGCGCGTGATGCGCTACAACGCCATGCGCATGCTCGGCGACGGCGCCGCGCTCGGCCTCAAGCGCGAGGCGCTGATCTACAAGTACTACTGGTCGAACTGGCACCGCGAGCTCGGCAAGCTCGCCGCCGACGTGCTCGGCGCGCAGGCCGACGTGATCTCCGACGATCCGGCGATCCGCCCGCTGCAGCAGCTGTTCTTCTTCTCGCGCGCCGACACCCTCTACGCCGGCACCAACGAGATCCAACTCAACCTCATCGCCGAGCGCGGCCTCAACCTGCCGCGCGAGCCGCGGCCTGCGAGCTGAAACCCGAATGATCACCGTCCCGCCACCGCCCTACGTGCCCGCGCACGGCCTGCTGCGCGGCCGCAGCGTCCTCGTCACCGCCGCCGCCGGCGGCGGCATCGGCTTCGCCGCCGCCAGCCGCTGCGCCGAGGAGGGTGCGCGGGCGCTGCTCATCTCCGACATCCACCCCCGCCGTCTGGACGAGGCGGTGGCGGCGCTGAAGGCACAGCATGCCGGTTGCGAGGTGCATGGCCGGCTCGCCAACGTTGCCGTCGAGGCCGACGTGCAGGCCCTGGTCGACGAGGCCGAGGAGCGCCTCGGCGGCGTCGACGTGCTGATCAACAACGCCGGTCTCGGCGGCAGCAAGCGCGTCGTCGACATGACGGACGAGGAGTGGCACAAGGTGCTCGACGTGACGTTGACCGGGACGTTCCGCATGACGCGGGCGATGCTGCGCAAGATGCAGCCGCGCCGCCGCGGCGCCATCGTCAACAACGCCTCGGTGCTCGGCTGGCGCGCGCAGCAGGAACAGGCGCATTACGCGGCGGCCAAGGCCGGCGTGATGGCGCTGACGCGCTGCAGCGGGCTCGAAGCCGCCGAGTACGGCATTCGCATCAACGCCGTGTCGCCGTCGATCGTCTTCCACGAGCACCTGCGCAAGAGCGCGCCGGAAGCGCTGCTCAACGAGCTGGCCAGCCGCGAGGCCTTCGGCCGCGGCGCCGAGGCCTGGGAGATCGCCAACGTCATGGTCTTCCTCGCCTCGGACTACGCCTCGTATCTGGTCGGCGAGACGATCTCGGCGTCGAGCCAGCGCGCCTGAGCGCAACGAGAACGAAACATGAGCAAACCCGTTTTCCACAACGCCGAAGAAATCCTCGCCGCCGTCGGCCAGCCGCTCGGCACCGGCGAATGGCTGACGATCACGCAGCAGCGCGTCAACACCTTCGCCGACGCCACCGACGACCAGCAGTGGATCCACGTCGACGTCGAGCGCGCCAAGGCCGGCCCGTTCGGCGCGCCGATCGCGCACGGCTACCTGACGCTGTCGCTGGCGGCGCGCTTCCTGCCGGAGATCCTCGACGTGAAGATCCGCATGGGCGTCAACTACGGCCTCGACAAGGTGCGCTTCCCGATGCCGGTCCGCGTCGGCAGCCGCGTCCGCGGCCGCGGCGAGCTGATCGCCGCCGAGAAGACCAAGGACGGCGCCGTGCAGGCGACGATCCGCGTCACCGTCGAGATCGAAGGCCAGGACAAGCCGGCCTGCATCGCCGACACCATTTCGCGCTACTACTTCTGAAGAGATCGACGATGCTCGCCATTCGCAATGCGCTGCTTGTTTTGAAAAGCGCGGCAGGGACGCCGCGTGCTTGTGCAGGATGCACACCATGACCGAAGCCGTCATCGTCAGCGTCGCCCGCACCGGCATCGGCAAGGCCTATCGCGGCGCCTTCAACGACACCGAGGCGCCGGTGCTCGGCGGCCACGTCATCAAGGCCGCCGTCGAGCGCGCCGGCGTGGCGCCGGGCGAGGTCGACGACGTGCTGCTCGGCTGCGCCGCGCAGCAGGGCACGCAGGCCTACAACCTCGGCCGGCTGTGCGCGTACACGGCCGGGCTGCCGGACAGCGTGCCGGGCATGACGCTCGACCGCCAGTGCTCGTCGGGCCTGCAGACGATCGCGATCGCCGCCAAGAACATCATCGCCGGCGAGCAGGACATCGTCGTCGCCGGCGGCCTCGAGTCGATCTCGCTGGTGCAGAACAAGCACAAGAACACCTACCGCTTCGCGTCGAAGGCGGTGATCGCCGCCGAGCCGACGGCGTACATCCCGATGATCGAGACCGCCGAGCTGGTCGCCTCGCGCTACGGCATCTCGCGCGCGCAGCAGGACGCCTATGCGCTGCAGAGCCAGCAGCGCACCGCCGAGGCGCAGCAGGCCGGCCGCTTCGCCGCCGAGATCGTGCCGATCAGCGTCGAGCAGCAGCTGTTCGACAAGGAAGGCAACCCGACCGAGAAGCAGCGCGTCACGCTCGACCGCGACGAGGGCAACCGGCCGCAGACCACGCTCGAAAGCCTGAGTGCGCTCAAGCCGGTCTGGAAGGACGGCCAGTGGGTGAAGCAGGGCGAGCACGTCACCGCCGGCAACGCCTCGCAGCTGTCGGACGGCGCCGCCGCGGTGCTGCTGATGAGCGGCGAGCAGGCCCGGCGCCGCGGCCTCGCGCCGCTCGGCATCTATCGCGGCTTCGCGGTCGCCGGCTGCAAGCCGGACGAAATGGGCATCGGCCCGGTGTTCGCGGTGCCCAAGCTGCTCGCCCGGCACGGCCTCAAGGTCTCGGACATCGGGCTCTGGGAGCTGAACGAAGCGTTCGCCTGCCAGGTGATCTACTGCCGCGACCAGCTCGGCATTGCCGACGACCGGCTCAATGTCGACGGCGGCGCGATCGCCGTCGGCCATCCGTTCGGCATGAGCGGCGCGCGCATGGTGATGCACGCGCTGCTCGAAGGGCGCCGTCGCGGCGTGCGCTACGTGGTGACGACGATGTGCATCGGCGGCGGCATGGGCGCTGCCGGTCTGTTCGAGCTGCCCGCCTGAGGCGGCCGCTGGCGGCGCCCGGCGCCGCGTGGACGATAACGATAACGAGCGGACGCGCCGCATCGGCGGCGCGCCACTCGAAGCGAGGAGGAGATGAAATGAGCGCAACGGCAGCCACGGCGGTCCAGGGCCGCACCGCAAGCGCAGCGTCGGCCGGCCGCTGGCCGGCGCTGGCCTTCACCGTGATCGTCGCGGTGGCCGCCGCCTACGCGTTCTCGCCGCGGCCGACGCCGCCGTTCGCGCCGACCGCCGTGCATCCGGATGGTCTGCTGGTGACCGGTCTGGCGCGCAGCGGCACGCGCCTGCTCGCGGTCGGCGAGCAGGGCCGCATCCTCGTCGCCGATGACGCGCGCGGTCCGTGGCACGAGGCCACGGTCGAGCCGCAGCGCGGCTCGACGCTGACGCAGGTGAAGTTCATCGACGACAAGACCGCGATCGCGGTCGGCCACGACGGCTGGATCCTGCGCAGCAGCGACGGCGGCGAGAGCTGGAACGAAACCTTCTTCATCGAGTCGCCGAAGCCGGACGCCGCGGCCGACGCCGGTCTGGCGCCGCCGGCCGACGCCGGCTTCAGCGTCGAGCCGCCCGCCGACGACGCCGGCGCCGCGCCGGCCGCAAGCGCCTGGACGCCGCCGCCGCTGCAACCCGATCCGCTGCTCGGCATCGCCGGACCCTTCGACGGGCGCCTGTTCGCGTACGGCGGCTTCGGTCTGATGCTGAGCTCGACCGACGCCGGCCAGAGCTGGCAGCGCGTCAGCGCCGAGGCGATCAGCGACCATCACCTGTACGGCATCGTGCGCGCCACCGACCGCTCGCTGATCGTGGTCGGCGAGCGCGGCCTGATGGCGCGCTCCGGCGACGACGGCCAGAGCTGGAGCAAGCTGCCGTCGGTCTACGACGGCTCGTTCTTCGGCGCGCTGGTGCTGCCGTCCAAGGCCCTGCTCGCCTACGGCATGCGCGGCAACGTCTACCGCAGCGACGACGACGGCAAGACCTGGCAGAAGAGCACGACGCCGGTCAGCAGCTCGCTGTTCGGCGGCAATGTCAGCCCGCGCGGCGAGATCGTGCTGGTCGGCGCCGGCAGCGTGATCCTGGTCTCGAACGACGACGGCCGCAGCTTCACGCAGCCGCTGCCCGGCAATCCGCACGATCTCGCCGCGGTGCTGCCGCTGACTTCCAGCAACCTGCTGACCGCCGGCGACGGCGGCCTCGAACTCACCCAGATCGGCGGCGTGGCCGAAGGAGCGCAGCCGTGAAGAGCTTCATGCGCCATTGCGTCGACGGCATCTCCAACTTCCTGCTCGCCTGGCGCCACCTGCTGTCGGTGCTGTTCCTGGCGATCACCGTGTTCTTCGGCTGGAGCGCGACCAAGGTCCAGCTCGACCCGGGCTTCCTCAAGATGATCCCCATCAAGCATGAGTACATGCGCACGATGATGGATTACATGAAGAACTTCTCGGGCGCCAACACCCTGCTGGTGAACCTGCGCTGGAAGGGCGAGGGCGACATCTACAACGCCACGTTCCTCGACGCCATGCGCAAGGCGACCGACGACGTGTTCCTGATCCCGGGCATCGACCGCACGCACGTGTCGTCGATCTTCACGCCGAACACCTATTACATCGAGATCACCGAGGACGGCTTCAAGGGCGAGCCGGTGGTGCCGGCGCGCTTCTCGGCGACGCCCGAGCAGCTCGACCGCGTGCGCCACAACGTCTCGCTGTCCGGACAGATCGGCCTGCTGGTGGCCAACGACTTCAAGGCGGCGCTGATCCGTGCCGACCTGCAGGAAGTCGACACCGGCGATCCGGCCAAGGCGGAAGTCTTCTACCGCCAGGTGATGAACCGCCTCGGCGACATCCGCGGCCGCTTCGAGAGCAAGACCCAGTACCGCTACGTCCTCGAAAAGGATCTGCCGCCGTTCAAGGCCGGCGACGTGATCGACGAGGGCTACGTCGATTACGGCTGGATGCTGCCGTACCAGACCTTCTTCGCGGTGCCGCCGGGCGGCGGCGAGTCGGTGCCGGTCCAGGGCGGGCTGGTCAAGGTCGAGACCGTCGCCAACCCGGACTACAACCCGAACGTCGAGGTCAACATCATCGGCTTCGCGCAGCTGCTCGCCGACGTCATCGGCGGCCTGGTCGGCGTGTTCGTGTTCTTCGCGCTGGCCTTCGGCATCACGCTGCTGCTGCTGTTCCTGTACTCGCGCTCGGTGCGTCTGACGCTGGTCGCGCTGGTCGTCGCGCTGCTGCCGGTGCTGTGGCTGATCGGCACGCTGCCGCTGATCGGCTTCGGCATCGACCCGATGTCGATCCTGGTGCCGTTCCTGATCTTCTCGATCGGCGTCAGCCATGCGGTGCAGATGACCAACGCCTGGCGCAACGAAGTGGTCGCCGGCGCCAGCTCGGTCGACGCCTCGCGCGCGGCGTTCCGCAAGCTGTTCATTCCCGGCGCGGTGGCGCTGCTGACCAACGCGCTCGGCTTCGCCGTCATCATGCTGATCGACATCCCGATCGTGCACGAGCTCGGCATCACCGCCTGCCTCGGCGTGCTGCTGATGATCGTCACCAACAAGATGATCCTGCCGATCATCCTCTCGCACGTGCGCCTCGAGGCGAGCAGCCGCCGCAACTCGCTGAAGCCGCCGGGCACGCTGCAGATGGCGATCTGGCGGCAGATGGCCAAGTGCGCGGAACCCCGGTACGCGCTCGGCGTGTTCGCGGTCTGCCTCGCGCTGCTGGCGGTGACGACGCAGATGTCGCGCAGCATGGTGGTCGGCGATTCCGGCACCGGCGCGCCGGAACTGCGCCAGGACTCGCGCTACAACCACGACAACCGCGCCATCGCCGGCTCGTACAACATCGGCACCGACGTGCTCAGCGTGATCGTCGAGGCCAAGAACTTCGAGGGCGACTCCTGCCTGCACTATCCGGTCGTCAACCTGATCGACCGCTTCGAGCTGTACATGCGCGGCGTCGACGGCGTGCGTTCGGTGACCGGCGTCGCCGGCATCGGCAAGCTGGTGATCTCGGCGTTCAACGAGGGCAGCCCGCGCTGGCGCGCGCTGCCGCGCTCGGAAGTGGGTCTTTCGACCGGCTCGCGCGCCTTCGATCCGAACCTCGGCCTCAACACCGAGGGCTGCAAGGCGATCCAGGTGCTGGTCTTCACCAAGGACCACGAAGGCGCGACCGTCCACCACGTGGTCAGCGAAGCCAAGCGCTTCATCGACGCCAATCCGGTCGACGGCGTGACCATGCGCCTGGCCAGCGGCAACATCGGCGTGATGGCGGCGACCAACGAGGCGGTCGAGTCGGCCGAGGCGAAGATGCTGCTGGCGATCTTCGGCGCGCTGGCGCTGCTGTGCCTGCTGACCTTCCGCTCGTGGCGCGCGACGCTGTGCGTGCTGGTGCCGCTGACCATGGTGTCGATCTTCTGCAACGCGCTGATGGCCTCGCTCGACATCGGCCTGAAGGTCGCGACCCTGCCGGTGGTCGCGCTCGGCGTCGGCGTCGGCGTCGACTACGGCATCTATCTGTTCGAGCGCATCCAGCACGACCTCGACAAGGGTCTGCCGTTCCACGAAGCGTTCCGCGAGGCGATGCTGCAGCGTGGCACCGCGGCCGTGTTCACGGCGATCACGATGGCGATCGGCGTCGGCACCTGGACGCTGTCGGCGCTCAAGTTCCAGGCCGACATGGGCCTGCTGCTGAGCTTCATGTTCCTCGTCAACATGCTCGGCGCGATCTGCCTGCTGCCGGCGCTCGGCGCCTGGCTGTTCCGCGAACGCGCGGGCGCGCCGGAAGTGGCGCCGCGCGCGATCTAGAACAGCCTCACGGCGGACGAAAAGAAGGGGCGCAGCCGGGCTGCGCCCCTTCTTCGTGGCGCCGCTGCGAAGGGCTCAGGGCAGGCGCGCGAGGAAGTCCTCGATCGCCGCGTTGACCGGCTGCGGGTGGGTCAGGTTGGCGGCGTGACCGGCGCCGGGCACGGTGCACAGCTCGGCGTGCAGGCGCGTCGCCATGTCGCGCGCGCGCTCGAGGCTGATCGCGGCGTCGGCCTCGCCGTGCACGACCAGCGCCGGCACGCGGATCGCGGCCAGCTTGTCGCTGATGTCGTCTCGCTCGACCAGCGTCTGGAACACGCCGAGCAGATTGTGCGGCTGCCATTGCCGCCACTTGTCCTGCCAGGCGGCGGTACCGGGCCAGCCGGCGCCGAGGATGATCTGCGCGATCATGTCGGCGATCGGCTGCGCCAGGCCGTGCTGCATCCAGGCCTCGATCAGCTGCTTGTACATCGGCGTCTTCGCCGGATCCTCGGTCTGCGCCTGCGTGTCGATCAGCACCAGCGCGCGCACCAGCGACGGATGGGTCAGCGCGCAGCGCAGCGACAGATAGCCGCCCTGGCTCATGCCGGCGAGCACGGCGCGTTCGATGCCGAGCGAGCCGAGCAGCGCGGCGAGATCGTCGGCCGAGTCGTAGTAGCTGAACGGCGCCAGCGTGTCGCCGGCGCTGCGGCCGTGGCCGCGCTCGTCCCAGCTGATGCAGCGCCAGCGGCCGCGCAGCGCCTCGATCTGCGGCGCGAACATCTCGTGGTCCATCAGCAGGCCGTGCGAGAACACGATCGCCGGGCCGTCGCCGCCGGTGTCGGTATAGAACAGGTTCTGGCCATTGACGCGGGCGTACGGCATCGACATCTCCTCGGTTGATGAATGCGTGGCCGGTCGGCGCCGGCGTTTCTGCCGGCATTATCGCGGCGGCGCTCACAAAAAAACCGCCGCTTCTCGCGAAGCGGCGGTCCGGCGGCGACGGTCGGCGTCGCCGCGTCGGCGTCAGGCTCAGGGAAACAGCGAGCCGCCGCTCAGCGGGAACGCGCTGGCATCGTTGCGCGTCCAGTTGGCGCCGTCGCGGATGCGGGCGGCGAGTGCGGCGAGATCGCTGGCGTCGGTCGCGCCCGTGTACTTGACGTTGTTCTCGGGGAACGAGAGATAGGCGTTCGCGGCGCTGACGGCGGGCGGGATTTCGCCGGCCGCGGCGCCGGCGACGTTGAGCGCGGCAAGGAAGCGGTCGACGCTGATCTGGCCGGCGTCGGCATTGGTGATCGTGCCCTGGAACGCGTAATAGGTCTCGCCGCCGCCGCCGATACCGCCGCCACTGCCACTGACCGAACCCTTGTCGACGCCGATCGGCGTGGCGCCGGGCTGGATGGTGACGAAGGTGCCGGCCGGATAGTCGACGTCGGCGGTCCAGGTATAGGCGGCCTCGTTGCTCGGCCAGGTCGCGCTCGCGGCGCTGTAGTCCTTGTCGGTGAAACCGATCTGCGTGCCGGCGCTGACCGCCTTGAGCAGCACGAAGGCGATCGCGTCGGTGGCGTCGGCGTTGGCGGCGACGAACAGCAGATCGCCGGCGGCGAGCACGGTCGGCGTCGCCGGGACGGCGTCCGGGAACAGCGAACCGTTGCTCAGCGCGAACGGCGTGCTGTCGTGCCGGGCCCAGTTGTCCGGATTCCTGATGCGCGCGGCGAGCGCAGCGAGGTCGGTGCTGTCGGTCGAGCCGGCGTAGCGCACGTTGTTCTCGGCGAACGAGAGATAGGCGCCGGCGTCGCTGACGGCGGCCGGGATCTCGCCGGCGGCGCTGCCGGCGATGTTGAGCGCGGCGAGGAAGCGGTCGACGCTGATCTGGCCGGCGTTGGCGTCGCCGATCGTGCCCTGGAACGCGTAATAGGTCTCGCCGCCGCCCCCGACACCGCCGCCCGCGCCGGCGACGATGCCCTTGTCGGCGCTCGGCGTGTCGGTCTGGATGGTGACGAAGGTGCCGGCCGGATAGTCGACGTCGGCGGTCCAGGTGTAGGCGGCCTCGTTGCTCGGCCAGGTGGCGTTGGCGGCGACGTAGTTCTTGTCGGTGAAGCCGATCTGCGTGCCGGCGACGACGGTCTTGAGCAGCACGAAGGCGATCGCGTCCGGGCTGTCGGCGTTGGCGGCGACGAACAGCAGATCGCCGGCGGCGAGCACGGTCGGCGCGCCGGACGCCGCCATCGTGAAGTTCAGCGCCGTTGCCGACGTCAGGCCGGGATAGGCGTTGCCGGCCGCGTCGGCGATGACGCCGGCGGCGATCTGCACCGTGTAGGTGACGCCGGCGTGCAGCGCTTCGGACGGCGTGACGGTGACGGTGGCGGCGGCGAACGACACCTGCGTGGCGTCGCCGATCGCGATCGTGCGCGTGTCGCCGTCGTCGCCCTGCAGGACGATGCTGCCGGCCCCGGCGACCACGTCTTCGGTGAACGTCAGCGTCAGCCGGCTGGCGCTGACGGCGATCGCGTCGTCGGCCGGGGTGCTGCCGGCCAGCGCCGGCGGCTCGATGTCGCTGACCGTGTCGAAGCTCAGATCGGCGAGGGCGGCGACGTCGCCGATCGCGCGGCCGTCGGCATCCTTGAAGGCGCCGTCCGGCACCGTCAGCGTGTAGTGGCGGTTCGCGAGCAGCGCGTGCTCCGGGTCGATCGTGACGGTGCCGTTCTCGATCACGACCTGGTCGCTGTCGCCGACCGCGATCGCGCGCACGTCGCCGGCGCCGTCGTCGAGCACCAGATAGCCGCTGCCGGCGCTGACCGCGGCGCTGAACGTCAGGTACAGGCGGCTGCCGGTGCCGACCGCGTCGCGCGTGGCGGTGGGCTTGTAGACCCACAGCTGCGGGTGGCCGTCGCCGCCGCCGAGTTCGTTGACGAGATACAGCGTGTGCTCGCCGTCCATGGTCAGGCCTTCGTTCTGCGCGCTCAGGCCGATGTCGAGGCGGCCCTTGATCGCGCCGCTGCGATCGGTCTGCAGCACCACGCCGGATTCCTGGCTCAGCAGCAGCAGATCGGCGCGCGCGCCGTCGCCGTCGGCGACCACGTTCGACAGCGCGAACACGTCGGCGAGATCGGCGACGCCGAGCGTCGTCGGGTCGAACAGATCGGTCGAGTTGGCGGCGTCCGCGGCGCCGTTCGAGGCGGTGCCGGCATCGAAGTCGATCGTGGTCTGGAACACGCCGATCGGGGTCTTCTCCTTGACGAAGATGTAGCCGCCGCTGAGCGGATCGTAGGAGACGCCTTCGAGGCCGATGTTGCCGATCGTGGTGCCGAGCTTGACGCTCCTGGCGCCGCTGCCGTCGAGCGTCGCGCCGCCGGCATAGGTGAACAGATTCGCCTGGCGATAGCGCTCCTCGATCAGCACGAACTGGCCGTTGCCCGCATAGGCGAGGCCTTCGGTGTCGTAGAAATAAGTGCCTTGCGGCTTGCTCGCGTCGGCGGCCAGCGTCATCGCGTCGATCAGTTCGCCGGTCTTGCTGACCTGCACGACCGCGGTGCCGCTGTCGCCGACGATGTAGAGGCTGTCGGTGTCGCGGTCGTAGGCGACGGCCGAGGCTTCCGCGGCCAGCTTGTTGGCGCTGTCGGCGCGCGTCGGCAGCGGATAGCGGGCGACGCGCGTGTAGTTCGACAGATCGATCGCCTGCTCCGGCGCGCTGAAGGCGAGGCTCAGGCTCAGCGTTTCGGCGGGCGGCGCGTCGGGCTTGTGGTTGTCGTCCTGGCAGGCGGACAGCAGCAGCGTGGCGCTGGCGAGCAGCAGGGCGGGCCATTGCGGCCGGAGCGGGGCGTTCATCGGGGTCGAGGTCGGAAGTGGAAGCGCCGCACCGTAGTCGGCGCGCGTGTCAGAACGGTTGCAGCGCGCGCCTGCCCGGCGCGCAGCGATCGAATCCGTTGCCGGCATGTCGTGCGGCTGTCGGCGCGGACAGCCGCTGCGCGAAAAACTGTCGTGATTCCGTCCAGCGTCGCCGTGCGCCGGCGGCCACACTGCGCCGTTTCGGACCCTGCGGGATACGGCGATGCGACAGCTGGCGATGACGGATTTCGGGTGCGGATGCGCCGCCTGGGCGCGGCGCGCGGCCGCCGGACTGCTGTTCGCGCTCGCCGCCTGCGGTGGTGGCGGCGCGGCGCCCGGCGATGAAGACGGACCGACGATCCGGCGCTTCGGCGCCGACCGCGCCGCCTACTACGTCGGCGAGCACGCCGTGCTGACGGCCGAGTACGCCAACGGCCAGGGTCGCATCGAGCCCGGCGATCTGCCGATCGCCAGCGGCGCGACGCTGCGCACCGAGGCGCTGCGGCCGGGCGCGCATTACCGGCTGGTCGTCAGCGACGGCACGCGCAGCGTCGCGCGCGAACTGCCGCTCGAGGTCCGCTATCGCGATCGCCTGCGCGCCGTGCCGATGCCGTTCGCGCGCGCCGAGCACGTCGCCGTGCCGCTCGCCGACGGCAGCGTGCTGATCGTCGGCGGCGACGCCGGCCAGCGCACGCTGCCGGACCGCTGCTATCGCTTCGATCCGCAGACCGAGCGCTTCACCGACGTCGGGGCGCTGAGCAGCGGCCGTGTCGGATTCACGGCGGCGGCGCTGCCGGACGGCCGCGTGCTGGTCAGCGGCGGGCTGCGCGCCCTGACCGCGGCGCCGGAAGCCGAGCTGTTCGATCCGCACACCGGCAGCACGGTGGCGACCGCCAATCCGCCGGCCGGCTCGCGCTACGGCGCGAGCGCCAGCGTGCTCGGCGACGGCCGCGTGCTGATCGCCGGCGGCCTCGGCGGCAACGGCGCCGAACCGAGCGCCGAGCTGTTCGATCCGGCGACGGCGCGCTTCGCGCGCCTGCCGGCGACGATGACGCGCGGCCGCTACGCGCACAGTGCCAGCGTGCTGGGCGACGGCCGCGTGCTGTTCTACGGCGGCTTAACCAGCGACGGCCGTCCGGCGCCGCCGGAGCTGTTCGATCCGCAGACCGCGAGCTTCACCACGCTGCCGGCCGCCGAGGACGTGGTGCGTGGCAACCATGTCGCGGTGCGCAGCGCCGACGGCGCCGTGTGGATCGCCGGCGGCGAGGACACCGACATCACCCAGAACGCCGCGATCCTGCGCTTCGATCCGCAGACGCTGGGCTTCGCGACGCGCGGCGCCTTGCGCCTGACGCGCATCCTGTTCGCGGCCGCGCCGCTTGCCGACGGCGGCTGGTGGCTGGCCGGCGGCGATTCCAGCGCGGCCGGCACCGGCGTCACCGACCGCAGCGAACGTATCGGCGCCGACGGCGTGCGCCGCGACGGCCCGGCGCTGGGCGCGCGCCGCTTCCTGCACACCGTCACGCCGCTGCCGAGCGGCAAGCTGCTGATCGTCGGCGGCGCCGATCCGCGCCGGCTGCCGCTGGCGTCCGCGGAGATCTACGAGTAGCAGCGGGCGTGCCCGGCGCCGGATCGGATGCCGTCGCGCCGGGCAGGGCCGTGCGAGGCCGCCGCCGCGCGCGGCCGCGGGCGGCGATTTCTACTGCACGCGGATGAGGAATTTCGAGAATGCGCTTGCAAAACTCGTTTGCAAGCTGCACGCCACTCATACACGGGGCTGCGACGACGGCCCCCCCGCGAGGAGATTCCGCCATGTCCGTCAGCGCTGAAGCCGGCCGCATCGAGATCGACGGCAAGCTGTTCAATCCGTATTCGAAGGACTTCATCCGCTCGCCGTGGGCGACCTGGGAGAAGCTGGCGCTGGAGTATCCGGTAGCCTGGCACAAGGACCTGCAGATGTGGGTCGTCAGCAGCCACGACGCGCTGCTCGACATGCTCAAGGACAACCGCTTCTCGACCAGCTACAAGCACTGGGAGCACGCGCCGCCGGCCAAGCCCTTCGAGCAGCAGAACCACTTCGAGCGCGCGATCGACGCCGGCCTGTTCGTGGTCGACCCGAAGGAGCATCTGCGCCTGCGCAAGCTGACCATGCCGGCGTTCTCCAAGCCGGTGATGGGCAAGATCGACGCCAAGATCCGCGATCTCGTCGTCACCTGCTTCGACGAGATCGGCACGCCCGAGCAGTTCGACGCGTACGCCATGATCGCCACCAAGCTGCCGGTGCGGTCGATCGCGCGCATGGTCGGCGTGCCGACCAACATGGAGGACTTCTTCCACGACTTCGCCGTCAGCGTCGTCAAGTCGACGCGCATCAACCTGCCGCAGAAGGAACGCGAGCAGTCGATGCAGGAATCGCTGGCCGGCTTCCAGTACTTCCTCGACCTGATCCGCGAGCGCCGCGCGCTGCCGCACCCGGGCGACGACTTCATCGGCAGCCTGATCTCGGCCTCCGACAACGGCGATCGCCTCACCGATTACCAGATCGTTGCCGTGATCCAGGCGGTGATCGTCGCCGGCTCGGATACCGCGACCGACCTGCACACCTATGCGATCAAGGGCCTGCTCGGCAATCCGCAGCAGTACGCGCTGCTGCGCGAGCGCCCGGAGCTGATGGAGAACGCCATCATCGAGCTGCTGCGCGTCGGCGCCTTCGGCAAGACGCCGCAGTTCCGCTTCGTCAGCGAGGATCTGGACTGGCGCGGCCAGCATTTCCGCAAGGGCCAGTCGGTGCTGCTGAACCTGACCGCCGGCTGGGTCGATCCGCAGAAGTGGGAGAACCCGCGCCAGCTCGACATCACGCGCCGCCTCGACGGCAACATCGTGTTCGGCGCCGGCGCGCATTTCTGCATCGGCACCTATCTCGTGCGCGTGCAGGGCGGACTGATGATCCAGGAGCTGATGAAGCGCTTCCCGGACGCCGAACTGCTCGACGGCGACGGTCACCTCGAATACGACTACAACCACCACAACGCGCGCCGCATCAACCGCCTGATCGTCAAGACCAACGCGCTCGCGCAGCGCAAGGCGGCCTGAGCGCCGGCGCCGGGCTCAAGGCCGGCGCCGGGCGCGCCGCCGCCGCCGCGTCCAGCCTCCCGCCGCAAGGTCATCCATGCGGGGGAGGAATTTCGAGAGGCCGCTTGCAAAACTCCGGGCTCGGCCCGCCGCGGCCGCATCCGCATTCCCAGTGAGGCAGCACCATGAATACCGCTAGCGTCGCCGTCAACGAACATCCGAACGCGCCGCGCCCGCCGATGGTCCGCGGCCTGCCGCTGATCGGCAGCACGCTGGAAATGGCGGCCAACCCGGCGCGCTTCTTCGCGCGCTGCTACCGCGACTACGGTCCGGCGTTCCGCGTCCGCGTGTTCGGCAACGAGCTGACCGTGATCGCCGGCGCCGAGGCCGCCAACTTCATGGGCACGCGCGAGGGCAAGGATTCGCTGCGCTCGAGGGAGGCCTGGGAGCCGCTGGTCCAGGAATTCGGCGCCTCGAAGATGCTGACCGCCGTCGACGGCGAGCTGCACAAGCAGCTGCGCGCGGTGATGAAGCGCGGCTTCTCGAAGGAATCGATCAAGGGCCGCTACCAGGAAGTGCTCGACATCACGCGCACCGCGCTGCTGCGCGACTGGAAGGTCGGCAGCAAGGTGCCGGTCGTGCAGGCGATGCAGTATCTGGTCGTCGAGCAGCTCGGCATGGTGCTGACCGGCCAGACGCCGCGCGAGTACGTGCAGGACATCCGCACCACGATCCTCTACATCCTCAACGTGCTGGTCACGCGCCAGCGCCCGAAGTTCCTGATGAAGATGCCGGCCTACAAGCGCGCCAAGGCGCGCATGTTCGAGCTCGGCCGCAAGATGATCAAGCAGTATCAGGACCGCATCGCCGCCGGCGGTGCGACGCCGGACGAGTTCAAGACGCTGATCGACGACGTCATGGAAGCCCACCAGCGCGATCCGGATCTGATCCCGGCCGGCGACCTGGTGATGCTGATGACCGGTCCCTACGTCGCCGGTCTCGACACCGTCGCCAACACCACCTCGGCGATCGTCTACACCGTGCTCAAGCATCCGGACGTGCTGGCGCGCATCCATGCCGAGGTCGACGCGCTGTACGCCAAGGGCCGTCCGGTCAACGAAGAAGAATTCATGAAGGATCTGCCGGCGCTCAACGGCGCGATCATGGAGACCATGCGCCTCTATCCGATCGCCGTCGCGCAGATCCGCACCGCGAACAAGGACTTCGTGTTCGGCGGCTGCCAGATCCGCGAGGGCGAGATGATCTATCTCGGCACCTCGGTGCCGCACTTCCAGAACGAGTTCTATCCGGACGCCGACAAGTTCGACATCGACCGCTACGCCAAGCCGCGCGCCGAGCACATGCAGATCGGCGCCTACTCGCCGTACGGCCGCGGCCACCACACCTGTCTCGGCAAGAGCCTGGCCGAGGTGCTGCTGGCGATGACGATGGCCGAGGTGTTCTACAACTTCGACCTCGAACTCGAATCGCCGGACTACGTGCTGAAGACCAAGACCGCGCCGACGCCGGGCCCGGCGATGAGCTTCAAGGTCAAGGTCAAGGGTCGCCGCAAGCCGACGATCGCGCCGCCGGCCGCGGCCTGATTCCTTCCTTCGCGGCGGCGATGAGCGGCGGTCCGTGCAGCGTCGCCCGTGGCCGGCCGCCGGCGGCGCGGCCGCGCCGCCGTGGCGACGAGGCCTCAGGCCAGCGTGAACACGCTCTTCAGCATCAGCCGCACCAGCATCGTCTGTCGCGTCACGCCGGTCTTGCTGAAGATCGAACGCAGATGCGTGCGCGCGGTGTTGCGGCGGATGTTCATGAGATCGGCCGTCTCGTCGAGCGAATGGCCGTCGGTGAGGAACATCGCCAGCCGGGTCTCGACGCGGGTCAGGCCGAGCAGGCGTCGCGCCAGTTCCTGCGAGGCCTGCGGCACGCTGGCTTCCGGATCGCGCAGGTAGAGCACGGCGGCCGGGCGCCGCCCGCTGTCCGGCCACGGACCCGGCGGCAACGGCTTGACCAGCACGCCGAGCCGCGCGCGCCCCGACGGCCGCGTGATCGGCATCGCCTCGGCGAGCCCGGGCGAGGGCTTGGTGCTGCGCGCCAGCGCGTTGTCGATCAGGCGCTGCAGCTCGCGCTTCTCCTGGGTGCTGTCGGTGCTCAGGCCGCCGCCGAGACCCAGCGCGATGCCGTCGCGCTCGGCGAGGATGCGGCGCGCCTCGTCGTTCATGTCGAGAATGCTGCCGCTGGCGGCGAGGCGGATCACGCCGAGCGACAGGCGGTTCACGGTGCTGGCGAACAGCTGGCGCTCGGATTCCAGGGCATCGAGCTGCACCTGCTGGCGGATCGAGCGCTTGAGGTGCGGCAGCAGGAAGCGCAGCAGGCTGCGCTCGCTCTCGCCGAACGGCTCGGCGCCGTGCGGGCGCGTCGCGCGCAGCTGGCACTCGATGCCGTCGGCGGTGCGCAGGTCGGCGCCGAGCAGGTGGCGCACGTCGAGCGGCTTCAGATAGTCGCGGTAGATCGCGCTGTCGAGCCAGGCCTCGCCGATCAGTTCCTCGGGCGTGACGACCTCGCCTTCCTGCAGATCGACGAACGGATCGATCGCGAACAGGTGCTTGGTGTACGACTCCATCGCCACCGCGTCCTCGGCGCCGACGTGCGCCATCGTGCCGAACTGCTCGTCCGCCGGGCGGCGCACGATCAGCGCCACGTGCGAGGCGTCGAGCCGCTGCTGCAGCTGGCGCAGGGCTTCGTCCCAGGCCGGCCGCGTCGCCGGCCCCTCGTAGATCGCGTCGAGCAGGGCATTGAGGCGCTGGCCCTCGAGGCCGGCGACGACGTGCCCCGGATCGACCGGCGGCGGGCGCCGCGCGGGCCGCGCGGCGTTGTGCAGGTAGCGGACGTTGGCCGACATCGTTTTCCTCCTCCTCGAACGGGGCCGTGGACCGGCCTCTCCGCGGTCACGCGCAAAACCTCACTGATTTGGAGGATGCGCCCGCCGCTGCTGACTGCCGACTATCGGTCACCGACCGAAGCAGGCGATCGCAAAAAAACATTGCGATCGCATTGTAATCTGCATCCGGCGGGGGCGACAGCGCAAGTCTCGGCCGAGCGGCGCGAGTCTGACGCTTCGCCTTGTCAGAGAATCCTGGACAGCGTGCCGGCGGACGGTCAGGCCGGCGTGCGTCCATCCAGCGAGGAGGACGTGATGGATTCGAAGCGCGCGATCGCATACGGGTGGCTGGCCGTCGGCCTGTTCACGCTCTCCGGCGCTGCCGGGGCCAAGGTGAGCGCCGAGGAAGCCGCCCAGCTCGACGGCCCGCAGCTCAGCTGCATCGGCGCCGAGCGGGCCGGCACGCCGTCCGGCGTCGCCGAATACACCGGCAAGTTCAAGGGCACCTGGCCCGGCGTGAAGAATCCTTCCGGCTACGAGCCCGGTCCGTACGCCGGCGAAAAGCCGCTGTTCACGATCACCGCCGCCAACATGGCGCAGTATGCGGAGCGCCTGACCGACGGCCAGAAGGCGCTGTTCAAGAAATACCCGGACGCGTATCGCATGAACGTCTATCCGAGCCATCGCGATTTCGCGGACTCGGACGAGACCTGCCGCCGCACCCGGAAGAACGCGATCAGCGCCGAGGTGATCGACGACGGCAAAGGCCTCAAGGGCACCGCCGGCGCGATCCCGTTCCCGATCGCCAAGAGCGGCCTCGAAGCGATCTGGAACATCAGCAACGCCGGCCGCGTCTACACCGAGCAGGCGATCTGCGACATCGCCGACGTCTACGCCGGCGGCAGCGTCGCCTGGGGGCGCCAGAAGTTCATGGTGCTGGTGATGAACAACGATCCGAAGCAGGAGCGCACCTACGCGGAACGCGTCACCGCGCATTTCTACACCGGCTACCTGCTGCCGGAACGCGACCGCGGCTTCGTCGCCGTCGGCTTCCAGCCGAACAACTACACCAGCGCCGCGACCCAGTCCTGGCAATACCTGCCGGGTACGCGGCGCGTGCGTCAGGCGCCCGAAGTCGGCTTCGACTATCCGGTGCCGCCGGCGGGCTTTCGCACCGTCGACGACGACTACGGCTTCAACGGCTCGCCCGAGCGCTACAACTGGAAGCTCGTCGGCAAGAAGGAAATCTACATCCCGTACGCCAACTTCCGGATCAACGATCCGGCGCTCAAGTACGCGGAGCTGATCAAGCCCGACACCGTCAATCCGGACTATCTGCGCTACGAGCTGCATCGCGTCTGGGTCGTCGAAGGCACGCTCAAGGACGGCGTGCGCCACATCTACAGCAAGCGCGTGCTGTACGCCGACGAGGACAGCTGGCTCGTGGCGACGGCCGACAACTACGACGCGCGCGGCCAGCTCTGGCGCGTGCCGGTCATCACCTACCACTACTCGCAGGAAGGCGGTGCCTGGCACCGCGGCGTCTCGATCTATCACGACCTGTCGGCCGGCACCTACGAGGCCGGCTATCTGGTCAACGAGAGCAAGCAGTGGTGGCGCATCAACCAGCCGATGTCCCCGACCCAGTTCACGCCGGAAGCGGCGGCCCGGGCCGGGCACTGAATCCGTTCATTCATACCGCCACACGATCCGGAACCGCACCATGAGCACCGTCATCAATCTGCCCGTCGCCAACGACATCCGCGCGACTTTCGATCGGGTCGCTGCGCACGTGCCGCAGCTCGCCCAGAGCACGGCCGAGCAGCGCATCGCGCGCATCCGGCGGCTGATGAAGGTGACGCTGGCGGCGCGGCCGCGGATCTACGAAGCGGTCAAGAAGGAGCGCGGCCTGACGCCGCCGGACGTCGACGGCGAGCTGGTGATGCTCAAGTTCGAGGCCGACCACATCGAGAAGCACCTCGCCGACTGGATGACGGACAAGGAGGCGCCTCCGTCGCTGATGACGCTCGGCAAGAAGTGCTATCTGCACTATGAAGCCAAGGGCATGGTGCTGGTGCTGCCGAGCTGGAACGCGCCGTACGTGATCGGCTTCCTGCCGCTGCTCGGCGCGCTCGCCGCCGGCAACGCCGTCATCATCAAGCCGTCCGAGCTGGCGCCGTACTCGTCGAAGGTGATGGCCGATATCGTGCGCGAGGCGTTCCCGGACGGCGAAGTGGTGATCGTCGAAGGCGGCGTCGAGGCGGCGCAGGGCCTGCTCGCGTGCCCGTTCAACCACATCTTCTACATCGGCAACAACACCGTCGGCCGCATCATCATGCGCGCCGCCGCCGAGCACTTCGCGTCGGTGACGCTGGAGATGGGCGGCAAGAATCCGTCGATCGTCGACGCCAGCGCCGACGTCGAGGACGCCGCGCTGAAGACCGCCTGGGGCCGCATGTGCAATGCCGGCCAGGCCTGCATCGCGCCGGACTACGTGTTCGCGCACGAGTCGGTGTTCCAGCGCTACGTCGACGCGCTGGTCAAGGAAATCACCGCGATGTACAACCCGCGCGGCGAGGGCTTCGACAAGAATCCGGAGTACCCGCGCGTCATCAACGCCCGCCATTTCGAGCGCATCAAGGCTCTGGTCGAGGATGCGCGCGCCAAGGGCGCGAAGATCGTCATGGGCGGCGAATTCCGCGCCGAGGACCGCTACATCGCGCCGACCGTCATCACCGGCGCGACGCCGGACATGAAGATCATGCAGGAGGAAATCTTCGGGCCGGTGATCGTCGTCATGCCTTGGCAGCAGCGCGAGGACGTGGTCGCCTACATCCGCGCGCACGACAAGCCGCTGGCGTCCTACGTGTTCGCCAAGGATCGCGGCGCCTGGGAATACTTCCTGAAGAACACGACGTCCGGCAGCATGGTGCTGAACCACAACGTCGTGCAGTCCGGCACCAATCCGTACCTGCCGTTCGGTGGCGTCAACCACAGCGGCATCGGCCGCCTGGTCGGCTTCAACACCTTCGCCGAATGCTCGAACGCGCGCACCGTGTTCGAGGAAGGCGCGCCGGTCGTCGATCCGCGCACGATGTTTCCGCCGCTGACCGACAAGTACAAGAAACAGCTGACGCAGCTGCTCGAAGGCAAGCCGGTGCCGGCGGGCATGGTCAAGCTGATCGACAAGGTCGTGCGCGTGCTCGGCGTCTTCAAACGCTAGACCCGCAACACGGGGGAGGGGGAGCGGGAGCGGTGCCGGGGGGGCGCCGCTCCTTTTTTGCGCCCGGGCCGCGCCATGCGCGGCGCGGCGCTCCGTGTTCAGGCTGCGGCGTGCCGCGCCACCGGCGTCGGCGCGGCGACGTCGCGCGCGTAGACGACGATGGAGCCGTCAGCGGATTCGCGGTGCTCCTCGATCAGCGCTTCGGCAATCTTCTCGATGGCGCCGCGATGACGCTCGAAGGCGTCGAGCAGATGCGGCTCGTCGGCGCCGAAGCGCTCCATCAGCGCGCGGGCGCTGATCGCGCAGGGAATCATGCGGCCGTGCGAGAACGCGGAAAAGACCACGAAGTGCTGTTCGGCGTCGAGCGCCGGGGCATGGGAGAAACGGACGGAAGCGGACATGGCTTGGGACTCCTGAGTAACGCTCCCCGGCCGCCGCCGCCGTGGCGCCGCGGGCGCCGGCAGGACGGTTCGGTCGGAGGGAACGGTGAAGGACGGGGGCGAGAGGCGCGGCGCTGCTCTTCGGCGGCTGCCGCCTGCGGCTGGCGCAGGACGTCGTCGAGCGCGCGAAAGGCCGCGACGACAGGGGTACCGTTGTTAAGCATGACGCATTCGGCGCGGTCGGCCATTGCGGCGTCGGCGTTTGCGGTCCGGGGCGGAACCCCTTCCCGGTCCAGCGCTGCGAGAGCCTGGGAGGCCCTGATCACCGCAACGCGCGCCGATTCGCAAATCCACAGGAGAGGCTCCTGCACTTCGGCCAGACGTTCAGACCCGCATTCGACGGCAAGATCGCCGCGCGACATCATAACGCCGCCGCGCCGCGCCTTCATCGCCGGCGCGGTACCTTTGCGCTGCGAGGCGATGCGTTCGTGCCGGCGGTAGCGCGGACGCGGCCCGCCCGGCGAGCGCGCCTTCGGGACGTGCAGGCGCAACTCGGCAAGGGCCCGGAAGAACGTGATCGGCAGCCGTGGGCTGGCCCGACGACCGGGACGAATCCGTGCAGGCGGCGTCGGGTTCTGAGGCGGCATGGTGCTGCGACAGGAAGGCTTGCCGCGAGTCTGCCGGTTGCGCCGGATGCGCGCCTTGATCCGGCTCAATGAAGACGGAAGGCAGGCGGCCCCGGCGCGCGCCGTCTCGGCCGGCAGCCGCATCGCTTGCCGTTCCGGCCGACTCGGCAGCACCGGCGGAACCGGCCGCGCGGGATGCCGACGGGCGTGTTCCGGCAGCTGAAACGGTGTCGGGCCTCGGTGGAATTTGCCGAGCGATGCCGGGGTCAGACTTGATGTTCCAAACAACGGGTGCGGATATGCAAGTTCACATTTTCAGAGGTCCCGGTCGTGTGTTCGGCTTCACCGCGCAAGCGTCGGGGGTGAATCTTCCCGCCCGGTATGCGCCATGGACCGCATTCAAGAGCGTCGAGATGCGGCAGGGCGAGGCGATGCCCGGCGTCGACGTGAACGATTGCCTGCGCGATCTGGCGGCGCACGGCGTCCACGTGACCGACGCGCATGCGCGCATCACCGATGAGGCGATCCAACCCTCCGACGCGAGCCCGCAATAGCGACCACGCGCATGTCGCCGCGCGCGCCGCGTAGCGGCGCATTCGCGGTGCCGACGCTGCGCGTGCGCTTCCCGCGCCGCCCTTGATCGCGCGCCGCAGATCGCGGCGGCACGCGCGCTGCACCCGTTCTCAGAAGTTGTACTTCAGCGTGATGCCGATGTTGTCGCGATCCGCGTACGGGTTGGCGCGCAGGTCGGGCTTGCCGAAGAAGCCGCTGTACTGCACGCCGACGGTGAACTGCTGCAGATAGGTCATGTAGGCGCCGATACCGAAGCGCTTGTCGTGCGGCCCCATCAGCGCGCCGAAGCCGGACAGCAGCGAGCTCTGGCCGGCGATCATCATCGCGTAGCTGACCGGCACCGAGAGATCCCAGCCGGAGATGACGTTCTTGCGGTCGATGATCGCCAGCGTCGACAGGCCCGCGGCGTCGCGCGAGTAGGTGAGATCCCTGGTGCAGCTGGTCGGCCCGCAACCCGCATCGTTGTCGGCGACGTGAATGAAGCCGGTCTCGCCGACCAGCGACAGCGAATCCCAGAACAGACCGGGACCGAACGAGTACAGGCCGGACAGCAGGCCCTGCCAGATCTTCGAGCGCACCGGCGTCGGCACCGGGCCGAGCAGGCCGCCGTCGACATCGACGAGCACGTCGGCGCCGTCGCGATAGAGCGCTTCGCCGGCGACGTTGACGCCGCCGAGCGTGGTCGAGAAGCTGAGGCCGGCGAGATGGATGCCGTCGAAGTAGTGAACGCTGTAGGTGACCGGCACCTCGAGGTTGAGGATCTGCGTGGTCAGCACCGGCGGCACGCTGCCGACGCCGCCGATCAGCGGCGCATAGCCGTAGTTCTGCACCGGCGCCGGCGTGGTGCTGTGGTAGCGCAGCCAGTACAGGCCGATGTTGGTGACCGGCGTGAGCTGGTACTTGAGGCCGATGCCGTACTGGCCGCCCCAGCTCGGCCGCGTGTCCTTGAGGCGCTGCACGTTGATGTAGCGCGGCGTGCCCGGCTGGCTGATCTGGCCGACCGGCAGCGGCACGTCGGGGAGGATCGGATCGAGCGCGTTGAGGATGCGGCCGAGCGCCTGCGTGACGGTGCCGGTCGGCGCGTTCGGCGCCAGCGCGGACAGCGCGAGATTGACGAGTTCGACGGCGTCGTCGGAGAGCAGGTTGAAGTCGGAATAGTTCGGCAGGTACAGCGGATTCTCCAGCCCGTAGATGAATGCCGCGCCGGGGCCGACCACATCCGTCACCGAAAAATACTCGCCGACCGGGTTGAGCTCGGTCGGCTTGAAGTCCAGCTTGTACTGGCCGAGCACGGTCCAGTCCTCGTTGAGCGCGAGCTGCATCGAGACCTGGTTGACCGGCAGCAGCAGGCTCTTGACGTCGACACCGGGCAGGTTGGCCTTGGTGGCGTCGGCCGGCCCCTGCGAGAGGGCGATGCCGTCGAAGAACAGGCTCTCGCCCCAGGCGGCGACGTGCTGGCCGACGCGCAGATTGAGCACCGTGGTGTCGCTCAGATACCAGGAGCCGAAGGCGTAGGCGTCGAGCAGGCGCGCGCGGGCGCCGTCGTAGTAGCGCGCGTCGCGGCTGAACTCGTTGTAGGCGCCGTCGGTCTTGCTGATCGTCTCCGGCGAATCGTTGTCGTTGCGGCGGCGGTAGACGTCGTCATAGAACGCATCGCCGCGCAGCTGGAAGCCGTAATCGTCCTTGCGCAGCATCAGCTCGCCGAGCAGCGTCAGACGGTTGTTGATCGTCGCGCCCTTGGCGAAGTTGCGATTGCCGTCGTCGTAGTTCGCCGATTCCGGCACCTTGAAGTAGTCCGGCACCGGGATCGTCGCCGCGCCGGGCGCGTCGATGAGCCGGCGGTCCGGATCGTGCAGGCGCCATGCCGCCGAGTAGGTGGCGGAGAGCTGGGTTTCGATCTCGACGCCGTACGCCTCGTACGAATCCGCATGCGCCGCCGGTGCGCCGGCGGCCAGCAAAGCCGCCGCGATCGCCATGCGGCCGCGGCCGCAGCGATGCCCGTCGCGAGTTCCCATCGGCTCTCCCCCGTGTTCTCTTCTTGGCGACCGGCCGAACTTAGGTCCGCCGCGGCCGCCGCATCCTCCCTCAAACTGGGTAGAGCGTCCGGCACAAACATAATGATCGAATTGTTTTTTGACGCGCCGCCGGGCGCCCGCCTACGATCCGCCGCGCAACCGGAGAGCGACGTGAACAAATACGATCGGGCGCGCGGCGTCGAGCTGTTCGAGGAGGTCTACGCCGGCGACGTGCAGGTGCCGGCAGGTGCGGCCGGACCGTTCGTCGACTTCATGCTGGAGACGCTGTTCGGCACGTTGTGGGCCGACGAGACGCTGAGCATCCGCGACCGCCGCCTGCTGCTGATCGGCGCGATCACCGCGCTCGGCGATCCGGTCACGCTGCAGATCCAGCTGCGCGCGGCGCTCAAGCGCGGCGAGCTGCGCGCCGACCAGCTCGACGCGCTGGCGATGTTCCTGACGCAGTACGTCGGCTACCCGCGCGGCTCGCAGCTGTTCCGCATCGTCACCGAGCTGAAGGCCGCATAGCGGAGCCCGCGCCGCGCGAAGTCTCCCCCAAATGAGGGCCGCTGCGCCGGCCGCCGCGCCGCGAGCATGGCGGCGCCGGTGCGTGACCGGACGGGGAGGCGCAGCGATGGCGTTGGCGGGCTACTGGTTCTCGAAGAATCCGGACAAGGCCTGGGGCGAGAAGTTCTTTCTCGCCTTCGTGCCGGTGTTCTGCGTCTACAACTACGCGATCCTCGCCTCCGGCCTGCTCGACGTCGGCAACTTCTGGCACCTGATGCAGAACCTGGCGATGTGGCTGCCGTTCTGCGTGCTGCTGCCGGCCTGGCTGCGCCGCCACAGCGGCGTACCGTGGCAGCGCAGTTACTGGTTCAAGTACAACGTCTACATGTTCGTGTACGTCTTCTTCGCGACGTACTTCCATACCGAGTATTTCTTCGACGTGCTCGGCATCCGCTACCAATTCCCGAAGGTGAGCTGGTACTTCGATTCGGCGCTGCTCGGCCCGGACGAGGCGACCGCGCTGGCGAGCTACCGCAAGGTGCCGGTCGGCATGTACTTCAACGCCATCGCGTTCTTCATCGTCTACCACAGCATCGCCGTCGTGCTGATGCGCCGCGTGCGCACGATGACGCTCGCCGCCTCGGCCTGGCTGCGCGCGCTGCTGTGGGCGCTGACGGTCGCGGTGGCCGCGTACTTCTTCGCCTGGGCGGAGACGTATTTCTACGTCGGCGTCTCGGACCTCTCACGCGCCAACGTCTGGTACGTCGACATCCCGCGCATGCTCTCGCTCGGCTCCGTCTGCTACGCGCTGTACTTCATCGTCAGCTTCCCCAACGTCTACCGCCTAGACGAGGACGCCGCCCAGCCATGGACGATCGGCCGCACGGTGATCGAGGCCTCGGCGGTCAGCATGATCGTGCTGCTGCTGCTCGATCTGTTTACCTGGGTCGTCGGGCCGATTGCCTGAGGATGGGAGGAAGCTCGGCGGGACGCGTTGGTGAGACGCTGCCCATCGACAGCTCTCAGCCCGAAGCGGTCCTTCGGGATTTGGGGGCGAACTGCGTAGATAGACCAGAAGCGGACGATCACTAATGTCGGGGGTGCGACGATTGGACGCTAAGCGGTCGTGCTAGTCAGAATCAGGGGACGCCGGCCGGCAGCCATAGCCCTCCCGTAGCCGGGGACGAGGGTAAAAGTCTCAATCATGCGCCGGAGAGCCGATGAACAGCACTACTGAAAAAACTCGCCTTCACGTTCAACGCCATGGCCCTTCTAGACGACATCCTTGCTTGGTCGAATGACCTTCCTGACTGGCAGCGCGACGCCCTTCGGCGCATCTTTGCGGCCAATGGCCAGCTCACCGAAGAGGACCTGGTCGAGATCAGGGCCATGGTCGCAGGGGTTGCTGACGCCCTCAAGCCGGAGCTGCTGACCAAGGCCCATATCCCCACGATGGGATCAGGCACGTCCACGATTCTTCAGGGCCTCTCGGGCCTAAACAACGTGAACGGCTTCCCTAACGGCCGCCGGCTTGATATAGCCGATAATGGGATCACCGTGATCTTTGGCGAGAACGGCGCAGGCAAGTCCGGCTACGCCCGGGTAATGAAGCGGGCCTGCCGGGCCCGGCACTCAACCCCGGTTCTGGCAAATGCCTTTACCAAGGGGATGCCCGCCCAGCCCGAAGCGACTTTCGCCTACGCATCCGGAGGCAAGAACCACAAGACAATCTGGGTCGAAGGTAACGCCAGCAACGCTGACTTGGCCATGGTGTCGGTTTATGACAGCCACTGCGCTCAGGACTACATCAGCAAAGACGGCCCGTCGATTTTTGTTCCATACGGACTCCATGCCTTGTCTGCGCTGGCAACTGCCCAGCAAGTGATCCAGGAGCAGCTCAATCGCGAGATCGGCGCTATCCATCTCCGAAGCGACCAATTCGCCGCTCTGCAAGGCGCCCACTCTGTCGGAAAAATCATGGCCAAACTGGGCCCGAATACCGACATTGCGGCCTTCGAAGCTTTGGCGAAGCTAACCCCGCAAGAAACCGAGGAGATCAAGGAACTGTCGGCGGCCATTAAGGGCTTGGACGTCGAACCTGAAGCGATCAAGCACGAGCTTCTAGCCCGACGGATTGACCTCCTTAAGAACTTTGCAACCATTGCCGAGCGTTTCGTCTCCGACGCCGCCATGGACAAGTTCGCCGGCTTCGCCCTTGCCGAAGACGCTGCCATCGACGCCGATCGTCTCGCCCAAGGCCTTCTTCGTGGTGATGGCGCCCTCGACGGTCACGCGGGTGGTCTGCTCCCTGAAACCGGCGGAGAAGAATGGAAGGCCTTGTTCAAGGCCGCCCAAGCATTTTCGCTCAAAGCCTACTCCGAGCATGAGGACCACCCGGCCAGCGGCCCGAATGATCAGTGCGTCCTTTGCCAGCAATCTCTTGGAGAGGACGCACAAGCGCGCATGATCCGCTTTAGAAAGTTCGTGGCTGCCGATGCCGCACAGAACTTGGAGAGCGCCCGTAGGGCTGTCACAGAGGCGCGCAAAAAGATCGACGACGCCAACCTTGCCCCAGTAGACGCGCCCACTTTGGCTGAAATCAAGCAAAGTGACGAAGGCCTCGCTGAAGCAGTCAGTGCTCATCAAGCGGCGTGGGTGGCACGCCGTGAATGGATGGCCCAATCTTACATGCTGTCCCACTGGACCGATCCGCGCCCGCCCTTACCCGACGGCGACTCGTTGTCAGTGCGGTTCTCTGCGAAGGCCGCATCCCTCCGCCAACGCGCGGACCAGCTCCGCAAGGCCAAAGATCAAAAGGAGCACGACAATCTCGCGAGCCAGCTGGCCGAGCTCACATCGCGACGCGACCTAAGCGCGCATTTGCCAGCTCTGCGGACCTACATCAGCGCGGCCAAACGCCGAAGCGCACTGGAAGCAGCACGCGACGCACTAAACACTAGGTCCATCTCCACAAAAATAACGAACCTGTCGAGAATTCACGCCACGGACGCGCTGGCGAAGGCATTCAATGATGAGCTAGAAGCCTTGGGCTACCGCCACCGGGTGAAGCCCGTGCTCACTAGCCAGACCAAGGGTGGTCGGAATGTGTATGGCCTAGCCTTGGAGGGCTGTGGTCGCGGCACACATGAAGTGCTCTCGGAAGGTGAGCAGCGGGCCGTCGCCCTCGCCTTCTTCCTGGCAGAAGCCAAGCTTCGTGGGGATAAATCCACCATTGTTTTCGATGATCCGTCCACCTCACTGGATCACTTACACCGACGAAAAATGGCCCAGCATCTGGTCCATCTGTCCAGTACGCGCCCTGTGGTGATCTTCACGCACGACGCCGTCTTCCTGACTACCCTCTTGGGAGAAATCGCCGAGCAGCAGGCCGCAGCAAAGATCCAGACAGTGGAATGGCAAGGGGGAAGCCCGGGCGCTCTCCTCGATGGACTGGCTTGGGAGAGCAAGCCATACGGCGATCAGATGAGGGAGTTGAAGGCCACCTCTGCGCTCATGAAGGCGACCCAAAATCCCTATCCCAACAATGATGACAAGAAGGCTATGCGCGATGCTTACGCGCACATGCGCGGCATGATCGAGCGGGCCATTCGTGAAGTCGTATTGAACGACACCGTTCATCCATTCAGTGACGAGGTTCGGGTCATCCAGGTTGGCGCCATTGCTGGCTTTGAAATCGACGAGTGGCGCAAAATCGTGTCGGTCTACGGCAAGGCCAGCGAGGTAATCGCGGGCCATGACAGCCCGATCGCCGGACAGTATGAAATGCCTAGCCCCCTACACTTCGAGAATGATCTCAATGAACTTGAGACGGTCATGAAGGGGTGTGAGGTTAGGCGCAACGCCTTCAACAAAAAGGAAAGGCAGTTCATGATCGATCTTCGAAACAAAATCCGAAAGTCGTAACCTCAGATCCAGTTAAGTGCGTTTGGCATTCAAACTGCTGAGAGCCTGCTCCCGATCTGTTTAAGACAACACGCCACACATTCCGTATTAATGTCGACAGGCCAGCAACCCAGACGTGGACCTTTTCGATCCATGACATGGTGTGATGGCGTGCAGGCTCCAAGCACAAGCCCATTCACGCCCTACTTCTCAATGTGCCGTACGAGAATCTCTGCTATCGAGACCTCCGGTGACGTGGGCTACACGGATTTGTGAGCACTGAGTCTGCCAACCTTTCGTAATCCTCCGAAGACTACTTTGGTGCGGCTGCAGCCGTTAGCTGCCGAAACGCTGCCGGCCGATTCTGGCGCCGAGCAGCCCTTGAGCCAACGGCCCGACGGGCACTTTGCCCAGGCCGCACTTTTCATTGCCGACGCTGCCTTTGACCTGATCGACGCCCATGCCGCAGCCCTGATGTCGATTTCGGCCCGGCTCGTTCGACGTATCAGGGCGTGGCGCATGGTCATGCCCGTACCGGCCGGTCAGCCGGGGTCAGGAGAGACCAGGATGAGCGTGAAATGCCGCATTGCCCCTTGCCTGTGGTTCGACGGGCAGGCCGAGGCTGCCGCGAGCTTCTATACCGGCATCTTCCCGAACTCGCGTGTTACTGCGACGTCGTATTACACCGAGGCCGGCCGCGAGATTCACGGCCACGCGCCCGGCTCGGTGCTGACGGTCGAATTCGAACTCGACGGCCAGCATTTCACCGCGCTCGACGGCGGCCCGCAGTTCCATTTCAATGAAGCGATCTCGTTCCAGATCGAATGTGTCTCGCAGGACGAGATCGACCGCTATTGGCAGGCGCTGGCGGCGCATGGCGGCAGCGCGGGGCAGTGCGGCTGGCTGAAGGATCGCTACGGCGTGTCCTGGCAGGTGGTGCCGGCCGAGTTGCTGAAATGGATTACCGGCACGCCGGCCGCGGCCGAGCGCGTGATGGCGGCGCTGATGCCGATGCAGAAGCTCGATCTCGCGGCGCTGCGCCGCGCCTACGCTGGCTGAGGAAAGGAATGCCGATGTCCCTCCAACTTTACGCACACCCGTTCTCGTCGTACTGCCACAAGGCGCTGATCGCCCTTTACGAGAACGGCACGCCGTTCGAATACCGCCAGGTCGGCACGCCGGCCATCGACGCCGAACTGGCGGCGCTGTGGCCGATCAAGCGCTTTCCGCTGCTGGTCGACGACGGCCGGGCGGTGCTCGAATCGACGATCATCATCGAGCACCTGCAGCGCTTTCATCCGGGACCGGTGCCGCTGATCCCGGACGACCCGCAGGCGGCGCTCGACGTGCGGATGATGGATCGCTTCTTCGACAACTACGTCATGACGCCGCAGGGGCGCGTCGTCTACAACGCGCTGCGCCCCGAGGCCCATCGCGATCCGTACGGCGTCGACGAGGCGCGGCGGATGCTCGAAACCTCGTACGCCTGGCTCGACGGCGTGATGGCGAAGCGCACCTGGGCGGCGGGCGAGACCTTCAGCCTCGCCGACTGCGCGGCGGCGCCGTCGCTGTTTTACGCCGACTGGACGCACGCGATCGATTCGAAGTTCGCCAACGTGATCGCCTATCGCCGGCGCCTGCTGGCACGGCCGTCGTTCGCGCGCTGCGTCGATGAGGCGCGGCCTTACCGCTCGTACTTTCCGCTCGGCGCGCCGGACCGCGACTGAGACAGGTCGGCGCGTTGCGCCGCGTTGCCCGCGCGGCCGCTGCCCGGCGCCCGTCCGGTGGCCGCGCGCCGGCGCGGCTTGCTATGGTCGGCCGGCCTCGCTCCTTTCGAACGCCCATGGACCTCGCCGCGCACGCGCCGATCCCGTTGCTGCTCAAGCTCGGCTACACCGCCTTCATGGCGGTGCTGCTGCCGGTCTACCTGCGCCGCTACGGGCCGACCAACTTCCTCTATTTCTGCGACGTCGCGCTGCTGTTCACGCTGGCCGGCGTGTGGACGGAGAACGCGCTGCTGCTGTCGATCCCGACGGTCGGCATCCTGCTGCCGCAGATGTTCTGGCTGCTCGATTTCGCGGTGCGCCTGGCCGGCGGACGCCTGAGCGGGATGACCGACTACATGTTCGACCGCCAGCGCTCGCGTTTCCTGCGTGGCCTGTCGCTGTTCCACGGCTGGCTGCCGCTGCTGCTGCTGTGGCTGCTGACGCGCACCGGCTACGATCCGCGCGCGCTGCCGGTCTGGACCGCGATCGCCACCGTGCTGGTGCTGGTCTGCTATTTCTTCATGCCAACGCCGTCGCCACCGTCGACGCGGCGCGGCCTGGCGCCGATCAACATCAACTACGTCTACGGCCTTTCCGACGACGCGCCGCAGCGCTGGATGCCGGCCTGGGCCTGGCTGCTGATCGCGCTCATCGGCTTTCCGCTGCTGCTGTACCTGCCGGCGCATCTGCTGCTGCGGCACTTCTACGCGCTGCCGTGAGCGCGGCGGCCAGGGCAGGTCTGAGCAAGTCCCTATGCCGTCATCGCGAGGCGCCGCGGGCGACGAAGCCATCCAGCAGCGCCCTGCGCCGGCGCAGTATCCGGATCGCCGCGGCCTGCGCTACCTCGCGATGACGGATGGATTCAGAGCTTCCTTAATCGTGGAACTGCTGCAGATAGGCGATGAGGTCGGCGCGCTCCTGCGGCGTGGTCGCGAAGACGACCATCGTGCTGTCGGGCAGGAAGGTCTTCGGGTTGGCGAGCCAGAAGTCGAGCAGCTGCGGCGTCCACACGAAGCCGGCGTTCTTCATCGTCTCCGAGTAGTACGCATAGCCTTCGCGCGTGCCGGCTTTGCGGCCGAAGATGGCGTAGAGGTTCGGGCCGTTGTGGTTGCCGTAGGCCTTCTCCGGATAGTGGCAGGTGCGGCACTGGAAGAAGACCTTGCGGCCGCGCGCCGCGTCGCCGGCGACGGCGCCGTCATCCGGCGCGCCGGCGGAGGCGGCCGTGGCCGGCAGCGCGGCGCCGAGCGTGGCGGCGAGCAGGAGCGTTTTCACGAGCGGATGGTTCATGGGCTTCAGGCCTTGCGCTGTGCGGCGTGGCGGCCGGCGCGGCGGCCGAAGAAGCTGGCGTCGCCGACCGAGATGCCGCTGCCGATGTACGGGGCGACCGGGATGCTCGCCGCCGTGCGGCCGGCGGCGTAGAGGCCGGGAATCGGATCGCCGAAGGCGCCGATGACGCGCGCGTCGACGTCGGTCTGCAGGCCGCCGAAGGTATGCACCGGCGCGAACACGTTCTGCACCGAGAGGTCGTAGGCGGTGTACGGCGCGCGGCCCAGCGGCGCGACGAACTTCGCCGCCTTGTGCAGCAGCGGGTCCGCGCCGTCGCGCGCGTGTGCGTTGTAGTAGTCGACGCTCTGCACCAGCGCGCCCGGAGGCATGTCGAGGCGCGTTTCGAGCTCGGCGATGCTCGGCGCGGTGGCCGCGACCGGCAGGCGGAAGTCGTCCCACTTGTAGGCGATCGCATCGTCGGCGATCAGCCAGGCGCGGCCGTCCTGGTGGAAGGCGATCTCGTGGCCGAGCAGGCCGTAGTAGCCGTCCTCCGGCACGAAGCGCTGGCCGCGCGCGTTGACGATGATGCCCTTGACGATGTCCTCGGGCGGGTAGATCGGAATGACGACGAAGCCGTGATGCATGCGCTGTACGGCGCCGCCGACCGCCATGCCCATCAGGATGCCGATGCCGAGGTCGCCGCCGCGCCCCCACGGCGCGGAACACGCGTACAGCTCGGGCGCGAAGCGCTGCACCATCTCGCGGTTGTGGATGAAGCCGCCGGCGGCGAGCACCACGCCGCGGCGCGCGCGGATCGCCAGCGTCTTCGGGCTGCCCGGCACGCGCTCGTCGACGACCATCGCGCCGGCGATGCTGCCGTCGGCTTCGACGATCAGGCGCTCGGCAGAATGGCGCGTGCGCAGCTGCGCGCCGGCGCGCTGCGCGGCGTCGAGCAGCGCGTGCATCAGATCGCGGCCGCCGATCAGGTGCGGCGACGGCGGCACGTGGCCGCGCGGCGCCGGGCGGATGCGCTCGCGGAACGGCCAGACGCGCTCGCTGCCCGAGTAGTACAGCGAGCCGTCCGGAATCGAGATCTCCTTTTCGTCGGAGAACTTCTGCGCGTAGACCACGCCGTTGCCGACCAGCCAGTCGAAATGCTCGACGCTGCCCTCGCAGTAGCGCTGCACTTTTTCCGGCGAGGCGTGCAGGCCGCTGGCGGCGATGATGTAGTCGTGCATCGCCTCGACGCTGTCCTCGAAGCCGAGCGCCTTCTGCAGCGCGGTGCCGCCGCCGAGGTAACAGACGCCGCCGGAAATGCTCGACGAGCCGCCGGGTACCTGGAACTTTTCGAGCACCAGCACCTCGGCGCCGGCGCGGCGCGCGTCGATCGCCGCGGCGATGCCGCCGGCGCCGGAGCCGACCACGAGCACGTCGGTGCTCGCGTCCCAGTGCCGCGTTTCGCGGCGCGGCACCGGCGCGGCGGCGGCGAGATCGAAGCTCGCGGCGCCGGCCGCCGCGCCGGCCGAAGCCAGCGCCAGGCGGCGCAGGAAGGCACGGCGCGGCGCGTCAGGGGCAGGGGAGGGGTCGTTCATGCGCGCTCCGGCGATGAGGGTTCTGAAGGATCGGCTCGGGCCTGCCGGCGCGGCCGCGTACCACGGGATCGGCGCAGGCGCGCCACTGCGCGCACGGCACTCGGGAAGCACTGAAAAGATCCATCGTCATGGCGAGGCGCCGCAGGCGACGAAGCCATCCAGCCGCGCACGACGCCGGTGGCGTCCCTGGATCGCCACGGCCGCTGCGCGGCCTCGCGATGACGGCGTTCTGCAGACCTTCCCCGGGGAAGGTCTGAATAAGCCCTGCTCCGTCTTGGCGAGGCGCCGCAGGCGACGAAGCCATCCAGCAATGCCCTGCGCAAGCGATGCGTCTGGATCGCCGCGGCCGGCGCAGCCTCGCGATGACGGCGTTCTGCAGACCTTCCCTAGGCGATCCGTTCGAAGCTGTCCTTGGCCGCGCCGCAATCCGGGCAGACCCAGTCCTCCGGCACGTCTTCCCAGCGCGTGCCGGGCGCGATCCCGCGCTCCGGGTCTCCTGCGGCTTCGTCGTAGACATCGCCGCAGATCGTGCACTCCCACTTCGCCATCGGCTTCGTCCTTTCGCAGGGTCAGGCCAGCGCCTCGTCCTGGGCGGCGACGACCTCGGCGCGGCGGTCGCGCAGGTCGTGCACGGTCCAGTGGTGGTTGTTGTTGCGAAACGGTGCCGGCAGATCCTTGCGGTCGGTGTAGAACTGCGCGTACCAGCGCCGCAGCTTGGCGATCGGCCCGTCGTTCGCGCACAGCGTCGGCTCCGGACGGTAGAGCTTGCGCTCCCAGATGTAGACGTCTTCCATGAAGGCGTCGTACGAGGCCTCGCAGTAGCCCTGCGCCGCGGTTTCGAGCGCTTCCGGCGGAAACTCGGCGGCGTTGGCTTTGACGATGACGCCGAACCAGTATTCCAGCGTGTTCTCGTCGACCGGGCACCAGGCGGTGAGGATCGCCGAGTCGAACAGCCGCGAGTCCTGCGTCTGCCAGGTGTACTGGTACGCGGGGCCGTAGGTCACAGAGCGCACGTAGAGCTTGTCGTCCCGGACGTCGGCGGCCAGACGCGTGTGCGTGCCCCACATCAGCTCGCCGGTCATGTGGCCGTTCCAGATCGGCAGCCAGCGGTCGACATCGTAGCCGTGGATCGGCAGCAGATGGCCTTTGTCGACGGTGTTCTCGATCACCTCGCGCGGATGCGTCTTGATGGTGATGCGGAAGCGCCGCCAGCCGCGCGTCCAGCCTTTCGAATCGACTGCATCGGCCGGCGAGTAATCGGCGAGCGGCGGGATCTCGTAGTCCGGCGGGCCGAGTTCGGGATCGAACCAGATCAGCACCGTGTCGTTCATCTCGCGCGTTTCGAACGCGCGCGTCTTCGCCCGGCCCGGGATCTTGTCGCAGTACGGAATCTTCACGCACTGGCCGCCGCCGTCGTACTGCCAGTTGTGGAACGGGCACTGCAGCGCGTTGCCGATGACCTTGCCGGCCGACAGATCGGCGCCGAGATGCGGACAGAACGCATCGAGGCAGCGAACCCGGCCGTCGTCGCCGCGATAGAACGCCAGGCGCATGCCGAAGTAGTCGCGCGGCACCACCTGGCCCTGCGGGAACTCGTCGCTCCAGCCGACCATGTGCCAGCCGCGCGCATAGCGCGGCGCGCCGTCGGCGAGGCGCGGGATGGTCTGCAGGTTGCGCTGCACGGTCGAGGCCGACGACTGCTTCAGGGTATCCGCGGCGTAGTTCAGATCGCCGCCATGCCGATTGCCTTCCATCTTCGTCTCCGTCTGCACGGTGGCCGCGTGGCCGCCGGATGTCGCACAAAACATTGCAAGCGCATGGTTTGCAACTCGTCCTCCAAACGGGGGATGAATGCGTATCGGCGTCGGCGTGAATCTTCGGCCGACGTCATCGCGAGGCGCCGCAGGCGACGTGCCGGATCTGGCTGCGGACTGGATGGCTTCGCTGCGCTCGCAATGACGGGCCTTCATTGGGGTTTACAGGAACAGGGAGAAGCGCCGCATGTCACGCTGGCTGGACCGACTGCTGATCATGCTGTTCCTGTTCACCAGCTTCATGTCGCTGGTCTACGCGCCGCTGTTCGTGTTCGGCTGCGGCTGGGACGGCCTGAAGCTCGGCATCGATGGGCCTTGCGGCGCGAGCTGGATCGGCCGCGCCTGGCTCGGCTACGTGCAGGTCGAGCCGATCTACGTCGACGCGCCGCTGTGGCTGCGCCTCGTCAACGAGCTCGACATGTTCTTCTTCTCGTGGTTCTACGTGCTGTCGCTGATCGTCTTCGCCGCCGGACGTCAGGATCGCCGCTGGTATCGCGGCCTCGCGACCTTCATGGCCGGGATGATGACGTACGCGATCGGCTTCTATCTGATCTGGGAGCTGCTGACGTATCGCCAGACCGGCGCGCAGATCGTGCCGGTGGTGATCTTCAACGGCCTGTGGCTGGTCATCTTCGGCCTGCTGATGCTGCGCCTGCACCTGCTGCGGCCGCGCGCCGCCTGATCCGTCCACCGCCTCCGGAGTTCCCGCCATGAACCTGGACCCCACCGCCGCGCCGGCCGCGGCGTCCGCCACCGCCGGCGAAGCGCGCCTGCTGATCGACGGCCGCCTCGTCGCGGCGCGCTCCGGCAGGCGTTACGCCAACGTCGATCCGGCCACCGAGGCCGTGATCGGCGAGGTCGCCGACGCCGGGCTCGACGATGCCGAGCTGGCGATCGCCGCCGCGCGCCGCGCCTTCGACGCCGGCGTCTGGGCCGCCGACCGCGCGCTGCGCCGGCGCTGTCTGATGCAGCTGCGCGACGCGCTGCGCGCCAGCGCGCCCGCGCTGCGCGCGCAGGTCGTCGCCGAAACCGGCGCGCCGATGGCGATCACCGAGAACGGCCCGCAGGGCGACGGCCCGATCGGCATCCTCGATTACGTGATCGAGCTGATGGCGCGCTACGCCTGGGACAGCGAGCTGCCGGTCACCGCCAACATGGGCGTGCCGAGCCGGCGCCTCGTCTGGCGCGAGCCGGCCGGCGTGGTCGCCGCGATCTCGCCGTGGAACTTCCCGTTCCAGATCAACATGGCGAAGGTCGTGCCGGCGCTGGCCGCCGGCTGCACGGTGGTGCTCAAGTCGGCGCCCGAGACGCCGTGGACGGCGACGCTGCTCGGCAAGCTCGTCGCCGAGCAGACCGACATCCCGGCCGGCGTGTTCAACGTGCTGACCTCGTCCGATCCGGCCGCGATCGGCGAGAAGCTGTGCCGCGATCCGCGCATCGACATGATCTCGTTCACCGGCTCGACGCCGACCGGCCGCCGCATCATGGCCGCCGCCGCCGAAACCGTGAAGAAAGTCTTCCTCGAACTCGGCGGCAAGTCGGCGAACATCATTCTCGACGACGCCGATTTTTCGACGGCGCTGCTGTCCGGGCTCGGCGTCTGCTACCACGCTGGCCAGGGTTGCGCGCTGCCGACGCGCATTCTGCTGCCGAAGTCGCGCTACGAAGAAGGCATCGAAACGCTCAAGGCGATGTTCGCGTACGTGCGGCCGGGCGACCAGTACGCGCCGCAGCAGATCATGGGGCCGCTGGTCAGCGAGCGGCAGCGGCGCCGCGTGCTCGACTACATCGAGACCGGCCGGCGCGAGGGCGCGCGCCTGGTCTGCGGCGGCGGCGTGCCGGCCGGCCTGACGCGCGGCTACTGGGTCGAGCCGACGCTGTTCGCCGACGTGCGCAACGACATGCGCATCGCGCAGGAGGAAATCTTCGGCCCGGTGCTGGTGGCGATCCCCTATGACGACGACGACGACGCGGTGCGCATCGCCAACGACTCGATCTACGGCCTGTCGGGCGCGATCGTCTCCGCCGATGCCGGGCGCGCGCTGCGGCTGGCGCGGCGCATCCGCACCGGCACGCTGAACGTCAACGGCGCGAACTTCTTCGCGCCCGACGCGCCGTTCGGCGGCTACAAGCAGAGCGGCATCGGCCGCGAGATGGGCGTGCAGGGCTTCGAGGAATACCTGCAGATCAAGACCGTGGCGGTGCCGGCCTGAGTTTCGGCCGCAGCGCACACAGGCATCGGAGAGAGACGAAGCGATGGTTGCGATCACCTATATCGAGCACGACGGCACGCGCCACACGGTCGACGTCGATCCACAGATGAACCTGATGGAAGGCGCGACGCTGAACATGGTGCCGGGCGTCGTCGGCATGTGCGGCGGCATCTGCTCCTGCGCGACCTGCCACTGCTACCTGCCGGCGGAGTGGATCGAGCGTCTGCCGCCGCCGGCCGACGGCGAGCGGCAGATCCTCGACGGTCTGGCGCTGCGCCGGTCGAACAGCCGGCTTGGCTGCCAGATCGCGATCAGCGCCGCGATGGACGGCCTCGAAGTCGGCTTGCCTGCCGACGGCAACGCCGGCTGAGCCAGCCGCAGCCTTCTGACAAGACGACACGACGGATACCGCAACGAGGAAACGCGACGCATGGACTTCAAGGACAAGGTGGTCATCGTCACCGGCGCCGGCCAGGGCATCGGCGAGGGCTATGCGCGCGGCCTGGCCGGGCTCGGCTGCGCGGTCGTCGTCGCCGACATCAACGCGGCGCAGGGCCGGCGCGTCGCTGAGGCGATCGGCCAGGCCGGCGGCAAGGCGCTGTTCGCCGCCGTCGACGTGTCCAGCGAGGCCTCGGCGCAGGCCCTCGCGCGGCAGGCGGTCGACGCGTTCGGTGGCATCGACTATCTGGTCAACAACGCCGCGCTGTTCGGCTCGCTGGAGTTCAACCCGCTGATGAGCGTCGATCTCGGCTACCTGAACAAGGTGATCGCCGTGAACATGCTCGGCGCGGTGGTGATGACGCGCGCCGTCGCGCCGTATCTGAAACGCGGCGCGGCGATCGTCAACCAGTCCTCGACCGCGGCCTGGATGAACATCGACTACTACTCGATCACCAAGCTCGCGGTGAACGGCATCACCTGCGTGCTGGCGCGCGAGCTCGGGCACAAGGGCATACGCGTCAACGCCATCGCGCCCGGGCCGACCGACACGCAGGCGCTGCGCGACAAGGTGCCGCAGCCGTATCTCGACGCGATGGTGGCGCAGATGCCGCTCGGCCGGCTCGGCACGCCGGACGATCTGCTCAAGGCGCTGCTGTTCCTGCTGTCCGACGACGCCGACTGGGTCACCGGTCTGGTCATGAACGTCGACGGCGGCCAGCTGATGCGCGCCTGACGCGCGCCACGGAGAACGAAGACATGAACGCATCGCGCGTGCAGGACCAGGTCATCGTCGTCACCGGCGCGTCCAAGGGCATCGGCCTGGCGACCGCCCGCGCGCTCGCCGCGCGCGGCGCCCGCGTCGCGCTGCTCGCGCGCGGTGAGGCGGCGTTGCAGGAAGCGCTGGCCGGCTTCGATCCGGACCGCGCGCTGGCGCTCGCCGTCGACGTCAGCGACCGCGCCGCGCTGGCCGGCGCCTTCGCCGCCGTCGTCGCGCGCTGGGGCCGGCTCGACGGTCTGGTCAACAACGTCGGCTTCCAGTTCGCGCGCCGCATCGAGCAGATGCCGGAGGACGAGGTGCGCAAGCTCGTCGACCTCAATTTCCTCAGCGCCGTGTTCGCCTGCCAGCTGGCGATCGCGCCGCTGCGCGCGGCCGGCGGCGGCCGCATTGTCAATCTGTCGTCGGCCAGCGTGCGCCACGACAACGAGTTCGCGCACATGGCGCTGTACTCGGCGGCCAAGGCGGCGCTCGACCAGTTCACGCGCGAGCTGCGCGGCGAGGTCAAGCGCGACGGCATCATGGTCACGCTGTTCAGCCCCGGCGCGGTGGCGACCGGCAGCGTCGCCAACTTCGATCCGGCGGCGCTGCCGGAAGCGATGGCGGCCTGGCTCGAGAAGGGTCCGCAGTTCGACGGCGCGGTACAGCCGGACGTGGTCGGCGAGGCGATCGCCAACTGCTTCGAGCTGCCGCCGGGCGTCGCCATCGAGTTCATCGAGCTGCGGCCGAACGTGCCGACGCCGAAGCTGCTCGAAAGCGACTGGAAGCCGGAACAGGTCGCCGGCTGAAGCCGGATCGGAGCATCGCGATGGGTATCGGCTTCATCGGTCTCGGCAACATCGGCAAGCCGATGGCGCGGCACCTGCTCAAGCTCGGCGAGCCGCTGTACGTGCACGATCTGGCGCCGGCGCCGCTCGCCGAGCTGGTCGCGCTCGGCGCGCAGGCGGCGCCGCCGCGCGAGCTGGCTGCGCAGTGCCGCATCGTCGGCCTGTGCGTGCGCGACGATGACGACGTCGAGGCGCTGCTGTACGGCGCCGACGGCCTGCTCGAGCATTTGCGTCCCGACGCGATCGTCGCCGTGCACAGCACGGTGACGCAGGCGGCGCTGCTGCGCTGGGCGGGCGAGGCCGAGGCGCGGCGCGTTCACGTCGTCGACGCGCCGATCACCGGCGGTGCCGCCGGCGCCGAGGCGGCGACGCTGTGCGCGATGGTCGGCGGCAGCGACCGGCTGCTCGAACGGCTGCGGCCGGTGCTGTCGGCCTGGGCGGGCAAGATCGTGCACGCCGGGCCGCTCGGCTGCGGCATCGCCCTCAAGCTCTGCAACAACCTGATGAGCTACGCCGCGTTCGCGGCGCTCGACGAGGGCACGCGTCTGGCGCGCGCCGCCGGTCTCGATCCGCGGCTGCTGATCGAGGTCGGCCGCGCCAACGGCGTGGTCACGCCGCAGATGGAAGCCTTCCACGGCAATCGCGAGGCGCTCGCGGCACGCGGCGGCGACGCGCGGCGCCAAGCCTTCGGGCCGTTCGCGGCACTCGCCGCCAAGGACCTCGACGCGGCGCTGCAGAGCGCGGTGGCGCTCGGCGTCGAGCTGCCGGCGACGGCGCGGCTGCGCACGCTGATCGAGCGCGTGTTCGCCGGCGACGCGACATGAGGCGCCTGCTCGCCGCACTCGCGCTGCTCTGCGTCGCCGCCGGCGCCCGTGGCGAGGAAACGGCGCAGTGGCCGCAGATCGGCAACACGCCGGGCGGCCAGCGCTATTCGCCGCTCGCCGACATCCGCGCCGACAACGTGCGCCGGCTCAAGCCGAAGTGGACCTACCGGCACGGCGATTTCTCGAAGGGCAATGCCGTGCACGGCGCGACCGCGTTCGAGGCGACGCCGCTGATGATCGACGGCACGCTGTATTTCTGCACGCCGTACAACCGCATCGTCGCGCTCGACGCCGAGACCGGCCGCGAGCGCTGGACGCACGATCCGAAAGTCGATCTCCGCGGCGTCTACGCGCCGGTCTGCCGCGGCGTCGCCTACTGGCGCGACGCCTCCGCGGCGGCCGGCGCGGCCTGCGCCGAGCGCATTTACGAGGCGACGCTTGACGCGCGTCTGCTCGCCGTTGACGCGCGCAGCGGCAAACCCTGCGCCGGCTTCGGCCGCGACGGCGGCGTCGATCTCAGGCTGGGACTCGGCGCGCTGCGCGAGGCCGAGTACTACGCGACCTCGGCGCCGCTGCTGATCGACGATCTGGTCGTCACCGGCGCCTTCGTCAAGGACGGCCAGCGCACGAACGCGCCGGGCGGCGGCATCCGCGCCTGGGACGCGCGCAGCGGCGCGCTGCGCTGGGTCTGGGACTCGGTGCCGCCGACGATGAAGGCGGTGACGGCCGCCGACATCGCGCGCGGCGCGACGCTGACGCCGGGCACGCCGAACGCCTGGGCGCTGCTGTCGTCCGATCCGGAGCATCACCTGATCTTCGTGCCGACCGGCAGCGCCGCGCCGGACCACTACGGCGGCGCCGAGCGCCGCGATCTCGACTACTACGGCGAGTCGGTCGTCGCGCTCGATGCGCGCAGCGGCCAGTCGGCCTGGCACTTCCAGACCGTGCACCACGATCTGTGGGACTACGATCTCGCCGCGCAGCCGGTCACCTATCTGCACCGCGGCCGCACGCCGGCGCTGATCGCCGCGACCAAGCTCGGCTTCGTGTTCCTGCTCGACCGTCTCAGCGGCCGGCCGCTGTTCCCGGTCGAGGAGCGGCCGGTGCCGGCGTCGACGGTGCCGGGCGAGTACGTCTCGCCGACGCAGCCGTTTCCGACCCGGCCGGCGCCGCTGCATCCGCTGCACCTGCAGCGCGACGCGCTCTGGGGTCTGACCTTCTGGGACAAGGGCAAGTGTCAGGCCGCGTTCGACGCGCTCGACTATCGCGGCGTGTTCACGCCGCCGTCGCTGCAGGGCACGCTCGAATATCCGGGCCTCGGCGGCGGCATCAACTGGGGTTCGGTGTCGGTCGATCCGGTGCGGCGGCGCATGATCGTCAACCTGCAGGTCGCGCCGTTCGTGATCCGACTGGTGCCGCGCGCGCAGTACCGCGGCGCCGGCGACGGCAGCGATCTGGTCGGCGTCAATCCGCAGGAAGGCACGCCGTACGTGGTCGAGCGCGCGCCGTTCCTGTCGCCGCTGAAGACGCCGTGCGTGCCGCCACCGTGGGGCAGGCTGGTGGCGATCGACCTCGACAGCGGCGAACGGCTCTGGGAGCGGCCGCTCGGCAATCTGCACGGCATGGCGCCGTTCGGCGACCGCTTCGAGACCGGCACGCCGAACTCGGGCGGCTCGATGCAGACCGCCGGCGGCCTGGTCTTCGTCGCCGCGACGATGGACCGCTACCTGCGCGCCTTCGACGCCGCCGACGGCCGCGAGCTGTGGCGCGACGTGCTGCCCTACGCCGGCACCGCAGTGCCGATCAGCTATCGCGTGCGTGCCGGCGGCCCGCAGTATCTGGTGATCGCGGCCGGCGGCCATGGCGCACTCGGCACCGAAGTCGGCGACGCGGTCGTCGCCTACACGCTGGACGGACGATGACGCGCGCGGAGCCGCCGATGGATGCACAGCATGAAACCGATCTCGTCGTCGTCGGCTCCGGCGCCGGCGCGCTGACCGCGGCACTGCGCGCCGCGCACGCCGGCGCCCGGGTGCTGATCGTCGAGAAGGCCGCGCAGTACGGCGGCACCTCGGCGACTTCCGGCGGCGGCCTGTGGATTCCGGCCAATCACCTGATGGCCGACTGCGGCATCGACGACAGCGAGGACGAGGCGCTGCAGTACCTGCGGCAGCTGCTCGGTGACACCGTGCCGGACGCCAACGTGCGCGCCTTCGTGCGTCACGGCCGGCGCATGCTGCGCTGGCTGTGCGCGCACAGCCGCGTCGCCTATCAGGCGATGGCCTACTACGCCGATTACTACCAGCATCTGCCCGGCGCCAAGAGCGGCGGCCGCTCGGTCGATCCGCTGCCGTACGACGCGCGCGCGCTCGGCGCGGACTTTCTCGATCTGCAGGAGCCGCACCGGCAGACGCGCGTGCTCGGCCTGATCGGCTACAGCAACACCGAGGGCGCGATCCTGCTCAGCAAGTCGCCCGGCTGGTGGCGGCTGCTGCTGAAGCTGGTCGCCGTCTACGCCCTCGACCTGCCGTGGCGGCTGCGCTCGCGACGCTCGCGGCGCCTGACGATGGGCAACGCGCTGATCGGCCGTCTGCGCCGCTCGCTGCTCGATCTCGGCGTGCCGATCTGGCTGCGCGCGCCAGTCACGCGCCTGCTGACCGACGCGCACGGCGCCGTCACCGGCGTCGAGATCGAGCGCGGCGGCCGCTGCGAGACGATTCGCGCGCGGCGCGGCGTGATCCTCGGCAGCGGCGGGTTCGAGCACAACCAGGCGCTGCGCGAGCGCTACCTGCCGCAGCCGACCGATGCGCGCTGGTCGGCGGCGAGCCCGCACAACACCGGCGATCTGCTGCTCGCGGCGCAGGCGATCGGCGCCGGCACGCGCCTGCTCGACGAAGCCTGGTGGGGGCCGACGATGCACATCGCCGGCGAGGATCGCGCGCGCATGCTGTTCACCGAGCGCTCGATGCCGGGCGCGATCGTCGTCAACGCGCAGGGGCGGCGCTTCTTCAACGAATCGGTCGCCTACACGACCGCGGTGCAGGCGATGTACGGCGCCGGCAACCTGCCGGCCTGGCTGATCTTCGACGCGCGCTATGCCCGCGAGTATCCGTTCGGCCCGCTGCTGCCCGGCGGCATGCATCTGAACTGGCTGCAGCCGCGGCGCATCCGCCGCGGGTTGCTGACGCGCGCCGCGACGCTGCGCGAACTGGCCGGCCGGCTCGGCATCGACGGCGACGGTCTTGCCGCCACGGTCGCGCGCTTCAACGGCTTCGCGGCGGCCGGCCGCGACGAGGATTTCCAGCGCGGCGAGAATCCCTACGACCGGCTCTACGGCGACGTGCGCGTGCAGCCGAATCCCTGTCTGGCGCCGCTGACGGAGGCGCCGTACCACGCGCTGCAGATCCATCCCGGCGACATCGGCACCAAGGGCGGGCTGGCGACCGACGCGCAGGCGCGCGTGCTCGACACGCAGGGCCGGCCGATCGCCGGCCTGTACGCGGTCGGCAACGTCGCCGCCTCGGTCACCGGCCGCTGGTATCCGGGCGCCGGCGCGACGCTGGGGCCGGCGATGACCTTCGGCTTTCTCGCCGCCGAGCACGCCTGCGCCGATCTGGTGGACAATCGCGCCCCCGATTCCGAGCGCATCACGTCCCCCGCCTGAAGATGGCCAAGCCTGCCCCCGGCGCGCGTCCGCGCGCGAAGACCGCCTCGCCCCAGCAGCAGACCGCGGTTCGCAAGACCGCGCCCAAACCGCCCGCGAAGAAAGCCGCGGTTCGCAAGACTGCGACCCGGGCGGCGGCGCCCCGCGCCACCGCGGCCGGCGATGCCCCGCTCGGCCGCCAGGCGCAGAAAGCGCAACTGGCGCGCGACAGGATCATCGGCGCCGTCATCGCGCTGATCAAGGAAGGCGGCTTCGCCAACGCCACCGCCAGCCGCATCGCCGCGCGCGCCGGCATGACCTGGGGCGCCGCCCAGCATCACTTCGGCGCCAAGGAAGACATCCTCGACGCGATCCTGGAAATGTCGCACCGGCAGTTCTCGGCGCGGATGAGCGATCCGGCGCTGCGCGGCGGCGCGCTGGCCGGCCGCGTCGACCGCTTCGTCGAGCTGATGTGGGTGCACTACCAGGACGACCTTTATCTGGTCGCGCTGGAAATCCTGCTGGCGATGCGCGGCTTCCAGCGCGCCCGGCCGAGCCGCGCCGAGGAGCGCCACATCCGCGCCCACCAGAAGCTGATGCGCGAGATCTTCAGCGACTCGACGCTCGACGACGTGCAGTTGCGCGAGGCGATGACCTTCGTGCACTGCTTCCTCACCGGACTGTCGGTCGAGCACGTCTTCGAGCGCAAGCTGCGCCACGTCGATCGCCACCTGCAGCGCATCAAGCAGGCGCTGCTCGGCATGGTCGGCGGGCGCTGAGGGCGCGCCGCCTCTTCAGGACTGCAGCCGCCGGCGATATTCGCGCGGGCTGATGCCGACGATGCGCCGGAACGCGTTGCTGAACTGGCTCTGATCGTAGAAGCCGAGCGCCTGCGCGATCTCCGACAGCGAGCGCTCGTGGCGCGCCAGCTGGGCCTTGGCGCGCTCGATGCGCGTGCGCAGCACGTACTGGTACGGCGGCAGGCCGACGCTGTGCTTGAAGCGGCGGCAGAAGGTGGCGACGCTGAGATCGAGCAGTTCGGCCAGCTCGTCGAGCGCGAGCTTGTCGGCGAGCCGCGCGTCGATCAGTTCCAGCGCGCGCTTGAGCTGCGCCGGCGTCAGTTTGCGGCGGTCGTCGTCGGCGACGCGCGTGCTGCAGTAGCGGCGCAGATAGTGCCAGGCGACGGCGCGTGCGATGTGGCCGGCGAACAGGCCGTCGTCCGGCGTCGACAGCGCCAGGCTGTGCTGCAGCGCGAGGATGCTGTGGCGCAGCGTCGCGTCCTCGGCGATCAGCAGCTCGCCGCGGTTCGGATAGACGACGCGGCCCGGCGCCAGCTCGTCGAGCACCGCCGGATGGATCTCCAGCATCATCGTGCTCATGCGGCCGCGCCACGCGCCGCGCCAGACCGAGCCGGGCGGGCTGATGGTCAGGCGTTCGCCGGCGACGCCGTAGGCCTGACCCTTGCGCGGCGAAACGGTGATGCCGCCGGACAGCGGCACCCAGAAGCACAGATGCGCGGGCGCGGTGGAGTAGTCGACCTCGGAATCGCGCAGCTCGATCACCGAGCCGCGCGCGCCGCAGCGGCGCGGATCGCCGGCCGCGACGACGGTGGCGACGGTATGGAAGGACGGTGAAACCGCGCTGCTCGGGATGGCCGGCATCGTCATCGGCGAACCTCCACACGGGAATGCGCACGAGCCTAGCGCGGCCCGGGTCGGCCGATGTCATCCGGATAGCGTAGATCGGCGGGCCGGACGAGCGGTGATGACGCTCCGCCGTGCGGTAGCTGACAGCACGAAAAAAACGACAAGTCGCGACGGATTCACCAAGAAATCGGCGGCCCCGAACGCGCACGCTCGGCAGGTCGTCCACGCCGCGCCGATGGTGCGCTGCATCGAAGACGACCCGCGGCGCAGACCGCGGCACAAGCAACGCGAACGTGCGGAGGAGAGAACATGGCAGTGAGAAGGCACAAGCGCGCCGGCCGGGGCGCGGGCGTCGGCGTGGGCATCGTCGCCGCGCTGGCGGCGGCGCCGGCCTGGGCCGGCAGCGTCGACCTCGGCTCGGGCTTCACGCTCGACTACCTGGCGAACCTGACCTACAGCCTGGCGGTGCGCGTCGACGATCCGGACGCCAAGCTGATCTCGAACGTCAACGGCGACGACGGCGACCGCAACTACGACAAGGGCGCGCTGATCAACAACCGCCTGGCGCTGCTTGCCGAAACCAATTTCCGCTATCGCCGCTACGGCGTGTTCGTGCGCGGCAGCGCGTTCTACGACGACGTCTACTTCCACAAGAACGACAACGACTCGCCGGCCACCATCAACCGCACCGGTGACTACGACCAGTTCACCGGCTCGGCGCGCGACTACCTCGGCAAGCGCGCGCGCCTGCTCGACGCCTACGCCTACGGCAACTTCTCGATCGGCTCGACCGCGCTCGACGTGCGCGTCGGCAATCAGGTGGTGTCGTGGGGCGAGAGCCTGTTCTTCCCGAACATGAGCGGCGCGCAGGCGCCGGCCGACGCGACCAAGTCCAACGTGCCGGGCACCGAGGTCAAGGAGATCCTGCTGCCGACCGGCCAGATCTACGCGCAGTGGGGCCTCACCGACCGCTTCAGCGCGATGGGCTACTGGCAGTGGGAATGGAAGGGCACCGAGCTCAATCCGGTCGGCGGCTACTTCAGCACCAGCGACGTCACCGGCCCCGGCGCCACGTTCCTGCGCGTGCCGCAGCTCGAACCGCTCGATCCGGTGCTGGCCCTGTTCGGCCTGTCGAGCAAGGTGCCGCGCGGCCGCGACCTCGAACCGGACGACAGCGGCCAGTGGGGCGCCGGCCTGCGCTATCTGTTCGGCGAGGCGACCGAAGTCTCGGCCTACCACATCCGCTATCACGACAAGAATCCGGTCGGTGCGACGACCACGACCACGGCGGTGACGATTCCCGGCGTCGGCACGCTGGCGATCCCGAGCCAGTACCAGATCGTCTACACCGACGACATCAAGATGTCGGCGCTGGCGCTGTCGAGCGAAGTGTTCGGCGCGGCGATCGGCGCCGAGGTGAGCCTGCGTCAGGACGCCGGCCTCAACGTCAACGTCGGCACGTCGCCGGTGCCGACGCGCGGCGACGTCTGGCAGGGCAACCTCAACGTCACCAAGCTGCTGCTGCCGACGGCGCTGTGGGACAGCCTGACGCTGCTCGGCGAAGTCGGCTACGTGCACGTGCAGGACGTTGACGCCATCGTCGTGCCGGACGGCATGGGCGGCAGCATGCGCTTCGAGCAGATCAGCAACACGCGCGACGCCACCGCCATCCAGTTCCTCGCCCAGGCTGGCTACAAGCAGGTCTTCGCCGGCTGGGACTTCACGCTGAGCCTGGTCAACGGCTACGACATTGCCGGCAAGTCGGCGATCGGCGGCGCGCTCGGCAGCTACACCGGCAAGGGCGACATTCGCTACGCGGTCGGCGGCACGCTCAAGTATCTCAACAACCTCGAACTCGGCCTGACCTACAACGGCTATGCCGGCGGCGCGAGCCTCGAAAACCGCACGCTCGCCGACCGCAGCTACGCCGCGTTCAACGCCAAGTACAGCTTCTGAGGAGACGCACCATGACGATTCGCATCCCCTGCGCGCGCGCCCTCGCTGCGGCGATCCCGCTCGCGTTCAGCCTCGCCGCGCACGCGGCGGTCTCCGCCGACGAGGCCAAGGCCCTCGGCACCACGCTCACGCCACTCGGTGCCGAGAAGGCCGGCAATGCCGACGGCAGCATCCCGGCCTGGTCCGGCAAGTGGCTCGGCGTGCCGCCGCAGGTGCAGTACGACGGCAAGCGCAACGCCGATCCGTATCCGGGCGAGAAAGCGCTGTTCACGATCACCGCGCAGAACCTCGCGCAGTACGCCGACAAGCTCAGCGAGGGCCAGAAAGCGCTGTTCGCGAAGTATCCGCAGACGTACAAGATGAACGTCTATCCGACCCATCGCGACTTCCGCTACGAGGACCGCGTCTACGAGAACGTCAAGCTCAACGCGACCAGCGCCCAGCTGAGCAACGACGGGCTGACGCTCAAGGGCGCCTACGGCGGGCCGGCGTTCCCGATCCCGAAGGACGGCAGCGAGGTGCTCTACAACGTCATGTCGGTGGTCTCCGGCTGGATGTACGAGGCGCCGAACGTCGGTGCCTACGTGCAGCCGAACGGCAGCGTCGCCTGGTCGCGCACCGAGCTGGTCGCCTACAACCGCTACATCAAGGGCGACGATCGCGCCAACTGGGACGACGGCGTCTACTCGACGAGCATCAGCACGCAGAAGGCGCCGCCGCGCGACGCCGGCAAGATCACCTTCACCGTCAACTCGTTCGACTTCATCGGCTTTCCGCGCCAGGCCTGGCAGTACGATCCGGGCTCGCGGCGCCTGCGCAAGTCGCCGGACGTCGGCTACGACTACCCGATGGATTCGGGCCCGCGCGTGGTCGACGAGCAGAACGGCTTCAACGGCTCGCCGGAGCGCTTCAGCTGGAAGCTGATCGGCAAGCGCGAGGTCTACGTGCCGTACCACACCAACCGGCTCGAAGATCCGGCGATGAAGTACGCCGACCTGATCTCGACGCGCGGACATCCGAACCCGGAGCAGATCCGCTACGAGCTGCACCGCGTCTGGGTCATCGAAGGCACGCTCAAGCCGGGCACGCGCCACGTCTACGGCAAGCGCCGCATGTACATCGACGAGGACAGCTGGCACATGCTGCTGGCCGACAACTACGACACGCGCGGCCAGCTCTGGCGCGCGGCGATGAACTGCCCGACCTACGCCTACGACGGCAAGTTCTACTACCTCAACGCCAGCATCTATCAGGACCTGTTCGCCGGCTCGTACAGCGCCGAGAACATCACCAGCGAGGAACCGAGCTCGTCGCGCTTCAACCGCCGCGAGCCGCGGCCGGGCGAGTTCACCACCGACGGCGTGCGCCGCGGCGGCACCTGAGCGGTCTTCCGCGCGGACGGCGCCGGCACGAGATGCGCGCCGGCGCCGTCCGTCCCGGACACACGGGAGCGACAGCGATGCATGCGAACGCAGGGCCGCGCGGCACGCGGATCTTCGCCGGCTGGTGGGTGCTGGCCGCCGCCTTCGTCGGCGAGATGCTGGCGATCGGCAGCACGATCTACGCCTTCGGCCTGTTCGTGAAGCCGATCTGCGAGGTCTTCGGCATCAGCCGCGCGAGTGCCAACAACGGCATGCTGCTGTTCTACGTCGGCATGGGTCTGTCGGCGCCGCTGCTCGGGCGCTGGATGGACCGCCATTCGCTCCGCCGCCTGATGATCGCCGGCGCGCTGGCGATGGCGGCCGGCATGCTGATCGTCGCCAGCAGCAACTCGATCGTCGTGATCGCGCTGGCGATCGCGCTGCTGATCGCGCCGGGCTCGGTGGCGATCGGCCCGCTGGTCGCCAACACCCTGGCGACGCGCTGGTTCGTGCGCCATCGCGGCAAGGCGCTCGGCGTCGCCGCGGTGGCGACCTCGATCGGCGGCAGCGTGATCGTGCCGCTGATGGCCTTCGTGCTCGCCGCGCACGGCTGGCGCGCGGCGCTGCTGGTGCAGGCGGCGCTGATCGCGGCGCTGATGCCGCTGCTCGCCTGGCTGGTGATCCGCGACCGCCCGCAGGAGCGCGGCCTGCATCCGGACGGCGACGCCGCGGCCGTTGCCGGCGCCGCGCTCGACGGGCCGCTGTGGACCACGCGCGCGCTGCTCGCCGAGCGCAGCTTCTGGTGCATCGGCCTGTCGGTTGCGCTGGTGTTCGCGACCAATCAGGCGCTGCTGGTGTCGCTGGTGCCGTACGCGACCGACGCCGGCATTGGCCTGGCGCAGGCGACGCTGCTGATGTCGGCGATGGCGTTCTGCTCGGTGCTCGGCAAGCTGCTGTTCGGCGCGCTTGCCGACCGCGTCGACAAGCGCTGGCTGCTGCTGGTGGTCGCCGCCTGCATGATCGTGCTGCTGCTGGCGCTGATCGCGCAGCCGCCGTTCCCGCTGCTGCTGGTGCTGTGCTGCCTCGCCGGCATCGCCACCGGCGGCGAGCTGCCGCTGTGGGCGGCGCTGGTCGCCGAACGCTTCGGCGCGCGCTCCTTCGGCGGCGTGCTCGGCCTGATGAATCCGCTCAACATGCTGGTCACGCTGCTCGCCGTGCGCTTCGTCGGCCAGGCCTTCGACGCGCGCGGCGATTACACGCTGGCGTTCCAGGTCTTCATCGGCGCGATGCTGCTGGCGGCGCTGCTGGTGCTGCTGATCCCGCGCCGCGCGCCGCCGCGCGCGGCGCTAGGCGATCCGGCCTGAGCCGGCGCTTGCCGGAACGCCGGCCATCATCCGTTTGCAGCAGGCGGCGCCACGCAGGCGCCGCCTAGGCTGCTCCGGCGTTCGCTCCCGACGTCCGCCGTCCCGTTCCGCCATGCCAGCACCGGGCCTGATCAACCGTTATGCGCGCACGCTGATCCGCAGCGCGGCGCGCCGCGGCTACGGCGAGCGCACGATCTGCGAGGCGATCCCGATCGCGCCGGCGCTGCTGCGCGACGAGCGTGAGCCGATCGACGTGCAGACCTTCTTCCGCGTGTCGCGCAACCTCAAGTTGCTGATGGCCGACGAGTTCTGCGGCTTCACGCGCTCGCCGTGCCCGCTCGGCACCTTCGAGATGATGTGCGAGGGTACGGTCACCGGCGGTGCGCTCGGCGCGACGCTGCAGCGCGCCTTCGCCTTCTACGCGAGCCAGACGCCGGACATCCGTTTCGAGCTGCAGCCGCATGGCGAGCTGGCGGCGATCGAGATGCACATCGCGCAGCCGCGGCTCGATCCGCAGGGCTTCCTCAACGAGTGGTGGTTCATGCTGTGGACGCATCTCGCCGGCTGGCTGATCGGCGAGGAGATTCCGGTGGTCGCCGCCGACTTCGCGCACGCGCGCGTCGGCAGCCCGGAGGAATACTCGGAGATGCTCAGCGGCCTGTGCCGCTTCTCGCAGGTGCAGCCGCGCCTGCTGCTGCCGCTGCGCTACCTCGATCGGCCGGTCGTGCGCAGCCGCGCCGATCTCAACGGCTTCATGGCGCCGAAGGATCTCGACCGCGCGGCGCTGTACGGCGGCCACCTGTCGTTCAAGTCGCAGCTCAAGGCGCGGCTCAAGGCCCAGCTCGAAGCGCTGCAGACGCTGCCGTCGATCGAGGACGCCGCCGGCGCGCTGCACCTGAGCAGCCAGACCCTGCGCCGGCGCCTGCAGGCCGAGTGTTCGAGCTATCGCCTGGTCAAGGAGGAAGTGCGCTGCGAGCTGGCGATGAAATGGCTGCACGCCGGCGAGCTGCCGATCGGCGAGGTCTCGCTGCGTGCCGGCTTCGCCGAGCCCAACGGCCTGACGCGCGCGCTGAAGACCTGGACCGGCCTGTCGCCGCTCGACGTCCGTCGCGGCGCCGAACCTGCGCTGCGTGCGCCGGAACTGGTGCGCCTGCGCTGAGGGCGGGGGTTCAGCGCTGACGGATGCGGGTCGCGTCGGATTCCTTGAACACCGGAATCGCCTCGGTCGGCGTGAACATCACCAGTGGCAGGATGCGGCTCGTCGAAGCCTGATAGGTATCGCGATGAAGAAGGCCGGCGCTTCATGCGCCGACCATCAGCTCCATCTGAGCGGCGCTGCGCGAGCGTCGCAACATTTCCGGCTGACCGCTATGTGCCAGAAGCGATCGTTCAACGCTCCGCTTCAGCCGCGGATTTGCCGTAGCGAAGCGAAGGCAAATACGTCGGGTGCATGCGATGGTTGGGCATCACGTCTTTGCCAGCCGGCGAAGCGACGCCATAAAGCGCTGAATCTGGACCCTGGAAACGACCGCTCCTTTTTGGAAGTCATCCAGCCCGATGCCAGACTGCTCGCTCAGATCAAGGTTCTTTAGGTATCGCTTTACTACAGCCCCATCCAGCTGGCGCGTGTCGTTTCCGATCGTGATGCGGCGCTGGCCATGCGAAATTACGTGAGAGCCCCCCGACTCCTTAACCTTTGCCCCAGCCTTCTCACACAACTCCAAGAACTCATTCGTCTTCATGCCGCTGGGCTTTACCGATATTGGTTCGGAGTTACGACGAATCCACGACGCAAGCTCACTAACGACAGCGTCAACCGACATGCCGTTGTTGGCCGTTGGGAACTCGTCAGCCGTTACGGCAACAATCATGTTGTAGAGAACGTCATCTGTGACCTCTCCGACAAAGCGACGATCGTTTCGCTCCAGAACGGTAAGTAGCGTCACGAGGGCTGTGCGCTTGTTGCCATTGTGGAAGGCATGGTTTTTTGTCAGAGAATGAACCAGCGCGGCCGTCTTCTGCTCAAGCGTCTTGTACTTATCGACTGTGCCTGCGCCCGTATGAGGCCGATTGCACGCGCTGTCCAGCAACGCGGGAGATTTGATCCCCGGCGGAGAGATTGGGTCTTCTTCCTCCAAGAAGATGCGGGTCAGCTCTTCGTGAATTTTTGTTACGGTCCCAGCGTCTGGAAGCCAACTCATGAACGCACCTCAATGTCTCTTTGTGATGCCCAACAGTTAATAAGCGGATGCCGGGGTCGGCCTATTCATCCCGCGGCGCGTGGTGGAAAATCCAACTCAGCATTTGATTCCCATACCCCGTTTCTCCGCGAAGCGGCCTAAGCACGCCGAGCAATCCCCGCTTCATGATGCCGTATCGCGCAGCGGAATGTTCCCTCGGGCTGAGAACTGACCGACACCGAATTCGGCAGTAGTCGTAGGGTGGGCAAAGCGCAGCGTGCCCACGCGAAGGATTATGGTCGTTCGCCGGCTTTCAGCGACAGCGCATCGCCGACGTCGGTGGCCCACTGGACTGGCAATGCACCGCGTTCGACGTAGCGATGGAAGCTCGAATACGGCCAGTCCGCGACGCGACATACGAGGCCATGTTTGACGGGGTTGTAGTGGATGTAATCGACGTGTCGCGCCAGGTCGCCTTCGTCACGTATCTGGTGCTCCCAGAAGCGGCGCTGCCACAGGCCTTTCTCGCGCTTCTGTCGTTTGCTCATGCTCCGCGCTGGCGCCGCGGCGAAGTGGCGCGAAAAGCCGCCCTTGATGCGGCTCCATCGCATCGAGAAGTCGGCGTCGTCCGGCGGTAATTCCCAGATGGCATGCAGGTGCTCGGGCATCACGCAGATCGCGACCGTGCGGAAGGGTTGTGCCATTCGTGCGGCGCTGTAGGCCGAGCGGAGCCATCCGATGTGCTCGGTGAGTAATGCGCTGGATCGGTCAGCGAGCGCCACGGTGAAGAAGTACGTAGCGCCTCGTGAAGAGCTGCGGCGGTAACGGGACATGGGACCGATTGTGCGATTGCCCGCGTGGGCACGCTACGCTTTGCCCACCCTACGACACGACGATTCGCGCACCTTGTCACTTTTTGCTATGGGTTGCCCGTGCGCGCCTGCCTAGACTCGTCTCCGATCCCGGCCTCGCGCCGGGCGCCTTCATTTCAGCGAGCCGGCAACAGGCTGCGAGCACGAGGAGACGCATCATGAGTGAACTGGCAACCGAGAAACTGGTTTCGGTGGATTCGCACGTGCACTTCACCGACGACTGGGTGAAGGCGCGCCTGCGCAAGGAACTGCACGCGGTCTGGGACGAAGCCAACAAGAAGGCCGAGGAATACGCCGCCAAGGTGCTGCGCGGCGGCCAGAGGCAGCTCGAGCTGGAGGACTTCGTCGACCCGGAAGCGGCCAAGGACCCGGGCCACTTCAATCCGGAAGGCAAGCTCAAGGCGATGGATCGCGACGGCGTCTACGCCGAGGTGATCTTCCCGGAACTCGCCGGCGCCAAGATCGCCAATCCGTTCCTGATGGGCGACAACTGGAAGGAAGTCTTCCAAGGCTACAACAACGCGATGGCCGATTTCGCGGCGCACGATCCGGTGCGCCTGATGACGGCTTACCAGCTGCCGCTGTACGACATCGACTTCGCGTGCAAGGAAGTCGAGCGTCTGGTGCGCGACCGCAAGGCGCGCTGCGTGCAGCTGACACCGTTCCCGTCCGATCTCGGCCTGCCGGATTTCTACGACAAGCGCTACGAGCCGCTGTGGTCGCTGATCGAGGAATCGGGGCTGACGATCCTCAATCACCTCGATCTGCGCGCCTCGCTGTGGGACGTGTTCCGCCGCGACCCGACGCCGCAGAAGGGCATCTTCACCGGCCTGGCCTGGGCGCCGCTCGCCGAGACGATCTGCATGTGGATCCTCACCGGCACGCTGGAGAAGTATCCGAAGATGAAGGTGCTGTTCGTCGAGCCGGGTCTGGGCTGGCTGCCGTGGTTCTTCGAGTCGCTGCTCGATCCGCGCATGCACCAGCACTACACCTTCCCGGGCGTGAAGCGGCCGCCGTCGGAGACCTTCCGCCAGCAGTGCGGCGCGACCTTCATGTACGAGCCGCGCGGCCTGACCGAGTGCTACAAGTATTTCGGCCCGGACTGCCTGTACTGGTCGACCGACTTCCCGCATCCGGCGACCTGCTGGCCGAACTCGCGCGCGCAGGTCGTCAGCCAGTTCAAGGAAGCCGGCATTCCGGAAGCCGACCGCATCAAGATCACGTCCGGCAACGCGCTGAAGACCTTCGGGCTGGGCTGAGCAGGGCTTTCGAGCAGCGTAGCCGCGAGCCTGCGAACGCCCGCCGGCCTGCGGGCCGGGGTGCGGTCGCGGATCGCGGTACTCTCAAGCGGCCCCTGACCCCGACCCTCTCCCCTCTCAGAGGGGAGAGGGAGCGGTCCGCGTTCAGGCCAGTTCATTCCTCCTTACGCGAAAATGACGGTGATTCCCAGGCCTCGTCCAAGTGAACGACGCTTTCGCAAAGGCGCTGGGTAAGCTCGTCGATGATCTGGAATTGTTGAAGGAAATCACGATGGCTGCCCCGGCAACAGGTGTTCTCGCGAATCTGAAAGTGCTCGATCTGACGTCCGGCGTGGCCGGACCGATGACGGCGATGCTGCTCGGCGACAACGGCGCCGAGGTCATCAAGATCGAGCCGCCCGGCGGCGATCCGGCGCGCTTCGAGGACGGTCCGCAGCGCCTCGGCTACACCGTCTGGCAGCGCGGCAAGAAGAGCGCCTTCCTCGATCTGACGAAGGCTGAAGACAAGGACGTGCTGCTGGCGCTGGCGAAAACCGCCGACATCCTGGTCGAATCGTTCGCGCCCGGTGAAACCGCCAAGCTCGGCATTGACTACGCGACGCTGTCGCAGCTCAACCCGCGCCTGGTCTACTGCTCGATCACCGGCTACGGCCGCGACAACGAGCTGAGCCAGCGCCCGGCGATCGACGCGCTGGTGCAGGCCCGCACCGGCCTGATGTTCGAGCAGCGCGGCTGGCCGGAAGGCGCGCTCAACCACATGAACGGCGAACCCGATCCGTTCCCGGATCTGGAAATCCCGCAGGACTGGGTGCAGGGCGCGCCGCGTCCGGGCCCGCTGTTCGTCGCCTCGCAGTGGCCGAGCCTCGGCGCGTTCTTCAATGCCTCGCTCGGCATCGCCGCGGCGCTGCGCGCGCGCGAGATCACCGGCCGTGGCCAGTGGGTCGAGACCTCGCTGCTGCAGGGCGCGATGGCCGGCGCCGCCGGCGTCTGGCAGCGTGCCGAGAAGATCGACGCGCCGGGATTCGACACCTGGATCCTCAACAGCAAGTCGCCGAAGGGCCACTTCAAGGCCCGCGACGGCAAATGGCTGCACAACTGGGTGCCGAATCCGCGCTTCATCCTGCAGGCCGCGCAGGGCGACACGCTCAACGCCTCGCCCGACCTCACCGTGCAGAACGATCCGGACCGCTTCGGCACCGGCCCGGAAGAAATCCTGGTGATGTCGCACTACCAGCCGATCCTCGCCGAGGCGGTCGCCAAGTTCCCGGTCAAGGACTGGGTCGACGCGGCGGCGACCGCCGAGATGACGATGCAGCCGGTGCGCAGCGTCGAGGAATCGCTCGCCGATCCGGCCTTCCTCGAAGACGGCTGCGTCACCGAGACGCGTGACCCGGTGCTCGGCACGATCCGCACCGTCGGCAACGCCTTCAACATGAGCGTCACGCAGGGCAAGCCGGGCGCGCCGGCCGTGCCGCCGGGCGCCAACACCGACGAAGTGAAGGCCGAAGCGGCAAAGATCATCAAGGAAGCCAAGGCCGCGACCGCGGCGGCGAAGAAGGGTGAGCTGAAGGCGCCGCTCGACGGCATCGTCGTGCTCGACCTGGGCCTGGCCATCGCCGGTCCGTTCGGCACGCAGCTGCTGTCCGATCTCGGCGCGACGGTCATCAAGATCAATGGTCTGTTTGATCTCTTCTGGCATCGCGTGCACATCGCCTACATGGCGAACCGCGGCAAGAAGTCGATCACGCTGAACCTGAAAGATCCGCGCGCGATGAAGATCCTGCTCGATCTCGTCGCCAAGGCCGACGTCGTGCAGCACAACATGCGCTACGACGCCGCCGAGCGCCTGAAGATCGATTACGAATCGCTGAAGAAGATCAATCCGACGCTGATCTACTGCCACACGCGCGGCTTCGAGCGCGGCGTGCGCGCGGGTCTGCCCGGCAACGACCAGACCGGCGCCTGCCTGTCCGGCATCCAGTTCGAGGATGGCGGCATGGCGCGCACGGAGAACGGCGTCGAGGGCCGGCCGCTGTGGAGCTTCACCAGCTTCGGCGACACCGGCAACGGCTTCCTCTCGGCGATCGCCATCTGCAATGCGATCTACCATCGCGACCGCACCGGCGAGGGCCAGTTTGTCGACACGTCGATCATCAACGCGGCGCTGCTCAACACCAGCTACGCGGTCGCCAAGCCGAACGGCGAGGGCTTCGCGCGGCCGCGCATCGGCGCGCTGCAGCTCGGCTACTCGGCGACGCATCGCCTCTATGAGGCGGCCGACGGCTGGATCTGCGTCGCCGCCACGCGCGGTTCGCAGCGCGCGGCGCTGCTCGAAACCTACGGCATCGCCGACGCCGCTGCCGACGATGCGGCGCTGGCCACGACGCTCGCGGCCAGGATCAAGGCGCAGACCGCGCAGGACGCGTTCGCCGCGCTCGACCAGGCCGGCGTGCCGGTCGAGATCGTCGATGCCGAGTTCTCGCGCAAGCTGCACGACGTGCCGGCATTCCAGAAGGCGAAGATGGTGGTCAGCTACCCGCACCCGGTGGTCGGCAAGCTCGACCAGATCGGCCTGCTGTTCTCGCTGTCCGACACGCCCGGCGTGATCCAGGGGCGTCCGCTGCTGGTCGGCGAGCACACCAAGGAAATCCTCGCCGGCATGGGCTACGGCGAAGACGAGATCAAGACCATGGAAGAGCAGTTCGCGATCGGCTTCGCCGGCATGCCGCGCATGCCACCGCGGCCCGCACCGAGCGCGACGCCGCAGGCGCCGAAGCCCGGCATGGCGAGCCTGCTGGAGAAGGAAGCCAAGCAGTAGACGCGTAGCGCTGCGCGGCACCCGGGCCCCCGCCGGCTTTTTCGCCGGCGGGGGCTTTTTCGTGGGCGCCATCGCACCGTCGGCGCTCCGTCGCGCCGACAAGCCGCGTCGGCGATTCGCCCTCACGCCGCGCCGCCGGCCCCGTCGATGATCGCTCGCGCCGCCGCTGCGGCCGCACGGCGGCGAGCGCCGGAACAACGAGGGGGAGACAGGCCATGCGGATTTGCGAACGGCGGCAGGGAAGCTGGCGCGCGGTCGGAGTGGCGCTGCTGGCGCTGACGTTGAGCGAGGGCGTGCGCGCGGCGCCGGGCGAGCCGCTCGGGCCGCCGCTCACGGTGGCGTCGAGCACCGACGATACCTACTACCAGAGCGCCGTCGCGCGCAGCGGCAGCGGCGATCTGGTCGTCGTCTGGCGCAGTCATGGCGGCGTGCGCGGCCGCCTGCTGTCCGCCGGCGGCACGCCGAAGGGGCCGGACTTCCTGGTTGCGAACGGCGACGTCGGCCTGCCGGATGTCGCCATCGACGGCGTCGGGCGTTTCGTCGTCGCCTGGTCGGATCTCGGCGCGGCCGCGCGCGGCATCTACCTGCGTCGCTACGCCGCCGACGCCACGCCGCTCGGCGATGCGGAGCGGGTCAGCGACCCCTTCGACGCGCGCGTCGGCGAGACAGCGATCCAGAGCCCGGCGATCGCGATGAACGCCGCCGGTGCTTTCGTCGTCGCCTGGGCGCAGGGGCGCTACGTCGAGCGCGGCAACTGGTACGGCTGCGGTTACGGCATCGGTCTGTGCGCGCGCATCGGCGGCTACTCGGTGCGCCTGCGCCGTTACCCCGGCGGCGATTCCGGCGCCGCGCCGGCGCTGCAGACGGTCGATGCCACCGGCAGCGCCGAGATCAGCCTGCTGGTGCTGCCGCTGGCGGCCGGCAGCGGCGAGGATCGCGTCGGCGCGTCGATGGCGCCGGACGGCCGTTTCGTCGTCGCCTGGAACCGCATCGGCGAATCGCTGGCGGTGCTGTCCGGCGTCTACGCGCGCCGCTACGACGCCGCCGGCCGTCCCGAAGGCAAGCGTCTGGTTTCGCTGCAGCGCGATCAGGCGACGCCGGCCGTGGCGATGGACGCGGCCGGCGCGTATGTCGTCGCCTACCGGCGCAGCGCGCGCGGCTGGGGCGACTACGACGTCGGCCTCCATACCCGCCGCTACCCGGCCGACCTCGGCCTCGGCAGCTTCGAGGCGCGCGTCAATGCCGACGACGGCGGCTACCCGCGCTGGCCCGCGGTGGCCAGCGACGCCGTCGGCAACTACGTGGTGGTCTGGGAGGACGGCGCGGCGATTCGCGCGCGGCGCTACGCGACCGGCGGCGCGGCGCTCGATGGCGGCTTCACGGTCGCGGCGCGCGATCCGCTCGGACTGATCGAGTATCCGGACGTGGCGACGGATGCCGGCGGCGGCATCGCCTTCGTCTGGGACGCCAGCGACAGCGACGACTCGGGCGGCGGCGCGGCGGGCGTCACGACCTCGCGCATCGCGCTGCGGCTCTACGAAGGGCCCTGATCGCAAGGGCCCGGCGTGCGCGCCGCGCCGGCGCGCGCTGCTCTATGCTCGCGGCATGAAGCTGCCGGCCGATCTGCAGGAATTCGTCATCGCGCATCCGCGCCTGTTCGTGCTGACCGGCGCCGGCGTCAGCACCGGCTCCGGCATTCCCGACTACCGCGACGCCGACGGCGCGTGGAAGCGCACGCCGCCGGTCACCTATCAGGCTTTCGTGCACGAGCCGCTGACGCGGCGGCGCTACTGGGCGCGCAGCCTGGTCGGCTGGCGCTGGCTGAGCCGGGCGCGGCCGAACGGCGCGCATCGCGCGCTCGCCGCGCACGGCCGGCGTGGCGGCATCGGTCTGCTGCTGACGCAGAACGTCGATGGTCTGCATCAGGCGGCTGGCAGCGAGGCGGTCGTCGACCTGCACGGCCGCATCGACCGCGTCCGCTGCATGGCCTGCGGACACGGCCTGGCGCGTGCGGATTTCCAGCACGAGCTGTTGCAGCGCAATCCGCAGTGGGCGGCGCTCGATGCCGGTCAGGCGCCGGACGGCGACGCCGATCTCGACGGCCGTGACTTCTCCGCCTTCGACGTGCCGGATTGCGCGCAGTGCGGCGGCCTGCTCAAGCCGGACGTGGTGTTCTTCGGCGAGAACGTGCCGCGCGAGCGCGTCGACGCGGCGATGGTGGCGCTGCACGAGGCCGACGCGATGCTGGTCGTCGGCTCGTCGCTGATGGTGTGGTCGGGCTATCGCTTCGCGCAGGCCGCGGCGCGTGCCGGCAAGCCGATTGCCGCCGTCAACCTCGGCCGCACGCGCGCCGACGATCTGCTGGCGCTGAAGGTGGCCGCGCCCTGCGCCGAAGCGCTGGCCTTCCTGCTCGGCAGCGACGCGCTCGCCGCGGCGGGCTGAGCGCGTCGCGCGGTCTTTCAGTCGACTTCGGCTTCTTCGACGCGCGTGCTCTGCGTGTCGATCTGCAGGCCGGCGTGCTTGCGGCGTACGGCGGCGAGCGCGTCTTCGAGCGAGTGGCCGCTCTGCGTGACTTCGAAGCCGACCAGCTCCGCGGTCAGCTCCTCGCCGGCGGCGTTGGCGTGCAGCTGGCGGCGCCAGAAATCGAAATAGTCCTTCTCGCGGCCCTTGTTGATGACGCGGATGTGATACAGGGACTTGGCCATGGAGGTTCTCCGTTGGGGAAAAGCGCGGGGCGATGCATCGCCGGATCGCAGGCTGGGCGCACGTGGCGCCGCGCTCAGGATTCGGTGGCGTCCGGTGCCGGCGGCGTGCCGGCGCGCGTCGCGGCCTTGCGCTGTTCCTTCTCGTCCTTCTTCTTTTTCTTGGCCAGCTCGCGCTGACGCTTCTCGAAACCGTAGTTGGGCTTGGCCATCGCTATCGCTCCGCAGTGCGGTTGACGGGCGTCGGCAGCGGATGCGCCGACGGGATGCCGGCGAGCTGCCGGCCTGCGCGGGTCCGGGGAACGAGGCGCGAGGGCGCGTGCGATCGGAGGGCCGGCGGACGATCTCCGCTGGGGGCGTGGAACACGCCGACGGCTGGGGAAGGGCGGCGAGAATACGCTCCCGTGGCCGCCAAGTCGAGCCGCAGCGCGGCGGAAATCACCCGTTTGTATCAAGCCACTGGCGCGCGGTGCGGGCTATCGTCGAACGCAGCATCGCAGTCGCTGCCCCGGCTTTCCGGCGCGGCGCGGCAAAAAAACATCCACGCTTTCAGGACGAACGATGAGCACTCCGACCGATCAGGCGCCGGCCGCCTCTGCCGCGCCCAAGCCGACCCGCATTCCGCCGATCGTCACGCTCGACGCGAAGTTCTTCTGGGACGCCGCCGACCAGGAGCAGTTCGTCGGCCAGAAGTGCTGCGACTGCGGGCTGTTCACGTTTCCGCCGCGGCCGATGTGCCCGCAGTGCTTCAGCCTCAACCGCCAGATCGTGCCGCTGTCCGGCCGCGGCACCGTGCTCGGCTGGACCATCCCGCGCCACCCGCAGCCGTTCGGCTTCAAGGAATCGCCGATCGTCGCGGTGATCCAGCTCGAGGAAGGCATCCGCATGGTGTCGAACGTGGTCGGCGTCGGCTACGACGAGATCAAGGCCGACATGCCGGTCGAGGTCGCGTTCGAGCCGACGATGAACAACCACAAGGTGCCGGTGTTCCGCCCGCGCGCGTAGGCGCGCCGCCCGCCGCACGGCTTCGTTCACGACGACTGCTTCACGCGCGCCAGCGCGAAACGGAAAAAAGCATGACCAGAAAGTTCACGGATGCCGCGATTGCCGGCATCGGCCAGACCGAATTCTCCAAGGCCTCCGGGCGCAGCGAGCTGCAGCTCGCCGCCGAGTGCGCCAAGGCCGCCTGCGACGACGCCGGCATCAGCCCGCACGACATCGACGGCATGATCACGTTCACGATCGACAACAGCGACGAGGTCAATCTCGCGCGCTGCCTCGGCGTGAAGGATCTGGCGTACACCACGCGCATTCCGGGCGGCGGCGCGGCGGCGGCGGCGACGATCTATCAGGCCATGGCCATGGTCAACGCCGGCCTGTGCAACAACGTGCTGATCTGGCGCGCGATGAACGAGCGCAGCCAGTACCGCTTTGGCCAGAACCCGCAACAGCAGCAGATGCAGTACCAGTCGGGCAACGGCACCGGCTCGTTGCTCTGGTGCGTGCCGTACGGCGCGATGACGCCGGCGAGCTGGGGCGCGCTGCAGGCGGCGCGCTACATGCACACCTACGGCGTCACCAACCGCGACCTCGCCTATGTCAGCGTGCAGCAGCGCGCCTACGCGGCGAAGAATCCGGCGGCGTGGTTCTACGGCAAGCCGATCACGATCGAAGATCATCAGAACTCGAAGTGGATCCAGGAGCCGTGGCTGCGTCTGCTCGACTGCTGCCAGGAAAGCGACGGCGGCGTGGCGATCCTCGTCACCAGCCTCGAACGCGCGCGCGACCTCAAGCAGCCGCCGGTGAAGATCGTCGGCGCCACGCAATCGATTCCGTACAACGTGGAAGTGATCTCCAATTACTACCACGAAGATCTCACCGAAATGCCGGAGGCCAAGGGCGTCGCCAAGCGCCTGTGGGCGATGACCGGCCTCAAGCCCTCCGACATGCAGATGGCGGCGCTGTACGACGCCTTCACGCCGCACGTCCTGCTGCAGCTCGAAGCATTCGGCTTCTGCAAGCCGGGCGAGGCCAAGGATTTCGTCAAGGGCGGCGGCATGGCGATCGACGGCGCGCTGCCGGTCAACACCAACGGCGGCCTGACCGGCGAGGCCTACATCCACGGCATGAACAGCATGATCGAGGGTGTGCGCCAGATCCGCGGCAGCTCGTACAACCAGGTCACGCGCCGGACCGTCGAGCACGTGCTGATCTCGTCCGGCATGGCCGGCGCGGTGCTCGAAAAGGCCTGAGCGCGTGAACGCGGCGCGGCCGTCGGCACCGCTCACGCTGCAGCTCGACGCCGGCCTCGAACGGGCGGGCGACGGCGCGCTGCGCATCGCCGTCGACCTGTTCGCGCCGCCGGCCGGCGTCACGCCGCGCGCGCTGCTGTGGTGCCTGCCCGGCGGCAACATGAACCGCCGCTACTACGACTTGATCCCGCCCGTCGAAGCGGGCGCGGGCGATCTGATTCCGCGGGCCGAAGCGCCAGCGCGCGATCCAGCCTCATCCGGGCGAGCAAGCCCTTCGAGTTCCCTCTCCCGCATGGCGGGAGAGGGGGAAGCGCTAGCGATGCGAGCGGTGGGAGAGGGCGAGCGTCCGCTCGACACCAGCTTCAGCTTCGCGCGGACGATGGCCGCGCAGGGCTATGTCGTCGCCAGCGTCGACTACCTCGGCCTCGGCGACAGCAGCAAGCCGGACGATGGCTGGCGCTGCACGCCGGACACGCTCACCGCGATCAACCGCCAGGTCCACGAGACGTTGATGGCGCAGCTGCGCGCCGGCCGCGCCCATCCGCAGCTCGCGGCGCTGCCGGACCTCGTCAGCGTCGGCGTCGGTCACTCGATGGGCGCGATGATGACGATCCTGCAGCAGGCCGCGCACGCGCCGCACGTCGGCGTGGTGCTGCTCGGCTTCTCCACGCGCGGCCTGCCGGAATACGCGCCGCCCGCGTTCAAGGCGCTGGACGATCCGCTCGCCGCGCGTCCGCTGCTCGTCGACGTGGCGCGCAAGATGTTCGGCGACAACCCGTTTCCGGTGATTCACGCCGCGCGCGCCGGCAACGCGGAACTGTTCGGCAGCAAGAAGGCCGAGCCGCGCGGCGTCGCCGCGCTCAAGGCCGCGACCGACTGCATGCTGCCGGTGCCGGCGATGCTGTCGATGGTGCCCGGCAACGTCGCGCCGGAAGCGGCCGGCATCGTCGTGCCGGTGTTCCTCGGCGTCGGCGAGCGCGACATGGTCGGCCCCGTCCATCAGGTGCCGGCCGCGTTCACCGGCTCCTTCGACGTCACGCTGCAAGTGCTGCCCGAGACCGGCCACAGCCACTTCCTCTTCCCGGCCCGCGTGCAGCTGTTCCGGCGCCTCGCGAACTGGCTGGAAGCGCTGACGCTATAGGCAGGGGGTGCCCCCGCGCGATGGAATTGTTGCGCGGCCCTGTGCAGAGCGTTGATCGTCAACGCTGCTGTGTGTTGATGAATTTTCCTCAGGACGCGCGGCCATGAGGCCATTTCGCGCGCGGGAGTTCGTGCCCCACCCTGATTAAGCAGGCCGTCCGGGAATAAAACCGACAAGAGCTTGCGTGCGGGAATGAACCGCCCCGACTATCTCGGAGGCTCCACTCTTTGAGAGGATGGAGCTATGAGCAAGAAGCAGACGCGGTATTCACCGGAGGTCAGGGAGCGCGCGGTGCGGATGGTATTCGAGCACCGTGGCGAGCACGGATCGCAGTGGGCGGCGATCCAGTCGATTGCGGCGAAGATCGGCTGCGAGGCCGAGACGCTGCGGCTGTGGGTTCGCCGGCATGAGCGGGACCACGGGCTGCGGCCCGGCGTGACGACGGCCGAGCAGGACCGGCT
>NZ_KB907932.1 GCF_000382285.1 Solimonas variicoloris DSM 15731 | reverse complement strand
TTCGTCTGGGACCTTGCACGGATCGCATCGGCGATGGCGTAGCGGCACCTCGCACTTCCCCCATCCACCCAAACCCAGGAGGGCGAGTCTTCTGACGGCGGCGCAGCCCGGTGAATATGCGCAATCCGCGCTGGCGTTGGGCGACGGCAGAGCATCGCCGACTCGCGAGCCTAGACCGCGGCAGGCGCATGGACGGATCACAGCACTGCGGTATCCAACCCGCGTATATCAGCGTGAGCAACCGTCGAGCGTGCTGGCTGCGCCGCCTTCAGAGGAGTCGTAAATCGAGATGAGCTGAAAACAGCAAAAAATTCATCTCTCGTTCTTGACGGCGGAAGTCATATCAACGCCACGGCCCGCGCCGGCGCGATACGTCGCGCCCTCTTGCGCGGGCGGGCCTGCGCTTTCTAGGCTCCGGCCCTTGTGCAGATTCCTGACCCGGAGACCGGCATGCGCGCCGTTCGCAGTGCTTCCCTTGTCCTCGCCGCGCTGGCCGCTGCCGCGCAGCCGGTGGCGGCGACCGCCGGCGATGCCGGCGTAGCGGCGTTTCGTTCGCTCTACCGCGAGCTGGTCGAAACCAACACCACGCTGTCGGCCGGCAGCTGCACGGCGGCGGCCGAGAAGATGGCGGCGCGGCTCAGGAACGCCGGCTATGGCGATGCCCAGTTGCAGATCCTCGCGCCGCCGGAGCGGCCGCAGGACGGCGCGCTGATCGCCACGCTGCCGGGCCGCGACGCGTCGCTCAAGCCGATCCTGCTGCTCGCGCACCTCGACGTCGTCGAGGCCAAGCGCGAGGACTGGCAGCGCGATCCGTTCACGCTCGTCGAGGAAGACGGCTTCTTCTACGCGCGCGGTGCCAGCGACGACAAGGCGATGGCGGCGGTCTTCACCGACAGCCTGATCCGCTACCGCCAGGAGGGCTTCAAGCCACGCCGCGGTCTCAAGCTGGCGCTGACCTGCGGCGAGGAAACGCCGCAGACTTTCAACAGTGTCCGCTGGCTGCTCAAGACCCGGCCCGAGGTGCTCGACGCCGCGTTCGCGATCAACGAGGGCGCCGGCGGCGAACTCGACGGCGACGGCAAGCCGCGCGCGCTGCAGATCCAGGCCGGCGAGAAGGTCTATCAGGACTTCAAGCTGGAGGTCACGAATCCCGGCGGCCACAGCTCGCGGCCGGTGCCGGACAACGCGATCTACCGTCTCGCCGCGGCGCTCGACAGGATCGGCGCGTACTCCTTCCCGACGCAGTTCAACGACGCCACGCGCGGCTACTTCACGCAGCAGGCCAGGCTTTCGGCGCCGGATGTTGCCGCCGACATGCGCGCGATCCTCTCCGATCCGCAGGACCAGGCCGCCGCCGCGCGCCTGTGGGCGAAGAACCCCGGCTGGAACAGCATGCTGCGCACGACCTGCGTCGCCACCCAGGTCAATGCCGGTCACGCGCCGAACGCGCTGCCGCAGCGCGCCACCGCCAACGTCAACTGCCGCATCCTGCCCGGCGTCGCACCCGAGACCGTGCGGCAGACGCTGGTCGGACTGATCGGCGACGAGCGGGTCACCGTCAGCGCCGAGGTCGAACCGTCGACCGGCATCGGCGCGCCGCCGCCGCTGACGGCCGCCATCCTCGGTCCGGTGCAGAAGCTCGCGCAGAAGATGTGGCCGGGCGTGATCGTGGTGCCGACGATGTCGACCGGCGCCACCGACAGTCGCTTCCTGATCGGCGCCGGCATTCCCAGCTACGGTCTGTCCGGCCTGTTCCACGACGCCGAGGGCAGCCACGCGCACGGCGTCGACGAGCGCATACGCGTGCAATCGCTGCTGGACGGCCGCGCCTTCCTCTACGAGATCGTCAAGGTCTACGCCAACCAGAAGGACTAGGCGGCGCCGCCAGCCGTTAAGATCGGCCCCCGACCGGGCCGGCGGCAGCGCCGGCTCTTACACCTCAGGAGCGAAGACAGGCGATGAGCACCCCCGGACACGACGCGGCCCTGCTGGGGCAGGGTTTCTACTGGCAGGACATCCAGGCGGGGCAGCGCTTCCGCACGATCCGCCGCACCGTCACCGAGACCGATCTCGTCAACTTCATCTCGGTGACCGGCATGCTCGAAGCGATCTTCATCGACGCCGAATTCGAGGGTGGCGCGATCGGCGGACGCCCGGTGCCGGCGGCGCTGACGCAGTGCCTGATCGAGGGCCTGCTGTTCCAGACCATGATCCAGGGCACCGGCCTGGCGCTGCTCGAAATGTCGCTGAAGGCGATCGCGCCGGTCCGCGTCGGCGACACGATCTGGGCCGTCGTCACCGTCACCGAGGTCAAGCCGACGTCGAAGCACAACCGCGCCATCGTCAGCAGCGAGATCGAGGTCTACAGCACGCGCGACGAGCGCGTGCTGACGTACACGGCGAAGCGGATGCTGGCGGGGCGCAGCGGCTGAGGCCGGGGCCGGGCGCGCTGCGCCGGACCGTCGGCCGGCGCGACGCGGCGCATCCGCGTTTCTACTTCTTCGGGCCGAGCACCTGGTACTGGTCGACGAACAGCAGCTGGTCCGGCAGCCAGCGGTCCTTCGGCTTGTAGAAGTACATCTCCCAGACCACCGGGTGATATTCGTGCTTGGTCAGGTACAGCCGCCGCTGCAGCGACGGCGTGATGTCTTCGGTCGAGATCTTCTCGTACGCGAACGGCTTGCCGTAGATCTGCATGACGGTGCCGAGCTGGCCCTTGAGCAGTTGCATCTGCTGGGCCTTTTGCAGAACCAGCGGATTGGCTGAGAAGAACTCGTCGACAGCCTGGCCGCTGTCGCCCTTGATCATCTTGCCGAACAGCGCGTCCGCCATTTCGTCCGGCGACGGCGCACTCGCCGCGAGGGCGACGGGCGTGCAGAACGCCGTCAGCAGCATCAGGCCCGCAATTAGTCGTCGCATGGTTTTCCCCTCACGTGGTCGTGGTCGGGGCAGCTTCACAGTTCACGCTGCCGGCGTCGAGACAACTGGGCGATCGATTCGTGCGCTGCGTCGCGGCGAGCGCGTACGGTGCGCGCCTACCGGGCTTTCTCGCCGACGACGCCGTCGCCCTCGATCCGCGTCCGGAAGCCGGCCTTCTGCAGGCGCGCCGAAACTTCCTGCGGCACGTCGCGGCGGCTGGTGAGCTTGTTCGGCGTGCCGGTGTAGTGGAACAGGCGGCCGTGTGGCTTGAGCACGCGGGCGAGCTGGTCGTAGAAGGCCTGCGAGTACAGCTCGCCGGCGATGCCGAAGCGCGGCGGGTCGTGCAGCACGGCGTCGACGCTCGCGCTCGGCAGCGCCGGCAGGGCCTGCGTGACGTCGGCGTGCGTCAGCGAGTAGCGCGCGGCATCGGCGAGTTCCGGCTGCGTTTCCGGCGACCAGGGATTGAGGCCGCGCACCCAGATGACGTCGGCGTTCTTCTCGAACGAACGGATCTCGGCGGCGCCGGCCTGCAGCGCGCAGACGGCGAAGTAGCCGAGGCCGCCGCAGGTGTCGAGGATGCGCTTGCCGCGCGGTTGCACGTAGCCGACCTTGGTCTGTGCGTCGGCGAGCGGCGAGACCCTGGCGGTCGGCAGCATCTTGATGCCGTCGATCTCGAAGGTCGGCGGCCCCCAGTCGGTCGGCACCAGCTTGATCAGCGCGCTGCCGTAGCGCTGCACGGCTTCGAAGGCCGCGCCGCTCCAGTGGTAGACGGTGCGCTCGCGGCAGCGTTCGGGATACGGATAGTCGGCGCCGGCCCAGCGCCAGTGTGCGGCGCCGATCCCGACCCGGCTTTGCGTGCGGCCGAGGTCGAGTGAGACCTCGGCTTCGGCGTGACCCGCCTCGCGCGCGGCCAGCAGCGCCTCGTGGACGGCGAGCGTCAGCAGCGGCCCGGCGGGCATCAGGACTTCGGCAGCCGCGACCGCGGCACTTCCGCGTATTCGCCGTCGAGCGTGACCGGGCCGCGACGCATCATCGGCCGCGCGACGCGCGCGGCGAAACGCAGGCCGCCGCGGCGCAGGCGCAGCAACAGCAGCACGAGCGCGAACAGATCGGTGAGCAGGCCGGGAATGATGAGCAGCACGCCGGCGCCGATGACGAGGCCGCCGCGCAGCAGCGCCTCGCCGGGCATCTCGCCGCCGAGGCTGGCCTGCTGCAGTTCGCGCAGCGTCTGCAGACCCTGGCGGCGGATCATGAAAACGCCGAGCGCGGCGGCGGCGAGCAGCCACAGCAGCACGCCGCCGACGCCGATCAGCTGGGCGAGCCGGGCGGCCAGCAGCAGTTCGACGCCGGACCAGAGCAGGAAAAGAACGATCAGAGGCATGGGCGTAGGACCGCCGGCGCGCGCGAAACGTTCCGCGCCGGCGGCCTGGTCTCTCAGTCCGCGGCGCCGGAGACGGCGCCGGCGGCGCGCAGCATCGCCGCGGCCTTGTTCATGGTCTCGTCCCATTCGGACTGCGGATCGGAGTCGGCGACGATGCCGGCGCCGGCCTGCACGTGGACGAGCCCGTCCTTGATGACGGCGGTGCGGATCGCGATCGCGGTATCCATGTTGCCGTCCCAGCCGAGATAGCCGACGGCGCCGCCGTAGATGCCGCGCTTGACCGGTTCGAGCTCGTCGATGATTTCCATCGCGCGCACTTTCGGCGCGCCGGACAGCGTGCCGGCCGGGAAGATCGCGGCCAGCGCGTCGAGCGCGTCGAGGCCTTCTTTCAGCTGGCCGGTGACGTTGCTGACGATGTGCATGACGTGGCTGTAGCGCTCGATCACCATCTTCTCGGTGAGCTGCACCGAGCCGATGCCGGAAACGCGGCCGACGTCGTTGCGGCCGAGGTCGATCAGCATCAGATGCTCGGCGATCTCCTTCGGATCGGCGAGCAGATCGGCGGCCAGCGCCGCGTCTTCGTCGGGATTCTTGCCGCGCTTGCGCGTGCCGGCGATCGGCCGCACCGTGACCAGACCGTTCTCGACGCGCGCCAGCACTTCCGGCGAGGCGCCGACGACGTGATGGTCGCCGAGATCCATGCAGTACAGATACGGCGACGGATTCAGGCGGCGAATCGCGCGGTACAGCTGCAGCGGATCGGCCGCGAACGGCGCCGACAGGCGCTGCGAAGGTACGACCTGCATGCAGTCGCCGGCGGCGATGTACGCCTGGATCCGGCGCACCGCCGCCTTGAACGGCTCCTCGCCGAAGCTCGACGTGAACGGCAGCTCGCGGCCGGCGGCGACCGGCAGCGCCGGCTTGTGCGCGAGCGGGCGGGCGAGCAGGGCTTCGATCTCGTCGAGGCGCTGGCGCGCGCGCTCGACGTCGGCGGCGTCGTCCGGATCGGCGTGCGTGATGATCGTCAGCGTCGCGCGCAGGCTGTCGAACACCACCAGCTCTTCGGCGCGCATCAGCAGGATGTCGGGCGCGCCGATCGGGTCCGGCTTCGCCGTGCCGGCCAGCTTCGGCTCGAAGTAGCGCACGCAGTCGTAGCCGAAGTAGCCGACCAGACCGCCGGAGAAGCGCGGCAGCGCCGGGTCCGGGCGCACGCGGTGGCGCGCGGCGTAGGCGCGGATCCACGGCAGCGGATCGTCGACCTGCGCGGTCTCGACGACCTGTCCGTCGCGGCTCACGCTGAGTTCGTGGCCGACCACGCGCAGCACCTCGCGCGACGGCAGGCCGATGAACGAGTAGCGGCCCCACTGCTCGCCGCCGACCATCGATTCGAGCAGGAACGAATAGCCCCGGGCGTGCGGCTTGTGGGCGAGCTTGAGATAGGCGCCGACCGGCGTGTCGAGGTCGCCGGGCAGCTCGCGCGACAGCGCGATGCGGTTGTAGTGCGTCATGGTCTTCAGTCGGGAATCGGAAATGGAATGGGGGACGGGCGGCGCAGGGCCGCGGCGCGAATCAGCGCCATCGCCACCATCCGCGCGGAGACGCGGTCCATTGCAGAGACTGAAGCATGCGTCGGTTCTCGTGAACGAATGAAATCTCGGCGCCGAACTATACGCGAGTTCGGCGCGGCGCCGCAGCCCTCAGGCCTGGGCGATCTCGGCCTTCATCGCCGCGATCGTCGCGGCGTAATCCTTGGCGCCGAAGATGGCGCTGCCGGCGACAAAGGTGTCGGCGCCGGCGGCGGCGATCGCGCGGATGTTGTCGGCCTTCACGCCGCCGTCGATCTCGAGGCGGATCTCGCGGCCCGGGTTGTTCGCGACGTAGGCGTCGATCAGCGCGCGCGCCTCGGCCAGCTTGTCGAGCGCCGCCGGAATGAAGCTCTGGCCGCCGAAGCCGGGGTTGACCGACATCAGCAGCACCATGTCGACCTTGTCCATCACGTACTTGAGCGCGTCGAGCGGCGTCGCCGGATTGAACACCAGCCCGGCCTTGCAGCCGGCGGCCTTGATCGCCTGCAGGCTGCGGTCGATGTGGCGGCTCGCCTCCGGATGGAAGGTGATGTAGCTGGCGCCGGCCTTGGCGAACATCGCCGCCAGTTCGTCGACCGGCTCGACCATCAGGTGCACGTCGATCGGCGCGCTGACGCCGTACTTGCGCAGCGCCTCGCAGATCGCCGGGCCGAAGGTCAGGTTCGGCACGTAGTGGTTGTCCATCACGTCGAAGTGGACGATGTCGGCGCCGGCGGCCAGCACCTTCGTCACTTCTTCGCCGAGGCGGGCGAGGTCGGCGGACAGGATGCTGGGGGCGATCAGCGGGGCGAGCTTGGCCATGCGGGAAACCGTAAGCGGCGGGGCGGCGGGCGGGGCGCCATTATCACCGATCAGGTGGGCCGATCGCGCAGCGCGATCGCGGCCGCGCGGGCGCCGCCGGCTTTACCCCCCAGCGCGGCTTCTCCACAATGCGCGCCTGTTTGTCCGCCAGGCTCCCGTCACGCCCATGCAAGCCCTTTACGAATCGTCGATCACCAGCGTTCCGCGCCTGCACAAGGGCAAGGTCCGCGACATCTACGCGCTCGGCGATGCGCACATGCTGATCGTCACCTCCGACCGCCTGTCGGCGTTCGACGTGATCCTGCCGCAGCCGATCCCCGGCAAGGGTGCGGTGCTGACCGCGGTGACGAACTTCTGGATGGCGCGCTTCACGCACATCCTGCCGAACCATCTCGCACCGGAGGTGGATCTGACGAAGTACCTGACGCCGGACGAGATCCGGCAGATCGAAGGCCGCTTCGTGGTCGTCAAGAAGCTCAAGGCGCTGCCGATCGAAGCGGTCGTGCGCGGCTATCTGATCGGCAGCGGCTGGAAGGACTACCAGAAGACCGGCGCGGTCTGCGGCATCACGCTGCCGGCCGGCCTGCAGCTGGCCGACCGCCTGCCCGAGCCGATCTTCACGCCGGCCGACAAGGCGCCGGTCGGCCAGCATGACGAGAACATCAGCTACGCCGAAGTCGAGCAGCGCATCGGCAAGGATCTCGCCGCGCAGGTGCGCGACGCCACGCTGGCGATCTACCGCGAAGCCTCGGCCTACGCCGCCGAGCGCGGCATCATCATCGCCGACACCAAGTTCGAGTTCGGCCTCGACGCCGAAGGCCGCCTGCATCTGATCGACGAAGTGCTGACGCCGGATTCCTCGCGTTTCTGGCCGGCGGCGACTTACCGCCCGGGCATCAGCCCGCCGAGCTTCGACAAGCAGTTCGTCCGCGACTACCTCGAGACGCTGGACTGGAACAAGCAGGCGCCGGGCCCGCAGCTGCCGGCCGAGATCATCGAAAAAACCGCCGCCAAGTATCGCGAGGCGCAGCGTCTGCTGACCGGGGTGTAAGGCGTCGCTGGCCATCGTCGCTGCAGGGCGTGCAGCGGCGCAGCCGTCCGGCTGTGCCGCCTGGTCGGGCCTTGCACTGGATTGCTTCGTCGGCCTCGCGGCCTCCTCGCAATGACGGCTTAGGCGTCCGGTCTTCCGGTCTTCCGGTCTTCCGGCCGTCGGTCCGCCGGCCCACGGCAGGCCGGCAGCCCTGCATCCCGCTCTCGGCGTCATTGCGAGGAGCGTAGCGACGAAGCAATCCAGAGCTGCGCGCGATCGGCTACCGTACCTGCATGCGGCAGCCCTGCGTTTACATCATGGCCAGCCGGCGCAACGCCACGCTGTACGTCGGCGTGACCTCGGACCTCGTCCAGCGCGTCTGGCAGCACAGAAGCGGCGTGGTCGCCGGCTTCACGCAGCGCTACGGCTGCAAGCTGCTGGTCTGGTACGAGCGGCACGAGACCATGGAAAGCGCGGTCCAGCGCGAAAAGCAGATCAAGGGCGGCAGCCGCGCGCGCAAGCTGGCGCTGATCGAGGCGTTGAATCCGCAGTGGCGCGATCTGTACGAAGCAATTCTGTAGCCGTCGTCATGGCGATGAGCGTCACGTCCCCGGCCATCCGGTAACGACGGCGGATCGGGCTTCGCGATGGCGGCACCGAACTGAGGTCTTCCACCCCGTATCTGCGTTGCGGGCCGCGCCTTACCATAGGCGACATGACTTTCCTCTCCGCCGCCGTGCTGCTGTTCCTCGTCATGGACCCGCTCGGCAACGTGCCGCTGTTCCTGTCCGCGCTGAAGAACGTGCCGGCCGAGCGCCAGCGCCCGGTGATCCTGCGCGAGATGCTGTTCGCGCTGGCGATCCTGCTGATCTTCCTGCTCGGCGGCGGCCACATGCTGCGCCTGCTCGGCCTCTCGCAGCCGGCACTGACCGTGGCCGGCGGCGTGATCCTGATGCTGATCGCGCTGCGCATGATCTTTCCGTCACGCGAGCACTCGCTGGAGGAAGACACGGCGATGGCCGAACCCTTCCTCGTGCCGCTGGCGATTCCCTATGTGGCCGGCCCGTCGGCGCTGGCGACGGTGCTGCTGATGATGAGCCGCGAGCCGGAGCGCTGGCTGACCTGGATCGGCGCCGTGCTGCTGGCCTGGTGCGCGTGCCTGCCGATCATGCTGGCCAGCACCGGCCTGCGCAACGTGCTCGGCACGCGCGGCCTGACCGCGGTCGAGCGCCTGATGGGCCTGCTGCTGGTGACGATCGCCGTCGAGATGATGATGGGCGGCGTCGTCGAATTCTGGACCGCGCACCGGCCCTGAGGCCGGCGCGCGACGGCCGTCAGAGCCGTTCCGGCAGCGACTTGCGGATGTCCTGCAGCGGCTGCCGTACCAGATCGGTCGCACGCTCTTCCACGACCAGTGCCTGCGTCGGCGCGTCGAGCTCGGCGCGCAGATGGCCGAGGAACGCGGGATCGGCGAGCAGGTAGAGGCGCTGCACCACGCCTTTCTGGCGCGCCTCGCACAGCTCGCGGCCGAGCTGGCGCGCGAAGGCCGTGGCGACATGCTCCTCGTAGGACTGGCGCGGCTCGAAGGCGTGCGCGCCGCCGTGGCTGCCCTGCATCACCTGACCGGCGCGGTCGGCCTGCGCCTCGTGCGGCTGCAGGCGCGCCTCGGCGTTGAGGCGATCGCCGATCTCGCGCAGCTCGCCGTCGTGGTGGTGCGCTTCGAGGATGCGGGCGCGCGCCGCGTCGGCGACGACGACCCAGATGGTGAAAGGCTTCGGCGGCACCGGGCCGGTGTTGCGCGGGTAGGTCATGGCGGATTCTCGGGGGAACCTGGAGGGCGGCTCAGACGCGGCGGACCGCTTCGGTCTGCTGCTCGCGGCGGATCAGCTGGGGGATCTGGCCGAGTGCGGCGATGAGGTGTTCGAGCACGTCGTCGACGGCGAGGATGCCGGACAGCTGGCCGGCACCGTCGATCACCGGCATGCGGCGGATGCCGCTGTCGCGCATGCGCTCCAGCGTCTCGACCAGATCGTCGGTCTCCTCGGCGGTGAGCAGGCCTTCGTCCATGATCTCGCCGAGCGTCACGCCGTCGGCGGACAGGCCTTCGGCGAGCACGTCCATGACCAGATCGCGGTCGGTGACGATGCCGAGCGGCCGCACTTCGCCGGACTTGTCGTCGGGCGCGGCGATCACGATGGAACCGACGTGGTAGTCACGCATGTGCCGCGCGGCGGCGGCGACGGTCGTCGAACGGTCCGCGACCGCGACGGTCTTGCTGCAGGCTTCGCCTACGTACATGGCATCTCCTCCTGCGCTCCACGGACCGGGGCGGCGCCCTCCGTCATCCGGAGCGTTTCTCGCATCGATTGCGTTGCATCGTCCGCGCCGCCGCCGCGGCGGGCCATGACATGCGTCAATGAGTCCGATTCAAGGCGGATGGCCGATGGTCTGCGCGAGCAGCACGCGCTGTTCGGCGCGCAGGCCCATCGCCGCGGCGAGCCGGCGCCGGTCGACGAGGCCGCACACGACGGTCACCAGGCCGATCGCGGCGCAGCACAGGTAGACGTTCTGCGCGATGAAGCCGGCGTCGGCGGCGGTGTAGAAACGCCGCTCCTGCTCGTCGCCGGCGTCGACGCGCGACAGATCGGCGACGTAGACGAGGTTCAGCGGCGCGGCACCGACGAAGTCCTGCTCGCCGCTCAGCGCGCGCAGGTCGGCGTCGATGACGCGCCGCAGCGCGTGCGTCGCCGGCTCGTAGCGGTACAGGCCGCCGCGCAGCGCGGCGTAGACGTCGATCTCCTGCCAGTGCCGCGCCGACGGCGCCGTGCGGCCGGCCGTGTCGGCACGATTGACGCCGCAGGCCGCCCACAGCAGATCGGACAGCGCCTGGTCGGAGAGCGGCTGCGGGCCGAAGGCGCGCGTACTGCGGCGCAGGCGCAGCGCATCGCGCAGCGTGCAGTCGTTGAGGCGCGGCGGCGGCAGCGGCGTGTCGGCGGTGGCAGGCATCGAAAATTCTCCGGTTGCCGAAGCGGCGTTCACTTCTCGGGCGGGCGCGGCTTCTTGCGCTGGCGCACGGCCGGCATCTTCGCCGGCGGCACCGCGCGCGCCTCGGATTCCAGCGTCAGGCGCGCCGCGGCGCTGCGCCGGCCTTCGAGCGGTTCGTGCCAGTCTTCCGGGCGCATGCCGGACTCGATGTCGTCCGGAAAATCGCTGCGGTCGACCTCGTCGTAGGCGCCGGTCCAGTCCTGCGGCGCCGCACTCGGTTCGATTTCGAGCGCATGCCAGTGCGCGAGCGGCCATTCGTCGATGGTGCCGTCGAAGTATTCGATCTCGACCAGGCCTTGCGATGCATCGAAGGCCACGACCTGAAATGCCTGCGGGCGATCGGCGCGCCGATACCACTCGCCGACCTGCGGAGTGCCTTCGAATCCCATGACCTGCTCTTGCGCCGGATGGACATCCAGCCTGCGACTGTCGCCGGCTGCCGCGCATTGACCCAGGTCAGGCCGCGTGCCGGTTGATGCGCGTCAATGTGCGCGAGGCGGCGCGGCGTAGCGTCGCAGACCGGTCAGCGGGAGGAACGGGCATGGGCGGATCAGCAGGGGTGCGTGGCGCGTCGCGCCGCGCGGCGTCGCTCGCGTGCCGCGCCATGGTCAAGCGGGCCGTGCCGATGTCGCGCGCCTACCGCCTGCTCGAACCGGGGCCGGTGCTGCTGGTCACGACGGTCGCGCGCGACGGCCGCCCGAACGTGATGCCGCTGTCCTGGCACACGGTGATGGAATTCGAGCCGCTGCTGGTCGGCTTCGTGATGAGCGCGGGCGATTACAGCTACGGTCTGCTCGACGCCAGCCGCGAGTGCGTGCTGAACATTCCGACCGTCGAGCTCGCGCGACAGGTCGTCGGTTGCGGCAACTGCTCGGGGCGCACGGTCGACAAGTTCGCGCGCTTCGGCCTGACGCCACGCCCGGCCGCGACGGTCGGCGCGCCGCTGATCGACGAGTGCTACGCCAGCCTCGAATGCCGCGTGCGCGACCGGCGCCTGATGTCGCGCTACAACTTCTTCGTGCTCGAGGCGCTCAAGGTCTGGGCCGATCCGGCAGTCAAGGATCCGCGCACGCTGCACCATCGCGGCTACGGCCGTTTCATGGTCGCCGGCGAGACCATCAAGCTGGCTTCGAAGATGCCCTGAGAGGGCGCGCTGAGAAGGCGCCCCGAGAAGATGTCCTGAACCGTCCGCAGCCGCCGATGCCCTACGCCTGCAACGAGGACCTGCCGCCGCGCGTGCGCGAGCATCTGCCGCCGCATGCGCAGGACATCTTCCGCGAGGCCTTCAACCACGCCTGGCACGCGTACGCCGAGGACGGGCGCCGCGAGGAAATCGCCTTCCGCGTCGCCTGGGCCGCGGTCAAGAAGCAGTACGAGAAGATCGACGGGCAGTGGGCCGCGCGCTGAGCACGCACCCGGTCGCGCGGCGCGGCGCGGGCGGCGCGACAATGGCAGCTCGCTCTCTCATCCTCCGTCGCCATGAAGCTGCGCGCCGCCACCGAGGCCGATCTGCCGGCCATCTTCGAGATCTACGACGAACAGGTGCTGCACGGCACCGCGACCTTCGACACCGTGCCGAAGACCGAAGCCGAGCGCTTCGAATGGCTCCACCTCAATCCCGGCGGCCGCTACCCGATCGTCGTCGCCGAGGATGGGGCCGGCGTCGCCGGCTGGGGGCGGTTGTATCCGTGGTCGCCACGGCCGGCCTATGAGCGCAGCGCCGAGAACGCCGTCTATGTGCGCGCCACGGCGCGCCGGCGCGGGATCGGCCGCGCCCTGCTCGCCGAACTGTTGCGGCTGGCGCCGGAGGCTGGCGTGCTGACGCTGGTCGCCCGCATCGTCGACGGCAACCCGGCCAGTCTCGCGCTGCACGAGGCGCTCGGCTACGAACGCATCGGCCTGATGCGGCGCTGCGGCGTCAAGCACGGCCAGGTGCTTGACGTCTGGCTGCTGCAGCGCGTGCTCGACGCGCCAGCCTGAGCCGCGCTCCGGATCAGGCGGCCGCGCCCGTCGTCGCGGCCGGGCCGTCGCCGTCGCGGCGTCCGGCCTGGCGCGCGACCGCCCAGCCGAGCAGCGCCGCGGCGAGCAGCACCAGCGAGGCGATCAGGAAGGGTGCGCCCGGCGTCGGCAGGGCCGGTGCGGCGCCGACCGATTGCGCGTAGATCCAGCCGAAGAACAGCGGCGAGACGACGCCGGCGATGCTGGCGACGCTCATGTTCGCGCCCTGCAGCTGACCCTGCTCGGATTCGGAGACGCGTTGCGTCATCAGCGACTGCAGGGTCGGCATCGCCAGACCCCACAGCGCGTTCGGCAGCATCGCCAGCGTGAAGACCAGGCCGCTCGGCGCCAGACCCATGATCGCGATGCCGGCGGCGCCGCCGAACAGGCCGACGACCATCGTCGCGCGATCGCCGAAGCGCCTGACCACGCGACCGACCAGCACGCCCTGCACCAGCATGTCGAGCCCGCCGACCAGCGCCAGCAGCGTGCCGACCTGCCAGGCGCTCCAGCCGTAGCGGTAGCCGGCGTACAGCACGAACACTGCCGAAAACACGTGATGGGCGAAGTAGAGCAGGAAGTTGACGACCGCCAGACCCGACAGCTCCGGGTGCGAACGCAGCAGGCGCAGCGAGCCGAACGGATTGGCGCGCCGCCAGGCGAAGGCCATGCGCCGCTCCGGCGGCAGCGACTCCGGCAGGATGAACGTGCCGTACAGGAAGGCGAGGCCGGACAGCGCCGCCGCCGCCCAGAACGGCGCGCGCGGCGAGAGCTCGCCGAGCGCGCCGCCGAGCAGCGGACCGAGCACGAAGCCGCCGCTGAACGCCGCGCCGATCAGGCCGTAGGCGCGGGCGCGGCCTTCCGGCGGCGTGATGTCGGCCATGTAGGCGTAAACCGTGGTGAAGCTCGCCGAGGTCACGCCGGCGATCATGCGGCCGAGCGCCAGCCACCACAGGTTCGGCGCCAGCGCCATCAGCAGGTAGTCGCAGGCGAGACCGGCCGTCGACAGCAGGATCACCGGCCGCCGCCCGTAGCGGTCGGACAGCGAGCCGATCACCGGCGAGGCGACGAACTGCATCAGCGCCCACAGCGCGACGAACAGACCGTTGATCTCGCCGGCGCGCGCGTTCGAGCCGGTGAACTGCTCGATCAGCTGCGGCAGCACCGGAATGACGATGCCCATCGCGACGATGTCGAGTACCGCCGTGACGAAGATGAAGGCGATCGCGGCGCGACGGCCGTGGAAGGGGACGGATGACACGGAAGGCCTTTGCGGGTGCAACGCGTTGGGACGACATGATGCCTGAAGCGATATGCCGCGCTGGTGACGGCGTCGGCAGTGGCCGCCGCCGACCGTCCGCAGATCGGGACTGCCGCGGCGGCGGTGCGGCTCGAACATGGCGCCGATCCCGTTGCCGAGTTGCCGCCATGCTCCCGAACCGTCGTACCGCCGTGCTCGCGCTGTCGGTGCTGTCCCTGTCCGCTGCGCTGCCGGCGCAGGCCGACCTGCTCGGCGGTGGCGATCCGGACAAGGCCGAGGCCGAGCCTTTCGATTTCGACGCCGCGATGAACGACCCCGGCCGCATCGCCGGCGACTACTTCGCCGCGCATCGGTCGCCCCAAGCACGGCGACTTCCCGTGGATCGAGATGGACGGCCATGACGACCCGGCCGTCGGTACCGGCATCGACGGCCGCTGGGTGCTGAAGCCGGAGCCGCAGGCGCTGGCCGAGGACTTCCGCAAGCTCACCGACGCGCAGCTGTCGATGATCTTTCACCTGATCGGGCAGGCCCGGCGGTGAGCGGACGCGACGCGGGCGCGCGCCGCGCGCGCAGGTGACGTCGGTGGCCGCCGCCTTGTAGGCTGCCGGCTTCGGACGGGGGCGCGGCGTGCAGGGCAAGACAGCGGGCAAGGCAGTTTTTTCGATCGTCATCGCGCTGCTGGCGGTGGCGCACGTCAGTCACGCGATCACCATCGACGCCGCCGGCATGGCGCTGATCGGCCTGGCGATGGTGCCCTGGGCCTCGTCCTGGCTCGAAAGCATTCGCGTCGGCGATTTCGAAGCCAAGTTCCGCGCCCTGCAGCAGAGCGTCGACGCGACTAAGAAGGAGCTCGACGAGATCAAGGCCACCTACCAGGTGATGCAGGACGATTACCTGGACGACTGCAAGGCTTTCGATCCGGACGCGCCGGCCGCCGAGCTGAACCGCCTCGCCACGCGCCTCAAGGCCAAGGCCAAGGGGCTCGCGTCGATCGACTTCCTGTTCGCCGATCTGGCGCAGACCGCCGACCAGGGCCTCGCCTTCGGCGCCGCCTGCGCGCTGCAGGTGCGGCCGCAGTTCCAGGCGATCGACGGCGTCGTCCGCCTGCTCGATGCGCTGGCGCAGACGCCGGACCTGCGCGGCTTTCGCCTGAAGACGATCTACCGGTTGCTGATGGCGGTCGACGAGATCGTCAAGCTCGACGCGCGCAACGGCCGCACGCTGCTCGGCGACGCGCAGCGCCGCGCCATCGCCGCCGCGCTGCAGCAGCTGGCGCGGCACGCGCGCTGCGTCGGCGACGACACCGAGGACTACGCGCAGCGCATCGGCGCCAAGCTGTAGCCGCTTGCGCCGCGCCGCCGGCATCGGCCGGGCGCGGCGCGGTGCCCGGACGACGGCCCGAGCGATGCGCGCGGGCGCACGGAACGATCCGGCGTCCGCACGGTCACACCGCGCGGCACTCTCCCGCCGCTCATCGCCGTCCGCCACGCCTCGCCATGGAAGAACCCGAGATTCACGCCCACCACGCCCATCCGCACGAAGGGGGCAGGCTGGGCCAGTCGGTCGCCCTGTTCACCGCCATCGTCGCCACGCTGGCGGCGATCTGCAGCTACTTCGGCGGCCACACGCAGAACGAAGCGCTGTACTACAAGAACGATGCGGTGCTGAGCCAGGCGCGCGCGTCCGACCAGTGGGCCTACTACCAGGCCAAGTCGATCAAGCTGGCGATCCTGCAGGGACGGCTGGAGGCCGAGCACGACGCGGCCAAGGCCGGCGAGATCCAGGCCAAGATCGACAAGTACGAAACCGAGCTCGCCGAGCTGCGCGGCAAGGCCGAGGCGCTCGAAAGCGCGTCCGCGCAGTCCAATGCCCACGCCGAGCGCGCGCTGCGTCCGCACGAGAAGCTGGCGATGGCGATCACGCTGTTCCAGATTTCGATCTCGGCGGCGTCGATCACGGCGCTGACGCGCCGCAAGTGGCTGTTCGGCGTCGCCGCCGTCAGCGCGCTCGCGGCCGTGGCGCAGTGGATCGTCGCGTTCGCGCTCTAGTGTCCTGTCTCAGAAGTTGCTTGATGAAGTCGCCGAGGGCTTTTCGCGGCTGGCAAGGCGCAACGACAAGGCATAGCACCGCTATGGCGAGGAGGCGCAACGCCGCCAGGCACGAAAAGAACCGGCGAATTCGCATGCGAATTTCTGAGGCAGGACACTAGGAAAGGTCTGGATAGCGCCGCCATCGCGATGGCGGCGCAGCGGCCGTGGCGATCCAGAGACTCCGGCTGCGTCGTGCACCGCCGGAGGGTTTCGTCGCCGACGGCGCCTCGCCATGCCGGTGTATGAACTTGTTCAGGGCTTGCCTGGCGCCGCCCGCAGCCGCTGAGGCCGAGGCCGGCGGCTCAGTTGTCGTCCTCGTCTTCACCGGGCGCTTCGTCGTCGTCGGCGCCGACTGACACGTGCGTGAAGCTCGGCAGGCTGCCACCCTCGCGGCGCCGGATCGCCCAGCACTTGTGCGCCGGCGGCGGGCGCTTGAAGTCTTCGTCGAGCGTCTGCGCGGTGATGTCGCGGGCGTCGAACTGGCCTTCGATCAGCGCGTCGAGCTTGAAGCCGTGGCGGTTGGTCGAGAAGTACAGCGTGCCGCCGGGCGCGAGCAGCGCCATCGTGAGGCGGATCAGCGGGCCGTGGTCGCGCTGGATGTCGAGCGTGCCTTCCATCTTCTTCGAGTTCGAGAAGGTCGGCGGATCGAGGAAGATCAGATCGAACTGCGGCGGCGTCGGCAGTTCGGCGCGCGTTTCGAGCCAGGCGAGGCAGTCGGCGCGCACCAGCGCGTGCTTCGGCAGCTTGGTGCCGGGCAGCGGCGGCCGCTCGTACTGTTGCGAATGGAAGTCGTTGAGCAGCAGATTGCGCTGCGCCCAGTCGAGGTACGTGTTCGACATGTCCAGCGACAGCGTGCTCGCCGCGCCGCCGCGCGCCGCGTGCACGCTGGCCGAGGCCGTGTAGCAGAACAGGTTCAGGAAGCGCTTGCCGGCGGCTTCCTGCTGGATGCGCAGGCGGATCGGCCGGTGGTCGAGGAACACGCCGGTGTCGAGGTAATCGTCGAAGTTCACGTACAGCTTGCAGCCGTATTCGTCGATCACGTGCAGGCGCTCGGCCTCGCTCTGGCGCTGGTACTGGCTCGTGCCCTTCTGCGACTGGCGCAGCTTGTAGTGCAGGCGCGCCGGCGGAATCTCCAGCACCGACTGCACGCCGGCCAGCGCGCCGCGCAGGCGCTTCTCGGCGCGCGCCGGGTCGACGGTCTTCGGCGCCGCGTATTCCTGCACGTGCGCGTGGCGCTCGCCGTCGACGGTCTCGTACAGATCGACGGCGACGGCGTACTCGGGCAGGTCGGCGTCGTAGACGCGCCAGCAGCTCACGCCGCTGCGCTTGGCCCACTTGCCGAGATGGCGGACGTTCTTGCGCAGGCGGTTGGCAAAGTCCTCGGTCGGTTCGGCGGCGGCCGGCGGTGGCGCGCCCTCGGCGGCCGCGCCCGCGCCGCCGGGAATGTCGAAGCGCAGCAGCTTGCAGGGAATCGCGCCGTTGTAGAGCGAGGAAATCTTGCTCGCGCGCAGGCCGAGGCGCTGCGCCAGATCGTCGCGCGCGGTGAAGAAGCCGAAGCGCCAGCCGCCGAAGTGCTGCTGCAGCGTCACGCCAAGCAGCGAGTAGAGCTTGACCAGCTCGGCCTCGTGGGCGAGGCGCTCGCCGTACGGCGGATTGGTGACGACCAGGCCCGGCACCGGGCCCGGCGCGCGCAGATCGATCGCGTCGCCGATCTCGAGCTGCAGCTTGCCGGCGAGTCCGGCGCGCTCGGCGTTCGCTTTCGCCGCCGCGATCGCGCGCGGTTCGAGGTCGGAGCCGAAGAAGCGCGCCTGCAGCGCGGCGAGTCCGGCGGCGCGGCGGCGCCCGGCTTCGGTCAGCAGGCGCTGCCACAGCGCCGGCTTGTGGTCGAGCCAGGCTTCGAAACCCCAACGCTCGCGCAGGATGCCGGGCGCGATGTCGGCGGCCATCCAGGCGCCTTCGATCAGCAGCGTGCCGGAGCCGCACATCGGGTCGACGAGCGGCGCGTCGGCCTGCGTCATCAGCTCCGGCCAGCCGGCGCGCACGAGGATCGCGCAGGCGAGGTTCTCTTTCAGCGGCGCCTCGACGCCGCGCGCGCGGTAGCCGCGGCGGTGCAGGCTTTCGCCGGCGAGGTCGAGGCTCAGCGTGCCCTGTTCGCGGTCGAGGTGCAGATGCAGGCGGATGTCGGGCTCGTCGGTGTCGACGCTCGGGCGCTCGAAGCCGGCGGCGCGGAAGCCGTCGACGATCGCGTCCTTGAGCTTGAGACCGGCGAAATGCGTGTTGGCGATGCCCGGCGTGCGGCCGGCGACCTCGATCGCGAAGCGGCTGTGCGAGGCGAACAGGTCCGGCCAGACGATTTCGCCGGCGGCGTCGTAGATCGCCTGCGCGTCGCCGAGCGCGAAGGTCTTCAGCGGCAGCAGCACGCGGCTGGCGAGCCGCGACCACAGGCAGGCGCGGTAGGCGGTTTCGAGCGTCGCGCTGCAGGCGACGCCGCCGCGCTTCTCGCCGGCGCCGATCGCGCCGAGCGCCGTCAGCTCGGCGACCAGCAGCGGTTCGACGCCGCGCGAGCAGGTGACGAAAAGGGGAAAGGTATCCGCGGGGGTTTCTTGCATGCGCCATTATCCCAGACCGCCGCGCGGCGCGGCGGCCTGCGCATCGGCGCGCCGGGGCAGGGAGCGCTCAGGGGGCGATCAGGGCGCGCTCTGGGCGTCGATGAAGTCGACCACGGTGTCGAGCAGCGAGGTGCCGCCGTTCGCCTCCGGCAGGCCGAGGCTGTGGTCGAGCTGCAGCGGCCGGCGCACTTCGAGGCGGCCGCCGCAGTGCGTCCAGATCTCGGTCTGGTCGACGGTCACGGCGCCGGCCAGCGTCGGGCTCTCGCCGCAGACGGCGGCGACGCGGCTCTGGAACTGCGCCCACTCGCCGATCAGCACCGGATCGAGGAAGGCCGGCGTATCGGCCAGCACCGGGGTGATCGTCCAAGTCGGATCGCTCCAGTGGCCCTTGGCCTGCAGCACGTCGTCCTGCGCGCCGACGATGCCGAGGTAGGGCCGCTGCAGCGACGGCGCGCACGGCGTCGCCGACGCCAGGAAGTGCTCGGACGCCGGGCCGGCGAGCGCGACGTAGACCGACGCCGCGCGCGGCGCCTCGCACCACAGGCGGTTGACCATCATGCCGCCGTTGGAGTGGCCGACGTAGTGCACGGCGGCGATGCCGCTGCGCGAGGCCAGCGTGCTGCTGAGCGCGGCCAGGAAGGCGCGGTCGTCGGCGCCCGAGTCCATCACGTAGTTCGACCAGGTCGTCGCCTTCGGCGCGTCGGCGCGATGCTGGCCCTGCGGGAACACGGCGAGCACGCGATGCGCGGCGAGCCAGTTCCAGTTCACGGTGGCGCTGCTCGGCGTGCCGGACTGCGTGAGCAGGCCGAGCTTGTACGCGAACGAGGCCTTGTCGCCCATGCCGCCGTGCAGGAAGACCACGGCACGCGTCGCGTTGCCGGGATCGTAGACGTCGTAGGCCTGCGGATAGCCGGCGAGCGTGGTGTCCAGGCTCGGCGCCGGCGTCGCCGCCGGCGGCTCGCCGCTGCTGTCACCGCCGCCGCCGCCTCCGCAGGCCTGCAGCGACGCGAGGAAGAGGACGACGGCGAGACGGCGGAGCAGAGGGCGCACGGCGGTGGACGGTCGATGGAACAGACGCGTTTTGTACTACGGCGCGCCGGCCGGCGTCCGTAACGCCGCGTAACGGCGGCTCAGGGCGGCGCGGCCAGCGCGCGCTCGTACAGCGCCAGCATCTCGGCGGAAAAGCAGGCGAACAGCACCGCGCGCAGCGTGCGCGTGCGCGGCAGCTGCGCGCGCACCTCGCGTACCGCGATCGCGGTCGCGGCCTCCCAGGGGTAGCCGTAGACGCCGCAGGAGATCGCCGGGAAGGCCAGCGTGCGCAGCTGCAGGGTCTCGGCGAGCGCCAGGCTGTTGCGGTAGCAGCGGGCGAGCGCGTCGGCCTCGCCGGCGCTGCCGCCCTGCCAGACCGGACCGACGGTGTGGATCACCCAGCGCGCCGGCAGGCGGTAACCGGCAGTGAGCCGCGCCTCGCCGGTCGGGCAGCCGCCGAGCGTGCGGCATGCGGCGAGCAGTTGCGGACCGGCGGCACGGTGGATCGCGCCGTCGACACCGCCGCCGCCGAGCAGGCCGGCATTGGCGGCGTTGACGATGGCGTCGACGGCCAGCGTCGTGATGTCGACGCGACGGGCTTCGAGCAGCGGACGGTGCATGCCGGCATTGCACGTCGCCGGCGTGGCGCGCGCAAGGGTGCCGCCGCTGCGCTTCAGGCGCTGCCGAAGTCGCGCGCCGGCAGGCCGAGCGCGGCATAGCCGCTGCGGCCGTAGAGTTCAGGCGATTCCGGCGGCCGGAACGCGCGCAGCGTCTGCTTGAGCTGCGCTTCGCGCGTGCCGAGCAGCACGGCGTTGTCGTCGTTGGCGCGCTGGCATTGCGCGGCCAGGCCGAGCAGTTCGCGCCACAGCGCGGCCGGCGCGTGCTCGCGCAGCGAGGCCAGCAGCCGCTCGATGCTTGCCGCGCCGCGCAGCTGCTGCAGGGCCTGGCCGAGCGTCTGCATCAGGCCGGCGGCCTCGGCCTTGGTGCGGGTGATCGTTTCCAGGCGGCCGACGTCGCTGGCGATCAGCGCCGTGCGTTCCTCCTGCAGCAGGCCGAGCAGGCGCTGCGCGCAGTCGCGCTGCGCTTCCAGATTGCCGCGCAGCTGCTGCGCGAGGCCTTCGCTCATCCGTAAATCTCCCGTTCGCTCTGCAGCATCTTGGCGGCGATCGCCTGCGGGTCGATGCGGTAGCTGCCGTCGCGCAGCGCGCGGCTGACGGTGTCGACCTTGCCCTGGTCGATGCCGCTGGCCTGATGCGCGAGCGCGCTGGCGTCCTGCAGCAGCAGGGCCTGATCGGTGAGCTGCACCGAATCCGCCGCGCCGGGCGCTGCGACCGGCGCGCTGGCGCCGCTGCGGCCGCTGGCGGCCGCGCCGCTGGTGGCCGGGCGCGCAAGCGCCGCGTAAGCGTCCATCGGACTGCCGTTGATCTTGCTGGTCATCGCCGCGTCCCGCCTCGAAAATCCGGTTCTGCTCGGGGTAGCGGCGGGTCGCGGTGAAACTTTAGGGAAGGTCTGAGTAACGTCGGCATCGCGAGGCCGCGCGGCGGCCGTGGCGATCCGGAGACGCTACCGGCGTCGTGCACCGCCGGATGGCTGCGGCGCCTCGCCATGACGACGGATGAACGCTTGCGGAGCTGCCCTGGGCGGCGCGCGACGGGCGTCACAGCTCGACGACCCCGGGGGCGGTGACGGTGCCCTCGACGACGCGCCGCGAGCGCGAGTTCTCGACGCGGATGCGGCTGCCGCGGGCGCCGTCGGCGAGCGCCTTGCCCTCGGCGCGCACCTCGATGCCGGCGCTGCGTCCGACCAGCGTGACCGGATCGCCGCGGCGGATGCAGCGGGCCGGCGCCAGATCGTCCGGACCCGGCGCCTGGCCGGCGGTCAGCGGGCGGCGGAACTCGGCCGGCGCGCCGGCGTCGAGCGCGGCGAGATGGCCGAACGGCAGCTGCGCGACGTCGCGCGTTTCGGTGCGGAACAGGTCGGCCTCGACCGGCTCGCCGCGGCGCACGGCGCGCGTCAGCACCAGCACCGGGCGCAGATCGCGGACCCGCACCGGCACGTACAGGGTCCACGCGCTCGGCGCCGCACAGCGCAGCGTGACGCTGAGCGCGGCGCCGCGCGCGTCGCCGGCTTCGGCTTGCGGCGCGCGCGCGCAGGCCGGCAGGCGCAGGCGCGGGTCGAGCGCGTCGGCCTGTACCTCGGCGCTGGCCGGCAGGCCGCGCCGCGCGGCGGCCTCGGCGAGCTGGCGGATGCGTTCGAGCGGTTCGACCGCATCCTGCGCGGCGGCCGGCGCGGCGGCGGCCAGCAGCAGGACGGCGGCGAGGAGCGGGCGCGTGCGGTTCATGGCCGGGGCGAGGCAAGTGCCGTGCCCGGACCGCGCTCAAGTCGGGCGCGCCGGCGCCGATAGTCAGGACAGCGCTACCCGGCTCGACGTCATGGCTACCGGACTTCTCGAAAGCATCGCCCGCAGTACCCAGCTCGCCGGCCACAACCGGCTGGCCCTGCTGCTGTTCCGGCTCGGGCCGCGCCAGATTTTTGGCATCAACGTCTTCAAGGTGCAGGAAGTCGTGCGCACACCGCCGCTGACGCGCATGCCGGGCGCGCATCCGCACATCCTCGGCGTCGCCGACCTGCGCGGCCGCATCGTGCCGGTCATCGACCTGCGCGCGGCGATCGGCGCCGAGGGCGAGTCCTCGGCTGCCGGCCATCTGATCGTCGCCGAGTTCAACCGCTCGGTGCAGGCGTTCCACGTCGCCCAGGTCGAGCGCATCGCCCATCTCGACGTCGCCGAGCTGCGCACGCCGCCCGAAGGCGCCGGCGACGGATATCTGACGGCGGTCACGCACTACCAGAACCAGCTGGTCGAGATCATCGACGTCGAGAAAGTGCTGGCCGAGATCCTCGGCGGACCGCGCGCGCTGAGCGCGTCGATCGGCGACAGCGCCCGCCGCCTCGACGCCGGCGGCCTCAAGGTGATGGTGGTCGACGACTCGCGCGTCGCGCGGGCGCAGATCGAGCGCGTGCTGCGCGAACTGGGCCTGGCCTCGATCGAGGCCGCCGACGGCGCCGAGGCGCTGGCCCGGCTGCGCGAGATGGCGGCCGCGGCGCCGCTCGCCGAGCAGCTGCTGATGGTGATCTCCGACATCGAGATGCCGACGCTCGACGGCTACCGCCTGACGACGGAAATCCGGCGCGATGCCGCGCTGCGCGATCTGTACGTGCTGCTGCATACCTCGCTGTCGGGCGTCTTCAACAACGCCATGGTCGACAAGGTCGGCGCCGACCGCTTCATCGCCAAGTTCAGCGCCGACGAACTGGCCGGCGCGGTGCTCGCGCGCCTGCACGAGGTGCTGGCCCCGGCCTGAGCCGCGCCGCCGGCACGCCCGGTCACGCGGCGCCTGGCACATGGCTTGCCTCGGGGGTGCAGACCCACGAGGAGCCGTCGCCGATGGCCATCGACTACGCATCGTTCGGAATCCAGGAGCAGGCGCTGCAGGTGCAGCGGCGCCGGCTCGAGCTGATCGCCGCCAACATCGCCAACGCCGACACGCCGGGCTTTCAGGCGCGCGATCTGGATTTCCGCAGCGTGCTCGCCGGCGCGCAGAAAGCCGCGGCCGGCGCTGCCGACGGCGGCGCGGTGACGCAGACGCTGACCGAGGCGCCGCCGCAGTACCGCGTGCCGCTGCAACCGGCGGTCGACGGCAATACCGTCGACGTGCAGGTCGAGCAGGGCCAGTACGCCGACGCGGCGCTGCGCTATCAGGCCAGCCTCAATTTCCTCGACGGCAAGATCAAGAGCCTGATCACCGCGATCACCGGCCAGTAGCCGGCGGCGCAGGAGACCGACCATGTCCTCGTTCCGCATCTTCGATATCGCCGGCAGCGCGATGAGCGCGCAGTCGGCGCGGCTCAACACGGTGGCCAGCAATCTCGCCAACGCCGACGCCGTGTCCGGCAATCCGGACGAGGTCTACAAGGCGCGCCTGCCGGTCTTCAAGACGCTGCGCGAGCCGGGCAGCCAGGACAGCGCCGGCGTGCAGGTGCTCGGCATCGTCGAAAGCCGGGCGGCGCCGGAAAAGCGCTACGAGCCCGGCCATCCGCTCGCCGACGCCGACGGCTACGTCTACGCGCCGAACGTCAACGTCGTCGAGGAGATGGTCAACATGATCTCGGCCTCGCGTTCCTACCAATCCAGCGTCGACGTGATGAACACCGCCAAGGAACTGGCGCTGCGCACCCTCACGCTCGGCAAGTGAGCCCCGCCATGACCGCCACCAACAGCGTTGCCGACAATCCCTACAGCGCGCTCGGCCTCGGCCAGCAGAGCCGCGGCCAGAGCGGCAGCAACGCGCTCGGCCAGGACGCCTTCCTCAAGCTGCTGACCACGCAGCTGCAGAACCAGAATCCGCTCAAGCCGGTCGACAACACCGAATTCCTCGGCCAGCTCGCGCAGATCAGCACGGTGTCCGGCGTCGAGAAGCTCAACGATTCGTTCGCCGAATTGTCCAGCTCGCTGAGCAGCTACCAGACGCTGCAGGCCGCGCAGCTGGTCGGCCACGAGGTGCTGGTGCCGAGCAGCGCCGGCTATCTGCCGGCCGGCGGCACGCTCGACGGCGCGGTCGCGGTCGGCAGCAGCGGCCAGGTGCTGGTCGACGTGCTCGACGCCAGCGGCAGCGTGATCCGCACCCTCGATCTCGGCACGCAGAGCCCGGGCGTCGCCAATTTCTCGTGGGACGGCAAGAACAGCGCCGGCGAGACGCTCGACGCCGGCACCTACAAGCTGCAGGCGCGCCTCGTGCAGGGCACGAGCGAAAGCGCGCTGACCACTTACGCCACCGGTGCCGTGCAGAGCGTGCAGCTCGGCGCCAGCGGCCTGACGCTCGACTTGCAGGGGCTCGGCGCGTTCTCGCTCTCCGACGTCCTGCAGATTCTCTAAACGAGAGGAACACCGAAAATGCCTTTCCAGATCGCGCTGTCCGGCCTCAACGCCGCCTCGTCCGACCTCAACGTCACCGCCAACAACATCGCCAACGTCAACACCACGGGCTTCAAGTCCTCGCGTGCCGAGTTCGCCGACCTGTTCCCGATCTCGGCCTACGGTCTGTCGTCGACGGCGACCGGCGTCGGCGTGCGCACCTCGCGCGTCGCCCAGCAGATGACGCAGGGGCCGATCAACACGACCGGCAACACGCTCGACCTGGCGATCTCCGGTGAAGGCTTCTTCACGCTGTCCGACAACGGCTCGATGGTCTACACGCGCGCCGGCGCATTCGGCACCGACAAGAACGGCTATGTCGTCAACGCCGCCGGCCAGCGCCTGCAGGTGTTCCCGCCGACCTCGAACGGCAGTTTCGACACGGCGCGGCTCGCCGATCTGCAGCTGTCGACCTCGACCAATCCGCCGCTGGCGACGCGCAGCATCGACGCCAACGTCAACCTGCCGTCGGGCGCCAGCGCGCCGACCACGACGCCGTTCGACGCGACCGATCCGGCCAGCTACAACTACACGCGCTCGACGCAGGTCTACGACTCGCTCGGCACCGCGCATCAGGCGGCGCTGTACTTCGTGAAGGGCGCGACCGCCAACAGCTGGGACGTGCACGTGCAGATCGACGGCGTCGACGCCGGCTCCAGCGCGCTGACGTACTCGGATTCCGGCACGCTGCTGACGCCGGCCAACGGCCAGATCACGCTGCCGACGTACACGCCGACCAGCGGCGCGGCGGCGATGAACCTGAGCCTCGATCTCGGCCAGTCGACGCAGTACGGCGAGGACTTCGCCGTCAACAGCCTGACGCAGGACGGCTACACGACCGGCTCGCTGACGACGATCGAGATCACCGCCGAGGGCATCGTCCAGGCGCGCTACACCAACGGCCAGGCGACGCCGCTCGGCCAGGTCGCGCTGGCGCGCTTCCCGAACCCGCAGGGCCTGCAGCAGCTCGGCGACACCGGCTGGGGCGAGACTTTCGCCGCCGGCCAGCCGATCCGCGGCGGCGGCGATTCGCCGAACTTCGGCGCGATCCAGTCCGGCGCGCTCGAAGGCTCGAACGTCGATCTGTCGGCGCAGCTCGTCAACATGATCACCGCGCAGCGCAACTACCAGGCGAACGCGCAGATGATCTCGACGGCCGACCAGATCACGCAGACCATCATCAACATCCGCTGATGGCGGCCGCGCTCGCGATGATCGCGTCGCCTGCCGCCGCGAAAGCCGCGCGGACCATGGTCCGCCGCGATCGTGCGGCGCGCGCCGGGGCCGCGTCCGGCTGGCGGCGCCAGGGCGCCGCGCCGGTCGCGGACCGCTGACGGAGGACTCTCATGGACCGCGCGCTCTACGTGGCGATGACCGGGGCCAGCGAAACGCTGCGCCAGCAGGCGATCAACAACCACAATCTCGCCAACGCCTCGACCACTGGTTTTCGCGCCGAGCTGCTGGCCAGCGCCACGGCGGCGGTGCAGGGGCCGGGCCTGCCGACGCGCGTCAACGCCGCGGCCGGCACCGCCGGCTGGGATACGCGCAGCGGGGGCATCCAGCAGACCGGCCGCGAGCTCGACGTCGCGCTCGCCGAGGACGCCTGGCTGGCGGTGCAGGGCCGCGACGGCCGCGAGGCCTACACCAAGGCCGGCGACCTGCAGCTCGACGCCAGCGGCCAGCTGCGCACCGCGTCCGGGCTTGCCGTGCTCGGCGACGGTGGTCCGATCGCGCTGCCGCAGGCGCAGGGCCTGACGATCGGCGGCGACGGCACGATCAGCATCCAGCCGCTCGGCAGCGGCAGCGAGACGCTCGCCGCGGTCGGCCGTCTGCGCGTCGTGCGCGCCACGCCGGAGCAGCTGCAGCGCGGCGACGACGGCCTGATGCGCAGCCGCGACGGCGCGCCGCTGGCGCCGGCCAGCGGCAACGTCGTCAGCAGCGGCGCGCTCGAAGGCAGCAACGTCAATCTGCCCGAGGCGATGGTCAACATGATCAGCCTCGCGCGGCAGTTCGAGCTGCAGACCAAGCTGATGAAGACCGCCGAGGACAATGCCGCCGCGTCGTCGACGCTGGCGCGGATGACCGGCTGAGCCAAAAGACGGCCGCGCTTCCCGCCGCCCCCTTGCCGCCGCACGCATCGCGCTAGCGGCCGGCGGCGTGCGCCGCCGGCACGGCGTTCCGGCGCCACGGCGGCGGACCCGCGCCGCGAACCCGATCCCGTCCGTTGCGCCCCGGATCACCGCGCCGCTCTCCGCTATCCACTTTGCGTTTTCCGCGCGCCGCGCCGGCTTTCCGGCACGCGCGGCGCTGGTCCGGAACTTGTAGAGCCGGTGACAGCAGACGAAATTCCGTCGGAGCTCAGCCATGAACCAGGCCCTGTGGGTCGCCAAGACCGGACTCGATGCGCAGCAGACGCGCATGAGCGTCGTGTCCAACAATCTCGCCAACGTCAACACGACCGGCTTCAAGAAAGGCCGGGCCGCGTTCGAGGATCTGCTGTACCAGACGGTGCGCCAGCCGGGCGCCCAGACCTCGCAGCAGACGCAGGCGCCGACCGGCGAGATGCTCGGCACCGGCGTGCGCGTGGTCGCCACCGAGAAGAGCTTCACGCAGGGCAATCTGTCGCAGACCGGCAACGCCCTCGACGTCGCCATCAACGGCCGCGGCTTTCTCCAGGTGCAGATGCCGGACGGCACGCTCGCCTATACGCGCGACGGCAGCCTCAAGCTCGACAACCAGGGCCAGCTCGTCACCGCCAGCGGCTATCCGATTCAGCCGGGCATCCAGATCCCGACCGGCGCGCAGAGCATCTCGATCAGCGCCGACGGCATCGTCTCGGTGCAGGTCAGCGGTGACGCGCAGCCGCAGCAGGTCGGCCAGCTGCTGACCGCCGACTTCATCAATCCGGCCGGCCTGCAGCCGAAGGGCGAGAACCTCTACACCGAAACCGCCGCCAGCGGTTCGCCGCAGACCGGCGCGCCGTCGCAGAGCGGCTTCGGCTCGCTGGTGCAGGGTTCGCTGGAAGCCTCGAACGTCAACGTCGTCGAGGAGATGGTCAACATGATCGAGACGCAGCGTGCCTACGAGATGAACTCGAAGGCGATCGCGACCACCGATCAGATGCTGCAGTTCGTCACCCAGAACCTGTGAACGCCGTGACGCGCCGCTACGCATCGCTGTTGCTGCCGCTCCTGCTCGCGGCCTGCGCCGGCGCGCCGTCGCGCGAGCCGCTCGAGGTGCCGCCCGAGGCCGCCGCCGCGCCGCCGCCGGCGAGCGAGGGGGCGATCTACGCCGCCGGCGCCGGCATCAGCCTGTTCGAGGATCAGAAGGCGCGCCGCGTCGGCGATCTGCTGACGGTGCAGCTGGTCGAGAAGACCAGCGCCGAGAAGAAAGCCAACACCAGCACGGCGAAGAAGACCAGCGACAGCATCGTCAACCCGACGCTGTTCGGCCGGCCGCTGAGCGTCAACGGCACCGGCGTGCTCGGCTTCGATCTGGGCTCGGATCAGTCGTTCGCCGGCGGCGGCGCATCGACGCAGTCGAACACGCTGTCGGGCTCGGTCACGGTCGTCGTCACGCGCGTGCTGCCGAACGGCAATCTGCTCGTGCGCGGCGAGAAGCAGCTGTCGCTGAATCAGGGCACCGAGCGCGTCACCCTCGAGGGCATCGTGCGGCCGGTCGACATCGGCGCCGGCAACACGGTCAGCTCGGACCGCGTCGCCAACGCGCGCATCCGTTATGCCGGCAGCGGCGCGGTCGCCGACGCCAACGCGATGGGCTGGCTGGCGCGTTTCTTCAATTCGGTGCTGTTCCCGTTCTAGCGATCGTCCGGAGACCGCCATGCGCTTCCTGCTCGTCCGCCGCCATCAACGCCTGCTGCGCGTGGCCCGCCTGCTGCTCGGCGTGCTGCTGCTGGTGCCGGATCCGGCCCGCGCCGAGCGCGTCAAGGATCTGGCGGCGGTCGAAGGCGTGCGCAGCAATCCGCTGATCGGTTATGGCCTGGTTGTCGGCCTCGACGGCACCGGTGACCAGACCACGCAGGCGCCGTTCACGACGCAGAGCCTGAAGTCGATGCTCGCCCAGCTCGGCATCACCGTGCCGAGCAACGTCAATCCGCAGCTCAAGAACGTCGCCGCCGTCGCCGTCAGCGCCGAGCTGCCGGCGTTCGCCAAGCCGGGCCAGCAGATCGACGTCACCGTGTCCTCGCTCGGCAACGCCGGCTCGCTGCGCGGCGGCGCGCTGCTGATGACGCCGCTGAAGGGCGCCGACGGCCAGGTCTACGCGATCGCGCAGGGCAATGTCGTCGTCGGCGGCCTCGGCGTTTCCGGCAAGGACGGCTCGCGCGTCACCATCAACGTGCCGAGCGCCGGCCGCATCCCGAATGGGGCGCAGGTCGAGCGCGTCGTCGCCAGCAGTTTCGCCGTCGCGCCGGAGTTGCGCTTCAACCTCCATGCTCCGGATTTCACCACCGCCGCACACATGGCCAAGAGCATCAACGCCGTGCTCGGCGGCGAATTCGCCAGGGCCCAGGACGCGGTGACGGTCAGCGTCGCCGCGCCGGCCGATCCCAGCCAGCGCGTCGCTTTCCTGTCGGTGCTCGAGAACATCGAGGTGGCGCCGGGCGAGGCGGCGGCGCGCGTGGTCATCAACTCGCGCACCGGCACGGTCGTCATCGGCAGCGGCGTGCGCGTGATGCCGGCGGCGGTCGCGCACGGCTCGCTGGCGGTGACGATCTCGGAGAAGCCGCAGGTCAGCCAGCCGGGTGCGTTCAGCGAAGGCCAGACCGTGGTCGTGCCACGCTCGCAGATCGAGGTGACGCAGGACGGCGCCGGCCGCATGTTCGTGTTCGACGCCGGCGTCAGCCTCGACGATCTGGTCAAGGCGGTGAATCAGGTCGGCGCCGCGCCGGGCGATCTGGTCGCGATCCTGGAGGCGCTGAAGGAAGCGGGCGCGCTGCGGGCGGAGCTGGTGGTGATCTGATGATGGCGGCGATCCGGCCATGCGGTGCGTTCCGGGCCTGCACGCGGGTCATGTCCGCGGCGCGGCCGGCATCGTGCTGCGTCGGATCTGCTGATGGCAATGCGGTCACGGCTCGTTCTGCGGCGCTGGGTGCTCGATCCCTACGTTTGATTTCGCCTGTCGGCGCCTTACTTTTCTTTGCTTGTGCAAAGAAAAGTAAGCAAAAGAAACACACCCCTGGCTTACGCGCCCTCGCTGCGCTCGGGTTCCCTGCGATGCTCGCCGGTCCGGCCGTCGCTGAAACTCGCGGTGCTGCGCACCGCTCAAACAGTCAGCGCCGGACAGCCCCGGACCGGCTGCGCTTCTCGGCGCTCCGCAAAGGGGACCCAAAGGCGAACAGCAAAGCGTCCTTGCCGCGAAGCTCTGCCGTTGCCGTTGCCGTTGCCGTTGCCTTTGCCTTTGCCGTACGGGTCCCCTTGGGCCGCACCGAGCAGCGCAGCGCGCGCAGGGAATGGCCGGCCAGGACGGCCGGCCAAGTCGCCGCCGCGGCACGGATGCCGCGTCGGCGACGGTCCCGAGCACGTGAGCAGCGCAGGGCACTTCGCGTAGCGAAGTGCGGCCCCAGGGGTGTGCTTTCTTTTGCTTACTTTTCTTTGCACAAGCAAAGAAAAGTGAGGCGCGCGCCAGCGCGAAATAAAAGGCTCGATCGAGCGACGACCTTGATGTGCCGCCCGGCTGTGATTGAGCCGCAATGCGGAGTCGCCGCATGAGCGCCCGTCCCACCGACAGCATCACCGACTTCGGCCAGTTCAACGCCCTGCGCCGCGGCGCGCGCGCCAATGACGAAGGGGCAGTGCGCAAGGCCGCGCAGCAGTTCGAGGCGCTGCTCACGCAGCAGATGCTCAAGAGTGCGCGTGCGGCTTTGCCCGGCGATCCGCTGACCGGCGGCGGCCAGACCGATTTCTATCAGGACCTGTTCGACCAGCAGATGGCCGTGCACCTGTCGTCTGGCAAAGGGCTGGGCCTGGCCGATCTGCTGGTGCGCCAGCTGCGCGGCGGCGACGCGGCTGCGGCCGCCAATGCGCGGCCGGACGGCGCGCTGTCCTCGACGCCGGTGACCAGCGCCGCGCCAGCCGAAGCCGCCGCGGCCGCCGGCGCCGCGCCAGCCGAAGCCGCCGCGGCCGCCGGCGCCAGCGCCACGCGGGCGGCCAGCGCCAGCGGCAGCGACGCGCGCAGCGCCTTCGTGCAGGCGATCCGCCCGCACGCCGAGCGCGCCGCGCGCGAGCTGGGCGTGCCGGCGCGCGTGCTGATCGCCCAGGCTGCACTCGAGACCGGTTGGGGCCGGCACGCGCTGCGCGGCGCCGACGGGCAGCCGACATTCAACTTTTTCGGCATCAAGGCCGATAAGCGCTGGGAGGGGGACGAAGTGCGCACGACGACGACCGAATACGTGGACGGCCAGGCGCAGCGCCAGCGCGCGGATTTTCGCGCCTACGCCTCGGCCGGCGAGGCCTTCGACAACTATGTTGATTTCCTCAAGTCCAATCCGCGTTACGCCCAGGCGCTGCGCCACGGCGGCAGCGCCGCCAGCTTCGTGCATGGCCTGCAGCAGGCCGGCTATGCGACCGATCCGGCCTACGCCAGCAAGATCCTGCGCATCGCCAACGGGCCGGCGATGCAGCTCGCGCTCGGCGACGCCGGCGACACGCTGAGCGCCTGAGGAGCCGCCGATGAGCGATCTGCTTTCGACCGGCGTGTCGGCGCTGCTGGCCTACCGCACGGCGCTGAACACGACCAGCCACAACATCGCCAATGCCAATACCGAAGGCTATTCGCGCCAGCGCGTCGATCTGGTCTCGCGACTTGGCTCGGGCTCCGGCAGCGGTTATGTCGGCTCCGGCGTCAGCGTGCAGTCGGTGCAGCGCATTACCGACGCGCTGGTCAGCGCGCGGCTGCAAACCAGCAACTCGGCCTATGCGCGCATCGAGGCCTACAACAGCTATGCCGCGCAGATCGACACGCTGCTGTCGGACAGCGGCACCAGCCTGGCGACGCCGCTGCAATCGTTCTTCAGCGCCGCCAGCCAGCTGGCGTCGACGCCGGCGTCCGGCGCGGCGCGGCAGGCCGTGCTCGGCGCGGCGCAGAGCGTCGTCGATCGCTTCTCGACGCTGCAATCGCAGCTCGACACGATGGACGCGCAGGTCAACCAGTCGCTGCAGTCGACGGTCGCCGAGATCAACGACTACGGCAGCGCGCTGGCCAAGCTCAACGAACAGATCGTCAACGCCCAGGCGCAGTACGGCGGCCAGCCGCCGAACGACCTGCTCGACCAGCGCGACGCGCTGGTGCAGAAGATCGCCAGCCGCGTCGGCATCTCGACGGTGACGCAGGACGACGGCAGCCTCAACGTCTACGTCGCCAGCGGCCAGGCGCTGGTGCTCGGCAGCAAGGCGACGGCGCTGGGCACCGCGGCCGACGCCTACGGCAGCGGCCGGCTCGACGTCACCTACAACGGCCAGCCGGTCACCGCGCAGCTCAGCGGCGGCACGATCGGCGGCCTGCTCGATACGCGGCGCGAGCTGATCGATCCGACGCGCAACGAACTCGGCCGGCTCGCCGCCGGTTTCGCGCAGGCGGTCAACGCGCAGAACGCGGCCGGCGTCGATCTCGACGGCAATCGCGGCAGCGATCTGCTGACGATGCCGTCGGGCAAGGCGCTGCCGGCCAGCGCCAACGCCGGCAATGCCGGCCTCTCGGTCGCGATCGCCGACGCCGGCCAGCTCGGCACCTCCGATTACGTGCTGAAGTTCGACGGCAGCGCCTGGACTGCGACCGACGCGCGCAGCGGCGCCAGCGTGGCGCTGAGCGGCAGCGGCAGTGCCGCCGATCCGCTGCGGCTCGGCGGCGTCGCGATCACCGTCAGCGGCAGCGCGCAGGCCGGCGACAAGTTTCTCGTGCAGCCGACCGCCGATGCCGCCGCGCAGCTGGCGCTGACGACCGGCGATCCGAGCCGCATCGCCGCGGCCAGCGCCGTCAGCGCCAGCGCGGCGAGCGGCAACAGCGCCGGGCTCGGCGCGATCGCGGTCAGCGACGCGTCGAATGCGGCGCTGACCGATCCGGTGACGATCCGCTTCATCGACGCCAACACCTATCAGATCAACGGCAGCGGCAGCTATGCGTACAGCGCCGGCAGCGCGATCAGCGTCAACGGCTGGTCGCTGACGCCAAGCGGTACGCTGGCGGCGGGCGACAGCTTTTCGGTGCAGCAGACCGGCGCCAACAGCAGCGACAACCGCAACGCGCAGGCGCTCGCCGCGCTCGGCGGCCGGGCCTTGTTCGGCATGGACTCGCTGAACGCGGCGCAGTCGGCGCTGACCACGCGCGCGGCGACCGCCGCCCAGCAGGCGAGCCTCGCGCTCGATGCGCAGAGCGCGGTGCAGACGCAGGCCCAGGCCGCGCGCGAGTCGGTGTCGGGCGTCAATCTCGACGAGGAAGCGGCGGACCTGATCCGCTTCCAGCAGGCCTACCAGGCGGCGGCGCAGGTGATCGCCACCGCCAACGAAACCTTCCAGGCGCTGCTGCAGGCGGCGCGCGGCTGAGGCGGAGAACCGGCATGAGAATCTCGACCGCGTGGCACTACCAGCAGGGCGTTGCCGAGATGCAGCGCCAGCAGAACGCGCTGGCCAGGACCCAGACACAGCTCAGCGCCAACCAGAAGTGGCGCACCGCCGCCGACGATCCGGCCGGCTGGGCGGCGGCGCAGAACTACGATCAGCTGCTCGCGCAGAATCAGCAGTACACGCAGGCGGCGCAGAGCGCGCAGGCGCGCCTGCAGCTCGGCGAAGACAGCCTCGCCAGCGGCATCGGCCTGCTGCAGCACGTGCGCGAGCTGGTCGTGCAGGCCAACACCGCGTCGCAGTCCGACAGCTCGCGGCAGGCGATCGCCAAGGAACTGGTCAGCATCCGCGACCAGCTGCTGGCGCTGGCCAATACCAGCGACGGGCAGGGCCGCTACCTGTTCGGCGGCGCCGACGACGCCGGGCTGCCGTTCAGCTGGAACGGCAGCAGCGCCGATTACGCCGGCGACCAGACCACGGTCAGCGCGCAGATCGGCAGCACGCGCTATGTCGCCCAGAACGATCCGGGCGATGCGGTCTTCATGGGCCTGAAGACCGGCAACGGCCGCTTCGCGGTCAGCGCCGCGGCCGGCAATACCGGCAGCGCGGCACTGACGAAGGCCAGCGTCAGCGACGCCGCGGCCTGGGACGGCGGCTCGTACACGCTGCGCTTCAGCGACGCCGGCCACTACGAAATCGTCGACGGCGGCGGCGCGGTGCTGCAAAGCGGCAGCTATGCCGACGGTGCGTCGATCGGCTTTCGCGGCACGACGCTGGGCTTCAGCGGCACGCCGGCGGCCGGCGATCAGTTCACGCTCGGGCCGTCGACGACGCAGGACGTGTTCGCGCTGGTCGACGGTCTCGCCACGCTCGTTGCCCAGCCGCAGGACAGCGAGGCGCAGCGCGCGCAGATCCAGACGGCGCTGCAGCAAGGCCTGACGGCGCTGCAGGGCGCCGAGGATCACTTCGGCGACGTGCGCTCCGGCATCGGCATCCGTCTCAATGCGATCGACGACGCGCTCGACGTGTCCGCCGCGGTCGGCGAGCACGCCACCAGCGCCGCCTCCGATCTGCGCGACCTCGACTACGCCGACGCGATCGCGCGCCTGCAGCTGCAGATGACGACGCTGGAAGCCGCGCAGCAGGTCTACACCAAGGTCCAGGGTCTGTCGCTGTTCGACTACCTGCGTTGATGTCGCGTGCCTGACCGGATCTTCATGCGCGCCGGTCGCGCTTTCACGGCTTCGCCACGAAGCTGAAACAGCCCCCGCTTACCTTGCGCCCCGCGATGTTCGCGCGCATGCCGTAGTGCCGCGCGACGCAACCGTTGCCGCACCGCCGCCTCGATGGTCGGCGCGCGGCGCTGCGGCTGTGCACGTCGCCACCGCCGGAACACCAGTCAGGGGCTCACATGTCACGTCGTTTGGTAGCGATAACAAGGATCGCTTGCGGATCTCTCTTGCTGTGCGGATGGCTCAGTGCCTGCAACAAGGACACCGAGACCACGTACCGCGATCATGCCGTCCGCTATGTCGACGACCAGTCGGCCGGCGAGAACTTCGTCGCCAACGTCATCGCCGCGCCGGCCGACGCGGATTCGCAGTTCGAGGCGCCGGTCGCGACGGTGGTCGAAGGCACGACCAGCAAGGAGCCGGAGCCGACCGTCATCAGCGACCTGCAGAAGTATCAGGTCAACGACGCGCTGAGCATCACTGAAGGCAAGCTCAATCACACCCGCAACGAAGCGCTGATCGTCGCCGACTTCAAGCCCGGCGCCGGCCTGGCGATGGTGCCGGTGCAGCGCTCCGGCGGGCAGTTCACGATGGAGCGCACGACGCGCTCGGCCGACCGCGCGATCGACGCCGGCCAGAACATCGTGCTGGCGGTCAACGCTGATCCTTACGACATGGTCAACGGCTGGAACGTCGGCCTGATCAAGACCGGCGGCGTCACCTACACGGGTTTCAGCGACCGCAATGAAGAGGCGGTGGTGGTCTATGACGACGGCCGCGTCGACATTCTCGATCAGGTGCCGAGCTTCACGCTCAAGCTCTACGTCGCCGGCGAGTACGCGAGCGAAGTCGGCAGCGTCTACCGCTACGACGCTTCGCAGCAGAAGAACGTGTCGTTCTCGCGCGGCAGCTCGCCGGTCGCCGTCTACACGGCCGAGAACTACCGCGGCACGATCGACCTCAGCGGCAAGACCGGCGTGCTGGTGCGGCCGCAGGCCAACGGCGTCACCGTCATCGCGCGCAAGGACGGCAGCAACAGCGTGCAGTTCGCGCCGTTCTCCGGCGAGGTCGTCGGCCAGGTGCAGGGCGACGCCAGCTATGTGATTCCGGCCGGCCACGCGCTGATCGTCGGCGCCGCCGCGATCCCGGCCGGCAGCCAGATCGCGCTGCGCTACGAGACCGACGATGCGAACTGGTCTACGGTGCGCTATGCGCTCGGCGCCGGCTTCGGCCGCGGCCTGCTGGTCGACAACGGCGAACTGGCGGCCGACGCCGACGAGAACGAGATCAGCAGCCGCACCGCCTTCGGCATCCGCGCCGACGGCAGCGCCTTCTTCCTGATCGCCGACAAGCCGGTCGGCTCGACCGGCGACGGCATCTCGCGGACCAAGCTCGGCCAGCTGATGCGCGCCTACGGCGCGGTCAAGGCGGTGAACTTCGATGGCGGCGGCTCGACGACGCTGGTCAGCCGCTTTCCGGGCGAGCGCTACACGCATCTGCTCAACACGCCGTCGGACGGCGCGGAACGCGTGGTTGCGACCAAGTGGGCGCTGACGATCGATCCGCAGCACGCGCCGTCGGCCAATGGTGTCGCCGTCTATCCGCGCGAGCTGACGCTGCTCGCCGGTTCGACCTACCGCCGCTTCCGCGGCGTCGGCTTCGACGCCGGGCAGTGGGAGCGCGACGGCCTGCCGGTCGAGTACGGCCTCAGCGATGCGGCGCTCGGCCTGATCGATCCGGTCACCGGCGCCTTCCGCGCCGCCAGTGGTGACGCGCAGGGCTACGTCGTGGTGCGCGCCGGCGACAAGAAGGGCGTCGCCCGCGTGCGCGTGATCTCGCAGATCGACGCGATCAGCTTCGCGCGCAGCGTCTACACGCTCGACGGCGGCGCCTCGCTGCAGCTGCAGCCGGTGCTGAGCAGCGGCGGCCGCGCGGTGACCTACGACAACAGCATCCTGCACTACAGCGTCGACAATCCGGCCGACTGTTCGCTCGACGCGGCGAGCGGCGTGCTGACCGCCGGCTTCGTGCAGGGCCGTCGCTGCACGGTGACGGTCAGCGTCGGCGAGCAGTCTGCCTCGGTGCAGGTCGACATCGGCGTGCCGCCGGTGGTGATGGAAGACTTCGAAGGCGACACCAGCCTCTATGCCGCCTCCGGCGCCCGCCACAAGAAGGTCAGCATCGAGAAGGTCGGCGAGCCGGTGTTCGCCGGGCGCTATTCGATGCAGCTGAGCTGGGAGACCGATCCGAAGCAGCCGGGCACGTTCGGCGCGTATCTGACCGATCCGTCGAAGACCAAGACGCTGCCGGGCTATCCGAAGTACCTCGGCGTCAACGTCTACATTCCGGACGAGCTGGCCGGCAAGGTCTGGTGGGTGCGCGGCCTGCTCGTCGATGCCGACAACAAGCAGGTCACGATCAACTACAACAACGACGGCGAGCCGCTGCCCGAGCGCGGCTGGCACTTCATGAAAGCGCAGATCCCGGAAGGCTTCCGCGAGCCGCTGCGCTTCTCGCAGCCGTTCCGCTTCCTGGTGCTGAAGACGGCCGAGCGCATCGACTCGCATGTGCTGCTCGACAACTTCACCGCCGTCTACAGCGACAACACCGACCTGCAGGGGCCGGGCGTGACGGTGACGCCGGCCAGCGGCACGACCGTCGACAACGCCGCGCCGAAGATCAGCCTGCAGCTCAACGATGCGTCCGGCGTCGACTTCCAGGACTTCGAGCTGCAGCTCGACGGCCAGGACGTCAGCGCCCAGGTCGTCGGCAACGGCCGCGACCGCCTCGACTACCAGACGCAGAACCTCGCCGACGGCTGGCACCGCGTCGATTACCGCGTGCATGACATCAACGGCAACGTCTCGGCCGGCGACCTGCTGTTCAACGTCGTCACCGGCGCGTCGCGCATCTACGTCGACAGCAGCAACGTCACGTTCTACCCGGGCGGCAGCTTCGATCTGCCGATCCGCGTCGAGGGCGGCGCGCACTTCGGCACGCTGAACCTGCGCCTCGGCTACGACGCGACCAAGGCCAGCATGGAAGTGATTCCGGGCGATCTGGCGCCGGGCGGTGTGGTCGCCGGCAACGGCACCTGGAGCGGCAGCTTCAGCGGCTTCGCGGCGTCCACGCAGACGCTGGCGACGCTGCGCCTGAAGGTCAAGGACTACATCCAGAACACCGACATCTCGGTGACGGTCGGCGGCGAACTCGATGGCCAGACCTACTACCATCCGGTGATCCGCAAGCCGGTCGGCGGGCGTTATGTGCTGATGACCAACTGGGGCGTCGGCGGTCAGGCCGCGGATCTGCTGGTGGTCGGCGGCGACGGCCGTCCGGCCCCGGGCGTCAGCGTCGAGTCGCTGGTCTACAACAGCGCGACCGATACGGTCGGCAACGTGAAGCCGCTCGGCAGCACCGACGCGCAGGGTCTGCTCAAGGTCGATCTGCCGGCGGCGAGCGCGACCCAGGAGCTGATCTTCCGCGCCTACGACGGCAGCGGCTCGTCGCTGATGAGCAAGGTGCTGGCGCTGGTCGAGCGCCTCGATTACGCGCCGCGCCATGCGTTCCTGACGCCGACCGGTGATCCGTCGGTGGTCAACGTCACCTGGTTCACCTCGCTCGGCGCGCAGGCCTCGCTCGTCCACTACGGCACCAGCGGCGCACTGTCGCGCAGCGCGCAGGGCTACTCGGAGATCGTGCCGTTCTTCTACGGCACCGAATCCGGCGCGGTGCGCGTGCATCACGCCCAGCTCAGCGGCCTGCAGCCGGGCACGACGTACTACTACAGCGTCGGCGACGGCACGCTGCAGATGAGCCCGACCTATTCGCTGCGCACCGATGATGGCGACGACGCGGTCGACATCTTCCTGTTCGGCGACACGCAGACGCTGTCCGACGAAAACATCTTCAACGGCAACGGCCTGGTCCGCGAGCTGTACCGCAAGATGCAGGCGCAGCTGCCGGGTGGCGAGCTGATCCTGCACGTCGGCGACTTCACCGACGACATCACCGACTACCGTCTGGTGCGTCTGTTCTTCGACGCGATGCAGGGCGAGGGTCAGCTGGCGTCGAAGCTGCTGGTGCCGGCGGAAGGCAACCACGAGGTCCTCAACGAGGGCGCCGTGAAGTTCGCTTCGCTGTTCCCGCTGCCGTATGCGCAGGGCAGCAGCGTGGCGCCGTACGACCGCGCCAACTACAGCTTCGACTACGGCAACGCGCACATCGCCGTGCTCAGCAGCGAGCCGCCGGACGAAGCGGACTGGCAGGCGATGATGGCCTGGCTCGAAGCCGACATGAAGGCGAGCGGCAAGACCTGGAAGATCCTGATGCTGCACCGGCCGCCGTACAACGGCAATCCGGCCTCGGGCAACGGGCGTTCGGCCGCCTACATTCCACCGGTCGTCGACGCCGCCGGCATCGATCTGGTCATCAGCGGCCACGACCACATGTACTCGCGCTCGGTGCCGCTCGCGGGCGGCTCGCCGCGCGCCGGTGGCGCGACCTACCTGATCGCCGGTTCGGATTCGGCCAAGTACTACGACAGCAACGGCACCGGCATCGCCCGTCTCGCCGACGTGCTGTTCGACGACAACCTCAACACCTACACGACGCTGTCGATCCGCGGCGCGCAGATGCACGTACTGACCAAGACCCTCGACGGTCAGGTGGTCGACGACATCGTGCTGCAGCCGCGCGCGGCCGCCGCGCACCGAACGGAAGAACGCCCATGAAGAAACTGCTGATGCCGCTGCTGGCGCTCGCCGCGCCGCTGGCCGCCTGTACCGAGACGGAGCACAAGGTGGTCGACCGCGACGTCCCGGTCGAGGTCATGCCGGTCGATGGCCACACGCTCGGCTTCTGGACCATGCAGACGCGCGCCTGCACCGACGTCGCCGCGCTCTGCGTCAACGACAACGCGCCGTACGGCAACGACCTCGTGCTCGAGGACGCCGGCCTGCAGCCGCTCGCCACGCGCGACCTCGTGCGCGGCGACAGCGCCGACACCGGCGGCCAGATCATCCAGCTCAACGCCGACGGCGAGACCGCGCCGGCGCAGCTGCGTACGGCCGACAACTCGGTGTTCGCGAACACGCCGATCGGCGACGTGTTCGCGATCCACCTGCGCTTCAAGCCGGCCGCCGGCGACGCCCTGCAGACGGTGCTGTCGCTCGGCAGCGCGGTGTTCAACGTCGAGGCCAGCGTCGACAGCGTGGTCGTCGAGTTCCCGGCGCAGGACAAGCGTCTGCTGCTGCCGCTCGACGGCCGCGGCGACTGGACGAATCTGTACGTGGCCGCCGACGGCCAGAACGTGCGCGTCGAGCTCGACTGCAAGGCGGTCGCCGGCTTCGCCAAGGCCGCCGGCGCGCCGCTGCTGTCGCGCGACGCGACGGGCCTGATGCTCGGCGCGCGGCCGGATACGCCGGCCCGCGAGCATTTCAGCGGACTGCTCGAGCTGCTGCGCGTCGCCGACAGCGACGAGGCCGATCTGTTCTGCCGCTGAGCGCCCCGGCGCGCACGGCGGCGTCCGCCCGCCGTGCGCGCTTTTTAGTATTCGACGGTGACGACCACCGTGTCGCTGTAGACGCCCGACGCGGCGTTCTGTCGCGCCGGCAGGCGGCCGTAGACGGTGTAGTTGCGCGTCACGATCAGCAGGCCCAGCGCGTAGCCGTCGCTGACCGTCTGCGTGCTGCCGGTGCCGTCGCCCCAGACGCTCGTGCGCGTGCTGTTCGTATAGAGGTTGTAGTTCAGCGTATACGGGCCGGTCGACAGGCGGCGCGGATTGAAGCTGCCGCTGACACCGGGGCCGAGCTTGATCGTGTAGTTGACCGCGATGCTGAGCAACGCGGTGCAGGTCACCGTCACGGTGCCGGTCGTGTCGAGATCGACGCTGGAGAACGGACTGTAGTTGCCGAACGACACGGCGCTGGTCGAAGCCGAGCAGCTTTCGAGCAAGGCCAGCGCCGGCCGGCAGGCGAGGCAGAGCGGTATGGCCAGCAGGCAGGTGCGCAGTTTCATGGCAGGGGCCGGACGGTGCAGGGGACATCGAGTGGCGCGTCGCTGAGGCGATCCTCGGCGCGCAGCGCGGCACGGGCTGAACATTGCCCGTCGTGCCAGCGCACGTCGAGGGCATAGTTTCCGGGCCGGCCGTCGAGCAGCAGCTCGCCGCCGCGGCCGGTGAAGCGCGGCGCCAGGCCGGCGGCGGCGACGTCGCTGCCCGGCGGCGGCGGGCGGCCGTCGGCGAGGCGCAGGCGGATCCGCCGCGCGGCGGCGGCCGGCGCGCCGAGGCGCACGCGGATCCCGCCGTAGCCGGGCGCTTCGATGCGCCGCGCGGTTTCGTCGAGGCGCGCGTCGATCGCGAAATCGCTGTCGGCGATGGCGATGCGGCGCGGCTCGTACGGGCGCAGGTCGGGCACCAGCAGGCGGCCGTCGGCGCCGGTCGTGCCGGCCAGACGGTTTTCGTCGTAGATGCGCACCGCTTCGGCGCCGCCGGTTTCGACGACCGCGAACGGGCCGCTGGTCGGCCGGGTCCAGAACCAGTCGGGACCGAGTCCGACGACGCCGCTGCGCAGCCCGACGCGGACGGCGCTGCCATCGGCGTCGCGCTCGACGTCGGTACGCACGATCGCGCGCGGATCGGTCAGCGCGGCGCTGCCGCCGACGCGCGTGCTCGCGCCATGCTCGACGTAGGCGCCCGCGTCCCAGCCGATCGATTCGAGCCGCGCGCGCTGCACCGAGACACGTTCGACATCATCGCCGTCGTTGCGCTGCCAGCTGGCGCCGCCGCTCAGCGTGCGGCCGAAAGTCCAGCTGAGGTTCGCGTACAGGCTGCTGCGCTGATGGTCGCTGACATCGGCGAAGCCGCCGACGGCCAGCGCACCCTGGTGCCAGAGGCGTGCATTGCCGCCGAAGCTGAACCCGCGCAGCCGGGTGCCGTCGGGGCCGCGGTCTTCGAGCCAGGCGAGGCTCAGCGAGCCGAGGCCGGCGAGCTGCCGGCTGCCGCGCACGACCGTGCGCTGCAGCGAGGCCGGCTCGATCTCGCCGACGCGGCGCAGGCTGCGCGGCGTGCGCGTGTACGAGGCGCCGTAGCTCCAGGCCGGCGTGTTGCGCTCGAGGCCGGCGCTGAGCTCGAGGCCGTGGCTGTCGCCGCTGCCGAAGGCCAGACCGCCGCCGAGCACGCCGAGGTACGGCAGCAGATAGGCGGCGCCGGCGCCGTAGACCTGACGGTCGGCGCTGGCCTCGGCGTGCAGCTCGCCGGTCAGCCAGTCGCTGAGACCGCGCCGCCAGGTGCCGGCCGCGAAGGCATCGCCGTAGTGCAGCGACTCGCGGCCGTAATCACGCCGCTCGCTGCCGGCCTCGACGGTGTAATCGTCGAGCCCGGCGCGCAGCAGCTGCTGGGACGCGTAGAAGTCGTAGCGGTAGACCGAACTGCGGCCGAGCAGATCGGTGACGACCAGCTGGATCTGGCCACCGCCGGTGATGACCGGAATGCGCTCGAGCTGGAACGGTCCGGCGTCGACGTCCTGGTGTGCGCGCAGCGTGCCGTCGACGTAGACGTCGACGGCGCTCGGCAGCGCTGCGCTGGCGGTGACGCCGGGCAGCGGGAAGGTGACGATGTCCGGCTGCAGGCTGAAGTCCGTGCCCCACTGCGCGCCGGCGAAGCGCAGTGCGCGGCCGAACGCGCCGCCGCGCGTGATGCCGTCGCCGAGGCGCAGCCGGCGCAGATGCAGCGGGTCGTCGACGGTCCAGCTGGTATCGAGTCGCACCGCGCGCTCGCCGTCGTAGAGCAGCGTGTTGCCGGCGAGCCCGTACGGGCCGAACAGGCCGGCGTCGAGCAGGCCTGAAACCGTGTCATGGCCGCGCGCATGCAGGTACTGCAGGTCGGCCTGCGCGTAGCCTCCCGGCTCGGAATGCGCGAAGCGCGTCTGCCGCTCCGGCAGCAGGCGACGCACGTCGCGCGCGCGCAGCGGGCTGGCGTCGACCGACAGCGTCTGCTCGCAGGCGTTGACGGCGTAGCGCAGTCCGTCGACGGCATCGAGCCGGTACCAGGCTTCGTCGCCGCGCCGCAGCGGCGGCTCCGGCGCGGCGATGCCGATGAATTCGAACAGGCGTTTCGGCGCGTACAGCTGGCCGTCGGGCAGGCGCAGCAGCAGCAGATCCTCGCCGTCGTCGCGCGGATCGCGCAGCACGTGCAGCAGCAGGCGTTGCGGCGTCGGCGGAAAGATCTCGGCGCGATCCGGGCAGCGATCGGTGAACCAGCCGTTGCCGGCGACGGCCGTGCCGCTCACGCATGGCAGCGCCAGCGCGAGCGCGAGGCTGGGGAGCTTACGGCGTCGCGAGCGGGATCGTGCTGTCATCGGCGCCGGCGTCGGTCGTCGCCGAGATGCGCAGGCGGCGGGCGAGCGGTGGCGCGGCGGCGAAGCGCCATTCCGAGTAGGCGCCCGGCAGTACGTCGCGGAAGCCGGCGTCGTGGCCGATCTCGATCTGGCGATCGGCATCGAACAGACGCAGGCCGGCACGGCGCTGGTGCACGTTGCCGTCGTTGTCGGCGCGCAGCACGTAGGTCTGGCCGTCGAGTCGCGCGCTCCAGCGCCAGCTGCGCCGCACCGCGCCCTGCGGCGCGACGAACAGCGGCACGCCGAGCCGCAGCATGAAGTTCAGCTGGCTCGCCGGCGGCTCGCTGGCGCGCGGGATCTCGGTCAGGTAGAGGCGGAAGGCCTGCTCATCGCTGCCCGCCGGTACGTCGAGCAGGCCGACGCGCACCACCTGCTGCGCGCCCGGCGCCAGCTCGAACAGCGGCGGGTTGGCGATGAGCGCGTCGGTCGCTTCGTAATGATCCCGACCACCCGGCTGCGTCCAGCGCAGCAGCTCGATCTGGAAGCGGTGCGCCGCGGCGTCGCTGTTGGCGGCGGTCAGCGCCGCGGTCGGCCGCGCCGCGGCCATGTCGAGGCGCAGCGGGCTGACGGCGATGCCGCCCGGCGCCGCCCGTAGCGGGGCGGCGATCAGCAGCGCCGCGATGACACCGAACCGGCGCAGCAGCGCGAGGCGCATGGCGCTCAGTAGTTGACGGTGATGTTGACGGTGTCGCTGTAGGTGCCGCTCGGCGAGGCGAGCGAGGCCGGTACGCGGCCATAGACGGTCAGCGTCTGCGTCAGGCCCGAGCCGGTGCCGTCGACGGTGTCGGTGCCAGCCGTCGTGCCCCAGTTCTGGGTGCGGCCGCTGTCACGGTAGAGGCTGTAGCCGAGCAGGTCGGTGCCGAGCGTCGCCTTCATCTGCCGCGTGGTCACGGTGCTGCCGTTGGCGCCCTGATCGAGCGCGACGGCGTACGGCGTGTTGAGCGTGCAGGTGACCAGGATGCTGGCGGTGGCGTCGGTGTCGCCGGAACCCGTGACGTTGCCGAAGCTCAGCGTCGCCGGCGCGACCGAGCAGATGTTGAGGACCAGCGCGTTGACGGTGAGCGTGCTGCTGGCGGTGGCGGCGATCGCGACTTGCGGCAGGGCGACGGCGGCCAGCAGCACAGGCACGATGACGCGGACATTCTTCAGAGACATGGTGAGTTCCCCCACTGAAAGTGCGAGCGGCGGTTCGCCGGACACCATCTAGATTACGCGCGGACCGGGCCGGTACCGCAACGAAGAAGATAGACGGCGAAGAAACAGGCCCGCAACGGTCTCTTGCCGGACGCGTGGAACATGCGGTGGAACCGCATTTTATCGCCTCATGCCGTGGCGTTCGTCGGCGTCTGCGCCGCCGTCCGGCGCCGGCAAGAGCCCGTTCTTGCCGCAGGTCCTGGGTTCTGCCGCCTCTGGTCGCCGAGAGCCGGACCGGCGCGCGGGCCGCGCCTCGGCGCGCAGGCGGCGGCAGGGCGGCGCGCTGCGGCGAGCGCGACGCTGCGCCCGACGCCGGAAAGCGCCATGCCACCGTGCAAGCCGACGCGACGCCGTTCATCGACGCCGCATCGCCGCTCGTCGCCCATCGAAGAATGCGCTCAAGTTTGCGCGGCGTAGCCCGATAAGGGATCAGCAACGGCAATCCGCTCGCGGATCTGCTGAGGCAGGACCGAAAGCCGCAGTGGCCGTCGGCCCGGACTTCAACCCTTCCTCATCAGGAGTGCATTCATGCAAGGCATTAATACCAACGTGATGTCGCTGAACGCGCAGCGCAATCTGCAGTCGTCGCAGTCGTCACTGGCCACCTCGATCCAGCGCCTGTCGTCGGGCCTGCGCATCAACAGCGCGAAGGACGATGCCGCGGGCCTGGCGATCTCGAGCCGCTTCTCCAGCCAGATCACCGGCATCAATCAGGCGCAGCGCAATGCCAACGACGGCATCTCGCTGGCGCAGACCGCCGACGGCGCGCTGAGCTCGATCTCCGACTCGCTGCAGCGCGTGCGCGAGCTGGCCGTGCAGTCGGCCAACGCCACCAATTCCTCGACCGACCGCGCCGCGCTGCAGACCGAAGCCACGCAGCTGCTGCAGGAAATCGACCGCGTCGCCAACCAGACCAAGTTCAACGGCGTCGCGCTGATCGACGGCAGCTTCACCTCGTCGGTGTTCCAGGTCGGCGCCAACGCCGGCGAGACGATCACCGTCTCGGGCCTGGTCGACGCCAACACGGCGGCGCTCGGGTCGGTGACCTCCGCCTCGGGCCAGTCGAGCGCGGTCTCCGGCATCTCCGCGCTCGGCGCGGTCGGCGCCGGCGCGCTGGTCATCAACGGCGTCGACGTCGGCGCCAGCATCGGCGCCGCGGGCACCTCGCAGCAGCGCGTCGGCCAGGTCGTCGATGCGATCAACAACTACGCGACGACCACCGGCGTCAACGCCGCGTTCGACAGCGCCACCGGCCGCATCGTCCTCAGCTCGGCCGCCGACATCGCCGTCACCGGCACCGACGACGGCACCGCCACCGGCTTCAACGTCGCCGGCGGCGACGGCTCGGCGACGGCGGCCACCACGACCGGCCTGACCTCGCTGGACCTCAGCTCGTTCTCGGGCGCTTCGCTGGCGATCCAGCAGGCCGACAGCGCGCTGTCGCAGATCAACTCGGCGCGCGCCACGCTCGGCGCGGTGCAGAACCGCTTCGAGTCGGTGGTGTCCAACCTCGCGACCACGTCGGAGAACCTGTCGTCCGCCCGCTCGCGCATCCAGGACGCCGACTTCGCGGTCGAAACGGCGAACATGACGCGCTCGCAGATCCTGCAGCAGGCCGGCACCTCGATGCTGGCGCAGGCCAACTCGGTGCCGCAGAACGTTCTCAGCCTGCTCAAGGGCTGAGGCGGTTCCGGGGTGAGGCCCTCCGGCGCGATGCGCCGGAGGGCCGCCTCGCGAACGGATTCGCGGCGTGACGAACGGGCCCGGCGGAGGACGCGCGGCCAGCGTGGTTCGAAGCGGGCCATGACCGGAGCATCCGGTGATGAGCGACACGATCAAGGCAATCGAAGCGGTGGCCGCGCCGGCTGGCAGCGGCCGTTTCGGCGTTTCCGTCGCGCGCGAGCAGACGTCGGCCGACGCTGCGGGCGGGCGCGCGGTCGACGCCGACGAACTGCGGCAGGCGCTCGGCGAGGTGCGTGACACGCTGGCCGGCGCCGGTGTCGATCTGACCTACCGCGTCGACCGCGAGCTGAATCGCGTTATCGTCGAAGTCGTCGATCGCCGGGACGGCACCGTGCTGCGGCAGATTCCGGGCGAGGAAGTGCTGCGCCTGGCGCGGCTGATGAAGGGTGGCAACGGCGGCCTGCTGCAGGCCGAGGCATGAGGAGAGACTGAGGATGGGCATTACTTCCGCCGGCGTCGGCTCCGGGCTCGACATCGAGTCGCTGATCACCAAGCTGGTCAGCGCCGAGCGCAGTCCGACCGAGACGCGCCTGACGACCAAGCGGAGCGTATTCAATACGCAGCTGTCGGCAGTCGGTACCTTCAAGTCGGTGCTGTCGACGCTGCAGACCAAGCTCGCCGCGCTGAAGTCCGGTGGCGAGCTGATGACGCTGTCGGCGACCTCGTCCGATACCGACATTCTCGGCGTCTCGACGAGCAGCACGGCGACGCGCGGCAATTACCAGGTCGAGGTGCAGAGCCTCGCCAAATCGCACAAGCTGGCCAGCTCGGCGTTCGCCGGCGCCGACGCTACGCTGGGGGCGGGCGAGGTGACGATCGGCGTCGCCGGCAAGAGCTTCAAGGTCACGCTCGGCGATACGCAGAACACGCTCGTCGATCTCAAGAATGCGATCAACAAGGCCACCGACAACACCGGCGTGACGGCGACGCTGATCAGCGAGAGCGGCGGCACGCGCCTGGTGCTGAGCAGCAACGAAACCGGCGCCGCCAACGCCATCACCGTGTCCTCGTCGCTGCTCGGCTTCACCGAACAGCAGGCCGCGCAGGATGCGCACGTGCGCATCGACGGCTACGACGTCTACTCGGCGTCGAACAGCGTCAGCGACGCCATCGACGGCGTCACGCTCAAGCTGCAGAAGGCCGAGCCGGGCACCACGCTGTCGCTCGACGTCGCCCTCGATACCGACGCCGCGGCCAAGACCGTGCAGAGCTTTGTCAACGCCTACAACGCGGCGATCGGCACGATGGCCTCGCTGACCCGATACGACGCCGGTACCAAGACCGCCGCGGTGCTCAACGGCGACGCCATGGTGCGCGGCGCGGCGGGCACGCTGCGCGGCATTCTCGCCGGCGCCGGCGCATCGAACGGCAGCTACCAGTATCTGGCGCAGATCGGCATCACCGCCAAGGCCGACGGCACGCTGGAAGTGGACAGCGAGAAGCTCTCGGACGCGCTCGCCGACGACAGCGCCGCCGTGCAGAAACTGTTTGCCGGCGACGGCGGTTACGCGACGCGGCTCGACGCGGCGATCGAGAAGATCGTCGGCGACGACGGCCAGGTCGAGGCGCGCAACGACGCGCTGCAGGCGCGGCTCGACACGATTTCCGATCAGCTCGACGGTCTCGACGCGCGCATGGTCAAGGTCGAGGCCCGCTACCGCCAGCAATACACCTCGCTCGATGCGCTGCTCGCCAGCATGCAGAGCACCAGCAGTTATCTGAGCCAGCAGCTCAGCGCGCTGTCGAAGCTGAGTTCCTCGTCCTCATCCGCGTCCGGCTGAGCGTCCGCCGCGCGGTTCGATGTGCGTTGCCGGCTGCCGCCGATGCGGCGTGGCGGCGAACGGGCGGGGCACGCGGTGCGCTTGCTCCGGACTCAGTCGACCGCGTGGCCCTCGCGCGCCGCGCAGGCGGCGAGGGTGTTGTGCATCAGCATCGCCACCGTCATCGGGCCGACGCCGCCCGGCACCGGCGTGATCCAGGCGGCGCGCTCGCGGGCGGCCTCGAATTCGACGTCGCCGACGATCTTGCCGTCGGCGAGGCGGTTGATGCCGACGTCGATGACCGTCGCGCCGGGCTTGATCCACGCGCCCTTGACCAGGCCCGGCTTGCCGACCGCGGCGACCAGGATGTCGGCGCGCGCGACTTCGCCGGCGACGTCGACGGTGAAGCGGTGGCAGCAGGTCGCGGTGGCGCCGGCCAGCATCAGCTCCAGCATCATCGGCCGGCCGACGTGGTTGCTGGCGCCGACGACGACGGCGCGCTTGCCCTTGAAGGTCTCGCCGGTCGAGCGCAGCAGCTCCATCACGCCGAACGGCGTGCACGGCCGCAGCGCCGGCAGGCGCTGCGCGAGGCGGCCGATGTTGTACGGGTGGAAGCCGTCGACGTCCTTGTCGGCGCGGATGCGCTCGGTGACGCGCGTGGCGTCGAGCTGCGACGGCAGCGGCAGCTGCACGAGGATGCCGTCGATGTCGTCGTCGGCGTTGAGGCGGTCGATCGCGCCGAGCAGTTCGGCCTCGCTGATCGTCGCGTCGAAGTGCATCGGCACCGAGCGCACGCCGACCTTCTCGCAGGTCAGGCGCTTGTTGCGCACGTAGATCTCCGAGGCCGGGTCGGCGCCGACCAGGACCGTGGCCAGCGCCGGCCGGCGGCGGCCGGCGGCGACGCGCGCGGCGATCGCGCTGCGGACACGTTCGTGGATGGCGGCGGCGACGGCCTTGCCGTCGATCAGTTGGGCGCTCATGGGGATTCGGGTCTCGGCGGGGCGCGTATTGTAGGAAAAGCGCGCCCCGCCGGTGCGACCGGCACGCTGGCGCGCGTCCCCGCGGCGGTTCCGCGGACCGGCTAGCCCGCCACGGCGTCCGGCCGGCGGTCGCCGTGGCGGCGCAGCGGGGCGACGATCAGGCGCTTGAGCGGTGGCAGGTGCTCGGTCAGCTGCAGCGCGGCGCGGCGCGCCAGACGCGCCGGCAGCCGCTCGTCGGTATAGAGGCCGACGAGCGCGTTGGTCAGCTCGTACAGCGGCCGCGCCGCGCGCCGGTGCTCGGCCTCGTAGCCGCGCAGCAGCGGCAGCGCGCCGATGTCGGCGCCGCGCCGCTGCGCCGCGCGCACGGCGTTGGCGAGCGCCGCCACGCTGCGCAGGCCGAGGTTGTAGCCGTGCGCGGTGACCGGATGCATGCCGACCGCGGCGTCGCCGATCAGGGCGTAGCGTTCCTTGCAGAACTGCTCGGCCCAGACCGCGACCAGCGGATAGACGTGGCGGCTGCTGGCGAGGCTCAGGCGGCCGAGGTGGTGGCCGGTCCAGTCGCCGATGCGCGCCGCGAAATCCTCGGCTTCGGCCTGCGCCAGCGCGGCGATCTGGCGATGCGGCTGGGTCAGCACCAGCGAACTGCGCGATCCGTTCAGCGGCAGCAGCGCGAGGGTCGCGCCGTAGACGAACCATTCCTCGGCGGTCTGGCAGTGCGGCCGCTCGTGCTCGAGGCGGCAGACCAGCATGCTCTTGCCGAAGTCGCGCATGCGCGCGGCGATGCCCATCGCCCGCCGCGTCTCGGAGAAACGGCTGTCGGCGGCTACCACCAGCCGCGCGCGCAGCCGGCGGCCGTCGTCGAGCCGGACTTCGGCGTGGCCGGGCGCGGTCTGCAGCGCGGTGACGCGGGCGCTGTACCAGCTCAGGCGCTCGGCGTCGGCGAGGCTCGCGTAGCTGGCCTGGCGCAGGCGGTGGTTCGGCACCAGCCAGCCGAGCTCGCCGGCGCCGTCGGCCTGCAGATGCAGTGCGCTGCGCGTGCCGCCGTCGCGCACGCGCGCGTCGCGCAGGCGCGAGATGTCGTCGTCCGCGAGGTGCGGCCAGATGCCGTAGTCGCGCAGCCGCGCGACCGAGTCCGCGCTCAGTGCGATCTCGCGGCCGTCGAACGGCGCGTCGGCGAGCACCTCGCGCGGCGTCGGATCGACGATGGCGACACTGAGCGGGTCGGCGCCGAGCGCGCGCGCCAGCGCCAGTCCGGCCGGGCCGGCACCGATGATGATGAGATCGTGGACTGCGCTCGGCTGGTCGTTCATGGCCGGCCACCTTAGGCAGGCGCCGGGTGCCGGGAACTGATCGCGATCAAGGACACGGCGGCCGGCTTCGGCTACCCGCAAAGATGCGCGCCGGTCGCGCCGGGCGTTCCCGTACACTAGGCGCCCTTTTCCCCGAACAGGGTGGCGCGGCCGGGCGCCATCCGCCGCCACCGCAGCCGACGATCCTCGCGTGCCCCTGCTGAGCGCCGACCAACTGACGATCCAGCGCGGTGACCGCGCGCTGCTGCGCGATTTCGACCTGCGTCTGGCGGCCGGCGAGCTGCTGCATCTGCGCGGCGCCAACGGCATCGGCAAGACCTCGCTGCTGGAGACCCTGGCCGGTCTGCGCCGGCCGGCGGCGGGCCGGTGCCGGCTCGCCGACGAGGCCGCCGGCCTGCACTGGCTCGGCCATCGCAACGGCCTCAACCTGCAGCTCAGCGCGATCGACAACCTGCGCTTTTGGTGCGGCATCAACGGCGCGTCGCCGGACGGCATCGACGCTGCGCTGGCCGGCGTCGAACTGCCGGCGCGCGCGCGCCGCCGCGCCTGCCGCAGCCTGTCGGCCGGACAGAAGCGGCGCAGCGCGCTGGCCCGTCTGCTGCTGCAGCCGCGACCGGTCTGGCTGCTCGACGAGCCGCTCGACGGTCTCGACGCCGGCGGTCTCGCCCTGTTCGCGGCGCTGACGCAGGCGCATCTGGCGCAGGGCGGGGCGGTGCTGATGACCAGCCACCAGACGCTGCCGGCGCCGCTGGCGGCGCGCGAGCTGATCCTGTGAAGGCGCTGGCCGCGATCTTCGCGCGCGAGCTGCGGCTGGCGGCGCGCGCCAAGGCCGAGTGGCTGATGCCGCCGCTGTTCTTCGTCATCGTCGTCACCGTGTTCAGCTTCGGCACCAAGCCCAACGATCCGCAGCTCGCCGCGTTCGCGCCGGCGGTGCTCTGGGTCGGCGCGCTGCTGGCGGCGCTGCTGTCGCTGGAACGCCTGTATCGCACCGATCAGGAAGACGGCACGCTCGAACAGCTGCTCGTCAGCCGCACGGCGCTGAGCTTCGCGGTGTTCGTGAAGGGCCTGGCGCACTGGCTGCTGAGCGGTCTGCCGATCGTGCTGCTGGCGGCGCCGCTGGGCCTGATGCTCGGCCTGGCGCCGCCGCATCTCGGCCCGCTGGTGCTGGGCCTGGCGCTCGGTACGCCGTGCCTGAGCTTCATCGGCGGCTTCGTCGCGGCGCTGACGGTGGGCTTGCCGCGCGGTGGCGCGCTGCTGCCGGTGCTGGTACTGCCGCTGATCGTGCCGGTCGTGATCTTCGGCGCCGGCAGCGTGCGGGCTGCCCAGCAGGGTCTCGATGCAGGGGCTCCGCTATACTTCCTGGCCGCCATTTTGACGTTGACGCTGACCCTCCTGCCCTGGCTCGCCGCCGCGGCGCTGCGCAATGCCTTCGAATAGCTCCGGACATTCCGGCCCATGAACTGGACGTGGTTCCACCGCCTCGGCTCGCCGCCGAGCTTCTACCGCTTCGCCGGACGGCTCGCGCCGTGGCTGGGCGGTTTCGGCCTGCTGCTGCTGGCCTACGGCTGGTATGCGGGCCTGGTGCTGGCGCCGCCGGATTACCAGCAGAAAGACGCGTTCCGCATCATTTACGTCCACGTGCCGGCCGCCGCCGTGTCGCTGTCGCTCTATGTGCTGATGGCGGTTGCCGGCGCGGTCGCGCTGATCTGGCGGATGAAACTGGCCGAGGCGGTGATGGTCGCGACGGCGCCGGTCGGCGCCAGCTTCACGGCGCTGGCGCTGGTCACCGGCATGCTCTGGGGCAAGCCGATGTGGGGCGCGTACTGGGTCTGGGACGCGCGCCTGACCTCGGAGCTGGTGCTGCTGTTCCTTTATTGCGGCGTGATCGGTCTCCACGCGGCCTTCGACGACGCCCGCGCCGGCGCCCGCGCCTGCGCGCTGCTGGCGATCGTCGGCCTGGTCAACGTGCCGATCGTGCATTTCTCGGTGGAGTGGTGGAACAGCCTGCATCAGGGCTCGACGGTGCTGAAGTTCGGCCGGCCGGCGATCAGCGCCGACATGGCGCGTCCGCTCTACGCCGGCCTGCTGGCGACCTACTGCCTCTGCGCGCACGCGATCCTGCGCCGCGCCCAGAACGAGCTGCTGCTGCGCGAGCGCAACACGCGCTGGGTGCGCGAGCTGGCGACGGAACTTGGCGGAGGCGCGCGTGTCTCCTGAGTTCTGGAAGATGGGCGGGTATGCGCTGTATGTCTGGGGCAGCTTCGGCATCGCCGCCGGCATTTACCTGTGGAACCTGATCGCGCCGCGGCTGCGCCGCCGCGCGATCCTCGAGACGCTGCTCGACGACGAATGACCAAACGGCAGAAACGCATGGCGGCGGTGGCCGCGCTGGTCGCGGGCCTCGCGCTCGCGGCGGTGTTCGGCTTCACGGCCTTCCGCAAGAACATGATGTATTTCTACACGCCGACCGACATCGTCGAGCACAAGGTCGCCGACAACGCGCGGCTGCGCCTCGGCGGTCTCGTCACCGTCGGCAGTCTCAAGCGCGGCGAGGGCCTGAACGTCGAGTTCATGCTCGCCGACTGCGAGAAGTCGCTGCCGGTGCGCTACGACGGCATCCTGCCGGACCTGTTCCGCGAGGGGCAGGGCATCGTCGCCACCGGGCAGATGAAGGACGGCGTGTTCGTCGCCGACGAGGTGCTCGCCAAGCACGACGAGAACTACATGCCGCCGGAACTGGCGAAATCGCTGAAGACCGCCGACGGCCAGCATTCCTGCGCACCGTTCAAGTCGGTCATGCAGGCCGCCAGCTGAACGATCCGCAGAGGCCCGCATGATTCCGGAACTCGGTCACTTCGCGCTGGTCGCGGCCCTGCTCGTGGCGCTGCTGCAGGTCGCGCTGCCGGCGCTCGGTGTGTGGCGCCGCGACCGCCGCCTGATGGCGGTCGCCAGCTCGGCGGCGCAGACGCAGTTCCTGCTGATCCTGTTCGCGTACCTGTGCCTGACCTGGGCTTTCGTGACGCGCGACTGGTCGGTCGCCTACGTCGCCGCCAACAGTCATTCCGAGCTGCCGCTGGCCTACCGGGTCAGCGCGGTCTGGGGCGCGCACGAGGGCTCGATGCTGCTGTGGGTGCTGATGCTGAGCGGCTGGGCGGCGGCGGTGTCGGTCTTCAACCGCCGCCTGCCGCCGGATCTGGCGGCGACCACGCTGGCGGTGCTCGGCGCGGTCGGCGTCGGCTTTCTGCTGTTCATTCTGCTGACCTCGAATCCCTTCGAGCGCAGCTTTCCGGTGCCGGCGGACGGCCGCGACCTGAACCCGCTGTTGCAGGATCCCGGCCTGGTCATCCATCCGCCGATGCTCTACATGGGCTACGTCGGCTTCTCGGTGGCGTTCGCGTTCGCGCTCGCGGCGCTGATCTCGGGCCGGCTTGACGCCGCCTGGGCGCGCTGGACGCGGCCGTGGACGACGACCGCCTGGCTGTTCCTGACCTGCGGCATCACGCTCGGCTCGTGGTGGGCCTACAACGAGCTCGGCTGGGGCGGCTGGTGGTTCTGGGACCCGGTCGAGAACGCCTCGTTCATGCCCTGGCTGGTCGGCACGGCGCTGATCCATTCGCTGGCGGTCACCGAGAAGCGCGGCCAGCTCAAGGCCTGGACCGTGCTGCTGGCGATCCTGGCGTTCGCGCTGTCGCTGCTCGGCACCTTCCTCGTGCGTTCCGGCGTGCTGGTGTCGGTGCACGCCTTCGCCACCGATCCGGCGCGCGGCGTGTTCATCCTGACGTTCCTGGCGATCGTGCTCGGCATCGCCTTCACGCTGTACGCATGGCGCGCGCCGCGCTTCGTCTCGGTCGCCGACTTCGCGCTGTTCTCGCGCGAAGGCCTGCTGCTGCTCAACAATGTGTTCCTCGTCGTCGCCGCGTTCGCGGTGCTGCTCGGCACGCTCTATCCGCTGCTCGCCGAGGCGCTGAACCTCGGCAAGGTTTCGGTCGGACCGCCGTACTTCAATGCCGTGTTCCTGCCGCTGACCGCGCCGCTGGCGGTGCTCGTCGGTCTGGCGGCGGCGGTCGGCTGGAAGCGTGCCAAGCCGGCCGAGGTCTGGAAGCGCGTGCGCGTGCCGGCGGCGCTCGCCGTCGTCGCCGGTCTGGCGCTGCCGTGGGCGCTCGGCCATCGCACGCTGCTGGCGGCGATCGCCGGCGGCATGCTCGCGATCTGGGTGCTGCTGACGGCGGCGCAGGAGATCGGACGCCGCGTGCTCGCCAAGCGCGATCGCGTGCAGGGCCTGCTGCAGGTGCCGCGCGCGGTCTGGGGCATGACGCTGGCCCACGCCGGGCTCGGCATCTGGGTGCTCGGCGTCAGCTTCGTCAGCCTCTACAGCGTCGAGAAGGACGTGCGCCTCGGCCCGGGACAGGCCGCCGAGCTGTCCGGCTACGCGTTCCGCTTCGACGGCGTCGAAGGCCGCGCCGGCCCGAACTACGACGCCGACCACGGCCGCGTCGAGGTCTCGCACGGCGGCCGCGTGCTCGCCGAACTCGAGCCAGAGAAGCGCCGCTATCGCGCCAGCGGTCAGGTCATGACCGAGTCGGCCGTCGACCACAACGCGCTGCGCGATCTCTACGTCGCGCTCGGCGAGCCGATCGACAAGGCCCGGGCCGACGGCGACTGGGCGCTGCGCCTGTACTACAAGCCGATGATGCGTCTGGTCTGGTGGGGCGGCTTCATCATGGCGCTCGGCGGCCTGATCGCCGCGTCCGACCGCCGCTACCGGCTCGCGCAGGCGCGCGAGACCGCCGCCGTGCGCGCCGAGGCGCTCGCCTGATGCGCCTGCGCTATCTGGTTCCCGCGCTGGTCCTGATCGGCCTGGTCGTGCTGTTCGCGATCGGCCTGCGCCACGATCCGCGCGAAGTGCCGAGCCCGCTGATCGGCAAGCCGGCGCCGGCGTTCTCGCTGGCGGTGCTTGGGGCGCCGCAGCAGACCTACACGCTCGCCGACCTCCAGGGCCGGCCGGTGCTCGTCAATTTCTTCGCCAGCTGGTGCGCGGCCTGCCGCGTCGAGCATCCGTTCCTGATGCAGCTGGCGGCGCAGGGCGTCGAGATCGTCGGCGTCGACTACAAGGACACCGACGCCGACGGCGCCGACTGGCTGGCCCGGCACGGCAATCCGTACCGCACCGTGATCGCCGATCCGCAGGGCGCGATGGGCCTCGACTGGGGCGTCTACGGCGCGCCGGAGACCTTCGTGCTCGATACGGCGGGGACCATCGTCTACAAGCAGATCGGTCCGCTATCGGAAGCGGTCTGGCGCGAGCGCGTCGCGCCGCTGCTGCAGGGAGCCAAGCCGTGAAGCGCGGAACGCTGAAATCCCGGTTTGCGCCGCTGGCGCTGCTCGCCGGCCTGCTGCTGGCGCTGCCCGGCGCGCCGCTGCGCGCTGCCGAGCTCGACGCCGAGCAGCAGGCGCGCTACCAGACGCTGATCAACGAACTGCGCTGTCTGGTCTGCCAGAACCAGACGATCGCCGATTCCAACGCGCCGCTCGCCGCCGACCTGCGTCAGCAGGTCGAGACGCAGATCCGCGCCGGCCGCAGCGATGCCGAGATCAAGCGTTACCTGACCGACCGCTACGGCGACTTCGTGCTGTACCGGCCGCCGTTCAAGGCCAAGACCTGGCTGCTGTGGGGCGGGCCGTTTGTCGTGCTGCTGATCGCGCTCGCGGTCGCGCTGCGCTTCGTGCGCGCCCGCCGCGCCGCGCCGGCCGCGACCGCGGTCGACGCCGCCGCGCTGCGCCAGGTGCTCGCCGACGAGGCGGGCGACGACGCGCGCCGACCACCGGAAAACCGTTCGTGACCCTGCTCATCGTCGTGATGGCGGCCATCGCCGTGGCCGCCGGGCTGTGGCTGACCCGGCCGCTGTGGGCGCGGGCGACCGCCGCCACGCTGCGCCGCAAGCGCGCCAATGTGATCGCCTACGAAACGCGCGTCGCCGAGATCGACGCCGACGTCGCCGCCGGCACGCTCGACGCCGAATCGGCGCAGCAGCTGCGCGACGAGGCCGGCGCGCGCCTGCTCGATGACGCCGCCGCCGCCGCCGAGGCCGGCGAGTCGGCGCCGCGGCGGCGCGGTCTGGCGCTCGCGCTGGTGCTGCTGCTCGGCGCCTTGGCCGGCCTCGGCTACTGGCTCGAAGGCAGCTGGCGGACGCGGGCGCTGATCGAGCTGGCGCAGCGCGATCCGCAGGCCGCCGAGCAGCAGATGATCGACGGCATGGTCGGGCAGCTCGAGCGACGCCTGAAGTCGGCGCCGGACGACGCGCAGGGCTGGGCGATGCTCGGCCGCGCCTATCTGGTGCTGCAGCGCTACTCCGACGCGGCGCAGGCCTACAGCCGCGCCAACGCCCTCAGCGTCGCCCAGCCGCAGGCCGAGTGGCTGATCGCGGCCGGCGCGGCGCAGGGCATGGCCAATCCGCAGCGCGATCTGCGCCCGGCGCGCCCGCTGTTCGAGCAGGCGCTGACGCTCGATCCGGGCAACGTCGAGGCGCTCTGGTACGCCGGCCTCGCCGCGCTGCAGGCCGACGACGCGGCGGCGGCCTACGCGCACTGGCTCAAGCTGCGCGAGCTGTCGCCGCCGGAAGATCTGGCCGCGATCCTCGACCAGCAGCTGCCGGCGCTCGCCGCCAAGACCGGCCAGACCCTGCCGCCGAAACCGGCGGCCGCGCCGTCCGGCGTGCAGCTGACAGTGCACGTGCGCCTCGCCGACGCGCTGCGCGCGCAGCTCAAGCCGGGCATGACGCTGATGGTGTTCGCCAAGGCCGAGAACGGCCCGCCGATGCCGCTGGCGGTGCAGCGCATCGCGTCGCCGCAGCTGCCGCTGAGCGTCACGCTCGACGACAGCCAGGCGATGATGCCGGCGATGAAGCTGTCGGCCTTCGAGCGCTGGGTGGTCACGGCCCGCCTGACGAGCGGCGCTGGCGCGCAGGCGCTGTCCGGCGATCTCGAGGGCAGCCATCCTGCCAGCCGCGCCGAGGCCGGCTCACCGCTCGAACTGGTGATCGACCGGCAAGTGCCCTGAGTGGCATCCTGCGAAGCTTGCGGCCGGCGCATCGAACCAACAGCATTGAATTGAAAAACAAGGGGATTTTGATGAACGCGACGCTCGCCCGGCTGCCCTCGGCGGAAGGCCTCTATCTGAAGGCGGCGACCACCGTGCTGCGCCGGCCCAAGGGCAAGCCGCGCATTCCGCAGTACGGCGTGCAGGTCAAGGGCGTGCGCGTCTCGGCGCAGCAGCTGTCCGACTACCGCCAGGTCTGCGGCTTCGCCGACAGCCACACGCTGCCGATCACCTTCCCGCACGTGATGGCCGCGGCCCTGCACCTGCACCTGATGACGCAGCCGCAGTTCCCGCTGCCGCTGCTCGGCCTCGTGCACGTGCGCAACCGCATCGAGCAGGTGCGCGGCCTCGGCACCGGCGAGAGCTACGATTTCGACGTGCGCCTCGGCGAGGCGCGCGAAGTGCGCCAGGGCCTGGAGTTCGACATCGTCTCCAGCGTCACGGTCGACGGCGCCGAGGTCTGGAACGAGGTGATGACCACGCTCTACCGCACCCCGGGGCCGAAGAAGCCGGCCGCCAAGCCGGCGCCGCTGCCGGCCAGCCTGTCGGACTACATCGCCGTCGACGCGCCGGCTGACATCGGCCGCCGCTACGCCAAGGTCGGCAAGGACTTCAACCCGATTCATCTCGCGCCGCTGCCGGCCCGGCTGTTCGGCTTCAAGCGTCACATCGCCCATGGCATGTGGTCGGCAGCGCACTGCACGGCGCTGCTCGCCGATCACCTCGAAGGCGAGCCGCAGCTGCTCGACGTGCAGTTCCGCCAGCCGCTGTTCCTGCCGGGCCGGGCGGCGCTGAAGTTCGCCCACGGCATCGGCGAGCACGGCAGCGGGAACGGTATCGAATTCGCGCTGCTGGCGCGCAACTCGGACAAGGTCCATTTGACCGGCCTACTGCGCTAAAATCGTCAGGCTTAAAGGAGCTCTCATGCGCATTCGCAAAGCGGTCTTCCCGGTCGCCGGTCTCGGCACCCGCTTCCTGCCGGCCACCAAGGCCAGCGCCAAGGAAATGCTGCCGGTCGTCGACAAGCCGCTGATCCAGTATGCGGTCCAGGAAGCGATCAGCGCCGGCGCCCAGGAGCTGATCTTCATCACCGGCCGTTCGAAGAATTCCATCATGGATCACTTCGACAAGGCCTATGAACTCGAAGCCGAGCTCGCCGCCCGCGGCAAGAACAAGCTGCTCGAGACCGTGCAGGACATCGTGCCGCCGGGCGTCACCTGCATCTACATCCGCCAGGCCGAGGCGCTCGGCCTCGGCCACGCCGTGCTGCAGGCCTGGCCGGCGGTCGGCGACGAGGACTTCTACGTGATCCTCGCCGACGACCTCATCGACGGCCGCCTGCAGCCCTGCCTGTCGCAGATGCACCGCGTCTACCAGCAGTACGGCACCAGCGTGCTGGCGACCCAGCGCGTGCCGCAGGCGGACGTGTCGAGCTACGGCATCGTCGACGTGCAGCCGATCGGCCCGGGTCTGTCCGAGATCCGCAAGATGGTCGAGAAGCCCAAGCCGGAGAACGCGCCGAGCAATCTCGCCGTGGTCGGCCGCTACATCCTGACGCCGCGCATCTTCAAGCTGCTGGAGCGCACGCAGCGCGGCGCCGGTGGCGAAATCCAGCTGACCGACGCGATCAGCCTGATGCTCAACGAGCAGACCGTGCTCGCCTACGAATTCGAAGGCGTGCGCCACGACTGCGGTTCGAAGCTCGGCTATCTGCGCGCCAACGTCGAATTCGGCCTCAAGCATCCGGAACTGGCCGACGATTTCCGCGCCTACCTGAGCGAACTCACCGCCGGCTGGCACGAACAGGACAAGAAAAGGGCCAAGGCGTAGCACCGGCGGCGAATCCACACACGACTCGATGGGGAAGCCGCCCAAGCTTGGGGACGCCGGGGTGACACGAACACACAGACGAGAGCAGTAACAGACATGGCGACCAGCAAGTACCAGAACTTCATTGAGTCGTCTTCGATCAATGGGGCCAACGCGCCCTACGTCGAAGCGTTCTACGAGCAGTTCCTCGAAGACCCGGAATCGGTGGATCCGAGCTGGCGGGCGTACTTCCGCCTGATCCAGGATCAGAGCGCGCCGCGCGAGACGCCGCACAGCGAGGTGATCGCGCGCTTCGAACGCCTGGCGCGCGAGCCGCGCCGCGTGGTTGCGGCCGAAGCCGGCTTCGACGCCAAGGCCGCCGAGAAACAGGCCGGCGTGCTGCGCCTGATCAACTACTACCGCGTGCGCGGCCATCAGGCCGCCAAGCTCGACCCCCTCGGTCTCGCGCCGGCCGACATCATTCCGGATCTCGATCCGGCCTTCCACGGCCTCGGCGCCGAGGACATGGAGACGGTCTTCAATACCGGCACGCTGGCGGCCAGTGCCGACCGCCTGCCGCTCAAGGAGATCATCCGCATCCTCAAGAGCGTGTACACGGACACCATCGGTGCCGAGTACATGTACCTGACCGAGACCTCCGAGAAGCGCTGGATCCAGAAGCGCCTCGAATCGGTCGCGTTCCAGCCGAAGATCGGCATCGAACGCAAGCGCGACGTGCTCAAGCAGCTGGTCGCCGCCGAAGGTCTCGAACGCTACCTGCACAACAAGTACGTCGGCCAGAAGCGCTTCTCGCTGGAAGGCGGCGACTCGCTGATCCCGGCGATGGACGAGATCCTGCGCGCCTGCGCGGCGCGCGACGTCGAGGAGATCGTCATCGGCATGGCCCACCGCGGCCGCCTCAACGTGCTGATCAATACCCTCGGCAAGTCGCCGAAGGATCTGTTCGCCGAATTCGAGGGCAAGTACTCGGTCGAGGCGCTGTCGCGCGCCGGCGACGTCAAGTACCACATGGGTTTCTCGACCGACGTCGAAGTCGACGGCAAGCGCGTGCATCTGGTGCTGGCCTTCAATCCTTCGCACCTGGAGATCGTCAATCCGGTCGTCGAAGGCTCGGTCAAGGCCCGCCAGACGCGGCGCAGCGACGAGGCCGGCCAGAAGATCGTGCCGGTGCTGATCCACGGCGACGCCGCCTTCGCCGGTCAGGGCGTGGTGATGGAGACGCTGCAGCTGTCGCAGTCGAAGGGCTACGCGACCGGCGGCACGATGCACATCATCGTCAACAACCAGATCGGCTTCACCACGCCGGACCCGATCGAGGCGCAGCGCCGCAAGGAAGCGCGCACCTCGCGCTACTGCACGGACCTCGCCAAGATGCTCGAGGCGCCGGTGTTCCACGTCAACGGTGACGATCCGGAGGCGGTGACCTTCGTGACGCGCCTGGCGATGGACTTCCGCAACGAGTTCCACAAGGACGTCATCGTCGACATCTGCTGCTACCGCCGCCTCGGCCACAACGAGGCCGACGAGCCGAGCGTCACCAGCCCGGTGATGTACGAAGTCATCAAGAAGCAGCCGACGACGCTGACGCTGTACGCCAAGAAGCTCGAGGAAGAAGGCACCATCGCCAAGGGCGACGCCGAGACCCTGGTCAAGGAATACCGCGAAGGCCTCGACAAGGGCGAGAACCCGGCGCGCGTGACGCTGGGCCTGGTCGGCAACAAGCACACCGTCAACTGGGCCAAGTACAAGGAAGGTACCTGGGACAGCCCGGTCGACACGACGATCACCCAGAAGTCGCTGCAGGCGCTGTCCGAGCAGCTGCTGAAGACGCCGGAAGGCTTCACGCTGCATCCGCGCGTCATCAAGATCTGGGAAGACCGCGCCAAGATGGCGGCTGGCGACCTGCCGATGGACTGGGGCTTCGCCGAGACCATGGCCTACGCCTCGCTGATCAAGGACGGCTTCCACGTCCGCCTGTGCGGCCAGGACGCGCGCCGCGGCACCTTCTTCCACCGTCACGCGACGATCCACGACTACAAGAACGGCCAGCGCTACACGCCGCTGCGCCACCTCGTCGATGACAAGTACGGCTTCGTCGTCAACGACACGCTGCTGTCGGAAGAGGGCGTGCTCGGCTTCGAGTACGGCTACTCGACGACCGATCCGGATTCGCTGGTGATCTGGGAAGCGCAGTTCGGCGACTTCGCCAACGGCGCGCAGGTGCTGTTCGACCAGTTCATCTCCTCGGGCCAGGCCAAGTGGGGTCGCCTCTGCGGCCTGACGGTGTTCCTGCCGCACGGCTACGAGGGCCAGGGTCCGGAGCACTCGTCGGCGCGTATCGAGCGCTACCTGCAGCTCTGCGCCGAGAACAACCAGCAGGTCTGCGTGCCGTCGACGCCGGCGCAGATGTTCCACATGCTGCGTCGCCAGATGAAGCGCTCGCTGCGCCTGCCGCTGATCGTGGCGACGCCGAAGTCGCTGCTGCGCCACCCGCTGTCGGTGTCGACGCTCGACGATCTGACCAAGGGCGGTTTCCAGACCGTGATCCCGGAAGTCGAGGCGCTCGACGCGCAGAAGGTGACCCGCATCGTGTTCTGCTCGGGCAAGGTCTACTTCGACCTGCTCCAGGCGCGCCAGAAGGACAAGCTCGACAACGTCGCGCTGGTGCGCATCGAACAGCTCTATCCGTTCCCGCGCGCCGGCTACGAGCAGGTGCTGGCCAGCTACCCGAACGCCAAGGACATCGTCTGGTGCCAGGAAGAGCCGGAGAACCAGGGCGCCTGGTACCAGATCAAGCACCGCCTCGCCGCGTACCTGCAGCCGCAGCATCAGCTGCTGTACTCGACGCGCAAGGGCGCTTCGACCACCGCGGTCGGCTACCTGAAGGTCCACCAGAAGGAGCAGGCCGAGGTCGTGCAGGAAGCGCTGACCGGCGGCAAGCGGATTTGACGAAGGCCCGCGAGGGCAGCGCGGAGCCGGCGCAAGCCGGCTCCGCGTACCACCAGACAGTTAGAAGAAAACGGACAGGAACCCCCAAATAATGGCCATCGAAATCAAAGTCCCCAATCTCCCGGAATCGGTCTCTTCGGCGACCGTTGCCGGCTGGCACGTCAAGGCCGGCGACGCCGTGTCGCGCGAGCAGAATCTGCTCGACCTCGAGACGGACAAGGTCATGCTCGAAGTGCCGGCGACGGCTGATGGCGTGATCAAGGAGATCCGCATCGAGGCCGGCGCCACGGTGCAGGCCGGCGACATCCTCGGCATTCTCGAGGAAGGCGCCGCGGCGGCGCCGAAGGCGGAAGCCAAGAGCGAGGCAGCCAAGAACGAATCGGCGCCGACCAAGGCGGTGGCGAGCGAAGCGGCGATGTCGTCGGAAGACGGCCAGAGCCCGGCCGTGCGCAAGCTGCTCTCCGAGCTGGGCCTGTCGGCCAACCAGATCACCGGCACCGGCAAGGGCGGCCGCCTGACGGTCGAGGACGTCAAGGCCTACGCCGCCGCGCCGAAGGCCGCGGCCCCGGCCGCCAAGCCCGCTGCCGCGCCGGCCCCGGCCGCGCCGAAGGTGCTCGGCGCCCGCGAAGAGCAGCGCGTGCCGATGACGCGCATCCGCGCGCGCATCGCCGAGCGCCTGCTCGAAGCCAAGAACACGACGGCGATGCTGACGACCTTCAACGAGGTCGATCTGAAGGCCGTGATGGATCTGCGCGCCAAGTACAAGACCGAGTTCGAGAAGGCGCACGGCGTCAAGCTCGGCTTCATGAGCTTCTTCGTGCGCGCGGCGGTCGAGGCGCTGAAGAAGTTCCCGGTCGTCAATGCGTCGATCGACGGCAACGACATCATCTATCACGGCTACTACGACATCGGCATCGCCGTCTCGTCGGAGCGCGGTCTGGTGGTGCCGATCCTGCGTGATGCCGATCAGCTGTCGCTGGCCGGCATCGAGAAGGCCATTGTCGACTTCGGCGTGCGCGCCAAGGCCAACAAGCTGACGATGGAAGACCTCACCGGCGGCACGTTCTCGATCACCAACGGCGGCATCTTCGGCTCGATGATGTCGACGCCGATCCTGAACCCACCGCAGTCGGCGATCCTCGGCATGCACGGCATCACCGAGCGCCCGGTCGTCGTCAACGGCGAGATCGTCATCCGCCCGATGATGTACCTGGCGATGTCCTACGATCACCGCATCATCGACGGCAAGGAAGCCGTGCTGGCGCTGCGCACGATCAAGGAGTGCCTCGAGGATCCGGCCAAGCTGCTGCTGCAGCTGTAACGCGACCGCGCCCTGCGGCCGGCATGCCGTCGTGCGCGACGGCTGCCGGCAGCGCAGGGCACTCTCGCTGTCACCCCATCGGGCCCGCCGGACGCGGGCCCGATGCGTTTCGGCCGCCCGCCGCCGGTCCGCCGGCGGACGCCGCTCCGGCATACTGCAGGGCCATGAACCGCGCGCCGCTGCACGAGGAACCGATTCCGTTCATCACCCTGCCGAACTGGGTGAAGGCAGCGGCGCTGTGCGGCTTCAACATCCAGCCGGTGTTCGACGAACTCGGCATCGAGACCGACCTGATCCATCTCGAGGACGCGACGGTCAGCCGCCCGCGGCTCGAACAGGCGATGGTCGCCTGCGTCGCGCGCGCGCGCAGCCAGCACTTTCCGTTCGTGCTCGGCGAAACCTTCGCGTTCGACTATCTGCCGGACATCGGCACCTTCCTGGCGACCAGCCCGACGCTGCGCGACGCGGTGCGCGTGTTCGACTGGGTGCGCACGCTGATCAATCCGCTGATCGACGTGCGCCTCGAGGAGGATGGCGATATCGCGCGGCTGACGCTGCGCGGCGCCGGCGAGCCGCGCGATGGCGGGGCCGCCGCGATCTACTTCATCGAATCGATCTTTGCCGCGATCGCCCGCTTCGGACGCATGCTGCACGGCGACGTCGAACGCTTCAGCCGCCTGCGCTTCCGCTATCCGGCGCCGGCCTACGCGGCGGCGTATGAAAGCCACTTCCGCATTCCGGTGGCGTTCGCGCAGTCGTGCAACGCGATCGAGCTGCCGCGTGCCCAGCTCGACGTGCCGCTCGATGGCGGCTTCCCGGCCCTGCACGGCCAGGCCGAGGCGCGCGTCGAGCAGCGTCTCGCACGCCTGCCGCGGCGCAGCGGTCTGATCGCGGCGGTCGAAGCGCAGTTCGAGCGCGAGCCGCATCTGCTCGGGCTCGGTATCGCGCAAATGGCGCGCCGGCTGGCGTTGCACGAGCGCACGCTGCAGCGTCGGCTGCGCGAGGAGGGCGAGGTCTACGGCGAGCTGCAGGACCGCGTGCGCTACCGGCTGGCGCTGCGCGATCTCGACGATGCGCGGCTCGATCTCGAAACGATCAGCGAGCGCCTGGGTTTCTCGGACCGGCGCAGCTTCACGCGCGCGTTCACGCGCTGGGCCGGCGTGACGCCGAGCCGCTACCGTCTGCGCGGCCGTTAGTGCCTGGCGCGGCCGGCGGGCGGGCGCATGCAGCGGCGTTCGGGTTCGCGACTGGCTTAAGGTACAGGCCGCGCTGTCGCCAAAAGTTCCCAGGTGGTCGCCACCTGTCATAGGCGCGGCGGGCGTCGCTGCCTACAGTTCGGCCATCGGCGCAGAACGAGGAGACCGAAGATGGACGGAGGCAGCCCGCAGGCGATCGTGCCGCGCAAGGGACCGGAGTTCGCGTGGCAGGACCTGCCGCGCTGGTGGTTCGGCGGCGACCCGTTCCGCACCCGTTTCTTCGATGCGATGTCGCTGCTGTTCCCGGAAGGCGAGAAGTTCTTCATCGCCTGCGTGCGCGACTACCGTGACGGCATCGACGACCCGCAGCTGCGTGCGGCGGTCAAGGACTTCATGTACCAGGAAGGCCAGCATGGCGTCGTGCACACCGCGTTCAATGAACACCTGAAGTCGCAGGGCATCGCGGTCGACGAGGTGCTGGCGCGGCAGCGGCAGATCATGTTCGACGTCTTCCGCCGGCGTCTGCCCAAGGTTTACACGCTTGGCCAGACCGCCGCGGCCGAGCACATGACGGCGCTGATGGCGCATGGTTTCTTCTCGACCGGCATGTTCGACGACGCCGATCCGCGTGTGCGGGCGATGTACGCCTGGCACGCGGTCGAGGAGATCGAGCACAAGGCGGTCGCCTTCGACGTCTTCCAGAAAGTCGCGCGCGGCGGTTACTTCACGCGCGTGCTCAGCATGCTGCAGGTCTCGCTGACGTTTCCGCTGCACGTCTTCGCGATCATGCGCCACATGTTCAAGGTCGACGGCGTCCGCAACGGCTTCGGCGTCTGGGCGCGGGGGCTGTGGTGGCTGTACGGTCCCGGCGGCCTGTATCCGCGGCTGATGCGTCATTACCTCGCGTACTTCAAGCCGGGCTTCCATCCCTGGCAGCAGGGCGAGCTGCAGACCTACCGGCTCTGGCGCGAAAGCTACGAGCGCAGCGGCAGCAATGCGCTCGCCGCCGCCGACGCGGTGATGGCCGCGACCCGCGCGGCCTGAACGGCGCCGCCGTCGGCCGCGCCGCGCGGCGACGATCAGGCGCGTCGGAAACAGGGCGCGCTCCTCGACCCGCGTGCAGCCGGTGGCGGCGAGCCAGGCCGGCACGTCGGAGCGATGCCCGGCGCGGAGCAACCGCTCGTTGACGAAGCGCGCCGGCCCCCAAAAGTAGGGTCCGCGCCCGCCGCGCCCGCCACAGCGCGTACGGCGGGGCGACCAACTGTTCCGGCGTCGGCTCGACGATCGCCAGCCGTCCAGCCGTCCAGCCGCTTAGCCGTCTGCAGCCGGCGCCGCGCCTCGGCGAGCGCGGCGGCAGCGCGTGGAACCAGAAGCACGCGGCGACGCCGTCGACACTCGCATTGGCCCGTTCAGTGCGCTCGGCGAGGCCCCTGCACGAAGCGCGGCTGCGGCAGCTGCCGCGCCGCGTGCTGCAGCAGGTGCGGCGTCGCATCCACGACCCAGACGTCCGGCACGCCCGCGGCGGCCCGCCCCTGCGATGAATGGCCGGCGCCGCAGCCGGCGGCGAGGGTGCCGCGCGCCCGGCGCATCGCGCCGAGCAGGATGCGGTCGAAGCCGGTGCTGTTCGGCGCGCGTGATGCGCTTCGGGTCGCTGCCGTTCGGCAGTTTGTGGAATTAGCGCCACAGGTACTGCGGCAGCGCAACGCGCAGCGGCGGAGCCGCCGGCCGTGCGACGCGGCGCAGCACGAGCTGGCGCAACCGCTGCCGGAGATCGCGCGGGCACCGCCTGCGCAGGAGGTCCGGCCCGGCATCCGGCAGGCTGAGTTCGCGCCGCGCGAGAACGGCGTCGCGCAGCGTCGGTGCCCGCCCGGCAAGCGGATTCACGGAGCGATCACGACCCTGCGGGGCGGCGCGGCAGACCGGGCGTTTGCGCATCCGCGCCGGACCGCCGCCGACGCGCATGCGAAAGTTGTAGCGAATGCCGTGCGATGACGGACCGCCGGGGCTAAAATGCGCGCAAACAGAGAAGGAGCATCATGACTGACCAATACGACGTCGTGGTCGTCGGCGGTGGCCCCGCCGGCTACCCGGCCGCCATCCGCGCCGCGCAGCTCGGCTTCAAGACCGCCTGCATCGACGCGTGGCTCAACAAGGACAATACCGCCGCGTTCGGTGGCACCTGCCTCAACGCCGGCTGCATCCCCTCCAAGGCCTTGCTCGAGTCGTCGGAGCTGTGGCACCGCATGCAGCATGAGGCGGCGGCGCATGGCATCGGCGTCGGCGAGCTGAAGCTCGATCTCGCCAAGATGCAGGCGCGCAAGACCGCGGTCTCGCGTGGCCTCACCGGCGGCATCAAGCAGCTGTTCGCCGCCAACAAGGTCACCGGCCTCGAAGGCTTCGGCAAGCTGCTCGGCGACGGCAAGGTCGAGTTCACCTCGCACAAGGGTGAGAAGCAGGTTCTGTCGGCCAAGACCATCGTCATCGCCACCGGCTCGTCGCCGGTGAACCTCAAGATCGCGCCGTTCGACAACGAGTCGATCGTCGATTCCTGGGGCGCGCTCGACTTCACTGAAGTGCCGCAGCGTCTGGGCATCATCGGTGCCGGCGTGATCGGCGTCGAGCTCGGCAGCGTCTGGAGCCGCCTCGGCGCCAAGACCGTCATTCTCGAAGCGCTGCCGAACTTCCTGCCGATGGTCGATGCGCAGATCGCCAAGGAAGCGATGCGTCACCTGACCAAGCAGGGTCTCGACATCCGCCTCGGCGCCAAGGTCAGCACCGCCAAGGTCACCGGCACCAAGACCAAGGCGGTCGAGGTCGAGTACGAGATGGGCGGCGAGAAGAAGACGGAAGTCTTCGACAAGCTGATCGTCGCCGTCGGCCGCCGTCCGAACACCGACGGTCTCAACGCCAAGGAAATCGGCGTGGCGTTCGACGAGCGCGGCTTCGTCAAGGTCGACGCCAACTACAAGACCAACGTTCCGGGCATCTACGCGATCGGCGACGTGATCGGCGGCGCGATGCTCGCACACAAGGCCATCGAAGAAGGCGTGGCGCTGGCCGAGCAGCTGCACGGCGAGCACACCCAAGTGAATTACAACGCGATCCCGAGCGTGGTCTATACCGCCCCGGAGATCGCCTGGACCGGCCTGTCGGAAGAGCAGGCCAAGGCCAAGGGCTACGAGGTCAAGATCGGCACCGGCCCGTTCGCCGCCAACGGCCGCGCCAAGGCCATGGAAGCGGCGCAGGGCACGATCAAGATCATCGCCGACGCCAAGACCGATCGCATTCTCGGTGTGCACATGGTCGGTCCGTACGTCTCGGAGCTGCTCGCCGAGGCGGTGCTGGCGCTCGAGTTCGCGGCCACCTGCGAGGACATCGCGCTGACCATGCACGGTCATCCGACGCTGTCGGAGAACTTCCACGAGGCCGTGCTTTCGGTCGACGGCCGCGCGATCCACGCGGTCAACAAGGCCAAGAAGTAAACGGCCGGCGGCGCCCCGCGCGAGCGGGGCGCCGTTCGCGTTTCTCCGACCTCACACTTTCAGGAGTTCTCCGGACATGATGTTCCCGGTATCGCGGTTGTTTCGCCGGCTTGCCCGCATTTCCGCCGCCGGCCTGGTCCTGGCGGCGGGCGCCGCCCAGGCCGAGACGGTCGATTTCGGCCTGTCGAACGATTCGTTCCGCTTCGGCCTGACCGGTCCGCTGTCGCGCCTGATCGGCGGCGCCCAGGGCCAGTACGACCTCGGCTATCTGCAGCACCGTGACAACGGCGACAACAGCTACGCCGTGCACGCGGGCTTCTTGGTCAGCGGCGACGCCGGCCTGCGCGATCTCGATCTGACCGTCGGCGCCGGCCTGCGCGGCGTCTACGTCGGCGGCGACGGCGACAATGGCGGCGCGATCGCGCCGGGCGTCCGTTTCGACGCGCGCCTGCCGGGCTATGAGCGCCTCGGTCTCGGCGGCTATGCGTACTATGCGCCGAGCGTGGTCAGCTTCGGCGACATCGACGATTATCGCGACATCGGCGTGGTGCTGAGCTACGAGCTGAACCGCAATGCGGCGGTCTATGTCGGCGCCCGCAACGTCAAGTTCGGCGTCGAACATGGCCACGACGTGACGCTCGACACCGGCCTCTATGGCGGCATCGCACTGACGTTCTAAGATCGCGCCTGGGTTGCCGGGCAGACGAGGGTATATGGGTCGAGGTCCGAGTATTGCCGCGCGCAAGGGTGTCGAAGACGCCAAGCGCGGCAAGCTGTTCACGAAGTTCATCCGCGAGATCACGGTCGCCGCGCGTGCCGGCGGCGGCGATCCGAAGACCAACGCGCGTCTGCGCCTGGTCCTCGACAAGGCCTTCGCCGCCAACATGACGAAGGACACCGCCGAGCGCGCGATCAAGCGCGGCACCGGCGAGGGCGGCAGCGATCACTTCGAGGAGATCCGCTACGAGGGCTACGGCCCGGGCGGCGTCGCGATCATCGTCGACTGCATGACCGACAACCCGGTCCGCACCGTCGCCGAGGTCCGCCACGCTTTCTCGAAGCACGGCGGCAATCTCGGCACGTCCGGCGCGGTGGCGTATATGTTCGCGCGCGTCGGCCAGATCTTCTTCGAGACCGGCGGCGACGCCGCGCTCGAGGAGAAGATCCTCGAGGCGGCGCTCGAAGCGGGCGCCGACGACGTCCTCAGCGAGGAGGGCTGGACCGAAGTGCTCTGCGCGACGGACAGCTTCGAGGCGGTCAAGCAGGCGCTGGAGGCCAAGGGCCTCAAGCCGGTTCAGGCCGACGTCACGCTGCGCCCGGGCACCATGGTCGACGTCGCCGGCGAGGCGCGCGAGTCGGTGCAGAAGCTGATCGACATGCTCGAAGACCTCGACGACGTGCAGAAGGTCTATTCGAACGCCGACCTCGGCTGATCCGGGGCGGTCGGGGCGAGCCCGGCGACGGGCGCCGCCATGCAGGCGACGGGGAGAGCGAGGGTGCTCGACGGACTTTGGCGGGAGGCGGGACGGCAGGCGCGCGACCGCGCGTCGCGCTCGCGCCGCGGCGGACCGCCGGCATGATCCGCATCATCGGCATCGATCCCGGCTCGCGGCATACGGGCTACGGCATCATCGAAGCGGACCGCGGCCGCGCCTGCATGATCGCCGCCGGCCGCATCAGCACCGCCGCCGGCACGATGCCGCAGCGGCTGCTGCAGATCCAGCGCGAGCTCGGCGCGCTGCTCGCCGAGTTCGCTCCGGCGGAAGCGGCGATCGAGGAAGTGTTCGTCAACAAGAACGTGCAGACCGCGCTGGTGCTCGGGCAGGCGCGCGGCGTGGCGCTCTGCGCGCTGGCGCAGGTCGGGCTCGATGTCGCCGAATACGCGCCCGCCCAGGTCAAGCAGGCGCTGACCGGCAGCGGCCGCGCCGAGAAACTGCAGGTGCAACATATGGTGAAAGTGCTGCTGAACCTGCAGGGCCGCATGGCGGTCGACGCTTCCGACGCGCTGGCGATCGCGCTCACGCACGCCCAGGTGCGCGGCATGCGCGAGCGCACCGGCCTGGTCGTCGGCGCGCGCAGCCGCAGCTGGAGCCGCGCATGATCGGCCGCATCACCGGCAAGCTGGTGCTCAAGCAGCCGCCGCTGCTGCTGGTCGACGTCGGCGGCGTCGGCTACGAGATCGAAGCGCCGATGTCGACCTTCTACAAGCTGCCGGCGCTCGGCGAGACCGTCAGCCTGCAGACGCATCTGACGGTGCGTGAGGACGCGCACCTGCTGTTCGGGTTCGCGAGCAGTACCGAGAAGAACCTGTTCCGCGAGCTGATCAAGATTTCCGGTGTCGGTCCCAAGCTGGCGCTGACCGTGCTGTCCGGCGTCAGCGTCGAGGACTTCTGGAACACGGTGCGCGCTGGCGACGTCGCGCGGCTCACCAAGCTGCCCGGCGTCGGCCGCAAGACCGCCGAGCGCCTGGTCGTCGAGATGCGCGACAAGGCCGGTGCCGAAGGCGAAGCCGTGCCCGGCGTGCGGCTCGCTACCGACGCCTCGGCGCTCGGCGAGGCCAAGAGCGCGCTCGCCGCGCTCGGCTACAAGCCGGCCGAGATCCAGCGCTTCACCGATGCCGTGTATAAGGACGGCATGACGACCGAGCAGATCATCCAGGAGGCGCTCAAGCGCGCCGTGAAATGAGCGTGGCAATCCCGTCATTGCTTCGTCGCTGCGCTCCTCGCAATGACGCTGCGAGGTTTTGCAGATGAGCGAGGAACGCATCGTCTCGGCGAAGGCCGGCGGCGACGAGGAGCGCGTCGAGCGCGCGATCCGTCCGCACCGGCTCGCCGATTACGTCGGCCAGCCGGCGGTCCGCGAACAGATGGGCATCGCCATCGAGGCGGCGCGTCGCCGCGGCGACGCGCTCGACCATGTGCTGATCTTCGGTCCGCCGGGCCTCGGCAAGACCACGCTCGCGCACATCCTCGCCGAGGAAATGGGCGTCAACCTGCGCCAGACCTCCGGTCCGGTGCTGGAGCGGCCGGGCGATCTCGCTGCGCTGCTGACCAACCTCGAACCGCGCGACCTGCTGTTCGTCGACGAGATCCACCGCCTGTCGCCGATCGTCGAGGAAGTGCTGTATCCGGCGATGGAGGACTACCAGCTCGACATCGTCATCGGCGAAGGGCCGGCGGCGCGCTCGATCCGTCTCGATTTGCCGCCATTCACGCTGGTCGGCGCCACCACCCGCGCCGGCAGCCTGACCAGTCCGCTGCGCGACCGCTTCGGCCTCGTGCAGCGCCTCGAGTTCTATTCGGTGCCGGATCTGACCCACATCGTCCTGCGCTCGGCCGGCATCCTCGGGGCGCCGATCGAGCCGGAGGGCGCCGCGGAGATCGCACGCCGCTCGCGCGGCACGCCGCGCATCGCCAACCGCCTGCTGCGCCGCGCGCGCGACTACGCCGAGGTGCGCGGCGATGGCCACATCACCGCCAGACTGGCCGGCGAGGCGATGCAGCTGCTGGCGGTCGACAGCCAGGGTTTCGATCTCATGGACCGCAAGCTGCTGCTGACCCTGATCGAGCGCTTCGACGGCGGTCCGGCCGGCGTCGACAACCTCGCCGCGGCGATCGGCGAGGCGCGCGACACCATCGAGGACGTCATCGAGCCTTACCTGATCCAGCAGGGTTATCTGATGCGCACGCCGCGCGGCCGCATCGCCGGCAAGCTGGCGTATCAGCACTACGGACTGAAGATGCCGGACCGGCTCGGCACCCCGGACCTGTTCGCCGAATGAGCCGCTTCGTTTTGCCGCTGCGGGTCTACTACGAGGACACCGACGCCAGCGGCGTGGTCTACCATGCCAACTACCTGCGCTTCTTCGAGCGCGCCCGCACCGAATGGCTGCGCGCGCTCGGTCTCGGCCAGGAGCGGCTGATGCGCGATCTCGGCATCGCCTTCACGGTCGCCAATCTGGAGATCGACTTCCGCGCCCCGGCGCGGCTCGACGACGCGCTGGAAATCCGTACCGAGGTCCAGCAGATCCGCCGTGCCAGCATCATTTTCGAGCAGTCCCTGTTCCGGACCGGCGAGCCGACCCTGCTGGCGCGTGCCCGTGTGCGCATCGGCTGCGTCGGCAGTGCCGATTTCCGGCCGGCGCCGCTGCCCGAGCCGCTGGAGCAGGCGATCGCGCGCTGGCGTGACGCTGCGGAAATCCAGCCCAACGGCATCGGATGACATGATCTGCCAGACGGGGAATGTTAAGGTTCGCCCGCTATTTTCCGTATCCGCTTTCCAGGCCATACGCTTTCCATGAATGCCAATCTCTCGCTGACCCACCTGATCCTGCAGGCCAGTGCGCTCGCGCAGATCGTGCTGCTGTTGCTCGTCGTCGCCTCGGTGTTGTCCTGGGCGGTGATCCTCGGCAAGCGCGCGCTGCTGTCGCGGACCGTCAAGGAGGCCAGCCAGTTCGAAGAGCGCTTCTGGAGCGGCGGCAATCTCGCCGATCTCTACGAGGCGGTGCGCCGCGACGACGACACCCGCGGCAGCGCGGCGATCTTCAAGGCGGGCTACGAGGAATTCGCCCGCCAGCAGACGACCGGGCGGGCCGATCCGGACGACGTCCTCGCCGCCGTGCAGCGGCAGATGCGCGTGACGCAGACCCGCGAACTGGAAAAACTCGAAGGCGGGCTGGCGACGCTGGCCACGATCGGCTCGACCAGCCCCTACGTCGGCCTGTTCGGCACGGTGTGGGGCATCATGAGCGCCTTCATTTCGATCGGTAACGTCAAGCAGGCGTCGCTCGCCACCGTCGCGCCGGGCATCGCCGAGGCGCTGATCGCCACGGCGATGGGCCTGTTCGCGGCGATCCCGGCGGTCATCGCCTACAACTTCTTCACGCGCGGCGTCGAGAAGCTCGACACCCGCTTCCAGGTCTTCGCCGACGAGCTGACCGGCATCATCGAGCGCGGCCTGCGCGGCGGGAAGCACTGAGATGGGCGCGCCGGTGCAGGGTGGTCGCGGCGGCAAGCGCCGCATGAACGCCGACATCAACGTCGTGCCGTACATCGACGTCATGCTGGTGCTGCTGATCATCTTCATGGTGACGGCGCCGCTGATGACGCAGGGTGTCGACGTCGACCTGCCGGACGCCAACGCCGAATCGATGACGGTGCCGGAGGATCCGCCGACGCTGCAGATCCTCGCCGACGGTCGCTACAAGCTGAACGGCGAAGTGCTCGACGAATCGGCGCTCGGGGCCAAGGTGCAGGAACTGATGGCGGCCAAGCCCGGCCAGATGGTGCTCGTCAACGGCGACAAGAAGGTGCCGTACGAGTACGTCGCGCGCGGCATGGCGATCCTGCGCAGCGCCGGCGCCACCAAGATCGGCTTCGTCACCGAATCCGCCGACGAGGCGACTCCCCGCAAGCGGCCCTAATGATCTTCGAGCGTCGCTATCTGATTGCAGCGCTGGCGCTGCATCTCGTTTTGTTCGCACTGCTGTTCGCCGGCGCGATCTTCCATCGCAAGATCCAGGCGCCGCCGCCGATCGAAGCCGTGCTGATCGCGCAGGACCCGCGCGAGGCGCGCGCCGAGCAGGTCCGCCGCCAGCAGGAGATCGAGCGGCAGCGCCAGCTCGAGCAGCAGAAGCAGCAGGAAGCGCTCGAACAGCAGCAGGAGCAGGCGCGCCAGCAGCAGGCCCTTGCCCGCCAGCAGGAGCAGGAAAAGGCCAAGCAGGCGGACGTCGAGCGGCAGAAGAAGGCGCAGCAGGACGACGAGCGCAAGCGCGTCGAGGCCGAGCAGCGCAAGCAGAAGGAAGCCGAGCTGAAGGCCGAGGCCGAGCGCAAGCGCCAGGATCAGCTGCAGAAGAAGGCCGAGGCCGAGAAGCAGCGTCAGGACGAGCTGCGCAAGAAGCAGGAAGAGGCCGAGCAGAAGCGCCAGGAAGAGCAGCGCCGCAAGGAAGCCGAGGCCGAGCTCAAGCGCCAGGCCGAGGCCGAACGCCAGGAACTCGAACGCCAGAAGCGCGAGCGCGAGGCGGCCGAGGCCAAGCGCCGCAAGGAAGAAATGGAGGCGGCGATGGCCGCCGAAGTCCAGGGCCGCATCCAGCAGGCGCAGGCCGATTGGGGGCAGGTGATGGCCGCGCGCATCCGCAAGTTCTGGATCCGCCCGCCGGCGTCGCCGGACAGCTTCCGCTGCGTGGTGGCGATGCAATTGGCGAGCAACGGCGAAGTGCAGAACGCTCGCGTGGTGTCGAGCTGCGGCAGTGCGCCGCTCGACCGCTCGGTCGAGGCGGCGGTGCTCAAGGCCAGCCCGATGCCGCTGCCGCCCGATCCGCGCGCTTTTGTGCCGAACGTGACGATCAACTTCTGCCCGTCGGCGAGCGGCTGCCAGTGAGTCAGGTGCCGTTCATCGTGGGCTCATTCTCCCGTCTCATCCTTCAGCGTCTATGAACGTCTATCAACGCATTCTGGCCCTGCTCGTCGTCGTCTGCGGACTGGCGGCGGCACCGGCCCGGGCCCAGCTCGAAATCACCGTCACCGGCGGCGACGTCGGCGCGCTGCCGATCGCCATCGTGCCGTTCGCGCAGGTGCCGGGCCTGCCGACCGATCTCGCTCAGGTGGTCGACAACGACCTGGCGCGCAGCGGCCGTTTCCGCACCATGCCGCGCGCCGAGATGCGCCAGCGGCCGAGCGAGCTGGCCTCGTTCGATGCCGCACCGTGGCGCGCGCAGGGCTTCGACAACGTCGTGATCGGCAAGGTCTGGGAGGACGGCAGGGGCGGCTATGTGGTGCGTTTCTTCCTGCTCGACTCGCTGTCCGGCAAGCAGGTCATCGCCTACGACTATCCGATCAAGAGCGCCTCGCAGGCGCGCTATGCCGCGCACTGGATCGCCGACAAGATCTACGAGCAGCTGCTCGGCATCCCGGGTTACTTCAACACCAAGATTGCCTACGTGGCGGCCAAGGGGCTGGGCTTCCAGCGCACCTACCAGCTGGTGATCGCCGATTCCGACGGCGAGAACCCGCAGTACCCGATCAATTCGCGCGAAACGATCATGTCGCCGTCCTGGTCGCCGGACCGCAAGCAGATCGCGCTGGTCGGCTACGAGCGCGGCCGCTCGGCGATCTACCTGTATTCGACCGAAACCGGCCGCGTGCAGAAGCTGATCAGCGAGAAGGGCATCAACGGCTCGCCGGCGTGGTCGCCGGACGGGACCAAGCTGGCGTTCGTGCTGTCGTTCGAGATCAATCCGGACGTCTACGTCATGGATCTGGCGACCAAGCAGCGCAAGCGTCTCACCGACCACTACGCGATCGATACCGAGCCGGCATGGTCGCCGGACGGCAGCAAGATCGTCTTCACCTCGGACCGCGGCGGCAAGCCGCAGGTCTACGAGATCGGCGCCAACGGCGGCGAGCCACGGCGGCTCACGTTCCAGGGTTCGCAGAACTCGCGTCCGAGCTATTCGCCGGACGGCAAATCGATCCTGTACGTGACGACCGACGGCGGTCAGCGGATCGCCATCCAGGATCTCGCCACGGGGGCAGTGCGCGTCCTCAGCAGCGGCCCTCTCGATGAAGGTCCGTCGTTCGCTCCGGGTGGCGCCGTGGTAATCTATTCGTCGCAAGGTCCCCGAGGACGCCAGCTCGAAACCGTATCAGTCGATGGACGCGTGCGTCTGACGATGAGGCAGGCCGGTGGCGATGTCCAGGAGCCCTCGTGGTCCCCCTTGATGCGTTAAGTTGTCCAGAATCCCCTCTCTCAACACCCGACCCAAGTTGTTCTCCGTCGTAGGAGTTCAAGATGATCAAGAATAAATTGCTGTTGTCGCTGACGATTGTTTCCATGCTCACGCTCGGCGCTTGCGCCTCCAAGGGCGACAAGACGGCCAGCACGCCGCCGCCGTCGACGCCGAGCTCGGCCTATAACGACACCTCCGGCGCCGGCTCCCAGCTCGGCGACGAAGATGCCCGCACCGCTGCGGAGCGCGCGCTCAGCAACAACCTCGTGTACTTCGACTACGATTCCAGCGCGATCAAGCCGGAATACGCCTCGGTCGTCGGCGCCTACGCCAAGTATCTGACCGCCAACCCGGTCGCCAAGGTCCGCATCGAAGGCCATACCGACGAGCGCGGCACCCGCGAGTACAACATCGGCCTCGGCGAGCGCCGCGCCAATGCCGTCAAGGATGCGCTGACGGCCCAGGGTGTGACGGCGGCGCAGATCTCGGTGATCAGCTACGGTGAAGAGCGTCCGGTTGCGGAAGGCCACGAAGAGTCGGCCTGGTCGCAGAACCGCCGCGCGCAGATCATCCGTCAGTAAGCGCCTGACCCGCCGCAACCTCCGGAGCAGCCTTCATGCGCCCAAGCCGACTTGCCCTCATCGCGATCGTCGCCAGCCTCGCGGCTTGCGCGTCCGACTATGGCGGCAGCGTCTCGGGCGGCAAGGACGTGCTGTCTCCGGAGGAGCGGCGCCTGCAGGCCGTGGAAGGCCGCGTCGCCGTGCTGCAGCGGCGGCTCGACGCGGCCAACCTCGCGGGCGCCGACGAGCAGAACCAGCATCTTCGCGACGACGTGCGCTCGCTGCGCGGCGACGTCGAGAAGCTGCGCTACGATTTCGATCAGTCGCAGCAGCGCAGCCGCGATCTCGAGGCGCGCCTCGCGCGTCTGGAGGCCGCCGGTGGCGCTGCCGCACCGGTTGTCGGTGGCGAGGCCGGCGTGACGCCGGCGCTGCCGTCGACGATGCCGGCACCGGCGACCGCGCCGGTCGCGGTACCGGCCAGCGCTGCCGCAAGCAGCGCCAGCATTCCCGTCGCCACGCCGCCGCCTGCTGTCACGGCGTCGGGAGCGACCACGCTTTCGCAGGGCAGCGCGCCTTCGCCGGATGAGGAAGCGGCCTATCTCGCCGCCTTCGACCAGCTCAAGAACGGCAAGTACGACGACGCGCTCAAGGGTTTCCGTGCCCAGCTCGAGAAGTGGCCGCAAGGCCGCTACGCGGACAATGCGCTCTACTGGAGCGGCGAGGCCTACTACGTGAAGCGCGACTACAAGTCGGCGCTCGCGGCCTTCCAGGCCGTCGGCCAGCGCTTTCCGCAGAGCGGCAAGAGCGCCGATGCGCTGCTCAAGTCCGGCCTCGTGCAGATGGACCTCGGGCAGGACGCGCAGGGGCGCGCCACGCTGCAGCGCGTGATCAAGACCTACCCGAACTCGAACGCCGCCCGTCTGGCCCAGCAGCGCCTCGAGCCGGCCAAGAAGTAAGCGGGCTGCGCGGGAGCTGCGTTGGACCTCACGCCGTCGCCGGCCACGCCGCCTCGTCTCAAGATCACCGAGATCTTCCTTTCGCTGCAGGGCGAATCCTCGTCGGTCGGCTGGCCGACGGTATTCGTGCGCCTGACCGGCTGCCCGCTGCGCTGCCAGTACTGCGACACCGCCTATGCGTTCCACGGCGGCCAGTGGCTGAGCCTCGATGCGATCGTCGACGAAGTGCAGCGCCTCGGCGCCCGGCATGTCTGCGTCACCGGCGGCGAGCCGCTGGCGCAGAAGAACGCGCTGCCGCTGCTGACGCGCCTGTGCGATGCCGGCCACCGCGTTTCGCTGGAGACCAGCGGCGCGATCGACATCTCCGGCGTTGACCCGCGCGTGATCCGCGTGCTCGACATCAAGACCCCGGGCTCCGCGGAAGTGGCACGCAACCGCTGGGAGAATCTGGCGCTGCTGCAAGCGCACGACGAGATCAAGTTCGTGCTCTGCGATCGCCAGGATTACGAATGGGCCAAAGCCTGCGTCGCCGAGCACGGCCTCGCCGGGCGCTGCGCGGTGCTGTTCTCGCCGAGCGCGGGCCAGCTCGACGCCACGCAGCTTGCCGACTGGATCGTCGCCGACCGCTTGCCGGTCCGCTTCCAGATGCAGCTGCACAAGGTGCTGTGGGGTAACGCGCCGGGCCGCTAGCGGCCGCATCTGGTGCGTATCTTGCTATCCCCGCTGCGGACGCCGGGCGCCGCCCGTGCGGCTATCCTTTTCGCTTTCGTTCGCGCGACCGCCGCCGGCCGCGCGCTGAACTTTTGGTATCACGCATGAGCAAGAAAGCCGTCATCCTGCTGTCCGGAGGCCTCGACTCGGCGACCGTGCTGGCGATCGCCCGTCGCCAGGGCTACGAGTGCTACGCGCTCGCCGTGTCGTACGGCCAGCGCCATGTCGCCGAGCTGGCGGCGGCGCAACGCGTCGCCGCGGCGCTCGGCGCCGCGCGCCTGCAGCAGATGCAGGTCAATCTCGACGCAGTCGGTGGTTCGGCGCTGACTGATCGCAACATCGCCGTGCCGGAAGCGCCGGTCGACGGCATTCCGGTCACCTACGTGCCGGCGCGCAACACCCTGTTCCTGTCGCTGGCGCTCGGCTGGGCCGAGGTGCTCGGCGTCCGGGACCTGTTCATCGGCGTCAACGCCGTCGACTACTCCGGCTATCCGGACTGCCGGCCGGCGTTCATCGAGGCCTTCGAGGCGCTCGCCAATGTCGCGACCAAGGCCGGTGTCGAGGGCGCGCGCTTCAAGATCCACGCGCCACTGCTGACGATGAGCAAGGCCGACATCATTCGCGAAGGCACGCGCCTCGGCGTCGACTACGCGCTGACCGTGTCCTGCTACCAGGCCGACGAGCAGGGCCGCGCCTGCGGCCGCTGCGACTCCTGCCGGCTGCGCGCTGCCGGCTTCGCCGAGGCCGGCGTGCCGGACCCGACGCCTTATCGCGGCTAGAGCGCCATTCGTTTATCATGCGCGCCCTCATGACGCATCGACGGTCGCCGGGTCGTTAGCTCAGTCGGTAGAGCAGCTGGCTTTTAACCAGTTGGTCGCTGGTTCGAATCCAGCACGACCCACCATCCTCGCCGCGATGTGTCTGCAGTGCCCGTCGGGGCGTAGCGCAGTCTGGTAGCGCATCTGCTTTGGGAGCAGAGGGTCGCTGGTTCGAATCCAGTCGCCCCGACCATTCCTTCCGTCGCTGCCGTGGCGCGGCGCGTCCGGGCTCGGAATACGAGCCTCGCGCCCGGCATACTGCGCGCCAGTCCCACGATGCCGATCCTGCCGATGTTCGACTCTCTGGCCGCCTGTCCGGCAGACGAACTGCACGCCCGCCTCGCCGCGGCCGCGCCGTCGGCCGCGGTGCTGGTCTGCGCCAGCCACCGCCAAGCGCAGGCGCTGCACGAGGCGCACGCGCGCTGGCGCGTCGCTGCCGGCTTCGCGGTTTGGGACACGCCGCAGATCCTCGGCTTCGACGCCTTCGTCGACCGTCTTTACACGCAGGCGCGGCCGGCACTCGTACTGGCCGGCGCGGCGCTGCCGCCGTGCATCGCCGCCGCCGAGGCGCGCGTGCTGTGGCGCCTGTGCATCGACGAAAGCCGCGAACCCTTGCCTCTGCTGCGCGCCGGCGACGCCGCCGCGCTGGCCGCCGAAGCCTGGGCGCTATGCCACGAGTACCGCCTGCCGCTGCCGCTGGAGGCCGGCGGTTTCGCCGATGTCGAGCGCTTCAACGGCTGGGCGCAGTCGTACCGGCGGCGCCTCGAACGGCTCGGCGTGATCGACGCGGCGCTGTTCGACCGCGCGCTGCTCGGATACGTCCGCGATGGCGCGCTCGCCGTGCCCGACGCGATCGTGCTGGCGGGTTTCGAAGAGACCACGCCGCGCCTCGACGACTGGCTGGCGGCGCTCGCGGCGCGTAGCGTGACCTTGTCACGGCTGGCCGACGAGCGCGCGCCGCTGACGCCGCGTCTGGTCGCGGCCGCCGACGAGGAGCTGGAGCTGCGCGCTGCCGCGGCCTGGGCCCGGACCCAGCTGCAGGCTGAGCCGCCGCGCCGCGTCGCCGTCATCGTGCCCGACATCGGCGCGCGCCGCGCCGCCGTGCAGCGCATCTTCGACGAGCAGCTGTGCCCCTCGCTCGATGCGCCCGGCGCGCACAGCGTGGCGCGTCCGTACGACCTCACGCTCGGCATGCCGCTGGCGGCATGCGGCCCGGTGCAGGCGGCGCTGCAGTTGCTGCAGCTCGCCGCGCTCGGCTGCGACGCGGCGACGCGCGGCACGCTGTTCGCATCACCGTACTGGGGAGATGAGGCCGCACGCCTGCAGCGCACCGCGTTCGACGCGACGCTCGCTGCCGAAGGCTGGCTCGACGCCGATCTGGCGGCGCTGCTGCCGCTGGCGCCGGCGCCGCTGCGCGAGGACTGGCGCGCGTATGCCGCCGCCTTGCCGCCGCGCCGCCAGACGCCGGCGGAGTGGGCGGAGCTGTTCACCGCCGCGCTTGCCGTCGTGCGCTGGCCCGGCGTCCGCCCGCTCGACAGCGAAGAATTCCAGATGCTGTCGCGCTGGCGCGAGGTATTGCTGCAGTTTGCCGCGCTCGATCGCGTGCTCGGCCGCATTCCGCTGTCGGCGGCGGTCTCGGCGCTGCGCGAGCTGGCCGAGCGCACGCTGTTCCAGGCGCAGGCCGGCGACGTGCGCCTGCAGGTGATGGGCGTGCTCGAAGCGCAGGGCCTGTCGTTCGACGCGCTGTGGGTCTGCGGCATCGACGACGAGCGCTGGCCGGCGGCGAGCCGGCCGCATCCGTTCATTCCGCACCGCCTGCAGCGCCGGCACGGCTTGCCGCACGCCTCGGCGCAGCGCGAGCTCGCCTACGCGCAGGCGCAGCTCGACGGCTGGCGGCGCCGCAGCGGCGAGCTGGTTCTGAGCTACGCGCGCAGCGGCGACGGTCGCGAACAAGCGCCGAGTCCGCTGCTGGCCGATCTGGCGCTGGCGGTCGAGGCGCTGGCGGTCGAGGCGCTGCCGCAGGCCTGGCGCGACAGCGCCGCGGCGGCGCGCATCGAGACGCTCAACGACGCGCAGGCGCCGCCGCCGGCCGAAGGTGCGGTGCTCGGCGGTGGCACCCGTGTGCTCGGCGATCAGGCGCGCTGCCCGTTTCGCGGCTATGCCGTGCATCGGCTCGGTGCGCGACCGCTCGAGGCGGCCGGCTACGGCATCACCGCGATCGATCGCGGCGTGCTCGTGCATCGCGTGCTCGAACACCTGTGGAGCGACTGGCGCGAGCAGCGCGCGCTGCTCGCGCTCGACGATGCGAGCGTCGGCGCCCAGGTTGCAAGCGCCGTCGACGCAGCGCTCGACGAGCTGCAGCGCCGCGCGCCGCAGCGCCTGCGGCCGGTGCTGCGCACACTCGAAGCGCAGCGCCTGACGGCGCTGATCCGGGACTGGCTCGACGTCGAACGCGCGCGCGCGCCGTTTCGCGTGCTCAGCGTCGAGAATCGCGCGCTCGACGGCGAGGCCGGCGAGGGCGTCGCCGCCGATGCCACGACCGAATTCGAAGGTCTGCGCCTGCGCCTGCGGCCGGACCGCGTCGACGTCGACGCGCACGGCCGGCGCATCGTGCTCGACTACAAGACCGGCGCGCGCAAGACGCCGCCGTGGGCCGACGGCCGGCCCGAGGATCCGCAGCTGCTGCTCTACGCGCTGACCGAAGCCGACATCAGTGCGCTGGCCTTCGCGCGCCTCGCCGCCGGCGACATCGGCCTGCAGGGCATCGCTTGCGACGAGCGCTTCGCGGCGGGCATCGCCGACTACGCCGCCGATCCGGCGACGCGCGAAGCGGCGAGCTGGGCGGCGCTGCACGGCCAGTGGCGCGGCGAGCTGGCGACGCTCGCTCGCGAGATCCGCGCCGGCTGGGCAGCGGTCGCGCCCAAGCATCCACGCCAGAGCTGCCGCGACTGCGGTCTGCATGCGCTGTGCCGCATCCGCGAGGACGTCTCGCTCGACGAGGGCGAGGAGGTCGCCACATGAGGAGCCGGCATCCATGGGGGCAGGGCGTGACGACGACGCGCGCGCAGGCGCTGCGGGGGGCGACGCGATGGGCGTGATCGACGCCGCCGCGCGCGCCCGCGCGCTTGACCCGCGGACCAGCTTCATCGTCCAGGCGCCGGCCGGCTCCGGCAAGACCGAGCTGCTGACGCAGCGCCTGCTGGTGCTGCTGGCCGGCGTCGACGAGCCGGAAGAGGTCGTCGCGATCACCTTCACGCGCAAGGCCGCCGCGGAAATGCGTGCGCGCGTGTTCCGCGCGATCCGTGACGCGGCGACGATGGCCGAGCCGGACGACGCGCATCGCGCGCAGACCTGGCGGCTGGCGCGCGCCGCACTCGAGCGCTCGCGGCAGCGCGGCTGGCGGCTGGAGGACAATCCGCAGCGCCTGCGGGTGATGACGATCGACGCGCTGTGCATGCACATCACGCAACAGATGCCGTTGACCGCCGGCTTCGGCGGCCGCGTGCAGATCGCCGCCGAAGCCGAGCCGCTGTACCGCGAGGCGGCGCGCGCGACGCTGGCGATGCTCGAGGCCGAGACGCCGTATCGCGAACCGCTGGCGCGCGTGCTGCGCCATTTCGACAACCGCAGCGGCCTGCTCGAGGAACAGCTGGTCGCGCTGCTCGGCCGCCGTGATCAGTGGCTGCACTTCGCGACCGAGGGCGGCCGCGCCGCGCGCGTCGAACTCGAAGCCGCGCTGGAGGCGATCGTCCGCACCGCGCTCGGCGCGGCCGACGCGGCGATCGCCGCGCCACAGCGCGAGATCTGGCTGGCCTCCGCCGCGCACGCCTCGTCGCAGCTCTACGCCGCGCAGCCGGAGCTGGCGCTGCACGCGCTGCGCGACGGCACATGGCCGCCGGTCGCGCCGGCACAGCTGCCGCGCTGGCTCGCGCTGGTCGAGCTGGTGCTGAAGAAGGATGGCGACTGGCGGCAGAAGATCGACGCGCGCTGTGGTTTCCCCGCCGGCAAGAGCAAGGCCGAGAAGGAGCAGCTCGGCCCGCCGCGCGACGCGCACCTGCAGCTGATCGCCGATCTCGCCGCGCAGGACGGCCTGCTCGACCTGCTGCAGCGTTTGCGCAGCCTGCCGGCGCCGGCCTACGACGATGCGCAGTGGGAGGTACTGCAGGCGCTGCTCGACGTGCTCAAGCTCGCCGCTGCGCAGCTGCGTGTCGTGTTCGCGGCGCATGGCGCAGTCGATTTTGCCGAAGTCGCCGCGCAAGCGGTCGCCGCGCTCGGCAGCGACGAAGCCCCGACCGATCTGGCGCTGGCCTTCGATTACCGCATCCATCATCTGCTGGTCGACGAATTCCAGGACACCTCGGCGACGCAATACCGCCTGCTGACGCGGCTCACCGCCGGCTGGCAGGACGGCGACGGCCGCACGCTGTTCGTGGTCGGCGATCCGATGCAGAGCATTTACCGTTTTCGCGAAGCCGACGTCGGCCTGTACCTGCGCGCGCGCCGCGACGGCGTCGCCGCGCTGCCGCTGGAAGCGCTGCGCCTGCAATGCAACTTCCGCTCGCGCGCCGGCCTCGTCGACTGGGTCAACGCCGCGTTCGCGCAGGTGCTGCCGCCGCGCGAGGACGTCGGGCGCAGCGCCGTGCCGTACAGCGCGGCGACCGCGACGCGCGCGGCCGAGGTGGGCCCGGCGGTCGTCGTCCATCCGCAGTTCGCCGGGCCGTCCGGCGAGGACGACGCGCGCAGCGAAGCCCGCCGCATCGTCGAGCTGGTGCGCGAGGCACGCGCCGCCGACGCCGACGGCAGCATCGCCGTGCTGGTGCGCAGCCGCACGCATCTCGACGAGCTGATGCCGGCGCTGCGCGCGGCCGGGCTGCGCTACCAGGCGGTCGATCTCGAAAGTCTCGCCAGCCGTCCGGTGATCGAAGACTTGCGTGCCCTGACGCGCGCGCTGCTGCTGCCGATGGATCGCGTCGCCTGGCTGGCGATCCTGCGCGCGCCGTGGTGCGGCCTGCGCCTCGCCGATCTTCATGCGCTCGCCGACGGCGTGCCGCCGCGTCAGCCGCTGCTGACGGCGCTGCGCGATCCGCAGCGCCTTGCGCGGCTCGGCGCCGATGGTCGCGGCCGGCTGGCCCGCGCGCTCGACGTGCTCGAGGCGGCGCTCGCGCAGCAGGGACGCAAGCCCCTGCGGCGCTGGGTCGAGGGCGTCTGGCTCGCCCTCGGCGGTCCGGCCGCGGTGCGCGAGACGCGCGATCTCAACGATGCGCAGCAGTTCTTCGCGCGGCTCGAAACGCTCGCGCAGGGACCGGCGCTGGCGGATCTCGACGCGCTCGATCTGGCGCTCGCCAATCTCAAGGCGACGCCCGATCCGCTCGCCGACGGGCGCCTGAGCCTGATGACGATCCACAAGTCCAAGGGCCTGGAGTTCGACACCGTGATCGTGCCCGGCCTCGGCCGCACGACGCGCAGCGATACGCCGCCGCCGATCGTCTTCGATCGCCGCATCGACGCCGACGGACGCGCGCAGCTGGTGCTCGCGCCGATCCACGCGCGCGGCGACGAGAGCGATGCGACCTACGCCTATATCCGCAGCCTGGCCGCCGACAAGCAGCTGCACGAGGACGGGCGCTTGCTGTATGTCGCGGCGACGCGCGCGCGGCGCCGCCTGCATCTGCTCGGCAGCGTCGCGCGCGATGCCGACGGCGCGCCCAAGGCGCCGCCGCCGAGCAGCCTGCTGGCGCGGCTGTGGCCGGCCGTCGCCGCCGATTACGTCGCTGCGGCCGCCGGCGCACCGCCACCGGCGCCGGCCGCAGCGGCCACGTTCGACGCCCTCGGGGCCGCGCCGCCGCCGCCGCTGCGCCGCCTCGTCGCCGGTTGGCAGGCGCCGCCGTTGCCGGCCTGGTCGCTGTCCGCCGCTGAAGCGCCGGTGCCGGCGCTGACGCCGGCCTTCGAATGGGCCGGTGAAGTTGCGCGCCTGATCGGCGTCGTCTTCCACCGCTGGGCCGAGCGGCTCGCCGCCGGCGATCTGGCGCAATGGGACGCGGTGCGGCTGGCGGCGCTCGCGCACGGTCTGCCGCAGGAGCTGGCCGAGGCCGGCGTGCCGGCGGCGAGCCTGGGCGGCGCGGCGCAGCTCGTGCAGCGTGCGCTGCAGGCGCTGCTCGACGATCCGCGCGGGCGCTGGCTGTTCGATCCGGCCCATCGCGAGGCGCGCAGCGAATGGGCGCTGACGGCCTGGCTCGACGGCCGCGCGCAGCGTTTCGTGATCGACCGCAGCTTCATCGACGCCGACGGCGTGCGCTGGATCGTCGACTTCAAGACCAGCCGCCACGAGGGCGGCGAACTCGACGCCTTCGTCGCCGAGGAACGGCGCCGCTATCAGCGCCAGCTGCAGACCTACGCCGACCTGCTGCGTCGCCACGGACCGCAGCCGGTGCGCGCGGCGCTGTACCTGCCGCTGCTCGACGAGCCGGCGCTGCGCTGGCAGCCGATCGAGGTCTGAACGGCGCCGGCGCGCGCCGCGTCTGGCGGGGCGGCGGGCAAAAGAAAAGCGCGGCAGGCTGCTCGGCCTGCCGCGCTTCGGGCACCGCGCGAGCGGTGCTCAGGTTTCGAGCAGGTCGCGCTTGCCCGGCTTGCCGTCCCATTCCTTGGCATCCGGCGCCATGTCCTTCTTCTCGGTGATGACCGGCCATTTCTTGGCGAGATCGGCATTGAGCGCCTTGAAGTCGGCCTGATCCGCCGGCAGATCGTCTTCCGCGAAGATCGCGTTGGCCGGGCACTCCGGCTCGCACAGCGTGCAGTCGATACACTCTTCGGGATCGATCACGAGAAAGTTCGGGCCTTCATGGAAGCAGTCGACCGGGCAGACTTCCACGCAGTCGGTGTACTTGCACTTGATGCAGTTCTCGGTAACGACGAAGGTCATGATGCGCTCGCTGCTTGAAGCGGTCGGTTCTACGGGGCGCATAGTTTAAACCATTGCCGTGGCGCGACGTCGGCAGAACGGGGGAGGCGTCCCCCGTTCCGCCGTCGTCGTCAGCGCGCGCCGAGGCCGGCGGCGAGGTACAGGCCGGCGAGGCCGTAGCCGGCGCAGGGCGCCGCGGCGGCGAGCGCCTGCGCGTAGTCGAAGGTTTCGCTCTGTCCGTCCGAGCCGTCGACCGTGACGGTGCCGTCGGCGTTGAACGTCACCTTCGCGGTCTTGCCGCCACTGGCGAACGTCAGCTTGCCGCCGGCGAACGGGCTGGCGATCTGGCCGTCGCTGTCGACGAGCGGCGTTTCGGTGGCGACGTCGACGGCGCCGCTCGGGCAGGTCTGCGCCTGCACACCGGTCATGCGAAAGCCGTACTGGCCGGCGATCACGGTGCCGTCGGCGTCGGACTTCGCCGTGAACGGCGCATCGTGCGTGCCGATGTAGTACGTGAAGTCGCCGCTGTTGCTGCCGCTCTGGCCGTTGGCGGACGCGCGGGCCGTGTAGTCGCCGTCCATCGCCAGCGCGAAGCGGTCTTCGTTGTCGCTGGCGCCTTCGCGATAGTCATCGCGGTAGTCGACCCCGATGCCGAGATCGAGATCGGCGCTGACGCTGTAGCCCTGCTGCGTGCTGTCGGTTTTGATCCGGTAGTCGAAGCGGAACGGCTGCGCGCTGCTGCCGACGCGCGCGTATTCCACGTACTGGCCGCCGTCCTCGACGCTGCCGCCCTCGGTGCTGCCGTTGACGAGCAGCGTCAGATCGACGTCGGTGCCGTCCTCGCTGTAGGTCTCGTGGTAGCGGCAGTCGCTGGCCTGCGCGCCGCTCACCGACATCGCCTGGTTCGTGAACGGCGAGCCGACGTTCTTGCTGGTCGGGCCGCTCGACGTGATGGTGCCGCCGTCGGGGCAGGCCTCGCTGGCCTTGGCAGGCACGCGTGCGGCCTTGGCGAGCGGACGGGCCCGCGCCGCGGCTTCCGCAGCCGGCGGCTGCAGCGCATCGAGGGCGCCGAGCGCCTGGATCATTTGCGCGAAGGTGCCGACCTGGGCCTTGGCGCCGCCGGCGCTGAGATCGGCGGTGCCGACGTCGGCGGCGCCACCGCCGCCGTCATGGTTGTCGCCGCCGCCGCAGGCGCCGAGCAGCGTTCCGGCGAACAGCGTGAAGGCGAAGCCGGCCGCGCGCAGCGGCCGCTTGAAGTGGATCGTGTGTGGCATGGTTTTCCCCGGGAGGCGTGGGCCCGCAGATCGGGCGCCGCCAGCTTGGCGGCCGGGGACGAGACTGTCCGCTCCCCATACGGGGATACCCGTTCTGGGGGGCAGCGCGCGGCGTTCAGGGTGTCAGCGGATCGTCGCCGGCGACTTCGGCACGCTGCGGCGGCTTGGGACGGTAGGCGAGGTCGAGGCTGTGCGTCGCGTAGGCGCCGGCACGGCGGTCGGCGAAGAACTGCTTGAGGCTGTGCCAGATCGTCGGGAAGGCGATGTCGTCCCAGGGAATCTCGTCCTCGCGCATCAGCCGTACCTCGGAGCTCTCGAAGGTCGGGCCGTAGTGCTCGGTGCGCAGCGTGCCGCGATGGATCATGTAGACCTGACTGACGTACGGGACGTTGATGACCATCAGCAGGTCATCGATCTCGACATCGGCCTGCGCTTCCTCCATGGCCTCGCGCGCGGCGCCCTGGCCGCTGGTTTCGCCGAGTTCCATGAAACCGGCCGGAAAGGTCCACAGGCCGAGCCGCGGTTCGATGTTGCGCCGGCACATCAGCACGCGGCCGTCCGCGTTTTCCGGAATGACGCCGACGATGACTTTCGGGTTGCGGTACTGGATGTGCCCGCAGTTCGGGCAGACGTGGCGCGGCAGATGATCGCCGTCCGGTACGCGGAACTCGATTTCGTGGCCGCAGGCGTTGCAGTAGCGGGTCTCGGCGTACATGAGGAGGGTCGGCGGATGAAGCCCGCACTATAGAGAATGCGCCGGCCGATTGCGCTCGTCCGGTCTGCGTAGCGTGCGTGCGTCCGGCGGCCGGGTCGTCCTGCATGCGCCGCATCCGCGGCCGCCGCTTTACTGGATTTGAGGGGGAAAATCGACGAACATTCCGAGCGCTATTAAACGAACCGGCGAAAAGCCGGGCCATGGAATGGGAAGGGGGTAGTTCATGAAGCACCGTCGTTATTGGCCTGTTGGCGCCGCGCTGCTGGCCGCAGGTTTCATCGTCCCGGCTTATGCGCAGGAATCGGCTGCACCGGCCGACGAAGGCGCGGCTCCGGTCGAGGCCGCCGCGCCGGCTGAAGCCGTTGCCGATCCGCTTGCCACCGACAGCAGCGCCGCCGGCGCCGAAGCCGCGGGCAGCGAAGCGGTCGAGACCTCGGCATCCGAAGACAGCGGCAGCGACGACAGCGCCAGCGCGCCGCACCGCGATCCGATCTACGTCTACGGCGGCATCGACTACGCGGCACTGAGCACTTCGCTGTCGAAGGACAGCCTCAAGAACGCGCTCGGCGGCGACGACTTCGATTCCGACTTCTACCGCCTGCGCGTCGGCACGCGTCTGCTGCCGTCGATCGGCATCGAAGCGCAGTTCGGCATCAAGAACGAGGACGGCAAGTCCTCGGGCAAGGTCGAGACCAACCAGATGTACGGTCTCTACGTCGTGCCGACCGGCAATCTGTTCCGTTTCCTCGAAGTGTCGGCGCCGATCGGCTATTCGCACCTGCGCCTCGAGAACAGCAACGGCAAGGTCGACTTCGACTCGCTGAGCTTCGGCCTGAATCTCGAAGTGCCGGTCTACGTGAGCCAGGACAGCCGCTGGCCCGACGTCCGCATCGGCGGCGGCGGCACGGTGTTCTATGCCGAGCGCGAAGCGCGCACCTACGGCTACCACGCCGGCGTGCGTCTCGACTTCAAGCTCTGATCCGTCGCGGATGCGATGCGCGAAAGCGGCCTGCGGGCCGCTTTCGTGTTTTCGGGCGCCGCTTCCTGAGCGGAAGTTACCGAGTGAAACAATTGCGAGCGCGTCGGTGACCGCAGGCCGGCCGGTGCGGGCCTAGTATCGATACCGGATCGACGCTTCGCGCGCTCGACCCAACCGTCCGGGGTCACCCCTGAAGATGCCGGACGGTCACCCCCCGAGCCCCAGTCCCCCTGGGGCTCGCCTATTTCCGGCGCCGGCGAGCGATGTCGATGGCCGGCGCATTGGTCGTGGCGCCGCGACGCCCCTATAATCGCCGGCCGCGCCGAAGTGGCGGAATCGGTAGACGCAGCGGACTCAAAATCCGCCGCCCTTAAAAGCGTGTGGGTTCGAGTCCCACCTTCGGCACCAGCCCCGCGCCGTTCCGGCGCGGTCGGCGACGGGCAGTGTGCGATGCCTGCCTCCCGTTTTCTTTCCTTGCGCTATCCCTCGTTGCGGCGCCGTGCCCGGCACCGGCGTGCCCCGGGCGCGCCGCCGTTTCCGGCTTCGTTCCGTGTGCCGGCGCCGACGGCAGCGACGCCGGCGGCGAGGTCGCGGCGATCCGGCCGGCTGTGCCGGTGCCGAGGCATGCGATCCGATGCGGACTCGTGGTCCGCGCGCATTGCCGTAAGCTCGCCGCGTCCTCCGTCCGGAGCGGGCTGCCCGAGATGACCGTCGCTCTGCTGATCTGTGCGCTGCTGCCGGTGCTCGTCGCCATGCCGCTGCACGCGCGCGAGTCGCGCCTGTTGCGCGCGCAGGCCGCGCTCGCGGCGCCGATTGCGGCGACCTACCGGCGGCGTGCCAAGCGTTGGCGGGCCGAGGCCTGGTTTGCCAGTGCTGCGGCGCTGGCCTGGCTGGCGCCGGCCCTGGCCTACGGGCCGGGATGGCACCCCTGGCTGGGGGCGGCGCTCGCGCTCGCCGGCTTTGCGCTCGTGCAGTGGGGTTTGCCGCGATGGCGGTTCGGTGCCCCGGCACGCGGGCCGCTGCGTCCCCGCGCCGAGCACTGGCGCGCCTTGCCGGCGGATACCGCGGCGGCGCTCGACGCACTTGCGCGCCGCTGCGGCTGCGCCGGCGCGCGCTTCATCGCCGTCGACGATGGCGGCGGTCGCCGCAACGCGCGTGCATTGCCGGTGCGTGGCGGCACCGAGGTCTTTCTCTGGCAGGGCTTGCTCGACGCGCTCGACCGCGACGGTTTGCGCGCGGTGGTCGCGCACGAGCTGGCGCACGGGCACCGGCACCATCACGGCCGCCGTCGCGTGGCGCTGGCGCTGCTCGCGGTGCCGTTCGCGGCGATGCTCGTTGCGGTCGGCATCGGGATCTGGCCGCCGGCAACGCTGGCGATCCTGCCGGTGCTGGGCTTCGCCGCGCGCGGCGTCCTGGCGGCGCAGCAGCGCCGCTTCGAGCATGAGGCCGACGCCTTCGCGGTCGCGCAGGTCGGTGCCGCGCCGCTACACGCGGCTTTGTGCGTGCTCTACGGCGAGGCGGCGACCATCGCCACCGATCGCTGGCTCAGCGCCTGTTGCGACACGCATCCGGCGCCGCAGTCGCGCCTGCGTCGCCTGTGCCCGCCGCCGAGCGTCCCGCCGACGTGACACTGTGTCACGCACAGCGCAGGCATTCGCAGCCAAGTCGCTGATTCCGCGTCTCTTCATCGGTGGCACCGGTCTTGCGCGTCCGCTTTCACAAGCGGCACACGACAAGAACCGGAGGAGAGAGATGATCCGCGTATCCGCGCTGTATGCGAACCAGGCCGGCGCCCGTTTCGACCACGTCTATTACGCGCAGCGTCACATCGCGCTGGTGCGCGAACGGCTGACGCCGCATGGACTGCTGCGCGTCGAGGCCGATCGCGGGCTGGCTGGCGGCGGTGGCGGCGAGGCCCCGTTCGTCGCCGCCGCGCATTTGTATTTCGCGTCGGTGGAGCACTTCGAGGCGGCGTTCGCGGCGGCTGGTGCCGCCGTGCTTGCCGATGTGCCGAACTACACCGATTTGCAGCCGCAACTGCAGATTTCCGCCATCGTCGTCGAGGCCTGAGGCAATGCGGCGCGCGCTGTGCGCGCTGGGCCGCGCTGCCGGTCTGGCGATGGCGCTGAGCGGCGCGGCGTCGGCCGCCGAGCCCGTGCGTGTCGCCGCTCTCGGCTTCGGCACCGTCGCCTGGGAGCTCGACGGGCTGCAGCGGGCCGGACTCGACACCGCCAACGGTTTCACGCTGCAACTGGCGCCGGTGGCGTCGGCGGATGCTGCGACCGTGGCGCTGCAGGGCGGGGCGGCCGACATCGTGCTCGCCGACTGGTTCTGGGTGTCGCGGCAGCGCGCGCAGGGACGCGACTACCGGCTCGCGGCGCATCCGCAGGCGCTTGGCGGTCTGGTGGCCGCCGCGCGCAGCGGCATACGCGATCTTGCGGAGCTTCGTGGCCGCCATCTCGGCATCGCCGGCGGCGCTGACGACAAAACCTGGCGTCTGCTCCAGGTCTACGCGCAACGGCACGAGGGCTTCGACGCGGCGCGCGAGATTCGCGTCGACTTCGCTCCGCCGCCGACGCTGAATCAGTTGCTGCTGCGCGGCCGGCTCGATGCCGTGCTGAGCTTCTGGCACTTCAATGCGCGTCTGGTCGCCGCCGGCCAGCGCCCGCTGCTCGATGCCAACGCGATGCTGCGCGGACTCGGCTTCTCGCCGCCGCCGCCGCTGCTCGGCTGGGTATTCGCCGGAGGCTGGGCGCAGGCACACGGCGACGCGCTGCGCGGCTTTCTGCGCGCGTCGGCGGCGGCCCAGCAGCGCCTGCGCGACGACGATGCGGCGTGGCAGGCGCTGCGGCCCCTGATGCAGGCCGGCGACGAGGCGGAGTTCCTGGCGCTGCGCGACGCCTATCGCGCCGGCCTGCGCAATGTCGCTGAGGACATCGACGCACGCGACGCCGCGCGTCTTTGCGCGCTGCTCGGGGGCGAGGCGCTGCAGCCCGGTACGTTCTGGCCGGCGGAAGCACGCCGGTGAGCACGCTGGTCGTACCGATGCCGTCGCTATTGAACGGACGTATCGCCGGTGCGCTTGCGGCGCTGCTGCTCTGGCAGCTGGCGGCGCTGGTGCTCGCCGATCCGCTGCTGCCGGGGCCGCTGGCCGTGGCCGCCCGGCTCGGTCAACTGGCTTCGTCCGGCGAGCTGTGGCGGCAATTGCTGCCGACGCTGGCGCGTGTCGCCGTCGCGTTCCTGCTGGCGATGGCGTGCGGCAGCGTGCTCGGCGTGCTGATGGGGCGTCGCGCACGGCTCGACGCTGCGCTCGATGCGCCGTTGATGGTCGCGCTGAACCTGCCGGCGCTGGTGACGATGATGCTGTGCTACGTCTGGTTCGGTCTCGGTGAATTCGCCGCGGTGCTGGCGGTGGCGCTCAACAAGATTCCGATGGTCGCCGTCGCGCTGCGCGAAGGCGCGCGCGCCCTCGACGAGCGGCTGCTGCAGGTCGGCACGGTGTACGGCCTGTCGCGCGGCCGCGTGCTGCGCCACATCTGGTTGCCACAGCTCGCGCCCTACCTGCTCGGCGCCGCGCGTAACGGCCTGGCGCTGGTCTGGAAGATCGTGCTCGTCGTCGAACTGCTCGGACGGCCGAACGGTGTCGGTTTCGCGCTGGCGCGCAGTTTTCACGACTTCGATGTCACCGGAGTGCTGGCGTACGCGGGAGCATTCGTTGCGGTGATCGCGCTGGTCGAGGCGCTGCTGCTGCGGCCGCTCGAACAGCGCTGCCGGCGGTGGCGCGCATGAGCGCCGCGCTGCGCCTGAGCATCGAGACCAAGCGCTATGGCGGGCGCGATGCGCTGGCGCCGCTGCGTCTCGATGTCGCCGACGGTGAGTTCGTCGCGCTGCTCGGTCCGTCAGGGGCCGGCAAGACCACGTTGCTGCAGCTGATCGCCGGGCTCGACCGCGACTATCGGGGCTGCATCGTGCGCGGCGGCGGCCGCATCGGCATGGTGTTTCAGGAGCCGCGTCTGCTGCCCTGGCTCAGCGTGCGCGACAACCTCGCGCTGGTCGGCGCTGACGAGGCGGGCATCGACGCACTGCTCGCGGCGGTCGGCTTGCGCGAGCACGCCGGGGTGTACGCCCACCGTCTGTCCGGCGGCATGCAGCGCCGGGTCGCATTGGCGCGCGCGTTTGCGATCAGGCCGCGCCTGCTGCTGCTCGACGAAGCGTTTGTCTCGGTCGACGTGCCGACGCGCGCGCAGCTGTACGCGCTGCTGCTGGCGCTGTGGGCGCGCGAGCGGCCGACGGTACTGTGTGTGACGCATGAGCTGCGCGAGGCATTGCTGCTCGCCGATCGCCTGCTGTTTTTCTCGGCGGCGCCGGGGCGTGTCATCGCCGAGCGCCGCGTGCCGCTGCCACGGCCGCGGCGCGACGACGATGTCGCACTCGAAGCGCTGGCGCGACAGTGGCGGCCGCTGCTCGACGGCATCGGCGATACGGTGCAGGCGGACGTGCCATGAACGGCGACGCCGTGCCGCCCAGCCTGCGAGTCGTCCGGCTGTCGAAGCGCTACGGTGCGCTGCGCGCGCTCGACGGCCTCGATCTGTCGATCGCGCCGGGCGAGTTCGTGGCGCTGCTCGGCCCGAACGGTGCCGGCAAGTCGACACTGTTCCAGCTGCTGACCGCGCTGTTCGTCGCCGACGCCGGCGTCATCGAGGTCGACGGGGTTTCGCTGGCACAGCGGCCGTCGGCGGCGCTGGCGCGCATCGGCGTGGTATTCCAGCAGCCGACGCTCGATCTCGACACCGACGCGCTCGCCAATTTGCGCTTTCACGCACGGCTGCACGGACTCGGCCACGCAGGCCTGCAGCGGGCGCCGGTGCTGCTCGCCGAGCTGGGGCTCTCCGAGCAGGCAGCGCGGCCGTGCCGCCTGCTCAGCGGCGGCAACCGGCGCAAGGTCGAGCTGGCGCGTGCGCTGCTGACGCAGCCCCGTCTGCTGCTGATGGATGAGCCGACCGTCGGCCTCGACCCTTTGTCGCGCCGGCAGTTGCTCGACAGCGTGCGCCGCCGCTGTGCCGACGACGGTCTCGCGGTGTTGTGGGCGACGCATCTGGTCGACGAGGCCGAGGCCGCCGATCGCGTACTGGTGCTGCATCGCGGCCGCTGCCGCGCCGAGGGTTCGCCGGCGGCGATCGTCGCCGCCCAACAGGCACCCGACCTGCAATCGGCTTTCGTCGCGCTCACGCGCGAGCCGGCGCCGGGCCGGGCGGAGGAAGCAGACGCATGAGATCGTCGCGGCATTCCGTTATTGCGCTGTCCGCTGCTGCGGTGCTGATCGCCGCGCTGCTGGTGCCGTGCGCGGCGCTGGCCGGCGGCCGCAATCTGGCCTACGTGTCGAGCGAGAAAGACGGCATCGTCACCTTCATCGACCTGGCGAGCTGGAAGCCGGTCTTCCGTCTCGCGGTCGCCAAGCGGCCGCGCGCGCTGGCGCTGTCGCCGGATCGCCGCCGCCTTTACGTCGCCTGCGGCGACGGGAATTCGATCGACGTCATCGATCCCGATCGCCGCACGATCGTCGCGCGTTTGCGCGGCGTCGACGATCCGGAGATGTTCGCGCTGACGCCCGATGGCGGCGCGCTGTGGCTGTCCAATGAGGAGACGGCGACGGCGAGCGCGCTCGATCTCGCCAGCGGCCGCATCATTGCTTCGGTTGCGGTCGGCGACGAGCCGGAAGGCGTGCTCGTCAGCCCCGACGGCGCGACGGTTTACGTCGCCTCCGAAGTCGCCAACATGGTGCACGTCATCGACGCGAAGACGCACGTTCTGCGTCGCAGCGTGCTGGTCGGCAACCGGCCGCGGCGCATGGCGCTGACGCCGGACGGCCGCGAGCTGTGGGTGACCAACGAACTCGGCGCCAACGTCAGCATCGTCGATCCGCTGCGCGGCGTGGTGAGCGGCGAGCTGCGCTTCGCGCCGCAGGGATTCCGCGTCGAGGACGTCACGCCGGTCGGCATCGTCATGACGCCGGATGGACGCACCGCCTACGTCACGCTCGGGCGCGCGAACCACGTCGCCAAGGTCGACGTCGCCGCGCGTCGCGTGCTGGGCTATGCCCTGACCGGCAGTCGCGCCTGGGGGGCGGCACTGACGGCGGACGGCCGCCGCCTGCTCGTCGCCAACGGTCTTTCGGACGATGTCGCCGTCGTCGATCTTCAATCGTTTCGCGTCGAGCGTGCGGTGCCGGCCGGACGCACGCCGCACAGCATCGTGGTCGACGACCGATGACAGGCGCACGCCGTCTGCTGGCGCTGGTGCTCTTGGCCTGCGCGTATCCGGCGCAAGCCGCGACGCTGGCGATCGACATGCTCGAAGACAGCGGCGATGCGCGCTACGAGGCGCACCGGCTCGACGAGGCGCTGCGCCTGCAGCCGTGGGGGCGGCCTGCGGCAGGCGCCGAAGTAGCGGTCCAGGAATCGCGCTTTGCCGCTGCCGCGCTCGGCCTCTCGCTCACGCTCGACAGGGACTCGGCGTCGGGTGCCGCCGCGCTGGAGGCCGCTCTGCGCCGACGCTATGCGCAAGGCGTGCGCTTCTTCATCGTCGATGCGCGTGCCGCGCCGCTGGCAGTGCTCGCGCAGCGTGTGCGCGATCTGGACCTGCTGTTGTTCAATGTCTCCGCGCTCGACGATGCGCTGCGCGGCCCGCAATGTCAGCCGAACCTGCTGCACGTGGTGCCGAGCCAAGCGATGCTCGACGATGCGCTCGGTCAGTACCTGGCAAGCCGCAAGTGGCGGCGCGTGCTGGTGCTGCGCGGCCCGCAGGCCGCCGATCGCGCACAGGCGGACAGCTTTGCGCGCAGTGCCCGGCGTTACGGCATCGAGACCGTCGCCACGCGTGACTTCGTCCCCGGCCGCGATCCGCGCCAACGCGAGCGCAACGATGTGGCCCTGCTGACCGCGGGGCCTGACTATGACGCGGTCTACGTCGCCGACAGCGACGGCGAATTCGCGCGCGACGTCCCCGGCATGACGCAGCGTCCGCGCGTCGTCGTCGGCAGCGCCGGCATCGTGGCCGACGGCTGGCATTGGGCCTGGGAGCGCCACGGCGCGCCGCAGCTCAACGCGCGTCTGCGCAAGGCCGCGGGACGACGGCCCACGCAGTACGACTGGTCGGCCTGGATGGCAGTCAAGGCTGTCGTCGAGGCAGCGCAGCGTACCGGCGGTGCGGACTTCGCGAAGATGCGCTCCTATCTGCGCGGCGAGTCGATCACGCTCGATGGATTCAAGGGCTTTCGCATGGGATTTCGGCCCTGGGACGGGCAGCTGCGTCAGCCGGTCTTGGTGACTGGCGACAATGCTGTGCTCGCCGTCGCGCCGTTCGACGGTTTTCTCGATCCGCGCAATGCACTCGACACGCTCGGCATCGACGCCCGCGAGAGCGCCTGCCGACGCGGAGATGGGAAATGAGGGCGGGTCACGCCGCGCAGGCACTGTTTGCGATCTGTCAGCGCGAGGTGCGCCGCTTCGTGCAGCAGCGTTCCCGCCTGCTGTCGGCACTGGTGCGGCCGACGCTGTGGCTCGCGGTGTTCGCGGCCGGTTTCCAGAACGTGTTCGGCATGTCGGTCGTCGAGCCTTACGACCGTTTCGTGACCTATCAGGAGTATGTCGCGCCCGGCCTGCTCGGCATGGTGCTGCTGTTCAACGGCATGCAGTCTTCGTTGGCGATGGTCTACGACCGCGAGATGGGCATGATGCGCCTGCTGCTGACGGCACCGCTGCCGCGCGTCTATCTGCTCGCCTGCAAGCTGTTAGCCGGTACCGTGCTGTCGATGTTGCAGGCCTATGCCTTTCTTGCCGTCTGCGCCTGGTTCGGCGTCGGTCTGCCGTGGGGCGGCTGGCTTTCCGCGCTGCCGGCGCTGTTGCTTTGCGGGCTGATGCTCGGGGCGCTCGGTCTGCTGCTCGCCGCCACGATCCGTCAGCTCGAGAACTTCGCCGGCGCGATGAACTTCGTGATCTTCCCGATGTTCTTCCTGTCGAGCGCCTTGTACCCCCTGTGGAAGCTGCAGGAGTCCGGTGCGACGTGGGTCTGGTGGCTGGCGCGCTTCAACCCGTTCACGCATGCGGTGGAACTGATCCGCTATGCGCTCTACGGCCGCCTTAATGGTGAAGCGCTCACCGTCGTGGCGGCCGCCACGCTGCTGTTCTTCATCGCTGCGGCCCTTGGCTTTGACCCGCAGCGCGGACTGGTGCGGCTGAGGCGACAGGCAGGGTGAGGGGAAAGTGCCGGGCGTGCCTCGGTGAAACGGCCGGCGACGTCGGGGGAAGACGAAAAGCCCTTCTGCTCGCTTTTTTACGAAGACGGACGACCTGCCGGCCCGTGAAACCGATGGGGAGAGGCAGATCGTCGGTGCCAGGCGCAGAGATGGGCGTGCTTTACCCGACGGCGCCGCTGATGTCTTCGATGATGATCTGTTTTTCTTCCTGGCCGCTGACAACAAGCTCCATGAGCACAGCCGCGCCGTCGGCCGCCGGGACCAGACACTCCACCACAGCAAACAGTCCGGCGCTGTTGGGAGGAAAGTACTTCACGGCAATCGGCTCCCGCTTTTCGGTTTGATGAGAGGAGGCCGCCGCCGCCAGATGATCCGCCTGGAGAGCGGCTGCCGGGTCCCGTCCAAAGCAGAGCGCGTAGCCGAAGCGGCTCGCCAGAGCGGCATAGTCGCGGCGGGCGAGCATGCCCGCCGCTTCAGCGCCCAGAGCCGCCAGCGACTTCTCATCCGTGAGTACGATCTTCATCCTCAAGCACTTGCTGCCGAAAAGCCTATTCTGACTGCCCTTGTCATCGAAGGGTGCGGGCTGGAGCCGGTCCGAGCAGGGAAAGGGACGGTGCTACAGCTGAGGCGTTTGCAAGGCCTCGCAAATCTTCTTCCGGGTGATGCCGATCTTCTTCAGGTAGAAAGCTTTGGGGTTCTACCCCGATAGCACGGACACTTTCGAGAAGGCCGACAATGGCCGAAAGGAGTGTTCATGTCGAAGCGAAGGAAGTTCAGTGTAGAGTTCAAGCGTGGGGCTGTTGAGCAGACGCGCCAGCCTGGTGTCAGTTGTGCCCAGGTCGCCCGAGAGCTGGGCATCAGGGACAATCTGCTGACTCGCTGGAAACGCGAGATGGATGGCCAGGGCAAAGGCGCTTTCGTCGGCACCGGTACGGCACGCGACGAGGAAGTGGCCAGCCTGAAGCGCGAGCTGTCCCGAGTGACCAAGGAGCGGGATTTTTTGCGCGCAGCGGCAACGTTCTTTGCCAAGGGGTCGTCCTGAGATATCAGGCGATCGAACGTTGCCGCAATGAGTTTCCGGTTCGTCTGATGTGCCGTTGCCTGCGGGTGTCGCCGAGCGGCTATTACGAGTGGAGCACTCGCCGGCCGAGCGCTCGCCAGGCCGACAACGATCGGCTGCTGGCGCGTATCCGCGAGCTTCACGAGGATAGCCGCGGCGTTCTGGGCGCGCCCCGGATGCACGAGGATCTCGTTGAAGCAGGAGAAACCGCCAGCCTGAATCGGGTGGCTCGCCTGATGGCACGGCACAGCATTCAGGGCTGGCCCCGACGGAAACGTCGCGGCCAGCGCGCAGATCAGCGCCTGCCGCCGCCCGGCGTGCGTAACCTCTTGGAGCGCGACTTCAACGCGCTAGAGCCGGAAACCAAGTGGGTGACCGACATTACGGAGATCGGCACCGACGAAGGCAAGCTGTATCTGTGCGTCGTCCTCGATCTATTCAGCAAGCTGGTGATCGGCTGGTCGATGCATCACCGGCAGGACCGTCAAATGGTGATCCGGGCGGTCGAAATGGCAATCTGGCAGCGGCGTGGCGGATGGTCCGTGATACTCCACTCAGACCGCGGCAGTCAGTTTCGCAGTGGTGACTACCAACGCTTTCTGACGCAGCACACGCTGCTGTGCTCGATGAGTGCCGTTGGTCACTGCGGCGATAACGCAGCCTGCGAAGGCTTCTTCGGCATGCTCAAGCGGGAGCGTGTCAGCCGGACGCGATACCCGTCGCTGGATGCCGCCAAGGCCGATCTGTTTGACTACATCGAGCGATTCCATAACCCTCGCATGCGGCGGAGAGTCGCAAAGCAGGATCAGAAGTTTTCAGCTCTTTCCAAACCGTCCGTGACTACGGGGTAGAACCCATCGCCGCCCACTGCGATCCGTGCTCGCCACGGTGCTCGAATACCATCCGCACCGCGCGCTCCCTGACCTCCGGTGAATACCGCGTCTGCTTCTTGCTCATCGCTCCATCCTCTCAAAGAGTGGAGCCTCCGAGATAGTCGGGGCGGTTCAACCTCCTCCTATCGCTGGTGCGGTGTCCGGCGTTTGTGCGGGCCGGCGTTCAGGCGCCGTAGCGGTAGCGCAGGCCGAGCACCCAGGTGCGAGGCGCGCCGGGCGCGACGAAGCGAGCCGGCGCGGCGTCGCCAGCAGCGATGTGGGGTTGCAGCAGTTCGCCATTCGGGAACAGGTCGTCGGCAACCGCGCCGAAGGTTTCGTAGCGGCGGTCGAACAGGTTGTCGATACGCGTGTACAACTCCACGGCCGGATGTGGCTGCCAGTGCGCGCGCAGGTCGACGAGCGCGTAACCGGCGGTGCGCCAGTCGTGGCGGGTATCGTCCTCGTTGTCGATGCGTCCGTCTTCGTTGCCGCTGCTGCGCTGCGAGGAGAACGCGAGCAGATCGGCGCCGAAGCCGAGGTTCTCGCGCAGCGTCCAGTCGAGGCCGAGGCGCGCGCTGTGTTCCGGCAGGGCAGCAATGCGTGTGCCGCTACGCACGGCGACGTCGCGCTCGCCGGCGGCGAGCGTGGTCGCCGCCTCGTAACGGGCATCGAGCCAGCTGTAGCCGACGCGCAGCGCCAGCGGGCCGAGCGTGCCGCGCAGCGAGAGGTCGGCGCCCCGGTGGCGCGTATGCGGGACATTGGCGAAGTAGCCCTGCTGGGTATTGGCGGCGCGCAGGAACAGGATGTCGTCGCGGTTGTCGGTGCGGTACAGCGCGAGCGAGGCGCGCCAGTTTTCGCGTGACTGCCAGCGCGCTCCGAGCTCGATGGTGCGGGAGACCACCTGATCGAGATAAGGATCAGCCTGCAGGCCGGTCGGCAGGCGGCACGGCTGCGCGGGATCGGCGCAGCCGAGTTCGATTGCGGTCGGAGTGCGGCTGTTCTGCGACCAGCCGCCGAACAGCTTGATGCCGTTGTCGAGCGACTGCGCGAGGCCGATCGCCGGATTGATCTGCACGTAGCGGAAGCGCTCGCGCGGCTGCGCGCCGTCGTCGGTTTCGATGCGGTTGGCGACGGTGCTGTGATCCCAGCGCAGCGATACCGTCAGGTGCGTGCGTGACCACGGCGACCAAGTGTCACTGCCGTAGACGCCGACTGCATGCGTGTCGCCGGAGACGCCGGAGAAGAACGCGCGCTCGCTGCCGTCGAGTGCGCGCACGCCGCGGTCGGCGCCGATCGTGCCGTCCTGTTCGTATTGCGCGTAGTCGACTTTGCTGAGGTCGACGCCGGTGCCGAGCAGCCAGCGATGCTGCGAGAGCCGCCCGGCGAGGTTGAGTGCGGCGCCGCCGCGCCGCTGTGTCGCATGGGTGGTGTTGAGTGCGCCGCTCGGTACTGCTGCGCCTTCGGCGCGCGTGTAGGGGCAGCCGTCGTCGAGCGGACTGCCGTCGGCGGCGAAGCCGTCTTCGCACTGTTCGACATATTCCTCGTAGTCCTCGCCGACGTCGCCGTTGACGGTGTCGCGCGTGCCGCGGCGCAGATAGGCGAGCCCGGTGAGGTGCAGGACGTCGCTGTAGCGGTGCTCGCCCTGCAGCGTCAGTTGCGTCAGGCGGTTCTCGTTGCGATCCGGATAGGTGTAGACGGCGCGCCGGTCGGCCTCGTAGAGGCCGTTGTCGCGTGCCCCGTCTTCGAGTCGCCAGCTCGGCAGCAGACCGTTGCCGAGCAGGCGGCTGCGGCCGTGCAGAAAGGACAGCGACACATCGTCGCGCGCGCCGCGGCGACCGGCCTTGGCGAAGACATTGCCGAGCCGGCTCGCCGAATGATCGCGCCAGCCGTCGTCGGCGTGGCCGGTGCCGGCGACGAAGGCGTGCCAGCCGGCGTCGTTGCGCCAGCCGTACGACAGATCGGCGCGCCGCCGTGCGTCGCCGCCGCCGCTGAGTTCGGCGGCAAGACCCTGCTGGTCGAGGCCCGAGCGCGTGCGCAGGTTCAGTGCGCCGCCGAGCGCGTTCTGGCCGTATAGCGGATTCGAGCCGGCGGCGAGCTGCACATCGCCGAGCGCGGCTTCCGGCACGAGGTCCCAGTTGACGACATCGCCGAAGGCTTCGTTGATGCGCACGCCGTCGAGGAACACCGCCAGGCCCTGTGCGGCGCCGAGTGTCGGCGAGGCGCGGTAGCCGCGAAAGCTCAGCTCGCCGAGGAAGGCATTGCCCTGCACGTCGTTGACCTGCACGCCGTCGAACTCGCGCAGCAGCGCGTCGCCAAGGTTCTGTGCGCGCGGGCCGATCAGTGCGCCGGCGTCGGCGCGCTGGGCCTGATAGGGCAGCGTGTCGGCGTCGCGCTCGTCGTCGCCGAACGGTGCCGCGCCGATCACGTAGACGGTCGGCAGTGCGGCCAGCAGCGCCGGATCGGCGGGGTCGGCATCGGTCGCGGCCGACGCCACGGCACAGGCCGGCGCGGCGATCAGCGCCGAGATACAGGCGAGCGCGGGACGGCGCGCGGAGCGCATGGGCTTCTCCTCATTTGCGGCTGCGGCGTCTGGGCGCCGATGCGGCAGCCTCGCACGCCGGCGGCGCGCTAACGACGGGAGAAGTTCCCGAGATGCGCTGTCACGCCGGCGGGACGCCGGCTTCGGCGGCGGTACGGCGACTGTTGCGCGGATTGCGGAACAGCAGCGGGAACTCGCGCGGCGTCGCCGCCGCTTCGGCAATCGCCGCGTCGATGCGGCCGCGCAGCGGCGAATGCTCGCAGACCGGGTCGGTGTTGGCCGGATCGCCGGTATACAGATAGGCCTGACAGCGGCAGCCGCCGAAGTCCTGCTCCTGCTCCGGGCACGAGCGGCACGGCTCGCGCATCCAGTCGCGGCCGCGGAAGCGGTTGAACGCATCGGACGCGTACCAGGCTTCGTGCACGCTGCTCGTACGCAGATCCGGAAACGCCAGGCCCGGCAGCTGGCGCGCGGCGTGGCAGGGCAGGGCGAGGCCGTCGGGCGTTACCGTCAGGAAGACCGAGCCCCAGCCGTTCATGCACGGCTTCGGCCGCTTCTCGTAGTAGTCGGGCACCACGAAGTAGACCTTGGTTGCGCTGCCGGCGCGTGCCGCGCGCCAGGCCTGCACTGCGGCTTCGGCCTCGCGTACCTGTTCGAGCGTCGGCAGCAGGCGGGCGCGGTTGCGTGCGGCCCAGCCGTAGTACTGAACGGTCGCCAGCTCGACGTAGTCGGCTTCCAGCGTCTCGGCGAGTGCCAGCATCTCGCCGATCTGCGCGATGTTGTCGCGGTAGATGACGAAGCACAGCACCATCGGAAACCCGTGGTGCTTCACCGCGCGCGCCATGTCGACCTTGTGTGCCCAGGTGCGGGTTCCGGCGATGCGGTCGTTGAGTTCCTGCCCGGGTGCCTGGAAGCTGATCTGGATGTGGTCGAGGCCGGCTTCGCGCAGGGCCGCGACGCGCGCGTCGTCGAGTCCGTAGCCGGAGGTGATGAGGTTGCTGTAGTAGCCCAGCGTGCGCGCTTCGTGCACCAGCGCGTCGAGATCGGGCCGCACCAGCGGCTCTCCGCCGGACAGGCCGAGCTGCAGGGCGCCGAGGGCGCGGGCTTCGCGCAGCACGCGGCGCCAGTCCTCGGTGCCCAGTTCCTCGCCATGCGCGGCATAGTCGAGCGGGTTGCTGCAGTAAGGGCACTGCAGCGGACAGGCGTAGGTGAGTTCGGCGAGCAGCCAGCGCGGTCCGGCGATCGCGGCAACGCCGTCAGCGGACACGGACCCAGCCCCGGTGGCTGGCGACGTCGATGAACTCGGCGACGTCGTCGGAGAGGTTGCTGGCCTCCGGGAAGCGCGCGGTCAGCGTGCCGACGATGTCGCGGAAGGTGTGCACGCCGTCGCAGAGCTCGAGGATCGCGGCGGCGGACGGATTGAGTTGCACCATGCCTTCGGGATAGAGCAGCACGTGACATTCCTGCGCGGCCTCCCATTGCAGGCGCAGCGCGGGCGCGAGACTGACATGGGCGTCGATCGGGATCGGGCTCACCGGGGCACCTTGGGTTGCGGATGTCGGCATCGGATTCACGGCATGTCCTGCACCGCGGCGTACGGCGGCATGTGGTGGACGTAGGCCAGGTGCATGGCATCGAGCATGCTCCACAGCACGTCCTGCTTGAAGCGCACGATGGCGACGGCGCGATCCTGCGCGGCGCGCGTGCGGAAGTTCGACAGCGTCAGCTCGAGGCCGTGTTCGACGTCGCGATGGGCTTGCGTCAGGCGCTTGCGGAAGTAGTCGAGGCCCGACGCTTCGATCCACGGGTAGTGCTGCGGCCAGCCGGCGAGGCGTTCGCGGTGGATGGTCGGCGCGAACAGCTCGGTCAGCGATGAGGCGACGCCGTCCTGCCAGGACGCGCGGCGCACGAAGTTGACGTAAGCCTCGACCGCGAAGCGCACGCCCGGCAGCACCTGACGCTGCGATTCGATTTCCTCGCGCGTCAGGCCGCAGGCGATGCCGAGTCGCACCCAGCACTCGATGCCGCCTTCGTCGCGAGCGTCGCCGTCGTGATCGAGAATGCGCTGGATCCAGCGCCGCCGCACGTCGCGGTCCGGGCAATTGCTGAGCAGCGCCGCATCCTTCATCGGGATGTGCACCTGATAGCAGTAGCGGTTCAGCACCCAGCCGCGGATTGCATCGGCGTCGAGCTGGCCGTCGTTCATCAGGCGCTGGAACGGGTGGTGGATGTGGTAGCGCGGTTCGAGCGCGCGCAGGCGCTCGGCGAAACGCGCCGGGGCGTCGCCCGGTACGTCGTCGTGCGCGTCGAAGCGGGGTTCTGGGAATCCGGCCATGTTCAGAACGAAAGCTCCATGCCGTCCTCGGCGACTTCGATGCCGAGCAGCCGCAGCTGCGCGCGCTCGGCGCTGTCCTCGTCGAGGATCGGGTTGGTGTTGTTGATGTGAATCAGCACGCGGCGCTTGTCCGGGTGCCGCTGCAGCCATTCGAGCATGCCGCCGGCACCGCTCTGCGGCAGATGGCCCATTTCGGTGGCGCGCTTGTGGCCGACGCCGCTGCGGCTCATCTCGTCGTCGGTCCAGCAGGTGCCGTCGACCAGCATCAGGTCGGCGGCGCGCATCGCCGCATCGATGTCCTTGTCGAACACGCCGAGGCCCGGTGCGTAGAACAGGCGCTGTCCGCTCGCCGGGTTTTCGATCAGCAGGCCGAGGTTGTCGCCGGGCGCCGGTCGCGCGCGGTGCGGCGAGTACGGCGGCGGTTTGCTGTGCAGCGGCAGCGCGCGCAGGCGGATGCCGGGCACGCCGTCGACCGCGAAGGCTTCGCCGTCCGGCCGGATCTCATGCCAGCGGCTGCCGCAGTAGGGTTCGAGCAGCGGCAGCATCGGCAGGCCGGAGCGCAGATCATCGCGCACGCGGTCCGTGCAGTAGACCGGCAGCGGCTGCGTCGATTCGCGCAGCATCGCCAGTCCGGCGACGTGGTCGATCTGTGCGTCGGTCAGCAACACCGCGGCGATGCCGCTGTCGCGTCGTGAGCGGGCCGGCTGCAGTTCGGGCGTCGCCAGGATCTGCGCGCGCAGATCGGGGGAAGCGTTGATCAGCAGCCAGTGCGTGCGGTCGGCGCTGACGGCGATCGACGACTGCGTACGGGGTTTGGCGCGGACGCGACCGCGACGCAGGCCGTCGCACATCGCGCAGTTGCAGTTCCACTGCGGGAAGCCGCCGCCCGCGGCGGAACCGAGGACGCGGACGGTGAGAGTTTCGCCGGACATGGCTGGAATGGAAAACGCGGGCAGTGGGCAGAAAAAACCCCCGGCCAAGGATTGCCCGGGCAGGGGGGCAGTCGCCGTGGCGGTCGCGCGTTGGGAGGGGGAGAGTTTGCGCTACCGCCTTCCGCGGCGCGGCCCCGGGAGGGCCGCGCCGCGGACACCGCACCGCCGGGCGTTCAGGCCTGGCGGTTCAGGATGTACATCGTGATTTCCATGCCGAAGCGCAGGTCACGGAAGCTCGGTTTGGTCCACATGCTGAATCTCCTCGTTTCGTCGTCGTTTGCTTGGAACTCGTGGCCGGTCGCGTTTGGAGGCGCCGGCATCACCGATAAAGCAGCGAGCGTGCCAGCCCGGGCCAGACCCCAGCGCCGCGTCGCGCCGGGGTGCGCAAAGCGTGCTGTGACGCGCTTTCGCGGCCGATGGCACAAACAAAAAGGCGCCGCAGAGGCGGCGCTTTCTTGTGTCTCGAATCGAGACAGTTGTCGCGCTCTTGTCTCAGGCTTGTGACAGTCCGTCGCTGCGCAGCGTCTCGGGCGCGATGCCGTGCGACTTGAGCTTGCGGTAGAGCGTGTTGCGGCTCATGCAGAGTTGCCGCGCGGTGTGCGTCATGTTGCCGCGGTTGACGGCGATCGCGCGCAGCAGGGCCTCGCGCTCGGCGCGTTCCAGCGGATTGCCGGGGGCGCTGCCCTCATCGCCGGTCGCGACCGTGATGCTGGCGACGCTGGCGAGCGTCACCGGCGTACCGGTTGACGCCGCGCTGCGCGATGGCAGCAGATCGGACGGCAGGTCGCCGAGACGGATCACGCCGCCTTCGGCGATCGCCAGTGCCGTGCGGATCACGTTGCGCAGTTCGCGTACGTTGCCGGGCCAGTCGTGGGCAGCGAGGCGGCGGAACGCTTCCATTTCGATGCCGGCCGGACGGCCGAGCGCGGTTTCCTCGCCGAGGATGCGATGGATCAGGGCCTCGAGATCGGCGCGCTCGCGCAGCCCCGGCAGCGTCATGGTGATGCCGTTGAGACGGTAGTAGAGATCCTCGCGGAATTCGCCGCGGGCGATCATGTCCTTGAGGTTGCGGTGCGAGGCGCTGACGATGCGCAGGTTGACCTTGACCGGCGTTTCGCCGCCGAGCGGGGTGACTTCCTGTTCTTCGAGCACGCGCAGCAGACGCGTCTGCAGCATCAGCGGCATGTCGCCGATCTCGTCGAGGAACAGCGTGCCGCCGCTGGATTGCGCGATGCGGCCGCGCATGCCTTCCTTGCGCGCGCCGGTGAAGGCGCCGGGCCGGTAGCCGAACAGCTCGCTTTCGATCAGCGATTCCGGGATCGCCGCGCAGTTGACGGCGACGAAGGCCTGCGCGGCGCGGTCGCTGGCCAGATGCAGGGCGCGTGCAAACGCCTCCTTGCCGGAGCCGGTCGGTCCCTGGATCAGCACCGACACGCGCGAGGACGCGATGCGGTGTGCGCAACGCACATTGCGCTGCATCGACGGGTCGTGGCCGGCGAGTTCGTCGAGCGTGTGCGCGCGCGACTCGGTCTGCGTGGCCGGTTCGATCGCCATGATCTGGCTGGAGCCGGCGATGGTGCGCGGCGCGCGCGATTCGGGCTGCGCGGCGTGCACGCTCATGTAATAGCGGCGGCCATGCTCGATGTCGCGCACCGGCAGGATCGGCTGGCGCGGGCCGGACAGGCTGGAGTCGAGCTCGCGTGCGCTGACGTCGAAGATTTCGGTCAGCGGCCGGCCGATCAGGTCGCCGCGGCAGTCGGCCGACAGCAGCGCGACCGCCATGTCGTCGGCGGCTGCGATGCGGCCGTCGTCGTCGAGTGCCAGCGCGCCGTCGTGCAGCAGGTTCACGAATTCCGGACGGCTGTGAAAGCGGATCACGCGGCGATTGCGGAAGCGGCGCAGGAACAGGCATTTCTCGATCAGCCGTGCCGACATGCTGACCAGTGCCACGGTGTGCATGCGGCTGGCCTTGCTGTCGTCGGAGCCGACGCAGGAGGCATCGAGTACCGCCATCAGTTCGCCGCCGGTGTCGCGGATCGGCGCCGCCGAGCACGACAGGCCGATGTGGCGGGCGCGGAAATGGTCGTTGCGGTGGATCGTGATCGGCCGCCGCTCGGTGATGCAGGTGCCGATGCCGTTGGTGCCTTCGTGCTGCTCGCTCCAGTTGGCGCCGGCGATCAGGCCGGCCTTGCGGAAGTTGTCGCGCAGCGTCGGATCGACTTTCTCGCTGAGGATCACGCCGGAGGCGTCGGTCAGCAGCAGCGCGTAGCCGGAGCCTGAGATCTGCTCGTAGAGCGAGTCCATCTCGGCGCGGGCGATCAGCACGAGGTCGTCGAGACGTTGCTGGCGTTCGCGCAGATGGCGGTTCTCGACCACGGCCGGATCGAGCGGGCCGTCCGGGCGCAGGCGGTGTTCCTTGGCGCAGCGCAGCCAGGAATAGGCAACCGGTTTGTCGACCTGCGCCGGCATGCGCGGAAAGCCGTCGATCAGGGTCATGACTTCACGTGCGTGCTGCACGTAGCTGACTGGTTCGCCCATGTCTCTCCTCAAAGCTCAGGCGCCGTTGTGGTTGCCGGTCCGTCTTTTCGCGGTGTGCTGGCGAAGGCCTTGAAGGTCTTGCCCCGGCTCTATTGCAAGGACCGTACTCCGCTGCGCAAAAGTTCGTCAATGCAGCATTCCGGGCGCGGGCCGACGCTGTTCCGCCCGACTGTGTCATGGCCGTGACAAGGGCGCGGTCCGGCATTGCGTCCGGCGCGTGACAGCCGGCTCCGGGGGGTGCGGGTCTTTTTTGAAAAACCCTTTCCATTCATGTGTGTGGATGTGTGTTTCGGGTTGGCAGGGTCCTTGCCCCCAAGCCTTCCGTGCGCGCTGCACGGCGGCGCCCCGAACACGGCCCAAGGCCGTACCGATATTTCATCCTAGTGAGGAGATTTACGATGACCAAAGACGCACCCCTCGTTTCGCTGCACCCCAACGTCAAGGCCTTCATCGGCGAAAAGCGCCGCATGCTGATCGACGGCAAGTGGGTCGACGCCAAGAGCGGCAAGAGCTTCGAAGTGCTGGACCCGGCGACCGGGCAGGTCATCGCCAATGTGCCGGCCGCCGAGAAGCCGGACGTCGATGTCGCCGTCGCCGCCGCCAAGCGCGCGTTCGAATCCGGCCCGTGGTCGCGCATGACGCCGGCCGAGCGCGGCAAGATCGTCTGGAAGATCGGCGAGCTGATCATGGAGCACCAGGAAGAACTGGCGCAGATCGAATCGCTCGACAACGGCAAGCCGGTCACGGTGGCGCGCGCCGCCGACGTGGTGCTCGCCGCCGAGCTGTTCCAGTACATGGCCGGCTGGTGCACCAAGCTCGACGGCCGTTCGCTGACGCTGTCGGTGCCGTACACGCCGGGCTCGGAGTACCACGCCTTCACGCGCCGCGAGCCGGTCGGTGTCGTTGCGCAGATCATCCCGTGGAACTTCCCGCTGCTGATGGCGGCCTGGAAGCTCGGTCCGGTGCTCGCCTCGGGCTGCACGGTGGTGCTCAAGCTCGCCGAGGAAACGCCGCTGTCGGGCCTCAAGCTCGCCGAGCTGATCCAGAAGGCCGGCGTGCCGGACGGCGTCGTCAACGTCATCACCGGCTTCGGCGAGACCTGCGGCGCGCCGCTGGCCGCGCATCCCGACGTGTCGAAGGTCGCGTTCACCGGCTCGACCGAAGTCGGCAAGCTGATCGTCAAGGCCGCCGCCAACGATCTCAAGAAGGTGACGCTCGAACTCGGCGGCAAGTCGCCGAACATCATCCTTGACGACGCCGATCTCGAACAGGCGATCCCCGGCGCCGCCAGCGCGATCTTCTTCAATCACGGCCAGTGCTGCTGCGCCGGTTCGCGCCTGTTCATCCAGGACAAGATCTACGACAAGGTCGTCGAAGGCGTCGCCGAGTACGCGCGCAAGCTCAAGGTCGGTCCGGGTCTCGATCCGTCGACGCAGATGGGCCCGCTGGTTTCGCAGGTCCAGCTCGATCGCGTCTGCGGCTATCTCGAATCCGGCAAGGAGCAGGGTGCGACGTTCGCCGCCGGCGGCAAGCGCCTTGGCGAACAGGGCTACTTCGTCGAGCCGACGGTGATCGTCGACGCGCACGAGAACATGAAGGTCTATCAGGAAGAGATCTTCGGGCCGGTGGTCGCCGCGGTGCGCTTCAAGGAGCTCGACGACGAGCTGGTGCGCAAGGCCAACGACACCATCTACGGTCTCGCCGCCGGCATCTACACCAGCAACATCACGCGGGCGCATCGTCTGGCGACGAAGCTGCGCGCCGGTACCGTCTGGGTCAACTGCTACAACATCTTCGACGCGGCGCTGCCGTTCGGCGGTTACAAGCAGTCGGGCTGGGGTCGCGAGATGGGCGTCGAGGTGTTCAACAACTATCTCGAGACGAAGTCGGTCTGCGTCGGCCTCGGCCAGGGCTGATGCCTTGCGGCCGCCGGCGTGTCAGCGCCGGCGGCCGCCGCTTCGATGGAGGCAAAAGAGCGGGGCGAACGGATCGTGGAGCGAAGCCTGGGCCGCCGGCCAAACGCGGCGGCCCAGGCTTCGTTCCGCGCTGTTCGCACCCGTCGAGCCGCCCCGAGGCGGCCGGAGGAGAACGACATGGAACATGTGCGGGTCCTGCTCGTCGACGATCACGCCGTGGTCCGCGCCGGCTACCGGCATCTGATCGAAATGCAGGCGCGCATTCGCGTCGCGGCCGAGGCCGCGAACGGCGCGCAGGCTTATCGGCGTCTGCTCGAAGGCGGCGTCGACGTGGTGGTGATGGATCTGTCGCTGCCCGGTATCGGCGGGCTCGAAGTGTTGCGCCGCATGCGCCAGCGACAGCCGCAGCTGCGGGCGCTGGCGTTCAGCATGCACGAGGAGCGCGTCATCGTCGACCGAGCGTTCGAGGCCGGCGCGCTCGGCTATCTGTGCAAGCGCTCCGCTCCGGAGATCCTGCTCGGCGCGATCGAGACGGTCGCCGCCGGCCGGCGTTTTCTCGATCCGCGCTTCGAGGCCGTGCCGCAGCGGCTGGCGCCGACGCTGGCGCGCCTGTCGCTGCGCGAGCTTGAGATCTTCCGCCAGCTCGCCGAAGGTCGCGCCGTCGCGCAGATCGCCTCGGCGATGAGCCTCAGCGACAAGACGGTCGCCAACTACAACACCGCGATCCGCCACAAGCTCGGCGCCGGCAACCGTGCCGAGCTGGCGCGCATCGCGATCGCCGCCGGCCTGCTGCCGGCGCTGCCGTGAGCGCCAGTGCGCCGAGCGTCGCCGCGCCGCGCCGCGACGGCCGTGGCCTGCGGGCGCTCGATCTGCGCTGGCGACTGTCGGCCGGCATCGGCCTGATCCTGCTCGCCTGCCTGTCGCTGGCCAGCGTGCTGGCGATCCGCGAGGCACGCCGCTCGGTCGCGCTCGAACTGCGCGCCGGCGTCAGCGCCGCCGCCGGCCATCTCGATCTGACGCTGGGCCTGCTCGACGACGTGCCTGGGCCGGCCGCGAGCGCGGCGCTGCGCGAATGGGCGCAGGCCTATGCCGGCAGCCGCCACCTGTGCCTTGCCGTCGCCGATCTGCAGGCCGACGCGCGCCGGGCCGCGGATTGTGCGCCGCGTGCCCCGCGCCGGGCGCCGGACTGGTTCGCCGACGGCATCGTCGGCGCTCCGGCACCGGTCGAGCGCATCTGGACGCACGGCGATGCGCGCTACGCGGTGCGCATCGTGCCGATGCCGGACGACGAGATCGACGAAGCCTGGAGCGACGTGCGCGGTGTGCTCGTCGTCCTGGTCGCGATGGGTTTCGCGATCAACCTGCTGGTATTCGCCTGGCTGTCGCGCTCGCTGCGGCCGCTGTCGCAGGCGGTCGTCGCGCTCGAACGCATGCGCGAAGGCCAGTTCGAAACGCGCCTGCCGCGCGGCGGCACGCCCGAGCTGCGCCGCCTGCTGACGCAGGTCGAAGCGCTCGCGCGCCAGCTCGCCGGCATGCGCCAGCAGAACCGCCGCCTGCTGCTGCAGCGGCTCGACGTGCAGGAGGAGGAACGGCGCTATGTCGCGCGCGAGCTGCACGACGAGATCGGTCAGCACGTCGCGGCGATCGAGGTCGAGGCGGCGACGCTCGTCGCCGCACCGGGCCGACTCGACGAGGCTGCGCTGCGCGCCGGCCTCGGCCGCATCCGCGCGCTGGCCGGCGAAGTGCACGACATCAGCCGGCGCATGATCCAGCGCCTGCGCCCGCCGACGCTCGACGCGCTCGGCCTCGTCGCCAGTCTCGAATCACTGCTCGCTCAGTGGCGGCAGCGGCGTCCCGACTGGGCCTTGCAGGCGGCGTTCGATCCGGACTGCGACGCCGCCGCCGACGAGCTGGCGATCCACGTCTTCCGCATCGTGCAGGAGGGCCTGTCGAACATCGCGCGCCACGCCGAGGCCAGTCATGTCGTCGTGCGCGTCGAGTTCGGCGAACCGGATGCGCGCGGCGCGCGCGCGCTGCAACTGCTGATCGCCGACAACGGGCGCGGCTTCGACGTGCATCTGCGTCCGGCCGGCCTCGGTATCGTCGGCCTCGCCGAGCGCGTCGACGCCCTCGGCGGACGTCTGCAGGTCGACAGCGGCCGTGGCCTCGGCTGCCGCCTGCACGTCGGATTGCCGTTCGCGACGCGCTAGCGTTTCGCGTTCGCTTCAGGTCCTGCCGCGGCGGCACGCGGCGGCGGCGGGCGCGCGTTTTTCGCCTCGCCGCGTTTCGCGCGCCGCGGCTGATGCATACGCATCTCGCCGCCCTCCATCGCATCCGGCATCGGCCGCGTACGCCCGGTGAAAGCGGAGCGCGATCCGTGGCCGACGAGTCCGTGCGCGTCGATCGTCATCGCCTGCCGCAGTTTTCGCCGCGCACGGCGCCGTTGCCGTGACAGGCCGCGTGGCGGGTTCGTGACAGCCGCGTGTCATTGCTCGCATGGTCGTCGGGATTTTTCCGAATCTTTGAAAAAACCTCATTTTCATCAATGTGATACGAGGCCGTTACGAGTGGCATGTGGCTTGCGCCTGCGGCTTTCGACCTCGCGTCGGCTTCCCCGCCGGCAGCGTGGCGACATCCATCACATGAGGAGAGCAGGGGGTTTTATGAGCAAGACCATTCATCTGTCGTGGGTCCTCGGCGCGGGTGCGGCGCTGGCGTCGGCACAGGCGGCGGCCGTCGAACTGAAGTCCGGCGACTGGACCTTCACCGTCAACGGCAACGTCAACGTCCACTACATCCATTCGTCGTGCGAGAGCCATCCGGCACCGATCGTCACCGTCGGCGGCGCCTGCACACCGGACTCCGGCGGCGAGGACAACACCTCGTCGATCAGCAACGGCCTGCTGCCGGCGTCGATCAAGTTCGGCGTCACCACCACGCAGCTCGGCTACGACATCGGCGTGCACTTCGGCTTTTATCCGGGCGTCAGCACCAACGACGGCGGCAGTCCGAATCTGGGCGGCACCAACACCGCTCTCGGCACCACCGGCCTGGACGTGCGCCAGGTGTTCATGACGTTCGGCAATGCCGACATGGGCACTTTCCTGTTCGGCCGCAACTTCGGCCTGTTCCAGTTCGACGCGATCATCAACGACATGACGCTGCCCGGCGTCGGCGCCGGCAACGGCAACTACGCATCGCCGTCGAATACTTCGCTCGGTTCGATCGGCTTCGGCTACATCTACACCGACACGCTGGCGCAGATGAACTACACGACGCCGAGCTTCTACGGCGCGACGCTGACGCTGGGCATCTTCGATCCGGTCGAGCCGCTGCTGCAGGGCACGGCGACCGCCGAGAGCACGCCCGGCTTTCACGGCAAGCTGGCGTGGACCTACGGCGACTACTACCTGTCGACCAGCTTCCTGAGCCAGAAGCAGCAGTTGCCGAACGACGCCGGCGACTACAACAGCTTCGGCGTCGACGTCACCGGCAAGGCCAAGTTCGGCCCGGTCGAGCTGCTGGCCAGCTATTACGACGCCAGCGGCGTCGGCACGACCGGCCTGTTCGTGCTCGGCGACGACGGCAACGGCCACAAGCGCGATTCCGACGGCTACTTCGTACAGGCCACCTGGACGATCGCCAAGACCAAGATCGGCGCGAACTACGGCGTCTCCAAGCTCGATTACGCCAACGCCGCCGATGCCGCCGCGGTACCGAATCTGGTCGAGAAGAACAGCAAGTACACGCTCGGCGTCTATCACGCGCTGACGCCGAACCTGACGCTGCTCGGCGAGTTCAGCGACGTGAAGACCGAAGCACACGACGGCGCCGAGAACCAGAGCAGCAACTTCAACGTCGGCGCCTATCTGTCGTTCTAGGCCGGCGCGGGTTGTGTCAGCACGGTAGCGGCGCTGTCACGGGCCTGTGACAGCGCCCTTGCCCGGGCTTCGCGAGCGATGGCCGGGCCTGCAAGGAAAACAACGGCGAATCATGGTGATAGCGCACGGATTCCGGGCCGGTACGCAAGCCATCGCGGCTGGCATCGGCGTTGCGTTCGCAGCAAGCCATAACACGCGGCGACCTGCCGCATCGATAACTGAAGAGAGGAGCAGCACATGAAAGACGAACATCGTCGGGGGAACCCGCAAGGCGCCGGCGCTTGGCGCCGGTTCGGCCGGTTCGCGGCGCTCGCCGCGCTGATCGGCAGCGGCGCCGCGACGGCCGCCGTCACCGACAAGATGATCGCCGACGACGCGACGACGACGGACGACGTCGTCACCGTCGGCATGGGCCAGGGCGGCCAGCGCTACAGTCCGCTGACCCGGATCAATACCGCCAACGTCGGGGATCTGGTCCCGGCCTGGACGTTCTCGTTCGGCGACGAGAAGCAGCGCGGTCAGGAGACGCAGCCGCTGGTCTACAACGGCAAGATCTTCGTCACCGGTTCGTACTCGCGCATCTGGGCGCTCGATGCGCGCACCGGCAAGCGCCTGTGGGCCTACGAGCAGCGTCTGCCGGACGGCATCATGCCGTGCTGCGACGTCGTCAACCGCGGCGCCGCGCTGTACGACGATCTGGTGATCTTCGCGACGCTCGACGCCAAGCTGGTCGCGCTCAGGCAGGACACCGGCAAGGTCGCGTGGAGCGAGACGCTCGGCGACTACAAGGCGGGCTACTCGAACACCGCCGCGCCGCTGATCGTTGACGGCAAGGTCATCACCGGCGTGTCGGGCGGCGAGTTCGGCATCGTCGGCCGTGTCGACGCGCGCGACGCCAAGACCGGCAAGCTGGTCTGGACGCGTCCGACCGTCGAGGGCCACATGGGCTATCTCAACGGCAAGGAGAACGGCATCACCGGCAAGCTCAACGCCAGCTGGCCGGGCGATATGTGGAAGTACGGCGGGGCCGCGACCTGGCTCGGCTGTACCTACGGCGGCGACACCCGGCTGATCTACTGCGGCACCGGCAACCCGGCGCCGTGGAATTCGCATCTGCGCCCCGGCGACAACCTGTATTCGAGCTCGACGCTGGCGATCAACGCCGACACCGGCAAGATCGTCTGGAGCTACCAGTCGACGCCGAACGACGGCTGGGACTTCGACGGCGTCAACGAGTTCATTCCGTTCGACTTCAAGAGGGACGGCAAGACCGTGAAGGCCGGCGCCAAGGCCGACCGCAACGGCTTCTTCTACGTGCTCGACCGCAGCAACGGCAAGTTCATCAGCGCGTCGCCGTTCGTCACCCGGCAGACCTGGACCAAGGGCATCGATCCGAAAACCGCGCGGCCGATCGAGGCCGACACGCGTCCCGGCGATCCGGCCGCGGCCGAGCGCGGCAAGCAGGTGTTCTCGGCGCCGTCGTTCCTCGGCGGCAAGAACTGGATGCCGATGGCCTACAACGCCAACACGGGACTGTTCTACGTGCCGGCCAACGAGTGGGGCATGGACATCTGGAACGAGCCGATCACCTACAAGAAGGGCGCGGCCTACCTCGGTGCCGGCTTCACGATCCATCCGCTCTACGAGGACTACATCGGCGCGCTGCGCGCGATGGATCCGGCCACCGGCAAGATCGTCTGGGAATACAAGAACCCGGCGCCGCTGTGGGGTGGCGTGATGACGACCGCCGGCAATCTGGTCTTCACCGGTACGCCGGAGGGCTACTTCAAGGCGCTCGATGCCCGCAGCGGCAAGGAGCTGTGGCAGTTCCAGACCGGTTCCGGCGTGGTCGGCCAGCCGATCACCTGGGAGCAGGACGGCGAGCAGTACGTCGCCGTGGCTTCGGGCTGGGGCGGCGCCGTGCCGCTGTGGGGCGGCGAGGTCGCCAAGAAGATCAAGGACATCAGCCAGGGCGGCATGCTCTGGGTGTTCAAGCTGCATCGCACGCAGCTCGCCGCGCAGTAAGGGCTCGGGACGGCGGGCCCGCACGGCCCGCCGTCCCGATGCGGGTTTTCCCGCCGTTCATCACGACACGAAAATGAAAGGTTCACCATGCGTTTCCCCATTCTGAAGACCGCCATCGTTGTCCTGCCGTCGGCCGCCGCGCTCGCCGCCGGCGTCGCGCTCGCCCACGGCAACGTCACGCCGCAGGGCGTCAATACCGACGGCCTGCCGGCCGTGCAGGGGCCGCTGACCGAGAATCCGTATCGCCAGGACAAGAAGGTCTACGCCAAGGCGATCGAGATCGGCTCCTCGGCCTACAACCAGAACTGCGCGCGCTGCCACGGCCTCGAAGCCGTCTCCGGCGGCATCGCGCCGGACCTGCGCAATCTGCCGGCCGGGACCGAAGGCGACGAGTATTTCCAGATGCGCGTGCGGCACGGCTCGGTGCGCAACGGCGTGACCTACATGCCGCCGTTCGAGGCGACCTTCAACGAGCCGGCGATCTGGGCCATCCGCAGCTATCTGGATTCGGTCCATGTCGACTGAACGCCTGAGCCGCGGATTCGGCGCGCTGCTGACGCTGCTGCTGTTGACGCTCGCCGCGCCGGCCATCGCCGGCGACCGGCTCGACGAGATCCGCGAGCGCGGCGAGCTGTCGGTTGCGGTCTATCGCGACTTTCCGCCGTACTCGTACGCCGACGGCGGTCGCTACGTCGGCGTCGACGTCGATCTGGCGCAGGCGCTCGCCCGGCAGCTCGGCGTGCGCCTGTCGCTGCGACCGTTCTACGCCGACGAGAACAGCGACGACGACTTGCGCAATCAGGTCTGGAAAGGGCACTACCTGGGCGGCGGCGTCGCCGACCTGATGTTGCATGTCGGGCTCGATCCCGAGTACGTCAAACGCAACGACAAGGCCGAGCTGTTCAACGTCTACCAGCGCGAGACCGTCGGCGTGATCTATCAGCCGGGGCGTTTCGCGCGCTTCGATTCGCCGCTGGCGCTTGCCGGGCACAAGGTCGCGGTCGAGGTCGACTCGATCAGCGATTACTACCTGAGCGGCGCATTCAACGGCCGTCTGCGCGACAGCGCGGTGCGCAAGCTGAGCGTTGACGAGGCGATCGACGCCTGGCTCAAGGGCGAAGTCGACGCGGTGATGGCGCCGCGCGGCCAGCTGGAGGGCGCGCTGTTCCGTGCCGGCGCCAAGGCGCCGCGGTTCGAGATCAGCGAGTTTGCCGGGCTGTTCCGGACGTCCTGGGACGTCGGCATGGCGATCAAGGCCGGCAATCCGCAGCTCAAGGCTGCGCTCGTCGATGCGCTCGCTGCGCTGCGCCGCGAGGGTCGCCTGCAGTCGATCTACGCCGCCTACGGCCTGACGCAGGCGGACGCACCGCTCGCGCTCGCCGCCCACTGACGTCTTCGTCCATGCTGCGCTTGGCCTGGCTGTTCGTCGCCGCATGGGTCGTGCCGGCGCTCGCCGCACCGCCCGACGATCCGCTGCGTTCGCCGGCCTGGCCGTACATGGCGGAACGCTACTTCGCCGGGCAGACGGTGCGCTTCGACGCGGCGGTGCGGGTGCTGATGCCGGGCGCGGCCGAGGACCCGCTGGCGGTGCCGGTGTACGTCGATGCCGGCGCGCTCGCCGATGTGCGCGAGATTCTCGTGTTCGCCGACCTCAATCCGATCACGACCATTCTGCGCTACGAGCCGGGCGAGCTGGCGCGGCCGTCGATCGGTTTCCGCTTCAAGGTCCAGCAGGCGACGCCCCTGCGCGCCGCGGCCCGCACCGGCGATGGCGTCTGGCACCTCGGCGGCGCCTGGCTCAACGCCGGCGGCGGCGGCTGCACGACGCCGAGTCAGGCCAGCGGCAGCGGCCTGTGGAAGGATCGCTTCGGCGAGATCGACGCGCGTCTGTGGCCGCGCGCCGATGGCCTGCGCCGCCTGCGCCTGCAGCTGATCCATCCGATGGACACCGGTCTGGCCGGCGGCATTCCGGCGTTCTATCTGGAGACGCTGGCGCTGCAGGACTCCGACGGCCGCACGCTCGCGCGCCTGCAGACGTTCGAGCCAGTCGCCGAGAACCCGCTGCTCAGCTTCGATCTGCGCGGTCGCGGCGCGGTCTCGATCCGCGGGCGCGACACCCAGGCCAACCGCTTCGCCGGCACGGTGGCGCCATGAGGCGTCTGCCGTTTTCCAGCGCGCTGCTGGCGCTGCTCGCCGTCGGCGCCGCGCATGCGCAGTACGACTACCGTCTCGCGCCGCAGGCGCTCGGCGACGGCGCCTATGTCTTCGTCGGCGCGCTCGAACATTTCACGCGCGCCAACGGCGGCAACATCGTCAACACCGGCTACATCGATACGCCGGCCGGTGCCGTCGTCATCGACAGCGGACCGTCGCGCCTGTACGGCGAGCAGCAGCGCGCGCTGATCGAGCGGCGCAGCGGCAGGCCGGTCGCGCGCGTCTACATCACGCATGCACATCCCGATCATTTCTTCGGCGACCAGGCTTATGCCGGCGTTCCGGTCTATGCGCTGCCGGCGACGCGCGAGGCGATCGCCGCCAATGGCGACGCGCTTGCCGACAATCTCTACCGCCTCGTCGGCGATGCGATGCGCGGCACGCACGCGGTCGCGCCGGGCCTGCCTGCCGGTGCCGGGCGCATCGAGGTCGGCGGTCGCGCGCTGCAGCTGATCGCGCTGGCCGGGCACACCGACGCCGATCTCGCGGTGTTCGACGAGCGCAGCGCCACGCTCTACGCCGGCGATCTGGTCTTCCACCGGCGCACGCCGACCACGCCGAACGCCGATCTTGCGCGCTGGCTGGCCGCGCTCGACAGGCTCGAAACGATTCCGTACAAGACGCTGGTGCCCGGTCACGGGCCGGTGCTGAACGGGCCGGCGGCGATTCGCGAGACGCGCGACTACCTGCGCTGGCTCGACGCGATGCTGCGCGAGGCGGCTGCGCGCGGCGTCGACCTGCCCGAACTCGCCGAGCTGCCGGTGCCGGAGCGCTTCGGAGATTTCGCGGTGCTGCGCGCCGAACTGTCACGCTCGGCGGCGCATCTGTATCCGGCGCTGGAGACGCAGGCCCTGCGGCGTCTGGCGCCGGACGGGCGCGAGTAGAAAACGACAACATCGCCGGCCGCGCTGCGCCGGTGCCACAAGCAGGAGGGGAAACGATGCAATGGCTGGGACTGTGGGCTGCGTATGCGCCCGTCTACCTCAAGGTGCTGGTGATCGGCACGACGCTGGCATTCGCGCTGCCGATCTTTCTGGTGCCGCTGCACTGGGCGCGCGTCATGCAATGGCGCATTCCGGAGCACACCGATCTGGCCGTCTACTTCGGGCGCTGTCTCGGCGCCTTCATCCTGATCTTCGAATGGCTGGCCTGGCGCGCCGCGCACGGCCACGATATCGAGGTGGTGTTCCGCATGCTGCTGGCGATCACCGGCTCGATGGTGCTGGTGCATGTCTACGGCGCACTGCGCCGCATCCAGCCGTGGACCGAGACGCTGGAGATCGGTTTCTACGCCGGGCTGTTCGTGCTCAGCGTGCTGTTCTATCCGCTGGCGACGTGAAAAACGACATCGCCGCCGTGCTGGCGCTGGCCGTGCTGCTCGTCGCCGGCGCGGCGACGGCCGGCGACGACAGCGGCAACGAACTCAGTTACGGCGCCTACGTCGACAGCCCGAAGCGCATCAAGTGTCTGTACGGCTACGTCGCCGAGAAGACCGGCGACCACGCCGCCGCGCTTGCGATCTTCGAAGACTGCATCCGCCGCTGGGACGACGTCTACTCGATGATCTGGCTGGCGCGGATGATCGACACCGGCGTTGCATTGCCGCGCGATCCCGCACGGGCGACAGCCTTGCTCGCGCGCGGCGCGGCGGTCGGCGCGGCCTCGCCCTACGGCGCGCTTGCGCAGTACCACTACGGCATTGCCCTGTGTCGCGGCGATGGCGTGGCGCGCGACGTCGCCGCCGGCCGTGCCTGGCTGGCCAGCGCCATGGCGCTCGGCGAGAGCGACGCACAAGAGGCACTCGAACACGGCGACTGTCGCGGCGACGGTTGAGCGAAGACAGGCCTGAGGCGTGGCCGGCGCGCAGCGCAGGCGGCACCCGTCGCCGGGCGGAACGAGCGACCTCGTATTGCGGCATCATGCGGCTGGCCCGACGGCGACGTGCGGCGTCGCCGTCACCACCTTTCCTGCGGTGCGTGGACCATCGCCGGCGCGGCCCCGGCGGCCCCGGTGGCCATGTGCGCTGGCGTGCCGCCGTTCCGGAGCCGAATCGATATGTCGTTGGCCGCTGTTTGCATGCTGGGCAGCGCCGCCATTCTCGCGGCGCTCGGCGCCGTCCACCTGCTGTACACGTTCCGCGGACGCAAGCTGCGGCCGCGCGATCCGGCGGTCGAGGCGGCGATGGCGCGCGCGCAGATGGGCATCACCGACCAGACCACCGTGTGGCGCGCGTGGATCGGCTTCAACGCCAGCCACAGTCTGGGCGCGATCCTGTTCGGTCTCGTCTACGGCTTTCTTGCGCTGTGCCAGCCGGAGCTGCTGTTCGGCTCGACGTACCTGCTGCTGCTCGGCTTTGCGATGCTGACGGCGCTGCTCGCGCTGGCGCGTGCCTACTGGTTCCGCGTCCCGTTCGCCGGTCTCGCCATCGCGCTGGCGGCGTACGTCACGGGCGTCGTCATCGCCAGATCCTGAGCGGCGCGCCGGGCGCGCTTTCAGCCGAAGCTGTCGCGCAGCAGCTGCGCCTGCCAGCCCTCGGCGTGGCGCGCCTCGAGTTCGCGCAGCGCCGGATCGGCGTGCGCCGGGCTCAGGCCCGACGACAGTTCGTTGAGACGGCCGCCGACGGCGCGATAGCTGCCGGACACCGACAGCGCGTAATCGGGCGCGAGCAGGCTGTAGCAGGTGTTGAGCAGCAGCGGCGGCGGCGGCGTCTCGCCGGCGAGACGGTGCGCGATCGCCAGCGCGCAGGCCTTGCCCTGGTTGTTGGCGGCAAAGGCCGACTTCGGCATCGGCGTGGCGATGCAGGCGTCGCCGAGCACGTGAATGCCGGGATGGCGCGTCGATTCGAAGCCGAGCGGCTCGACCGGACACCAGCCCGAGGCGTCGGCGAGGTCGGCCGCGCGTGCGAACGCCGCGGCGTGCTGCGGCGGAATCACGCTGAGCAGCGCAGCGTGCACGGTTTCGCCGCCGGCCAGACGCGCACGCCGCGCCGCGACATCGACGGCGACGACGGTGCCGCCCTGCGCGCGCGGCAGCCACTCGATCATGCCCGGATACAGGGTGTCCCAGCTCGCCGTGAAGGCGGCGCGCTTGGAGAAGTCGTCCTTGGCGTCGGCGATGACGATGCGGCGGCGCAGGCCGCGGCGCTGCGCGTGCCAGGCGAACAGGCTGGCGCGTTCGTAGGGGCCGGGCGGGCAGCGGTACGGATTCGGCGGCGCGGCGATCAGCACGGTCGCGCCGTCGGGCAGGGCGTCGAGCTGTGCGCGCAGTCGCGCGAACTGGGCGTCGATCCGCCACGCGTGCGGCACGGCGTCGCTGTTCGCGGCACTGAGCCCGTCGATGGCGTCGTAGACGAAGTCGATGCCCGGGGCGACGACGATACGCTCGGCCTGCAGGCGCCCGCGGTCGGCGAGGCGCAGTTCGCGCGCGACAGGATCGAGCGCGACGGCCGCCTGCGCGAGCCAGCGGATGCCGTGGCGGCGCAGGCCGTCGCCGGGCCTTGCGCGAATGCGTTCGGGAGGGATCAGACCGGCGAGCGCGGCATTGGAGAACGGCCCGGTCAGGAACGCGCCGCGCGGCTCGACCACGGTGAGTTCGAGCGACGGTGCGATGCGGTGCAGCGCCAGTGCGCAGCTGGCGCCGGCGAAACCGCCGCCGACGATCACGACGCGCGCCGTGGCGGCACGCACGGCGGCCGGCAGCGCCGCCGCCGCCAGCGCCGCGAAGCCGCCGAGCAGCCGGCGCCGGGTCGTCATGGCGCGTGCCCGCGCTCGCAGGCGACCGCTGCGGCGATGGCGTGCAGGGTCTGATCGTCGAGACTGGCGAGCAGGCGCGGCATCACCGTGCCGGTGTACGGCGCGTCGCGCAGACGCGCGAGCCGGGCGTACAGGGCCGGGGCCGGATCGGGCGGCAGCGCCGGCAGCGCGTTCGGCGCGGCGCCATGGCAGCTGCCGCAGCCGAGACTCAGCTCAGGGTTCGGGCAGGCGCCGGACGCGGCCGCCGCCGGCAGCGGCGCCAGCGCGCAGCTTCCGAACAGCACGGCGGCAGACAGGCGCGGCAGCATGGCCGGCATGCTTGCGGAATCGGCCGCCCGGCGCAACGCAGGCCGTCGGCGAGGTGGCCGGCGCTGTCGCGTAAACGGGACAGCGCGCGGCGCGGTGCGGGGCCGCTGCGCCGGGCGATGCCGCCCGAATGGGGGCCGCCGCGCGGGGTGATGCCGCCCGAATGGGGGTCGGCGTGCAGTTGCCCCTGCCGGCCAGCACCGGTAATGTTTTTCATTTCTCGGTCGGCGACCGCCGGCGAATCCCCCCGTTTCACCCATTGGTTCCAAACCTTATGTCGGATATTGCGGCTCTGCTGAAAAGCGAGATCACCCGTCTGTCGAAGAAGGTCGTGCGCCAGCAGGCGGCGTCGCTGCAGAAGGCCAGCACGGCGCACCGGCGCCAGCTCGCAGCGCTGAAGAAGGAAGTCGGCGACCTCCAGAAGGAAGTGGCGCGGCTGCGCCGTGCCGCGGTCGGCGCCGCTCCCCAAGTCGAGGCCGACGCGCCGGGGCGCAAGCTGCGCTTCGTCGCCAAGGGGCTGAAGCCGCTGCGTACGCGCCTGGGCGTCAGCGCCCGCGAGTTCGGGCTGCTGATCGGCGTCAGCGAGCAGGCGGTCTACAACTGGGAAACGCGGCGCGCGACGCCGCGCGCCGCCCAGCTCGAAAAGCTCGCCGAACTGCGCGGCGTCGGCAAGAAGGAAGTGCGCGCGCGGCTCGCGGCGCTGGAAGGCGAGGCGGCCGAGGCCTGATCGGCCCGGCTCCGGATGCTCCGGAGCCTGTCGCGGGCGGCGCCCGTCGCCCGCAAAGCTGCGACCCGAACGAAAAAGGCCGGTGCAGCGCCGGCGGCCTTGCGGCCTCAGGCGTTGCACCGGCCCGTTTGCGGCCGTCAGTCCGTATCGCGGCGGTGCGCGGCCTGATACAGCGCCGGCAGCACCAGCAGGCTCAGGATCGTCGCCGAGATGATGCCGCCGATGACGACCGTTGCCAGCGGCCGCTGCACTTCGGCGCCGGTGCCGGTATTGAGCGCCATCGGCAGGAAGCCCAGCGACGCCACCAGTGCCACCATCAGGATCGGCCGCAGCCGTGACAGCGCGCCCTCAGTGATCGCCTCGTTGAGCGGCCGGCTTTGCGATAGCAGGTGGCGGAACATCGACACCATCACCACACCGGTCAGTACCGCGACACCAGACAGCGTGATGAAGCCGACGCCGGCCGAGATCGACAGCGGAATGTCGCGCAGCCACAGCGCGATGATGCCGCCGGTCAGCGCCAGCGGCACGCCCGAGAACACCAGCAGCGCGTCCTTGACCGACGAGAACGTCAGGTACAGCAGGCCGAAGATCATCAGCAGCGAGATCGGCACGACGATCATCAGGCGGTTGGCCGCCGAGGCCAGCTGCTCGAAGGTGCCGCCCCAGCTGACGTAGTAGCCGGTTGGCAGATTGACGCCGGATTCGACCGCGGCGCGCGCCTCGGTGACGAAGCCGCCGAGATCGCGGCCGCGCACGTTGGCGGTGACGACGACGCGGCGCTTGCCGTTCTCGCGCGAGATCTGGTTCGGGCCGAGCGTGCGTTCGATCTTCGCGACCTCGGACAACGGCACGTAGCCGCCGCCCGGCAGCGACACCGGCAGGCGCGCGAGCGCCGCCGGATCGGTGCGCGCCGCCTCGGGCAGGCGCACCACGACCGCGAAGCGCGCGTCGCCCTCGAAGATCGTGCCGGCGCCGCTGCCGCCGACGGCGGTGGCGACCAGATCCTGCACGTCGGCGACGCGCACACCGTAGCGCGCCAGCTGCGCGCGGTCCGGCAGCACCGCCAGCATCGGCAGGCCGCTGGCCTGCTCGACCTTGACGTCGGCGGCGCCGGGGATCTTGCCGATGCGCGCAGCGATGCGGTTGGCAAGCCGCTGCAGGGTGTCGAGATCGTCGCCGAACACCTTGATCGCGACGTCCGAGCGCACGCCCGAGATCAGCTCGTTGAAGCGCATCTGGATCGGCTGGGTGAAGCTGTACGCCGCGCCGGGCACGGCGTTGACGGCGGCGGCCAGCTCGTCGATCAGCTGTGCCTTCGGCTTGTCCGGGTTCGGCCATTCCTCGTGCGGCTTGAGCATCACGAAGGTGTCGGTCTCGCCCGGCGACATCGGGTCGGTCGCCGCCTCGTTGGTGCCGGTACGGGCGAACACGAGACGCACCTCCGGCACTTCGAGCAGCGCGGCATTGACGAGCTTCTGCGTCGTTACCGCCTGCTCGATGCCGATGCCCGGGATGCGGGTCGGCTGGATGACGAGGTCACCCTCGTCGAGGTTCGGGATGAATTCAGCGCCGAGCCGCGTCACCAGCCAGCCGCAGGCCAGCGTCAGCGCGACGGCGCCGCCGAGTACCAGCGGACGGTGCGTCAGCGCCCAGTTCAGCATCGGCGCATAGACGCGCTTGGCGCCGCGCACCAGCACGTTGTCCTTCTCCGAGATCGGGCCGGTCAGCAGGATCGCGACCAGCGCCGGCACCAGCGTCACCGACAGCAGCAGCGCGGCGAGCAGGGCGATGATCACGGTCAGCGCCATCGGGTGGAACATCTTGCCTTCGACGCCGGTGAGGGCGAGGATCGGCAGGTTCACCAGCACCACCACCAGCACGCTGACCAGACTCGGGCGGAACACTTCGCCGGTCGCCTCGTGCACGACGGCGAGCCGGTGGCGCAGCGGCAGCACGCCGCCGCGCTCGTGCTGCGCGTGGCCGAGCCGCATCAGGCAGTTCTCGACGATGATCACCGAACCGTCGACGATCAGGCCGAAGTCGAGCGCGCCGAGGCTCATCAGGTTGGCGCTGATGTCGCCGCTGACCATGCCGGTGAAGGTCATCAGCAGCGACAGCGGGATCACCAGCGCGGTCAGCAGCGCGGCGCGCAGATTGCCGAGCATCACGAACAGCACCACGACGACCAGCACCGCGCCTTCGATGAGGTTCTTCTGCACGGTGGCGACGGTCTTGCCGACCAGCACGGTGCGGTCGTAGACGGTGACCGCCTCGACGCCTTCGGGCAGGCGGCCGCGAATCTCGTCGAGCTTGGCGGCGACGCGACGGGCGACGATGCGGCTGTTCTCGCCGATCAGCATGAACGCCGTCGACAGGACCGTCTCCTCGGTGCCGAGCTGCGCGGCGCCGGTGCGCAGCGGACCGCCTAGGCTGACCTCGGCGACATCGGCGACCGTGACCGGCACGCCGTTGCGCGTGGCGACGACGACGCGGCGCAGGTCATCGAGCCCGCGCAGTTCGCCGGGCACGCGCACCAGCAGCTGCTCGCCGTAGCGCTCGATGTAGCCGGCGCCGCGGCTGCCGTTCGATGCGATCAGCGCCATGCGCAGATCGTCGAGGCTCAGCTGCTGGGCCAGCAGCCGCGCCGGATCGGGCAGCACGTGGAACTCCTTGACGCGGCCGCCGATGGTGTCGACCTCGGTGATGCCGGCGGTCTGCCGCAGCTGCGGCCGCACGATCCAGTCCTGGATCGTGCGCAGCGCGGTGGCGTCATACGGCGTGCCGTCCGCCTGGCGCGCGTCGGGCTTGGCGCGCAGCGCGTACATGAAGATCTCGCCGAGACCGGTCGCGATCGGGCCGAGCGAGACTTCGGCGTCGGCCGGCAGGCTGGAGCGCACGTCGATCAGGCGCTCGTTGACGAGCTGGCGGGCCAGATAGATGTTGGTGCCGTCCTCGAACACCGCGGTGATCGTCGCCAGGCCGTACTTCGAGATCGAGCGCGTCTGCTTGAGACCGGGCATGCCGCCGAGCGCGGTTTCGATCGGGAAGGTGACGCGGCGTTCCGTTTCGAGCGGCGAATAGCCGGGCGCACGCGCCGCGACCATCACCTGCACATTGGTGATGTCCGGTACCGCGTCGACCGGCAGGCGCTGGTACGAGAACACGCCGATCGCCGCCAGCAGCAGGGCCAGCAGCACCATCATCCATCGCCGCGTGACGGCGAGGTGGAGCAGGGAGTCGATCATGGGTTCACTCCTCGCTCTTGGCCTGCCACTGCGACTTCAGCAAAAAGCTGTTGCCGACCACGACGCGCTCGCCGGCGGCGAGGCCCTCGCGCACTTCCGCGTAATGGCGGTCCTGCGCGCCGAGCACGACGGCGCGCGCGACGAAACCGCCGTCGCGCTCGACGAACACGCTGCTGCGGCCCTCCAGCTCCTGCAGCGCCGATTGCGGCACGGCGAGCGCGACGGCGTGCTCGGCGGTGATCAGCTCGGCGCTGACGAACTGGCCCGGGCGCCAGCGGCCGTCGGCGTTGTCGAGCGTCGCGCGCACGCGCACGCTGCGGCGCTGCGGATCGCTCTCCGGCGCCACGTAGTCGACACGGGCGCGTGTCGCCTCGCTGCCACGCTCGGCGTAGAGATCGACGGCCTGGCCGACGCTGACGCGCCCGGCGTCGTGCGGGAACACCGCCAGCTCGGCCCAGACCTTCGACAGGTCGCCGATCATGAACAGCGTCTGGTCGCCGAGCGACTCGCCGTCGTTGACCTGGCGGTCGAGGATGCGGCCGCCGATCGGCGCGGTGATGCGGTACGGCTCGAGGCTGTCGTTCGATTCGACCACCAGCAGGGTCTCGCCGGCGGCGACGCGGTCGCCGATGTTCTTGGTGACCTTGCGGGCGATGCCGGGATAGCGCGCGGCGACGCGGCGGATGTGATCGGCGGCCGGCGCGATCTCGCCGTAGACGCTCAGCACGTCGGCGATCGTCTGCGGGCCGGCCGGCGCGACTTCGACGCCGGCCTCGCGGCGGTGCGCCTCGTCGAGATGGATGACCAGTTCGGTCGCGGCGGCCGGCGTGGCGGTCGCGGCCGGCGGGGCGTCGCCGCCGCAGGCGCTGAGCAGGGCGGCGAGCGCGATGCTGGTGAGGGCAAGAGTGTGGTTCATGGCGAGGGAGTTCCGTTCGGGGCGGCGGCCAGCGCGGTCATGCGCTCGACGGCGGCCAGCATGCGGTGATAGTCGGCGGCGTTGGTCAGCAGTTCGCGTTCCAAGTCGAGGCGCGTCTTCTGCGCGTCGAGCAGGTCGATCTGCGAATAACGGCCGTTGGCGTAGCCACGGCGCGTCAGCGTCAGTGCTTCTTCGGCCTGCGGCACCAGCACATCGCGCAGCGATTCGACCATGGTGCGCGCGTGGCGCAGTTCCTGGACGAAGTCGTACAGCGTTGTTTCGCTGCGCACCGCCGCGGCGCGGCGCTCGACGCCGACGCGGTCGCGCAGCGCCGCGGCTTCGGCGATCGCGCCCTGGTTGCGGTTGCCGATCGGCAGCGGCAGCAGCATCGAGGCGATCAGCGCGTAGTCGCCGGTCGACTGCAGACGGCGCACGCCGGCGCTGAACAGCGGGTCGCCGTTGACCTGCGACTGCGCGTAGCTCAGCTCGGCATTGCGCAGGCGCTGCTCGACGTCGTAGCGCGCGAAGTCCGGGCTGCGCCGCAGGCGCTCGACCAGCACGCTGTACTCGTCCGTTTCCGGCAGCGTGCGCAGCTCGGCGCGGGCATGGTCGAACTGCGGCTCGGATTCACCCCACTGCGCGCCGAGCATGCGGCGCTGCGTCGACAGCAGATGCTCGTAGTGCTCGTAGTCCAGCTGAGCGCGTTCGAGCGCGATGCGCGCGCGGTTGACTTCGAGGCTCGACGCCGCGCCGGCGCGCACGCGGCGCTCGGCCGCGCTCAGCGTCAGCTTGGCGTTGTCGACGCCGCGCTGGGCGAGGTCGAGCTGCTCCTGCGACTCGACCACGTCGATGAAGCGGCGCGTGGTCTCGGCCAGCACGTCGAGGCGCGCCAGCTCGGTGTCAGCGTCGACCTGTTCGATCTGCGCGCTGGCGACGCCGATGCGCGCTTCACGCTTGCGTGCGCTCTGCCAGACCTTGGCCAGGCGCAGCGTCGCCTCGATCGAGTCGGCATTGCGGTAAGGGCCGCTGCCGGCGAAGTTCTCGAGATCGACGCCGACTTCGGTGCGCGGGCTGAGCCCGGCCTGCACGCGGCGGCCGTCGGCGGCGGCGCGGTCGTAGGCGTAGCGGGCCAGATCCGGATGCGCGCGCAAGGCGAGCGTCGCGGCCTGATCGAGGCGCAGTTCGCCGAGCGGATGAGGCACTTCGGCCACGGGGGGCGCGGCGGCGACCGCGCAGGACAGCGCCAGCAGCAGGCCGAGGCCTGCGGCGGGACGCCAGCGTTTGGGCAACATGTGTAGCTCCCGAAACTGATGAATACGACGGCATCGCCCATGCCGGACGGCATGCGGGCGATATTGGGGCAGGCCGCAGCCGCACGCCTTGACGGGCGTCAGCCGCAGCAATCGGGAACTAGCGGGGCGGGCCGCGCAGCGGCGGCGGGAGCTGCGGTTGCCTGTACAGCCCGGACCGGCTGGCGCGCTCGGGGCGCAGGCCGGCGTGCGGCGGCGCGAACAGCAGCAGCAACAGCGGCAGCAGGACGACGAGGGCGACCGGCCAGGCCGTCAGGGGCATGACGGCCTGTGCCGAACCGTCGTCGCCGAACATGCGCACGTCGTGATCCTGATCGTGCGGCAGGTGCGGGGTCGAGGCGTCGGCGATATAGGTCAGCGGCACGATGCTGCCGTCGACGGTCGTCTGCGTTTCGCCGAGATGCTGGTGCCAGTGCAGGTCGACGGCGCGCACGAGCAGCATCGAGCTGACCAGGACGGTCAGCAGGACGGCGAGCAGCGGCGAGCCGTGACGGAACATGTGATCAGTGTAGCAGCCGGTGTCCCGGCGGTGCGTAAATGAGAAGCACGACGCGTGCCGGGACGCGCCGTGCTGGCCGGTTGGCGCGCGTTACTTGGCCGGCGTCGCCGACAGGCGCTTGCAGATCGGCCGGTCCGGATTGGCCTTGCAGGCTTCCTCGAGCTTGGCGCGACGCTCTTCCTTGCACGACTCCGGATGGGCCTGGCACTCGGCCGCCTTCTCCTGCATCTTCTGCTTCATTTCCTCGCACTTGGCCGGATCGGCGTCGCACTTGGCCTTGATGCGTTCCTTGGCCTGTTCGCAGCGCTCCGGATGCTGCTGGCACCAGGCGGCACCGGCACCGGAGCCGGCCGGTGGCGTCGCGCCGTCCTGCGCGTGCGCGAGCGGGGCGCTGCCGAGCACGGCGAGCGCAACGAAACACAGCGAACGGATCTTCGAGGAGCGGATCTTCATGGCGGGGCTTCCAGTCGGGGAGGGCACGGGCAGTGTGCCGCAGCCGCGTCGCCGACGGTGTAACGCTTTGTCACGCCGGCGCGGCCGCCGCGGCGACGCTCAGGCCGGCCGGATGTCGCCGGCGACCGGCGCATTGTTGACGATGACCGCGGTGCGTAGCTGCGTGAGGTTCTCGCGCATGATGTCGGCGACCAGCTCGTCGGTGCGCGGGTCGGCGAGCACCTCCTCGACGATGCGAAAGCCGGCGTCGACCAGCGCCTCGCTGATGTCGCGGTAGAACGGCAGCCGCGACAGCCGGCTGGCGCGCGGATCGTTGGCGAGCTTTTCGAAGACCATCGCGCGCAGGTCCTTCTCGTTTTCCTTGAGTGCGCGCGCGATGTTGCGCGTGTAGGTGCCGCGGCCGAGCACGTCGGCGACCTCGTCGAGCACGGCGACGGTGACGGCGTCGCTGATCGAATCGACGATGGTGTTCTTGAAGCGGTTGACGAGCAGGTAGGTGAAGTCGTCGCCGAGCGCGCGGTCGGCGGCGCTGCCGAAGCGCGACAGCAGTACGACGATGCGGATCACGCGGAACAGCCGGAAGCCGCGGATCGCCGGATGCGCCGCCGGGATCATGCCGAGAATCTCGTACCAGTTGCGCATCAGGAACTGGCGCTTCCAGCCCTCGGCGCGCCAGCGCCACAGGAATTCGACGGCGAAGATCGCGCAGATGACGAGATCGGCCAGGATGATGTCACGGCGTTCCTGGGCGGTGACCGGCCCCCAGGTTTCGTAGGCGAGCAGGCCGATCGAAACGATCGCCAGCGCCAGCATCAGCCAGTCGACGGGGCCGATGCGGCGGCGGGGCGGGGCGGCGGTGGCGTTGCGCATGGGGCTCCTTCGCGGTCGCGAGCGGCGATCCCGCCGTCAGGTCGGCGGCGGTCGCGCAGAATGAGGAAATGCCCGCTCTGAACGGCGGGCATGCGCCGCTATGATGCGGCCACCGCAACGGGAGCGCACCCCATGATCCGATCCGTCACGATGGCACGTGCCGTCGCCGCCGCCCTGCTGCTGCTCGCCGGCGCCGTGCGGGCCGACGCCGGCGCGACGTTCCGCGCGCAGTTCGGCGACGCTTTCCTCGATCGCTACTGGGCGCTGCAGCCGGACGCGGCGATCGCCGTCGGCTATTACCGCTATGCCGCGCGCATCGCCGTGCCGGACGCCGCCTACCGCGCGCGCCGGCTCGCCTTTCTCGAACGCTCGATCGCCGCGCTGCGGCGCCTGCCGGAGGCCGGCATGGACGCAGCGATGCGTACCGACGGCGCGGTGCTGCTGAGCCAGCTGGAGCAGGAACGCTGGTCGCTCGCCGAGTTCCGCGAGTGGCAGTGGAACCCCTCGCTCTACAACGTCGCCGACGCCTTCGCGCTGCTGCTGAACACGCCGTACGCGCCCGAGGCCGAGCGTCTGCGCACAGTCTCGCAGCGCCTGACGCAGGTGCCGGCCTATTACGCGGCGGCGCGCGCCGCGATCGCGCGGCCGGTGCGCGAGCAGGTGCAGCTGGCGATGCAGCAGAGCCAGGGCACGCTCGACGTGTTCGGCGAAGCGCTCGAGCGGCAGCTCGCCGGTTCGGCGCTGCGCGCCGACGAGCGCGCGCGCTTCCTGCAGCGGCTGCGCGCCGCACGCGTCGCGGTCGAAGGCTACATCGCCTTTCTCGAGGCGCTCGACCAACGGCTCGCGCGCGACGGCGGCGGCCGCGACTTCCGCATCGGCCGCGCCGCCTACGAGCGCCTGTTCGGCTACGCGATCCAGACCGGCGTCACGCCGGACGCGCTGCATGCGCGCGCGCTGCAGGAGAAGGAGCGGCTGCACGAGCGCATGGCCGAGCTCGCCGACCACCTGTGGCCGAAATACTTCCCGGATCAGGCGCCGCCGCCCGAGCGCGTCGCACGCATCGGCCAGCTGATCGCCCGGCTGTCGGACAACCACGCCACGCCCGCCGGCTTCTACGACGAGGTGCAGGCGCTGATTCCGCGCCTGGAGGACTGTGTGCGCACCCACCAGCTCGTCGATCTCGATCCGAGCCGGCCGCTCGCGGTGCGCGTGACGCCGCCGTACCAGCGAGGCGTGGCGATGGCCTCGGTCAATGCGCCGGGTCCTTACGATGCGACCGCCAAGACCTATTTCAACGTCACGCCGCTCGACGCGTTCACGCCGGCGCAGGCCGACAGCTTCCTGCGCGAGTACAACCACTGGCTGCTGCAGATTCTGGTGATCCACGAAGCGGTGCCCGGCCACTACGTGCAGCTGGTCTACGCCAACAAGACGCCGAGCCGCATCAAGAGCGTGTTCGGCAACGGCCCGATGATCGAGGGCTGGGCGGTCTACAGCGAGCGCATGATGCTGGAAAGCGGCTGGGACCCGTCGCCGGAAATGGAGCTGATGTACTCGAAGTGGCTGCTGCGCGTGGTCTGCAACACGCTGCTCGACTACGGCGTGCACGTGCGCGGCATGCAGGAGGACGAGGCGCTGCGCCTGCTGCGCGACGAAGCCTTCCAGAGCGAAACCGAGGCGCGCGGCAAGTGGCGCCGGGCCCAGCTCAGTTACGTGCAGCTGGCCAGCTACTTCGCCGGCTTCTCGGCGATCTACGACTTCCGCGAAAGCCTGAAGCAGCAGCTCGGCGAGCGTTTCGACCTGAAGAAGTTCAACGACCGTTTCCTGAGCTACGGCAGCGCCCCGGTCGCGGTCATCACGCCGCTGATCGGCGCCGCCGACGTCTCCCGCTGAGCCGTCGGTCGCCACCGTCCGGCGCCCGCCGCGCGCCGGACCGGATCGAATCGTGTAAAGCGCTGGCATCAAACATGCTTGCGAATCATCCGACCGTTCAAGGTGGAACGGCATCGGGGGAATTTCGTGCGCCTACGCCTGTTCCGGCAGCCGTCGCTGTGCGCCGCATTCGCGGCATTCGTCGCCACCGTCCTGAGCGCGCCGGCCGCGGCCGAGGTCGCGGCGCGCCCGCATCTGGTCGCCACCGACGCCATCAGCGCCGGTGACACCGCATGGATGCTCAGCTCGACGGCGCTCGTGCTGCTGATGACGATCCCCGGCCTGGCGCTGTTCTACGCCGGCATGGTGCGCAAGAAGAACGTGCTCGCCACCGCGCTGCAGAGCTTCTTCGTCTGCGCCCTGGTCACCGTGCTCTGGGTGCTGGTCGGCTACAGCCTCGCGTTCACGCCGGGCAGCCCGTACCTCGGCGGCCTCGACCGCTTCGCGCTGCAGGGCCTGCTGTATCTCAAGGACGCCGGCCAGCTGACCGTCAGCCACGTCGCGACGACGATTCCCGAATCGGTGTTCGTGATGTTCCAGATGAGCTTCGCGATCATCACCCCGGCGCTGATCACCGGCGCCTTCGCCGAACGCATGCGCTTCGGCGCGATGGTGCTGTTCATGGCGCTGTGGTCGCTGCTGGTCTACGCGCCGGTCGCGCACTGGGTCTGGGAGCCGATCGGCTGGCTCGCCGGCCTCGGCGCGCTCGACTTCGCCGGCGGCACGGTCGTGCACATCAACGCCGGCGCCGCCGGCCTCGCCTGCGCCTACATGCTCGGCCGGCGCACGCATTACGGCAGCGAACCGTTCATCCCGTTCAATCTCGGTTTCACCATGCTCGGCGCCTCGCTGCTGTGGGTCGGCTGGTTCGGCTTCAACGCCGGCTCGGCAGTCGCCGCCGACGGCCGCGCCGGCATGGCGATGCTGGTCACGCAGACGGCGACGGCGATGGCCTCGCTGACCTGGGTCACCGCCGAGTGGCTGATCCGCGGCCGCGTCTCGCTGCTCGGCGCGCTGTCCGGCGCCGTCGCCGGCCTGGTCGCGATCACGCCGGCGTCCGGCTTCGTCAACGTCGGCGGCGCGCTGGCGATCGGCGTTGCCGCCGGCGTCGCCTGCTACTGGGGCGCGACCGGCCTCAAGCGCCTGCTCGGCGCCGACGATTCGCTCGACGTGTTTGGCATTCACGGCATCGGCGGTCTGGTCGGCGCGCTGCTGACCGGCGTGTTCGCCGACAAGAACATCGGTGGCGCCGAAGGCCACGTGCTGACGCAGGCGATCGGCGCGTTCGCGACGCTGATCTACAGCGGCGTGGTGTCGCTGCTGATCCTGGTCGTCCTCAAGTACACCGTCGGCCTGCGCGTCAGCGCCGAGGAAGAGCTCACCGGACTCGATCTCTCGCTGCACGGCGAGACGATTCCGTAGATCACGATCGACGCGGCGCGAGGCCGGATCGGGGCAGACGGAAGGAGCGGTTTTTGGGCGTCCGGCATGAAACCGGCGCAGGGGAGTTGTCGTCATGACCGAGAACGAAGCATTGCTGCTCGCCACGCGCCTCTACGTGCGCATGCGCGCCAACGGCGGGCGCGTGATCGACGCCGTCTGGATGACGCAGAACGCCGAGTACGCGCGCGAAGTGTTGCGCCTGGCCTACGCGCATGCCGACGGCGAGGTGCAGCGCCTGGCGGCGCGTTTCGAGGAACTGATGTTCGGCGCCGCGGCACCGCGTGCCGCCGCGCCGGTCGCGCCACGCCCGGCGCCGGCGCCGGGGCTGGCGGTGCCGAACAAGTATGTCGGCGTGCTGCGCTGAGGAAGGTCTGAAAAACGCCGTCATCGCGAGGCTGCAGCGGCCGTGGCGATGCAGAGACGCCGCGGGCGTCGTGCGCCGCCGGATGGCTTGATCGCCTGCGGCTTCTCGCCATGACGATGATGAGCTTTTTCAGAGGTTCCTAAACGCGTTCTGTCGCGCCGGCGCGGACGTGACGCCGCGTTTCCCGGCTTTTCTTCCTACGACGAGCAGCTGACGGTCAGATGGCGGGCATCCGCCGGCGGCTCGGCCGCATAGGCCTCGTGTTCCGGCTGTTCGTCGTACGGGCGCCGCAGGATCGTCAGCAGGCGCTCGATCTCCGCGCCGCTGCCGCGCTCCGCCGCCTCGATGGCGCGCTGCGCGAGATGGTTGCGCAGCACGTACTTCGGATTGACCGCGTTCATCCGCGCCGCGCGCGCTGCGTCGTCGGTGCCATCCTCGGCGCGCAGGCGCGCGCGCCAGTCCGGCAGCCAGGCGTCGAAGGCCTCGACCGCCGGCAGCCAGTCGCGCAGCGCCGCGGCGTCGCCGCCGTCGGCGGCCGGCACCGCGGCGAGGCGGCGGAAGCTGAGCGTGAAGTCCGCGCGACCCTGGTGCAGCAGCGACAGAAAGCGGTTGATCAGCGCCGCATCGTCGTCACGCGCTTCGCGCAGGCCGAGCTTGGCGCGCCAGCGCGCGGTCACCGTCTCGCCGTAGACCGGGCCGTAGCGTTCGAGCAAGCCTTCGGCAATTTCGACGGCGCGGTTCTCGTCGTCGTCGAGCAGCGGCAGCGTCGCCTGCAGCAGCCGCGAGCAGTTCCAGTAGCCGATCGCCGGCTGGCGGTCGTAGGCGTAGCGCCCGCCTTCGTCGCTGTGGTTGCAGATGTGGTGCGCGTCGAACGCGTCGAGAAAGCCGTAGGGGCCGTAGTCGAGCGTCAGGCCGAGCACCGACATGTTGTCGGTGTTCATCACGCCGTGACAGAAGCCGACGCTCTGCCATTGCGCCATCAGCCGCGCGGTGCGCTCGACGACCTCGCCGAGCCAGCGCGCGTAGCGGTCCGGGGCGCCGCGCAGCGCGGGGAAGTGCTCGTCGATGACGTGGTCGGCGAGCGGCGCCAGGCGCTCGGGCTGGCCGCGGTAGTAGAACACCTCGAAGTGGCCGAAGCGGATGTGCGAGGGCGCGACGCGGCAGATCACGGCGGCGCGCTCGATCGTCTCGCGGTGGACCGGATCGTCGCCGACGATCAGGCTCAGCGCCCGCGTGCTGGGGATGCCGAGATGATGCATGGCCTCGCCGGCGAGGTATTCGCGCACGCTGGAGCGGATCACGGCACGGCCGTCGGCGAAGCGCGAGTACGGCGTGCGCCCGGCGCCCTTGAGCTGCAGATCCCAGCTGGCGCCGGCGGCGTCACGGATCTGGCCGAGCAGGATCGCGCGGCCGTCGCCGAGTTGCGGCACCCAGACGCCGAACTGATGGCCGGCGTAGAGCGTGGCGAGCGGCGCGCCGCCGGGCAGCGGGCGATTGCCGGCGAAGATCTCGACAAAGGCCTGGCTGTGCAGCGCGCCGGGATCGAGGCCGAGCTGCGCCGCGAGCGCGGCGTTGGCGTGCAGCAGCCGCGGCTCGCGCAGCGGCGTCGGCGCGACGCGCGTGGCGTAGGCCTCGCCGAGCGCGGCGAGGCGGTTGTCGAAGCGCAGCGGTTCGAGGGGTTGGATCACGGCGGGTCTGGCAATGGCGAAAACGGATGGCGCGCGGCTGCGCGCACTGTAGCGAAGCGGTCGCCGCGATGCCTGCGGTGCGTCGCCGTCCATCTGCTATAAAGACCGCCATCGCGCGCCCGCCATCGGCCACGGCGGCGCATCACCGTTGCGCATGGAGCGAAGCCGTCATGATGAACTTCAACCACAACATGGGCCTCTGGGGCTTCATCGTCCTCGTCGCCGACATCTGGGCGATCGTCAGCGTGGTGCAGAGCGCCCTGACGACCGGAAAGAAGGTGTTGTGGATTCTCCTGATCCTGTTCCTGCCGGTGCTCGGCTTCATTCTCTGGCTGCTGGTCGGTCCGCGCGGTCGCTGACGACGGGCCGCGTTCAGACGCCGAGCCGCGCGCGCAGCGCCGCCGGCGTCCAGTAGGCCGGCGGCTGTGTCGCGCCGAGCGCACCGACCAGCTCGATCAGCGCCGCGTTGCGTGGCGCGGCGGCGCCGACGCGCGCGGCGAGCCGCACGATCTCGCCGTTCAGCTCCGCCGCCTCGGTGCGCCTGCCGTGCTCGACGTCGGCGACCATCGACGGATAGGTGCGGCCGTGCAGGCCGTTGCGCCAGCGCGCGAAGTGCCAGGGCAGCTGCGTGCGGCCGGCGAGCAGCGCGCGATAGACGCCGTACGGAAACGGCATCGGCAGATCGAACGCGGTGCCGCTGGCGCGCAGCAGGCCGACCGCCTCGTCGAGGATGGCGACGTAGATGGCGCGCAGATCTCGCTGCGTCAGCAGTTCCTCGAAGCTCGCGTGGGTCAGCGCGCAGATCGCGTTGGCGAGGTTGATCAGCAGCTTGCCCCAGGCCGCGGCTTCGCCCTCGGCGCGCTTCACGGTGACGCCGGGCGCCGCCAGGGCGCGGCGCAGCCGGGCGTCGTCACTGCCGACGATCAGCTGCGGGCGCGTCGTCAGCTCGGTCTGCAGCGGCGCCAGCCATTGCGCGTTGAACATCACCGTCAGCGGCACGACGCGCGCGTGCGGCAGGCGCTCGCGCAGGCGGCGCAGCGCCGACAGGCCGTTGAGGGTCGAGACGAGGGTGCAGCCGCGCGGCACCGGCGGCAGCGCGTCGATCAGCGCGTCGAGCTGCGGATGCTTGACGGCGATCAGCAGGTAATCGACGCCATCGAGCGCAAGGCTGTCGGCGAGCGGCGGCCGCGGCGCGCGCAGCTCGCCGCCGGCATGCCGCACGCACAGCGACGCGACCGCCGCGAAGGCGGCGCGATCCTTGTCGCGCGCGTAAATCCGCAGCGGTTCGCGACCGGCGGCGACGACGAACGTCGCCAGCGTCGTGCCGACCGCACCGGCACCGGCCAGCAGCATCATCGCCGCGTCGCGCCGTGCGGCGCGTGTTTCGTGCTCATGTCGGCTCTCCTCGATCGCGGGCCCGGGTCCGGTGCGCCGCTGCTTGCGCCCGATTATGCGTGGCCGCCGCGCCAGACGCGGGCGGCAGCCGGACAATGACAGCTGCGGCCGGCTCTGCGAGCGTGCCGGCACGAAGCGCGTGCCCGGACATGACACAATCGCCGGCGCCAGGACCGCGAGGGGGAAAACATGCTGAGACGCTGGATCGTCGGAGGATGCGGGGCCGTGCTGTGCGGCGTCGCCGCCGCGCAGGCCGCGCCCGCCGCGCCCGCGCAGACGGATGCCGCGACCACGGCCGAAGCGGTGCTCGCCTGCATGCGCGGCAACATTCCGCAAACGCTGACGATCAAGGACATCCTGCTCACCGCGACCGACCGCAACGGCAGCAGCCGCACCCTGCAGGGACGGCTCTATGCCAGTCGCGAGCAGGACAAGCTGCGCGCGACGATCCGCATCGCCTCGCCGGCCGACCTCGCCGGCGCCGCCTACCTGTTGCGCGAGCGCGACGGCGGCGACGAGATGTACACCTACCTGCCGGCGCTGGCCAAGGTGCGCCGCATCAGCGGCGCCGCGGTCGACGGCTCCCTGTGGGGCACCGACCTGTCGTACGGCGACGTCAAGCAGATCGCCAATGCCTTCACCGGCGCGCAGGCCCGACTGGAGAAGGAGGAAACGCTCGGCGGCCGTGCGACGCACGTGCTCAGCGTGGTGCCGAGCGCCGCCGACAGCGCGCGCTTCAGTCTGCTGCGCGCCTGGGTCGATGCCAAGACCTGCATGGCGATCCGCGTCGACTTCCTCGATGGTGAGACGGTGCGCAAGCGGCTCACGGTCGAGCCACAGGATCTCGCGCAGAGCGGCGGCTACTGGTACGCCTCGCAGGCGCTGATGAAGGACCTCAAGGAAGGCTCGCAGACGCGGCTGAAGGTGCTCGGCATCAGCGCCGACAAGGACCTCGCCGACCGCTATTTCAATCCCGGCACGTTCTACGTCGGCAGCTGAGCGCCGGAGCCGCGCGTGCAGAGACTGATCGTCTGGATGGCGCGGCGGCCGTGGCAGGTCGTGCTGCTGACGCTGCTGCTCAGCGTCGCCGCGCTGCTGGTGATCGTCGATCCGGCTGCGCGCACGCTGCGCCTGCAGATCGATCCGTCGATCGAGCGGCTGCTGCCGGCCCGCGATGCCGACCGTGCGCTGTACGACCACGTGCGCGCCAGCTTCGGCAATGCCGACCCGGTGATCGTCGCGGTGCAGATCGAGCCGCTGTTCAGTCCCGAGGGCATGGCCACCGTCGAGCGCCTGAGCCGACGCTACGCGGCGCTGCCCGGCGTCAGCGCGGTGCTGTCGCTGGCCAGCGCGCCGAACCTGCATGCCAGCGGCGACGAGCTGGAAGTCAGCCCGTTCACGCAGCAGGCGCGCGAGCATCCCGAGCGCATCGCCGGCTTCGCGCAGCGCATCGCCGAGAATCCCCTGTATCGCGGCACGCTGGTATCGGCGGACGGCCGCAAGGCGGCGTTCGCGCTGGTCGCCGACGGCGTCAGCGAGCAGCAGTTCCTGAACGACGACTATCCGGCGCTGATCCGCGCCGCGACGCGCGAGGTGGTCGGCGACGCGCCAGTCTGGATCACCGGCACGCAGGTCGGCCGTGCGGCGACCGCGCGCGCGCTGATCGATGCGCTGAAGTTCACGGTGCCGGCGGTATTCGCGATCATCGTCGGCCTGCTGCTGCTGGCCTTCCGCAACGGCCGTGCGACCCTGGCCGCGGCGCTGACCGTCGGCCTGACGCTGCTGTGGACGCTGGCCAGCGCGGTGCTGCTGCGCATGCCGTTCAACCTGGTCACCGCGATCGTGCCGGCGCTGGTCGTGACGCTGGGTCTTTCGTACACGATCTATCTGCTGTCGGCCTACTTCGGCGCGTTCGGCCGTCCGTGGCTGCGCCACGACCGCGCGGCGCGCACGCGCTGGGTCATCAATCGCTCGGGCATCGGCCTGGTGCTGTCGGCGGCGACCACCTCGGCGAGCTTTCTGGCGCTGCTGATCAGCGCGCTGCCGGCGATCCGCCATTTCGCGGTGCTGGCGGCGCTCGGCTCGCTGTACGGCGCGCTGCTGGCGCTGAGCTTCCTGCCGTCGCTGCTGGCGCTGAGCGGCTGCTCGCGGCGCGAGCGGCCGCCGCCGGGCGAAGCACTGTTCACCGCCGCCGCGATCCGGCTCGCGGCCTTCGCGCAGCGTCGGCGCGCCGCCATCATCGCCCTGGCGCTGCTGCTGATTCCGGTCGGCGGTCTGTTCGCCACGCGCATTCATGCCGGTGCCGAATTCAGCAAGAGCTTCGCCGAGCGCAGCGTGGTGCGCCGCGACTTCGAAGCCATCAATCGCGAGTTCGACGGCGCCAGCCTGATCTCGATCCACATCGACACGCACGTCAACGATGCGCTGACCGATCCGGCGCTGATCGCCCAGCTCGACGCGCTGCAGCAGTGGTTGCGCGCGCAGCCCGAGGTCGGCTCCGCAGTGTCCTACGTCGATCATCTCAAGCTGCTGAACCGGGCCTTCCACGACGACGATCCGGCCGCCTTCGCGATCCCGGACAGCGCCGCGGCGGTCAAGCAGCTGCTGGTGTTCGGCGGCGGCGACGCGATCCGCCATGTCGTCGATCCGCGTTTCCGTTCGGCGCTGATCCAGTTGCGCATCCGCGTCGACGGTTCGCGTCCGGTCGAGGATCTGGTCGCGCGCATCAACCAGCGCCTGCAGGCGATGCCGCCGCCGCTCAACGGCGTCGTCACCGGCAGCCCGGTGCTGGCGACGCGCATGGTGCAGGCGATCGCCGCGGGCCAGTTCCTGTCGATCGCCGTCGCCACCACCGCGATCTGGCTGCTGCTGGCACTGATGTTCACCTCGGCGCGCGCCGGCTTCATCGCGCTGCTGCCGACGGTCGTGCCGGTGGCGATCTACTTCGGCACGCTCGGCGTGCTCGACATCGCCCTGTCGCCGACCACCTGCCTGATCGCCTGCATCGTCATCGGCATCGCCGTCGACGACACCATCCAGTTCCTGGCGCGCTTCAATGCCGACGCGCGCGCCGGCGCCGCCGAGGCGCCGGCGGTGTCGAGCGCGCTGGTCGCCGTGCTGCGGCCGGTGACGCTGAGCACGGTGGCGCTGTGCTCGGGCTTCATGGTCTTCGCCGGCAGCTCGCTGGCGACGCAGGTGCAGTTCGGCCTGCTGTCGGCGTTCACGCTGTTCCTGGCGTGGATCATGAACATCACGCTGACGCCGGCGCTCGGCAGCAAGCTGCGCATCGTCACGCTGTGGGACATCCTGCGCCTCGATCTCGGCGCCTCGCCGCAGTACACGATCCCGCTGCTGTCCGGCCTGTCGCTGCGCCAGGCGCGCGTGTTCGCGCTGCTGTCGAGCCTCGAAAAGCATCCGCCGAACACGCTGCTGATCCGCGAGGGCGATCTGGCGCGCGACATCTACGTGGTGCTCGACGGCCAGCTCGAGGTCTGGGTCGAACGCCACGGCGAGCGCAAGCGTCTGGCGACGCTGACGCGCGGCGCGGTGATCGGTGAGGCCGGCTACTTCGGCCAGCGCCGCACCGCCAACGTCGACACGCTCGGCGCGGTGCGCGTGCTGCGCTTCGATTCGCAGGACCTCGAACGCCTGCGCCTGCGCTATCCGCGCATCGCCGCGCTGATCCTGCGCAATCTCAACCGCATCCAGGCCGAGCGCCTGGCGCGGGCGACGGCGATGCTGCAATAGGCGGCGTACGGGCGTACGGGCGTACGGCGGACCGGCAATCGCCATTTCCGCGGCGCTCCCCGCTAGGCTGGGCTCCCATGAAAGCAGCAGGCCGCGGCACGGCCGGCATGCAAGGATTTCGAAAAACTGCGAGGAGCGCATCATGAGCCTGAAGGGCAAGACCCTGTTCATCACCGGCGGTTCGCGCGGCATCGGCCTGGCCATTGCCGTGCGCGCGGCGCGCGACGGCGCCAACGTCGCGATCGCCGCCAAGACCGCCGAGCCCAATGCCAAGCTGCCGGGCACGATCTACTCGGCGGCTGCGGACATCGAGCAGGCCGGCGGCCGCGCGCTGCCGATCGTCTGCGACCTGCGCGACGAGGCGCAGCTGGCGGCGGCGGTCGAGAAGACGGCGAGCACCTTCGGCGGCATCGACATCCTCGTCAACAACGCCAGCGCGATCTCGCTGACCGGCACGCTCGCGACCGACATGAAGAAGTACGACCTCATGAACGGCATCAACGCGCGCGGCACCTACATGGCCGGCCGCCATTGCCTCCCGCATCTGCAGAAAGCCGCCCGGGAGCGCGGCGGCGCGCACATCCTGACGCTGTCGCCGCCGCTCGACATGCGCGCCAAGTGGTTCGCGCCGCACGTCGCGTACTCGATCGCCAAGTACGGCATGAGCCTGTGCACGCTCGGCTGGGCCGAGGAATTCCGCAAGGACGGCATCGCCGCCAATTCGCTGTGGCCGCGCACGGCAGTGGCGACGGCGGCGCTGAAGCTGGCCGGCGGCGATCCGGTGGTGCGCGCGTCGCGCAAGCCGGAGATCATGGCCGACGCCGCCTACGTGATCCTCAACAAGCCTTCGCGCGAGTTCACCGGCCAGTTCTGCATCGACGACGTGGTGCTGCATGGCGAGGGCATGCGCGATTTCTCGATGTACACGGCCGTGCCGGGCACGCCGGAGTCGGCGCTGGCGCCGGATTTCTTCCTGCCGGACGATCTGCCGAAGTTCCACTGACGGAGCCGTACCGGCGGGCCGGCGCGCCGCGGCTTGCGCAGCGTGCCGGCCCGCCTTGACGTGCGGCAGCGCCGCACTACGCTTGGCGGCCGTCTCCCGCGTCCGTATCCACGCATTCCATGTCCCGCTGGCGTCCGCCGTCCGAGAAGTCCTCGCCGTACATCACCGCCGAGGGCCACGCGCGCCTGAAGGCCGAGTTCGAACAGCTCTGGCGCGTGCGCCGGCCGGAAGTGGTGCGCGCGCTGTCGGCCGCCGCCGCCGAGGGCGACCGCAGCGAGAACGCCGAGTACCAGTACCGCAAGAAGGAGCTGCGCGAGATCGACGCGCGCCTCAAGTATCTGACGCTGCGCCTCGAAGACGTGAAGATCGTCGAGATCAAGCCCTCGCGCGACGGCAAGGTCTTCTTCGGAGCCTGGGTCGAGCTTGCCGACGAGGCCGGCGAGAGCCGCCGCTATCGCATCGTCGGCGCCGACGAGACCGACTCGGCGCGCGGCTGGATCAGCGTCGACTCGCCGGTCGCGCGCGCCGTGCTCGGCCGCGCCAAGGGCGAGATCGTGAAGGTGCGGCTGCCGTCCGGCGAGACCGAGTTCGAGATCGTTGCCGTCAAGTACGCGGAGGACTGAAGCGCACTCAGAGGCGGTGGCTGAACAGCAGCCAGCTCAGATAGGCGATCAGCGCCACGATCACCGGCACGAGTAGCGCCAGCAGCCGCCGCGACAGGCCGACGACCTGGGCGCTGCGCGCCTGCAGCGTCTCGGCGCGCTCCTGCAGGCGTTCCGCGCGCTCGGCCTGGCGCTGCACCAGCGCGAGCTGTTCGCGCTGCAGTTGCAGCGCCTGCTCGGCATGCGCGAGCTGACTGCGCTGCTGGTCGCGGATCTCGATCAGCAGCGCCAGTGCCGCCGTCCATCGCTCATCGTTCATCGTCGTGTCTCGTATCGCCCGACAGCGGGCCTGTCTACCTTGGCCGGCGCCGCCGGCCGCCGCTGGACGCATGCCTGACGGGCGCTACTTCTCCCACAGCGGCGGCGGGTCCGGCAGCTGCGCCGGCAGGTCGACGACCGGCACCGCTTCGAGGCGCGCGCTGTTGGCGCCGATCTTGGCGGCGATCCACTCGCGCAGCTGCCTGCGGTTGTCGGCGATCACCGGCTGCTCCGGCGCCAGCCGCGCGGCGCGGTCGAGCAGCTGCAGCGCGGCGTAGACGTCACCGTTGCGGGCGCGCGCGGCGGCGAGATTGTTGAGCTGCACCGGGTCGAACGGGTTGTCGCCGAGCGTGGCTTCGAGCGAGTCGACCGCCTGCGAGACGCGGCCGGATTCGAGCAGCGATTGCAGCTGCGCCGAACTCGGCGCGGGGCCCTGTGCCGGCGCCGCGAGCGGCGCCAGCAGCAGACCGGCGAGCGCGGCCAGGGCCGGCGATGCGGAACGGATCGGCTTCATGGCAGCGGTCCCTTGAAGACGTTGGGCGCGTTGGGCTCGGGCGGCAGCGGCTGCACGCCGGAGAAATACCAGCGCAGATAGCCGAGCAGGACCAGTTCCTCGTAATCGCGGGCGTTGTCGACGCTCAGCGTGCCGCCGAGCGAGAGCCGTTCGGTCAGGCGGTACTGCGCGGCGCCACCGACGCGGTAGGCCAGGCCGCTGTTGTTCTGCGAGGCATAGCCGGTCGCCAGGTTCGAGGCTGGCTCGGAAGCGGCCAGATCCTCCAGTTCCTTCTGCAGCGAGCCGTTGTTCGGGTACAGCGCCGCGCCGTCCTCGCGGAAGCTCTGCAGGCCGAGCGCGAGCTCGGCGCGGTAGCTGAGCGCCCCGTAGGTGCCGGTCAACGAGATCGGCACCGTGACCGCGCCGAAGTACTGCGGACTGAAATAGCCGCCGTGGCCGAAGCTGAAGTAGCGCAGGTTCTTGTCGAAGCCGAGCGCGGTCAGGTTGAGGCCGACGGTCAGGGTCTGCGAGCCGCGCTGGTAGGCGCGAATGAACAGGCCGCCGCCGATCTCGTATTCGCTGTTCTCGTCGACGTTGCGGCCGGTGTAGACCGAATAGCCGCCGTTGCCGTAGAGCCCGTAGCGGCCGAAATCGTAGGCCGCGTCGAAGCGGCCGCCGGTGCGCGTCACGCCGCCCCAGTCGTGACCGGTCAGCGGGTCGTAGGCGCCGGCGTACGACAGCAGGCTGTCGGTGACGGCGCGCCGCGAGACGTCGAACTTGAGGCTCAGATCGCCGAACTGCGGCGCCCACTGTAGGCCGCCGACCAGATTCTCGATGCTGAAGCCGACCGGCGTCGTGCCGAGATCGGCGCTGAAGTCGGCGATCTGCCAGGCGGCGGCGAGCGCGATGCCGCTGTCGGACTGGTCGAGCTCCTGGGAATCGCCGTTGATCAGCGCCAGCGTGCCGAACTTGAGCAGGTTGTCGCCGGACACCGTGCTGGCGTCGAGATAGACCGGCCGCACGCGCAGGCCGATGCGGCCGGCGCGCCACTGGCGGCTGGTCCAGTCGATCGGCGTTTCGAGATCGTAGAGCTGGCCGAGCCCGGATTCGCCGTTGCGCGAGCGGCTCATGAAGCCGCCAAGGGCCCAGCCGCTGACCTGCGCTTCGAGCCGGTCGATCGGCTTGACCTGAGTCTCGTCGTAGGGCGCGACCCATTCCGAATCCGGCGCCGGCGCGCGCAGCCGGCGTTCGAACTGCAGCGCCAGCGGCGCGCCGTAGCGCGCGCTGCTGGCGCCGGCGAGCTCGCGGCCGCTGCCGCCCTGCAGCTTGGCGTCGAGACGGTAGCCGCCGTAGCGCGCATCGGCCGGCGGCACGGGCGCGGACGCCGGCGCGGCGCTGCGCGCGGCGGCCGGCAAGGCCGGCGTCGCCGGCAGCACCGCTTCGCTGCCGGCTTCCGGCGCGCGCGGCAGCAGCGGCCCGACCGGCACGTCCTCGCCGCGCAGCATGTCGCGCAGCGGCTCGGGCAGCAGGCGCGCGTCGCCGCTGGCCGGATCGATCAGCACCAGATCCGGCGGCTGCGCGCCGTAGGCATCCTGTTTCTGGGCGAGCAGTTCGGCCTCGCGATAGTGGCCGAGCGCTTCGGCCTGACGGCCGCGCTGTTCGGCGAGGCGGGCGGCGGCGCGGTGCGCGGCGACCGGATCGCTGCCGCGCTGGAAGGCGAGGTCGATCCAGCGCGCGGCGCTGTCGCGGTCCTGGGCGGCGAGCGCGGCGTCGATCGCCGCATACAGCTGCTCGTCGCTCGGCTCGGCCGACTTCATCAGCGCGCGGCCGATCGCCAGCGCCTTGTCGGGTTCGCCGGCCGACGCGAACAGGCGCGCCAGCGCCATCTGCACGCGCGGCTGATCGGGATAGCGGGCGACGACTTCGCGCAGCTGCTTGTAGGCGGCGCCGAAGTCGCCGCGCTCGCGGGCACGGTCGGCGAGCTTGATGCGGTAGCCGACGATCAGGTCTTCGAGCGTGCGCGACTGCGCCGGCGTCAGGCCGCCGCGCTGGATCAGCGTGGTGCTGACCGCCTCGAACTCGGCGTCCTGGTCGATCTGCAGCAGCAGCGCCGCGTACTGGATGCGGTCGCCGGCCGAGGGCTCGCCGCGCGACGCGAAGCTGCGCCGCAGCACGGCGACCGCGCGCGCCGGATCGCCGAGCGCGGCCCAGCCCTGGGCCAGCGCACTGGCCAGCGCCGGATCGTTGCCGGCGCCGTCGACCGCGGCGCCGAGCCATTCGGCGGCGTGACTGGCGTCACCGCGCTGCGCGGCCTGCGTGGCGCGCTGCACCTGGTAGCGGACCCAGGCCTCGCGCTGCAGCTTGCGCGCGTCAGCGTTGCGGTCGGCCGGCGCCAGCCGTTCGAGCGCCTGCAGCGCCTCGTACCAGCGCTGCGACTCGGCGTAGGCGTAGGCCTGCGCGAGGCGCGCCTGCGCGGTGTTGCTGGCCGCTTCGACCATGGCGTCGAGCAGCGACTCGGCTTCGGCGTCGCGGCCGATGCGGCGGTAGAGGCGGGCGAGGTCGAGGCGCACCCACGGCGATTCCGGCGCCGCGACCAGCGCCTCGCGCAGCTTCTGCTCGGCTTCGGCACTGCGGCCGGCCTGCAGCAGCGCGGCGGCCTGCTGGCGCGCGATCTCGGCCTGCGCGGTGCGGAACTCGATGCGCGAGGCTTCCGGCGCGGCGGCCAGCAGACGGCCGGCTTCGTCGTTGCGCTGGCTGCGGATCAGGACGCCGGCGAGGCCGCTGACCAGCTCGGGCTGATTCGGATGCGCTTTCAGCGCTTCGCGCAGCTTCTGTTCGGCGAGCGTCGCCTTGTCGTTGGCGATCAGTGCGTCGGCATAGGCGCGCACCACCGAGGCCGGTGCGCCGCCCGGCGGCGGCGCGGCGAGGGCACTGGCGTAATCGGTCTCGGCCTGGCGCGTATCGCCGTCGGCGGCGGCCTGTTCGGCGCGGCGCACGCGGCCCCAGAAGGTCGCGGTGCGGCGCGCCTCGCGATAGCGCGGTTCGAGGCCGGGCTTGGCGCGGATCGCGGCGTCGAACAGGCTGCCGGCCTCGGCGAAACGCTGCTGGCGCAGGCGCACCAGCGCGAGTCCGGCGCGGGCATCGGCGACATTGCCGGCGTTGCGGCCGATCAGGCGCTCGAACGTCGATTCGGCGACCGCCAGTTCGCCGTCGTCGAGCGCACGAAAACCATGCGCGAGTTCGGCGTCGGCGGCCTGGCCGGCCTCGGCGACGACGGCGCCGGCCCGCGCCTGCTTGAGGGCGTCGAGCTTGTCGGCGATCTCGGCGTCGCGGCCGACGCCGTCGAGATAGGCCTGGTACAGCGGCTGGTCGGCCGGCGTCGCCTGCAGCCAGACCAGCGCCTGACGCCAGGCGCGACGGGCGTCGGCACCATACTTGGGATCGCCGGCCAGCGTGCGCAGGCGCTGGATGCCCTCGCGGCGCGAGGCGGCGCGGTAGGTCAGCACGCGCGCATAGGTCAGCGCGTAGCGGGTGTCGCCGGCATTGCGCTGCGCCAGTGTCGCCAAGGCGTCGCGCGCCTCGCCGTAGCGGCGTTCGACGCCGGCCATCGTCTCGTAGTACTCGAGCGCGGTGACGTCGTCCGGCGGCGTGCTGCCGCCGAAGGCCTGCTCGTAGGCGGCGACCGCGTCGGCGGCCTTGCCCTGCTGGCCGAGCGCGCGGGCGCGCGCCAGCGTCGCCGGTGCGCCGCCGCTGAGCAGCTCCTGCTGGGCGCGGCGCAGCTCGGCCGAGTCCGGCGCGACCTGGCGCAGGGTGTCGAGATAGCGGCGCGAGTCGCTGGCATTGCCGTTCTGCTCCTCGAGCACCGCCAGGCGCGCCAGCGCGCGGGCGTTGCGCGGATCGGCGGCGAGCACGCGCTTCCAGCTTTCGCGCGCGAGGTCGGGGCGCTGCTTGGCGTCCCAGAACTCGGCCTGCTGCACCAGCTGGGCGACGGCGCCGTCCTGCTGGGCCAGCGCCGCCGGGATCGGCGCGGCGCCGAGCAGCAGGCCCGAGCAAAGGCCGAGCGCGACGCGATGCCGTGCGACTTTCATTGCCATGAAGGAATCACTCTGCCGTGGGCGTCGAAGCGATAGCGGCCGTCGACGTAGCCTTTGCCGAACAGCGTCAGCACCTGATCGTAATAGCGCGCCGGCTTGCCGTAGAGGCCATCGACGCGGCTGGCGGCCAGGCGTGCGCGGGCCCGCTGGTAGCTGTCCGGATCGCTGACCGTCAGCAGGTACGGCAGCAGCGCCGCATAGAAGCCGGGCGGCGCCTCGCCGCCGACGCCGCTGTTGCCGGTCGTCCATTTCTCCGGCGCGCGCTTGAGTTCGACGACCAGATCGTGGAAGCCGAGCAGGGCGACGCGCATCTGCTGCGCGTGCGGATTGTTGATCGGCGCCAGGCCAGCCCACAGGTAGGCGCGGATCGCGTCGTAGCTGCCGACGCCGCCGGTCTTCGGGTCGACGACGATGCGGTCGGTGCGCCACAGCGTCCAGTCCGGCACGCGGCCGAGCGGCGCGATCTGCGGCAGCAGGGCGACGTAGTCACGCAGCAGGCGCAGCCACGGACCCTGCGGGTCCTCGTTCTGCAGCGCGGCGAGCTGCAGCGGCATGTAGTAGCTCGGATTGATGCGCACGCTGTTGTCGTCACCGACAAAGCCCTGCGGGCCGGGCAGCAGCAGATACGGTCCGCCCGGCATGCGCACGACCTCGCGCGCGGCGATCTGCGCGAGCAGCGCGCGGCCGGTGGCGCGGTAGTCCGGCTGCTTCCAGAGGCGGCCGGCCTCGATCAGCGTGTAGGCGAGCCAGAGGTCGGCGTCGCTGGCCGGATTGGCGTCGACGATGCCCCAGCTGCCGTCGTCGCGCGCGCCCCAGTGCCAGGCCGGCAGGTTCTGGCGCAGGTCGCCGTAGGCGAGGTTCTTCTCGGTCCAGTCGAGGATCTGCGCGAAGCGCTTGCGGTCGTTGGCGACGAGCGCGAAGAACAGCGCGTAGGCCTGGCCTTCGGACACGGTGCGCGCTCGCTCGGTCCAGTCGATGACGCGGCCCTGCACGTCGATGAAGGCGTCGTCGAACGCGCGCCAGTCGTCCCAGACCGGCGGCGGCGCGGCGCGCGCGGTCTGCGCGCTCAACAGCGTCAGCAGGCAGACCAGCCAGCGCATCGGTCGGATCATCTCGGACGGTCTCGGCTCGGCCGGGGCTCAGATCTTGTGGGCGAGGCGCTGCGCGGCGCGACGCCGCATCAGGCCCATGACGACGAACCCGAGGATGATGACAAGCAGCAGCGCCGTTGGCCAGATCAGGTACGGGTGGAGATTGAACCAGCGGCGCAGCGCGAACCACCAGGGCAGGTGGCCGACGTCGTAGTGCTCGCCGAGCTCGTAGCCGCTGAGCTTGCCGCCCTGCACGATCGCCAGCGCGCCGCGCATGAACTGCGCGGTGCCGGCGTCGGTCAGCGCCAGCGCGGCGTCGCGCACGTCGCCGTCGCGGCCGGCGGTCAGCAGCACCACGCTGCGGCCGCGCTGCAGCGGCGACTCGAAGCCCTCGATGGCGGCGAAGCGCTGGCCGGCGTCGACCAGCACATGGCTGGCGTGCTCGCGTGCGGCGCCGATGTCGTGGCCGCGCAGCCAGCGCTCGTTGAACGCGAGCAGCGTGCCGATCGGCGCCAGCTCGATCTGCTGGCCGTCGAGGCGCAGCGGCATGCGGCCGATCCAGTCTTCCGGCAGGCCGAGGCGGTCGAGGCGTCCGACCAGCAGGATGTCCTGGTCCTTGATCGAGGCCAGGCCGTCGGTGGTGGTGACGCCGACGCGGGTCGCCGCGTCGCCGGTCCAGCGGCCGAGGTGGCTGACGGCGATCAGCGCCGCCGAGATTTCCTCCTCGACCGGTGCGGCCGGCAGCACGATCGTGGTCTCGCCGAGATCGGAGAGCCGCGAGTACGGATAGCCGCCGTCGGCGAACTTTTCGAGCGCCGGCATTTCGGCGAAGTGCGCGTAGCTGCGGATCTCGACCGTCGAGTCCGGATCGACCGAACCCTGCAGCGCGGTGACATCGAAGTCCTGGCAGGCGCTGTTGGTGTCACGGCGGAAGTGATACTGGGCATCGAGCCGATCGCGCGCGCGCAGCAGCGCCGGCGGCACCGTCAGCTTGAGCGTACGGCTGCTGTCGACCGCTTTCGCGCCGTTCTTGCGGTCGAGCGAGACGCCGCCGATGAACTGCTCGTTGAACAGCACGTTGAGCGAGGAACTGACCGCCGACACCGGCGCGGCGCGGTACTTCAGCTGCACCTGCACGCTGCTCTCGGACAGCGGGTAGAGGTCGGGCGGCAGCGCGAACTCGAAGCTGATCGGTCCCGGCAGCAGGCCGGTGACCGACAGCGGACCGATCGCCCCGTCGGCGAGCCGGAACGGCCGCGACGGGTCGATCCACTGCGGGCCGACCCAGGGCTGGCGCGGCGCCGGCAGCTGCAGGCTGCCGATCGTCGCCTCGCTGCCGCGCAGCGTCAGCTTGCCGAGCGCCAGGGCCGCGGCGGCCGTCACCAGACCGTCGGCATCGGGCGCGCTGAAGACCAGCAGCTCGTGCCCGGGCGCGCTCGGGTTCTCGAGCACCGACACGCTCGGCTCGCGGCGCGCGCCGAGGCGCTCGAGGCCCGGCCACGGCCCGCCGCCGATCGTGAACAGCACGGCGTGACCGTCCGGCAGCGGCCCGAACGACACCGGAAAATCGGCGCCGCGATAGGAGGCCTGCGCGCCGAACCAGGCGGCGACGATGGCGGCCGCCTTCAGCGTGGTCGCATCCGGGTTGCCGGCGAACACGAACGGCAGCCGCACGCGGCGCTCGTCGCCGGCATCGAACAGCGGCGCCGGCAGATTTTCGAGCGCCGGCGCCTGCGGCAGCGACGCGAAGTTGAGGGTGATGCGGCTTTCGTTGCTGATGTCGGCCCACAGCGTGGTGTGCGCCGGGTCTTCGCACTCATTGGGTTTGGCGTAGTGGGCGACCAGCTCGAAACGGATCTGGTTGTTCGGCAACAGCAAGCGCGGGTCGATCGGGATTTGCGCGATGGCGCCGGACGCGGTCTCGGCGCTGAGCGGAATCGTGCGCAGCAGCTGGTCGTTGATGTAGACGCTCAGGTGGCTGAGGTCGAAGCGCAGCGACGGCGAGTGCGCGTAACGCAGTTCGAGGCTGGCGCCGGTGACGACCTGATCGCTGCGCAGGTTCAGCGGCAGCGAGGCCTGGCCGAACACCGTGCGCAGCTTCAGCGAATAGAGCATGCCGAGATCGCGCAGGCTCAGCGTGCGCGACGCGGCGGTGCCGGCGACGGCCGTGGTCGCCGCAACCGGACGGGCCGCCGGCTCGGCCGCCGGTTCGGCGGCGGCCAGCGCTGTCGCCGCCGCGAGGAGCGCGGCGGCGAGGGCGAGGGAGGTTTTGAACGAACGCATCAGATCATGCTCCGGTCGGAACGCTGCGGATTCATGCGGAACCGGACCGCGCGCTGCGGTCGGCGGTGCGGTTGAAGATCGTGGTGAAGGCCCAGCGGAAGAACGCGCGCGCGCCGCGCAGGCCGTTCTGCGCGACTTCGCCGAACGCGTGCAGCGGGCGATCGCGGTCCTGACGGTCGCGCCACTGCATCCAGGCATCGGCGCGGCCGAACAGCGCTTGCACCAGCGCGCTTTCCTGGGCGATCGACATCGCCTCGTATTCGACGGCGACCATGCGGTGGCCGCAGCGGCGCACCACGGCATCGATCCAGACGTCGTTGCGCTGCGGCATCAGCAATACTTGCAGGCGCTGGCCGGGCTGCAGCGCCAGGCTCTCCGGCGCCTGCAGCGCGGCGCCGCCGTAGGAGACGTCGAGCGTGTCGGTCAGATAGGCCTCGCCGCCGGGCTCGGTGGCGATCGCCGCCGGGATGCGCGTGCGCACGCGCACCGCCTCGCGCACCTGGCGCTTTTCGCTGGCCACGGCCAGCGCGCCGCCGATGATCAGCAGGTTGTAGGCGGTCCAGCCGAGGTTGAGCAGCACGGTGTCCGGATGCGGATTGCCGAGCAGCAGGCGGCCGATGCCGACGCTGAAGCCGGCCAGATTGAGCAGGAACAGCAGGTAGTACGGCTTGGCGATGTCCTTGTCGAAGTAGTCGCGGTCGACGATGCCGCCCTTGGCGGTGACGTTGAACTTGCCGAGCTTGGGATTGATGACGGCCAGCAGGGTCGGGGCGATGATGAAGGTCGCCAGCACCGTCTCGTAGATCTCCGCCCAGAACGAGTGCCGGTAGCGGCCCTGCAGGCGGCTGTTGGTGATCGTCGCCAGCAGCACGTGCGGCATCGCGTAGGCCAGCACCATCCAGCCCTGCGCCTTGATGATGTCGGCGCCGAGCAGCAGGTAGGCGAGCGGCGAGGTCAGGAAGATCAGGCGCGGCACTCCGTAGAAGAAGTGCATCATCGCGTTGGTGTAGCAGAGGCGCTGGCCGAGCTTGAGGCCGCGCATGATCATCGGGTTGTCGACGCGGAAGATCTGCGCCATGCCGCGCGCCCAGCGGATGCGCTGGCCGACGTGCGCGGACAGGGATTCGGTTGCCAGGCCGGCCGCCTGCGGGATGTTGATGTAGGCGCTCTTCCAGCCGCGCGAGTGCATGCGCAGCGAAGTGTGGGCGTCCTCGGTGACGGTCTCGGTGGCGATGCCGCCGATCTCGTCCAGCGTCTGGCGGCGCAGCACCGCGCAGGAGCCGCAGAAGAACGACGCGTCCCAGAAATCGTTGCCGTCCTGGATCAGGCCGTAGAACAGCTCGCCCTCGTTCGGCACCTTGCGGAAGGTGTTGAGGTTGCGCTCGAACGGATCCGGCGAGAAGAAGTGGTGCGGCGTCTGTACCAGCGAGATCTGCGGATCGGCGATCATCGTGCCCATCGTCATCTGCAGGAACGAGCGCACCGGGATGTGGTCGCAGTCGAAGATCGCGATGAAGTCGCCGTGCGTGCGCTTCAGCGCGGCGTTGATGTTGCCGGCCTTGGCGTGCTTGTTGTCGCTGCGCGTCAGATGCGTGACGCCGACCTCTTCGCAGAACTGCCGGAACTCGTCGCGGCGGCCGTCATCGAGCAGATAGATGTTGAGCTTGTCCCGCGGCCAGTCGAGCGCCAGCGCCGCCAGCACCGTCGGCCGCACGACCTGCAGCGGCTCGTTGTAGCTCGGGATGAAGACGTCGACCGTCGGCCACCGCGACGGGTCGGCCGGCAGCGGCTCGGGCTTGCGGTGCAGAGGCCAGGCGGTCTGCACGAAGCCGAGGATCAGGATCAGGTACGCGTAGAGCTCGGCGATGATCAGGCCGCAGGCCCAGAACATGTCCCAGGCGTTGAAGCCGTGCCCGAGCGGCAGGGTCTCGGTCAGGCGCCACCACATGTAGCGGCTGCTGGCCAGCACCGACAGGCCCATCAGCGCCAGCGCCCAGCGATAGTCGCGCAGGCGTACCAAGACATTGGCGGCGACGAGCATGCCGATCGCCGTGAACGACTGCCAGAACAGCGACAGCGGCGCGCTGATCACGGCGTACGCCGGCACGGCGACGGCAACGATCAGCAGGATCACGGACAGCCGCATGCAGGTCCTCCCTGGACGAGTGCGAGCGGGTGGTTAGGAGATGCTGCGCTGATCGCCCGCCGTGCGGCAGAGCGAGCTGAAGACTTCCGGCAGGGGGCGTTTTTGCAGCTGATCGAGGTGCGACGGCAGCGTCACGCGACGCCGCGACGGCAGCTTGAGATCGAGCTGCAACGGCGTGGCGCGCGACGCAATCGCCTGGCGGCGCAGGCGCTCGAACGTGAAATTGAGCGGGCTCTCGTGCACGGCGCGTGGCGTTGCCGCCGGGCGACGAGCCGGTGCCGGACCGACCTCGGTGCCCGGCAGCGGAGGCGCCGCGGCAGGCTGCGGCAGCGAAGCCAGGGGAGGCGTCTGCAGCGGCGGCGCAGACGACGGCGGCGAGGCGGCCGGCGCTTCAACCGCCGGACGGTTCGGCGCCAGCCGCAGATGGGCGGCATTGGGCTTGGCGAACTCGCGGTACTGCAGGCCGCCGATGCTCAAATCGCGCAGCAGCTGTTGCACATCGTCCGAAGATTTCGGTTGATCTGGCATGTCGTTCATCAGATTCCGAATGCCGACTCGTGCGCGAAGCGCAGCCGGTGGACGCCGGGCTCCAGCGCGCCGTCCTCGATCTCCCGCACATCGAGCCGGGCATCGGCGCCGAGTTGCGCCATCCACTCCGCGTAGAGTCCTTCGAGCAGTCCGGGCGCCCATTCTTCGGCGTCGGCGCCGAACCAGTTCTGCAGCGGCGCGCCGCCATGCACGAAGTCGACGGCGCCGGCGACTTCCTCGACCTGCACCCAGCCGAGATCCAGCTCGGCGAGCTTGCGCAGCGCGAACTGTTCGAACTCCGCCAGCGTCTTGATGCTGCCGACCGAATGGCGGCCGGCCAGGCCGCGGCCGACGCGATACAGCAGACCGCGCAGCTGCGGCGCCTGGACCTGACTCGCCAGCTCGCCGCCGAGACCCAACAGTACTTCGGGCGCCGCCGTGGGGCGGGGTAGGCGCTGCAGATATTCCTGCGTCTTGGAGTCCACCGGGCTCGGTCCCTGTGCCATGTGACGGATAGCGATTCGTGATTAGGCCCGAATCGCAGCTGGGCTCAGGTACTGAGCCTGTTGATGCGGAAGATATCGGCATGGTTCTGAAGGAGTCGTGCGATGTCGATGAATCGGGTTCAGTTTCAGAAAGGGCTGTCGCTGGGCGAGTTCATGAAACGCTACGGCAGCGAGGCGCAGTGCATTGCGGCACTGAAGCAGTCGCGCTGGCCGGATGGCTTCGTGTGTCCGGCCTGCGGGGACACCCGGCACAGCGTGTTTGAGCGC
>NZ_KB907931.1 GCF_000382285.1 Solimonas variicoloris DSM 15731 | reverse complement strand
CCGTCAGGCCGTGGAGCCGGTGATCGGGCACCTGAAGGACGACTGCGGACTACGGCGGAACTGGCTCAAAGGATCGGAAGGGGATGTGCTGCATCCGGTGTTGTGTGCCGCCGGCTACAACCTGCGCTGGTTGATGCGGGCCATTGCCCGGTTGGGACTGAAGGCCCTTTTTGCACTCTGGCTTCTGGTCGGGATGCTTGAGCGGGTGGTCAGTGACGAGGGGGGCATGGCCGCCGGGTCGGCGGCTGGCGGCGGTGAATTGAATATTTCAGGACCGACTAATAAAGCAAGAAACAGCCCAGCCGGAGCGGCCGGCGCGACCCTAGCAGCTGCGCTCGCCGCGCCGCAATCGTCGGAAACCCGCGGCATGCTTCTTGCCGTTGCGTTCGGAGTCCTCCATCGCTGCACTCCGCCCCCCGCATGCCAGGCGCCATGACCCCGACGCAGATCACCCTCGTCCAGACCAGCTGGGCCCAGGTCGTTCCCATCCGCACGCAGGCCGCGGCGCTGTTCTACGGCCGTCTGTTCCAGCTCGATCCGTCGCTGCGCGCGCTGTTCCGCGCGCCGATCGCCGAACAGGGCGAGCGCCTGATGAACATGATCGACATCGCCGTACGCGGCCTCGGCCGGCTCGACAGCCTGCTGCCGGCGGTGCAGGCGCTCGGCGCCCGCCACCTCGACTACGGGGTGCAGACGGCACACTACGACACCGTCGGCGAGGCCCTGCTGTGGACGCTCGAACAGGGCCTGGGGCCGGCCTTCGATGCTGACACGCGTGCCGCCTGGACGGCGGTCTACGGCGCGCTCGCGGCGGCGATGCAGGCCGGCGCGCCGCTCAGGCAGGCAGCGTCAGGCTGACGCGCAGGCCGCCGCCGTCGCGGTTGGCCAGCTGCAGCCGGCCGCCGTGCGCCTCGACGATCTCGCGGGCCAGCGCCAGGCCGAGCCCGGTGCCGGCACGCTTGGTCGAATAAAACGGCAGCAGCGCGTTGGCGAGCACGGTTTCGCTCATGCCGCTGCCGCGGTCGCGCACCTCGATGCGCCAGCTCGCGGCCACCCGCACCACGTCCAGCTCGACCGCGTCCGCGGCGCTGCCGGCTTCGTGCGCATTCTTCAGCAGATTGATCAGCACCTGTTCGAGCTGGCCGGCATCGAAGCGCGCCGTACCGTCCGGCAGGCGGCCCTCGACGCGGAACTCGGCGTGCGCGCCGAGCGCGCCGATGAACTCGGTCCAGCGCACCTCTTCGAGTCGCGGCGCCGGCAGACGCGCGAAGCGCGCATAGCCCTCGATGAACGCATGCAGGTGCCGGGCCCGCCCGCCGATGCTGGTGAACACCTCCGGCAGGCGCTCGGCCTGGCCGCGCCGTGCCAGCTCGGCCCCCGAATGCGCGAGCGAGGAAATCGGCGCCAGCGAATTGTTCAGCTCATGGCTCATGACGCGGATGACCTTCTTCCAGGTCGCCACTTCCTGGCGCGCAAGCTCGCGCGTCATGCGCCGGAACAGGTAGAGCCGGTGTGCGCGCCCCTGCAGGCGGAAGCCGCGCTGCGACAGATGAAAAGTCTCCTCGCCTTCCGCGAAGTCGACACTGAACAGCGCGTCGCCGCCGCTGGTCAGCGCCTCGCGCATCGACGCCGGCCCGGCTTCGACGATCGACGCGAACGACAGCCCGGCCAGACTGCGGTTGTCGTTGAACAGCTGGCGCGCCGCGAGATTAGCGTAGGCGACGTGGCCGACGTCGTCGACCAGGACCAGCGCGACCGGCGTGTTCTGCACCACGGTATCGAGCAGCAGCTCGCGCTGCGCGAGGTTCTGGCGCTGCTCGCGCAGCGTCTGGCCGAGTTCATTGTGCAGGCGCGCGAGCGGACCGAGCACGTCGTCGTCGGCGCCGGCGATCGAAAAGCTGAAGTCGCCGTCGCGGAAGCTGGCGACCGCGCCCTCCAGCGCCCGCAGCAGCTGGCGCAGCGGCTGCAGCACACGCGGCGCGGCGAAGATCGCGGCGAGCAGGCCGGCCGCCGTCGCCGCAAGCGCCGCCAGGGTGACGGAAGCGCCGACCGACAGGACCGCGATCGCGGCGCCGGCCGCGGCGGCGGCAACCAGCAGCAAGGCAACAGCAAAGCGGGCTTCGAGCGAGGGTCGGCGCATGGCAAGGCGGCGTGGAACTGCCGCGCAGCGTAGCAGCGTCGTTCAGCCGACGGCAGTTTCGAAGCCGTAGCGCTCCATGCGCCGGTACAGCGCCTGCCGCGACAGGCCGAGCGCCTGCGCGGTACGGCTGATGTTGCCGCCGGAGGCCTTGAGCGCGGCGGCGATCGCGTCGCGATCCGGCTCGTCGCCGCCGCGTGCCGGCGCCTTGCGCTGCGGCAGGCTGAGGTCGGCGGCACGGATCACGCCGCCGCGGCACAGCAGGCGCGCGCGCTCGACGGCATTGCGCAGCTCGCGCACGTTGCCGGGCCACGCATAATCGAGCAGCGCGTCGCGCGCCTCGTCGGCGAACTGCGCCTGGCCGTCGAGGAAGAATTCGGCGAGCGGGACGATGTCGTCCGGCCGCTCCGCCAGCGGCGGCAGCGCGATCTCGATCAGATTGAGCCGGTAGTAGAGATCCTGGCGGAAGCCGCCGTCGGCGATCATCTTCGGCAGCTCGGCATTGGTCGCGCTGAGCACGCGCACCTTGACCTGGCGCGTGCGCGAGGAACCGAGCCGCTCGAACTGGCCGGTCTCCAGCACGCGCAGCAGCTTGATCTGGCCCGACAGCGGCAGGTTGCCGATCTCGTCGAGGAACAGCGTGCCGCCGTTGGCGCTCTCGAAACGTCCTTCGCGGGCGCGATTGGCGCCGGTATAGGCACCGGCCTCGGCGCCGAACAGCTCGGCCTCGATCAGCTCGCTCGGCAGGGCGCCGCAATTGATGGCGATGAACGGCCCGTCCTTGACCGCCGAGTTGGCATGCACGATCTGCGCGATGCGTTCCTTGCCGGCGCCGTTGGGGCCGGTGATCAGCACCGGCACGTCGGCGCGCGCGACTTGGCAGGCCAGTTCGACGACACGCTCCATCGCCTCGGAACCGTAGACCAGCCCGCGCAAATCGTAGCGCCGCGCCAGTTCCTCGCGACGGCGGCGACGCTCGCGGCGCAGATGCGACATCGCCCGGCTCGCCTCCGACAGCTCGAGCAGGTTCTCGACCGTCGTCAGCAGCTTGTGATCGTCCCAGGGTTTGGCGAGATAGTCGGCGGCGCCGGCCTTGACCAGCTCGACCGCCGTCTCCAGATGGGTCCAGGCCGTCAGCAGCATCACCGGCAGATCCGGATAGCGCTCGCGGATCGCACGGAACAGCGCCACGCCTTCCTCGCCGGAGGTGGTGTCGGCGCGGAAATTCATGTCGGCGATGACCAGGTCGATGCGCTCGGCGAGCAGCATCGCCAGGCCTTCCTCGGGCGTCGCCGCCGTGCGCGTGCGGATGTCGCGCAGCGACAGCAGCAGCCCGAGCGCCTCGCGCACGCCGGCATTGTCGTCAATGATCAGGACGGTGGACATGTCAGCTCTTCGGCGCATGCGTCATAGACGCGGCGCCCACGCGGAAGGTTGGAATCGAGCAATCCTGCCCGGCGCGCCGGGCGGCGGGGGCGATCATAGCCTGTGCCGCGCGCGCCCTGCCCCAGCGCCGAAAAAAGAGCGCGCCGACGAGCGGCGCGCAATCCTGGGAGTGAACCGTCGAGGCCGCGCTTCAGGCCGGCCGCGTCGCCGTCGCCGGCGGCACTGACGCGGCGCGCAAGGCCGGGGCCAGCACCGCGATCTGCCCGAGCAGCCAGAGCGCGACCGCGCCGACCGGCAGGTAGTAGAGCGGCAGGCGCGGCAGTTCGTAGTGATGCATCAGCCAGCCGCTGATGCCGAATGCCGCCGCCATGCCAACCGCGATGCCGACCGTGACGATCAGGAAGTTCTCGGTCTGGAAGTAGCGCAGGATCTGCCCGCGTGTCGCCCCGAGCGCACGGCGGATGCCGATCTGGCGGCGCCGGCGCTGCACCCAGAAGCTGGCCAGACCGACGATGCCGAGCGCCGTGACCACCAGCAGCGAGACGACGACGGCGATCAGCAGGCCGGCCATCACGCGGTCCTGCTTGAAATTCTCGTCGCGCAGTTCGTCGAAGCCCTTGGTGTCCAGGACGATCCGGTTCGGCATCGCTTCGGCCAGTTTCTTCTTGGCGGCGGCGATCACGGCGTCGCGATCCTGCGGGCGCGTGCGCAGCACATACTGCGCGCCGTAGCCGGCGCCCATGCGCACCGGGAACACCAGGCTGCAGTCGGCCGTCGCATCGTCGAAGATCGACGGCCGCACGAGGTGCTCGAGCACGCCGATCACGCGCACCGGGACATCGCCGAAAGCGAATTCGCGGCCCAACGGATTTTCGTTGCCGAACAGCTTCTGACCCAGCTGGCGCGTGATGATGACGATCTTCGGCTGCTCGCCGTCGGGCGCCCCGAGCAGGGTCGCAAAGTCGCCGAACTCGCTTTCCTCGAACCAGCGTCCGGCGACCAGCTTGGCGCCGAGCGTCGACAGCATCGCGGCATCGCCGTAATAGATCGTGGCATTGACGATGGTGTTCTTGTCTTCCGGCTTCAGGCGCAGGCCCGAGTTCCACGACGAGCGTCCGAACGGCACCTGGTTGATCAGCGTGGCGCCTTGCACGCCGGGGATCTCGCGCAGCGACTGCAGCGCGGCCCGCGCGCGCGCATCGACATCCGGATCCTCGGCGACGCTCGTGGTCTGGATCCGCACCAGCTCGTTCTCCGGCACCCCGCTCGGAATGCTGCTGCGTTCGAGGCGATGGATGATCAGGAACAGGGCGTTGCAAATGATGGCGCAGCACAGCGCGATCTCGATCGCGATCAGGGCGGCGGCGGTCTTCTGCCGCTTGAGCGCGGCGATGATGGGCATGAAGTCCATGGCGGATTCCTCAATCGCTTTTCAGTTGCAGGGCGGGCGCGACCTGGCACGCACGCCAGGCGGGCAGCAGGCCGGAGACCAGGCTCGTCAGCAGCGCCAGCGCGAGCGTCGCCAGCAGCATCGGCAGATCGATATGCGCCAGGCTGGCATAGTCGCCGGGCTGCTGGCGGACCGCCCACAGGCCGAGCAGGGCCAGCAACAGCCCGAGCCCCGCACCGGCCACGCCCACCGCGCCGGCCTCGACGAGGAACTGCGCGAAGACCTCGCGCCGCGATGCACCGATCGCGCGGCGCACGGCGACCTCGCCCGAGCGCCGCAGGAACTTGGCCAGCATCAGGCCAACCGTGTTCACCAGGCAGACCACGAGGAAGCCGAGCGCCAGCCAGACCTGAAGGCGCACGTCGGACGGCACGACCTTCTGGTAGTCGAGCCATTCCATCACGCTGCGCAGCTTGACGCTGTTGGGCCGCGGGAAGCGTCCCAGCGCGCGCTGCTCGTTGACGTAGTTGTTGAGAAAGGTCATGTAGGCGGCGCGCTTTTCGGGCGTGCCCAGCTCGACCCAGAGCTGCATGTAGACGCAGTCCGGCGAATGTTCCGGATCGGCGCCACCGCCGCTGCCCCAGCAGTTCATCGTGCCGTTGCGGCCGAGCTTGAGGTCCAGCCCGACGTCGAGCGGCACGAAGACGTCCTCGACTTCGGCGTAGTTGCCGGTCACCAGATCGTAGAAGTGCGGCGTCGGCCGCCAGTGGTCGACGACGCCGACGATCTGGAAATCGTTGCCGCGGATCCGCAGCGTGCGGCCGACGCTGTTGGCGCCGCCATAGAGCTTGTCGTTGAGGCTGCGGGTAATGACGGCGACGCGCGCGCGCCGCTCGTCGTCCTCGGCGGTCCAGCCGCGTCCGTACAGCATCGGCACGTCGAATATCGGAAAGAAGTCGGCGGTCGTGAAGCGCGCCTCGGTCCGGAACGGGTCGAGCGCGCTGCCTTCCGGCTGGATCACCGCATTGCCGCCCGTCAGCAGGACCTGACGATCGGCCTTGCCCGCCTTCAGCAGGTTCATGCCGTCGACGTAACCGATCAGGTCCGGCGGCTCCTCACCCTCGTGCCAGTCGTCGATGTCGGCGGGATCGATCTGCGGATGGAACAGCACGGCGCTCTTCTGCGGGATCGGATCGCCCGACAGCACGCGCAGCACCGTCAGCGTGGTGATGCTGGCGCCGATGCCGAGTCCGATCGCGATCACCATCAGCGCGGTCAGCGCCGGATTCTTCCGGAGGCTGCGGCCGGCCAGCCATGCGTAGTAGCGGAACATGCGCGGCTCCTTCAGGCGCTGATGCGCGAGACGTTCATGTGCAGCTTCGGGTCTTCGCCGAGATCGACGACCTGGCCGTCGATCACGTGCACGTTGCGCTGCGCGCGCGCGGCGAGTTCCGGATCGTGGGTGACCATGACGATGGTCGCGCCGTCGCGATGGATATCCTCGAGCAGCTGCATCACGGCACGCGCCATCTGCGTGTCGAGATTGCCGGTCGGCTCGTCGGCGAGCAGCAGCTTGGGGCTGCCGGCCAGCGCGCGGGCGATCGCCACGCGCTGTTGCTGGCCGCCCGACAGCTCGGCCGGATAGTGGCGCATGCGCGCCGACAAGCCGACGCGCTCGAGCGCCTCGGTGATGCGCTTCTTGCGTTCGGCCGACGACATCTTGCGATAGCGCAGCGGCACGTCGACGTTGTCGTAGATGTTGAGATCGGGGATCAGATTGAAGGCCTGGAAGATGAAGCCGATCTTCTGGTTGCGGATATGCGAACGCGCGTCGTCGCCGAGCGCGCCGACGTCCTGCCCGTCCAGTTCGTAGGTGCCGCCGGTCGGCGTTTCGAGCAGGCCGGCGATGTTGAGGAAGGTCGTCTTGCCGGAGCCGGACGGGCCGGTGACGGCGACGAACTCGCCCTCGCGGACGTGAATCGAGAAATCGCGCAGGGCGTAGGTTTCGACGACTTCCGTGCGGAAGGCCTTCGACAGATGCGTCATCTTCAGCATGGGAAATTCCTTTCTTCGAGCAGTGGATTCAGCGACTGAGGGCGACGCGCTCGGCGTCGTTGAAGCTATCGGTTCCGGACACGACGATCTGCTCGCCGGGCTGCAGACCTTCGAGAATCTCGACCTTGTCGACCGAGGCGGTGCCGACGCGGATCGCGCGCCGCTCGGCCATGTCGCCGTTGACGACGTAGGCGACACGGCCGTTGCCGATCTCGACGAAGGGACCGCGCGCCACCATGACCACGTTCTTGCGCTCGTCGAGCACCACGCGCACCGACAGGCGCTGGCTCTGGCGCAGACCCTGCGGCGCATCGCCGACGAAGCGCACGCGGGCGACGACTTCGCCGTTGACGACTTCCGGCGCGACGGCACCGACCTCGCCGTTCCAGGTATTGCCGTTGCCGCGGATCGTCGCCGGCATGCCGACGGCGAGGTCGCGCGCGAAGCTTTCCGGCACCTTGACCTCGACTTCGAGCGCGGTCAGATCGACGACCGTCAGCAGCGCCGCGTCCTTGGCGACCGTCGAACGGTCGGTGACCATTAGCTGGCCGACCTGGCCGGCGACCGGCGAGCGCAGCGTCAGCAGGTCGACCTGGCGCTGCAGTTCGTCGACGAGCAGCTGCTGGCGATCGCGCGCGAGGCGCTTGGCGTCGGTGTCGAAGCGACGGCCCTCCTGCTGCAAGGCGTAGTCAGTCTCGGCGCGCTTGAGTGCGATCTCGGCCTTCTGCAGCGCCGCCTGCGTGCGCAGCACCTCGATCTCCGGCGTGACGCCCAGTTCGAAGGCCTTCTTCGTGCGTTCCTGCTCGGTGTAGGCGGTCTGGCGATCGATGCGCGCCTGTTCGAGGGTCTGCTCGGCGACGATACCCTGCTGCCTGGCATCGAGCTGGGCGCGCGCGTAATCGACCTGCATGGCCTGCAGATTGGCGCGCTCCTGCGCAAGCTTGCTGGTCAGTTCCGGGCTGTCGACGCTGCCGATCACCTCGTCCTTGGCGACCTGGCGGCCGGCCTGCACGGTGAAGCGCACGCTGCCGGGCGCCGGGGCGTAGAGCGTCGGGCTGACGGCGGCGACGACGCGTCCCTCGGCGGCGATGTCGCGCGTGAAATCGCCGCGCTCGACCGTGGCGACCGCCAGGCGCGCGCGGCTGACCGAGGCATGCGCCGACAGCGAGCGCAGCGTCGTCGGCAGCAGCCAGATCAGCAGCAGCACGGCCACCGCGGCCGCGGCCAGCGCCTTGCGGTGCCGCTTCCACCACGGCGCGCGCGTCACCACACGGTCCTGCGCACTGGTATCGCGAATCATCATGTCCTGCCTTCCCCTACCGCGCGTTGCGGTTCCAGGGCGGTCGGCGCAAGCGCCGTACCAGCCCGTCGTTGATCGTTAAGTCATTGCTGCAAAACAAATTCGTTCGTCGCCGGCACGCTGCGGACAGTGTCCGCGGACGCCGCCGCCGGACACTGCGGACAAGCGCGCGGCGGCGCTCACGGCGACCAGTCCGCCGGCAGTTCGACACGTCGGCCGTCGTCGGCGAGCACGGCGTCGACCGCCGCCAGATCGCCCTCGCCGAGGCGGCCGGCCTGCGCCTTCAGGCGCAGCGTGTTGTTCAGATAGTCGTAGCGCGACTGGTAGTAGGTGCGCAGCGCCGAGTAGTAATGCGTCTGCGCGTTGAGCAGGTCGAACTCGGTGCGGGTGCCGGCTTCGACGCCGTTCTGGCTGGCCTCGACCGCCGTGCGGTTGGCCTGCACCGCGAGCTGGCCGGAGCGGATGTTGCGGATGCCGACCAGCACGCCGCGGAACGCCGCCAGCGTGTCGCGCTCGGCCAGTCGCACGCGGCCGTCGTAGTCGGCGCTGGCGCCGCGCCAGCGCGCCGCGGCTTCGCGCCGCTGCGACAGCGTCTGACCGCCGGAGAAGATCGGCCATTCCGCGTAGACGCCGATGCTGTCGATGCGCTGGTCGCCGCCGAGCACATCGGGAATCTGGGTCTTGCCGATCGAGCCCTGCAGCGACACCGTCGGCCACCAGCGGCCGTCGACCACCGACACGCCGCGCGCCGCCACCTCCTGCTTCAGCTGCGCCGCCTGCACGGCGTAGTTGCCCTGCCGCGCCGCGGCCAGCCACTCGTCGGCGCTGGCCGGCTGCGGCGAAGCCAGCGGGATCTCCTCGCGCAGCGGCACGATCGGCGTCGGCTCGCGGGTGATCTGCAGCAGCGCGCGCTGCGCGTCGAGCAGCGCCAGCTCCGAATCGCTGACCGCCTGCGCGGTCAACGAATAGAACGACTGCGCCTCGTCGACGCCGATGCGCGCGCCCAGGCCGGTCTGCAGACGCTTCTGCGCCTGATCGACGAGCGCCGCGTAGGCGGCGCGCTCCGAGCGGTTGGCGTCGAGGTTGTCGGCCGCGGCGAGCACGCCGAAATAGGCCTCGGCGACCCGCAGGATCAATGCCTGGTGCGCGTCACGGTACTCGGCCTCGGCCTGGGCGACCGCCAGGCTGCTCTGGCGCAGCTTCTGGAACGATTCCACGCTCCACAGCGTCTGCTTGAGGTCGAGCCCGTACGTGGTCCGCGTCGCCGAGAAACGCGACTCCTCGCTCGCCTGCGGATCGGTCGGATCGCTCACCGCTGCATTGCCGCCGTCGAGCCGGTAGCGCTCGCGCGCCGTGCCGGCGCTCGCCGTCACCGACGGCAGCAGCAGCGACCAGGCCTGCGGCCGTGCCTCGACCGCCGCATTGCGCACCTCGAGCGCCGCCTGCAGCACCGCGTCGTGCTGCTGCGCGGCGCGATAGGCCTCGATCAGGCTGTTCGCCTGCGCCGGGCCCGCCGCCGCCATCACCACCGCCAAACACCCCGCCGCCACTCGCATCGTCGCTCCCCGTACCGGTTTTGCGGATCGACAACGCAGCCCTCGTGCCAGCCCTGCGGAGATGGCTATCCTTTTGACTTAAATGAGAAAGTTAAAATAACGCGAGTGGCATGCGGTGTCCGCGTACGGCCTGGCGGACAGCAGCGGACAGTCCGGCAGGCGACCGCGGCAGCGTTCGAGTGTCCGCATCCATTGGCTTGCGGATATGCGCAGCGGCTTGCCGGCTCCGCGGGCGGCCAGCGGGAAAGTCCGACCCCGGCAAGGCCGGATGACGGCCGCCGCGCGCCGGCCGAGCCCTGCGCTGCGGCGCCGTTCATCACTGCGCCGCCGACCTTCCCTGCACGCGGGAGAAAGCCCCGTCGCGCACCCGCCACGAGGCGGGCCGCGCCCGGCCTATCGCGTGCCAGCCTCCGGCAGCAGCGAGGCGCTCTCGCTCGCCGGCGCACTCAGGCTGCGGGCGATGAAGTCGAGCATTCTGGTGTAGAACTCCTCGCGGTGCGCTTCGCTGTAGAAGCCATGCCCTTCACCGGCGTAGGTGAGCGACTCGAATGGATAGTTCCGCGCCTTCAAGGCATCGCGCATCGCCTTGAACTGTGAAAAAGGGACACGGCGATCCTGCTCGCCGTGCACCAGCATGACCGCCGCGCGCAAACGATCGAGATGCGAAATCGGTGACTGCTCCTTGAGTTCCGCTTCGTCGGCGCCAACGAAGAAGTTCAGATAGTCGCGCCCTATCCGGGTATTTGCGGTGTCCGATTCCTTGCGCTGGATCAGCAAGTCATAAGCACCGGCGTAGCCGATCGCACACCGGTACAGCTCCGGATATCGAACCGCACTCATCATGGCAGCATAACCACCAAAGCTGCCCCCGTAGATGCAGATCCGCCTTGCATCGGCTACGCCCTTGCCGATGACATAACGCGTACCCGCCGCGATGTCGCCAATCATCGCGGAACCCCACTTGCCCTTGCCCGCCTCGAGATAAGCCTTTCCGTATCCCCCGGAACCCCGGAAATTCACTTGCAGCACGGCGTAACCGCGACTCGCGAACATCTGCGCTTCGTCATCGTAAAACCAGTGGTCTTGCGGCCCGAACGGACCGCCGTGAGGCAGCACCACCATCGGCAACTGTTGTGGCTTCTGGCCACGAGGCAAAGTCAGATAGCCGTAGATCGTCATCCCGTCGGCCGCGGAAAAACTGATCGGCTGCCGCTCGGCCATTTGCTCGGCATCGATCCATGACTCTTTCGCGAGAAGGAATTCGGCCTTCTTGGCTTGGCGGTCGAAGAGATAGAACGTCCCCGGGTTGCGATCGCTGGATGCCGAAATGATGGCCTTGCTGCCGTCGCGCGACCAGGAAACGATGTGCGTGTACTGACCGGGAAAACTCCTTTCCAACGCGCGAAGCAGGCGGCTGTCAGGATGCTGCTCGGCGAGCGACATCGACTCGATCTTTCCGGGCTCGAATGAAACCCGTATCGGGATCAGGCCGTCATGCGAGTAATCGACATCATAAATTTCCGCAGTCGGATTGCAGGCAAGCCGCTCGCGCACCTTGGAATTGAACCGGAAGGAGACCAGGCAGCTGCCTGATTCCATGTAGACGGTCTGGGCGGCGCCATCGAGCGCCAGTACTTTGGCCCCGCCGCCCACGCCATCCTCGCCATCGAGTTGCTTCCAGCGCGGCTCCTCCGGCGACCGGAAGTACGTGTCCACGGCATAGGCTTGCCGATACTCTCCGGCCGCAAAGCGGACGAACCCGGACTCATCGGTTGCAAACTGCGTAAATCCGCGTCCGGGTGCCGAGACGACCGGCGTCGTCATGCCGTTTCTGACATTGATCTTGTAGACCGTCTCGGCATTGATCTGACCGGCCGAGTCCTGCCAGGGATAGACGGCGATCAGCGCATAGTTGGGTTCGTCGAGCAACGGATCGATCAATCGCGCCGAAGCGTACTCCGCCTTCCCGCCCCGAATTCTCGTGCCGGTCGACATCTCGCCCCGATAGCCGAACAGATACTTGGACGGAGAGCCGTCCACATCAAGGGCCATGAGCTCTCCGGTCAGATACGGGATTTCCAGAGAGCCGTAATTCTCGGCAATCGAATAGACCACGCGCTCGTCGCTGACCCAATCAAACGAGTTCACGTGCTGATACTCGGCGCCGCCGGCCGACGCGACAATCTTCAGATCGGACAGCCGCAGGATCGCCAGCACGGTCCGGCTTTCAATGCGTGAAGTGACCGCCAGGTAATCGCCCTTGGGCGAAAGCTTGAGCTGCTCGTAATCCGGGAATCGCGCGAAATCCTTGACCGGCGGCAAGGCCTTGGCCTCTTCCGCCATCACCGGCAACGCCGTGCCTGCACAAAAAATGGCGACAGCAAAAAATCCAGCACCCTTTCCGATCCCCATTCCCCCCCCCCACGCACACTTCAGTAGACGCCAACTGCGGCGCGGATCAGCGCTCTGCGCGCAAGCTCGCGGAGATTCTGCCTGCCCGACTCCGCGACAACCGCGCGCCCCGTCTCACTCGCCGCCGCCCGCTCAACCGCCCCCGACGTTCTGCAGCCACGCCGTGCCCTCGAACCACTTCTGATACAGCGCGTCGTAGCTGCCGTCGGCCTTGATGACGCGCAGGAAATTGTTCAGCCAGTTGAGGAAGTCGGGATCGCCCTTGCGCACGGCCCAGCCGATCGGCTCCTGGGTGAAGGTCTCGCGCAGGATGCCGACGTCGTTCGGGTAGCGGGCGTAGAAGACGGCGTTGTACGGCAGATCGTAGACGAAGGCATCGGCGCGGCCGTTGCGCACTTCGAGCGTCGCCTCGGCCTCGGTCTCGAAGGCCTTGATCTTGGCCTTGGTGAAGTATTTGCGTCCGGCGATGTCGCCGGTCGTGCCGAGCTTGGTGGCGATCGTGTATTGCGCATCGTCGAGCTGATCGTACTTGGTGATCTTGCCGATCAGGCCCTTGCGGATGATGACGGTCTGGCCGATGACGACGTACGGGTCGGCGAAGTTGACCTGCAGGTTGCGCTCCGGCGTGACGGTCATGCCGGACATCAGCAGGTCGAACTTGTCGGTCAGCAGCGCCGGAATGATGCCGTCCCACTGCGTGTTGACGAGCGTCAGCTTGACGCCCATGTAGCGCGCCATCAGGCGGGCGAGGTCGACGTCGAAGCCGATGATGTTGCCCTTCCGGTCCCGCATCTCGAACGGCACGTAGCCGGCCTCGAGACCGACGCGCAGTTCGCCGCGCTTGAGGATCTGGTTCAGCGTCGATTTCTCCCACAGCGCCTGGTCGGCGCTCCAGGCGTGGCCGGCAGCGCACAGGCCGATGAGCGCACAGAGCGCGGCAAGCGATTTTGCGAACCAGAACTTCACCGGAGTTTTCCTCATGCGCGAGGCGCGCGACGTCCCTAAGAATGGACTCATTACAGCAGACGGGTTCGCGCCGTGCGAGAGGATTACTCACCGCATCTGCAATGGACCGCCGCGCAGGCGCCGCTCCTGCGCGACGAGCTGCTGCGCCTGGCGAACCAGAATTCCGGCAGCTTCAACCCGCGCGGCGTGCGCGCGGTCGCCGAAATGCTGGCGCCACGCTTCTCCGCCCTCGGCGCGAGCGCGCAGTGGTTCGAGCTGCCGCCATATCAGTCGACGGCCGACGACGGCACGCAGCGCGAGCGCGCGGTCGGCCCGGCGCTGCGCCTGCGCCTGCGCCCGGAGGCGCCGCTACAGGTTTTCCTCGGCGGCCACCTCGACACCGTCTACGGCGCCGAGCATCCGTTCCAGACCGCGCGCTTCGTCGACGACGACACCGTGCACGGGCCCGGCGTCGCCGACCTCAAGGGCGGGCTGCTGGCGATGTGGCTGGCGCTGGCGACGCTGGAGCGCACGCCGTGGCGCGAGCGCGTCGGCTGGGAAGTGCTGCTGAACCCGGACGAGGAGATCGGCTCGACCGGCTCGGCGCCGCTGCTCGCTGAAGCCGCGCAGCGCCACCGCTTCGGGCTCATCTACGAACCCTCGTTCCCTGACGGCTCGCTGGCATCGAGCCGCAAGGGCAGCGGCAACTTCGAGATCCTCGTGCACGGCCGCGCCGCGCACGCCGGACGCAACCCGCAGGACGGCCGCAACGCGATCGCCGCCGCGGCGCGCGTCATCGACGCCATCAACGGCCTGCAACGTGAGGGCGTCACGATCAATCCTGCTTATGTCCGCGGCGGCGGCCCGCTCAACGTGATTCCCGACTTCTGCCTGTTCAAATTCAACGTGCGCACGCAGCAGGCCGGCGACGAGCCCTGGCTGCAGGGCGAGCTCGACCGCATCTTCCGCGCGCACGGCGGCGACGGCATCGTCTTCGAGCTGCGCGGCGGCTTCACACGTCCGCCCAAGCCGCTGGCCGCGGCCCAGGAGCGCCTGATGGACTGGGTGCTCGACTGCGGCCGCGCGCTGGAGCTGCCGCTCGCATTCAAGCCGACCGGCGGCTGCTGCGACGGCAACAACCTGGCCGCGCACGGCCTGCCGAATCTCGACAATCTCGGCGTGGTCGGCCGCGATATCCACTCGGACCGCGAAACCATGCGCTACTCGAGCCTCGGCGAGCGCGCGCAGCTGTCGGCGCTGCTGCTGATGCGCGTCGCCAGCGGCGAATGGAGCTGGACGTGAGCGCCGCAGCCGCCGCCTGCGTGCGCCCGATCGCGCCCGGCGATCTCGACGCGCTGCTCGATCTGGCGCGCGGCGCCGGCACCGGCTTCACCTCGCTGCCGCCGGTGCGCGACGTGCTGCAGCACAAGATCGAGCGCTCGCTGGCCTCGTTCGCCGCCGCGGTCGACGCGCCCGGCCACGAGCGCTACATGTTCGTGCTCGACAGCGGCGACGGCACGATCGCCGGCTGCTGCGCGATCGAAGCGGCCTGCGGCCTGGACGAGCCGTTCTACAACTACCACGTCGGCCTCACCGTGCAGGCGAGCCCGGCGCTGAACGTCTACAAGCGCCTGCCGACGCTGTATCTGTCGAACGACCTGACCGGCAGCACGGTGCTGTGCTCGCTCTACCTGCGCCGCGACGCGCGCCACAGCCGGCACGGCACGCTGCTGTCGAAATCCCGCTTCCTGTTCATGGCCGCGTTTCCGCAGCGCTTCGCCGACAAGGTGATCGCCGAGATGCGTGGCGTCTCCGACGCGGCCGGGCGTTCGCCGTTCTGGGAAGGTCTCGGCCGGCACTTCTTCAGCATCGAGTACGGCGACGCCGAGCACGTCGTCGGCCAGGGCAACAAGGCGGTGATCGCCGAGCTGATGCCCAAGCATCCGATCTACACCGTGCTGCTGCCGCCGGAAGCGCAGGGCGTGCTCGGCCAGGTGCATCCGGAAACCGCGCCGGCGCTGCGCTTCCTCGAACAGGAGCGCTTCCGCTACCAGGGCTACATCGACATCTTCGACGGTGGCCCGGCGGTCGAGGCGCCGCTGCAGGCGATCCGTTCGGTGCGGCGTTCGCACCAGGCCACGGTCGTCGCCGGCGCGCCGCCGCACGACGGCCTGCCGCATCTGGTCGCCAACGAACGGCTCGACGGCTTCCGCTGCGCGCTCGCCGAACTCGCGCCCGGCACCGATGCCGCGGCCTTGCCGGAAACCGTCGCCGCGGCGCTCGGCGTCGCGCCGGGCGCACGCGTGCGTGTCTGCCCGCTCTGAAACCTGGCCGGAGTCTCGATGGAAACGACGGGTGAACTGCTGATCGACGGACGCTGGCGCACCGGCCGTGGCCTGCCGCTGCAGAGCCGCGACCCGGCCTGCGGCGATCTGCTGTGGAACGGCCGTGCCGCCAATCACGAGGACGTGCAGGCGGCTTACGTCGCCGCGCGCGCTGCCTTCGCCGGCTGGTCCGACACGCCGCAGGCCGAGCGCGAGGCGATCGCACGCGCTTATGCGCGCCAGCTCGAAGAGGCGCGCGAGGAACTGGCGGCGCTGATCGCGCGCGAGGTGGGCAAACCGCTGTGGGAGGCCCGCACCGAAGTCGCGGCGATGATCGGCAAGGTCGACATCTCGATCCGCGCCTACGCGCAGCGCACCGGCGTCGTCGAAGCCCGGGCCGAGATCGGCGGCCACACGCTGCGCCACAAGCCGCATGGCGTGGTCGCCGTGTTCGGCCCCTACAACTTTCCGGGCCATCTGCCGAACGGCCACATCGTGCCGGCGTTGCTCGCCGGCAATTGCGTCGTGTTCAAGCCCAGCGAGCAGACGCCGGCGGTCGGCGAGGCAATGCTGCGCTGCTGGCAGGCCGCCGGCCTGCCGGCCGGCGTGCTGAATCTGCTGCAGGGCGAGCGCGAAACCGGCGAGGCGATCGCCGCGCACCGCGAGCTCGACGGTCTGTTCTTCACCGGCAGCTCGCGCACCGGCGCGCTGCTGCACCGGCAGTTCGCCGGCGCCACCGGCAAGATCCTCGCGCTCGAAATGGGTGGCAACAATCCGCTGATCGTGCGGCCGGTCGAAGCGCTCGATGCGGCCGTCCACGACGTCGTGCAGTCGGCATTCATCACCAGCGGCCAGCGCTGCACCTGCACGCGGCGCCTGATCGTGCCGGACGACGCCTGGGGCGCGCGCTTCACGGCGCGCCTCGCCGACGTCGCCGGGCAGCTCGCCGTCGGCGCGTGGAACGACGAGCCGCAGCCGTTCATGGGCCCGCTGATCACGCCGCGCGCGGCGACGCAATTGCTCGACGCACAGGACAACATGGTCGCGCGCGGCGCGCAGCCGCTGCTGGCGATGCGCCGCCTCGAACGCGGCGTCGCCTTCGTTACGCCAGGGCTGCTAGACACCACCGGCGTCGAGATCGACGACGAGGAGCTCTTCGGCCCGCTGCTGCAGGTGATTCGCGTCGCGTCGCTCGAGGCCGCGATCGAGGTCGCCAACGCCACACGCTACGGGCTGTCGGCCGGTTTCATCGGCGACGACGAGGCCGAATACCGTCGCTACTGGCGCCGCTCGCGCGCCGGCATCGTCAACTGGAACCGGCCGACCACCGGCGCCTCGGGCGCCTTCCCGTTCGGCGGCATCGGCGCCAGTGGCAACCACCGGCCGAGCGCGTTCTACGCCGCCGACTACTGCGCCTATCCGGTCGCCAGCTCCGAAGCCGCACACCCGGAGCTGCCCGCCAAACTCGTACCCGGTCTCAGTCTGTAGCCCCGCACCGGCCTAGGCTGGCCGCAGTCATCGCGCCGGAGAACGACGATGCTGCGGAGCCTGCTATTGTGCCTGGCACTGTGGGCGCCGGTGGCGTTCGCCGCCGAAGCGCCGGCGCTGCTGCTCGCCAAGGTCTATCACGACGGCGATCCGATCGAGCTGCCGGCGTACTGGGTCAGCGAAAAACTCGACGGCGTGCGCGCGTACTGGGACGGCGCGCGGCTGTGGACGCGCGGCGGCCAGCCGATCGTCGCGCCGCCCGGCTATACCGCGGGCTGGCCGCAGCAGCCGCTCGACGGCGAGCTGTGGGCCGGGCGCGGCCGCTTCGAAGCCGTCTCCGCCGCGGTGCGCCGTTACCAGCCCGAGGCCCGGGACTGGCAGCCGATCCGCCTGATGGTCTTCGATCTGCCGGCCCACCCGGGCGACTTCGACGCGCGCCTGCAGGCGCTGCGCCGCCTGCTCGCCGCGCCGCCGCCGACGCTGCGCGCCGTCGAGCAGTTCCGCGTCGCCAGCCCGGCCGCGCTGCGCGCGCGGCTGGATGCGATCGTCGCCGCCGGCGGCGAAGGCCTGATGCTCCATCGCGGCGATTCGCGCTACGCCGCCGGGCGCAGCGGCGACCTGCTCAAGTACAAGCCCTACGACGACGCCGAGGCGACGGTGGTCGGCTACGTGCCGGGCAAGGGCCGGTACGCGGGCCTGGTCGGCGCGCTCGAAGTCGAAAGCGACGACGGCCGCCGCTTCCGGCTCGGCAGCGGCCTGCGCGACGCCGAGCGCCGCCGGCCGCCGCCGCTGGGCAGCCGCGTCACCTACGCCTACAACGGCCTCACCGAGCAGGGCCTGCCGCGCTTCGCGCGCTTCCTGCGCGTGCGTGACGCACCCTGAGTCCCGGCGCCGCGCCGGCGCATCCCCCGTTCCGGGGGAGTGTCCAGAGAATGTCTTGACGCTGCCGGGGGCTCGCCGCAGGCTTGCCGCGGGAGATTTGAAGGTCCGGCGCACGGACCGGCAATGCTGGGGGCACATGAAGCAGGGGCTCGTGGTCGAAGATCAGCCAGCGCTGACGCGCTGGCTCGGCACAACGCTGGAAGAAGCCTTTCCGGGCATCGCGGTCGAGACGAGCCGCACGCTGGCCGAAGCGCGCGCGGCGATCGAGACGCTCAGCCCGGCGATCGCCCTGATCGACCTCGGCCTGCCGGACGGCGACGGCATCGACCTCATCCGCGAGATCAGCGCCCGCCATCCCGGCTGTCACTGCGTCGTCGCGACCATCTACGCCGACGACCAGCACCTGTTCCCGGCGCTGCGCGCCGGCGCCGGCGGCTACCTGCTGAAGGACCAGTCGCGCGAGCGGACCATCCACTCGCTGCGCGGCATCGCCGCCGGCGAGCCGCCGCTGTCGGCCTCGATCGCCCGCCGCCTGCTGCGCGTGTTCGGCAGCGACGGCAGTGCCCGCGCCGCGAACCACGCCGCCCGGCTGACGCCGCGCGAGCGCGAGACGCTGACGCTGCTCGCCAAGGGTTTCAAGATCGCCGACGTCGCGCAGACGCTCGGCGTCACGCACAACACCGCGCATGAATTCGTCAAGAACGTCTACCGCAAGCTGCGCATCGGCAGCCGCGCCGAAGCGACGATGGAAGCGGCCCGGCTCGGCCTGGTCAATCCGCATCTGTAGCCGCCAGAGCCGCGCGCCCACGAACGCTCCGGCGCCGCGATGAAGGCCCCGGACTCCCTGCCCGAACAGCTCGGCGCCTACCGCATCCGGCGCCTGCTCGGCGAGGGCGGCAGCGGCCGCGTGTATCTGGCCGAGCAGGACGCGCCGCGGCGCCTGATCGCGCTCAAGGTGCTGCGCAGCGCGGCACTGGCGCAGGAGGCGCAGCAGCGTTTTCGCCGCGAGGCTGACCTGCTCGCGCAGCTCGAGCACCCCGCCATCGCCCGCGTCTACGCCGCCGGCGTGCTCGATACCGACACCGGTCCGCTGCCGTATCTGGCGATGGAATACGTGCAGGGCACCGAACTGCTCGTGCACGCCGAAGCCTCGGCCCTCGACGTCGGCGGGCGCCTGCGCCTGCTGGCCGCGATCTGCGAAGCCGTGCACTACGCGCACGGCCGCGGCATCGTGCACCGCGACCTCAAGCCGGCCAACATCGTCGTCGACGCGCAGGGCCGTCCGCACATCCTCGATTTCGGTGTCGCCCACGTCGCCGGCGACGGCTTCGCAACGATGACGATGGCCGGCCAGGTGCTCGGCACCGTGCCGTACATGAGCCCGGAGCAGCTCGCCGGCCGCGCGGCGCCCGGCGATCCGCGCAGCGACATCTATGCGCTCGGCGTGATCGCCTACCAGCTGCTGGCCGGCCGCCTGCCGTATCCGGGGCTGTCGAACTCGACCGTGATGGAGGCGATCGCCGTGCTGCGCACCGGGCGCGTCGCGCGCCTGTCGCGCATCGCGCCGGAGACGCCGGGCGACGTCGAAACCATCGTCATGAAGGCGATGGCCCAGGAAGCCGATCAGCGCTACGACAACGCCGCGGCGCTCGCCGCCGATCTCGAACGCTTCCTCGCGCACCGCCCGATCGCCGCGCGGCCGCCGACCGCGACCTATCTGCTCGGCCTGTTCGTGCGCCGCCACCGGGCGCTGTCGGCAGCGCTCGCTGCGGCGAGCCTCGCCCTCGTCGGCGGCGCCTCGGTCGCCACCTATTACGCCATCTCGGAAGCGCGCGCCCACGCCGAGGCCGAAGCGCGCGCCGCCGAGCTCGCGGCGGTCAACCGCTTCCTCAACGACATGCTGGTCTCGGCCGATCCGGCGCACGCGCGCGGCCGCGCGCTGACCGTCGCCGAAGCGCTCGACGCCGCCCGTCGCCAGCTCGTCCGGGACCGCCGCCTGGCGCCACGCGCCGGCGCGGCGCTGGCGGCCACACTGGCCGATACCTACGCGGCGCTCGGCGACGTCGACACCGCGCGCGCGATCGCGCGCGACGCGCTCACGCGCCTCGTGCCGCAGCTCGGCGCCGACAGCGACGCGGCGCGCCGTCTGCAGCTCGCCGAGATCAACGGCCTGCAGCTCGGCGGCGAGCTGCAGGCCGCCGACGAACGCCTGCAAGCCTTCGTCGCGGCGCCGCCGCAGCCCGGCGAAGATCCGCGCCTGCGCCTGACGGCCCGCCTGCAGCGCACCACCGTGCTGCTCTACCTCGGTCGCCACGGCGAGTCGCTGCAGCTGCTCGCCCAGCTCATCGCCGACGCACAGCGCCAGCTCGGCGCCGACGATCCGCTCACGCTCGAAATCGACCAGGGCTATACCTCGGCGCTTTTCAACAGCGGCCGCTACGACGAGGCGCTGCAGCGCTTCGTCGCGCTGATCGCGCGCGAGACGGCGGCCCTCGGCTTCGACCATCCGACGACCTTGCTGACGCGCATGGACTACGCCGAGCGCCTGCGCCAGCTGGGTCGCTACGCTCAGGCCGAGCCGGCGATCCGCGCGGTCATCGACGATCGCCGCCGCGTGTCCGGCGAAAATCATTACTGGACGCTGATCGCCGAATACGTGCTTTGCAACATTCTCGACCAGAGCGAACGCGCCGCCGCCGCCGACGGACTGATCGACGAAGTCGTCGCCGGACTGCGCGCGTCGCTCGGCGATCGCGATGCCGACACCCTCAACGCGATGTACGTACGGGCCAACGTCTCGCGCAGCCTCGGCCGCTACGCCGAGGCCGAGCGCCGGTATCGCGAGGTGATCGCGTTGCGCCGTCGCGCCGACGCCGGCGCGCACGCCGAATCGCTGTTTCCGGTCAACGGCCTGGCCTTGACGCTGATCGAGACCGGACACACCCGCGAGGCCATCGCGCTGCTGCGCGATGCGCTGCCGCGCGCCGACGGCCGCAGCGAGCACAATCTCCTGTACGGCCGCCTGCTCGGCAGCTACGGCTACGCGCTGCTGCGTGACGGCCAGTGGCCGGCGGCGCGCGAGACACTGCAGCAGGCGCTGCGCATCGTCGGTCCGCCGGTGCTGAGCGACGACCACCCCACGGTGCGCACGCTGCGCGGACACCTTGCCGAAGCCGAACGGCAGCAGACGGCCGGCCGCGGCCACGCTTCGCCCTGACATGATCGAACGCCTGTTGACCATCAGCCTGCTCGCCGCCCTGGCGGCGGCCCTCTTCGTCTGCTGGCGCCAGCGGCGACACGCCGATGCGCTCGCCCGCCAGCTCGCCCAGGCCAATCGCACCGCCGCCGCCGAAGAGCAGAAACGCCTGCTCGCCGACCTGCACGACGATATCGGCGCCAAGCTGACGACGCTGGTGCACGCCCTCGACGATCCGCAGCAGGCCGACCTCGTGCGCTCGGTCGTGCAGGATTTTCGCGACATCGTCTCGCGCACGCAGCAGGACCCGTGCTCGCTGCTCGAAGCGCTCGGCCAGATGCGCGAGGAGACCGAGCAGCGTCTCGACGCGGTCGGCAGCCGGCTCGACTGGCAGCAGGCCGCCGACCTCCCCGATCCACCGCTCGACGAAGCGCAGGTGCTGCACCTGTTCCGCATCGTCCGCGAGGCCATCACCAACGCCCTGCGCCACGGCAGCGCCACGCACATCCGCGTCCGCGTGCGCGCCTTCGGCGAGCGCCTGCTGCTCGATCTCACCGACGACGGCCCCGGCCTGCGGCCGCAGACGCCGCCGGGGCTCGGCCGCGGCACCAGCAGCATGCGCGACCGTGCCCGCCAGCTGAGCGGCACGATCGACTGGGAACCCGGCACGCTCGGCGGCACCAAGGTCATTCTCGAATTCCCGCTGCCGCCGGCGCCGCGCTGAGGCGCGACTGGGGAGAATCCCGCCACGACCGCGTCGCGGCCCGCTGCGTAGAATCCGGCCTTCAGCCATCGGGGCGCCGCATGAAGCTCACGCCGCAGAGAAACGGGGACGCACCGGCAAGCGCCGTCGAGGCGAACTTCGACGGTCTGGTCGGGCCGACGCACAACTACGCGGGCCTGGCCTTCGGCAACGTCGCCTCGGCCAACAACGCCGAGCAGCCGTCGAACCCGCGCGCCGCGGCCCAGCAGGGGCTCGCCAAGATGCGCGCGCTCGCCGCGCTCGGCCTCGCCCAGGGCCTGCTGCCGCCGCACGAGCGTCCGCACCTGCCGACGCTGCGCCGCCTCGGCTTCAGCGGCCGCGACGCCGAGGTGCTGGCGCAGGCGCGGCGCCGCGCGCCCGGCCTGCTGGCGGCGGCGAGTTCGGCGTCGGCGATGTGGACCGCCAACGCCGCGACGGTGTCGCCGAGCGCCGACTGCGGCGACGGCCGCGTGCACTTCACGCCGGCCAACCTCTGCACGCACCTGCATCGTTCGATCGAGGCGCCGACCAGCGCGCGCCTGCTGCAGGCGGTGTTCGCCGATCCGCGCCACTTCGTGCATCACGAACCGCTGCCGGCCACGCCGGCGTTCGGCGACGAGGGCGCCGCCAACCACACGCGCCTGTGCGCCGACTACGGCGAGCCGGGCCTCGAACTGTTCGTCTACGGCCGCGGCGACGAACGCGAGCCGGCGCCGTCGCGCTATCCGGCGCGGCAGACGCGCCTCGCCGGCGAGGCGCTGGCGCGCCTGCACGGCCTGCGCGACGAGCGCACGCTGCACGCCCAGCAGAATCCGGCGGTGATCGACCAGGGCGTGTTCCACAACGACGTGATCGCGGTCGGCAACCGCGAGCTGCTGCTGTATCACGAGCAGGCCTTCGCCGACGCCGCCACCGTGCGCGGCTGGATCTGCACGCATCTGCGCGGCGCGCGGCGGCCGGTCTTCGTCGAAGTGCCGGAGCGCGAGGTGTCGGTCGCCGAGGCGGTCGGCTCCTATCTGTTCAATTCGCAGCTGGTGTGCACGCCGGACGGCGCGATGCGCCTGATCGCCGCCGAGGAGAGCCGCGAACAGCCGCGCGTCTGGCGGGCGATCGAGCGCATCGTCGCCGATCCGGGCAATCCGATCGCCGCCGTCGAGGTCTTCGACCTGCGCCAGTCGATGCGCAACGGCGGCGGGCCGGCCTGCCTGCGCTTGCGCGTGGTGCTGACGGCGGCCGAGCGCGAGGCCGTCAATCCGCTGTGCTGGATCGACGACCCCCGCGCGACCCAGCTCGCGCACTGGATCGATCGCCATTACCGCGACCGTCTGAGCCTCGACGATCTCGCCGATCCGCAGCTGCTGGTCGAATCGCGCACCGCGCTCGACGAACTGACGGTACTGCTCGGGCTCGGCAGCGTGTACGATTTCCAGCGCTGACGGCGCCGCACGCCGCGGCATCTCCCGTTTCCCGCCGATCCTCCCGATGCGACTCGACCTCGACTGGCGCTGGCATGCCTGGCGCGACCTGGATATCGACACGCTCTACGAATGCCTGCGCCTGCGCGTCGACATCTTCGTCGTCGAGCAGAAATGCCCCTATCCGGAACTCGACGGCCTCGACCCGCACTGCGAGCACCTCACCGTGCGCGAACCGGGCGGCGCGCTGCTCGGCTACCTGCGCCTGCTGCCGCCGGGCCTCAAGGTCGACGAGCCGGCGCTCGGCCGGCTGGTGGTCGCCGCCGCCGCGCGCGGCCAGGGCCTGGCGCGGGCGATGGTGAGCGAAGGCATCCGCGCCTGCCACGCGCGCTATCCGCAGCAGGACATCTATATCTCGGGCCAGCAGCATCTCGAAGACTTCTACGCCTCGCTCGGCTTCAAGGTGAGCTCGCAACCCTATCTGGACGACGGCATCTGGCACGTCGACATGCTGAAGGTCTGGGAGCGTTAGGCGCCCGTCACACCGGGCGTTCTATACTCGGCCTTCACTCCAGACGCGAAACGCCGGCCCCAGCGCGCATGTACATCGAGTTTTTCCAGCTCCGGGAAATGCCGTTCTCGATCACCCCGGACCCGGCCTATCTGTACATGTCGCCGCGCCATCAGGAGGCGCTCGGCCATCTGCTGTACGGCACCGGCCAGTACGGCGGCTTCGTGCAGCTGACCGGCGAGGTCGGCACCGGCAAGACGACGATCGTGCGCACCCTGCTCGAGCAGAAACTCGACAAGGTCGACGTCGCCTTCGTGCACAACCCGCGTCTCAACGAGCAGGAGTTCGTGCAGGCGATCTGCGACGAACTCGGGGTGCGCTACGCGCGCGACCCGCTGACGCTGAAGACCTTGCTCGACGCGCTCAACGAACACCTGCTGCGCGCGCACGCCGAAGGCCGGCGCACGGTGCTGATCATCGACGAGGCGCAGAACCTGCAGCCGGAGGTACTCGAGCAGGTCCGCCTGCTGACCAATCTCGAGACGGCCAAGGAAAAGCTGCTGCGCATCATGCTGATCGGCCAGCCCGAGCTGTCGGCGCTGCTGGCACGGCCGGACCTGCGCCAGCTGGCCAGCCGCATCACTGCGCGCTTCCATCTGACGCCGCTCGGCGCGCGCGAGACCGCCGAGTACATCGAGCATCGCCTCAAGGTGGCCGGCAGCCACGGCGAGATCTTCACGCCGCCGGCGCTGGATGAGATCCATCGTTTCACCAAGGGCGTGCCGCGCCTGATCAACATCGTCTGTGATCGCGCGCTGCTCGGCGCCTATGCGCAGAACGCGCGGCGCATCACCCCGGAGATCGTGCGCAAGGCGGCCCGTGAGGCAATCGGCCAGCTGCCGGACGAGTTCGACCCGCATGCCCGGCGCCGCTGGCGCTGGATCGAGTTCGGCTGGGCGGCGGCGCTGCTGCTGAGCCTGGCGCTGCTCGCCTGGAGCCTGACGCGCCACCATGACGCCGCCACCGCGCCGGTCGCCAAGGCGGCGTCGCTGACTGCCGCGGCGCCCGCGACCAGCGAAAGCCCCGCGCCGGCCCCGGCCGCCAGCACCGCGGCGCCGCCCGCCGCCTCGGTCGCCGCCGATCCGGCCGCCGACTTCGCGATGCTCGAGCAGACCGCCGAACCGCTCGGCGCGGTGATGAGCCGGCTGATCCGGCTGTGGGACAGCAAAATCATCGTGCCGCGCGGCGAGAACGTCTGCGCCGCGCTCAAGCGCGAGCGCCTCGAATGCTATCGCGGCCATGGCAGCTGGGCCGATCTGACGCAGATGAACCGGCCGACGATCCTGACGCTCGAGCTGCCGGGCAGCGGCGCGCAGAACTTTCTGCTGACGGCGCTCGACGCGCAGAGCGCCAGCTTCGCGACCGCCTACGGGCCGGTGCGCGTGCCGCTGGCTTCGCTCGACGGCGTCTGGAACGGCGAGTTCCTGCTGCTGTGGCGGCGCGGGACCGCCGAGACTTATGTCGGCCCGCAGACCCGCGGGGCGTCGGTCGCGTACCTGTGGCGACGCCTCGCCGCGCTCGACGGCGTGACGCCGCCGACGCCGCTGCCGACGCGCTTCGGGCCGCAGCTCGGCGATGCCCTGACGCAGTTCCAGAAGTCGCGCGGACTGGTCGCCGACGGCGTCGCCGGCATCCGCACCCTGATCGCCCTCGGCGACGATATCCCGCAGACGCCAACCCTCGCCGCGACCGCGGACGGTACGCCATGAGCTACATCCTCGAAGCGCTGCGCCGCGCCGAACGCGAGCGCCAGATGGGCAAGGCCCCGTCGGTGGAAGCGCTGACGCAGGGCGGCGGCGGCGGCACCGCGGCCGGCGTGCCGGGGCGGATCTGGCTGCTCGCCGGCAGCACCGCCGCGATCGCCGCCGCGGCACTGGCGCTGCTGCTGTGGCCGGCGCCACAGCCGGCGCCGCCCGCTCCCGGCCCCGTCGCCGCCATGCCGGCACCAGCGGCCGTGAGCACCACGCCCGAAACCGCCCCGGCCGCGCCGCCGGACACGCCGCCGCTGCCGGCCGCGATCGAGGACGACGCGGCGCTCGCCAGTCTCGACGACGTTTCCACGCCCGAGCCGCAGCCGCCCGCGACCGCCGTCGAGGCGGCGCCGTTGCAGCCGCAGGACGTGGCGCGCCCACCGGCGCCGGAGACGGTGCCTGCACCGACGCCCATACCTGCCGGCACCACCGTCGTGTCGGGCACGGCGCCGGCATCGGCAACGATCCTGGTGCCAGCCGGCGCCACCGTGCTGCGCGAGATGCCCGACGCCTATCGGGCGCAGTTCCCGGTCGCCGCGCTCGACGTGCATGTCTACGACGCCGATCCGGCCCGGCGCTGGGTGATGATCGCCGGTAAACGCTACCGCGAGGGCGACACGGTCGCCGGCGGCCCGCTGATCGAACGCATCGTCGACAATGGCGTGGTGTTCGATTACGGCGGCGCCCGGGTGCTGATGCCGGTGCGCTAGCGGCGGGCGCCGCCGCGCCCCGGTCCCGCCGGAGGGACGGTTTCGCCGGCCTCTTTCGAGGTGCGGCGCACACTGCCGTGCGCCGACGCGGCATTTTCCGACACCGTTGCGATCGCAATTGTCCTTAACATCGCGCATGCGGTCGAGGGAACGGCCGCGTGCGCCGGCCTGCGGGGCTTGTCCGGCGCTCGTCATTGCACGGAGCGATTCATGAAAGGACTGCGTATTGCGTTCGGCGCGCTGCTGGCGCTGCTTCTGGCTGCCTGCGGCGACGGCAGCGTCAAGAGCCCGGACTTCGAGCCGGTGCTGAAGTCGATCGAGATTTCGATCGTCAACGGCGACACCGTACTGGGCGCCGGGGAAACGGCACAACTCAAGGCGGTCGGCACGTTCAGCGCGCCGCCCGGAGAAAACGACACGCAGCGCCAGCTGACCGACCTCAACTGGTCGAGCACCGACAGCGCGGTGATCAGCGTCAACGCGAGCGGTCTGGCCAGCGGCGGCACCAAGGCCGGCGTCATCAGCATCAAGGCTGCGCGCGATGGCGTCGAGTCCAACGAACTGAGCTTCACCGGTCTCGGCGCGGCCCTGCGTGAAATCGTCGTCACGCCGGCGTCGCGGACGATCTCGCCGAGCGGCCAGCAGGAGTTCGAGGCGCTCGGCCGCTACTACGGCAGCGACGCACTGCAGCCGATCAACGGCACGGTCAACTGGACGTCCAGCACCGAGAGCGTCGCCACCGTGGCGCCGAAGACCGGCGCCAAGACGCTGGCCAAGCCGGCGACCGAGCTCGGCGACACGACCATCACCGCCACGGTCGGTTCCCTGTCCGGCTCGGCCTCGCTGACCGTCGCCAATCTGACCTTGCTGTCGCTGGCGGTCGAGCCGGCGACGCAGTCGATCCCGCTCGGCGACGCCTACCAGTTCACCGCCAAAGCCACGTTCGGCATCGACAGCCCGGACGGCGGCGGCAGCCCGATCACCGAAACCGTCGATGCCACCTGGAGCATCGACGACGCCACGGTCGCCGACCTCGACACCGCACGGGGCTCCGGCCACGGCCTGAAGCGCGGCACGGCCACCGTCACCGCCTCCTACACCGATCCGGAAAACGGCAACAACACGCAGACGGCGCAGGCCACGCTGACCGTCACCGATCCGGTGCTGCGCGCGCTGCAGATCACGCCGCAGAACCCGTCGATCCCGGCCGGCGCGACGCAGGTCTTCGTCGCCAAGGGCGTCTACAGCGATACCGCCGGCGCCGCCATCGACCTGCGCGACGGCGACACCGTCAGCTGGACTTCGGCCAATACCGCGATCGCGACGCTGGCGCCCGCCCAGGGCGCGTCGACGACCGCGACCGGCAAGGCCGTCGGCAGCTCGACCATCCAGGCCAGCAGCGGCACGCTCGCCGCCAGCACGACGCTGACCGTCACCGACGCCGTCGTGCAGTCGCTGCTGCGCATCGATCCCGGCTCGGCGGTGATCCCCAAGGGTCGCACCACGGAGTTCCATGTCATCGGCAAGTTCAGCGACGCCTCCGAAGCGCCGGTCGACGACGCGTCGGTGAACTGGACCACCGTCAACACCGCGATCGCGACCGTCGACGCCAGCGGCGTCACCACCGGCGTGTCGATGGGTTCGACCAAGGTCAGCGCCGCGCTCAAGAGCGGCGGCGGCAGCGTCAGCGCCGATCTGACCGTCACCGACGACGTCTGCACGACGCCGCTGCACGCGGCCGACGGCGCCACCACCACCATCGGCTCGGTCGGTCTGTGCCTGCTGTGCGGCGTCACCGACAAGGACAACGTGATCGACAGCGATCTCGCCAACTACGCGACGATCAACGTCCCGGTCGGCCTGCTCGACGCCGGCCAGAGCCTCACGGTCCAGGCGGTCAGCGCGCCGCCGCTGTACACCGTGCCGTTCACGGCCGGCTCCAAGCCGGGCTTCGTCATCTCGCGCCCGACCGGCTCGCTGCTGCTCGCCGAAGTCGCCTCGCAGATCGAGGTCAGCACCCTGCTCGGCGGCAACCAGCAGGAGTCGAGCAGCTCGGCCGTGCCGCTGCGCCTTGACCTGCTCGGCATCCCGCTGACTGGCGGCCAGGAGCAGGGGCTGGTGACGATCACCACCTCGCTGCCGTTCGACGCGGTGCGCATCAAGCTCAAGTCCGGCCTCGCCAGCGCGCTGACCAACGTGCGCGTGTCGTCGGCCTGCGCGACGACGAATCCGCCGCCGCCGCCGTCGCCGCTGGTGCGCATCGAGCGCCTGGAGCCGGCGACGCCGAGCGTGCAAGCCGGCGCGGCGACGACGTTCACCGCCATTGGCCTGTACGAGGACGGCGTCGAGCGCCCGGTGCAGAACGCCGATCTCGACTGGAGCAGTTCGGCGACCACCGTGGCGACGGTCATCGCCAACGGCCTGGCGACCGGCGTGTCCTCGGGCACGACGACGATCACCGCCCGCCTCAAGAACGGCGTCGACGACGCCGTCAGCGGCAATCTGCGTCAGGCGAGCACGACGCTGACGGTCACCGACGCGGTCTGCACCTCGCCGTACACCGCGGCGGCCGGCGCAACGCTCGAAGCCGACACCACCGGCCTGTGCCTGCTGTGCTCGCTGACCAATGCCGGCAACGTCATCGACGGTATCGCCGCGACCTACGCCACCTCGTACGTACCGGTCGGCCTGCTCGGCGCGACGCAGTCGGTCACCGTCAAGGGCACGGTCACGACCCCCGGCGTCGGCGGCCAGGCGACCGGCTTCGTCGTCGGCCGACCGGCCGGCAAGCTGCTGCTCGCCGAGCTGTTCTCGCAGCTCAAGGTCGAGACGCTGCTCGCGGGCGAAGTCCAGCAGAGCAGCAGCGCGACCGTGCCGCTGCGCCTCGACCTGCTCGGCCTCGAACTGACCGGCAACAACGAGACGGCGCTCGCCAGCATCCAGGCGGTGCGCCCGTACGACGCGATCCGGCTGACGTTCAACTCCGGCCTCGCCAGCGCGCTGAGCAGCCTGCAGCTGTACTCGGCCTGCGTGGTCGCGCAGCCGCCGCCGGCGCCCTGAGCCGCACCCCGGCGACACCCGAAGGGCGGCCTCAAGGGCCGCCCTTTTTTGTTGCGGCCGGCGCCCGCAAAGGCCGGCCCTCGTCGGGCGAACGAAAAAGGCGGCCCGAAGGCCGCCTTTTTCACATCGCGCGAGATCTAAGCGTTGACGGCCGCCGGCACTGCAGCGAGTTTCTGCACGGCGCGTTCGAGCCGCGCCAGACCTTCGGCGACGTCGGCCTCGGTGATGTTCAGCGCCGGAGCGAAACGCAGCACGTCGGGGCCGGCGACCAGCAGCCAGACGCCTTCGGCGAGCGCCGCGTTGACGATCTCCTTGGCGCGCCCCTTCCAGGCCTCGCTGACCGGCGCGCCGACCAGCAGGCCCTGGCCTCGCGGCGTACCGAACAGACCGTAGCGGCGGCCGAGCTGGTCGAGGCCGTCGCGCAGCTGCTGCGCGCGCGCCACGACATTGCGCTGCAGCTCCGGCTTGGTGATCTCGTCGAGCACCGCGCCGGCGACCGCGCAGGCCAGCGGGTTGCCGCCGTAAGTCGAGCCGTGCGTGCCGAACGGCAGCGCCTTGGCGACGTCCGCGGTCGTCAGCATCGCCCCGATCGGGAAGCCGCCGCCGAGACCCTTGGCCGTGGTCAGCACGTCCGGCGTCACGCCGCACTGCTGATAGGCGTACAGCGAGCCGGTGCGGCCGTTGCCGGTCTGCACCTCGTCGAACACCAGCAGCGCCTGGTGCTTGTCGCACAGCGCGCGCGCCGCGCGCAGGAACTCCGGCGAGGCCGGTATCAGCCCGCCCTCGCCCTGGATCGGCTCGACGACGATCGCGCAGACCGTGTCGTTCATCGCCGCTTCGAGCGCGGCGACGTCGTTGTACGGCAGGTGGCGGATGCCGCCCGGCAGCGGCTCGAAGCCCTGCGTGTACTTGGCCTGGCCGCCGACGCAGACCGTGAACAGCGTGCGGCCGTGGAAGGCGTTGAAGAACGAGATGATGGTGTTCTTGTGCGCGCCGTAACGGGTGTTGCCCCAGCGCCGCACCAGCTTGAACGCCGCCTCGTTGGCCTCGGCGCCGGAATTGCAAAAGAACACGCGCTCGGCGAAGGTCAGCTCGGTCAGCCGCCGCGCCAGCTTCAGCGCCGGCTCGTTGGTCATCACGTTCGACAGATGCCAGAGCTTGTGCGCCTGCGCGTCGAGGGCCTCGATCATCGCCGGGTGCGCGTGGCCGAGCACCGTCACCGCGATGCCGCCGGCGAAGTCGACGTACTCTCGCCCCTGCTGGTCCCACCAGCGCGAACCCTGACCGCGCACCGGAATGATGTCGGCGGGCTGGTAGTTCGGAACCATGACCTCGTCGAAGGTCTGGCGCGTGACGGACGTGGACATCTCGACCTCAGCGTCTGTGACGATGACGCAACCGTAGATGGAACGAAAAAATCCCGCGCGGCGGCGGGATCGATCGGGCCGGCCATTGGCGGCCGGGCCGCGTGATTATAGCAAGCGGGCGGCGGCGCGCAGCCCGGTGCCGGCCTGCTGCCTTTGGCGGAGGCGGGCCACGGCGGCGCGCCGCTACAGTCAGGACGATATCGGTCGCGCGCGCCGCGGCGACCCGGGAGCCGCATCGTGGAACTACAGGGCAAAACCGTCGCCGTCACCGGCGGCTTCGGCAGTCTCGGCCGCGCCGTCATCGCCGCAGCGCGCGCCGCCGGCGCGCAGACCATCGCCATCGACCGCGCCGCGGTGCCGGCCGAACCGTCGCCGGCGCTCGCCGGCAGCCGCCTGTACGGCGGCGTCGATCTCGCCGCGCCCGGCGCCGCCGAGGCTCTGTTCGCGGAGATCGGCCGCGGCGGCGGCCTCGACGCGCTGGTCAACGTCGCCGGCGGCTTTCGCTGGGAGACACTCGAAGCCGGCAACCTCGAAACCTGGGACTTCCTCTACGGACTCAATCTGCGCACGGCGGTCGCCGCCAGCCGCGCGGCGCTGCCGCTGCTGCTCGCGCGCGGCGGCGGCATCGTCAACGTCGCCGCCGGCGCGGCACTGAAGGCCGGCGCCGGCCTCGGCGCCTACGCCGCCTCGAAGGCCGGCGTCGCGCGGCTGACCGAGGCGCTGGCGGAAGAACTGAAGGACCGCGGCGTCACCGTCAACGCGGTGCTGCCGAGCATCATCGACACGCCGCCGAACCGGCACGACATGCCGGATGCCGACTTCGGCCGCTGGGTGCGTCCGGAACAGCTCGCCGACGTCATCGTTTTCCTGCTGTCGGCGCGTGCCGCGGCGATCACCGGCGCCCTGATCCCGGTGTCCGGACGCGTCTAGAAATACGTGCCGCAACGAAAAAGGGCGCACCGCGACGGTGCGCCCTCGGGCCCGCTGCCCACGCCGCCGCAGGCGGCGCCGGCTTACTTGCGGGCAGTCAGCGAGTAGAGGCGCGCGAGGTCGGCGGAGCCGTCCTTGCCCTGCACCGTCTTCAGCGTCTTCAGCGCGTCGTCGGTCTTGCCGCCGAGCAGCTGGGCGTAGCCGAGATGCAGCTTGGCCTCGTCCGGCTTCTTCAGCGCGTCCTTCTTGATGCCCTGCTGGATCAGAGCGATGCCGGCGGCGTACTCGCCGTAGCCGACGCGGTTGAGGCCGGCCTTGATCAGCGCCTCGCCGTCGGCTTCGGTGGCAGCCTGCTTCTCGGCCTCGGCCAGCGCCGGCTTGTTCTCGGCGATCTTCTTGGCGACCAGATCCTTCAGGCGCTTGTGGCGCTCGGCGTCGCTGCCGGCACCGAGCACCTTCTTGTCATAGCCGAGCTTGACGTACTGATCGGCCTCGCCCGGAAAGCCGGCCTGCAGCGCCAGCTGGGCGGCTTCCATGAAATCGCTCCCTTTCTCGAGCGTGCCGGTCATCTTCTTGACGCGGTACAGATCGAGCGTCAGACGATCGGAGAAGCCCGGCTTGTTCGAGGTGCGGATGATGACGTCGAGCCAGTAGTCGCGCTTCGGGTAGTAGGTGACCAGCTTTTCGAGCGCGGCGGTATAGGCCGCCTGGTTGTTCTGCTTGAGGCCCAGCTGGGCGAGCAGCTGCAGCTGCGTCTCGGTCGGCTTCTGGCCGGCCTTCTCGAGCGCGCCGATCTGCGCGTTCAGCTCGCGCTGCGCGCCGGCGAGATCGCCGGCCTGGTAGAGGACCTGCGGCAGCAGGCCCAGCGTCTGCGCGCTGTTGCCGCCGGCGCTGCGGTACTTCTGGATGTACTCGGCGGCCTTGCCGTAGTTGCGGCCGGCATAGGCCAGCTTGGCGACCACGTCGTAGGTCTGCGTCTTTTCGCCGGCCGGCATCTGCGGCGAAGCGAGCACGGTCTCGTAGGCCTTGATCGCGGTATTGGTGTCGCCGGCGCCGGTCGCGGCGGCGGCGCGCATGCGCTCGACGATGTAGCTCTCGTACGGCGTCAGGCTGCCGACCTTGGCGGCGGCATCGACCTGCTGCAGCGCGTCCTTGTACTTCTTGCCCTGGATCAGGGTCTGGGCCTTCTGCAGCGGCTCACCGACCTCGGGGCGCAGCGTGTCGGCGGCATGAACGGTTTGCGCGCCGAGCAGCAGCGCGGCGGCCATCATCAGGGAAGCTAGGGGTGTGCGCATGATAGGTCTGTTTGCTTCGGGTTCACGGGAACGCCGGTCGTGCCGGCGCTCTTATGGGTGTATCGCTCTCCGCATCTTCGCCGATCGGGAACGGACGTGCACGCCGGACGCGATCGCGCGCGGCCAGCCGGCTCGTTCTGCTAGCACTCATCATGCCGCCAGCAGGGATTTGAGGATGAAGGCTTCGTCAGCCAGCTGCGCGGGATCGACGCGCACCCGGTCGGCGACCAGCTTCTTGGCGACCATGAAATCCTGCGGCCGGTTCACCGCGTCGGCCGAGATCACCACGCCGTCCTTCAGGTAGAACGCCGCGAACGACTCGCCGTCGAGGCTACCGCGCACGACGAGGCGGTCGTAGCCCTGCGACAGGCCGACCATCTGCAGCTTGAGCTCGTACTGATCCGACCAGAACCACGGCACGGCGTTGTACGGCACCGCCTTGCCGACGATCGCGGCGGCGGCGACGCGGCCCTGCTCGATGGCGTTCGGCACCGATTCGAGCCGCATGCGGCGGTCGAAGAACAGGTTCTCGTGGTTGCTGCAGTCGCCGAGCGCGTAGACGTCCGGATCGGCAGTGCGCGCATAGCAGTCGACGACGATGCCGTTGTCGATCGCCAGGCCCGCCGCCTCGGCCAGCTCGGTATTCGGGATCAGGCCGATGCCGGCGATGACCAGGTCGGCTGCCAGCCGCGTGCCGTCGGTCAGCACCACCGCCTCGACGCGACCGCTGCCCTCGAAGCCGTGCACGCCGACGCCGGTGTGCAGCTTGACGCCGCGGCCGCGATGCAGACGTTCGTAGAACGCCGAGATCTCCGGCGCGGTGACGCGCGCCAGCACGCGCGGCGCGGCCTCGACGACGGTGACGTCCAGGCCCTTCTTGATGCCGACCGCCGCCGCTTCGAGTCCGATGTAGCCGCCGCCGATGATGAGCAGCCGGCGGCCGGCGCCGAATTGCGCCTTCAGGGCTTCGATATCGGCGATGGTGCGCACGTAATGCACGTTGTCGTGCTCGGCGCCGGGCAGCGACAGGCGCCGCGGCCGGCCGCCGGTGGCGAGCGCCAGCTTGCCGTATTCGATCACGCTGCCGTCGAACAGGCGCACGCGATGCGCGGCGCGGTCGATCGCCTCGACGCCGATGCCGACCCGGCAGTCGATCTGGTTCTTCTCGTAGACCGCCTGCGTCTTGATGAACAGCGATTCGAGCGTCGCCTCGCCGGCGAGGAAGGTCTTCGACAGCGGCGGGCGGCGATACGGCAGATAGGGCTCGTCGCCGATCAGCACGATGCTGCCGGCAAAGCCCTGCTGACGCAGCGATGAAGCGAGCTCGCTGCCGGCCTGGCCGGCGCCGACGATCACCACGTCGGCCTTGGAAATCTGGGAATCCGTCATGTTCTCACGCAGCGTTGGATGGAAGTCCCGGGGCCCGGCCGCGCCCCCGCGGACGCAAGCCGCCTGCGGGGCAGCGGCTCTGCCATCGGGTCCGCTATTGTCGCGGCTGAGCCGCGACATGCAAGTGCACGCCTGCGCCGCCCGGCCGCTTTCGCACGGTCCCTGCCCGAGATGACGAAGCCGGACGCCCACACCGCCTGGCGTCGCCGCCGCGCTCGCGGCCGGTCCGGGCGTCCGGGTCCGGCCGGATCCGGCGTGGCGCTTGCATGACGAAAGCGGCGCGCCAGGGACGGCGCGCAGGAGTCCGATCATCGCTGCCTCGACGCCGGAGCGCTCGTCCGCGCTGACGCTGTCCGTGCTGCTGCACGCCGCCGTGCTGCTGGCACTGCTGCTGCCGCCGCGTCAGCCGCCGCGTCCGGCGGCGGCGCGCCCGGGCCTGACCGTCGTGCAGCTGCCGGCCGCCGTTGCCCAGCACGCGTCGGTGCCGACGCCGGCGGCCGCGCCGACCCAAGCACCCTCGCCAGCGGCCGCACACCCGACCACCGCGCGCCAGCCCGCCGCCCGCCGCGCGGCGACGACGGCCGCCGCGGCGCCGGCTTTAGCGGCGGCGACTGTTCGGCCGGCACCGACGCCATCACCAATCAAGAATTCAGCCCCGAACGACGCAACAGCAGGCGCCATGGCCGAAGCCGCCGCGCAAGCCGCGGCCGCACCGCCGCCGGATGCCGAAACGGACGTGCCGCCGCCGCTCGACTATCTGCGCCGCATCGCGCGGCTCATCGATCTGAGCCAGCGCTATCCGTGGACCGCCCGCCAGTACGGCTACGAGGGCGACGCCATCGTGCGCATGCATCTGGCGCGCGACGGCCGCGTGCTGTCGGCGACGCTGCTGCGCAGCAGCGGCCACGCCGTGCTCGATGCCGAGGCGCTCGACGTGGTGCGCCGCATCGGCCGCTTCCCGCCATTTCCAGGCCACTACCGGCCGGCGATCGGCGAGTTCGACATCGACCAGCCGATCGGCTTCCGCCACTACCGCAACTGAGCCCGGCGTGCGACGGCCGCTCAGCGTTCGAGGCGGCGCGTGCCGAACGGCTGCTCGGCCTTCTTGAGGTTGCGGGCGACGGCGACGCGCTGATTGGCCTTGCCGATGATGCGGCGCTGATAGCCGCGCTCGAGCGCCAGCGCGCGGTGCTCGCCGGCCGCCCAGGCGCGCTGCAGCAGAAACTTGGCGGCGGCCAGCGCGTCCGGCGAGCGCGCCGCGAATTCGGCGGCCAGCGCGCGCGCCGCCACCAGCGGCTCGTCGGCCAGGTGCGTGACCAGGCCCAGCGCCTTGGCCTCGGCGCCGCTGAAGATGCGCGCGCTGAAGGTCAGTTCCTTGGCGACGTCGATCGGCACAAGCTCGCGCAGCAGCACGCTGCCGCCCATGTCCGGCACCAGTCCCCACTTGGCTTCCATGATCGACAGCTGCGCATCGGCGCGCGCGATGCGCAGGTCCGCCCCGAGCGCCAGCTGCATGCCGGCGCCGAAGCAGTTGCCGTGCACGGCGGCGATCACCGGAAACGGCATCTGCCGCCAGCCAAGGCTGAAGCGCTGGAAGGCGTTCATGAACGGCCACCACAGCTTGGCGTAGAGCTTCGCCATCAGCGCGGGTTTGGCCGCGACCGACTTGAAGTCGAGGCCGGCGCAGAACGACGCGCCGTCGCCGCAGAGAATCGCCGCGCGCACCTCGCGGCGCCGGCGCAGCGCGCGCTGCGCGGCGAGCATGGCCTTGAGCATCGGAAAGTCCATGCCGTTGTGACGCTCGGCGCGGATCAGCGTGACGACGGCGATGCCGCCGTCGATCTCGAGGCGCACGCGGGCGCCGAACTCCTGCTGCATGGCAAAGACTCCGAAAGCTCCGGGAATGGCGGCGAAGCGTAGCCGGCGGCGGCGCTTCGCGCGACCGGCCGACGGCTGCACGTGCACTGCTGCGGACGCGGCGGCGCGCGACGGCCGTCGCGCCTACGCGAAGAACGGCGCCCTATTTCAGCTCGGCAGAGGTCTTGCCGAGCAGACGGCGCGCGATGATCAGCAGCTGGATCTGCTGCGTACCCTCGAAGATGTCGAGAATCTTGGCGTCGCGCGCCCATTTCTCGAGCAGCTCGCCCTCACCATAGCCGGCGCTGCCGCACAGCTCGACGCACTTGAGCGCGATGTCGACGCAGGCGCGGCCGGCCTTGGCCTTGGCCTGGCTGGCCTGCAGCGAGTTCGGCTTGCGGTTGTCGGCCATCCACGCCGCCTGCAGCGTCAGCAGGCGCGCCGCTTCGTAATCGGCTTCGAGCCTCAGCAGCTCGGCGGCCGCGGCCGGCTGCGCATGCGCCGGCCGGTCGTAGTCGATCTCGACGCCGACCGCCTTGAGCAGGCGCTGCGTCTCCTCGATGCAGGCGCGCGCCAGTCCGACCGCCATCGCCGCGACCAGCGGCCGCGTGTTGTCGAAGGTCTGCATGACGCCGGCAAAGCCCTTCTCGACGTTGATCGCCGGATCGCCGAGCAGATTCGCCGCCGGCACCCGGCAGTCGCGCAGCGCGAACTGCGCGGTATCCGAGGCGCGAATGCCGAGCTTGTGCTCGAGGCGCACGAGCTCGAAGCCCGGCGTGCCTTTCTCGACGACGAAGGACTTGATCGCGGCGCGGCCGGCGCTGCGATCCAGCGTCGCCCAGACCACGACCAGCTCGGCGCGCGCGCCGGCGGTGACGAAGATCTTGTCGCCGTTGAGCACGTAGTGGTCGCCGTCGAGGCGCGCCGTGGTGCGGATCGCCGCGGAATCGGAACCGCAGTGCGGCTCGGTGATCGCCATCGCCGCCCAGCGGCCGGCGAAGCGCTGCAGCTGTTCCTCGCTCGCCACCGAGGCGATCGCCGCGTTGCCGAGCCCCTGGCGCGGCATCGACAGCAGAAAGCCGACGTCGCCCCAGCACAGTTCCATGGTGCCGAGCGCGGTCGACAGATTGGTGCCGTTGCGGTTGCCCTCGCCGTGCGCGCTCTCGCGGCGCACGCCGGCCGCGCCGGCGCCGCCGACGCCGCTGGCGTTCATGCCGTCGAGCAGGGCGCCGAGCATGTCGAGTTCCTTCGGGTATTCGTGCTCGGCGCGATCGTAGCGGCGCGAGTTCGGCCGGAAGATCTCGGCGGCGACCTGATGCGCCTGCTCGACCAGCGCGCGGAACTTGCTCGGCGTTTCGAGATGGATCATGGCCGCCTCCTCAGACCAGCACTGCGCCTTCGACGAAGCCGGCCGCGCGCAGATCGCGGTACCAGCGCTCGACCGGATGCTCCTTGACGAAGCCGTGGCCGCCGAGCAGCTGCACGGCGTCCGAGCCGATGCGCGCGCCCTTGTCGGCCGCGAGCCGTCGCGCCAGCGCCGCTTCGCGCGCGAACGGATCGCCGCGATCGGCGCGGCTGGCGGCGCGCCAGGTGGTCAGGCGCAGGCCTTCGAGCTCGATGCTGATGTCGGCGACCGCGAACGCGACCGCCTGGCGATGGCTGATCGGCTCGCCGAACGCGCTGCGTTCGTTGACGTACGGGATCACGTAGTCGAGCGCCGCCTGCGCGGTGCCGGTCGCCAGCGCGCTCCAGGCGATGCGCGACAGGGCGATGCATTCGCGATAGACCTCGGCCGCGGCACCGCCGAGCAGGGCCGCCGCCGGCACGCGCACGTCGCCCAGGTGCAGGCGCGCGGTCGCCGCGGCGCGCAGGCCCATCGCCGGCTCGGCTTCGACCGTCAGGCCGGCGCTCGACGATTCGACGATGAACAGCGCCGGTCCGGCGCCGTCGAGTTGCGCGGCAACGACGAACAGCTCGGCCTGCGCCGCGCGCGGCACCAGCGACTTCACGCCGCTGAGGATGAAGTCGGTGCCGTCGCGTCGCGCCGTCGTGCGCAGTGCGAACGGATCGAACAGGGGCTGGGCTTCCTGCACGGCGAGCGCCGCGACCGGCGCATGCTCGCCGGCGAAGTCCGGCAGGTAGCGCGCCTGCTGCGCCGCGTCGCCCCACAGCACCAGCGCCTGGCTGACCGCCGCCGGCGCCAGGCAGGCGAAGGCCAGACCCAGGTCGCCGTGCGCGAGCGCTTCGGCGACCAGCACGTTGCTCACCGCCGCGCGCTCGCCGCCGACGCCGCCGAGCGCTTCAGGAATGCCCAGCGCCGCCAGGCCCAGCTCGTCGGCGCCGCGCAGCAGCGACGGCGGCGCCTGGCATTCGGCATCGGCCGTCGCCGCCGCCGTCCGCAGCTCGCGGTCGGCGAACTGGCGCGCCGCCGCCTGCAGCAGCAGCTGTTCCTCGCTCGGCGTCAGGTCGAACAGGCCACTGCCGCCGGCGCCGCGCGACGGCCGCAGCGGCCGGCCCAGCGACTGCGCGGCCTTGAAGGTGCGCGTGGCCGCGGCGGCACCGCGAAAGCCGACGCGCGCGCCGTGATAGAGCGCCCGTTCGGCCGGCCTGCGCAGCTGCAGACGGTCCAGCAGCGGCGAGCCGGCGATGCGGTTGATCGCGCGCAGGCCCAGCCCCATGACGCGTTGCACGACGCCCATCTCGCCTCCCCCTCGTTCGTTCTGTTGCGGCGTCGCGTCCGGCGCGGCGCTCGGTACAGCGTCAAACTGCCCTAACGCGTCGTCTCCTCGAGCAGCGCGTCGCGGGTCGATTCAAGGAAGATGTCGACCAGGCGCGTGAACTTGCCCTGGATGAACGGCGGCGCGAGCAGGCGGTACATCAGCGGCACCGGCACATCGCGCAGCTTGCCCTTCACATCGAACACCAGCTTGGTCTTCGTGCCCTGATCGAGCAGCGCGAAGCGGCCTTCGATCGTCGCGTTGCCGTAATCCGGCAGCGGCTTCCAGCTCATCTCGCCGCGCTTGGCGTTGACGGTGTAGTGCGCCGCATAGCTGACTTCATGGGCGATGTTCGCGGCCTTAGAGCCGATCGTCGACATCTCCCACAGATAGGCGTTGGTGCCGACCTTCGTCAGCTTCTTGAGCTTCGGAAAGCGGCGGATGGTTCCCTCCAGATCGTCGAGCAGCGGCACCACCCTGGCGTACGGCGCGTCGACTTCGACGCTGCGCTCGATCTTGATATCGACATTCATGTTGTACCCGGCATCGTTTTTTTAACGTGCGGCGAGCATCGCATCGCATCCGCGCGCCTAGCCTTGGCTCGGCGGCTGTGCGCATCGGCGCTTGGGTCAATGCGGTTGCGACACCGACGCCGGGCGCTGCGGCAGGCCGTCCGAACGGACGAGTCCGGCGCGCTCAGAAGCGCAGCGCGCCGCGGCGGATCTCGGCGTAGGCGGCGGCGTCGAACGGCTCGTAGCCGCGCGCGCGGTCGCGCAGCACGTACAGCGGCTCGTCGATCTGCGCCGGATCGTAGCCCTGCTGCTTGAGCTCGACCTTGCGGAACTTGAAGGTCGCGGTGGTCTCCTGCGCGCGGCGCAGGCGCACGAACAGCGGCACGGCGTAGGCCGGCAAGCGCTCGCTCAGATGGCGGGCCAGCGCCGCGCCGTCGAACGCGGTGTCGAGCGTCAGCGCCGCCATGCCGGCGCGGCCGTCGCAGTCCGGCAGCTGCACGCCGTAGACGACCGCTTCGGTCACGCCGGGAAAGTGGTTGAGCGCGCCTTCGACCTCGGTGGTGGCGACGTTCTCGCCTTTCCAGCGAAAGGTATCGCCGACGCGATCGACGAACTGGATATGGCCCCAGCCCTGGCCGCGGACGAGATCGCCGCTGTTGAACCAGCAGTCGCCGCGCTTGAAGACGTCGCGCAGCAGCTTGGCTTCGCTGGCCTTCTTGTCGGTGTAGCCGTCGAACGGCGCGCGCTCGGTGATTTCGGTGATGAGCAGGCCGACGCCGCCCTTGGCGACGCGGACGAGATGGCCGTCGGCGCCGCGCCGCGGCAGTTCGTGCGCGGCGTCGAACTCGACGATCGCGAACGGCATCGGACAGAAGCCGGCGGTGCGCGCCAGACCGAAGCCGTTGACGAAGGCGAGATTGGCCTCGGACGCGCCGTAGAACTCGCAGATGCGGCCGATGCCGAAGCGCTGCTGGAAGCGGTCCCACAGCTCGGCGCGCAGACCGTTGCCGATCACCAGCCGCACGCGGTGCTCGCGGTCATCGGGCCGCGCCGGCTGGTTCAGCAGATAGCGGCACAGCTCGCCGATGTAGCAGAACGCGGTCGCGTCGTAGCGGCGGATTTCGTCCCAGAAGCGCGAGGCGCTGAACTTGCGGCCGAGCGCCAGCGTCGCGCCCGCCGACAGCACTGCGCTCCACGACACCGTCAGGGCATTGTTGTGGTAGAGCGGCAGCGGGCAGTAGAGGACGTCGTCGCGGTGCATGCGCACGGCCAGCTGGCCGACGCCGGCGAGGCTGCGCATCCAGCGATAGTGCGTCATCCGCGAGGCCTTCGGCAGGCCGGTGGTGCCCGAGGTGAAGATGTAGAAGCAGGGCTCGCGCAGGCGGATCTGCGCGGTCTGCGGCGGATTGTCGGCCGGCGCGAGCGCAGCCTCGCCGCGCAGAGGGCGGTAGCCGGCCGGCGGCTCGCCTTCGCCGTCCCACCAGAACGGCAGCGCGCTGCCGGCCTGCGGATGGTGCGCGGTGCTTTCCAGCGCCGCGCGGCATTCCTCGCCGACCACGATCGCGCGCGCGTCGACCAGACCGATGCTGTGCGCGAGCACTTCGCCGCGCTGCTGCGGATTGAGCATCGCCGCGATCGCGCCGAGCTTGACCACGGCCAGCGCGCAGGCCAGCGCCTCGGCGCGATTCTCGAACAGCAGCGCCACGGCCTGGCCGCGCGTGACGCCGCGCGCCGCGAGCGTATGCGCGATGCGGTTGGCCCAGGCGTTGAGCTCGGCGTAGGTCCACGCGCGGTCCTCGAAGCGCAGCGCGATCTGCGCCGGCGTCGACGCCGCCAGCTGTTCGTAGCGCAGGCCGATCGACAGCGGCGTGTCCGGCTTGAAGCGGATCAGGTTCCACAGGCCGCGCTGGGTGATCGCGAAATCGGGCAGCGTCGATGCCACGCCGCGCAGCAGGTCGCGCAGCCGCACGCGATCGTCACTCATGGAACTCCTCCTTGTCGTGCGCGCACTTTCGGCAAGGCGCCGGCGGCCGGCAAGCGCCGGCGCGCCAGCGCCCGCTGTCGAGTCAGTGCCCGTCGCCGGCGCTGGCCGCGCCCGCGGTCTCGCCGCGCCCGACGCCGAGGAAGTGTTCGAGCGTGCGCGCCGGAATGCCGTCGACGCGCACGAACACCAGGCCGTCGAGCGTGCCGCCGAAGCTGTCGTCGACGTTGAAGCCGGCAAAGCGGCCGTTCAGTTCGAGATAGTGGCGCAGCAGCACCGGCAGGCCCGGGCCGCGTTCGACCCGCGCGATCACGCGCGACAGCAGTTTCGGATCGGCGAGCGCCGAGACCACGTTGCGCGGCGCCGCCGCCTGCGGCCGCTCGGGCAGCGGATGCAGCGGCTCGATCAGGCCGGCGAGCGCGGCATCGGCGTGATGCACGCTCAGCGTCTCGGCGATCAGGCGCCGCGCGGCGAGGCTGTAGCTCGGACTGATGCTGACCGGGCCGTACAGATAGCGGATCTCCGGCCGCCGCGCGAGCACCGCGGCGATGCCGCCCCAGAGCAGGCGCAGCGGCTGGAAACTGCGCTGCCAGGCCGGCGCGACGAACGAGCGGCCGAGCTCGATCGCCGCGCCGGTCTGCGCGAACAGCCGCGCGTCGTAGCGGAACAGCGTGCGCGTATAGAGGCCCTGCACGCCATGGCGCGGCACGATCGCGTCGGTGAAACCGAAGCGATAGGCGCCGACAATCTCGCGCCGCTGCGGATGCCAGAGGAACAGGTGCTCGTAGAGCGGATCGTAACGGTCGAGGTCGCGGGCCCGGCCGCTGCCCTCCTGCAGCGCGCGGAAGCTCTCCTCGCGCAGCCGGCCGATCTCGTCGAGCAGCCGCGGCAGGCGCGGCGCCGGCGCCAGATACAGCTCGAACTCGCCGGTCTGCAGCAGGCGGCAGTCGGCGAGCCCGGCGACTTCGGCGGCCAGCGCGCTCGCGTCGGCGCGCGGCGCCAGCGGCTGCAGCGCGCGCGGCGCCGGCTCGCTGCCGCGCTCGACGCCGAGCGTGTAGGTCAGCAGGCGCAGGTAATCGGTCTGCGCCTCGTCCGGGATGCGCGCCAGCTCGCGCGGCTCGACCAGCTCGCCGAGGCGCAGGCCGAGCGTGCGGCCGCGCAACGCCAGAAGGTCGCGCGCCAGCAGCGCCGTGCGCAGGCGCGTGTTGACGACCCCGGCGGCCAGCGAACGCAGACGCGGCCGGCCTTCGACGAACAGCGGCAGCACGCGCGCGCCGCTGCGGCGCGCCAGCAGCGCCACGGTCGGCGACCACGGCGGATCGCCGATCTGGCGCGCCCGCCAGTCGATGCGACTGACCTCGCCGGCCGGAAACACGATCAGCACGCCGCCGTCCTTGAGATGGCGCAGCGCGCTGCGCAGGGCGGCGCCGTTGACGCCGCTGCGGAAGACGTCGACCGGCACGACCAGCGGCGCCAGCTCCGGCAGCGTCTGCAGCAGCGTGTTGGCGAGCAGGCGCACGTCGGCGCGCCGCCGCAGGAACAGGTCGGCGAGCGCCAGGCCTTCGGCGGCTCCGTACGGATGATTGGCGACGACCAGCAGCGGGCCGCTGGCCGGAATGTCGTCGGGCGTGCCGGCGCCGAGGCGGTAGTCGATGCCGACCGCGCCGAGCGCGTAGCGCACGAACTCGTGCGGGGCCAGCGGCGCCGGTCGCGCCCGGTAATAGCCTTCGAGGGTGCGCAGACCGGTGACGGCGTCGAACAGCGAGGCGGCCCAGGCCAGTCCCGGTGCACGCGGCAGGCCGATCGTGACCGGCGGCGGGGCGGAATGCTTGCCGCCCGGCGTGGGTGCAGTGTCCATGCGTCACCTCTTCGTTCTTGTCGGCGTGACGGTCGGAATGCGCCGTCCCGGGGCATTCGACGCACCATTATATGGCCGAGTTCCCGGCTGCCCGCCGGATCGCGGCCGGCATACACTGCGGCCCGAGGAGATGCCGATGCCGCACGTCGAACCATGCAGCCCGTGAGCGAAACCTCGCGCGACGCGGTCCTGAGCGCCGTGCTCGGCGCCCAGCAGGTGCATGTCAGCATCGTCGCGGTCGCCGACTACTGCGGCCGCTGGTTCGAGAACGAGCCGCAGACGCCGCAGGGCAGCTTTCACCTGATCGATCGCGGCGCCTGCTGGGTCGAGAGCCCGAAGCTGCCGGCGCCGCTCGCGCTCGGCGCCGGCGATCTGATCGTCTTTCCGCGCGGCGGCGTCCACACGCTGCGCGACCGCGGCGACGGCGGCGGCGACGCGCCGGCACCGTTCAGCACGCTGATCTGCGGCGAGTTCCGCTTCGCCAACGGGCAGCGCAGCCCGTTGCTGCGCGCGCTGCCCGAGGTCTTCGTGGTGCGCGCCGCCGACGGCGGCCCGGCGTTCCGCGAGCTTGCGCAGATTCTCTCGGCGGCGGCGCAGCGCCGCCTGCCGGGCCAGCAGGCCTTGCTCGACAAGCTCGCCGACAGTCTGTTCGTGATGGCGGTGTGCGTGCACGCCGCGCAGGCCCGGGAGCGCAGCGGCCTGCTCGCGGCGCTCGCCGATCCGCGCCTCGGCAAGGCGCTGGCGGCGATCCACCTGCAGCCGGGCGCGCCGTGGCGCGTCGACTCGCTGGCACGCATCGCCGGCATGTCGCGCACCGCGTTCGCCGTGGCGTTCACGCAGTGCCTCGGCCTCAGCCCGTTCCAGTATCTGACCGAATGCCGGATCGGCGAGGCACGCCGCCTGCTGAGCGATCGCCGCCTGTCGGTGGCGGCGATCGCCGAGCAGCTCGGCTACCAGAGCGAGGCCGCATTCCGGCGCACGTTCAAGCGCGTCGCCGGCATCGGCCCCGGCGAGCTGCGCCGGAACGCGGCGTGACGCGCGGCCGAACGATCGGCAATGACGTCCGATGCCGCCGGCCCTATCGTCATGTCGAGACCGCGCGTAGCGTATTCAGCGGACAGCCATCCATGATTGCCAGCATCGGCGCATTCCCATGACGATCCGTTCCGGAGCCGAGTCTTCATGTTCGACCACCTGCGGCGCCTGATGGACAGCGCCTTCGGCGCCGTGCTGGGCGGCGCCGCCTACGGCAGCTGGGCCACCTACGCCAACTGGAGCGCCGGCAGCAGTCATGCGCTGCGTATCGGCGCCACCCACTTCGCGATGAGCACCGGGCTGACGCTGATCGGCGTGGCGATCATGAATCGCCTGTTCCGGTTCGCCGGCGATCCGCGCGGCGGTGCGGCGCTGGCGTTCTGCGGTTCGATGGGCTGCACCTACGCGCTGCTGATCGGCGTACACAGCCTGATCGGCACGCCGCACATCCTGCTGACGCTGGCGCCGGGCTTCCTGCCGACCCTGTCGTTCTGCGCCGCCTACCCGCTGCTGCTGCTGCGCCAGACGCGCCGCGCGCCGCAGCCGGCCGGCCTTCCGCTCGCCGAGGACGCCGATGAAGCCGCGCCCCTCGTTCGCTGAGATCCTCGCCTTCAATGTCGCCATCGTCGGCCAGGGCCGCGCGCTCGCGCAGCATTACGTCGGGCGCGTCGAGGCCTATGCCGCGCATGTCGGCCCCCATCTTCGGCACGTGATCGAGCATTACGAGGCGCTGCTCGCGCGCGCCCCCGACGAGCTCGTCGACTACGACCATCGCCCGCGCGACCGGCGCGTCGAGCGCATGCCCGACCTCGCCGTTCGCCGCTTCGACGGCATCACCGGCACGCTCGCCGCACTCGAAGGGCGCGAGCCCGGCGAGCCTGTGTCGGTCGGCTTCACGATCGGCGTCGACGGCGCCGATTTCTGCGTCAGCGGCTCGACGCTGGCGCGCGAGCTGCTGTTCGTCGCCAGTCACGCCGTGCATCACTACGCGATCCTGCGGCCGCTCGCCGAAGCCGCCGGCATCGCGCTGCCGGCGCCGTTCGGCAAGGCGCCGGAAACCGTGCGCCACGAACGCCTGCAGTGGGCGCCATGAATCAAGCCGTCGATCTCGCGGCGCGCCGCTACCGAGCGCCGCTCGGCGAACGCCTGGCGATCCGCTGGCAGCGGCTGCTGCGCTGGGAGTTCTGGCCGGCCTGGCTGTTCTACCTGCCGGTGATCGCCTGGATCCTCGTGCTCGGCCTGCGCTACCGCCGGCCGACGGTGTTCACCGCCGCCAACCCGGCTTTCGAGTCCGGCGGTGTGGTCGGCGAGAGCAAGGCCGTGGCCCTCGCCGCCCTGCTGCAGAACGCACCGGATCTGGTCGCCGCCTTCGAGCTGCTGCCGTTCGAACTGCCGCTCGGTGTGCGCATCGCGCGCGCCCAGGCCTTCGTCGGCGACGCCTATCCGGTCGTGCTCAAGCCCGATATCGGCTCGCGCGGCCGCGGTGTCGCCGTGATCCGCGACGAGGCGGCGCTGATCGGCTATCTGCAGCACGCGCCCGGCGACGTGCTCGTGCAGCGCTACGTCGGCGGCGAGGAATACGGGCTGTTCGTCTATCGCGCCCCGGACGACGGCCGGCCGGTGCTGTACTCGATCACGCACAAATGCTTTCCGCGCGTGCTCGGCGACGGGCAGCGCACGCTCGTCGAGCTGATCGCCGCCGATCCGCGCGCGCGCCTGATCGCGCCGCTGCTGTGGGAGCGCTTCGCCGCGCGTCTGCAGGAAGTGCCGGCGCGCGGCGCTTCGGTGCCGCTGGTCGAGATCGGCGCGCACTGCCGCGGCGCGCTGTTCCTCGATGCGTCCGATCTGGCCACGCCCGAACTGCTCGCCGCGGTCGGGCGCGTGTTCGACGCGATCCCGGGCTTCTGCTTCGGCCGCCTCGATTTGCGCTGTCCGTCGGCAGCGGCCCTGCGCGCCGGCACGGCGCTGCGCATCCTCGAAGTCAACGGCGTCACCGCCGAGGCCGCGCATATCTACCATCCGGACACGCCGCTGCATCGCGGCTACGCCTCGATGTTCCGGCAATGGCGGCTGGCCTTCGCGATCGGCGCCGCCAACGCCACGCGCGGCGCGCCGGTGACCGGGCCGTTCGAACTGCTGCGCCGTTTCCGCGCCGACCTGCGGCGTGGCCAAGCCTGGTTCTGAGGCGCACCGCCCCCCTGAACGATCGCGCATGAACGGCGGCGGCGCGCACGCAGGCAGCGCGCCGGCGGCGGCCTACGATGGCGCCATCCTCAACCGGAGCGCGCCATGTCCAGATCCTTCGTCGCCCGCGCCGCCGCGCTGCTGCTGGCCGGCGCCGCGCTCGCCGCGCACGCGGCGCCGCTGATCAATCAGTCGCGGTTCAGCCATCTCGCGGTCGACGGCTACGACGTTGTCGCCTACCAGACCGAACAGCGCGCGGTCGAAGGCAAGGCCGAGTTCCAGACGCGCTGGCACGACGCCCACTGGCGCTTCGCGAGCGCCGCGCACCTGGCCGCGTTCAAGGCCGATCCCGAACGCTACGCGCCGCAGTACGGCGGCTACTGCGCGTACGCGGTCGGCGCCAAGAACGAGCTGGTCGACATCGACCCCGAGGCGTTCACGGTGGTCGACGGCAAGCTCTACCTGAACTACTCGCCGAAAATCCGCGCGCAGTGGGACGCCGACCGCGCCCGCTACATCGAGGCTGCCGACCGCAACTGGCCGGCGCTCAGCCAGCGCCACTGAAGCGGAGCGCGCCATGGACCTGCTCAAGCGTCACGGCCATCTGTTGCCGGCCCTCTACATCGCCTTCGTCTTCGTGCAGTCGCTGTTCTTCAAGTTCACGGACGCGCCGGAGACGGTCTACATCTTCCAGGCCAAGCTCGACCCGTGGGCGGCGAGCCTCGGCTTCCCCGGCCTGTTCGCGCCGGGCGGACTGTTCAGCGCGCATGTGATCGGCAGCGCCGAACTCGGCGCCTCGCTGCTGCTGCTCGCCGGCAGCTTCGTGCCGGCCTGGCGTCGCCTGCAGGCGCTCGGCGCGGTGCTGGCGCTGGCGATCATCAGCGGCGCAATCTTCTTCCACCTGTGCACACCGCTCGGCGTAGAGGTCGTCAACGGCGACGGCAGCAGCGACGGCGGCGAACTGTTCGCGCTGGCCTGCGGTGTTTGGATCAGCGCGGCGATTCTGATCGTCCTGCGCCGCGAGCTGCTGCCTGGATGGCCGCGACGGCGCCCGGCGACCTGAACCGCCGCCCGTCCGCCACGCTTCGGGCGCATCGCACGTCGACGAACAAGCCGTGCAGCCACGGCCGCGCGCCCGGCCGCTCGGCGGCGCGCCGAAGTCGGGAGGTCGAGGCGTCCTGATGCAAAGACAGCACCCTCGCCGACGGCTGCGGCGTGGCCGGATCGGCGCGGCAACCGCGGTCCCGATCCGTCCGCGCCCGACCTGCCCGTCCGGCAAGCCGCCAGCGGACCGGAATCGCCGCAGCGGCCGCACGACCGCGCAGGCCATCGCATCGACGGGCAGCGCCCACAAAAAAAGCCCGCTTGCGCGGGCTTTTCTCTACCTCGGATGGCTGGGGGACTAGGACTCGAACCTAGATAAACAGAGTCAGAATCTGTTGTCCTGCCATTAGACGATCCCCCATCCGAAAGCGGAAATCGCAGGGCGGCGAGTATACACACGCCGCCCCGAATTCCAAGCGGTCTCCGGCGAACCGGATTAACGCTTGGAGTACTGCGTGCCGCGGCGGGCCTTGTGCAGACCGACCTTCTTGCGCTCGACCTCACGGGCGTCGCGCGTGACGAGACCCGCAGCGCGCAGCGGCTTGCGGAACTCTTCGTCGTACTGGATCAGCGCGCGCGTGATGCCGTGACGGATCGCGCCGGCCTGGCCGTTCGGGCCGCCACCGGCGACCGTCACCTTGAGGTCGAAGCGGCCGACCGACTCGGTCACTTCGAGCGGCTGGCGGACCAGCATGCGCGAGGTCTCGCGGCCGAAGTAGGCTTCGACGGTCTTGCCGTTGATGCTGATGTCGCCGGAACCCGGCTTGAGGAACACGCGCGCCGCTGCCGTCTTGCGGCGACCCGTGCCGTACTTGTAATCGATGTTCTTGGCCATGGTGCTGGACCCGATCAGATGTTGAGGACCTTGGGCTGCTGCGCGGTGTGCGGATGTTCCGCGCCGGCATAGACCTTCAGCTTGCGGAACTGCGCGTAGCCCAGCGGGCCGCCCGGCAGCATGCCTTTCACGGCCTTTTCGATCGCACGCTCGGGGTGGCTCTGCAGCATCTTCTCGAGGGTGGTCGACTTGATGCCGCCCGGATACTCCGAGTGGCTGTAGTAGACCTTGTCCTTGAGCTTGTTGCCGGTCGCCTTCACCTTCTCGGCGTTGACGATGACGATGTAGTCGCCGGTGTCAACGTGCGGGGTGTATTCCGGCTTGTGCTTGCCGCGCAGGCGGCGAGCCACTTCGGTGGCCAAACGGCCGAGCGTTTTGTCCGTCGCGTCAATCACGTACCAGTCGCGCTTGACGGTCTCGGACTTCGCGAAGATGGTCTTCATCGGTCCAATCCTATCGGTAGTTATAGTTCGGTTCAGGCCGGCGTCCAGCGAGTCGCTGGAGCTTTCCTGAACCTCGAAAAGCGGGCGATTCTAGCGAGCGGGGGAAGTGGGCGCAAGGGCGAGGCGGATGAGCGCCGCCGCCGCCGGTGCGGCAGGCGCCCCGCAATCGCGCCCCGGCCCAGCCGGGCATGGCCGGGCGCTCACCCGAAATTGATCTTCGCTTCTAGGTTGGTCCGCGAATCGGCGTTGGTCAGCGCCTCGTCGAGCGAGATGGTGCCCTGCCGGTACAGGTTCAGCAGCGACTGGTCGAAGGTCTGCATGCCCTTGTCCGAGGACTGGTCCATCGCGCCGCGGATCTCGTCGATGCGCTTGTGCAGGATCAGTTCCTGGATGAACGGCGTGTTGACCATCACCTCCATCGCCGCGCAGCGCCGGCCATCGTTCTGCCGGACCAGGCGCTGTGAGACGATCGCGCGCAGCGTCAGCGACAAGTCCATGTACAGCTGTTCGCGCAGATCGTCGGGATAGAGATTGACGATGCGCTGCAGCGCCTGATAGGCGTTGTTGGCGTGCAGCGTGGAAATCGCCAGGTGACCGGTATTGGCGAGCTGGATGCAGGCGTCCATGGTCTCGCGGGTGCGCACCTCGCCGACGAGGATGACGTCCGGCGCCTCGCGCAGCGAGCTCTTCAGCGCGCGCTCGTAGCTGACCGTGTCCTGCCCGACCTCGCGCTGGTTGATGATGCTGCGCTGGTTCGGGTGGATGAACTCGATCGGGTCCTCGATCGTCAGGATGTGTCCGCTCTGCGTCTGGTTGCGGTGATTGATCATCGCCGCCAGCGTCGTCGATTTGCCCGATCCGGTGGCGCCGACCATCAGGATCAGGCCGCGCTTCTGCGCGATCAGCTCCTTGAGCACCGGCGGCATGCCGGGAATTTCGTCGAGTCTGGGCACCTGCGAGCGCACGTAGCGCATCACCATGCCGAGCGAGCCGCGCTGGTGGAAGATGTTGACGCGGAAGCGGCCGAGGCCGCCGGCCTCGGTCGCGATATCGATCTCCAGGTTCTGGTCCAGGTAGTGCTGCTGCTCGGGCGTCAGGATGCTGTCGATCAGTTCGCGGATGAATTCGCGGGTCAGCGCCGTCTTGCCGATCGGATACAGCTCGCCTTCGACCTTGATCTGCGCCGGCGCATTGGCAGTGAAGAACAGGTCGGAACCGTTCTTTTCGACGCACAGCTTCAAGTACGGCAGGATTTTCAGCATCCCCTTCCCCGTGGATGACCTGGTTGCGGCGGCGTCGGGCGCCGCTTCCTAGCGGCGCATCACCGTGGCGCCGTCGTCTTCGAGCATGCGCATGCGCTTGACGCCTTCGTCCTCGAGCAGATTGGCGCGCGCGCGGGTCGATTCGAGCTTGACGCGCAGGCGCAACTCGTTCTGCGAGTCGGCGTTGCGGACCGCTTCTTCGTAGCTGATGACGCCGGCCTCGAACAGATTGAACAGGTACTGATCGAAGGTGATCATGCCCTGCTCGTTGGAGCGCGCCATCACTTCCTTGATGCCGGCGACCTCGCCCTTGAAGATCATGTCGGAGATCAGCGGCGAGTTGATCATGATTTCGATCGCCGCGGCGCGGCCGCCGCCGTCCTTGCGCACGAGCCGCTGCGAGATGATGGCCCTGAGGTTCAGCGACAGGTCCATCAGCAGCTGCTCGCGCTTCTCCTCGGGGAAGAAGTTGATGACACGGTCGAGCGCCTGGTTCGCCGAGTTGGCGTGCAGCGTGGCGAGCACGAGATGGCCGGTTTCGGCGAAGTTCACCGCGTATTCCATGCCCTCGCGGGTGCGGATTTCGCCGATCAGGATGACGTCCGGCGCCTGGCGCAGGGTGTTCTTCAGCGCCGCCTCCCACGAGAAGGTATCGGTGCCGACCTCACGCTGCGTGATCATGCAGCCGATGTGCGGATGCACGTATTCGATCGGATCCTCGATCGTGACGATATGACCACGCGAGTTCTGGTTGCGATAGCCGACCATCGCCGCCAGCGAGGTCGACTTGCCCGAGCCGGTCGCGCCGACCATCAGCACCAGGCCGCGCTTCTCCATGACGATCTTCTGCATCTGCAGCGGCAAGCCGAGCTGCTCGAAAGTCGGAATCTCGGTGTTGATCGTGCGCAGCACGCCGCCGACGCGGCCCTGCTGCACGAAGGCGTTGACGCGGAAACGGCCGATGCCCGGCGGCGAGATCGCGAAATTGCACTCGTTGCTGGCCTCGAACTCCTTGATTTGCCGGTCGTTCATCAAGGCGCGCATGATCATCGCCGAGGCTTCGGGCGGCAGCGGCTTGTCGGTGACCGGCGTCATGTGGCCGTCGAGCTTGATCGCCGGCGGAAAGCCAGCCGAGATGAAGAGGTCCGAAGCCCCCTTCTGCTTCATCATCGTCAGCAGCTGCTGAACGAGCTTGATTGCCTGTTCGCGGTCCATCGTGTCTCCCCCGTCCCGCGTCTTAGTTCAGCGAGAAGCTGCGCGGGTCGGCCGACTTCAGGCGCGCTTCCTCGATCGTCGTCATGCCCTTCTTGACCAGTTCCTTGAGGCACTGGTCGAGCGTCTGCATGCCTTCCTTGCCGCCGGTCTGGATCGCCGAGTACATCTGCGCGATCTTGTTCTCGCGGATCAGGTTCCGGATCGCCGGTGTACCGATCATGATCTCGTGCGCGGCGACGCGGCCGCCACCCTTCTTCTTCAGCAGTGTCTGCGAAATCACCGCGCGCAGCGACTCGGACAGCATCGCACGCACCATGTCCTTTTCGGCGGCGGGAAACACATCGACGACGCGGTCGATGGTCTTGGCGGCCGACGAGGTGTGCAGCGTGCCGAACACGAGATGGCCGGTCTCGGCGGCGGTCAGCGCCAGTCGGATCGTCTCCAGATCGCGCATTTCGCCGACCAGGATCACGTCCGGGTCCTCGCGCAGCGCCGAGCGCAAGGCCTCGTTGAAGCCCAGCGTGTCGCGATGCACTTCGCGCTGGTTGATCAGGCACTTCTTCGACTGGTGCACGAACTCGATCGGGTCCTCGACGGTGAGGATGTGCCCGTACTCGTTCTCGTTGACGTGGTTGACCATCGCCGCCAGCGTCGTCGATTTGCCGGAGCCGGTCGGCCCGGTGACCAGAACGATGCCGCGCGGATACTCGGCGATGTCCTTGAAGATCGCCGGGCAGCGCAGATCCTCGAGCGTCTGGATCTTCGACGGAATGGTGCGGAACACCGCGCCGGCGCCGCGCGAGGTGTTGAAGGCGTTGACGCGAAAGCGCGCCAGGCCCGGAATCTCGAACGAGAAGTCGGTCTCCAGGAACTCGTCCCAGGCCTTGCGCTGCTTGTCGTTCATGATGTCGTAGACCATGTCATGAACGTCCTTGTGCGCCAGCGCCGGCAGGTTGATGCGCTTGACGTCGCCGTCGACGCGGATCATCGGCTCGACGCCGGCCGAGAGATGGAGATCGGACGCGCCCTGTTTGACGCTGAACGTCAGCAACTGCGCGATATCCATTTAAGCACGCCCCCGAGGCAAAACCGCTGTCAGCTGTTGTCTAATGTCGCCCCGTCCAGGCGACCCTGCCCGGCAACGCTCGATGGCGATACAAGGCCGACGACGTTATCGGCAATCCCGACCGCAATCAACATGGCCGACATCGAATCCAACCTCGCCGCCGTACGCGCCCGCATCGCCGCAGCCTGCCGCGCCGCCGGCCGCGCCGCGGATACCGTGCAGCTGCTGGCCGTCAGCAAGACGTTCGGCGCCAACGCGGTGCGCGCCGCGCACGCCGCCGGCCAGTCTGCCTTCGGCGAGAACTATGTGCAGGAGGCGCTCGACAAGCGGGCGCAATTGTCCGACCTGGCGCTGGTCTGGCACTACATCGGCCCGATTCAGTCGAACAAGACGCGGGCGATCGCCGAGTCCTTCGACTGGGTGCACGGCATCGACCGCGAGAAGATCGCGCTGCGCCTGTCCGAGCAGCGCCCGCCGTCGCTGCCGCCGCTGCAGGTCTGCGTGCAGGTCAACATCTCCGGCGAGGCGAGCAAATCCGGCTGCGCGCCGGCCGATGCGCCAGCGCTGTGCCGCGCCGTGGCGGCGCTGCCGCGGCTGCGCCTGCGCGGCCTGATGGCGATTCCGGCGCCAGCCGCCGACGGCAGCGATCCGCACGCGCCGTTCCGCGCGCTGCACGCGCTCTACGCATCGCTGCAACGCGAGGGGCTCGAACTCGATACACTTTCGGCCGGCATGTCGGACGATCTCGAGGCGGCGATCGCCGAAGGCTCGACGCTGGTCCGCATCGGCACCGCGATCTTCGGATCGCGGCCGCGCGCGCAAGCCGAAGCGCCGCGTCCGCATTGATGGCGGCCGGCCGCAGCCGCCGGTCGGCCGCGCCGCGCCGCGCTGACGATGGCGGCGCCCTCTTTCACGTCACGAACCGGTACATCATGAATCCGCAAGATCTCGCCAAGCGCCAGGCCGCCGAAGCCGCCCTCGCCTACGTCGAACCCGGCGAAGTGCTCGGCGTCGGCACCGGTTCGACCGTCAACCTCTTCATCGACCTGCTCGCCGAGAAGAAACTCGCGCAGGACGTCAAGGGCGCGGTGTCGTCGTCGAACGCCAGCACCGAGCGCCTGAAGAAGATCGGCATTCCGGTGCTCGACCTCAACAAGACCGGCACGCTGTCGATCTACGTCGACGGCGCCGACGAGGCCAACCGGCACCTGCAGCTGATCAAGGGCGGCGGCGCGGCGCTGACGCGCGAGAAGATCGTCGCCGCGGCGAGCCGCAAGTTCGTCTGCATCGTCGATCAGTCCAAGCAGGTCGACGTGCTCGGCAAGTTCCCGCTGCCGATCGAAGTGATCCCGATGGCGCAGTCCTACGTCGGCCGCGAGCTGGTCCGCTTCGGCAGGCCGGTGCTGCGCGAAGGCGTCGTCACCGACAACGGCAACGTCATCATCGACCTGCACGGTCTGAGCATCGTCGATCCGGTCAAGCTCGAAACCGAGATCAACCTGATCACCGGCGTGGTCTGCGTCGGCCTGTTCGCCCGCCGCCCGGCCGACGTGCTGATCGTCGGCACCCCGGACGGGGCCAGGACCCTCAAGCCCTGAAGTCCAGGCCCGGGTCCGGTTCGGGATTCCGGTTCGGGATTCCGGGCCCGGATCCGCTCCGGCCGCACCACGCAAAAGGCCGCGCAGAGCGCGGCCTTCTTTTTTGCGGCAGCCCGATCGGGCACCCGCCTCAGGCGAAGCCTTCAGTGGACCTTGCGCGACTTGCCGGCGCGATGCTCGGCCGATTTCTGTGCGCGTCCGCCGCTGCCGTACGCACCGCCGCCGAAGCGCGACGGCGGGCCGTAGCTCTTCTGCGGCTGCTCGCGCCTGGGCTTGCCCGCCTTCTTGCCGTCGTCCTTGCTCATGGATTACGCGTTGCCTCCGTTGCGTCCGCCACCGCCCTGGCCCCGGCCGCGGCCGCCACGACCGCGGCGCCGGCCGCTGCCCGGCTGCTGGCCGTGCCCCTGCCCGTGCCCCTGACCGGCACCGTGACCCTGACGCCCCTGCGGCTGCGCCGACGAACCCTGGCGCGGCTGGCCGCCCTGGCCCTTGCCCTGCCCGCCGCCCGCGTGGCGGCCGCCGCCGCGCTGCGGCCGCGGCGGACGCGGCGCTTCCGGCTCGACCGGTTCCGACGATACCGTGCCGCGCTCGAAGCCGTCGACCTCGAAGCCCGGCAGCTGCTTGCGCAGCAGCTTCTCGATGCCGCGCAGATCGTCGCGCTCGTCCGGACTGACCAGCGAGAACGCCTCGCCGACGTTGCCGGCGCGGCCGGTGCGGCCGATGCGGTGCACGTAGTCCTCGGGCACGTTCGGCAGTTCATAGTTGACGACGTGCGGCAGCTGGTCGATGTCCAGACCGCGCGCGGCGATGTCGGTGGCGACCAGGATGCGCACCACGCCGGACTTGAACTCGGCGAGCGCCTTGGTGCGCGCGTTCTGGCTCTTGTTGCCATGCAGCGCGGCGGCGTTGATGCCGGCCTTGATCAGCTTCTCGACGAGGCGGTTGGCGCCGTGCTTGGTGCGCGTGAAGACCAGCGTCTGCTGCCAGTCGTAGCCCTTGGCCAGATGGATCAGGAGCTCGGTCTTGCGCGCCTTGTCGACGAAGATGATGCGCTGCTCGACGGTCTCGACCGCCGAGTTGCGCGGCGCGATGTCGATCGTCACCGGCGCGTTGAGCAGGCCCTCGGCCAGCTTGCGGATGTCCGGCGAGAAGGTCGCCGAGAACAACAGGTTCTGGCGCTGTTTCGGCAGCAGGGCGATGACGCGGCGGATGTCGTGGATGAAGCCCATGTCGAGCATGCGGTCGGCTTCGTCGAGGATCAGCGTCTGGACCTGCGACAGGTCGATGGTCTTCTGGCTGACGTGGTCGAGCAGGCGGCCCGGCGTGGCGACGACGATCTCGGCGCCGCCGGCGAGCTGCTCGATCTGCGGGTTGATGCCGACGCCGCCGAAGATCAGCACGGTGCGGATGCCCGGCAGGTGGCGGCCGTAGGTGCGCACGCTGTCCTGCACCTGGGCGGCGAGTTCGCGCGTCGGCACCAGCACCAGCGCCAGCACCTGCTTGCGGCTGGCGCGCTTGCCGGCCTTCTGCAGGCGGTTCAGCAGCGGCAGCGTGAAGGCGGCGGTCTTGCCGGTGCCGGTCTGGGCCGCGGCGAGCAGATCGTGCCCGGCAATGACCTGCGGGATGGCGCGGGCCTGGATCGGCGTCGGCTGGGCATAGCCCTCGTCGGCGACGGCGCGCACCAGTTCGGGCGCGAGGCCCAGCTCCGCAAAGGAAGAAGGTTCGGATGACATGAAAAAACTCCTGAACGCCTGCTGCGCGGATCGCTCCACGGACCGGTTCAGGTCGTATTGCTGTTCGGGAAGAAAGCGCCGGCGGTCGCACCGCCAGCGGCGCCTGGAGCGGAAAATCGTCGGCCGATCAAGGCCTTCGTCCGAGCGCGTCAACCGGTGGACGCCTCACAAGCGGCGCGCAGTATAGCGGCGCGCCGGCGTTTCACCTAATCTTGGCCTCAGGCGATACGCAAATCGCGTGCCGCTCCGGACATGCTTTATTCGAACAGGACACATTTCATGAAGAAGATGCTTGCCCTCGCCGTTCTGGCCTCCCTCGCCGCGCTTCCCGCCCATGCCGACAGCTGGAAGGACCTCAAGAACGCCGCCAAGCAGCAGGCCTCCGACAAGGCCGCCGAGGAGCTCGGCCTGGCCACGCCGGCGCCGGCCAACGCCAAGGTCTACTTCGTCAATCTCAAGGATGGCGATACCGTCAGCAGCCCGGTGAAGGTGCTGTTCGGCCTGTCCGGCGCCGGCGTCGCACCGGCCGGCGTGAACAAGGAAAACACCGGCCACCACCACCTGCTGATCGACAGCCCGGAGGTCGACTTCACCAAGCCGCTGCCGGCCAGCGACCAGGTCAAGCACTTCGGCGGCGGCCAGACCGAGACCAGCCTCGAGCTCAAGCCGGGCAAGCACACGCTGCAGCTGGTGTTCGCCGACTGGAAGCACCAGCCGTTCAATCCCTCGGTGCAGTCCGAGAAGATCACGATCACCGTCAAGTAAGCCCTTAAACAGTGCGGCGGCCGCCCCGCCGCCGCACCTTCGGTACGCTCCCCCATGCAGATTTCCGATTGCTGTTTCCTCGTCGCCGGCGGCGCGTCCGGCCTCGGCGCGGCCACCGTGCGCCGGCTTCATGAAGCCGGCGGGCGCGTCGTCATCGCCGACCTCAATGCCGCGACCGGCGAGGCGCTCGCCGCCGAACTCGGCCCGCGCGCGCGCTTCGCGCGCTGCGACGTCAGCGCCGAAGCCGATGCCGCCGCCGCGGTCACCGCCGCCGTCGAGGCCTTCGGCGCGCTGCACGGCCTAGTCAACTGCGCCGGCATCGCCACCGGCGAGAAGGTGATCGGCCGCGACGGCAGCGCCGCGCCGCTGGCCGGCTTCGCCCGCGTCGTCAACATCAACCTCGTCGGCAGCTTCAACATGCTGCGCGTCGCCGCCGCGCAGATGGCCCGCCAGGCGCCGAACGCCGACGGCGAGCGCGGCGTGCTGATCAACACCGCGTCGGTCGCCGCCTTCGACGGCCAGATCGGCCAGCCGGCCTACGCGGCGTCCAAGGCCGGCGTCGTCGGCATGACGCTGCCGCTCGCCCGCGAACTGGCGCGCTACGGCATCCGCTGCATGACGATCGCGCCGGGCATCTTCGAGACGCCGATGATGGCGGGCCTGCCGCCCGAAGTGCAGGAATCGCTCGGCAAGACCGTGCCGTTCCCGCCGCGCCTCGGCCGCCCCGACGAATACGCCCGCCTCGTGCAGAGCATCGTCGAGAACCCGATGCTCAACGGCGAGTGCATCCGCCTCGACGGCGCGCTGCGCATGGCGGCGAAGTGAAGGATCCGTCCCCCGCTTCACACGGACGCCAGGCATGAAGTCCACGCTGGGCCTGCGCTTCGGGCAGTCGCTGACGATGACCCCGGCGCTGCAGCAGGCGATCCGCCTGCTGCAGCTGTCCAGCCTCGATCTGCAGCAGGAGATCGAACAGGCGCTCGAATCCAACATCCTGCTCGAACGCGAGGACGGTGCCGAGCCGCTCGAAGCCGAAGTCACCGCCACGAGCAGCGAAACCGCCGGCGAGAGCGAGGCCGCGGCCGAACCGGCCGGCGATCCGAAGAGTCTCGAACTCGGCAGCGAGAACGCCGAGATTCCCGCCGAGATGCCGGTCGACGCCGACTGGGGCGACGTCTACGACGAGAGCTCGGCCGGCAGCGGCAAGAGCAGCGGCGACGACGACGAGCTGCGCGACTTCCTCGAAGCCAATCTGCACAGCAGCAAGAGCCTGCACGAGCACCTGATCGAGCAGGCGCGCACGGCGCCGTTCACGACCCGCGAGGCCGAGCTCGCCGAGCATTTGATCGACTCGATCAACGAGGACGGCTACCTCGACGACTGGCCGGAACTGGCGGCGCGCCTGCAGGCCGACTTCGGCGCCACGCCGGAGGAACTGGAGACGGTGCTGCAGAAGATCCAGGACTTCGAGCCGACCGGCGTCGCCGCCCGCGACCTCGGCGAGTGCCTGCGCCTGCAGCTGGAGCTGATGCCGGCGCGCACGCCCGGCATCAACACCGCGCTCAAGCTGATCGGCGAGCAGCTGAACCTGCTCGCCCGCCGCGACCCGGCGGCGCTGGCGCGAGCCACCGGCCTGCCGCTGGCCGAGATCGAACCGGCGCTGGCACTGATCAAGACCCTGCAGCCGCATCCGGGCCGGCCGTTCCAGGCACACGAGCCCGATTACGTCACGCCTGACGTCTTCGTCAGCAAGAAGAACGGCCGCTGGATCGTCAGCCTGAACCCGGAGCACACGCCGCGCCTGCGCCTCAACAACCAGTACCAGAGCATGATCCGCCGCGCCGACAGCTCGCGCGATCAGGTGGTCCTGAAGCAGCACCTGCAGGAGGCGCGGTACTTTCTGAACAGTCTGGAGGCGCGCAATGAAACTCTGTTGCGGGTCGCACAGTCGATAGTTGAAGAGCAGCGCGCTTTCTTGGATTATGGACCCGAGGCGATGCGACCGATGGTGCTGCGCGACATCGCCGAACAGCTGGGCATACATGAATCGACCGTTTCGAGAGCCACAGCGAACAAATACATGCTCACGCCGCGTGGGCTGTACGAACTCAAGTTTTTCTTTTCCAGCCACGTGCAGACGACCGGCGGCGGCGTCGCTTCGGCCACGGCCATCCAGGCCATGATCAAGCGCATGATCTCCGCCGAGGACACGTCGCGTCCGCTTTCCGACGCCACGCTGTCGGATCTGCTCTTGAAGGAAGGCATACAGGTTGCAAGGAGAACGGTAGCGAAGTACCGCGAAGGCCTGGGGATCCCCCCCTCGCACGAGCGCAAACCGCCGGTCTAGCGCCGGCACCCCGAGGCAGCATGGCCGCAAGGCCTAGAGGAGCGAATCGATGAACCTGAACATCTCCGGTCACCATGTCGACGTCACCCATCCGATGCGCGAATACGTGATGACGAAGCTCAAGCGACTCGAACGACACTTCGACCACCTGATTTCAGCGGAAGTCATTCTCTCCATCGACAAACTCAGCCAGCGCGCCGAAGCCACCGTGCATGCCTGCGGCGCCAACCTGCACGCCGCCGCGATCGAGGAAGACATGTACGCGGCGATCGACTTGATGGCCGACAAGCTCGACCAGCAGACCCGCCGCCACAAGGAAAAGGTGCGGGATCACCGCCAGAAGGAAGCCCACAAGCGCATGGCGCTTGAGTAGAATCCGGGTTTCCGAGGCCCGGCCCACCCTGGGCCGGGCTTTTTTATTGGATGAGGACTCCCCCAAAAATGAAGATCGCCGACATCCTGTCCGCTGAGCGGGTCAGCCTCGGACACACCTTCACCAGCAAGAAGAAGGCGCTCGAGGAACTCTCCCAGCTGCTGGCGCGCGGTACCGAAGGTGTCTCGGCGGCCGATATCCTGGCGAGCCTGTCGGCCCGCGAAAAGCTGGGCAGCACCGGCCTCGGCCATGGCGTCGCCATTCCGCACGGCCGCATCGCCGGCGTCAGCGACAGCGTCGGCGCCTTCATGCGCCTCAAGCACCCGCTCGACTACGAAGCCCACGACGGCCATCCGGTCGATCTGATCTTCGGCCTGCTCGTGCCGCAGGGCGCGACCGAGGCCCATCTCAAGCATCTCGCCGCGATCGCCGAGATGTTCTCCGACGAATCGTTCTGCAAGAAGGCGCGCGAGGCGACCGACGACCGCGCACTGTTTCAGCTGATCGGCGACTACAAGCCGGCCTGAGCGCCGGCCGCGCGCGGCCCGCTCCCGGCGCGAGGGCGCACCCATGCCCGGCAGCATTCCCGCCGTAACCCTGCATGGCGTGTTCATGCGCGTCTACGACACCGGCGTGCTGCTGGCCGGCGCCAGTGGCGTCGGCAAGAGCGAGCTGGCGCTGGAACTGCTGGCGCGCGGCCACCAGCTGGTCGCCGACGATGCCGTCGACTTCTCGTTGCGCCGCGGCTTTGTCGTCGGCCGCGCGCCGCGCCTGCTGCGCGGCTTCCTCGAGGCGCGCAGCCTCGGCATCCTCAACATCAGCCGCCTGTACGGACCGCACAGTGTCGCCGGCCACTGCAAGCTCGATCTGGTGCTGCGCCTCGAGGCGCCGCGCGTGGTCTGGGACAGTGGCCTCGAACGACTTGGCGGCCGGCGCAGCATGGCGACCATCCTCGGCGTCGAGCTGCCGGAGATCACGATTCCGATCCGCCTCGGGCATAATCTGGCGGTGCTCGTCGAAGCGGCCTGTCGCGACCTGCATCTGCGCCTCGCCGGCTATCGCGCCGATGCCGACCTGATCGAGCGGCAGTCGCGCGAGATCCGCAAGCAGGAACTGCGCGAAGAACGCAAGCACGACACGCCGACCTGAACCGCCACCGCGTGACCGTCCATCGCCCATGAAACTGGTCTTCGTCAGTGGTCTGTCCGGCGCCGGCAAGACCGTCGCCCTCAAGCAGTACGAGGATATCGGCTACTACTGCATCGACAATCTGCCGCTGCAGCTGGTCGGCCCGTTCATCCGCCGCGCGCTGCGCCGCAGCGACGGACGCTACGAGCGCCTCGCGATCGGCATCGACGCCCGCGAGAGCCCGCGCGAGATCGCCCGCTTCCCCAAGTACCTCGAGTCGCTGCGCGCGCAGGGTATCGAAGTCAGCGTGATCTTCCTGCGCGCCGACGATTCGGTGCTGCTGCAGCGCTACTCCGAGACCCGGCGCCGTCACCCGCTCGCGCAGGGCGACTGCTCGCTGACCGAGGCGATCCGCCGGGAGCGCCAGCTGCTGGCGCCGATCGCCAACGCCGCCGACGCCACGATCGACACCTCGCTGAAAAACCTGCATGCGCTGCGCGAGGAAATCCAGGGCCTGGTGCCCGGCGGCGGCGGCAAGCTGTCGCTGATGTTCATGTCGTTCGGCTTCAAGAACGGCATTCCCGAGGACGCCGATTTCGTGTTCGACATCCGCACGCTGCCGAACCCGCACTGGCAGCCCGAGCTGCGCAAGCTCACCGGCCGCGACGCGCCGGTCGTCGAATGGCTGGAGCGGCACGACATCACCGCGCGCCTGTACGCCGACATCCGCGGCTTCCTCGAACGCTGGCTGCCCGAATACCAGAAGCAGGACCGTGCCTACCTGACGGTCGCGATCGGCTGCACCGGCGGCCAGCACCGCAGCGTCTACTTCGTCGAGAAGCTCGGCGAGACGTTCCGCGGCCGATTCGATAATCTCGCGATCCGCCACCGCGAGCTGTGGACCCGCCTCGGCGACGCCGGCGCCAAGACTCCGTGATCCGCATGACGCCTTCTTCCGTCCCGCCACGCCGCCGCTGTCGCGGCAACCGCGCATGAGCGTCGGCGTGCTGCTGGTCATGCACGGCAAGCTCGGGCACCACCTGCTCGACACGCTGCGCGACATGATGGGCGAGCTGCCGCTGGCCGCCGACGTGCTCGAAGTGCGGCGCGTGCAGGCGCACGAGGTGCTGATCAACCAGGGCCGCAAGATGATCGAGCGGCTCGACTCCGGCGCCGGCGTGCTGATGCTGACCGACGCCTTCGGCTCGACGCCCAGCAACATCGCCAACAAGCTCGCCGGCGACGAGCGCACCGCCGTCATCGCCGGCGTCAACCTGCCGATGCTGGTGCGCATCTTCAACTATCCCAAGCTCGCGCTGCCGGAGATGGTCCGCAACGCCGTCGAAGGCGGCACGCGCGGCATCGTCGTCAGCCACCCGGCCGCGCCGGGCTCATAGGAACACCATCCGTGGAACGTACCGTCACGATCGTCAACCTGCTCGGCCTGCACGCGCGCGCCGCGGCGCGCCTGGTGACGCTGGCCTCCAAGTTCGAATCCGAGATCCGCGTGCGCAAGGACGCCCGCGAGGTGAGCGGCAAGTCGATCATGGGCGTCATGATGCTGGCCGCCGCCAAGGGCTCGCAGATCACCCTGATCGCCGAAGGGCCGGATGAGCAGCAGGCGCTCGACGAACTGGCGGCGCTGATCGCCAACAAGTTCGACGAAGAAAACTAGGCGCCCCGCATGAGCCTCTGGCTTTCCGGCGTCGGCGTCTCGCGCGGCATCGTCATCGCCCGCGTGCAGAAGCTGCATGCGGGCGAACTCGACATCCCCGAACGCACGCTCGCGCCCGGCGACATCGAAGGCGAGATCGTGCGCTTCGTCGGCGCCCAGCGCCGTGCCCGCGAGCAGCTGCGCGAGGTGCGCGAAAAGATTCCGGCCGGCACGCCGGGCGATATCGCCGCGTTCATCGACACGCACATCCTGATGCTCGATGACCGCTCGATCACCGACACCACGATCGCGCACATCCGCAACCAGCACATCAACGCCGAAGCGGCACTGCGCAAGACCAAGGACGCGCTGATCGCCGTCTTCGAGCAGATGGACGATCCGTACCTGCGCACGCGCAAGGACGACGTCGAGCACGTCTGCGCGCGCATCCAGCGCGTGCTGCTCAAATCCGAGCGCCAGCTGCCGCAGAAGAGCGGCACCGAGCCCTACATCACGGTCGCCGACGACATCACGCCGGCCGACATCATCCTGCTCGCGCAGCAGCACGTCGCCGCCTTCGTCACCGAGTACGGCGGTCCGCTGTCGCATACCGCGATCCTCGCCCGCAGCCTCGGCATTCCGGCGATCGTCGGCCTGCGCGACGCGCGCCGCCTGCTGCGCGAGGGCGAGGAGATCATCGTCGACGGCGAGGCCGGCCACGTGCTGGCGACGCCGGACGACATCGCGCTCGACTTCTATCGCGCCAAGCAGCGCCGCCAGGCGCAGTACCGCGCCGGCCTCGTGCGCCTGCGCGGTCGCGACGCGGTCTCGCGCGACGGCGTGCGCGTGAAGCTGCTCGCCAACATCGAGCTGCCGGAGGACGCCAGGGTGGCGGAGGAGAACGGCGCCGAGGGCGTCGGCCTGTACCGCACCGAATTCCTCTACATGAACCGCAAGGATCTGCCGAGCGAGGACGAACAGCTCGACGCCTACGCGCGCATCGTCTCGGCGACTTCAGGACCGATCACGATCCGCACGCTCGACCTCGGCGCCGACAAGCAGGTCGACTCCGGCCGCTCGCCGGGGCCGACGCCGAACAATCCGGCGCTCGGCCTGCGCGCGATCCGCCTGTGCCTGAAGGAACCGGAGCTGTTCCGCACCCAGGTCCGCGCCCTGCTGCGCGCCTCGCGCCTCGGCCGCATGCAGATCATGCTGCCGATGATCTCCAACCTGCAGGAGCTGCGTCAGGCCAGCGCCGTGATCGCGGCCGCCCGCGACGAACTGCTCGGCGAAGGCCGCGAGATCGGCGACGACGTCGCGATCGGCGTGATGATCGAGGTGCCGGCCGCAGCGCTGGCCTCGCCGATGCTCGCCCGCCACGCGCGCTTCTTCTCGATCGGCACCAACGACCTGATCCAGTACACCCTGGCGATCGACCGCGTCGACGACGAGGTCAACTATCTGTACGACCCGCTGCATCCGGCGGTGCTGCAACTGATCAGCCGCACCATCGAGGCCGGCGCCGGCGCCGCCATCCCGGTGGCGATGTGCGGCGAGATGGCCGGCGATCCGCGCTACACGCGCCTGCTGCTCGGCCTCGGCCTGACCGAGTTCTCGATGCATCCGGCCAGCGTGCTGGAGATCAAGCGCAACATCATCGACGCCGACGTCGGCCGCCTGCGCGCCGCCGTCGCCGAGCTGTTGCGCTGCACCGAGCTGCAGGACATGCGCGACCGCATCGCGGCGCTCGACGACCTGTAGCGGGCCGCCTCGTTCAGATCGCGCTCAGAGCATCCCCCTACACTTTCGACCGTCCCACCCCGGAGCTTTGCGCGTGTCCGAACGCGAACAGGCGAATCACGACGCGGTCGCCCTGCTGCGCGAGCGGCTGAGCAGCGGCCGCCTGCTGCCGGCGCGCCGCGCGCTGCACGCGCTCAATCCGGCCGAGATCGCCGGCCTGCTCGAATCGCTGCCGCCGCGGCAGCGCGCAATCGTCTGGAACATGGTCAGCCCGGAGGACGACGGCGAGGTGCTGCTGCATCTGGGCGACGACGTCCGCGCCGAGCTGATCCGGCAGATGGACGTCAACGAGCTGGTCGCCGCCGCCGGCGAACTCGACATCGACGACCTCGCCGACTTCGTCGAGCACCTGCCGGAGACGGTCACGCAGCAGGTGCTCAAGGCGCTCGATGCCGACGACCGCGCGCGCCTGGAATCCGTGCTCGCCTACGAGCCCGACACCGCCGGCGGCCTGATGAACACCGACACGGTGACGGTGCGCCCCGACGTCACGCTCGACGTCGTGCAGCGCTACCTGCGCCTGCGCGGCGAGCTGCCGAATCACACCGACGCGCTGTACGTCGTCGACCGCTACAGCCACTACCTCGGCGCGCTGCCGCTGGCGCGCATCCTCACGCGCGGCGCGGAGGAGCTGGTGTCGAACGTGATGGAGCGTGAACGCGAGACGATGCCGGCCTCGCTGCCCGACGAGCGCGTCGCGCAGCGCTTCCAGGACGCCGACCTGGTGTCGGCGCCGGTGGTCGACGAACGCAACCGCCTGATCGGCCGCATCACCGTCGACGACGTCGTCGACGTCATCCGCCGCGACGCCGAGCACAAACTGCTGTCGATGGCCGGCCTGCACGAGGACGAGGATATCTTCGCGCCGGTGCGCGGCGCCGCGCGGCGCCGCGCGATCTGGCTCGGCATCAATCTGCTGACCGCCTTCCTCGCGTCCTCCGTCGTCGATCTGTTCCAGGGCACGATCAGCCGCGTGGTCGCGCTCGCCGTGCTGATGCCGGTGGTCGCCAGCATGGGCGGCATCGGCGGCAGCCAGACCCTGACGCTGATGATCCGCGGCCTCGCGCTCGGCCAGATCGGCTACCACAACTGGCGGCCGCTGCTGCGCAAGGAGCTCGCCGTGGCGCTGGTCAACGGCGTGCTGTGGGCCGCGGTGGTCGGCGCCACCGCCTGGCTGTGGTTCCGCGATCCGATGCTCGCGCTGGTCGTCGGTCTGGCCATCGTCATCAACCAGACCGTTGCCGCGCTCGCCGGCATCTTCGTACCGCTCACGCTCAAGCGCTTCGGCGTCGACCCGGCGCTCGCCGGCAGCGTGATCCTGACCACCTTCACCGACGTCTGCGGCTTCTTCAGCCTGCTGGCGCTCGGCACGCTGATCCTGCTCTGAGCGGCGGCGCTAGCGCGGCTGGAAAGCCTCCTCGGCGCCGACCGTGAGGTCCTTGTTGCGGTGCCGGTATTCCTCGCGCGCCAGGAAGTGCGCGAGCGCCGGCAGCACGACGATGGCGCCGATCATGTTGGCGGTGAAGCCGAACACCAGCAGGATGCCCATGTCGCGCTGGAACTGCAGCTTGGAGAAGATCCACATCGCCACGCCGCTGGCCAGGCCGACGCCGGTGAACAGCGTCGCCTTGCCGGTCGAACGCATCTTCTCGTAATAGGCGTCGCGCAGGCTCAGGCCGCGCCGCATGCCGGCGGCGACCGTCGAGTAGCTGTAGATGCCGTAGTCGACGCCGATGCCGCAGGCGAAGGCCAGCACCGGCAGCGTCGCCACCTTCAGTCCGATGCCCATCTCGACCATCACCGCGTAGCCGAGCAGCGTCACCAGCGCCAGCGGCAGGCCGACGCAGAGCACGCCGGACACGGTACGGAACGACAGCCACAGGAACAGCAGCACCACCGCGTAGACGTAGATCACCACCGGCAGCTCGTTGCGGTGAACCTCCTCGTTGGTCGCCGCCATCACGCCGTTGTTGCCGGACGCCAGCCGGAACTGCACGCGGCGGTCCTGGTTCTCGCCCGCTTCGTAGCGCTTCACCGCCTCGACGATGCCGGCCAGGGTCGAGGCCTTGTGGTCGGTCGTGTAGGCCTGGATCGCCAGGGCGCTGCAATCCTTGTTCAGCAGGCCGGTGGTGGTCGGCACCAGCGCCGTCGACTGCGCCAGCGAGTACTTGTCGCGCGGAATCACCTGCGCGTTGAGACGCCCCTCGTTGAGGCCGGCATAGGCGAGCTTCGACATATCGAACAGCGTGAAAACGTCGCGCACGCCTTCGGTATTGCGCAGATACCAGGCGAAGCGGTCGGCCTCGGCCATCGCCCGATAGTCGATGCAGGCGTCCGGGAAGGTCTCCGCCACCACCGTGAAGATGTCGGTGCTGAGCCAGAAGTCGCGCGCGATCTGCCGCGCGTCGCGGTTGAAGCGCGAATCCGGGCGCAGCTCCGGCACGCCCTCGGTGGTATCGCCGATCTGCACCTGCGGATAGCGCAGCGCGCCGTAGACGGCCAGGCCGATGCAGACGCAGATCACGGCGATCGCCGGACCGCGCTCGGTCAGCACCGACATGCGCCGGAACACCGCGTCACCGATGCGCTCGCGCACCGCCTGCGCATGGCGGAATTTCTCGACGTTGGGCAGACGCAGATACGAGAGCACCGCCGGCAGCAAGGCCTTGTTGACGAGAATCACGCCGGCCATGCCGAACGCGGCGTTGATCGACATCTCGCGGATCACGTCGATGTCGATCAGATAGATCGTCGAGAAGCCGGCGACGTTGGTCAGCAACGCCACCACGCCGGGGATCGCCAGCGCGCGGAAGGTCGCCAGCGAGGCCTGGTAGCCGGTCGCGCCGCGCGTCGAGATCTCGTTGGCCCAGGCGTTGACGTACTGCACGCCGTGGCTGACCGAAACCGCCATGATCAGGAACGGCACCAGCATCGCGAACGGATCGAGCCCGTAGCCGACGAGGTGTAGCAGGCCCAGCTCCCAGACGCAGGCGACCAGCGAGGTCAGCAGCACGATCATCGCCAGCGACAGCGAGCCGATGTAGATCCACAGCAGCAGCGCCATGCACAGCAGCGCGACCACGAAGAACATCGCCACCTCGACCGAGGCCTCGGTCATGTCGTGCACGACCTTGGCGAAGCCGATGATCTCGACGCTGACCCGGTCGTCCTCGAACTGCTCGCGGATCTTTTCGAGCTGCCGGCCGACGGCGACGTAGTCGAGCGGCGCACGGCTGACCGGATCGAGATCCTGCAGTTCGGCCAGCACCAGCGCCGAGGTTTCGTCTTCCGATACCAGGCGGCCGATGACGTTGGCCTTGCCGACGTTGGCGCGAATGCGCCGGACCATCTCCGGCGTCGGCGCGTAGTCGCCGGGCACGACGGTGGCGCCGGCAAGCCCGTCCTCGATCACGTCGACGTAGATCGTGTTCGGCGTGAAGATCGACTTGACGCGCGAGCGGTCGACGCCGGGCACGAAGAACACCGCGTCGGTGACCTGGCGCAGTCGATCCATGAACTGCGGTTCGTAGATGGTGCCGTGCCGGGCCTTGAGCGCGACGACGACGGTGTTGGCGCCGCCGAAGCTGGCGTAGTGCTTGAGGAAGACCTGCATGTACGGATGCTGCTGCGGGACCATCTTCAGCCAGCCGGCCTGCGGCTTGAGCATCGACGCCTGCCAGGCCAGCAGCAGCGTCGCCACGCCGAGCACGATCAGCAGCGCCCGCCGATGCCCGAAGATGATCGGCTCGACGAGGCGCAGGATGTGCCGCGCCACCGAGTTCTGCGACATGCCCGGCCCGCTCATGGCTTCGCTCCCGCCGTTGCCAGCCGCGGACTCGTGGCGGCGACCACCGGCAGCGCGCGCGCGCCACGCAGGCCGACGGCGATCCACTGTCCGTCGAACGGCTGCAGCCCCGACAGCGTTTCATTCTCGGCGCTGGCCAGCGCGCGGACCGGGCCGCCATCGTCCGGCACCTGCAGCACGACGCCGTTGACGCCGGTCAGCAGCGCCTGGTCACCGTCGGCGATGCCGCGGAACAGACTCTCGTGCGACGGACTGTCGACGTGCCGCCAGCCGAGCGCGGCGAGCGCCGCCGGATCACTCACCGTCTCGCGGTCGAATTCGTCCCAGCCGTCGACGGCGATGCTGCGCACGGCGCGCGCGTCGTCGGTGACATAGATCGAACCACGCAGACCGAAGATCATCGCGCCGTGCGCGCCGCGCGGCAGCACGCCGAACATCGAGCCGCGGTACGGCGAATCCAGCATCGTCCAGCTCGCCCCCTCGTCGGCCGAACGCGCCAGCATGCCGCGCTCGCCGGCGATGAACAGCGTGCCGTCGGCGAGCCGCGCGATCGCGTTGAAGTGCAGGCCCGGCTCGCGGATCGGGCTGTCGATCTCCTGCCAGTGCGCGCCGCCGTCGTCGCTGTGCAGCAGCGCTCCATAGCTGCCGACCGCGAAGCCGCGCTGCGCATCGAGGAACAGCACGTCGTACAGCGGCCCGCGATCCGGCACCCAGCGCTGCACCGACCAGTGCCGCCCGCCATCGCCGGTCTGCAGGATCACGCCGTCGTGGCCGACCGCCCAGCCCCGGCGCGCGTCGAGGAAGAACACGCGCGTCAGCATCACGTCGACCGGGCTGTGCACCTGCCGCCAGTCGCGGCCGTCGTCCGAGACCACGATGTTGCCGCGCGCGCCGACCGCCACCAGCCGCGGCCCGGCCCGCGCCAGATCCAGCAGCGGCGCGGACGCCGCGAGCCGCGCCATCAGCGCCGGGCGCGGCGCCCGCTGCGCCGGTGCCGGTTCCTGCGTTGGATCATCGGCGCGCGCCGCGCCGGCGGCGAACCAGACCGCGGCCACGAGCAGTGCCGCAAGACTTCTCCGCTTCATGCGATCGTCCATCTTCGTTCCGTCGTTGCGCTTCAGCGGCGCTCGCCGAGGCTGCGCAGGTTCTTCGGCAGGAAGTACTCGCGATCGAAGCTCAGCTCGAAGTTGTTGACGCTGTCCTCGTTGACCATCGCCGTGACGAAGTAGCGGCCGCTCTGCAGGTCGTAAATCACTTCCGGCACGGTGGTCGAACCGGGCAGGAACGGCAGCGTGATGACGTGACCTTCCTGCAGCTTCCACAGCTTGTCGCGATTGTCGTAGCAGTCGACCAGCGTCAGCGCCCACGAGTCCTCGTCGAGGTAGAAGGTGCGGCGCTTGAACTGGTGCGCGTGGCCCGGACGCAGATTGGCCTCGACGACCCAGACACGATGCAGTTCATAGCGCGCCAGATCCTGGTTGATGTGCCCCTTGCGGATGATGTCCTTGTACTTGTAGCGCGGGTCGCTCATCGTGTACGCGTTGTAGGGGATGTAGATCTCCCGCTTGCCGATCAGCTTCCAGTCGTAGCGCGACAGCGAGCCGTTGAACATGTCGATCTGGTCGTTGAACTGCAGGCCGTCCGACCCGAGCGAGGGATTGTCGAAGCCGACTTCCGGCGCGCGGTTCACGCGCGCCAGCCCCGGGTTGTAGATCCACGCGTTGCGGCCGCTGGTGCCCTTGCCGAAGATCTCGTGCACCAGCGTGATCTGCCCGGCGACGCGCGCCGGCGACAGCGTGCGCTGCAGGTAGTAGACGATGACGTTGTTCTCGCGGCTCTTGTCCTTGAGGTTGCCGTACTCGACGCGCACGTCCTCGATCAGCTTGGAGATCTGGAAGCTGCCGTCGGCGTCGACGATCGCCTGGTTGTTGTAGCGCCGCACCGCCGACACACCGCGGAACTTCAGGCGGTTGTTCCACATCACCTCGGCGCCGTTCTTCGGAATCGGGAACGGCGTCGCCAGGCGCGCGCCGCTGATGTCGTCGGTGCCGTCCAGCTCGGCGTGCGTCGCGTTGTACTTCACCGCTTCGTTGATCTCCTCCGGCGCGAAATGCCCGCGCACCGACGGATAGACGATCATCTTGTAGTCCGGATAGCGCCGGAACATCTCCTGGTGACCGGCGCTCAGATGCTCGGCGTACTGCGTGTAGTTCTGCGCCGTGATCGTGAACAGCGGCTTGTCGACCGCCTCGCCCTGCGCGGTCCGCGTCATGTTCAGGCGGTCCGGATCAGCACTACGCAACTGCTGCAGCTTTGCGAATGTGTAGTGCTTCTGCTCATCGTTGAATATCGCAGCACCCTTCCACTCGGGGATCGTACCGTCCTTGCTGCCCTGGGGTTCGGCTCCCAACGGCGTCAGCTCCTTGCCGAGCTTTTCGGCCTCCGCCTCGCTCACCTTGGCGCTCGCCGCCAGTGGTGCGCCGCATAACAACAGTACGCATAGGGATGCCGCCAGTTTTTCTCGGATGATTCGCATGCCGCCCTCCATCGAATGCCGGTTGCAGCGGCAGCTACAAATAAGCCGCCGCCCTCAATTTCAGAACGTGTTTGTGAACGACAGCTCGATATAGTCGCGATCGATGCGCGTATTGCGGTAGCCGCCGCCGCTGAACATCACATAGCGCAGCAGCGCGGTCGTGCTCTCAGTGAACTTGAACTCGTTGGAGAATGTCGTCTGGATGCGGCCCTCGACGAAATCCTGCGCCGGATAGATCGAGGTACCCTTGACGTCGTGCCAGATCTCGATGCCTGGCGTGAAGCCCACGCCGCCGATCACGTCGTTGTACGTCGCCGTCACACGGGCGCGGTACCCCCACGCAAAGTCTGTGGCAAAGCTCTTGCGGCTCGCGCGCTCGGGGTTTGCGACGTCGAGCGGCCCGACGATGCGGCCACCGTTGGCCGGCGTCTGAATGATCGGATACCCGTCGTCGTCATATTCGACCGGCCCCGGCACGCCATCGCGCACGGGGTCGTACTCCGACTGCCCCATGCTGTAATGCAGGTTGCGGCCGGTAGCCCCTTCGAACTGCACACGGCTAATCGACGGCATGTCGAAGACCCGTACGGCCGCCACCTCGCCGACCGCAAGGATCTGGTTGGCACGTATCCAGTTGCTCCCCGAGAAGATGCGGATGCCGGTGAAGCTGATCTGCCCCACCTTAAGGCGCTCGTAGCCGCGGATGTAGTCGCCAGGCTGCACGCGGTTCTGGACATCCGTGTCGTATAGCCCATTGCCGCGCCGGTACACCGTTTCGATGTAATCCGGGATATAGACACGGTTGGTCGGCACATTCATCCTGCTGATACCGTAGTTATTAGGCACCCCGCCCATGCCGTTGCCGGCCGGCGTGTCGGGGAATGCCGGCTGCTCGGCGGCGTAGACCACATCGACCACGCTGACCTGTGCCGGCTGGTTCGGGCTGTATGTCAGTTCACCAGCCAGCGACCAGTCACCGACCGTCGTGTTGAAGCTGGCGCCGAAGATATGGATGTCTTCCGGATACTCGAGAAACGGCCGGATCGAACCCACTGGCACCGCGTAGTCGGCGTAGATTTTTTTGGCATCGTCTGGATTGTTCTCATCAAGTCCGTACATCGTCAGGCAGGGGCCGAAAACTGAACCTCCGCTATAGGGATCGGGATAGAACGCACCGATGTCGTAGCAACCCTTCATGGCGGCTTCGGCGCTGAAGTACGGCAGGCGGCTGTGGATGTTCATGCCGTACAGGCTCATCTCGGTGCCGCCGTTCAGCCAGTCCGCGTAGTAGTCCAGCCGGAAGCCGAACTGCCCGCCATTGCTCGGCTCACGATCGTGGTCGAGATAAACCGTGCGGTCGCTACGAGCGATCGTGTTGGCGAAACCCTCTGGGAGCAGCTGCCCCAGCGGATCCTCCGGGTATTGGTCGAAACCAAGATAGATGGGCACCGGTCCGTGGCCGGCGCCGGCGACATCCTGCACCGACATGTAGGTGCCGGAGATATCCGGCTCTGTCCGCTTCCAAGTCAGCTGATAGAAGCCGCTCAGGCTCAGCTTGGGCGCCAGATCGATACCCGCCGTCGCCAGGTTCGTCGGCAGGAAGGCGTCCTTGACTTCAGCGCCCGGCAGGCGCCACAAGGTCGCCGACAGCGGATTAATCTGAGCAAGGTTGTTAAACAGCATGAAGGTGCTCTCGCCCCAGCGCAGGTATTGCTGGCCGACAGCCAGCCGCAGCTGATGGTCGTCCGCCACCTTGAAGGCGGTCGAGACATAGGCTTCGAGCAGCTTCGCGTTCCAGCCCGACTCGTCCTCGAGGTCCGAGCGGCGATGGTTGTCGCGGTTCAGCGTGATCGTTTGATTGGCCTGCGTGCCACGGTTCGGATAGTCCATGTCGCGCAGGTGCGTCTTGAAGTTCGAGTTGACTGGATCGTAGTAGCCGATGCCGCCAACCTTGAAGCTGACGTTGCGCCATTCGCCGCCCAGCGTCGAGCGTAGCGAAACGCCGGAATAGGTGACGTCACCCTTGTCGTAATTGAGGTTCCCGTCGTCACCGTTGATGTTGTAACCGCCCGGCGCGGCGATCAGCCGGCGACTCGGCTCGGGATCGCCGTTCAGTGACTGGCAGTCGCCGCCATGATAGCTGCCCGCATACGTGCAGAGCAGTTGATTGCCCGACACGTTCTGCTTGCCGACGATGCGGTTGTCGCGATCCTCGACACGCATGGCGGCGCCGCCGCTGATGCGATTCGTCCAGCTGAAATGAATATCGCCCCATTTCGCCAGGTCGTCGCTGGTGAGGTCGAAGTCCACGGCGAATGCCGGCATGGCGAAGAATACCGCCATGATGGCCAGCATCGTGCATACATGGCCGCCCGTACGGCCCCATCCGCTCTTGCCCATCTCTCTCCTCCCTCTTTGGGTCAGCTCCCGTCGGGGTCTCCCCGCGGGGCCTGTGATTCCATACAAGCCGACTTTCCCGATGCGGCTTCGTTGGAGTATGGGCGGTCCGGTCCGATGATCGGACCTGTCTGTTTAGGCAGGCTGGGCTATGCACCCTCGGCAAGCACGGCCGCGCTGCAAGGGCGCCGTTCATCGGGCGATGGCCTGTCCTTACGGCCAGCTGAAACGGTGTGTCCGCCCCAGGAATGGCCGGCTTTCGGGTCTTCTGCCCTTGATTTCCATAACTTTTAAGTCGCGCCGAATAAATCGGAAAGCGGTTTGACCAGATCGCTCGCTTCGCTCAAAAACCGCAACGCGCCGCCAGCAGGAACGGCCCTCCACGCCGGGAGCCTCCGAGGATTGCCGTTCACCGCCGATGACGCGACTGCTCGAAAGAGCACCAACTACCAGAGGAGATTCAAGATGAAATCGAAGCTCGCAATCCGCAGCCTTCACGGCATCGCCGCGCTCGCCACGACGGCCCTGTCGCTGCCGGCCATGGCCATCAACTTCACGGCGACGCCGGGCGGTTCCATCACCGCCAGCACTGCGGCCGGCAGCCCCGCGCAAGTGCTGAAAACCTCGTACGATCCGACGACGCCGATCAAGTGCGACATGGCCGTCGAGGGCAGCATGCCGGCGGCAACTTCCAGCAACGGCGTGGACTTCCTGACCATCACTAAGGTCACGTTCTCGACGAGCAGTTCCGGGACCGATCCCATCGTCTGCCCCGCCGCCCGAGTCAGGGTGCTGGTCGGCGGCACGCTGTCCATAGTCTCGGCGACGAACCCGTTGAAAGCCGACCTGACCAGCTACAGCTCGCCCATTACCAGTGGCACGCTAAAAGGCGTCTACCTGACGGCGCCGGGCCTCTCGACCTGCGGTCCGGTCAACATTCCCGTGCAGTATTCGAATACCACGCACGTCTTCACGCTGCTGCATCCCTGGAGCATGTCGCCTGACTGCTCGTCGGTCGCCAACATCAACCTGACGGTTTCGCCGACGCAATCCATCACCTCGCCTTAATGCATCGGCCCAGACAGGACAGCCCGTCGCCAGATTGGCTGCATGCATCCCGGCTCCTCGTGGGAGCGCCTTAGGGCGCTCCCTTTTTTGCCCGACCGCAAACACGAGTCATGTCACCCACAGCCATCGCCTGGCGGGCGCTTCGATGCATTCACCGGTGAGCGCTTAAAACCTGACGCGAGGTTCGGCGTCCAGCATCGAGCTGGCGCTCTCACGCCACCGCGAATCATTGCCGAATCCAAGGCGAGAGAAAGGCTCTCCTCGCCGTTCAGGCCTTCGAGGAAGGTCTGAAATCTCGGTCATCGGGACGCCGCGCAGCGGCTGTAGCGATCCAGAGACGCCGCTTGTGTCGCACGCCGGGATGGCGTCGTTGCCTACGGCTCCTCGCAATGACGAGGTCTGAACTTTTTCAGAGATTCCTTGAGCAAAAAAAGGCGGGGACTCGAAGGTCCCCGCCGACACGGCTGTCTGCCTGATCAAGGCGAGATGATCGCCGAGTTCCAGCCATTCATGAAATTGATGCCCGGCACCGTACCATCGGGGGCCGTCGCGAAAATGGTCGCCCCCGAGACGTCTTTCAGCTCCAAGCGGTTTACGCCCGACGCGGCGGGCAAGCCCTGCTTGAGGTTGAGGACCGCATCAATCACGAACGGAATCGTTCCGCAGCCGCTCGCCGCAGGCACAGAGAATGTGTCATCGAGCTGCGTCGACTTGACCGCCGCAGAGTACAGGACGCCGGAATCGATATTCTCATTGCCATCCAGGTCATAGGTCGAGGCATAGGCCTCTGCGATCTGAGAATTCCGTGGATGCAGGAGAATCGGATTGCTGTCCGAGCCGATGAAGCAGTTATTGCCCAGCAGGAAGTGATTGAGCTTGATCTTCACTGGCAGCGTCAGGATCGGCAAACCGACTCGCGTCGCCGCGATCAGGTTCAGGTCCGACGGCGCGCCCGCCGAGACCAGCGTCGCCGTGACTCGGTTAAGGTCGTTGTTGGTAATGAGATTGCACAGCGGCGTGATCACTGGATCGTAGCCAGAGCAAATCAGGCCCAGAAGGCCACCAGGGACCTCAGCCGGATCGGAGAGCACCGCGCCACCCGGCGGCGAGACGGTGCCGTCGATATCGGTGAGATTGCCCGTCATCTCCACAGCGCCAATCTGCAGATTGCTGCGTCCCGCCGTGACCGGAGCATTCCCGATCTGGATCGGTCCCAGCTTGATCAGCTGCATTTTGCCAATTTTGATCGAGCCGCTGGTCGAATCATTGGCGACGCAGACGCTATTGGTGTTGATGCCATCGGTCGCCAACATCGCAGCGCTGTCGACTGGGCAGCGAGTGAACGGCGCCCAAGCGCCGTTCAACGTGACCGCGTGCGCATTCGTGGCCAGCATGGCCAGGCTTGCGGCAGCGGCGACGCTGCCCAATAGCGGCGCAGACAACCTCCTTGATATGAACCCCATGATGATCTCTCCTCATTGAGTGAAACGATGAACTCGCCTTGTCACGCCCATGTCGGAGCAAGTAGCACCGTGGAGCAATGCTCTGCAGCAGGCCCTGGTCGGCATAGCAATGCCCCCCAGGACATCGCTGACTCCGGTTTTCGGAGTCAACGTGCCCGACTCAGGTTGTGTACCACCGGATTCACAATGCCGCGATTGTCCAAAAGGGCAGTTGCCCTCATAAAAGGGGAGGAACGAAGCTCATGTTTCAAGTTCTTTTTACTGGATCGACTGATCTATCTAAAGTTGCGCCGACACTGCAACGGGACCGGCGTTGCTTGAACGTAATGAGAGCAGCGGGTTTCCCATAATCGGGGCGCCATCACCACGTCCGGCTCACGCTATGAACGCACGGGCTGCACACCATCCCCGCCACTGCAGCCCACGTCCTATCGGCGGCCGGCGGTCTTCCGTCAGCATCAGTCGGCTTTATCTTTCCGTTCGTCCACACTTGCCGAACCCGCCGATCGGGGAACGCCAGTATTCTTTATCTGCGGCGTCGACTGTCCCACTTAATTCCTGGGAGAAGGACATGCGTGATGCCTCGCAACTCGCGAAGTACCTTTCGAAAGCCGAACTGATCGACACGCTGGATCTCGTCGAAAAGGCCGACAAGGCCGGTACCGAAGACCAGTTCCGGCAGCTCGTCGCGATTGCCTCGCGGCTGATCCCGCTCGAGCGCATGCACGTCTGCTTCGCTTCGTTGGACGAGCAGTCCCAGATTTCCGGCTTCAGCCGCCACATCCTGATCGACTACCCGTCGCAATTCGTGCAGGAATACCTGGAGGGTAACTATGCCGCCGTCGATCCCGCCTGGGACGAGCTCATGCGAACCGGCCGCGCCGTCATCTGGCACGACTTACGCCAGCGCCATCGCTCGCCCGAGCAGATGCGTATCTATGCCGCCGCCAACGCCTACGGGCTGCGTGACGGCTTCACCTTCGGCGCACGCTTCTCGCACTTCCCTGGCTACAGCGTATTCGCGGCCATATGCGATCCACACGAATTGCCACGGCACCAGCGCCATCTCGCTGTCATCGACTATCTGACCCCGCACCTGCACGCCGCACTCGGCCGCATACAGCTTGGCCTACTCAAGCTAATGCCTGTGCTCACCGAGCGAGAGCGCGAGGTCATGCATTGGGCCAAGTTCGGGAAGACGGACTGGGAAATTTCCCTTCAGATTGGCTGCAGCGCCCGCACCGTCAAGTTCCATATCGAGAACGTCATGCACAAGCTGCAGGCCAGCAACCGTGTGCAAGCCATCGCCATCGCTCTCTCGCAAGGTCTCGTCGACTGGGGCTGATTGGAAGCTGATCCCCGCGCCCGCGGCACACCGCTAGCATGGCAGGATCGGCAAGCCCACCGCCTCGTGGTGCGCATAGACCGCGCCCTTGGTCAGCGCGCGGAAGATGTTGAGCACCTGCAATTCCATTTCCTCGACCGTCAGACGCATGCCGCCGGAGATCCACTCGACGAGCAGCTCGTTGGTCGCGCCGACCAGGGCGATGCCGGACAGCCGATAGTCGGCGGCCGGCAGCACGCCGTCGGCCGCAAGCTGCCGCGAGACCTGATGGATCAGCTCGGCGAAACGACGGATCAGGCGCCGCCGCTTTTCTTCGAGTTCGGCACTGACGCCGACGCTCTCCAGACACATGATGCGGGCCCGGATCGGATCGGACAGCGCATGCCGCACAAAAGCGCGGATCGCCGCGCCGCTGCGTTCTCCGGTTTCCACGCCCGGCTCGGTCAGGGCGCGCGTGACGGCCTGCCAGAGTTCGGCCTCGACACGGTCGAACAGCCCGTGCAGCAGGGCCTCGCGCCCCTGGAAGTGCTCGTAGTAATGGCGTGTAGCGACGCGCGCCGCGGCGCAGGTGCGCTCGATCGACAGGCGCGCATAGCCCTCGCGGCCGATCAGCGCGTAGGCCGCGTTCATCAGGCGCTCGCGGCGCTCGGCCTTGAGCTCGGCCATGGCGCGGCCGCCGTAGACGCGATTGACGGCGCGCGGGCCGCGTTGCAGCGCGAGGCCGGGCTCGCTGCCGGCGGAACCCGGTCGCGTCCCGGCATGCGCGTGAGAGGCTGGATGGCACTTGGGCTTCATGGATGTCGCTCGGATGACAGCGCCACCTTCGCAGGCCGCAGTGACAATGGGCACTGTCCTAATGGCCAGTTGGTCGGGAAATCCCCGACCGCGAGCATCGATGTGCCTGCCCCGAACCGCCGACGGCGGAAGGTCAAGGACCCATGCCGGACACCACACGCAAGCGGACGCGGCATCGGCGCGCGATATGGGCCGGCACCGCATTCGCCGTGTTCGGCCCGTTCGAGCTGCCGCTCGCCGCCGACGGAGGTTTCGACGCGACACCGGCCGCGCGGCGACGCGTGCTGGCCGACATCGCCGGGCGCGAAGACGGCCTCGCCGCCGCCTGCGGCTGCTTCGTCTTCAGCCTGCGCGGCCGCGCAGCGGCGCTGCCGTGGTACGTCGGCCGTGCCGACGGCGGCTCGTTCGCCGAGGTCTGCCTGAGCGACGCCTGCCTGCGGATCTACGCGCAGGCGCAGGCATGCATGCCCTGTCTCGACGCGCACCTGCACCTGCTCGGGCGTCTCGACTGCGGCGGCCTGCCGGCATCGGGCACCGGCGCCGAGATCGCCTGCGTCGAGCAGGCGCTGATCCGCCTGGCGCGCGCGCGCAATCCGGCCCTGCTCAACGCCGACGGCGAGGCGCCGCTGCCGGCGCCGGCGGCAACGCTGCTGCGGCCGCTGTATGCGCCGCGCACGATCGATGCGCGCGCGCTGCGCGCCGTGCTCGGGCTTTAGGCGCCTCTGCATCGCGCCATCCATCGTCATGACGAGGCGCCGGCGGCGAGAAGCCGCGGCGACGCAGGAAGCAAGCTGTGTCTCCGGATCGCTGCGGCCGCGGCGCGGCCTCGCGATGACAGACGTGGTTCTGACCTTCCCTGGCCACCGCTGCCGATCGCATCGACAGGCGTCCGCAGCGGCGGTGCGATGCTGCAGCGCAGCGCGAAACCGCAGGCGCCGCGCGCGCTCCGACTTGCCTACACTGTCGGCGCTGCGAGCCATGGGGGAGAAACATGCCGACGGCCACCGAAATCGCCCGACATCTGTCGAAGCTGGATCTGGTCAAGGCGCTCGACGTCATCGATACCGCGCGCCACGTCGGCTCCGAGCAACAGATGAAGCGGCTCATGCATCTGGCCTCGGAGCTGATTCCGCTCGAGAAGGTGCACATCTGCGTGGCCGCGCTCGATGCCGACGCGAACATCGTTTCCACCACGCGGCAGATGCACATCAATTTTCCGCTCGAGTGGCTCAACCAGTACCGCGAGCGCGAATACTTCCGCGTCGATCCGGTCGCGCGCGAACTGTTCGGCGCTGGCCGGCCGCTGCTCTGGCACGAGTTGCGCAAGCGCAATGTCGTGGACGGTGCCAAGCAGTTCTACGCCGACGCGCGCGACTTCGGCCTGAACGAGGGCTTCTCGTTCGGCGCCCGCTTTTCGCAATCCAGCTCGGCGAGCTTCTTCACCTGCATCTGCGACGAGCGCGAGATGGTGCGGCATCGCCGCCACGCGGTGATGATCGAGTTCCTCACCCCGCATCTGCACGAAGCGCTGGCCAAGGTCCATCTCGGTCTGCTCAAGGAGGCGCCGGTGCTCAGCGACCGCGAGCGCGAGGCGCTGAACTGGGCGAAATTCGGAAAGACCGATTGGGAGATTTCGCTGCAGATGGGCATCGGCGCGCGCACTGTGAAGTTCCATCTGGAAAACGCCATGCGCAAGCTGCAGGCCAACAACCGCGTGCAGGCGATGGCGATCGCCCTCTCGCAGGGGCTCATCGACTGGGGCTAGATCCCCGCCGCAATCGCATCCTCAGCATCGGGATCGTCGCCTTTCCGGAAAGACGGCCGACCTGTCCGTTGCGGCAGGTGCGCCCCGCATCGGCACGGGTCGAGACTCCACCGCAGGCAAGACTGCCAGGGGGAGAAACCGATGAGCTTGGAACCGTTCTCGCAGTTGCTCGACGCCACCCGCGCCGACTTCGAATCGCAGATCCTCGGCCACCCGCTGCTGGCCGCACTCGCGGCCGGCCAGCTGCGCCGCGACCACTACGCGCTGTTCCTGCGCGAAACCTTCCACCTCGTGCGTCACACCTCGCGCGCGCTGGCGACCGCCGCCGCGCGGCTCGACGACGAGCACCGCGGCCTGCGCGGCTGGCTGCTCGAACAGGCGCACGAGGAGCACGGCCACGAGCTGTTCTGCCTCAAGGATCTGCAGCGGCTCGGGCTCGACGCCGAGCGCATCGTGCAGCGCGCGCCGGGCCCCGGCGTCTGGGGCATGGTCACGCAGAACTACTTCCTCGCCACGCACGCCCGTCCCGGCGCGATCCTCGGCGTCGCCGCCGCGACCGAGGGCATGGGCGTGGAACTCGCCGGACGCATGGCCGACGTGGTCTCGGCCCGGCTCGGCATTCCGGACACGGCCACCACCTTCCTGCGCAGCCACGCCTCGTTCGACCGCCGCCACTTCGAGGAAGCGCGCCGCGCCGTCAACGAATATGCCGCCGCCCCCGAGGTGCTCGACGAGGTGATTCGCGCGCGCCGCTACACCTTCCGCTACTACGGGGCGCTGTACGACGACGTGCTGCGCAGCGTCGAGCGCTTCTTCGACGACCACCAGCGCGCCGCCTGAGGGGAGCCCGACATGAACCGCCTTCCGCTCGCCGCCGTCGCCGACCTGCCGTCGGCAGGCGCCGCCGATTCGTCGCTCGATCTGTACCGCCCGGAGCGCTACCGCATCCGCGAGATCGACGGCCAGCTGCAGCGCCGCACCTACGAAGCGCTGCTCGAACAGACTTACGGCGCGCTCGGCTTTCCGCTCGCCGGACTGCGGCCGACCGACGATTCGCGCTGCTTCCTGCTCGAATTCGGCGCGCAGACCGCGGCGACCTTCCGGCTGACGCCGGTCGACGACGGCGATCATCATTTCCGCCGCGTGCTGCCGCGCGCGACGCGCGCCGACGGCGCGCCGCTGCGTCTGCTCGAAGTCAACAACGTGATCGTCGTGCCGCGCTTTCGCGCGACCATCGCCCTCGGCCTGCTGCTGCGGCACAGCGCGCTGCACGCGGCGGCGCACGGCTACGACTTCATCGTCGGCCTGACGCGCTACCAGGTGCTGCGGCACTTCGTCGAGTTCGGCGTGGTGCCGGTCGACCACGAGCCGCTGCACCTGCTCGGCCGTGACGATCTGCTCGACTTCACCATCTACTACGACACCGCCTCGCCGGCCTCGTGCGCGTACATCGAGCAGCGCGCGCAGCGTTACTTCCACCAGCAGTACGTGCTGCGCAGCATCGACGAGAAGTACGGGCGCGCGCAGCGCCGTCTGCAGGCGGCGGTGCCGGCGGCGGCCTGAACGGCCGCGCGGCGCTCAGACCCAGATCTCGTTGACCGGGTCGGCGACGCGCCAGAGATACCAGCTGGCGATCGTGCGGTACGGCGCCCAGCGCCGCGTGATCTTCAGGGTGCGCGCGTCGGACAGCGGCCGGCCCCGGTTGTAGAGCATCGCCACGCCGCGGCGCAGGCCGACATCGTCCATCGCGAACAGGTCGATACGGTTGAGCGCGAACATCAGGAACATCTCGGCGGTCCAGCGGCCGATGCCGGGCAGCGCGTCGAGCACCGCGATCGCCGCCTCGTCGTCGAGCCGGCCGAGCGCACGAAAATCCAGCGTGCCGGCCGCGGCCGCCTCGCCGAGCGCGCGCAGCCACCGCGCCTTGGCGGTCGACAGACCGTAGCCGCGCAATTCCTCGTGGCTGGCCGCCAGCAGCAGCGGCGGCGTGATGCGGCGCCCGGCGCCGATGCCGGCCATCAGCCGCGCCTGGATGGTGTCGGCCGCCTTGCTCGACAGCTGCTGGCTGATGATCGACGCGCACAGCGTGTGGAACGGGTCGCGGCGCGTGGCGCCGAGCGTGCACGGACCGTGGCGCTCGATGACTGCGGCCATCACCGGATCGGCGCCGGACAGATGCTGTTCGGCGGCCCGCACCTGCTGGACGAAAGCGGCGGCACCGCGGAGGGTCGGAGCGGGCATGGTCGGCTCGGCGGTGCGCTGGCGGACGGACGGGAACGAGGCGCTACAATGCCATAAACCCCTTGCCCCGCCACCCGTGCTTTTCACGTTCTTCTTCACCCTGCGCGCCGCCGGCGTCAAGGCCAGCCTCAGCGAATTCCTGATGCTGCTGGAAGCGCTGTCGAAGCACGTCGCGATCTTCTCGATCGACGACTTCTACCACCTGTCGCGCGCGGCGCTGGTCAAGGACGAATCGCAGTACGACCGCTTCGACCGCGCGTTCGCCGCGTACTTCAAGGGCATCGAAGCCGTCACCGGCGAGCTGTTCGGTTCGATCCCGGAGGAGTGGCTGAAGAAGCAGGCCGAGCTGCATCTGTCGCCGGAGGAACTGGCCAAGATCCAGGCGCTCGGCGGGCTCGACCAGCTGATGGAAACGCTCCGGCAGCGCCTTGAAGAGCAGAAGGAACAGCACCACGGCGGCAGCAAGTGGATCGGCACCGGCGGCACCAGCCCGTTCGGCCACGGCGGCTTCAATCCGGAAGGCGTCCGCATCGGCGGACCCGGCGGCCAGAAGAAGGCGGTCAAGGTCTGGGAGAAGCGCGACTTCCGCAACCTCGACGACAGCATCGAACTCGGCACCCGCAACATCAAGATCGCGCTGCGCCGCCTGCGCCGCTTCGCGCGCGAAGGCGCCGCCGATGTGCTCGACATCGACGACACCATCAGCTCGACGGCGCGCAACGCCGGCTACCTCGACATCAAGATGGTGCCGGAGCGCCGCAATGCGGTGAAGGTACTGCTGTTCCTCGACGTCGGCGGCTCGATGGACCCACACATCAAGGTCTGCGAGGAACTGTTCAGCGCCGCCAAGACCGAGTTCAAGCATCTGGAGCACTTCTACTTCCACAACTTCGTCTACGAGTCGGTGTGGAAGGACAACGCACGCCGGCACAGCGAGCGCATCCCGCTGTTCGACGTGCTGCACAAGTACACGCCGGACTACAAGGTCGTGTTCGTCGGCGACGCGACCATGAGCCCCTACGAGATCGTCCATCCGGGCGGCAGCGTCGAGCACTGGAACGAGGAGGCCGGCGCGGTCTGGTTCAAGCGTCTCCATGACCAGTTCCCGAACCTGGTCTGGCTGAACCCGGAACGCGAGGACCACTGGGAATACACGCCGTCGGTGCAGGTCACCAACGAACTGCTCGGCCAGGGCCGCATGTTCCCGCTGACGCTGTCGGGCCTCGAGGCGGCGATGCGCCGCCTCTCGCACTGAGCCGGCGCGATCCCGCCGGCGCAGCGGCTACAATTGCCGACGACCGCCGCCGGCCGCGACGGCCGCGACGCAATACCAAACGATTCACAACGAGGGGAAAACGAAACATGACGGGAATGACGGCGCTGCTAGGCTATACCGCGTGGACGCTGGTGCTGGTCGGCATCGTGCTGACGTGGCGCGTGTTCGAGGTGCTGCGCGGCAAGCGCATCAACAGCTGGGGCCGCGGCGCGTCGATCGCCGTACCGTCCTTCATCGAACGCGCCGGTCACGCGCATCTGAACGTGCTCGAGAACCTGCCGGTGTTCGCAGTGATCGTGCTGGCGGCGCAGCTGCTCGGCAAGACCGCCGGCGTCGATGCGCTCGGCTGCTGGGTGCTCGGCGCACGCGTCGCGCAGAGCGTCGTGCATCTGATCGGCACCTCGGTCGCACTGGTGATGGTGCGTGCGACTTTCTACGTCATCCAGATCGCGCTGTTCGCGTATCTGCTGTGGGGTCTTGCGACTTGAAACCCTGGACTCGCCGCTTCCTGCAACGCTGGCTGATCACCGGCTTTCTCGCGTTCGCGCTGATCGTGCTGCTCGGCAACCGCTGGGTCATCAACAGCACCGACGCGTACATCTACCGCGACTGGGCGCTGCTGCCGGCAAACGACGTCGGTGTCGTGCTCGGCACCAGCAAGTACCTGGAAAACGGCAAGCCGAGTCCGGAATTCCGCGGCCGCATCGAAGCGGCCGCGGAGCTGTACCGCAACGGCAAGCTCAAGCACCTGATCGTCAGCGGCGCGAACCCCGACGAGACCTACAACGAGCCGCGCGCGATGCGCCGCGAGCTGATCAAGGCCGGCGTGCCGGACACCGCGATCACCATGGACTTCGCCGGCTTCCGCACGCTGGACTCGATCGTGCGCGCCGAGGCGGTGTTCGGCCTCAAGCAGTTCACCGTCATCACGCAGCGCTACCACTCGTACCGCGCCGTCTTCATCGGCCGCAAGCTGGGCCTCAAGGTCGTCGCCTACATCGCGCCGGCGACCAGTGATGGCGGCTACGGCAGCCGCAACCCGCCGCGCGAAGTGTTCGCGCGCGTCAAGGCGATCCTCGACATCTTCCTGCTCAGCACCGAACCGAAGTTCCTCGGCGAGCCCGAGCACATCGAGCTGACGCCGGACTCGGCGGGAACCTGAAGCAAGAGGGGCGGACGACAGGGCGCACCGCTGCCCGCGTCCCGCTCTTTCGCGCATCAGCGCGGCCGCAGGGGCGAAGCCGGACCACTCCCGGAGACGCGCCCGCAGCGAGGCTTGCCCCGAGTTTCACGGAGGGCGAGGATGCCGCGCACGGCTATGGCTGATGCCGCGGACGCCGATCGCCGCGCGCCGCATTGCTGTCCTCTCGCCGCACCAGCCAGCCCTCCAGGAAGGCCTCGCGCATGAGCTGCGCCGTGTTGTGCACGTTGAGCTTCTCGTACACGCAGCGGCGATGGTGGTGGGCGGTATGCACCGAGATCTGGAGTCTCTCCGCCATTTCTCTGGTCGAGCGCCCACAGATCAGCAGGTACAACGCCTGCATCTCGCGCGGCGACAGCTGGTTGTAGTGAAGCGAACGCTTATTCACGACAGCTCTTTTGGGTGTGGGTGGACGCCGAGCAGGGCCGTGCCCTGCCCGGGCGGATCGTCAGGCTTTCGATCGAAATGGAAGGTCACGCCGCGGCGGCATGGCGGGACAGGGTCGGAAGCGCAACACGTCCGCGCGGACCCTGGAGCCCGACCGACCGAGCCTGCGCGGGCGCCCATATGGCGCCCGCGCGGCAGGAGCGCTCAGCGCGCGGCGGAGAGCGGCGGCGCCGACTCCGGATGAATGACGTAGACCTGCGTGAGCTTCATGTCGAGCGCGCCGGAGATCGCCGTGTTCTGCCCGGTCTTCGGATCGGGATAGCCGTCGGCGAGGCGACGCAGCGCCTTGTAGATCGAGGCCGCCGACGCCTGGCCGTAGGCAGCATGGTGCGTCGCCCAGGCCGTGTTCATGGCGTAGTACCACTGTTCCACGTCGATGAAGCCGGCGAGCACGCCCTCGGCTGATTCCGGCGTCAGCTTCAGGCGCAGCTGTGCGCTGCGGAAGATGTTGATCGCCGGGTCGCCCATGCCGTCCTCGGGTACGAGGATCTCCTTGAACGGTTCGGTCTCCAGCACACCATCGACGATGCGGCCTTTGGCGCTGATGATGAAGCGCTTGCCCCAGCGCGTGTCGACGCGCTGCGAGCCGCCGGGCAGGTAGTTTCCGGTCGGTCCGGCGAGCAGCGTGTCGAGCGTGCGGTAGTACGAGACCGTGACGTCCGGATCGTTCTTCAGGCTGTCGACGCCGGTCAGCTCGAAGGTCACGCGGTTGAACGGCTTCTGCGCGCGCCACTTCGTGGTGATGATGCCGAGCTCGCCTTCCTTGCGATAATTGCGGACGCAGCCGACGACGCGGAACAGCTGGTTGTCGATGCCCTTGCGGCCGTCGTCGCTCTCGAAATCCTCCGGCGTGTCCTTGCCGTCGAGATTGACGCCGATCGCGTACTTGCCGGTCGCCTCGTGGAACGGGAACTCATCCGGCGTGGTGTCCGGATCCCAGATCGCCGCCTCGCGCTTGAGCTGCGTCTCGGCCAGCGTGCGCTTCTTGCCGTCCTTCGGGAATTCCTCGGCGAACTGCTCGCGCGGGCCGATATTGAAGCCATTCGGGCACTCTTCCTTGTTCGGCGTCTCGCGCAGGCCCCAGGACACCTCGTCCCAGAGCACATAGCCGATGCGTCCGCCGGGTGGCGCCCAGTCCTTGCCGTCCGCAGCCTTGGCCGCAGACTTCGTCGCCGGCGCCGCGGCCGGCTCGGCCGCCGTCACGCTGCCACCGAGCAGCAGCGGCAGCCAGGCAAGCGCCGTCAGGCCGAGCGCCGCGCGCTTCGGTACGGACCGCGACTGCCGATCGTTCACGTTGTTCATCATGCACCCCGTCCAAAATCGGAACGCAGCCAGAAGGCCTTGTAGCCGTTGCGATAGCCGTAGAACTCGCCCCACTGGTCGGCGGTCATGTCGCCGGGTCCGCGGTCGCGGTAATGCGTGTACACCGGGCGCTTGCGATAGGCCCACACGTGGAGCGCGCCGGGCGCGTCGGGCTTCGCCTCCTTGCCGGTCATCGGGTCAATCCACATCGCGGTCCACAGCAGGCTGTCGCTCTTGACGCCCTTGGAGACCGGCACGTACGGGAAGCGCTCGACACAACGCTTGGGATCGCCGCCGCCGCAGACGGTGAAGCGGTAGATCTGCGGCGAGTCCGGATGATCGCAGGCGAGCTGGTCGAGCGCGTCGTCGGCGCAGTTGTAGACGTAGACGGTCTTGCCGGCCTTGTCGGCGAGCACCAGGCCCGTCGGGCTGTCCTGCACCGTGAAGTCGGCCGGCGGCTTCGGCGTGTACTGCGCGTAGACGTTGTACCAGCCGGGCACGTCGCTGCCGTACATCTTCTTGGTCGGCTCGCCGACGTGCGTGTACAGCGGCTGCCGGCGGAAGGTCCACTGCCGGATACCGGGCGAGCGCTCGATGATGCCGAACTCGCCGCGCGGCTTGGCGTAGGCCGGCGCCTCGATCGGCTTCCAGGCGTCGAGGCAGCTGCCCTTGCAGTTCGAGCGATCCGGCGCGTCCTGCTGGCTGGCGTAGACCGAGTAGTTGTCGCTGGTCAGCAGCATGCGGCCGACCAGATTGGTATCGACCTTGAACTGCGGCGGCACCATCGACGGCGCCTCGGCCGGCTTGCGCACGCCGACTTCGCCGGACGCCTGCGTATGCGCGCCGTTGACCTCGCCCGGCTTGGCGTCGAGCACCGAGGTGTAGAGCGCGTAGCCGTCATAGGCCCACTGGCTGATGCCGTCCTTGCGCTGCACGATCGTCCACTTGCCGACCGGCTTTGCGTCCTGGTCGGCGACGACGATCGGCCAGACGTCGATGCAGCTCGGCCGCGTCGCCACTTCCGGCAGTTCGAAGCCGGCCGGATACGGGCTCATCAGGCCGGCGTTCTCCGTGTACTTCGTGCCGTCACAGCTCGGCGCGCCCTTGCGCTCGCCGACCGGGCCGTTGCGCAGCTGCCGCACCGGCCAGGTGTACAGCGTGTGGCCGCGCGCGTCGGCGAACACCGGCCCTTCCTGTTCGGTGACGACGATCTGGAAGCCGGGCGGCATTTTCACCGGCTCGTACTGCTCCTTGTCCCTGGCCGGCGAATCCGGCCACGGCGAACGCCCGTCCGCCTGCGCGAGCAGCGGCGCGCCCGCCAGACACAGCAACAGCAGAGGCTTGAGGATCGAATGATGTGTCACGCCAGGATCTCGCTGAATGCGTTCGAGGTCATGTTGCTCTTGACCCCCCAGTTCGGCAGTTCGATGCCCATCGCGCGCATCGCCGTGTAGGCCACGCGCGTCACGCCGGTGGCGCCGGCATCGACGTGCAGGCCGGTCTTCACGCGGCCGCCGGCGCGGCCCGCTGTGAACGCGACCAGACCATCGAGCGAATGGATGCGCGCCTCGCCGTGATCGGTGTTGGCGTAGATCAGCATGTTGTCGAGCAGCGTGCCGGCGCCTTCGCGGATCTTCGTGAAGGCCTCGACGAAGTACGCCCACTCCTCGATCGCGCGCGACGAGAAGTACGCGCACTGCGGCTGGTAGCCGTAGTGGCTGTCGATCGGCTCCTCGTGCGTCGTCGTGTGGTGCGGCTTTTCGTAGCCTTCCTTCACGGTGTTGGCCTGCGCGTTCGAATAAGCCATGTTGAAGACGCGCGTCTGGTCGCAGGCGACCGCCATCACCATCAGGTCGGTCAGCATGCGATGGCGCTTCTGCACCATGTCGACCTCGACGCCCATCTTCGGGTCCATGCTCACCGACGGCGGCGCGTGACAGGCGGCGATCGGCTCCGGCTTGGTGAGCTGCTGGTCGAGCTGCTTCTCGAGATGGCGCAGGCCGGTGAAGTACTCGTCGAGGCGCTGGCGGTCGGTGGCGCCGACCGTCTTCTCCATCGCCTTGATCTCGTCGAGCACGCCGGACAGCACGCTGCGGCGGACCATGACGCGCGGGCTCGGCGTGAACACCGGCGCGTTCGGGTCCTGGAAGTCGGCACCGAACAGACGCGTGTAGAACTCGAGCGGCGAGATCTCCGGCGGATTCGGCGTGTTGGCGTTCTCGTAGCTCACCGTGTTGCGGAAATCGCCGGTCGCCGACGCGGTCAGCGTGCGGAAGCGCGTCGTGCGGCCGATCTGGTTGGCGACGGTGATGTCCAGCGTCTCGCCGGGCTGCTCGGCCGTGGTCTTCGGCGCCTTGCCGGTGCGGCCGACGATCCAGCCCGAGTAGTGGCAGAGGTTCGGTTCGCCGTCGCGGAACACGTTGAGATTGGTGAACAGGTTGACGTGCTGCTGCACGCGCGCGACCGGCCCGAGCTGCGACGGCACTTCATAGCCGGCGCCCGTCTTCTGCGGCACGAAGATGCGGTTCGTCGCGCCCAGGCCCCAGAACCAGGTGCCGAAGCGCAGCGGCAGCGATTCGCCGGTCGCGGCCCAGGCCGCGCCGTTGTCGTCCAGCAGGCAGTCGAGCACCGGCAGCGCCACCGCCACCACGCCGCCATTGAGCAGGCCGCGCAGAACGTGGCGGCGGCTCAGGTTTTTGACTTTCATGAGAGAAACCTCCTCGGTCTCGGAATCACGGATGGATGGCTGAAGCGGGTTCGGCAGATGCGGTCTGCTGCGGCCGCTCGGCGGACTTCAGGTCGGGCAGCGGGAAGGTCTTGCGCAGGTGCGGCTCGTAGACCTTGCGGAACGCGCGGCTCAGCGCGATGTCGCGCAGCAGTTCCGGAAAGACGTAGCCCTGCCCGGCGAATTCCGCGGACAGGTATTCGAGGACGCGGCGGTCGTTGCTGTCGGCCGGCGTGCCGGTGCCGTAGGCGAAGGTGCGCCGCACCGCGCACCACGGCACCTGCGGGTTGTCGCGCAGCGCCTTGGCGAGACCGACGATGTCGGTGAACTCGACGCCGTCGAGGTTGCCGCTGGTGTCGATCGGAACGCCGTTCTCCTCGTGGCGGAACGTGCCGGCACCGTCGAAGGCCTCCATCGACAGGCCCATCGGATCCATGATGCGGTGGCAGCCGGCGCACGACGGATTCTGCAGATGGAAGTCGATGCGCTCGCGCGCCGTCTTGACGCTGCCGTCCGGGTTCTGGACCTTGGAGAAATCGACGTTCGCGGGCGGACGCGGCACGGTCTGGCAGAGCATGACCTCGCGCAGCGCCTTGCCACGCAGCGTCGGCGAGCTGCGGCCCGGATGCGAGTGCAGCGCCTCGAAGCTCACGTGCGTCAGCAGGCCGGCGTGCGGGTCGTCCGCCGGAAATTCGTAGGGCGTCCAGCCCGGCCCCTGCGCGGCGACCTTGTAGATCGGCGCGAGCGACGGCGACATGAAGGTCTTGCGCGTCGTGAACAGGTCGCGATAGTCGGCGCGGCGCACGAGCAGATGGTCGACGACCGTGCGCAGCGTCTGCTCGCGCGCGTCGACCGCCGTCTCGCCGGTGAACGCCGGATAGATGGTGTTGTCCTTGGCGAGACGGTTGAAGTCCTCGAACGCGAACATGTCGTCGAACAGCGCGCGCACGCCGGTTTCGAGTCGCGGACTCGCGAGCATGCGGTCGACCTGCGCGGCGAGGCCCTTCTTCGTCTGCAGCGCGCCGCTCTGCGCGGCGGCAAGCAGCTCGGCGTCCGGTGCGGCGTTCCACAGGAACAGGCTGAGGCGCGTCGCCAGCGACCAGCTGTCGAGCCGCGTCTCGCCCGGATGATCCGGATCGGGCTCGCTGACTTCCGCCACCAACAGCACGTTCGGGCTCATCAGGATGCCTTCGACGACGACGCTGAGGCCCTGGTAGAAATCGTGCAGCGCGTCGGCGGACTGGTTGGCGGCGGCGACGAACCTGTCGATCTGCTCCTCGGACAGCGCGCGGCGGTACAGCAGCGGTGCGACCTGCGCGAGAAACTCCTTCGCGCACTGCGGATCGGCGGCATCGGTGGCGGCCGGCTCGCAGGGGATCAGATACGGACGGCTGTCCTCGCTGACGATCTGCGCCGCGACCTTCGTCGCCGTCTTCTGATACGTCTCCAGCTGCGCGTCGCTGAGGCCGGCGATCGCGGCGCCGCTGGCGAGCAGGCCGTCGATGCGCGGCAGCGCCGCAAAGCGCGTCGTCGGCTGCACGTTCGGGCCGAAGACGTAGGCGACCGTATTCAGGTACTGGTCCTGCGTGAGCAGCCGCATGCTCCTCGGCGTGCCCTTCGACTGCGGCTCCGCCGGGCCACGCATGGCGCCGACGACGACCGCCGCCAGCAGCACCGCCGCGAGCGCGCCACCGCCCAGCAGGACCTTCTTCTTCCGCGACTGCGGACCACCACCCAGCAAGCGTTGCAGCATGTTGTTCAGGACCTCACGGAATTCTTCTGACGGGACCGGCCGGGCTGCGCGCCGAGCCGGTCCAGGACGAGGGGGGCGAGCCGCGCTTCGGCGGCGCCGGGCGCCACCGATGGCACGCGCGGCGCATGCACAGACAGGCCAAAGCTGACGTCGCCGCGGCGCACAGCGAGGCCGTCACCCCACCACAGCGCTTCGTCGCCGAACGCGCGCTCGACCGGCGCGCGCGCCAGCACGCCCTGCGTGGCGGCGTCGCGGAACGAATCGAGAAATTCGCGCGCGCGGCCGCTACCGGCCGGCCAGCGCATCGCGTTGAGGATCACGAAGCCGCCGCGCTCGCCCGCTGACGAGGTGGCGAGCTTCCAGACGCAGGACGACGACCACGCGCCATTGCTTTCGATGCCGGCGTCGTGGCGCGAGCCGGCCGCGACCGGCTGCCCGAGCGCCTGCTCGATCTGTGCCGCATCGAGCAGCGCGCAGGCATCGATCGGCGCCGGCGCGGAAGCGGCCGACGCGGGCAGCGCCGATCCGAGCAGCCAGAGCGCGGCGGCGAGTCGCGTCGTCATGAGCGCGTGCCCGCGGCCGGCAGCGGCTCGGCCGCCGCGTCGCCGGACGACGCCGCCGGCCGCGACTTCGCGCGCACGCGCTCGTCCCAGCGCGCCAGCACGGCGGACGGCGTCGGCTGATCGAGTAGGCTGAAGACGATGAAGAACGCGAGGCTGGCGCCGAGACCGACGTAGATCGGCAGGTTCGCGTAAATGTCGCGCAGCACGAACATCGTGCCGATCGTGCCGACGATGCCGGCGAAGATGCTGGCGATCGCGCCGCGCGCCGTCGCGCGGCGCCAGATCATGCCGCCGAGCACGGCGACCATGAGGCCGCCGACGAGGATGTCGGAGGCGATCGTCAGGCCGGCGATGACGTCCTGCAGCAGGCAGGCGATGGTCGCCATGACGATGCCGAAGAACAGGATGTAGCGCCGCGTGTGCGCGATCTCGTCGTGCTCGCCGGCACCGCGGCGGCGGCCGCGGATGTCCTCGGCGGCGACCGTCGCGGTGGCGATCAGGCAGCCGCTCGACGTCGACATGATCGCCGACAGCGCACCGGCGACGACGAGGCCGGCGACGCCGACCGGCAGTACGTGGCGGACGATCTCGGTGTAGACCGCGTCGCGCCCGACGAGATCGGGCAGCAGCACCTTGGCCGCCATGCCGATCAGCGCGCCGGCGATGCCGTACGCGAAGCCGTAGCCCGCCGCGGCGAGGCCGGCCCAGCGCGCCACGCCATCGCTGCGCGCGGTGAACACGCGCTGCCACAGATCCTGGCCGATCACCATGGTCGGCACGTAGAGGATCACGTAGGTGAAGATGCTGCCGGCACCGATTGCGGTCCACTCGAACGCCTCTGCCGGCAGCTTCGCGTGCAGGCCTTCGAAGCCGCCGGCCTTGATCAGCGCCGCCGGCAGCAGGATCGCGAAGATGCTGATGGTCTTGAGGACGAACTGGACCATGTCGGTCAGCGTGATCGACCACATGCCGCCGAGCACCGCGTAGATGATCACCACGCTGCTGCCGAGCAGGATCGCCGGCACCTTGCCGATGTCGAACAGCACCGAGAAGATCACGCCGTAGGCGATCGTCGATGTCACCGAGATCATCAGCGTGTACGCGAGCATGACGATGCCGGACACGCGGGTGCCCATTTCGCCGTAGCGCAGCTCGAGCATCTGGCTGACGGTGTAGACGCGCAGGCGATTGATCAGCGGCGCGAGGATCAGGCTGATGGCGCCGACGCCGGCCGACATCGAGAACACCAGCCATACGCCGGACAGGCCGTGCTGGTAGCCGAGCCCGATGCCGCCGAGTGTGGCGCCGCCGCCCATCACCAGCGCCGCAAGCGTGCCGGCATAGAATGCCGGCCCGAGCCGGCGCCCGGCGACGAGGAATTCCGACTGGGTGCGCGCACGCAGCTTGGCGTACCAGCCGATGCCGATCATGCCGGCCATGTACAGCGCGATGACGAGCAGATCCATGTCACTCCCCCCGCAGCGCGGGTGCAGACCCGACCGGACAGGCCGACGCAGGCGTCGCCGTGTTCGAAACCGCTTTGCCCTGCTTCAACATCACGTGCTGCACGACCATGGCTGTCCGTCCTTAAAGCTTCTTTGGTTCAACGTCTGCAGATCAATGAGACCTGGATCGATACGCTTTAGCGGTGCTAAATGCTGCCGTCCGCCGGGCCGCGCCACCCTGCCGTCGCGGCGCACGCTCACCGCATGCGGCCGACGTCCTCGGGCGTGACGGCGGGCGCCGCATTGCCCCAGGAATTGCGCACGAAAGTCAGCAGCGCCGCGGCCTGCTCGTCGCTGAGCTTCTGGCGGAACGGCTTCATCGGCTGCCACGGGCGCTGCCAGGCCAGCGACGGCGCCTCCTGCGGCAGGCGCGGGCCGTTGATGACGAGATCGATCAGCGATGACGGATCGGGCGCCTGCGCGAACGTGCTGCCGGCGAGCGGCGGCGCGGTGTCCTCGGCGCCGAGGCCGGTCGGCAGATGGCAGGTGCCGCAGTGGATGTCGTACTGCTTCGCCCCGAGCGCCATGGTCCTTTCATCGGGCTTGCGAACGTCGACGCCGGCCGGCGCGAGACTCTTCAGATACACGGCCATCGCCCGCGTATCGCCGTCGCTCAGGTAGCGCGTGCTGTTGAGCACGACCTCGTTCATGGTGCCGATCAGGCGCGCGTGCGTGCTGATGCCGGATTTCAGGTAGGACGCGATGTCGTCCTCTGACCAGGCGCCGAGGCCGTGCCGCGACGTCGTCAGGTTCGGCGCGCCGCGCGTCACGATGCCGCGGTCCTCGTCGAACTCGGCGAACGATCCGCCGGTGTACAGCGCATCGCCCTTCTCCGCGCCGAGCAGGTTGCGCGGCGAGTGGCAGGCGCTGCAGTGCGCGAGCGACTCGACCAGATAGGCGCCGCGATTCCATTGCGCCGAACGCTTGGGATCCGCAACGAATCGGCCTTCTTCGAAGAACAGCGCGTTCCACACCGCCATGAGCCTGCGCTCGCTGAACGGGAACGACAGCTCGTTCTCGCGCGCCGGCGCGTGAACCGGCTTGAGGTTCATGAAGTACGCGTACAGCGCGCGCAGGTCGGCGTCGTCGATCTTGGTGAAATTCGTGTAAGGAAACGCTGGATACAGATGCGCGCCATCCGGCCGCAGGCCGCGGCGCATCGCGGCTTCGAACTGCTCGAAGGTCCAGCCGCCGATGCCGGTCTTCGCGTCCGGCGTGATGTTCGTCGAATAGATCGTGCCGAAGTCGGTCGGGAACGGCACGCCGCCGCCGAATACGGGGCCGCCGGGCGCGGTATGGCAGCTCACGCAGTTCGCAGCGCGAACCAGATACTCGCCGCGCCCGGCTTCGGCCTCGGCGCAGAACGCCTTGAGCGGCAGCAGGACACCAAGCCAGACCACGAACCGGAACGCGCGCCTCAGCGAAAACATGTACACCCCCTTGCCGAGCGAAGTCCGCTCGCCGGGTCTTTGTGCAAGATTCGCGCCTTCTATAACGTATATACAAACTGATTGATTTGACTGTACATTAAATTACGTGGACGGCACTGCTGCGCAAAAACGATGCAGGACCGCCCGTTCCGTGCCATGACTTCGCACCTTGTGCACCATGCCTGATCAATCGCACGACCCATCGAGCGCCGGCGACAACGCACTCCCGCCCGTCCGGGCGATTCAGGCGTTCGAGGCGATCGTGCGCTGCGGCAGCGTCGCCGCGGCGGCGGACGAACTCGGTGTCTCGTCCGGCGCCGTGAGCCAGCAGCTGCGCAAAATCGAAAATGAACTCAATGTCAGGCTGCTGAAACGCGACGGACGTTCGCTGACGCTGACGTCCTGGGGCCGCATCTACTACGAGCAGGTGCGCGTCGCCTTCGACGAATTACGCCGCGCGCAGCATCGTCTGCAGGTGGCGCGCAGCAAGCAGGGCATCGTGCTCAGTGCCCCCGCATCACTGGCGAGCTGGTTGAAGCGCCCGTTGCTGGAATGGAGTAGCGCCAATCCAACGGTCAGCCTTCGCCTGATCGGCTCCGAGAAGGAACCCGAACTGCAGGATGAAGGCATCGATTTTCGACTCTGCTACGGCACCGACGTACGCCGCTACGATCGCTTCTCCGAATTGTTCCGCGATGCAGTGGTGCCAGTCTGTTCCCCAGACTTTCTGCGCGCGCATCCCGTCGCGAATGAGGCCGACCTGCTGGCCGCCCCGCTGCTCGATATCACCTGGGACAGTCGGCACCGGCCACCGCCGTCTTGGGCCGACTGGGCATGGTCCGCCGGGCTCGGCCCGCCGAAGCGGGCCAGCCGCTTGTCGTTTTCGCTGCCCAGCGCCGCCATCGACGCGGCTGCAGAGGGCGCCGGATTCGCTCTCGGCCAGATATCGATCGTCGCCGAGCTGATCCGCAGCGGGCGTCTGGTTGCACCGATCGATCGACGCCTCAGGCTGCCTGAACCCTACTTCCTCGCCTGGGAACGGGACGCGCTGGATCTGCCCACGTGCGCGGATTTCCGCAATGCGCTCGTCGCTGCAGGCCATCAGCAGCAGCACCTTTCGGCGGACTGAACTGCAGGCTCACGACATCCGCGTCGAGACGGTCCTGCCTACTTGGTGGCGGGCGTCAATGCGGTGAAGGTCGCGACCAGTTCGTGGAGATTGCCCGGATAGGTCAGCCGGACAAAGGTGATCGGCGCCGCCGCCATGCTGCGCGTGGTGCGCTCGACGATGAGACAGGGGCTGCCCGACTTGATCTTCAGCCGTGCAGCCACGTCCGGGGCAGCGCCGGACGCACGAATGCGATTTTCCGCCTCGTTCCACGGCACCTGCCGGAGCAGCCACGCACCCGGAGATATGAGCGAAAAGTCCTCGGCAGCCGCGCCCGGCACCGCCTGGAGGTTGATCAGCCGGTACTCGTCGCAGAACGGCTCATCCTTGGCAAAATGCCGGCACACCAGCTCCAGCATCGGCAGAGCTTCCTCGGCGCGCAGCAGCGTCCGGTCTGCCCGGGTCGCTCGGCGTTTGTGCCGCTGCAGGATCTCGAAGCGATACGGGAGGCCAAGCGCTTCAACCTCCAGCTTGATGTCCGCGATCGGCAGGATCGCCGACTGCGACTGCGGCCGGCACACGAAACTGCCGACTTTGCGTCGACGCTCGATGATGCCCTCGCGAGCGAGCTGCGTCAGAACCTTGTTGACCGTCATCCGCGAACAGTCGTACTGCAGCATCAGTTCGTGTTCGACGGGAATCCGCTGTCCGGGCTCCCAGCGCCCCGACATGATGTTGCCCTGGATGTCCGAGAGAATGCGCTGGTGCAGCGAAGTGACTCCGTGTTCGGCACGCCCTTCGTCGCGGGCAGAAACCGGCTTCCCCTTGCCCACCTGCTTCCTCTTTTCCTTCAAGCGCACAACTCCCTGATTGCATTCTTGTAGACGCTGCGCACCTGATCCCGATGCCGGTGCCGGCCGCGTTCGACTTGCTTCGCGCCGCCCACCCAGACGCAGTCCACGACGCCGGCGGTGCTGGCAAACAGCCAGGAGTCGAGCATCGCGTCCCCGGCGCGACAGACCGTTGCCGGCTCGTCCACCGACAGACTCACGAAATCGGCTACCGCACCTTCGCCGAGACCGTCCGACGCGACGCCGAGCGCCCGGGCACCGCCTTCCAGTGCATACCGGTACAAGGCCATGCCGGTCGAGCATCCTCCCAAGCTGACGACGTTACGAACTTTACGCGAAAGTCGTTGCGAGTATTCGAGCAATGAAAGCTCGCCGGCCAGGCTGATGCAGACGTTCGAGTCGGTGCCGATGCCAAAGCGCCCGCCTTCGGCAAGGAACTCCAGCACAGGGAAGATCCCGTCACCGAGATTCGCTTCAGTAACCGGGCACAGGCCGACGCTCGCGCCGCTGCGGGCGATCCCCGCGATTTCATCCTTGTCGATGTGGGTGGCGTGCACCAGACACCAGCGCTCGTCGACCGGCGCGTGATCCAGCAGCCAGCGGACCGGCCGCGATCCCGACCACGCGATGCAGTCGCGAACTTCACCGAGTTGTTCGGCAATGTGAATGTGGACGGGCGCATCGGGAAGCAGACGCACGACCTGCCCGAGTTCTTCCGGTGTCACCGCGCGCATGCTGTGCGGCGCAACGCCGACGACGCCGAGACTCGTCATTGCCACGAGTTCCCGGCAGCGATCGACGAGACGCGCGTAGCCGTCCAGATCGTGGACGAACCGGCTCTGCCCCGGGTTCGGCGCCTTTCCGCCGAAGGAAGCATGCGCGTAGAACACCGGCAGCAGCGTGAGATGGATGCCGGTCATGCCAGCGGCATTGACGATACGGGCCGCCATTTCGCCGGGATCCGCGAACCGTCGCCCGTCGATGTCGTGATGAAGATAGTGGAATTCCCCCACCCTGCAGAAACCGGCCTCCAACATCTCCACGTAGGCCTGGGCCGCGATCGCTTCCAGTTGCTCCGGCGACATGCGCGACGCGAAGCGGTACATGAGCTCGCGCCAGCTCCAGAAATTGTCGGTCGATGCGCCGCGCACTTCGGCCAGCCCCGCCATGCCGCGCTGGAAAGCATGGCTGTGAAGATTCGACAGCGCCGGAACGACGACGGCATGCCGCTCATCACCCGGCTCCGCCGAAGCGCCCACCTGGATTTTCGCAATCCGTTGCCCTGCAAGAAAAAGACGCGCCGACTTCACCCAGCCGTCGGCGGTCAACAGATTCTCTACATGCAGAACAGTCATCGATTCGAACTCCGTCACCGCCGGTAGACACACTTGCTTTCCGCGATTATATGACTATACATTAACGACAGAAAGTGACTGCCGAATTTTTGCGGAAGCTGTTTTGAAATGACCACCGGGACGATCACTCAGCGTCACTCGCGGGAACGCCTATGGCGCAACGCGAGACTCGCGACCATGGCCGACAGCGCCGGCGGCATCGGCGTCGTGCCGCAGGGCGCGATCCTGACGCGCGGCGAACGCATCGTCTTCGCCGGGCCGGAATCCGAGCTGCCGCAGCACGCGGCCGAAACCGCGGACGTCATCGACTGCGCCGGCCGCTGGATCACGCCCGGCCTGATCGACTGCCACACGCACCTGATCTATGGCGGCAACCGCGCGATGGAGTTCGAGTTGCGGCTGCGCGGCGCGACTTATCAGGAAATCGCCGCCGCCGGCGGCGGCATCCTGTCGACGCTGCGTGCCACCCGCGCGGCGTCCGTGGCCGACCTCATCGCCATGGCTCTGCCGCGGCTTGATGCGCTGATCGCAGAAGGCGTCACGACGATCGAAATCAAGTCCGGCTACGGCCTCGACCTGGAAACCGAACGCCGGATGCTGCTCGCCGCACGCGAACTGGGGCGGCTGCGTGCGATCGACGTACGCACGAGCTTTCTCGGCGCCCACGCCGTGCCGCCCGAGATGGCCGGCAATGCCGACATCTACATCGATCGCCTGATCGCGGACATGCTGCCGGCGCTCGCCGCAGAAGGGCTCGTTGATGCGGTGGACGGCTTCTGCGAGAGCATTGCCTTCTCGCCGCAGCAGATCGAGCGCCTCTTCGTCGCCGCGGCTGCGCTCGGGCTGCGTGTGCGTCTGCACGCCGACCAGCTGTCCAACCTGGGCGGCGCGCGTCTGGCTGCGGAACACGGCGCACTGTCGGCGGATCATCTCGAATTCACTGACGAAGCCGGAGCCGCAGCGCTTGCCCGCGCAGGCACCGTCGCCGTCCTGCTGCCGGGCGCGTTCTACTTCCTGCGCGAGAAGACACCACCCCCGGTCGAACTGTTGCGGCGCCACGGGGTTGCCATCGCCGTCTCGACCGATTCGAACCCCGGCACCTCACCGCTCACATCGCTGTTGCTTGCACTCAACATGGCCGCCACGCAGTTCCGCCTTACGGTCGAGGAATGCCTGCTCGGCGCAACGCGCCATGCCGCGCGCGCCCTGGGCATGGAACGTGATGCCGGCACGCTCGAAGTCGGCAAATTCGCCGATTTCGCCATCTGGAACATCGAAGCGCCGGCGGAGCTCGTCTACCGCATGGGCTTCAATCCCCTGCATTCCCGCATTTGGAGAGGTCGATGATCACGATTGTGTTGAAGCCTGGATTCACGTCGCTCGACGACTGGAGAGCGGTCTACCGGGGCGCCACCCCGAGACTCGATGCCTCCTGCCGCAGCGCCGTGGAGAGCGGCGCTTCGGCGATCTCGCGCATCCTCGCCGATGGCAAGCCGGTCTACGGCATCAATACCGGATTCGGAAAGCTGGCGACGGTTCGCATCGAAGACGCGGATCTCGATCGCTTGCAGCAGAACATCGTGCTGTCCCACGCGGCGGGGACCGGCGCTCCGCTGCCGACGCACGTGGTCCGCCTGATGATGGCGCTCAAGCTCGCAAGCCTCGGCCAGGGCGCGTCCGGCGTGCGGCCGTGGACCTTGTCGTTCCTCGAAGCCCTGCTTGCGGCGAACATCATTCCCGTCGTGCCGTCGCAAGGCTCCGTCGGCGCGTCCGGCGACCTCGCGCCGCTGGCGCACATGGCGGCGGCAATGATCGGCGTCGGCGAAGTGGATACTCCCGCGGGACGCGTGCCCGCTACCGAGGGGCTCGCCGCCGCCGGCCTGCAGCCGCTGACGCTCGGCCCGAAGGAAGGGCTCGCGCTGCTGAACGGCACGCAGTTCTCGACGGCCGTGTGCCTCGCGGCGCTGTTCGAAGCGGAAATCCTCTTCCAGTCGGCGCTGATCACCGGTGCGCTCACCACCGATGCCGCTCGCGGCACCGATACGCCGTTCGACCCGCGCATCCACGCGTTGCGTCGGCACCAGGGCCAGATCGAAGCGGCGGCGGCGTTGCGCGAGCTGATGGCGGGCAGCGCGCTGCGCGCCTCGCATCTGGTCGACGACGACCGCGTGCAGGACCCCTACTGCCTGCGTTGCCAGCCGCAGGTGATGGGTGCCTGTCTCGACATGCTGCGTCACGCCGCCAGCTTTCTTGCGACCGAGGCCAACGGCGTATCGGACAATCCGCTGATCTTCGCCGATACCGGCGAGGCGCTGTCGGGCGGCAACTTCCATGCGGAGCCCGTCGCCTTCGCCGCCGACATGATCGCCATCGCTGTCTGCGAGATCGGCTCTCTGGCGGAACGCCGCATCGCGATGCTGATCGACCCCGCGCTCTCCGGCCTGCCGGCCTTCCTGACGCCGCGGCCGGGCCTCAACTCCGGCTTCATGATTCCGCAGGTGACGGCCGCGGCGCTCGTATCCGAGAACAAGCAGCGCGCCTACCCGGCCAGCGTCGACTCCATCCCGACTTCGGCGAATCAGGAAGACCACGTGTCGATGGCGGCGCACGGCGCGCGCCGCGTGCTGCCGATGATCGAGAACGCGACCGCGGTCATCGCCATCGAGCTGCTGATGGCGGCGCAGGCCTGCGATTTCCGCAGCCCGCTCAAATCCAGCGTCCCGCTCGAATCGGCGCGTACGGCACTGCGTGCACGCGTACCGATGCTCGACAACGACCGCTACATGCATCCGGACATGGAGGAAGCGATCGCGCTCGTGCGCAGCGGCTCGATCGCGTCCGCAGCCGGCGTGCCGCTGCCGCAGGTCTTGCTGGAGGCATGAGCCGCATGTCCGACTGGCTGTCCATTACGCGCGGCGATGCGCCGCTGCTGCTCAGCATCCCGCACGCCGGTACCGATCTGCGCGAGCTCGAAGCGCGATTCGTGTCGCCGTGGCTGGCGCGCAAGGACGCCGACTGGTGGCTGCCGCAGCTGTACGGCTTCGCCGCCGGCCTCGGCGCCACCATCGTCCACACCGCGGTCTCGCGCAGCGTCATCGACGTCAATCGCGATCCGTCCGGTCATTCCCTGTATCCCGGGCTCGCCACCACCGAGATCTGCCCGACCACGACCTTCGACGGCGAACCGCTTTACCCGGCGGACTCGCCGCTGACGCCGGACGAAATCGCCCGCCGGCGCGCGCGGTATTTCGATCCCTACCACACCGCGCTGCGTGAAGAAATTTCGCGCCTGCGCGAGCGCCATCCGCGCGTCGTGATCTACGACTGCCATTCGATCCGCTCGCGCATTCCGCGTCTGTTCGACGGCGAGCTGCCGCAGTTCAACATCGGCAGCAACGATGGCCGCGCCTGCGCTGCGGCGCTCAGCGACGCGGTGGCCGCGGTCTGTGCCGACACGCCTTACAGCCATGTCGTGAACGGCCGCTTCAAGGGCGGTTACATCACGCGCGCCTTCGGCCAGCCGGAGACGGGTGTCCACGCCCTGCAAATGGAACTCGGATGCCGAGGCTACATGCGCGAGCCGGATAGCGCGCCGACGCCGGACAACTGGCCGACGCCGTTCGTGCCCGATTTCGCGATGCCGCTGCGCACGGTCCTGGAAACCGTGCTGGCTCGCTGCATCGAATTCGCCCAGAGCCCATCAGCCTAAAGATAAGGCTTCAACATCAGGTGGTAGACATGCTTCGAATCGACAAGTCGCGCGTTATCCGAGCTCCGCACGGATCGACGCTGAGTGCCCGCAGCTGGCTCACGGAAGCGCCGCTGCGCATGCTGATGAACAACCTCGATCCGGACGTCGCCGAACGTCCCGAGGAACTGGTCGTCTACGGCGGCATCGGCCGCGCCGCACGCGACTGGGAGAGCTTCGACCGCATCGTTGCGACGCTAAAGCGTCTCGGCGACGACGAGACGCTGCTCGTGCAATCCGGCAAGCCGGTCGGCGTGTTCCGCACGCACCGCGACGCGCCGCGCGTGCTGATCGCCAACTCCAATCTCGTGCCGCACTGGGCAAACTGGGAGCACTTCAGCGAGCTCGATCAGAAGGGCCTGATGATGTACGGCCAGATGACGGCCGGCTCATGGATCTACATCGGCTCGCAGGGCATCGTCCAGGGCACCTACGAAACCTTCGTCGAAATGGGTCGCCGCCACTACGGCGGCACTCTGAAGGGCCGCTGGATCCTGACCGCCGGCCTCGGCGGCATGGGCGGCGCCCAGCCGCTCGCTGCGACCATGGCCGGTGCCAGCTGCCTGGCGATCGAATGCCGGCAATCGAGCATCGACTTCCGCCTGCGCACCGGCTATGTCGATGTTTGCGCCAAGGACCTCGACGAAGCACTGGCGATCCTCGATGACGCGAAGAAGACCGGCAAGGCGATCTCGGTCGCCTTGCGCGGCAACGCGGCCGAAGTGCTGCCGGAGCTGCTGCGCCGCGGCGTGAAGCCGGATGCCGTGACCGACCAGACTTCGGCCCACGACCCGGTCAACGGCTACCTGCCGATCGGCTGGTCGATCGAGGAATGGGAAGCACGACGCGCGACCGAGCCGGCCGCCGTTGCCGAGGCCGCGAAGGACTCGATGGCAGTCCACGTTCGCGCGATGCTCGAGTTCCACCAGCAGGGCATCCCGACCTTCGACTACGGCAACAACATCCGCCAGGTCGCGCTCGACCGCGGCGTGAAGGACGCCTTCGCCTTCCCCGGCTTCGTGCCGGCGTACATCCGCCCCCTGTTCTGCCGCGGCGTCGGCCCGTTCCGCTGGGCCGCGCTGTCGGGCGATCCCGAAGACATCTACAAGACCGACCAGAAGGTCAAGGAGCTGATCCCCGATGATCCGCATCTGCACAACTGGCTCGACATGGCGCGTGAGCGCATTCACTTCCAGGGCCTGCCGGCGCGCATCTGCTGGGTCGGCCTCGGCGATCGCGACCGCCTCGGCCGCGCCTTCAATCAGATGGTGGCTTCGGGTGAACTGAAGGCGCCGATCGTGATCGGCCGCGACCACCTCGACTCGGGCTCGGTCGCGTCGCCGAACCGGGAAACCGAGGCGATGCAGGACGGCTCGGATGCGGTCTCCGACTGGCCGCTGCTCAATGCGCTGCTGAACACCGCCTCGGGAGCGACCTGGGTGTCGCTGCATCACGGCGGCGGCGTCGGCATGGGCTTCTCGCAGCACGCCGGCATGGTCATCGTCTGCGACGGAACGGCCGAGGCCGATGCACGGCTCGCGCGCGTGCTGTGGAACGACCCGGCCACCGGCGTGATGCGCCATGCCGATGCCGGCTATGACATCGCGCTCGACTGCGCGCGGGAAAAGCATCTCGACCTGCCCGGCATTCTCGGCGGCTGAGGCCGGGGACACGGCATGCGCATCCTGCGCTCGTCCAATTACCAGCGCATGCCGTGGAAGAACGGCGGCGGAGAGACCTTCGAAATCGCGGTCTCTCCGCCGGCGGCGAGCCTCGACACGCTGGACTGGCGCGTCAGCATGGCCGTCGTCGCCGGCGACGGACCTTTTTCCCGCTTTGCCGATATCGACCGCACGCTCTGCGTGCTCGAAGGCGAAGGCCTGCGCCTCGCCTTCGCCGACGACGGCAGCGTCCGCACGCTGGACCGCGCCGCGCCGCCCTTCGCCTTCGACGCCGATCGGCCGGTGCAGGCGCAGCTGCTGGGCGCAGCGGTCACCGACCTGAACACGATGACGCGGCGCGGCCGTTACCGGCACACCGTAAGCCGCGCGCCGATCGGCGAGATCCTGCGGACGCAAGATGATGCGGAGGCCCTGCTCGTCTTCTGCACCAGCGGCCGCATACGCGTGCACACGAACGAAGGCGCGGAAGCCGAGCTCGGCACGCACGATTGCGTCGTCCTGCAGGGCCCGCAAGATCCGCGCGCGTTGACGCTCTTCAGCACGGACGCAGCGGCGGCGTCGGCCCTGCTGATCGAGATCGAGTGTCTGCTTTAGCGCCTGCCGTCATCGGCCGGCCGCAACGCCGCCGCCATCCGGAATCGTCGACGCCCGGCGCGTTCACCCGGCGCCTGCGTCGCTCTGCGCAGCACCCGGACCGAGCGACATCGCGCGATATCCCGTCGCTCCGGCGCCACAGAAAAAGCTCGCCGCCGCCCTGACGGCGGCGGCGGGCCTCGATGCCCTCAGGCAGCGCCGGCGGCAGCCGGACGCAGAATCGCGGCGAGCGCCGCGAGAAACTGATCGTTCTCGATCGGCGCGCCGATCGAGACGCGGATGAAAGCCTGATACTGCGCCTCGACCCAGGGCTTCACCACCACCCCGGCCTTCAGCAATTCGGCCGCCACCTCGGCGCTGGAGCGCCCCACGCTGAAGAAGAGGAAATTGCCTTCCGAGCGGGCGACCCGAAGGCCGAGCGCACGCAGCTCGCCCGCCACACGCTCACGCTCCGCGCAAATTCGCGCGACCGCAGCCTGCATCCAGGCCTGGTCATCGAGCGCCGCGACAGCCGCCGCCTGCGCGACCGCATTGACATTGAACGGCGTCTTCGCGGCCGACAGCATCCGCGCGATTTCGACGCTGGCGCAGATCGCGTAGCCGACGCGCAAGCCTGCCAGACCGAAGGCCTTGGAGAACGTGCGCAGGACGACGTACGACCGGGCTGACTCGCGCAGCATCTCGAAGCCGTCCGGAATCGCATCCGAGGTGAACTCGCGGTACGCCTCGTCGAGCACGAACAACGTGGATTCCGGCGTCGCCGCGATCACCCGCGCCAGTTGCTCATGATCGAGCGCCGCGCCCACCGGATTCCACGGCGACGGCAGAAAGAAGGCATTGGGCGCCCGCGCCAGCGCCGCTTCCAGTGCCGGCACGTCGAAGCCGAAATCGGCCGTCATCGGCACCTTGGTCACGCGCGCACCGACCGCGAGCGGCTCGATCTCGTGCAAACCGAAGCACGGCGCCACGGTCAGCGCCTCGGCGCCCTCCGACAGAAAGGCGCGAGATGCCGCGGCGATCATTTCTTCCGAGCCATTGCCGACCACGATCCGCTCCGGATCGACGCCCAGACGCTCGCCAAGCGCCATCCGCAAACGCTGGCAGGCCGGATCGGAATACCGCCAGGGCTCGACGCTGCTCCCCGACAGCACCTGCTGCACCCCGGGGGAACAGCCGTACGGATTCTCGTTACTGGCCAGACGCGCGATCTGCTCCAGGCCACTGGCGGCGCGCGCCGCCGCGAGCCCCAGCCCGGCGTTGTACTTCGGTACGGCGGCGATATGAGGATTGAAGTACAGCTCGGGATTTGCCGCTATTTTTTTGCCGCTCAGCAACGCTCATCTCCGTTCGGTGGCTCGCCCCAGCGGGGGCGAACACGGCGCCATGCCCTCGTCCGCAGCGCACGTCTGCAAGCCAGCGGCACGGACCGGGGATCGGACCGCGCATTGTCGAGACTTGCGCGATGCAAGAACATCGAGCCCTTCTGCTTAACTCTTTAGAAAAACTAACGGCGCGATCCAGGCACCGGACCGCGCTGACGCTCAGGGTTTCACGCCGTTCGCGATTCTGAGCTTCTGCACGCGGTGATCTTCCGACGTGTAGATATTGCCCTTCAGGTCGAACTCCATCTGGTGATTGCGGTGATACTCGCCCGCCCAGGTGCCGTAGTGGCCGAAGCGCGCGACCTCGCTCAGATCGGAGCGGCGCAGGATGACGGTCTGGAAGTTGCCGGGATCGTTCATCACCATGAAGGTCTGCTGGGCATCCGGCCACAGGCTGACGTTGCCGACCGAACCCGAGCCGCGCGTCATCGGCTCGTAGACGTGCTCCATGACGAAGCTGCCATCCTTCTTGAAGACCTGGAGGCGATCGTTCAGGCGATCGCAGACGTAGACCAGCCCGTCCTTGGCAATGCGGATGCAGTGCACGAGATTGAACTGCTTCGGCAGTGCCGGGCCACCGTCATAGCGCGGGATGTTCAGATCGGTCGGCGGCTTGCCGTAAGCGCCCCACTGGCGCTTGAACACGCCGCTGTCGGCGTCGAACACGATCACACGATGATTGCCGTAACCATCGGCAATGAAGACTTCGTTGGTCGCCGGATCGACGTCGACCGCCGCCGCACCGCTGAGCATGGTCGTGTCGAGGCTGCCCTTGGACGGCCCCTTGCCGCCGATCTGCAGCAGGAACTTCCCGTCCGGACTGAACTTCAGATACAGGCCATCCGGCTGGCTGCCATCGGCGCCGACGCGCGTCTGGCTGCCGCCGATCCAGATATTGCCCTTGTAGTCGACATACAGGCCGTGACCGGCGGACGGCCAGTCGTAGCCCTGAACCTTGGCGTCCTCGGGACCGCCCCAGGCGCGCAGCACATTGCCCGCCTCGTCAAATTCGATGATCGCCGGCGCCGGCACACAGCACTTGCCGATCGGCGGATTCTGCGCGGCGCCGAGTGCGTACTTCGGCACCAGCTCGGGACTGTGGTAGATCCACAGATGATTCTTGGCATCGACATAGATGCCGTTGATGAGGCCGAGTGCCCAGTTATGCGGCAGCGGCAGCTTCGGCCAGGTGGGATCGAGTGCGTACTCGGGCACCTTGGGCGTCGCCGGCTCGGCAGCGTGCGCACCGACGGGGAGGAACGCCTGCAGCACCAGGGTCAAACCCAGCGCGCGGATGAATGAGCGAAGCATGAAATCGGCTCTCCGGAATTGACGCGTGCGCCAGGCACGCAATCGCCATCAGCAGGATGGCGGGGCGGCTCTCGCCGCCCCGCTGTACCTGACCCTTATCAGAACTTCATGCGCAGGCCCACCGTGAAGGTGCGGCCGAGCACGTCGTACAGCTGCGCGTTCGACGACGGCATCGTGTAGTTGAAGCCGCCGGCGTTCGGCGCAACGATCGGCGGATCGCGATCGAACACGTTGCGGACATTGACGAAGCTCTCGACGTCGGCATCCTTGAAACCGAAGGCATACGTCAGCGAGGCATCCCAGAAGATCGCGCTGGGGATGTGATTGTCGTTGACCGTTCTGTACTTCGAATCCAGAACGGGCGGGCAGTTCGTGCTGCAGACGATCCAGTCGTTGTCATAGACGCCGGAGCTGATGCCGCGCGCCGTCACCGAGCCGCGGAACGCATCGAGCGCGTAGTTGACCGACGCATTCCACTTCCAGCTCGGCGGGCCGTAAGAGGTGTTCTGCCCCGCCGTGTCGTCGACCACACCGTTGATGGTCGAAGCCATCTTCAGGTAGTTCGTCGCCAGCGCACGCACCTGCACCACGCCCGGCAGCGCCGAGTAAATCGAGCTCATGCTGAAGCGGTACGAGGCTTCGTAGTCGACACCACGCGCCGCCAGCGTCGTGTAGTTGAACGGATTGCGGCGAACCACGGCGATATGCTGAGCACCGTCGGCATCGACATTGAAATCGATCGCCGAGCAGAAGTCCGTCTGTCCGTTGTGGCAGCCATCGATGATGTCCTGCGTCGCCGGCAGGCCGATCGCGTCGTCGATGTCGATCTTCCAGTAGTCGACCGACATCGCGAAGCCCGGCATGAAGCGCGGCGTCAGCACGATACCGCCGCCGAAGCTGTCGGCCGTTTCGGGCGTCAGGTCCGGATTGCCGATGCGGGGCGAGCTGATGTTCTCGCTAACTGGGAGGCCGGTGAGCGGATCAAGTATCCACGGATTGGTGACCGCCGGCGCGCCGCCGCCGCCGTTGCTGAACAGCTCTTCGAGGTTCGGCGCACGAATGTCGCGCGACAGCGTCGTACGCACGCGGACATCCTCGATCGGCGTCCAGTTCAGGCCCAGCTTCCAGGTCTCGACGCTACCCGAGGTGCTGTAGTCGGTGGCGCGGAACGCACCGCTGAAGTCGAGGGCCTGCAGCGCCGGCAGATCCTTGGCGAGCGGCACGACCGTTTCGACGAACGCTTCCTTGACGTTGTAGCTACCCTTGCTGACCTGATAGCCGCCGACCCACCAGTACTGCGTCGGCGAGAGCGAATCGTTGCGCCCCTTGCCGATCGCTTCCTTGCGCCACTCGACGCCGGTGGCGACGGAAACGTCACCGGCCCAGGTCGCGAACGGCGTGCCGTTCAGCGTGAAGGCCGCAACGTCCTGCGTCATCTGCTGCTTGCGCCACATCTGCTCACCGTTACCGGTGACGTAGTCGATGGCGCCCTGCGTGTTCACGCCGATGCCGAAGAGGTTGTACGGCTTGCAGCCGTTGCCCGGATCGGTCAGCGTCGAACGGCAGACCGGCGCGCCGGTGTCCGGATCGATGACGGAGTCATAGGCCAGGGCGAGGTACGGCTTGTAGTACATGCCCTTGGCGACGCTCTCGAAATTCGAGATGCCACGCTGGTAGTACGTATCCCAGCTCCAGCCGTTGCCGAACTTGCCTTCGGCGCCGGCGAGCAGGCTGGTGACGTCGCGATCGTTCGTCGCGTCGACGATCGGCAAGTCCGTGTGCATGCTGCCCATGTGGAACGTCGAAACGCCCTGCGCGATCATCGCCTGGCGGATGTTCTCCGGCAGGAACGCATTTTCGACGCTGAGCGTGATGCTTCTGCCGGTATCTTCGAGCGAGAACGCGTAGTTGTGATTGCGATCGCGTGCATACGAAGCCTGCGCGAAGACATTGATGTCGTCGGTGAGGTCCCACGAACCACGCGTGAAGAAGCTGACCGTCTTCGAGCCGCCGAGCAGGCTGGTGCCGGCGCGCGTACCGCGCACCTGCGTGAGTTTCCAGTCGCCGCCGTGCATGTCGGGATCGGAAACCAGATCGCCGAACTCGATCTGGTACGGCGTACCGCCGGGACCGAACGCGGTGCCACGGAAGGCGGTGTCGGTGATGACGCCGCCGGCGAAGCCGTTGCTCGGACCAACCTGGCTGAGCCGCAGCCATTGCGGCTCACCGGTGTAAGTATTTCCGACCTTGTAGTTCGGATTGGCCATGAACTGCCAGCCCTGCAGGTTCCAGCCGCGATCGTTGATCGGAATCGCGTCCTGGTGGCGGTAGTTGGCGCTGAACAAGAAGTGGCCGCGGCCTTCGCCGAACGGCGTGCCGTAGGTCAGGCCGCCCATCCAGTTGTCGCCATCGCCGTACGTAGTGGCACCGGTCTGCGCGGTCAGCTTGGTGCCGGTGTAGTTCTTGTCGAGGACGAAATTGACGATACCGCTGAGCGCGTCCGAACCGTAGGCCGCGGAGGCCCCGCCGGTCACGACCTCGACGCTGCGGACCAGATCCTGAGGGATCAGGTTGACGTCGACCATGCCCGACATCGATGAAGCCACCGCGCGCCGGCCATCGACCAGCACCAGCGTGCGGTTGGTGCCCAGCGCGCGCAGGTTCAGCGCGTTGATGTTCGAGGCACCGGTGCTGGCAGTGGCCACCGAGGTGGCCGGCGTGGCGCTGCCCGACAGCTCCGGCATCGTGTTGAGTGCATCGGCGATGTTCGGCGACGCGAACGACTGCAGCTGCTCCGCCCCCATCACCGTCACCGGCGTCGGCGCGCTGTAGCCGTCACGGACGATACGCGTGCCGGTGACGACGACTTCTTCCACGGCGGTTTCTTCCTGCGCTGGAGCGGCCTCGGTCGCCTGCGCCGACGCGGCCTGAGTGGCTGCAAGCGATGCCACTCCAAGCAATGCGGCTGCGCCGCCTGCCAGAGCCGCTCGACGTCGGCCCTCCTGCGTTCTCTCGCCTACGCATTCGGCGACACGCTTACCGTCGCATGCCTCCAGTTTCGAATCGCTCGGAACCATTGCCCTCGATCTCCCAATAAGTAAGTGATTACGTACCGCTCGCCGCGCCTGACAGGCGGCGATGCAGCCCACCAGGAATTTCCTCTTCACTTCCCCGTGCCCGATGCCGTCCAGGCACACGACCTTATTAATATCTATACATATCCAATTTCAAAAGTCTATATATAACGACGAGCAAATTCGCTGCCATCTTTTTCTTGCCGGCGCTTTGCGATGCCACGGATGGACACTCCGCTGCGCGCACGCCCTTTTGGTGCGCGCATGCCGAGTGGCGAGTGACTTCAAGACCTTGAATTCGCATGGCCCGCGCAGGCCGGATTTCCGGCTTGGGGCATGCCGATTCAATCTGGTGCACCCACCGGATGGCGCTCTTCGCCATACCCGGCAAGTGATCGCGTGAAGGAAATTTCGTCGGCGCGCGCCCGAGCGGCGACTCATGCGCGCAAAGAGGGCGGAGTTCGCGCGGCATCGATAGACGTCGCGCCCATCCCGGTGCTTCTAAGGCAGGCTTCGAGACGGCCGTCCTGCGCCATGGACACGTCGGAGATGGGCGCGGACGGCAGCGGTCGCACCTGTCACTTGCGACGTTCTGATAGAGCGCTTATCAGGCGCGATCGGCAGGAGGAAAGTCGGGACGCACAAAAAAACAGGGCCGGCACAAGGCCGGCCCATCGCCCCCGCGAGGGCGGCCTGTCGGCCGCCAGCGCGTTCCCACAACTCAGAAGGTGTACTTGAGCACCGCGTCGACGTAGTCGCGATCCGACAGCAGGTTGCGATCACCGCCGCCGAAGTAAGCGGTGTAGCCCAGCTCCGCCGACCACGACTGCAGGTAGTAGCCGAGCAGCGATACCGTCGCCGTCTTGCGGCCTTCGACGAAGTTCAGCAGCGGCGTCGGCGTGACGCCGTGCACGTCGTGGTCGAAGCGCAGCGTCGGCTCGAGACGGAACTTGCCGAACACGTTGTTGTACGTCACGCGCGCGACCAGCTTGTAGCCCCACGAGAAGGCCGTGGCGTAACCGTCCGTCTGCTGCGGCACGGCATAGCCGTATCCCGGCAGTGTCGCACTCGAGACCAGCGCCGCCACTGCGGCGTCGCCCGGCGTGTACGTACCCGGCCCTTCATAGCGCAGCTCGTTCTCCGACGGCATGCCGTGCACATAGACGGCGCCCGCTTCGGCAAGGAACAGCAGCTGATCGGAACCAAGCCAGCGCATCGGGCCGGCCAGTCGCGTCACCGAAACATCGACCTGGCTGACATCGTGCCGGCGGTAGCCGCGCAGGTACTTGTTGCCGAGCGCCGAGCCAAGCGGCGCCGCCGGCGGCGGCGTGATCTGGCTCGGCAGGCCGACGCCGGCGAGCAGCAGCTCGACGTCCTCGACCTGCAGCGGCTGATCGACCTTCATGCTGTATTCGCCCTGCAGCGACCAGGCGCCGACCGTCGTGTTGAACGAGGTGCCGTACAGCTGGATGTCCTCCGGATACTCGATGAAGTAGCGGCCGGTTTCCGAAGTCGACGCGTAGCTCGACTTGGAGATGCCGCTGACCAGCGGCAGGCGGCTGTGGTAGTTCATCGCGTAGAACGACAGGTCCATGTCGTTCAGCGCCGAGATGAAGAAGCTGATCTTGCCGCCGAACTGGCCGCTCTTGCTCGGCGTGCGGTCGTGTTCGCGCGGGATCGACGAGTTCGGCGCGTTCTCCTTCGGCAGGCCGAAGGTGATGTTGGCGCGCGTGCCGCCGATCGATGCAAAGTCGTTCGTCGACCAGAACGTGCCCGCCGCGTCCGGCTGGGTGCGCTGCCAGTCGAACTGGTAGAAGGCCTCGACATTGACGTTCGGCACCACGTTCATCGACAGCCAGGCCATGTTCTCCGGGATCACGACCTCGTCGAGATCGAAGCCCGGCACGTGCAGCTGGTTGGAATCGAAGGCCAGGATGCTGTTGATGCCGTTGAGGATGAAAGTCGACTCGCCCCAGTTGATGACCTGACGGCCGATCTTGAACGCCAGCTCGCGGCTGCCGAAGTCGATGCTGCCGAAGAAGTAGGCGTCGAGCAGGTCGGCGTCGTTGCCGTTGTAGTCCTGCACCTGCTTGTTCTTCGAGCGGTACTCCGAGTACGGCGCGACCGACACGCGGCCGTCCGGCGTCAGTCCGTAGCCCGGGCCGATCGGCGTCGTGTAGTAGTTGTTCTCGTTGAAGAAGTCGTAGTTGTGCAGGCGGTCGTTGAACAGATAGCTGCCGCGCACGAAGACGCCGTACTTGCCTTTGGTCAGCGTCAGGTCCGAGGTGATCTTGGCCGCCGCCGAGACGATTTTGCCGGCGTCGAACGCGAGGTCGCCGTCGTCGCCGTTGGTCGAATAGGAATTGCCGCCGTTGGCGATGCCGATGCGATTCGGATCGCGCGACTCGGTGCGCCAGGCGCTGCCGACCGTGACGCGGTTGTCGAGCTGCAACGAAATGCCGTGGATCTCGTCGGTGTAGGCCAGCGCCGGGGCCGCGAACAGCAGCGAGGCGGCGGCCGCAATCAGGTTCTTCTTGTCGATCATGGTTGTTCTCCTCCCGCTCACGAGCCGCTGCCCGGGCACGGATTGCCGATCTTCAGCACGGTGCCGTTGGTCTTGACGAAGGCCGCGGTCTGACCCTGCATTTCGCAGGTGACGTCGAGCGAAGCCGCCGGACTCAGGATCGAGCCGTGGTCGCCCTGCGCGAAGCGCACGACGTTGTTGCGCGCCGCGGCGCCGGTGAGGATCTGCGCCGCCGCCGGCACATCGAGCGCATCGGTCTGCGCCGGTCCCGGAATGAAGCCGAGCCCGAGCATGCGGGCCAGCGGATCGCTGCCGGACAGGTAGCCCGAGACAGTGATCGTGTCGGTCGCCGGGCAGTTCGCGTCGCCGGCGATCGTGCAGTTCGGCACCACCGCGTCGCCCTTCACTTCCAGCATCAGCAGCGGATGGTTGGCCGCCGCCGTCGCCGCGAAGTTCAGCGGATCGCCGGAATCGACCGCGGTCTGTGCGAAGCGCAGGAAGGTCTCGAAGTTGTCGTTGCCTTCGACGATGCGGCTGGCCGCCGGGCTGCTGGCGGTCGCCGCGGCAAGACCGGCGGCGATACGCGGACCGAAGCTCGCCGAGCCGTCGAGCAGCTTGGCGATGCCGCCGCCCGGCATGGCGAGCACGGCGGCGCTGCTGCCGTCCTTCACGCCGAGGAAGGTGCCGGCAACGATCGCGCCGAGCGAGTGGCCGACGTAGCGGACCTGGGTGCCGTCGAGGGCGATGCCGGCCGGCGTGTGATCGGCCTTCAGCACCAGCGTGCCGCCGGTGGACTTGGCGAGCACCAGCAGGTCGGACACCGCCTGGCGGATGTTGTCGCGGCTGGTCAGCAGGCTGCTCAGATTGATGAAGTGCGTGCCCGAGCTGTCGGCGATGCCGTCCGGACCGGATGCGCCGGTGGTGTTGTTGACCAGATCGAGATCGAAGGTGCGCTCGCCGACGCCGGGGATGCGCGAGGCGCTGTCCGGCGGCAGGCCGTGCAGCGGCAGGTCAATGGCGATCGTCGCGAAGCCGGCCGCGGCCAGCGCCGGCGCGATCGCGATCATCTGCGTGCGGTTGCCGGTGATGCCGTGCTGGAAGATCACGACCGGCCAGCCCCCGGCCGGCATCGTCTGCCCGCTGGCGGCGTTCGGAATCGTCACCAGCACCGGAATCGTCTGGTCGCTCTGCTTGACCGGCAGCGGATAGCAGGCCGTCGTGCTCGCGCTCGGCGCCAGCGCCGGGCACGGATAGCCGAGGATGCTGGCGCTGTCGTCGCGCTGCGTGGTGTCGGCCTGCCAGTAGCTGGTCAGCGGCGTGGTCGAGTGCGTCGGGTCGGCACCGCTCGGCGCGCCGAGGTAGTACGGCACGCTGATCGTGCCGGCGTAGACGTCGGCGATCGCCGGCAGCTGGCCGCCGCTGGCGGTACCGGTGTTGAGCCCGCTGTTGACGACGATGATCTGCGAGGCGCTGACGTTCTCCGCCATCGCGGCCAGGGTCTTGGTCGTCGACTGCGTGGTGAACGGCCAGGCGATGACGACGTTCTCACGCGCGATGCCCTTGGCTTCGAGCCCGGCGAACATCGGCGCGAACTGCTGGCGAATGCCTTCGAGCGTGGCGCGCTGCGTGTTGCTCAGCGTCGACAGCGCCGCCTCGTCCTGCCCGGACACCGGCGTCGTCGAACGGATCACGCGAAACAGGTCGGCAGCCTCGACCGGCACGCCGTCGGTCGACTTGACCTGGCGCGTGACGACGGCGAGGTAAGTCGTCGACGGCTTCAGCGGCTTGAGCGGCTCGATCAGCATGCGCGTGCGCAGCTGGTTGAGCGGCACACCGGTCGACGGATCGATCGCCTTCGACGACTGCAGCCGGTAATCGACGCCCGGGATCAGCACCGAGAACGTCGAGGTGTCGATGACCAGCACGCCCGGCATGTGCGTGGTGGCGTCGATGTCGAGCGCATGGTCGACGTCGACGTAACCGATGAAATCGGTGAACAGCGAGGCCGTCGTCGAAAAGCCGTCGAGCTGGTTGGCGGCGGCGACGAACGGCACGTTGCTGCTGTTCGGAATGTTGAGCGTGCCGTCCGTGGTGCCGGTGAACAGGCCGTCGAACGGGAACGGAATGACGGCGCTGGCGGCGACCGGATCGAACAGCGAATAGGCGTTGGCCTTCTGTCCTTCGAGTCCGCTGCCGTCGTCATTGTTTCCGCCGCACGCGGCGAGAACGGCGGCCAGCAGCAGGGGCGCAAATCTGCGGGTTCGCATAACTCCTCTCCTCTTATGTGTTCTTCGACGTCCGCCCTTACGGCACGTCTGGAGTCCGATCGGGCGGACAATGCGCAGCAGTATGGAGAGATTAGGCTGGCGAACCGCGGCCGCGGGCGGCCAACTGCTACCGCTCGTCGGAATGTGCGACGCAACATGAAACGTGCCGCGGTCGCGCTGCGCAAATTTTGCTGCGGGCGTGCGGCACCGCACCGACTGGAGCGCTGTCCTCGTGCAGCAGCCGGCTTCAGCGGATGTCGTCGTAGCCGGCGTCGGCGAGCGCGCTCAGCAGCGGCGCACGCCAGCCTTCGCCGCGGACCAGCAGCGTCAGCGGCATGCGGCGACGGACCAGATCGTCGAGCGACAGCGCCATCTCCGAGCGCACGGCGTGGACGGCCTCGGCAAGCACGAACGGCGCTTCGGGATGAATGCGCGCAGCCAGCGCCGGCCGCGCCTGGATCAGCGCGACGATCGCCGACACCAGCGTGCCGTGCCGCAGCGTCAGCCAGCGCGCCGCTTCCAGGTCGACGCCAGCCGCGGCCAGCTCGGCGATGGTCTGCGCCTGCCAGCTTTCGAAACCGTGCTGCGGCGCGCCCGGCAGCGGGCGCAGCTGCGTGACCGGCGGCGGCGCGCGGCGCTGGCCGAGCGCCTCGAACACCGCATCGACGATCGCGATGCTGTCGTGCCGCGAGGTCGTGTACTTGCCGCCGACGTGCATCAGCAGATTCGGCGTCGGCCGCAGCACCGCGAACTCGCGCGTCACCGCCGACAGCGACGCGGCGTCCTCGGCCTGCAGCATGCGCACGCCGGCGAAGCGGGCGATGACGTCGGCCTCGGTCCAGCCGATGCCCGGCAGGCCGGCGCGCACGCCGGCGAGCAGGTAGCGCGTCTCCGCGTCGCTCGGCTGCGCGTCGGCCGGCGCCGCGACGCTCGCCTCGGTCGTGCCGACCAGCGTGCGGCCATACCACGGGATCACGAAGAACACGCGGCCGTCGGCGGCCGTCAGCAGAAACGCCTCGTTGCAGGCGGGAATCGCCGGCAGCACCAGATGCGTGCCCTTGACCAGCTTGACCTTCGGCGCCGCCGCGCCGAGCAGACCGGGCGCCCACGGTCCGGCGGCATTGACGACGACTTTCGCGCGCACCGCGAAACGCCCGCCACCGAGGCCGTCCTCGAGCTCGGCGCCGACCACCTTGCCGCCGGCCTCGATCAGGGCCCGCGCCGCCACGCGATTGGCACAGACGGCGCCGCAGCCCTGCGCCGCGGCGGCGACGACCAGCGTCATGCGCGCGTCGTCTTCCTGACAGTCGCCGTAGCGGAAGCCGCCGAGCAGCTGTTGCGGATCGACGAACGGATAATCGGCGAGCAGCGCGCGCGCGCCGTAATGGCGGTGCGGCTGCACCGGCCGGCTGCCGAGTGCGAGCAGGTCGTAGAGCGCCAGCCCAGCCGAGACCATGAACGGACTCGCGCGCGGGCCCTTCCACATCGGCAGGATGAAGTTCAGCGGCCGCACCAGATGCGGCGCGATGCGGTACAGCGTGCGGCGCTCCTTCAGGGCGTGGCGCACCAGACCGAATTCGTAGTGTTCGAGGTAGCGCAGGCCGCCGTGGATCAGCTTGCTCGACGCCGACGAGGTGCCGCTGCCCCAGTCGTTCTTCTCGACCAGCGCCACCGACAGGCCGCGGCTCGCTGCATCGTAGGCCGTCCAGGCGCCGTAGATGCCGCCGCCGATGACGAGCACATCGAACTCGCGCGCAGCGAGTTCGGCGGGATTGCGGAGCAGAGGAAAGGCCGCGGGCATGGTCGATGTCGTCCGTATCCGGTTGATGCGAAGAAAGCCACGAGAACAAGCTGACGGTCCATCTTGGCGGGAAGCGCCAGGGCGACCAAGCCGGCCGCACGATCGCGCCACGCCGCCGGATGGCTTCATCGCTACGCGCCCCGCCATGACGGCTGCAAAACGTGCGGCGCCGGCAGCCGGGCCTACTTGTGGATCTTCTCGATGTCGAAATGACCTTTCGGCTGGCGATGCAGCCAGAGGTAGGTCTGCGCGATGCGCGCCGGATCGAGGCTGGTGCCGGTTTGCGTGATGCCGTGCACCGTGACCGTCGCCACGTGCACGCCGTGCGCGCCGAGTTCCTGCGCCAGCGTGTAGGCCAGCGAGCGCAGCGCCGCCTTGCCGAGCGACAGCGAGGCGTACTTCATCGACGGCTCGTACGCGAAGCCGCCGCCGGTGAACAGGATCGTGCCCTTCTTGGCCTTGATCATCGCTGGCGCGACTTCGCGGGCCGCCATCAGCGCGCCGCCGACGTTGACGCGAAACTCCTCGACCAGGCGCTCCGGCGCGATCTGCGTCGGCACTTCGGGATGCGAGGCGGCGGCGTTGTAGATCAGCACCTGCGGATCGCCGAAGTCGGCGCGGGCGATGTCGAGGCCCTGCTTCAGCGAAATCTCGTCGCCGGCGTCGGCGGCGTAGGCGGCGACGTAGCGACCGGTCTTGCGGTGCAGCTCCTCGCACAGACCACGCAGCTTGGCCGGCCCGCGCGACAGCAGCACGATGTCGAAGCCCTCGCCGGCGAACGTCTCGGCCAGCGCCGCGCCGATGCCGCGCCCGGCGCCGATGATGAAGCACACCGGGCGGCCGATGCGGGCCTTGCGACGGGAGGCGGAGCTGCGTGCGCTCATGCGAAACCTGCTTTGAATTGTGCTTGTCTTCATATGATAAGCACGGCCCGTACCGGACGCGCCGCGCCCTGCTAGAGTGCGGGCTTCTCCTGAGCAAGAAAAACCGTCGCCGATGAACGACACCCAGACCCTGCTCGGCCGGCTGAAGATCGACCGCGGCCCGGAACACGAGGCGCCGTCGCGCTGGCCGTGGATCCTGGCCGCGCTGCTGCTCGTCGCCGTACTCGGCGCCGGCGCCGCCTACTTCCTGCGCGAGCGCGGCGTGCCGGTGCAGGTGGTCAGCGCCACGCCCTTGCCGGGCAGCGGCGGCGGCGCGGCCTCGATGCTCGACGCCTCCGGCTACGTCGTCGCGCGCCGTCAGGCGACGGTGTCGGCGAAGATCACCGGCAAGCTGCAGGAGCTGTACATCGAGGAAGGCCAGCGCGTCGCCGAAGGCGAAATCATGGCGCGCCTCGACGATTCCAACGCCCAGGCGCGGCTGCTGCAGGCGCGCGCCAATCTGGCCGCGGCGCGCGCCGCCGCCGACAACATCCGGCCGATCTACGAGCGCAACCGCCGGCAGGCCGCCGAGGGCTTCATCAGCACCGAGGCGCTGGAGACCAGCAAGGCCAGTTACGACGCGCAGCAATACGCACTGCACGTCGCCGAGGCCAATCTCACCATCGCCGAACGCGACGTCGCCGACACCGTCATCCGCGCGCCGTTCGCCGGCGTCGTCACCACCAAGGCGGCGCAGCCCGGCGAGATCGTCTCGCCGATCTCGGCCGGCGGCGGCTTCACGCGCACCGGCATCGGCACGCTGGTCGACATGGACTCGCTGGAAGTCGAGGTCGACGTCAACGAGAACTTCATCAACCGCGTGCAGGGCGGCAAGCCGGCGGTCGTGCGCCTCAATGCCTACCCGGACTGGAGCATTCCGGCCGAGGTCATCGCCGTGATCCCGACCGCCGACCGCAGCAAGGCCACGGTCAAGGTGCGGGTCGGCTTCAAGGACAAGGACCCGCGCATCCTGCCGGAGATGGGCGCGCGCGTGTCGTTCCTCTCCGAAGCACCGCCGGACGATCCGGGCACACCGCGCGGCGGACTGTCGCTGCCGGCCGCGGCCGTGCAGAGCGGCCCAGAATCCGGCACCGGCATCGTCTACGTGCTGCGCGACGACCACGTCGAGCGCCGCGCCGTGAAGCTCGGCGCCGCACTGGCCGGCGAACAGGTCACGGTGCTGTCCGGCATCAGCGCCGGCGAGCGGGTCGCGGTCGGCGACTTCGCCAAACTGCAGGACGGCGCCCAGGTCCGCATCGCTCCGCCCTGAAGGGCCGCATCGCGGCGGCGCCATCGGCGCGACATCTGCCGCCCCTAGCATCGCCGGCTTGCGAATCGAGAAGATCTCGTTCATGCGCCGGCATGCAGGCCTCGTCGGACACCGGCGTGCGCTGGCGCGTACACGCCGTACAACCCGCTGTCGGCCGCCATCACCGGCGTGCCCGGCTACAACGCGCTGACCGGCCAGGGCGCGGTCGCCGTCGAGTTCACCTGCATGAGCGTGAGCTCCGACAATCTCGCCGACCAGAGCGCGGCGACGGTCGCGCTGGCACCGCTCTACAACGCCGCGGTCGTGCTCGCCAACCCCAACGTGCGCTTCCACAACGCCGCCGCGCGCGGCTTCGTGCGGCTCGACATCACCCGCGAGCAGGTCAGCGGCGAGCACTGGAACGTCAGCACCGTGCTGGCGACGACGACGACGCCACGCTCGACGTCGCGCACGGCGCGGCCGGCGCCGCCGGCACCGACCATCTGCAGCGCCACGGCACGGCGACGGCGCCGCGCGCCGATGCGCCGCCGCCGGCGCCCTGAGGGCGGCACAGCGCTGAGGGAATCACCTGCTGCGCGGCGATCGACAACCGGCTAGATTGCCGGGGCACGGGATCACCGCGCCGGCCGTGCCGGCGTGGTCTACGCGAGGAACGGCAGGCATGGGCAACATCGTTTCGCTGCGCAAGGTCGCCAAGCGCTACACGCGCGGCAAGGAAGTCGTCGAGGTCCTGCACAGTCTCGATCTCGACATCGCCGAAGGCGACTTCGTCGCCCTGATGGGACCATCGGGGTCCGGCAAGACCACGCTGCTGAACCTGATCGGCGGCCTCGACCGGCCCACCGAGGGTGAGGTGATCGTCGCCGGCGAGCACATCGATCGCCTGTCCGGCGCCGCGCTGGCGCGCTGGCGCGCGCGGCACGTCGGCTTCGTCTTCCAGTTCTACAACCTGATGCCGATGCTGTCGGCGCAGGGCAACGTCGAACTGCCGCTGCTGCTGACGCGGCTGTCCGCCGCGCAGCGGCGCGCCAACGCGTTGACCGCGCTGACCATCGTCGGCCTCGCCGACCGCGCCCGGCACAAGCCGAGCGAGCTGTCGGGCGGCCAGCAGCAGCGCGTCGCCATCGCCCGCGCGCTGGTCGCCGATCCGACGCTGCTGGTTTGCGACGAGCCGACCGGCGACCTCGACCGCAGGACCGCCGACGAGATCCTCGGCCTGCTGCAGGTGCTCAACCGCGAGCACGGCAAGACCGTCATCATGGTCACGCACGATCCGAAGGCCGCCGAGTACGCGCGACGGCAGCTGCACATGGACAAGGGCGCGCTGGTCGACGGGCAGGTGTCATGAACGGCGCGGGTCCGCAGCGCGCACGCAACCGCGCCCGGGCAGGCGCCTGCGGCGCATCGAGGGGGCGGCGATGAAATACTTCCCGCTGCTCTGGGCGACGCTGTGGCGCAAGAAGACGCGCACGATCTTCACGCTGCTGTCGATCGTCATCGCCTTCCTGCTGTTCGGCATGCTGCAGGGCGTCAACGCCGCGTTCCAGCAGGGCGTCACCAACGCCAACGTCAATCGCCTGATCGTCACCAGCCGCATCTCGCTGACCGAGCCGCTGCCGATCGCGCAGAAGCCGCTGATCGAGGCGGTGCCCGGCGTCGCCGGCGTCGCCTACGCGAGCTGGTTCGGCGCCTACTATCAGGAGCAGAAGAACTTCGTGTTCGCGACGCCGGTCGACATCGACGACTACCTGAAGGTCGTGCCGGAGCTGAAGATCGCGCCGGAGCAGATCGAGGCGCTGAAGCGCACGCGCACCGGCCTCATCGTCGGCCTCGACCTGATGCAGAAGTACGGCTGGAAAGTCGGCGACCGCATCCCGCTGCATTCGACGATCTGGGTCAAGAAGGACGACGGCAATTCCGACTGGGCGTTCGACATCGTCGGCACCTACAACTTCACCACCGACCCCTCGCAGAACAACGGCGCGCTGTTCAACTACAGCTATTTCGACGAGGCGCGCACCTTCGGTGCCGGCACGATCGGCTGGTGGATTGTCTCGGTCCGCGATCCGAACCAGTCGGCGCAGATCGCGGCGGCGATCGACAAGCTGTTCGAGAACTCGCCGGACGAGACCAAGTCGCAGAGCGAAAAGGAGTTCGCGCAGTCCTTCCTCAAGCAGTTCGGCGACATCAATTTCATCGTCCAGGCCATCCTCGGCGCAGTGTTCTTCACGCTGCTGTTCCTGACCGGCAACACCATGATGCAGGCGGTGCGCGAGCGCATCCCGGAACTCGCGGTGCTCAAGACGCTGGGCTTCAGCGACGCCAAGGTGACGGTCCTCGTGCTCGCCGAGTCGCTGCTGCTGTGCCTGATCGCCGCGGCGCTCGGCCTGCTGGTGGCGTCGTTGCTGTTCCCGATGCTCAAGGACTACATCGGCGCGGTGAAGCTGCCGACCTCGGTGCTGGTCCGCGGCGCCGGCATCGCCGTGCTGCTGGCGCTGGCGACCGGCGGCCTGCCGGCCTGGCGCGCCAAGCGCCTGGTCATCGTCGACGCCCTCGCCGGACGCTGAAGGAGACGCCATGCTCAAGCAGACCCTGGCCGTGACGCTGATGAACCTGCGCGCGATTCCGCAGCGGCTCGGCACCTCGTCGGTGATCGTCATCGGCATCGCCGGCGTCGTCGCCGTGCTGGTCTCGGTGCTGGCAATGGCGACCGGCTTTCACCAGACCGTCGCCAACAGCGGCCGCGACGATCGCGCGATCGTGCTGCGCGGGGGCTCGCAGGCCGAGGTCAACAGCTCGATCGCGCGCGACAACCTGCTGACGATCCTCGACGCGCCCGGCGTGCGCAAGGACGCCGCGGGCCGGCCGATCGGCTGCGGCGAGATCGTCACGATCGTCAATCTGCCGAAGATCGACGACGGCAATCTGTCGAACGTCACGCTGCGCGGCAGCTGCGGCCAGCTCGCCGCATTGCGTCCGGAGCTGAAGCTGATCGAGGGCCGGCTGTTCGAGCCGGCGGTGCGCGAGCTGATCGTCGGCGCCGGCGCCGCCCAGCAGTTCCGCGGCGTCACGCTCGGCAGCCGCATCAGCTTCCGCGACTCGGACTGGACCGTGGTCGGCATCTTCAGCAGCGGCGGCGACGCGCACGACTCGGAGCTGATCGCCGACGTCGACACCGTGCAGTCGGCGTTCCGCCGCAGTCTCTACCAATCGGTCACCGCCCTGCTCGACGCGCCGTCCTCGTTCGCGGCCTTCAAGGACGCACTGACGACGAATCCGACGCTGACCGTCGACGTCAAGCGCGAGCCGGAGTATTACGCCGAGCAATCGAAGCAGCTGACCAAGCTGCTCAACTTCATCGCCTACTTCGTCGGCGGCATCATGGCGATCGGCGCGATGTTCGGCGCGCTCAACACCATGTACTCGGCCGTCTCCAGCCGCGCGCGCGAAATCGCCACGCTGCGCGCGATCGGCTTCGGCGCGGTGCCGGTCGTGATCTCGGTGTTCGCCGAGGCGCTGCTGCTGGCGCTGCTCGGCGGCGCGCTCGGCGCGGCGCTGGCCTGGCTGTTCTTCAACGGCAACGCGGTCAGCACGCTCGGCGCCAACTTCAGTCAGGTCGTCTTCCGGCTGACGGTGACACCCGGCATCGTCGTCTCCGGGCTCTGGCTGGCGCTGTTCATCGGTCTGCTCGGCGGCCTGTTCCCGGCCGTGCGCGCCGCGCGCCTGCCGGTCGTCGACGCGCTGAGGGCGCAATGAGCGCGCGGCTGACGCCGGCGGCGCTGCGCTCGCGCTTCGTTGCCGCGGCGACCGCCAAGTTCGCGCGCAACGTGCCGGACTTCGTCGCGCTGCAGCAGCTGGTCGCCGCCAACGGCGGCACGTTGCGCAACGACCACGGCGCGATCCGCAGCGCCGATCCGGCCGTGCGCGCGCTGTTCGTGCGCGCCGCGCGCGTCTTCGGCCTGCAGCGCGAGCGCAGCTATTTCTTCCCGGCCAAGAAGCTGAAGTCCTTCGACCTGCAGGTGATCGGCGACGACGCCAGCCAGTTCAAGATCTTCGTCTCGGAAGTCGACCTCGAAGCGTTTCCCGACGACGTCGCCGCACTGATCCGCGAGGATTGCCAGGCCCAGGCGCAGGCCGTCGACCACGGCCCGCTGCTGGCGCTGCTCGAACGCTTCGAGGGCCACGGCTATCTCGACGAGGCCGACGCCGAGGCGCTGATCGCGCATGTCGTCGAGCGCCTGATGCAGCGCAACGGTCCGCCGCTGAAGCGCGCGACGCTCGACGCCGTGGCCGGCATCTCCGGCGAGGCGGCAAGCGCGCTGGCGCTCGGCCCCGACTTCAATCACGTGACGATCGACGTGCGCGCCGCCAACTTCGCCGGCATCGACGCCATGGCCGAGGCCATGCGCGGCGCCGGCTTTCGCCTGCTGCCGGCGATCCAGGGCGCGCCCGGCACCGCGCTGCGCCAGACCGCGACGATGGCGGCGACGACGGACACGCCGGTGCGCGAAGCCGACGGCACGCTCGGCATCGCCCAGACCGAGAAGCAGTTCGTCGAAATCATCGAGCGCAGCCAGGCGCGCGACGCCGACGGCGCACCGCTGTGGGCGCAGGACGGCACGCCGCTGATCTTCCGCAACTTCCTCGCCGCCAATGCCGAGAAGATCTTCGACGCGGCCTCGACCCGAGTGCCGCACTGCTGAACGCGCGGCGGCGTCGGCCCTTCTGCCCTAGCGCGGATGCGGCAGCGGCGCAGTGAGCCGCCATCAGCGTGTCCGCACAGGCGTTGCCGAAGTGGCTGCGGAGCAGTTGACGACTTCGGCGACCTGCGCGTCTCAGATGCACCGTGCGCGTCTGCGCGACGTGGCCCTCCGGCGCACCGCACGACGGCATCGCATTACGGCCGTCGAGCACGGTGACGGCAGCGTGCTGCCAGGCCGCGAGGCGCGGATCGCCCACGGCGCATTTCCGCCCTCAGCAGTCCACGCCCTGCTGGGTGCGCAACTCGTCCTGCAGGCGGTCAGGGGGGACTTGGTATTCGCCGTTCGCGAGCAGCCTCGCGCCTTCGAGATGGTATTTGCCATCCTCGCCGAGAAAGGACGCGGCGTAGTGATAGCGCCCGTCCCGACCGCGAAAGCAGCCGCGCGGATGGTACTTGCCGTCCTGGCCCAGAAAGGCCCCCGGCGGGTGATAGCCCCCGTCATCGCCGACGAACGAGTGCGCCGGATGGTAGGCGCCGTCGGAGCCGCGGAAATGACCTTCGGGACGATAGACGCCATCCTCGAAAAGGACATGCCCTTTCGGATGATATCGGCCATCGACGCCGATGAACGAATCGGCCGGGTGGTATCGGGAATCGGTGCCCTTGAAGTATCCGCGCGGGTAGTACTGGCCATCGTCACCACGGAACGAGCCCGCCGGATAGTGGTTGCCGTCGATGCCGCGCACGCGATGAATCCGGGCCATGTCTGTTCCACTCGGGAGGCTGCGCCTCGGGATCGGCCGCTATCGCACACCTTCGCGCGCACGGCGGCCGCTTCTTCGCCAGTGCGGCTGTTGGCCAATGGCGTTCGCCGAATGCGCATACAATGATTCAACCGTGCTCTTGCGGTGAGTCCTCATGGATAACTGTATGGCACGCGTCACCATTCAGGATTGTCTCGTCCGCGTTCCCGATTCCTTTTCGCTGACCTTGATCGCGGCCAAGCGCGCCCGTCAGCTGGCCCGCGGCGCTGACTCGCAGCTGTCGTGGGGCGACCACAAGTCAACGGTCCTGGCGCTGCAGGAGATTGCCGCGGGGCTGGTCACGGCTGCCGTTCTCGGCGAACCCGATCCGCCTGCGCTGCGCCAGGAAACGATCGAGTTCATGCCGCTCGATCCCTGAGCCGCGCCGCGCGCGGCGCGCCGGCATCCCGGTCGGCGCGCGCGCCAAGCCCGCATGATTTCATCGCTGCCGGGCCCTTCTCGCCAAGGCAGGCGCGCCGCGAACCGGCACGCATCGATATGCGCTGATTCGACAATGCGGACGAATGCGCGTATGTTGGCCCCAGTAAGTATCAAGCAGTGTATTCAGCTAGTTAGTGCCGCTGTTCTGTCGCGGCACGAAATTCCCAGATGCGTTCCTTGACCATTTGCGCCTTCGCGGGCGGGTTGCCCGTTTTCTTCAAAGGAATGTATCCATGAGCAATATCTCCAGCGGCACCGTGAAGTGGTTCAACGATGCCAAGGGCTTCGGCTTCATCACGCCTTCGCAGGGCGGTGAAGACCTCTTCGCCCACTTCAAGGAAATCGACGGCAGCGGCTTCAAGTCGCTCGCCGAAGGCCAGAGAGTCGAATACGTCGCCGCCCGCGGCCCGAAGGGCATGCAGGCGACGAAGATCCGCCCGATCGGCTGATCGCGGCAACAGCAGTAGCTTCAAGATCGCGGCTCACCCCAGAGCCGCGGTTTCCTTTCGGCGGCCCTTCCGGGATTGGCCCTGTCGCCAGCGCAGTACAGCCCAGGCCCATACGCCCGCGTCGCCTCGGTTGCCGATCGCACGGCGGCATCGCCGCAGCCCCTCCAACCAGGAAATCAGATGAGACCCAAGCATTCCCGCAAGCCGCAGTACGACGCCGCCCCTCCCAAGGTGCGCCGCGCGCCCGGCACTCCCACCAAGAACCAGCTGCGCACCATCGCGCTCGCCGAAGCGCGCGCGCATGTCGCGAAATGGAAGACGCTGATCCCGACGGCCAACGCCACCTGGAACAAGCTCCACGCAGCCGACCTCGGCCGCACCGAGGGCAACGTCCACGTGCTCGCCGGCCTCGTGCAGATGCATTACCAGGTGAGCCGGCAGGAAGCCGACCGTCAGGTGAAGGCATTCTTCGACCAGTATGCGCCGGCCGCGCCCGTGGTCGTCCAGCCTGTTGCCGCCGTGGCGGCTGCCCCGGTAATCCTCGCCCCCGAGGCGGATGCCGCGCCGGTTGAGGCCGCGGTCTAAGAGCACATGTCCATCGGCACTGCCGCATCCTCGATGCGTGCGGCAGAAGCCGGTGGCGCCGGAAGCAGGCGATAGAGTTTTACGCGGCGCGGGACGATCACGTCCCCGCCTCCGCGGCAGCACGATCGCCGCCCATCGTCGATCGACGCTCCAGGCCAGAGCCCTGCGCCGCGGCAGCGCGCCCTGGCGTCACAACGCTCCGGCGCATGCCGACCGCTGCCAGCGCCGCTCTCGATGTGCGGCCATGCTCACAGCACCGCCTCGAACGTTTCCAGCTGCGGATGGCCCAGGTAGATGCCCTTGGTATCGCCGGCATGGCGATGCGCGAGACGAAAGGCCTCGGAGCGTGTCCATTCCTCGAAAGCCGCGCGCGAGTCCCAGACCGAATGCGAGGCGAACAGCGTGTGGTCGTCGACGCTCGCGCCGCGCAGCAGCCTGAACTGGCGAAAACCCGGCACACCGTCGAGATGGCTGTCGCGCTGCCTCCAGATTTCGACGAAGTCCTCCTCGCGGCCCCGAGCGATCTTGAAGCGGTTCATGGCGATGAACATGTGTAGCTCCGATTCGAGTTCGGCCGGATTCTAGGGCCTGTTAACGTCAGAGAGCGTCGCTGTGGTGCTGCCTGGCGCGCCGCCCATCCCTGGGGCAGGCGCGGGCCGTGCACCTGGGTGATTCCCGAGAAGCGCATCGCAACGCCGCATGGCGGCTTCGCTTGGCAGCTCCAGAAGGAACTACCCCCATTCATCGATGCTTGTCGCGCGCCGGCCGCTGGCTTCGCGAACGGCCTGGTCGCGCCTGTACGTCGAATACATCGCGCGCCTCGTTCCTGGCGCTGCGGCCCAACGGACTCGGCCACACCGCCGTTCTCGGCGTTGACAGGCCCTGGCCAAAGCCGCGCGGCGCGCTCAGTGCGGCGCGATCTCGCAAGCCGGCCGCGGCGACGACGGATCCGCGCCGAGTTCGGCGTCGGCATGCAGGCGCAGGATGCGGTAGACCTCGGCCAGCGGCGCCGGCTGGTCGAACTGCGAGTGGCCGACCGGCAGCGTCAGCTCGGAGGCGGCGCCGTCGAGGTGGGCGCTGGCGTAGCTGACCCAGCCGTCGCCCGGGCCGTCGCGGCCGTTCTCCTTGACGCCGATGATCGAATGGAACGGGATCGACGCGTCGACCGGCAACGCCGCGAACGCGCGCGTCACCGGCGACTGCGGCGACAGCGAATCGACGGCGCTCGGCGTCCCGCGCGACGCCAGCCAAGCCGAGAAGTCGCTGACCACGTCGCCCTGCCGGAGGCGCGTCGCCAGCGTCTGCAGCACGGTGGTCGGCAGCGAGATCAGGCGCTTGCCGAAACTGGCGAGCGTGGAATCGGCCTCCGCGGCGCCGTGCTGAGGCACGCCGAGGAAGACGATGCGGCCGATGTACGGCCGATGGCTGAAGATCAGGCTGTCGCGCAGTTCGTCGCGCTCGCGGGCGTCGAGATCGAGCCGCTCCGGTGGCACGCGCAGGGCGGCGTCCCAGAGCCTCGTGCCGGTATCGACGGCGGCGCTCTTGGCGAGCAGGCCGCCCATGCTGTGCGCGACCAGAATCAGCGGATGAATGACGCCGCCGGGCGCGACTTCGGCGACGGCGCCGTCGAGATCGGCGCGGAAGCGCCGCGCCGCCTCCCAGAACGGCACGCCGGTCGGGTACAGGTAGTGCCAGACCTGGTAGCGCTCGCGCAGCGCCGGATCGCCGAGCACATCGTTGCTCAGTTCGCGCCAGATCACCGGACTCGACCAGAAGCCGTGCACCATCAGCACCACGATCTTGTCCGGCCGATACGGCTCCAGCATGAAGATGCCGCGATGCGCTTCGCCGTGGCGGAAGTCGAGCAGCGCGTCGAGGCTCCATTGCGACAGATGCGCGCGGTTCAGCAGCGCGGCGTACGGCATCGTGAAGTCGGCCGCCAGCGGATAGCCGCGCTGCGCGACGCAGATCTGCGCATGGCGGCGCGCATCGTAGAGCGCGAGATCGGTGGCGACCGGCGCGTCCGCCGCATCGGGCGCACGAAAGCGCAGCACGCCGGTGACGGGTGCGCCGATGCCCTCGGGCGGGTAGTAGCGATCGATCGGGTACTCGTGCGCGTTGTTGCGGATGCCAACCAGCGGCACGCCGACGCCGTCACGCGTGTAGCGCGTGCGCAGCTCCGGCGCCGCCATCGACCACGCCAGCTGGTATTCGTCGTAATGGCCCGCTTCGTAGAGCTGGTAGGCGTCGACGGACACCGCGAACTGCGTGGCGCCGGCCCGCTCGACGCTCGCGGCGAAGCGTTGCTCGGGCACGCCGGTGCGCAGCATCACGTAACCGCCGGTCGCTGCGGACAGGAAGGCCTGCGCCAGATGCATGCGCAGATCGAGCGGCGACAGCCGCGCGCCCTGCGGCGTGTAGAGCAGCTGGTAGGCGCGCCAGGCGGCCAGCAGGTACCAGCCGCGCGCCGCGGCCGGATCCTTGCGCTCGGTCTGCTGTGCGCGTTCGAGCGCGAGTTCGGCGGTCGCGAACAGGCGCGCCGTCTCGTCGAGCCGCCGGCTCCGCCACAGCGCGTCGAGGCGCGCGTCCGCCGTGATATCGCCCTGTGCTGCCGGCTCCAGCGCCAGCGCCTGCTGCGTCGCACGGCTGTAGCGGCCGTCGAGGAGCACGTTGTCGATATAACCGCGGTAGGCGTCGCGCAGTTCGACGCGACGCAGGTCGAGGTCAGGCCGCGCCGCACAGCCGGCGACGATGACCGCGATGACGATGAACGGAAGCGCCCGACGCATGCCCGGACCGCCGTCGCGGTTCGGCGCGACCTGCGGCTCAATCCCCCGCGGATGCGGCAAACTGCCGCGCTCCGATCTTGCCATGCCCGGTCCGCTGCCGGCGCGGACCTGCGTGCACCGGCGCGGGCCAGCCGCAGACGCGCGACGCGTCCGCCGCGCCGCCGGGCCGAGGGCTCAAGCGGACGCCGAGTCGTCGATCACGCGCGGGCGGCTCTCGCGGGTCGCGCGCAACACCTTGTCCGGCTCGGACGCATCGACGATCTCGATGCAGTCGTCGTACACCGCATGGATCGTCGCCACGAACGGAAAACCCGTGAAGCGCGGATCGCGATAGCTCACGGTGTCGCCGCGCTTGAACGTCGCCGGCTCGAAATTGAACTCGAATGGACAATGCGCCTCGTTCATCGCGATCTCCATGCCATGGCGCGAGCCTAGCGCCGCGCCCGCCAGCCGAACTGCTGCAAACGCAGCAGACCGAGCCGCCGCCGGGCCCTCAGGCGCGCCGCCGCAGACCGCGAAACAGATAGAGAACGATCGCGACGTTGGCGGCGAGCACCATGGCCTTGACCGACGACGGGCGCCAGAACAGCTCCCAGAGCTCGAACGGCAGCAGCAGCGAGGTCTCGACCGCGGTCAGCCATTCGGCCCAGCGGCTGCGGTACCACAGCCCGACGCCTTCGAGCACGAACAGGCCGGCGTAGACGAAGCCGGCGAGGCTCAGCAGATGGATGCGCGTCGGACCGTTGGCGACCAGCCAGGTCAGCACGCCCTGCGCGAGGTCCTGCTCGGCCTGCATCGGCAGCGCCGCGATCCAGCTCTGCACGATCGGCCGTACCTCCGGCCGCACCAGCGCCAGCACGGCACTGGCGATCAGCATCGCGACCACGGCCTTGGCGATCTTGTACAGCGCGATGCCGCGCAACGACACGCTGGCCAGCACGGCGGCCGCCGGCAGCCCTTCGGCTGCTGCTTGCGTATGGCCGTTCATGCCGGCTTGCCGCGGCTCCGTCTGGGGAAGCGCCATCGTGGAGGACGCAAGCCGCCGGCTCCTTGATGCGGATCAAGAGCGGCACAAAGCAGCGGGGGCATGATCATGAGGCTGGGGCGCCGCAAGCGCCCGGAAGAACGGAATGTTCGATAACGCCTTGCAATTGTACGCCTTGGACCGCGACCGCGGCGTCGCGCTGCGCGTCGCCTCGCGCCTCGGCCTGCCGCTCGCGGCACACGAGCAGCTGCGCTTCGCCGACGGCGAGAACAAGCTGCGCGCGCTCGAAGCCGTGCAGGGCCGCGACGCCGTCGTCCTCCATTCCCTGTACGGCGAGCCCGGCGACAGCGTCAACGACAAGCTCTGCCGCCTGCTGTTCTTCTGCGCCTCGCTGAAGGACGCCGGCGCGCGCCGCGTGACCGCGGTGACGCCGTATCTCTGCTACTCGCGCGAAGACCGCCGCGCCGAGCCGAACGACCCGCTGACGCTGCGCTACCTCGCCGCCCTGTGCGAAGCGGCGCGGCTCGACGCGCTGCTGACGCTCGACGTGCACGACCTCGCCGCGTTCGAGAACGCGTTCCGCATTCCGGTGCGCAATCTCGAAGCGGCGGAACTGCTCGCCGCCCATTTCGCCGACACACTCGTCGGGCAGGAGCTGATCGCCGTCTCGCCGGACGCCGGCGGCATCAAGCGCGCCGAGCGCTTCCGGCGCGCGCTGGAACGTCGCAGCGCAGGGACGGTCGCCAGCGGCTACATGGAAAAATTCCGCGATCGCGGCGCGCTGAGCGGCCAGACGCTGACCGGTCCGGTGCAGGGTCGAACCGCGATCATCGTCGACGACCTGCTCAGCACCGGCGCGACGCTGCGCCGGGCGATCGACGCCTGCGCCGCGGCCGGTGCCGCGGCGATCCACGTCGCCGTCGCGCAAGGCCTGTTCACCGAAAGCGCGGCGACCCTGCTCGACGATCCGCGCATCGGCCAGTTCGTGCTGTGCGACAGCGTGCCGCCGTTCCGTCTCGATGCGCCGCACGCGGCGCGCGTCACGGTTCTCGATTCGAGCATGCCGGTTGCCGTCGCCATCGCCGCGCTGCATCCGGGCCTGCCCCACCAGAGCGCTTCATGAATCGACTTCGCTTTCTCGTCACCGGCGGCGCCGGCTTCCTCGGCATCAATCTGTGCCGCTACCTGCTCGCGCGCGGCCACGCGGTGCGCTCGCTCGACATCGCCCCGTTCGACTATCCGGAGCGCGACCGCGTCGACGCCCAGCTCGGCGACATCCGCGACGCGCCGGCCGTCGAACGCGCGATGCAGGATATCGACGTCGTCGTGCACTGCGCCGCGGCGCTGCCGCTGTGCAGCCGCGAAGAAATCTTCTCGACCGAGATCGAGGGCACGCAGTTGCTGCTCGACGGCGCGCAGCGGCACGGCATCGCACGCTTCATCTACATTTCGTCGACGGCCGTCTACGGCATTCCCGACCATCACCCGATCAGCGAAGGTGATCGCCTGCACGGCGTCGGCCCGTACGGCGAATCGAAGATCGAGGCCGAGAAACTGTGCTTGGCGGCGCGCGCACAGAATCGCTGCGTGCCGATCCTGCGCCCGAAGAGCTTCGTCGGACCGGAGCGCCTCGGCGCCTTCGAGCTGCTCTACGACTGGGCCTGGGAGGGCCGCAATTTCCCGGTGCTCGGCCGCGGCGACAACCGCTATCAGCTGCTCGACGTCGAGGATCTCTGCGAGGTGATCCACCGCTGCGCGACGCTCGATACGGCGACCGTCAACGACACTTTCAACGTCGGCGCCAAGGAGTTCGGCAGCATGCGCGACAACTTCCAGGCGGTGCTCGATCGCGCCGGCCACGGCGGCCGCGTGATCGGCATTCCGGTCGCCCCGGCGATCGCGATCTTGCAACTGATGGAACGCCTGCACCTGTCGCCGCTGTACCAGTGGATCTACGAGACCGCGGCCCAGGAGAGCTTCGTGTCGATCGCGCATCTGGAGGAAAAGCTCGGCTATACGCCGCAGCACTCCAACCGTGAGGCCCTGGTGCGCAACTACGACTGGTACGTCGCGCACCGTGACGAGATCGGCCGGCAGACCGGCGTCTCGCATCGCGTGCCGTGGAAGAAGGGCTTCCTGGCGCTGGCCAAATGGGTGTTCTAGCGTACACATGACGCGGCGCGCCGCGCCGGAACTTTTTACCGGCGGCGCGGTCTATCGCTGCGTTGCCCCGTTTCCTCCCGGAGCCCAGAGCCTTGACACGAACCGCTGGCGGGACGCCGTTTGCCCGCCCCAGACCAGAGGCCGTGTCGGATGCGCCGCCTTAGCCCGCGCGTCCGCGCCCTCACCGCCCTTTTCACGCTGGCCGTCGCGGCGCTTTCGTCGCCGGTGCCAGCGCGTGCGCAAGCCGCCGGCGTCTGCGATGCCGCGAGCGCGGCGCTGCCGGCACGCCCGGCTGGCGCGCCCGACGCGACGCGCTTCGTGCACGACATCGCCGGCCTCGACGATGACGCCCGCGAAGCGGCGATCCGCGCGCAGCTGCTGGCCGGCAACGTGCCCTCGTTCCTGCGCCGGCTCGTGCCGGTGCGCGTGCAGGGCGCGAACGCCGAGGTGACGCTGTGCGTGGCGCCGGACTATCTGGCGATCGGCAGCGACAGCGACTACCTGCTGGTGCCGATGCGCCTCGCCACCGCGCTCGACGTCGCCGATCGCTACGGCTTCGTGCTGCCGACGCGCAAGATGGTCGACGCGATCTACGCGCAGTCGTCGATCCGGCTCGCGCCGCAGCCGCTGCCGGCCGGCGACACCATGCGCTCGACCGCGTATTACTGGCGCCACAATGAACTGGTGCTGCGGCAACGCAGCGCGTTCGGCGCCGTGCCGGCGGCCCTGACCGCGGGCGACAAGAAGGATCTGGTGCTGACCAACCGCCTCTGGCGCAACCCGGATCGCGTCGCGATCTACGGCTGGCACCGCAGCGACGGCCGCGCGATCCAGCCGCTCAGCACCGTGCACGGCGAGCGCTACGCCGACTACAGCCACGGCGTACGCCTAGTCGGCCGGCTCGCCTGGATCGACGGCGAACCGCGCCCGGTCACCGCCCTGCTCGGCGATCCGCGACTCGCCGCCGCGCTCAGCGACGAAGGCGTGATTCCGCGCGTCGGCGAACTGATCGCGCAGCTCGAAGCGCGCGGCGCTGCGCTGCGCCTGGCGCCGCGCGCCACGCTGCCCGGCTTCCGGCTGAGCGCGACCGCGCCCTGAACCGGGCGGCGGCGGCCCGCGACGACCGTCGCGATGGCCGGCTGCCGCGCCGCTGTGCGGCAGCCGGCCATCGCCCGGGTCCTTGCGTCGCGGGGCAGCCCGGCGCGCCAACCGCTCAGTGTGTCGGTGCGGTGGTCGCGAAGCGCGGGAAGAGCACGTTGTTCTCCAGGTGGATGTGCTCCATGAGATCGTCGATCAGCTTGCGCACGCCAACGTAGAGCGCACGCCAGGTCGGGCAGGCATCGGCCGGCAGCTCGGTCTGGTGCGTCAGCGCCTCGATGTGCCGCAGGCGCTCGCCATGCTCGTCGTGCTCGTGCCGCATGACCGCGATCGGCTGCCCGAGCATCGCCGTGCCGGCGCTCATCATCGGGAACAGCACGGCCTCTTCCTTCTGCATGTGCGCTTCCAGCTCCAGCGCCATTTCCTTCAGCGCATCCGCCAGTCCGAGCGGCGCCTCGGGATGCTGACGGTGCACGGCCTCCACCCGTGTCGCCAGCCGCACCAGTTCCGGCAGCTCGCGACGATGCACCTGGTGATAGCGCTGCACGATATGCGCGATCAGCGGCTCGGTGGCGTCGGGCGGTACCGCATAGCCGGCCGGATCGATCGCCCGCAATTCGGCGGCCAGCGCGTCGAGCGGAAGGCTCTTGCGCGCCGCCGCCTCGCGCAGCGCGACATTGCCGCCGCAGCAGAAGTCGAGCTTGTACTTGCGGAATACCGCGGTGGCGCCCGGCAGCTGCGAGGCGATGTCGCCGAGCGTGCGCTGCGCCAGGGCTTCGGTCGTCGCCGGCGCCGGTTCACTGATGGTCATGACAGGAGGTCCTCCAATCTGCGGATGGACGGCGTCCACCCGGAGCCGCCAATATCATGCATTTCAGATACCTCTTTATTGATGCAGATCAATCCGCACGTCGGCGTGTCCGGGCCGCACGCGGCGGCGCCTCGACAGCGATGGGAATGTACGGCAGCAGCTGGCGCATGCGGCTGTTGCGGGCGGGCGAGTCGCACAACTGCGCCAGCGTGCGCTGATCGAGTACGGCCATGAACGCCGCCAGCGCCTCGTGCAGCGCCCCTTTCACCGCACAGCATGAGGTCACGGCGCAGGTGTTGCTCTGGCGATCGAAGCACTCCACCAGCGTGAAGTTCTCTTCGGTGGCGCGCAGCACCGAGCCCAGCGTGATCGCCGCAGCGGGCTTGGCGAGGCGCAGACCGCCGCCGCGTCCGCGCACGCTGTCCACGAAGCCGGCCTGGACCAGCGTCAGCACGATCTTCATGAGGTGATTGCGCGATATTGCATAGCGCGTGGCGACCTCTTCGATGGTATGCAGGCGGTCGGGTTCGAGCGCCAGCATCATCAGCAGGCGCAAGGCATAGTCGGTATGGGATGTGAGATGCACGGCGTTTCCTGAATCCGTCCATCGCCTTATACCACGCCGTTCGGCACCGGAGGCCGATTGATGGCGCCGCCGTTGACGCAGATCAAAGAGGTGCGCCAAATACCTCTTTAACGTACCGCTCGCATTATGCGATCAGGAGCGGTCATGAGCGGTCAGACATCGAAGCGGCTGTGGTATGGGTTGGCGATCATCTTCGTCGCGTCATTCGCGACACTGCTCTGGATCGGGCGCGAGATCTATGTGCAGAAGCCGCCGATACCGGCGCGCGTCGTCGGCATCGATGGCGACACGCTGTTCACCCAGGCGCAGATCGAGCGCGGCCAGGCCGTGTGGATGGCCGCCGGCGGCCAGGAACTCGGCTCGCTGTGGGGACACGGGAGCTATGTGGCGCCGGACTGGTCGGCGGACTGGCTGCACCGCGAGGCGATCGCCCTGCGCGATCTCTGGGCGCGTCAGGAAGGTGTCGCCGGCTACGACACGCTCGATCCGGATCGCCAGGGCGTTCTCGACGCCCGGCTGAAGACGGAGATGCGCCGCAACGGCTACGACGCCGCCAGCGACACGCTGACGCTTGCGCCAGCCCGCGCAGAAGCCGTACGCGAAGTCGCCCGGCACTACGCGGCGCTGTTCGGCGACGACGCCGCACTGACGGCGCTGCGCACGCAATACGCGATGAACGACGGCGCCGTCGCCGATGCCGGCGACCGCGAGGCGCTGGCCGCCTTCGTCTTCTGGACCGCGTGGGCGGCGACGACGAATCGTCCCGGCTCCGACATCAGCTATACCAGCAACTGGCCGCACGAGCCGCTGGTCGGCAACACGCCGACCGTCGGCACCGGCATGTGGTCGGTGGCCAGCATCATCCTGCTGATCGCCGGCATCGCCGGCATGGTGTGGTATCACGCCCGGCAGCAGGATCATGGCGCCCCCGCGGCCCCAAGCCGCGATCCGCTGCTCGGCGCCAGCGCCACGCCGTCGATGAAAGCGACCGCCAAGTACTTTCTCACCGTGATCGGCCTGTTCCTCGCGCAGATCGGCCTCGGCGCCATCACCGCCCACTATGCGGTGGAAGGCCGGGCGTTCTTCGGCATCCCGCTCGCGGACCTTCTGCCGTACACGGTCACGCGCACCTGGCACACGCAGCTCGGCATCTACTGGATCGCCACCGCCTGGCTCGGCACCGGTCTCTACATCGCGCCGCTGCTGTCCGGACACGAGCCGAAGTTCCAGCGCCTCGGCGTGAACCTGTTGTGGCTCGCGCTGCTCGTCGTGGTGGTCGGTTCCTGCTTCACGGGCTGGCTCACCGCGATGCACAAGATCGGCATCGACCGCTCGTTCTGGTTCGGCAGCCAGAACCTCGAATTCACGGCGCTCGGCCGCTTCTGGCAGATCCTGCTGTTCGCCGGCCTGCTGTTCTGGCTGTTCCTGATGGGCCGCGCGCTGTGGCCGGCGCTGACCAGGCCATCGGAAAGCCGCGGCTTGATCGCGATGGTCTTCATTTCGGCGACCTGCATCGGCCTGTTCTACGCCAGCTCGCTGACCTGGACCGCACACACGCACTACTCGATCATCGAGTACTGGCGCTGGTGGCTGGTCCATCTGTGGGTGGAAGGCTTCTTCGAAGTGTTCGCCACCGCGGTGATCGCGCTGATCTTCACCAAGCTCGGCCTGGTGCGCGCCGCGAGCGCCAATCGTGCGGTGGTGTTCTCGACCATCGTCTTCCTGTTCGGCGGCATCCTCGGCACGCTGCACCACCTGTACTTCACCGGCACGCCGACCGCGGTGATCGCCTTCGGCGCGGTGTTCTCGGCACTCGAAGTGGTGCCGCTGTCGCTGGTCGGCTTCGAGGCCTACGAAAACTACCGCATGACCAAGGCGCAGCCCTGGGTCGCGAGCTACCGCTGGACGATCCTCTGCTTCGTCGCGGTCGCCTTCTGGAATCTGGTCGGCGCCGGCCTGCTCGGCTTCGCGATCAATCCGCCGATCTCGCTGTACTACGTGCAGGGCCTCAATCTGACGCCGACGCACGGCCACGCGGCGCTGTTCGGCGTCTACGGCATGCTCGGCATCGGCCTGATGCTGTTCTGCCTGCGCGGCCTGACCGCGCGCACGGCCTGGTCGGAGGGCCTGTTGAAAACCACGTTCTGGTCGCTCAACATCGGCCTGGCAATGATGGTGTTCCTGTCGCTGCTGCCGATGGGTATCTATCAGGCTTTCGAGGCGATCGCGCATGGCTACTGGTACGCGCGCTCGCCCGCCGTCGTGCATTCGGCGCTGATGGAGCGGCTTGTCTGGCTGCGTGTACCGGGTGACATCGTCTTCGCGATCGGGGGCGTTGCGCTCGGCCTGTTCGCGCTGCGTCTCTACCTCGGCCGTCGGCAACCGCTGCCGGCCGGCACGCTCGTCGGCCAGCAGGCCTAAGTCAAGGAGAACGACATGCACAAGGCCATCATCGGGACCGCTATCGCGGTGCTCTGCGCGGCGACCGCCGCCTGCACGAAGAACGACGGCACGCCGGACGGCGCCGCCACGACAGCCGCAGCGAGCGCGCTGCACGGCGACTTCGGCCCGCCGCAGGGCGAGCCGATCCACGCGGTGCTGACCAGCCCGCCGGAAGTGCCGCCGCCGGTCAATCGCAAGTATCCGGCGAAGGTCATCGTCGACCTCGAAGTCAAGGAGCTGGAGAAGGACATCTCCGAAGGCGTGAGCTACACCTTCTGGACCTTCGGCGGCACCGTCCCCGGCAGCTTCATCCGCGTGCGCCAGGGCGACACGGTGGAGTTCCATCTGCGCAACGCGCCGGACAGCAAGATGCCGCACAACATCGACCTGCACGGCGTCACCGGCCCGGGCGGTGGCGCGGCCTCCAGCTTCACCGCACCCGGACACGAATCGCAGTTCACGTTCAAGGCGCTCAATGCCGGCATCTTCGTCTACCACTGCGCGACCGCGCCGGTCGGCATGCACGTGGCCAACGGCATGTACGGCCTGATCCTGGTCGAGCCGCCCGAGGGCCTGGCCCCTGTCGACCACGAGTACTACGTGATGCAGGGCGACTTCTACACGGTCGGCAAGTATCGCGAGCACGGCCATCAGGAATTCGACATGCAGAAGGCCATCGACGAAAAGCCGACCTACGTGCTGTTCAACGGCGCCGAGGGTTCGCTGGTCGCCGAGCATGCGCTGCAGGCCAAGGTCGGCGAGACGGTGCGGCTGTACGTCGGCAACGGCGGCCCCAACCTCGTCTCGAGCTTCCACGTCATCGGTGAGATCTTCGACAGGGTGCGCCAGGAGGGTGGCAGCATCGAGCAGCACAACGTGCAGACCACGCTCATTCCGGCCGGCGGCGCCGCCGTCGTCGAGTTCCATCTCGATGTGCCGGGCAGTTACGTGCTGGTCGACCATTCGATCTTCCGCGCCTTCAACAAGGGTGCGCTGGCCCTGCTCAAGGCCGAAGGCCCGGAGAACAAGGCGATCTACTCGGGCAAGGAGGCGGATTCCGTCTATCTCAGCGACAAGGCGGTGAGCGCGGCGCCGGTGGCCGAGGCGCGCGCCGCGGAGGCCAGCGGCAAACTGACCAAGGAACAGCAGATCAAGGCCGGTGAGGCACGCTTCAACGGCACCTGCTCGGTCTGCCACCAGAGCAACGGCCAGGGCCTGCCCGATGTGTTCCCGCCGCTCGCGGCATCCGACTTCCTGATGGCCGACAAGACGCGCGCGATCGACATCGTGCTCAACGGCCTGAGCGGCAAGGTCACCGTCAACGGCAAGACCTACGATTCCGTGATGCCGCCGATGAGTCAGCTCAACGACGACGAGATCGCCAACATCCTGACCTACGTGCGCAACAGCTGGGGCAACAGCGGCGACGCCGTCTCGTCCGAGGAAGTCAAAGCGGTCCGCGCGTCCACCAAGCGTCCGGAAGGCGCGGCGCACTGAGGTGCCGGCAATGGACGCGGTCCGCATCGGCCGGTGGCTGTTCGCAACGCTGGCGGCGCTCGTCGCCGCCAGCGCTGGCGCCGGTTCCGGCTCCGGCGCGCAGCAGAACCCCTATCTGCCGATCGCGGCCGCGCGCCTGCGTTCCGCCCTGCCCGCTGCCGACGGCGGTGATACCGTCGAGGTCGCGCGCTTCGCGATGCAGCAGCATCCGGTCACCAACGGCGAGTTCCTCGCCTTCGTGCGCACACACCCCGAATGGCAGCGTGATCGCGCGCCGGCGGCGTTCGTCGATGCCGACTACCTGAGCCATTGGCAGGCGCCGCTCGCGCTCGGCGACGGCATCGAAGCGCGCCAGCCGGTGACGCGCGTCAGCTGGTTCGCGGCCGCGGCGTACTGCGAAGCGCAGCAGGCGCGCCTGCCGCGCTGGACGGAATGGGAGCTCGCCGCCGCCGCCAGCGAACAGCAGCGCGATGCGCGCGCCGACCCGGCCTGGCGTCAGCGGATGCTCGACTGGTACGCCAAGCCCGCCAGCGGCGCCCTGTCGCGGGTCGGCCAGACGCCGGCCAACGTCTACGGCCTGCAGGACCTGCACGGCCTGGTCTGGGAATGGACCGAGGACGCGGGCAGCCTGATGCTCGGCGACGATTCAGGGCAGAACAAGGCCGATCTCGGCAAGTTCTGCGGCGCCGGCGCACTGACCTTCAAGGACCGGGACAACTACGCGGTGATGATGCGTATCGCGCTGCTCAGCAGCCTCGCCGCCCGCGACACCACCCGCACGCTCGGCTTTCGCTGCGTGCGCCACGGGAGTCAACCATGAAACGATTCGCCACTGCTGCCATCGCCATCCTGCTCGCGTTCGCGGCCTCCGCCGCCGAACCGCCGGGCGACTCGATCTACCAGCTCGACGCCGCGCTCGTCACGCAAAGCGGCGCTGCCGCGCGTCTTGACCTCGACCGCGGCGCACCGACGCTGATCGCCCTGTTCTACGCCAGCTGCCGCGCGGTCTGTCCGGCCACGATCAACGGCATCCAGAGCTATGAGCGCCGGCTCGACGCCACGGCGCGCAGCCAGTTGCGCGTGCTGATGGTCAGCCTCGATGGCGAACGCGACACGCCGCAGAATCTCGCCGCGCTGGCGCGGAAGCATCGCGTCGATCCGGACCGCTGGACCTTCGCGCGCGCCGACGACGCCGACGTACGCAAAATCGCCGCGCTGCTCGGCGTGCAGTACCGCCGCGCGCCCTCCGGCGACTACGACCACACCGCGCTCATCACGCTGCTCGACGGCGAAGGCCGCATCGTCGCGCATACGAGCCAGCTCTCCGGAGACCAAGCCTTCGCCGCACAGCTGCGCGGCGCCTTGCGCTGACTCGGGCCGCCGGGCGCGGCCGCTCTTTCGTCCGCGCCCGCGCCTTCATCCTTGCGCCATGTTGGCCGCGCATTACTTCGCGATCCTGCATCTGCACGTCGCCTGCGTGATCCTGTCCGGCACGCTGTTCGGCGCGCGCGGCCTGATGCGCCTGAATGGCCTGGCGCTGGCCCACCACCGCGCGCTGCGCATCGCGTCCTACCTGATTGACACGGTCCTGCTCGGCGCCGCGATCCTGCTCACGCTCATCATCCACCAGTATCCGCTGGTCAACGGCTGGCTGAGCATGAAGCTGGGCCTGCTGGTGCTCTACATCGTGCTCGGCTCGCTGGCGCTCAAGCGCGCGAGAGAGCCGCGCGCACGGGCGCTGGCGTTCGTCGGCGCCCTGCTCTGCTACGGCTTCATCATCAGCATCGCGCTGACCAAGCGTCCGCTCGGCGTCATCGCCCTCCTGCCGGGGCTCTGAACGGCCGTGCACGAAGCCGCTGCGCCGCTGCGCGGATCAGTCGAGATCCTTGCAGCAGCGAAAGCCGAGGTGATAGTTCTCGTGGCTGTGCGCGTCCATCACGCGCGAGCCGTGCCAGTACGGCGCGCGCCAGCGGCACCAGTCCTCGTGCGCGCGATAGGTGTCGAAGATGAACCAGCTGCCCTTCATTTCCGTGTAGCCGAGTTCGCGGCTGCCGCGGCTCGCCATCTGCGCGGGCGCGAACGGCAGATTCATGTGTTCGGCGGCGTTGCCGTTGAGATCGTAAACGCCGAGCGGACTGCGGCAGGCGGGAAAGTCGCCGGCCGGATAGGTGTTGGAGCCGCACAGGTTCCAGCCGCCGCCCGGACAGCCCGGCGTCTTGAAGCTGCCGGTCGCGCAGACGCCGCGCTCGTACTCGGGGCCGTAGCTCCAGCGCTTGTCGCCGGCGTGCACGCGGTTGTGCGCGGCACGCATGCGCGACACCGCAGCGTCCGCGCTCACGCCCTGGGCGAGGTCGAAGCGATAGTCCGGCGCGTCGAGCTCGCCCTGGCAGGCGCCCTCCCACTCGTGCGCGTCACACATGCGCTTGCCCTCGGCGGCGCAGATCTCGGCCGCTTCGCGGGCACGCACCCAGACCACCGGATACGCGCAGGGAATGTCGGGAAACTCGAACTGGTCGATGCAGACCCTGGCGTCCTCGATGCGGCCGCTCTTCGGATCGTAGAGCGGCGCCATGTACTTGCCGCCGCAGATCTTCTCGAACTGCGGATTGGCGTAGTCGACCTGCTGCTGCGCGAGCTTCTGGCTGCACTGCAGCGGCGTGTCCGGGTGCTTGGTGATCAGCGGATTGCCCTGCCCGGCGTAGCCGGAGCGCGCGAAGATGCCGCGGATGTCCTGCATCTGCCGGTCGGACAGACCGTGCACGTCCTGCAGCTGCCGGAACATCGCCTCGTTGTGTTCGGCGAGCGCGGCCTGCCCGGCGTCGCGCGCCAACGCCGGCGCGGCGAACAGGCATAGCAGCAAGGACAGCAGACGTTTCATCGCGAACTCCCGCTCGGTGCGCGGCGCAGCAGATAGAAGAAGTCGCGGTCGTCGGGAAAGCCGAGGAAGCGCGGCGCGATCTGGTCCGCGCCGCCCTTGCGGTCGACTTCCTCCATGCCCTCGACCAGATGCTGCACGAGGCGCTGGCCGTCGCGCTGGCTGTAGACCGCCAGATACGTGTGCTCCAGCGCATTCATATCGAGGTGCATCGCGTAGCGGCAACCGTAAGCGAGGAACACGCGTGCCATCGCTGCCGGCGTCGCCGTCGAGAAGTAGCCGTAGAGCAGATAGTGGCGCGCGCCGTCGTCGACCAGGCAGGCGCCGGCGCGCAAGGTGCGCAGCTTCTCGTCGGCCGAGCCGGACCAGTTGCCGGCACCCCAGGCGGTGACCAGCGCGCCGGGCGCGGATTCGTTCTTCGCGGCGTCGTATTCGACCAGCGGCACGCCGTTCTGGCGCGCGTGGCGCAGGCGCGGCAGCAGGGCGTCGTCGGCGCGCGTCCAGGTCTTCATGCCGACGCTGCCGTCGTCGAGCACGTAGAGCGTCGACAGGCCCGGTTGCAGCTTGCTGAAGATCACACCCTGCTCGATGAAACCGTAATGGCTGCCGTGCTCGACCTGCGCGAGCGCGCCCCAGCGGAACGCGCCGTGCTCGCGCTTGAAGCCGCCGGTGAAGGTCGCGACCGCGCGCGCCGCCTGCGCCGGGCTGAGCATGCCGGTGCTCGCCAGCGGCGCGATGCTGTCGATGCCGTCGGGGCCCGGCAGGCCGGGCTCGCGCACGCTGTCGAGCGCACGCTCGGACCAGCCGACGCGCGGATGATCGGTGCCGAGCGCGAAGCCGAGATCGAAGGCGGCCAGATCGAAGGCGATCAGGTAATCGAGCGCCGCGCCCTCGATGGCGTCCGGGGCTGGAATGCGGCGCCGCGCAAGCGCCGGCAGATCGCTCGCCGCGGCCTGCGGCTGCATCGCGCTGACGAACACCTCGGGCGCGCCGTTCACCGCGTACCAGCGGCCGAGCGCGAGACCGCGGCGCGGCTCGCCGGCATCGAGGCCCAGATGCTCCGGCACCACGGCCTGGCCGGCGAAGGCGGCGGCCAGCCGCGCCGGCGGCGGCGCGCCGGCCGGCGCCTTGCCGTCGCCGGCCTGTAGCACCGCGCCTTCCTTCTCGATGAAGGCGTCGCGGAAAAACTGGTCGCGCACGAAACCGACGATGCGGTCGCCGCCCCAGACGTGATCGCGCAGCAGATTGGTCATGCGCTCGATCTGCGTGTAGGTGCCGGGCACGACGTTGCGCAGATAGATGCGGCCACCGCACAGCGGCGCGTACGGCAGCTTCGAGGCGCGCGCCTGTTCGAGCGGCGCGAGCGCGTCGCGCGCCGGCAGGCAGAGCGTGTCGCGCTCGGCGCCGCGCAGGTGCAGGCCGTCGTCGGCGAGCATCGGCATCTGCGTGGCCGGCGCCGGATTCTCGAGGTGGTAGCGGCGCCGCGCACCGGCCGCGCCGGTCTCGAACACCCACCAGGCATTCACCCCGGGATTCAGCTGCGTCAGCGTCGCCGCCGGCGTACTCGTCACGGCGCGGAACGGCTGCAGTTCGATGAGCGTCTTCGGCCGCTCGGCCTCGTACTGCTGCCACTGCGCCGCCAGCCGCGCCGCGTCATCGGCGCCGGCCAACGCGCCGCCGGTGCCGAGCGCCGCCAGCCCGCAGGCGGCGAGCCCGAAGAGCCGGTACCGCAGGAGCACGCTCACAGGCCGAGCACCGCGCAGCCCGCCATCGCCAGCAGCAGCACGAGGCTGGCCGGATCGCGCAGCGCGAAGACGACCGGGTCGTGGGCCATGCGGCCGCGGTGCGCGACCAGCCACAGATAGCTGACCCAGCCGAGCAGCAGCGCGCAGATCGCCCAGCCGGCCGGCGCCGGCGCGCCCGGATGCAGGGCGTTGCTGTTGAGGTAGAGCGCCAGCACCAGCACGGCGAGATAGCCGCCGGTGATGCCGAGCACCATCAGCAGATCGCGGTCCTGCACAAGGTAGCCGTGCACCTTGGTCCGCGACACCGAGGCCATGATCACCATTTCCGCATAGCGCTTGATCAGCGCCAGACTGAAGAACAGCAGCAGGCACAGTGCCAGCAGCCACGGCGGCGGCGCCATGTCGATCGCGACCGCGCCCGCCATCACGCGCAGCATGTAGCCGGCGGCGAGCATCGCCACGTCGACGATCGGCCATTCCTTGCCGCGCAGCGAGTACGCCAGCGTGTTGACGTAGTACAGCGCGAGCACGGCGGCGAAGCCCGCCGGCAGCAGGCCGGCGATGCCGAAGGCGGCGCCGAGCAGCAGCAGCAGCGCCAGCATGGCGCCGCCGATGCCGACGCGGCCCGAGGCCAGCGCTCGCGTCTTCTTCTGCGGATGGCGGCGGTCGTAGGGCAGATCGAAAAGATCGTTGAGCAGGTAGACGCTCGACGCGCACAGGCCGAAGGCGAGGAAGCCGAGCAGCGCCGCCGGCAGATACGCGGCGAAGTGGTCCGCACCGGCCAGCAGCAGCGGCACCAGCAGCAGGGCGTTCTTGCTCCAGTGCAGCGGCCGCATCGCCTCGACGTAGGCGCCGACGGCGCAGCCGTCAGCGAAGCACCGCTCGACCGGCACCCGTTCGGCGACCCGCGCCGCCAGCCGCGGCGAGGCGCCGGCGACGACGGCGCGGCGCGCCGCGGCCCACACCGGCAGATCGCGGTGCGCGTTGCCGGCGTAGTCGTAACCGCCGACACCGTAGGCGGCGACCAGGCGCTCGCGCTTGCGTTCGCCCGACAGATTGCAGCGGCCGTCGCTGGCGTAAACCGTCTCGAACAGGCCGAGCGTGTCGGCGACGGCCTGCGCCGGCGCGGCGTCGGCGGCCGTCGCCAGCACCAGATGCCGTCCGGCGGCGTGCTGCGCGCGCAGATCGTCGAGCAGGTCCTGGCGATACGGCAGCGAGGCGGCGTCCGGCATCACGCGCTGCGCGATCTCGCGCTTGAAATGCGCGCGTCCGCGCAGCAGCCACAACGGCAGGCGCAGCAGATCGAGCGGCCGGCGGCGCGCGAGCAGGAACAGCGATTCGTACAGCAGGTCACTGCGCAGCAGCGTGCCGTCGAGATCGACCACCAGCGGTGGCGCCTCGGCGACTGCGTGCTTGTCCGATCCGGATTCCGTCACCGCGCATCCCATGCCGCCATCGGCGGCCGACCCTGGAGTGGAGAAAGCGTAGCGTGCCGCAGCGGCCCGGCGCACGCGCTGACCCAGGTCAAGCGCGCAGCGGCGCCGGCCCTTGCCGAGGTCGCGACAAAAGAGGAAGGTTCGAACATGAGCGAAGAAGACGATATCCGCCGGATCCTGGCGCAGACGCGGCACATCGCCGTGCTCGGCATCAAGACCGAAGCGCAGGCCGGGCAGCCGGCGTTCTATGTCCCGCAGTACCTCGTCGAAGCCGGCTTCGACGTCATTCCAGTGCCGGTCTATTACCCGGAGGTGCGCAGCATCCTCGGCCAGCCGGTCTACCGGCGGCTCGCCGACGTGCCGGGCCGGATCGATCTGGTCGACGTCTTCCGCCGCGCCGACGACATTCCGCAGCATCTCGACGACCTGCTCGCGGCGCGGCCCAGAGCCGTCTGGTTCCAGCTCGGCATCCGCCACGACGCGGTCGCGGCGCAGCTGCGCGCGGCCGGCATCGACGTCGTCCAGGACCGCTGTCTGATGGTCGAGCACCGGCGCTACGCGGCATGCGCGTGATGGCGCAGCGCGTGCCGGAAGCCGTCGCCGCCGACGCCGGCGACACGCCGCTACGCTTCGAGCATCTGGTACAGATCAACGATCCTCGCGACGAACGGCTCGAAGCGCTGAGCCGCCTGCAGCTGTGGCGCGGCCTGCTGCTGCGCGCACAGACGCCGCAGCTGTTCATTCCGTGGCTCGACAGCGCCGCGATCGACAGCGACGCCGACGGCACGCTGACGCGCACGCTGCGTTTCGGTGACTACGAAGTCCGCGACCGCGTCTCGTTCGCCGAGCCGGCCGTGCATTACGAAATCGTCGGGCCGCATGCCGACAGCCGCTTTTCGCTGACGATGCGCATCGAGGAGCCGGCGCCGGGCATGCTGTTCGTGCGCTTCACCTACGAGGCGCTGTCGATCGACCACCACGCGCAAAGCCCGCTCGGCGACATGGTCAAGGGCGCCTACCGCATGGCCGACGAGGACACCGTGTTCCGCATCCGCCAGCTCGCCGCCAGCGGCGTGCTCGAGGAGCACTGAACGCCGCGCTGCGCAGGCCGCCGGCGCCGTCGCCAATGGGCGGCGGGTACGGCGCGGGACCGGCGTCGGCGTCGCGCGCTGGTCGGCGCGGGCGCGCGCTCGGCCGTTGCGGCCCTCAGTCGCCCTCGGGGCTGAAGCGTCGCGCCGCCAGATCGGCGCCGAACTGCTCGACCCAGCGGCGTCCGCTGCCGCCGGCGTACGCCGCCAGCTTCACGCCGCGCCGGCGCGTCGTCACCTCGACGTCGTAGCCGTTGAGGCAATGGCCGTCCGCGCACAGCACCGCCGGGCGGTCCTTCTTGCGAAACGAAAAATCGCTGGCCCGCTCATGACGCTGCGCCAGCAGCTGCTGCGCCGCCTCGACCTCTGCGTCGAATCCGCTCATCAGGCTTTCTCCTCCGGACGCCGACGCCATGCTGAGCGAGGCCGCAGCGACGATCAAGCCGGGCGGCGCCAGGTGGTCGGTGTAGCGACCCGAGCTAGGCGTACGAGCGCTGACGGCGCCCCGGCTTGGCCGCTCGCGACGCCGGCAGCAGGCTGCCCGGCCGCCGGCAACCGCCTTCGTCGGGCGGGCGACGCGCGGCGACGAAATATGCGCCGACCTCGTCGGTGACTTCGAGCATGCCCTCGTCGTTGCGACGCAGCCAGCCGGCGCGCATCAGCTCCAGCTCGTCCTCGCGGAACAGCGGGCTCACGGCCTCGCCTCGGGCCAGTTTCTTCAGAAACAGAAAGTGGTGGTCGCCACATCCTTGCGGAAAGGCCACGGTCGGCTCCTTGGTCTGCGGATTCCGCGCCGAAGCGCGCCCCCGGATTCTGGAGCGCCAAGCTGCACCGCTCCTGAACGGGCCTTCACCGCATTGTCATGTTTCGTCCGCGACCGCCGCGGCGCGCCTGCGTGGTGGCGCATCCGCTTTCGTGACGCAGATCGAGCCGCGCGCGGCGATATTTGTCTAGGATCGCGCCATCACCCCGGAGGCCTGGTCCATGGATGCGGATGTCGGCGAACAACCCCTGTCGCGCGTCGAAGCCATCGAGACGGCGACCGCCTGGGGCACCGTGCTCATCAGCCTGAAGACCGACGCCGGTGAATCGGTGGCCTACATGCTGACGCCGGAGCTGGCCTCGTCGCTGATGCACGGCCTCGCCGACCTGCTCGCCTATCTCGGCCAACGGCGCGAGCCGGACGCGGACTGAAGCCTGGCGCCGGCAGCCATGAAAAAGGGCCGCGCGAGCGGCCCTCTTCCGATGGTCACGATCCCGCCGGCGTCGATCAGGCGGCTGCTTTCAGCGCCTGTTCGAGATCGCGGATCAGGTCATCGATGTGCTCGATGCCGATGCACAGGCGCACGGTGTCCTCGGTGACGCCGGCCTTGACGAGTTCTTCCGGCGACAGCTGGCGATGCGTGGTCGTCGCCGGATGCGTGGCCAGGGACTTGGCGTCGCCGATGTTGACCAGCCGCGTGAACAGCTGCAGCGCGTCCTGGAACTTGGCACCCGCCTCGCGTCCGCCCTTGAGTCCGAAGGTCAGCACACCGGATGCGGCGCCACCCATGTAGCGCCGCGCGAGCGCGTGATCCGGATGGTCTTCGAGGCCGGCGTAGTTGACCCACAACACCTGCGGCTGCGCCTTCAGGTACCGGGCGACCGCCAGCGTGTTGGCGTTGATGCGATCCATGCGCAGCGCCAGCGTCTCGATGCCCTGCAGGATCAGGAAGGCGTTGAACGGCGACAGCGCGGCGCCCATGTTGCGCAGCGGCACCACGCGCGCGCGGCCGATGTACGCCGCAGCGCCGAGCGCCTCGGTATAGACGACGCCGTGATAGCTGACGTCCGGCTCGTTGAGGCGCGGGAAGCGCTGCTTGTGCTGGGCCCAGGGGAACTTGCCCGAATCGACGATGGCGCCGCCGATCGTCGTGCCGTGGCCGCCGAGATACTTGGTCAGCGAGTGCACGACGATGTCGGCGCCGTGCTCGAACGGCCGCACCAGATACGGCGTCGCGACGGTGTTGTCGACGATCAGCGGCACGCCGGCAGCGTGCGCGATGCGGGCCAGCGCCGCGATGTCGGTGACGTTGCCGAGCGGATTGCCGATCGTCTCGCAGTACAGCGCCTTGGTGCGTTCGTCGATCAGCGCCGCGAAGCTCTCCGGCTTGCGCGGATCGGCGAAGCGCGTCTCGATGCCGAACTGCGGCAGGGTGTGCGCGAACAGGTTGTAGGTGCCGCCGTATAGCGTGCTCGCCGACACGATGTTGTCGCCCATGCCGGCGATCGTCTGCACCGCGTAGGTGATCGCGGCCTGCCCGGACGCCAGCGCCAGCGCGCCGATGCCGCCTTCGAGCGCGGCCAGGCGCTCTTCGAGGACGGCATTGGTCGGGTTCATGATGCGCGAATAGATGTTGCCGGCGACCTTCAGGTCGAACAGGTCGGCGCCGTGCTGCGTGTTATCGAACGCGTAGGCCACGGTCTGGTAGATCGGCACGGCGACGGCGCGCGTCACGGGGTCGGGCTGATAACCGGAGTGAACCGCGCGGGTTTCGAACTTCCAGAGTTCTTCGGACATGCGTCTTCCTCGATGTCGTTCTGCTTGTGTCGGTGGGATCGATCGGCACCGTGCGGGCCTGCGGGGCGCCGCCGGCGCTTCTTCTGCCGGAATGCCAGCTGCGGAATATTACTCAGACCGCGGGTGCCGGGTCGAAGGCCTGAGGGCTATATCGGCAGTTCCGGCGGGACTAAGTACCGTCGCCGGTCGGCGCCGCGGGCAGCAAAAAGCCCCGGATGTCGGCGGACATCCGGGGCTCTCGTGCAAATCCTGGTGGACGGTGAGGGTTTCGAACCCCCGACCCCCGCCGTGTGAAGGCGATGCTCTACCGCTGAGCTAACCGTCCAAGGGGGCGGGATGATAGAGGGGCGGCCCGGCAGCGTCAAACCGCCGCAGCGCGCGCGGCGCCGCTCGGGGCGGGCCGGCATTGAGCGATCGGCGCCGCGCCGCTAGGCTGCGCGTCCCGATTCGAACCGCTTTCGCGCAGGATTCCCCCGATGAGCACCGTGCGCCCGCTGATGCTGGCCATTCAGAACCGCGATCTCGACGCCGCCCGTGCGGCGCTCGAACGCGACGCCACGCAGGCGACCGATCCGCTGCCCGGCGGCCTGTCGCCGCTGATGTTCGCGCTCTACAACGGCGCGCGCGACATCGCCGCGCTGCTCGCCGGTTTCCGGCCGCTGGACCTGCACGAGGCCGCCGCCTACGACGACGCCCGCCGCGTCGCCGAGCTGACGCTGGCGGCGCCGGAGCAGCTCGCGACGCACAGCGTCGACGGCTGGACGCCGCTGCACCTCGCCGCGTTCATGGGCGCGCGCCAGACGACGCTGACGCTGATCGGTCTCGGGGCGCCGCTCGATGCACCGTCGACCAACCCGATGCAGAACACGCCGATGCACGCGGCGATCGCCGGCGCCGCCGGCGAAAGCCTGGCGCCGCTGCTGATCGCGCTCGGCGCCGACGTGCACCACGTCGGCGGCAGCCAGGTCAACGCCCTGCACCTGGCCGCCTCGCGCGGCTTCGACGGCCTCGTCAAGCTGCTGCTGGCGCGCGGCGTCGACCGCGCGGCGCAGACCGAGGACGGCAAGACCGCCGCCGAGATCGCGCGCGAGCGCGGCCATCTCGGCACCGCGGCGCTGATCGAGCTGGCGTCGAACTGAGCCGGCGATGCGCCGCCTGCGTGCGCTGCCCATGCTGACCGCGTTGCGCATGACTGCGCCGGCGTTTGCGCGGCGTTTCGCTCCGATCACTCCGGAGGCCCGCGCCGGCGCGGGCCTGAGGCCCGTCGAATTTCGCCCGGGCGCTCGGCTCATGCTGCGCGAGCGGGATCGGTTCTGCGCGGCGCCGCCGCCATGAATACTCCGCGCATCGCAAAGCAAAGCGAATCGGCGCCCGCCGCGCCGACGCCGCTCGCCGCGCACGACGAAGTCTTCATGCGCCACGCGCTGCTGCTGGCGCGGCGCGCGAAGCTGGCCGGCGAGGTGCCGGTCGGCGCCGTCGTGGTCCGCGACGGGCGCATCGTCGGCGAAGGCTGGAACCGGCCGATCGGCACGCACGACCCGAGTGCGCACGCCGAGATGGTAGCGATGCGCGACGCCGCGCGGCGCCTCGGCAACTACCGGCTCGGCGGCACCACGCTGTACGTGACGCTCGAACCCTGCGTGATGTGCGCCGGCGCGATCGTCCACGCACGCGTCGGCCGCCTGGTGTTCGGCGCCTGGGACCCGAAGGCCGGCGCCGTCTCCTCGGTCTACGATGTGATCGCGACGCCGCGCCTCAATCATCGCCTCGACTGGCAGGGCGGCGTGCTCGAAGCATCCTGCGCCGAGCTGCTGCGCGGCTTCTTCCGCGAACGCCGCGCCGCGCAGGCACGGCGGCCGGCCGGCGGCCCTTGAAAACGCCGGCGGCGCCCACCAGAGAACGGGTTCCCGCGCCGCGCTGACGGCCGCGCTTTGCCCAGGACGGCCGCCGATGCCCTCTCGCCTCTTGATCCTCGTCACGCTCGGCCTGCTGGCGTTGCTGCATGCCTACATCGGCCTGCGCCTGCTGCCGGCGCTGCCGCTCGGCGTTGCCGGCCAGCTTGCCGGCGCGCTGCTGCTGGCGCTGTCCTGCGTGCTGATGCCGCTGAGCCTCGCCGCGCCGCGCCTGCGCCGGCCGTGGCTCGGCGATCGCCTCGCCGCCGCCGGTCTGGTCGCGATGGGCCTGTTCTCGTCGCTGCTCGTGTTCACGCTGCTGCGCGACGTGGCGCTGGAGCTCGCCGCACTGATGACGCTCGGCGGCGCGACGCTGACGCGCGATTCGGCGATCGCAGTCGTGGCGCTGGCCTTGCTGGCGACCGGCGTCGGTTACGTCAACGCCCGCCGCCGCGCGCGCGTCGTCGACGTCGAGGTGCCGATCGCCGGCCTCGATCCGGCGCTGCACGGCTTCACCATCGCGCAGATCAGCGACATCCACGTCGGCCCGACCATCAAGCGCGGCTACCTCGACGCCATCGTCGACGCCGTCAACGCGCTGCAGGCCGATCTGGTCGCCGTCACCGGCGATCTGGTCGACGGCAGCGTCGCGCAGCTGGCACCCCACACCGCGCCGCTGGCGCGGCTGCAGGCGCGCCACGGCAGCTACTTCGTCACCGGCAACCACGAGTACTACTCGGGCGCGCGCGCCTGGAGCACCGAGGTCGCGCGGCTCGGCCTGCGCGTGCTCGCCAACGAGCATGTCGTGCTCGAACACGACGGCGCCTCGCTGCTGCTCGCCGGCGTCACCGACTACAGCGCGCATCGCTTCGATCCGGCGCAGCGCAGCGACCCGGCCGCGGCACTGGCCGGCGCGCCGCCGGTCGACGGCCCGCGGATCCTGCTGGCCCACCAACCGCGCAGCGCGCCGGCCGCCGCCGCGGCCGGCTTCGACCTGCAGCTGTCCGGCCACACGCACGGCGGCCAGTTCTGGCCGTGGAATCACTTCGTGCGCCTGCAGCAGCCGTACACCGCCGGCCTGCACCGGCTGCAGGCGCTGTGGGTCTACACCAGCCGCGGCACCGGCTACTGGGGTCCGCCGAAGCGGCTCGGCGCGCCGTCCGAGATCACGCGGCTGCGCCTCGTCGTCGCGCCGGACTGAGGCGGCGCGGCCCGAGGCAGACCCTTGGGCCAAATTTCCCATACGCCGCGCGAAGCGCGTCGGCGCAGGCTTTGCGGCATCCGTCCGCCGCGCCGACCCGGCGCATGCCCGCCTCGTCACAAAAGTGACTTCGATCGCCGCTAGCGTCGCCCGACCGTCCGCCGCTGCGCTGCCGCGCCGCGGACGCACGCGTTCGCCGCACTCCGGGGTCCGGGCATCATGCGCAGTTCCAACACGGCCGCCACGCTGCGGCCCGCTCACACGTGGGCACGGCCGCTCACTTCCCTCTTCCTGCTGCTGCTCGTCGCCTGCGGCGGGTCAGGCGGCGGTCACGACGATGACAGCCATCCGCCACCGACGACGGAGGCGCGCTTGAGCCTCGCCGTGCAGGGCGACGGCGACGTCGAGTCGATGCCGTCCGGCATCGCCGACTGCCGCGCCACCTGTTCGGCGGTCTATGCCGCCGGCCGCGTCGTCACGCTGCTGGCGACACCGGCCGGCAACCAGCGCTTCGCCGGCTGGAGCGGCGACTGCGGCGGCAGCGACGCGTGCACGCTGACGATGGATCGGGCGCGCTCGGTCGTCGCCCGCTTCGTCGCCGCCGAAGCGGCGGCGCCGGCCGGCAGCTGGCTGCAGGGCGACCTGCACGTGCACGACGATCACTCGTCGGACGGCAGCCTGCCGCGGCAGATCAGCCAGAGCCTGCCCGGCAACAATCCGGTCAGCGCGCAGATCGGCCAGGCCGAACGCGTCGGGCTCGACTTCCTGATGCTGACCGACCACCGCACCTACGACCAGCACTACGACCCGCTGTGGCGCTCGGACGCGCTGCTGCTGATCCCGGGCGAAGAAGCCAACGGCAGCCCGCACGCGACCGTGCACGGCGCCGTCGACACCATCGTGCAGGGTGCCAATCCACCGGGCGCGCCGGACTTCGTCAACCTGCAGCAGTCGATCTGGGACGCGCACAGCCAGGACGCGGCCTGGGTCACCGCGCATCCGGACGACGGCGAGACCAACAACGACGGCACGCCGAACGTGCGCGCCAACGCGCAGGGCGTCGATCTGGTCGAGGCCTGGAACCGCGCCAGCAACCCCGACGCCGAGCTCGACTACTGCGAGAATCGCTGGAACGCCGGCTTCCGCTTCGGCGTCGCCGGCGCCAGCGACAACCATTTCGTCGAGCTGTGGCTGATCGCCGGCCCCGGCAGTCCGCGCACCCAGGCCTTCGTCGCCGACGCCAGCGAACGCGGCGTGCTCGACGCGCTGCGCGACGGCCGCGTGCGCATCACCCCGGACGCGCGCGCGCCGATCGTCACGCTCGATGCCGACGCCGACGGCGACGGCGTCTACGAGGCGATCGCCGGCGACGAGATCAGCGCCGCGGCCGGCACCGCGCTCCGCCTGCGCGTGCGCGTGCAGAACGGCCTCGGCGACACCGTGCTGCTGTACGCCAGCCCGGGCCGCAGCGCCGGGCCGCTGCAGTCGCTGAAGGCGACGCAGAACGATCAGAGCTGGACCTTCGACGTGCCGGCCGGCGACGCGCCGCAGTGGTATCGCGCCGAGGTGCGCGGCTTCGGCCTGTCGGCCGGCATCGACACCAGCAATCTGACCGACCCGGCGGCGCTGACCGCGTCGCTGAAGCTGTTCGACCAGCTGCGCGCGATCGCCTCGCCGGTGTTCGTCGCGCCGGGCCCAGTCGAGGCGCAGGCCGAGATCGCGGTGCCGGCCGACCTCGGCGGCGACGACGGCGCGCGGCGCGTCGCCGGCGCGCGCGGCCGCTATGCCGGCTTCCCGGATCTCGCGCGCAGCGCCGACGGCACCGCGCATCTGGTGCTGGAAACGCACGAGCCGGGCGCGACGCGCATCGTCTACCGCGCGCGCGGCGGCGACGGCGAATGGCGCGACGCGCCACGCGTGCTCAGCGGCGATTCGAAGAGCGCGCGCTTCCCGCGCGTCGCCGCGCGCGGCGCCGCCGTGTTCGTGGTCTGGCAGGACGAAGCCGACGGCCAGCTGCCGCGCCGCCCGCAGATCCGCCTGCGCCGCTCGCTGGACGGCGGCGCCAGCTGGAGCGCGATCGAGACCGTGCGCGCGTTCGACGGCCGCGCCGAGCGGCCGGTCGTCGCCGTGCTGCCGGACGGCCTGCCGGTCGTCGCCTGGCAGGAGATCGCGCCCGGCACGCCGTTCGACGTGATGCTGCAGGTGCTCGGCCGCGACGCCGCGCCGCAGAACCTCTCGGGCGACGGCAAGACGCTCGACGCCGGCAGCGCCCTCGATGCCCGCGCCGCGCGCTGGCCGGCATCGGTGTGGCCAGCACTCGCGGTGCGCGACGACGGTCGCATCGCCATCGCCTGGCAGGACAACCGCCACGATGCCGATCCGCTGTGGACCGGCACGACCGGCAGCGGCAACGGTACCAATCCCGACGACTGGCAGATCGCGGTGCGCACGCGCGGCGCCGGCGACGCCGGCTGGAGCGCGCTGCAAATGATCGGCGACACGCAGCAGGCGGACCGCCATCCGGCGCTCGTCTACGCCGGCGACGGCGCGCTGTTCGTCGCCTGGGACCGCAAGGCGCTGTCCTCGTCCGGCGCCAACCTCGCGGTGCAGGCGGCGCGCTCGGGCGACGGCGGCGCGAATTTCGAAACCGCCGTCACGCTCGCCGAGAACGCCGCGGCGATGAGCCAGTATCCGCGCCTCGGCCGCGACGGCGACGGCCGCGTGCGCGCCGTATGGACCGACTCGCGCGCCGCCGACTGGCGCTGGCGCGTGATGACCGCGGTCCACGGCAGCGGCGGCTGGGACGGCGGCCAGCTGCTGCTCGCGCGCGGCCTCAACACCTGGCCGGCGACCGCCGGCGGCGACATCGTCTTCGCCAGCACGCGCAACGCCGCGCGTCTGCAGCGTGACCGCACCCAGCAGATCTATGTGCTGGGCCCGATCCACTGAGGCCGGGCGATAGCCGACCGGCCACCGACAGGACAAAGCCGTCCATGCTGCTCGAACGCACTCCAGACACGACGTCAACGCCGGCGACACCTTCGCTCGGCGTGCTGAGCACGCTGTCCTGCGCACAGCTGACGCAGCTGGTCGGCCGCGAGCTCGGCGTCGGCGTGCCGGTCATCGTCACGCAGGAGCAGATCGACGCCTTCGCCGGCTGCACCGGCGACCGCCAGTGGATGCACGTCGACGTCGAGCGCAGCCGCCGCGAGAGCCCCTACGGCGGCACGGTCGCGCACGGCTTCCTGCTGCTGGCGCTGCTGGCGCGCCTGCTCGACGAGCTGGCCGGCGTGCCGGAAGACGCCGCCGGCGTCATCAACACCGGCCTCAACAACGTGCGCTTCCGCGCACCGGTGCGGGCCGGCAGCCGCGTGCGCGTGCGCGCACGGCTGGCCGGCGTCGCGCCGCTCGGCGACGGCCGCAATCTGGTGACGACCAGCGTCGCGCTCGAAGTCGCCGACGACGCCGGCGCGACCGACGCGGTCGCCGTCACCGCCGACCTGTTCGTGCTGGTGTTCCGCTAGGAGAGGTCTGAAAGCCCCGTCATCGCGAGGCCGCGCAGCGGCCGCGGCGATGCAGGGACACCACGGGTTTCATGCATCGCCGGATGGCCGTCGCCTGCGGCTCCTCGCGATGACGGAACAGCGCTTATTCAGACCTTCTTTAGACACGTCGGCGGCGACGGCGCGCCGCGGCCTCAGCGGCGGCGTTCCTCGGCGATCAGCTGGTCGGCGTGGCGCAGCAGGTCTTCCCAGGTCTTGCCCTTGACGAGGTAGCGGCCGTTGATGATCAGCGACGGCGTCGACCGCACCTGGCTCTGCTGCGCGAACTGGCGCGCCTTGGTGATGCGCGCGTTGACGGTGAAGCTGTCCATCGTCGCGCGGAACACCGCCGGATCGGCGCCGTAGCCGGCATAGAACGCTGCGATCCTGCCTTCGTCGGGCTTCTGGCCCTCGCCGGGCAGCGTGTGCTTGTCGTGAATCGCGGCGTAGACCGCGTCGTGCGTCTTGTCGACCAGGCCCAGCGTCGCCGCCGCGTAATAGGCGCGCGCGTACTGCACGAAGTCGGCGCGGAAATCGAGCGGCGCGTAGACCACGTTGACGTCGGCCGGCAGCTTCTTCTTCCACTCCTGGAACGGCGCATTGAACGCGGCGCAGGCCGGGCAGGCGTAGTTGAAGGCCTCGACGACCTCGACCTTGCCGGGCTGCGGATCGAGCGGCGCGCCGTTGGCGATCAGCACGTAGTCCTCGCCGGCCTTGAGTCCGGCCGGCGCGGCGAGTGCCGGCGCCTGCACGCCGAGCAGCAGGGAGGACAGCAGGGCGCCAGCGGCCCAGAACGCGCGCAGCTTCATGCGAAACACTCCAGTTTTTCTCGCCAAGGAGAAGTTCGTTGGGAAACGGATTCGGGAACGCGATCGGGACCGGCTTGGCGCGGGCCCCGCCCGGCTAGCTTACGCGGCGCGTCGCCGCGCCGGCAGCCCGCCGGACCGCGGTCGCCGGGACTTGGACCGCCCGGACGAGCGAACGTTCGGCCGCAGCCGCGGCGCGCGCGCGTCAGTCGTCGATGCCGTAGCGCTTGATCTTGTTCCAGACGGTCCGCTCGCTGACGTTGAGCAGCGCCGCCGCGCGCGTCTTGTTGTTGCCGCTGCGGCGCAGCGCCTCGCGGATGTAGCGCGCCTCGACGGCGCCGACGGCACGGTCGAGATCGAGATCGGCGAGCGCGCTTTCCGCCGCCGCCGCGGCCGGCCGTTCGCCGGCCGCGGCGAGCGGAAAATGGCCGACGTCGAGCGCGGCGCCGCCGGACAGCACCAGCGCGCGTTCGACGAGGTTGCGCAGCTCGCGCACGTTGCCCGGCCAGTCGTAGGCGCGCAGCCGTGCGAGCGCGGCCGGCGTGACCGGCACCGGCCGCGCGCTGCCGGCGATCTCGGCGATGAAGTGCCGCACCAGCAGCTCGATGTCGTCGCGCCGTTCGCGCAGCGGCGGCAGCTCGATCGCGAAGACGTTGAGGCGGTAGTAGAGGTCCTCGCGCAGGCGCTGCTCGCGGATCGCTTCGTCCGGCCGGCGGTTGGTCGCGGCGATCACGCGCAGGTCGAGCTCGATCGTGCGGTTGGAGCCGACGCGCTCGACCGTGCCCTCCTGCAGCACGCGCAGCAGCTTGGCCTGCAACGGCGCCGGCATCTCGGTGATCTCGTCGAGGAAGATGGTGCCGCCGTCGGCCAGTTCGAACTTGCCGACGCGCTCGCGCAGCGCCCCGGTGAACGCCCCCTTCTCATGGCCGAACAGCTCGCTCTCGAGGATATCGGCCGGAATCGCCGCGCAGTTGATCGGCACGAACAGCGCGTCGCGGCGCGGCGAGGCGCGATGAATGGCGCGGGCGACGACTTCCTTGCCGGTGCCGGTCTCGCCGGTGATCAGCACCGTGGCCTGCGTCGGCGCGACCTGGGCGATCTGCTGGCGCACCGCGCGCGTCGCGGCGCTGTCGCCGACGAAGCCCTCGCCGTCGGCCTGCTCGGCGAGGAAGGCATTGCGGCGCAGCAGGTCGCTCTGCGCGAACACGCGGCGGATCGCCAGCTCCAGCGTCTCGACGTCGAACGGCCGCAGCAGATAGTCGCAGGCGCCGAGCCGCATCGCCTCGATCGCCGATTCGATGCTGCCGTGCGCGGTCATCATGATGACCGGCAGCGCCAGGCCGGCCTCGCGCAGCTTGCGCAGCAGCTCGATGCCGTCCATGCCCGGCATGCGCAGATCGGTGACGACGAGATCGAAGGCCTGCTCCTGCAGCAGACGGAAAGCCTCGACGCCGTCGGCCGCGGCCGCGGTCTTGAAGTTCATGCGCGCGAGCATGATCTCCAGCACGCGGCGCATGCTGGCCTCGTCGTCGACGATCAGGACGCTGCGCGCGTTCACGGCGCGGCCCGGCGCGGCAGGCGGATGCGGAAGCTGGCGCCGCCGAGGTCGGCGGCGTCGACGACGATCTCGCCGCCGTGTGCGTTGACGATCTGCTTGACGATGGCCAGGCCCAATCCCAGTCCTCCCTCGCGGCGGTAGACGAACGGCTCGAACAGGCGCTGCCGGTCGGCGGCGGCGATGCCCGGACCATTATCGGCGACCTCGATCGTCGCCGTGTCGGCGTCGCCGCCGACGGTGACGCGGATGCGCCCGCCCTGCGGCAGGATGTGCAGGGCGTTGAGCAGCAGGTTCAGCAGCACCTGCGTCATCTGCTCGGCGTCGACGTCGGCGACCGGATCGAGCGCCGGAATCTGCTCGATCGTCACGCCCTGCCGCGCCGCCTGCGCGCCGAGCATCGCCAGACAGCGGCCGACCAGCGCATCGAGATTCTCCGGCGAACGCTGCGGCTCGCGCACGCGGGCGCGGTCGAGCAGATTGGTGACCAGGCGGTTGAGGCGCTGCGTCTCGGTGTCGATGAAGCCGATCAGCTCGCGCGATTCGCCGCTGACGCCGGCGTCGCGCTCCAGCATCTGCGCCGACGAGCGCAGGATGCCGAGCGGCGTGCGGATCTCGTGCGCCATCATCGCCGCGAACTCGCCGATCGCGGCGAGCTGCGAGGCGCGCACCAGCGTCTGCCGCGAGGCGTCGAGATCGTCGACCATCTGCGTGAAGGCGCGCGTCAGCTCGCCGACCTCGCCGGACGCCGGCGGCGGCGGCACCGGCTGCTGCTTGCGCATGAAGCTGCGCACGTAGTCGGTCAGCGCCACGATCGGCCGCGCAATGCGGCCCGACACCGCGAAGGCGAGCACGACAATGCCCGCCGCGGCGAAGGCCAGCAGGCCGAGGAAGCTCAGCGCCATGCGCCGCACCGGTGCCAGCGCCGCGTCGCTCGATTCGAGCACCAGCGTGGTCCAGCCGAAGCCGCCGAACGGGCCGTGGCCGGGCGCGGCGACGGCGCTGACGATGACCTTGCCGGCGCCCAGCGGCGCGCCGTCGCGCTCGGTGGCGATGCTGCGCCGCGCCGCCAGCCAGTCCTGGCCGACGCGCGTGACGCCGGCGGCGACGCGCGCGCGCAGGTTCTGCGAGACGGCGACGATGCGGCCGTCGCGATCGACGACGGCGACCGCACGCTGCTCGCGCGCGCCGGCGTCGAGCTCGCGCGCCGCCTGCGCCCAGTCGATGACCAGCACCAGCTGGCCGAGATCGCCGTCGGTGAACTGCGAGGCGATCGGCAGGCGCATCGTCAGCACCTCGGTGCCGTCATCGAGGCGCCGCGGCGCTTCGACGGTGACGAGGTCGCCCGGCAGCTCGGCGAGCTGCCAGGCCGGCGCCAGCGTCAGCGTCTGGCCGATCGCCGCGGCGCGGCTGCTGGCGACGATGCGGTGCTGCGCGTCGATCGCGTGGAGATCGACGTAGACGCCGCCGTAGCGCAGCTTCATCTCCGACAGGAACGCCGACAGGCGCTTGTCGATGTCGCCGACGTGCAGATCCTGCATCACTTCGAGGTGTGCCCAGGTCACCGCGTTCTGCAGGCGCTCGAAAACCTGCTTGTCGAGGTCGGACGCGGCGGCGGCGGCCTGCGTCGACAGGCTCTGCTCGATCTCGGCGCGCATCGCCGCCTGCGTGCGCGTGAACGACAGGGCGGTCAGCACGACGGCCGGCAGCAGGCCGACGGCGAGAAAGGCGGAAAGCAGGATGCTGCGGATCGTCACGCGGCGGATTCGATGCAAGAATGCGCGCCATTATTCGCATTTGCCGCGTTCGGGGAAATCTGCCGGCATGACATCGCATCTACGCATTGCGCGCGGCCTGCTGCTCGCCGCGGCGCTGGCGGCCGCCGGCGCGGCGCGCGCGCAGGCGCCGGCCGGGGTCGACAGTTCGATCGCGCCGGTCGCCGACCGCCACGGCTACACGCTCGGCGACAGCGGCGTCACGCTCGGCGGCTACGCCAATGCCGAGGCCGCCGACTATCTCGGCGAGAATCCGGCCGCCAGCCTGCGCAACCTGAGCCTGCTGCTGTCCTGGGAGGACGGCCGCCACTGGAGCTTCTTCAGCGAGATCGAGCTGGAGAATCTGCTGACGGTCAATGCCGACGCCTTCGGCGCCGACAACGAGACCGAACTGGTGCTGGAGCGCCTGCACCTCGACTACGCCTGGAGCGACGCGCTGCAGCTGCGCGTCGGCAAGTTCCTGACGCCGATCGGCCGCTGGAACGTGATTCACGCCGCGCCGCTGACCTGGACGACGTCGCGACCGCTGATCACCGAGAGCACCTTCCCGACCAACGCCACCGGCGCGATGCTGCACGGCGTGCTGCCGGTCGGCGGCCGCGCGCTGGAATGGGCGGTCTACGCCTCGCCCGGCGAGGAGCTGCTGCCCGAGGACGACAGCGATCCGTTCAAGGAAGCCTACGGCCTGCGCCTCGACTACGACCTCGGCAACGGCCTGCAGCTCGGCGCCTCGCTGGTCGAGTTCGAGCAGAAGCACGAGGACGGCGAGCACCGCACGCTGTACGCGGTCGACTTCCTCTGGCAGCACGCCGGCTGGGAGCTGAGCGGCGAATGGGCCTACCGCGTGCGCGTGCGCGGCGACTCCAGCGCCGACGAGCGCGGCGCCTATCTGCAGGCGGTCGCGCCGATCGTGCGGCAGCTGTACGGCGTGGCGCGCTACGAATCGTTCGATCCGACCGGTGCCGGCGAGGGTCTGCACCTCTACATCGGCGGCCTCGCCTGGCGCTTCCAGCCCGGCTGGGTCGCCAAGCTCGAGTACCGCTTCGCCACCGACAACGGCGTCGGCGAGCCGGAAGGCTGGCTCGGTTCGCTGGCGGTGCTGTTCTGATGCCGGGGCTGCGCGAGGGCCTGCGGCGCGCGCTGCTCGCGCTGCTGCTCGCGGCGCTGCCGTGGGCGGCGGCCCGCGCCGAGGGCGCGATCGCCGTGATCGCCGCGCCGGCGCGGGCCGAAGCGCGACTGGACCTGGACACGCTGGCGCTGATCTACCAGCGCAAGCGCCAGTACTGGCCGGACGGCTCGCGCATCCAGCCGGTCAATCTCGCCGCCGACCATCCGCTGCGCCTGGCGTTCTCGCGCGCCGTGCTCGGCATGGATGCGGCGGCGCTGGAGAGCTACTGGAACGAGCAGTACTTCCGCGGCGTGCGGCCGCCGTACGTGGTCGCGTCCAGCGAGGCGATGCTGCGCTTCGTCGCCGAGACGCCCGGCGCGATCGGCTATGTCGACGCCTGCCTGGCCGGCGAAGGCGTCGCCGTGATCGGCTGGCTCGACGACGCCGGCCGCTGGCATCACGGCCGCGGCCTGCCGCCCTGCTGACGCAAACCCTGCAAATTCTTGCAGACAGAAGCTGCAGGCCTGCAGCCGGATGCAGCCGCGGCGCGCTGCCGACCGCGGCCGTAGCCGCTTCCTAAATCTCTTTTCAATCAGATTCTTGACGGCGCCCGAGCGAGCCGGGCGCGGCTTGGCATCGCGGCTGCACGGCAATCCGGCGTAGGCCCTTCACCGAGGGGCCAAGGGAGTCCCGGATGACTGCTCGCCTCGCCTTACAGCCCCCTGCCGACATGCCAGCCCTGCCCGCGCGCCGCGCCGATGCGTCCGCCGCCCCGTACCGCCTGATCGAGGCCGAGGCCGCCGATACGCGGCGCACGCTCGAAGCCTTCATCGCCGAGCGCTACGCCAGCGCCTACGGCGCCCGCATCCGCAGCTTCCTGCCGCGCCTGTACGCGCTGCTCGGACACGACGAGCGTCCGCTCGCCGCGTTCGGCCTGCGCGACGCGGCGAGCGGGCCGCTGTTCCTCGAAACCTATCTCGACCAGCCGATCGAGCAGGCGATCGGCGAGCGCCGCGAGGTCGAGATCGCGCGGCATCAGATCGTCGAAGTCGGCAATCTCGCCGGCCGCCATCCGGGCGCGCTGCGCGTGCTGATCGTGCAGCTCGGCATGCTGCTGCAGACGATGGGTTACCGCTGGCTGTGCTTCACCGGCAACGCCCAGCTCATCAACGGCTTCTCGCGGCTCGGCATCGATCTGGTCGCGCTGGCGCCGGCACCGATCGAGCGCCTGCCGGAAGCGGCCCGCGCCGACTGGGGCCGCTATTACGAGGCCGGCCCGGTCGTGGTCTGCGGCGACATCGTCGCCGGCCGCTCGCACCTGACTGCCCACCCGGAGCTGCTGCGCCGGGCGCTGCCGCCGACCGTGACCGGAGACGCGACGTGAACGCCCTGTTCGAAGCCCTGCAGCGACACGCGCGCGAGAATCCGCAGCGCGTCGCGCTCGACGACGGCAGCCGCCAGCTGCGCTACGGCCAATTGGCCGCCGAGGTCGACAAGCTCGCCGCGCAGCTCGAGTTCCTCTGCGTCGATACGCTGGCGCTGTATGCCGACAACGGCATCGGCTGGATCATCACCGACCTGGCGGCGATGTCCGCCGGCGTCCGCTGCGTGCCACTACCACGCTTCTTCTCGGACGCCCAGCTGCGCCACGTGCTGCGCGACAGCGGCGCCGATACGCTGCTCGCCGACGACGACCGCCTCGCCGAGCTGCCCGGCTGGCAGCGCGAGCCACAGGCCGTCTGCGGCTGCGGCTGGCGCCTGTCGCGGCGCCAGGAGGCGAGCAGCGTGCAGCTGCCGCGCGGCACGCAGAAGATCACCTACACCTCGGGCACGACCGGCGAGCCCAAGGGCGTGTGCCTGAGCGCGGCGAGCCAGCTCGCGGTCGCCGCGTCGCTGGCGCGTGCCAGCGACGCGCGCGCCGACGACCGCCATCTGTGCGTGCTGCCGCTGTCGACGCTGCTCGAGAACATCGGCGGCGTCTACGCGCCGCTGCTCGCCGGCGCGACGATCTGCGTGCCGCGCCAGGCCGAGGTCGGCATGGGCGGCGCCGCGCAACTCGACGTGCAGCGCCTGCTCGGCGCCCTGCACGCGACGCGCGCGAGCAGCGCGATCCTCGTCCCGCAGCTGCTGCTGGCGCTGGTCGCGGCCGGCGAGATGGGCGCGCCGCGGCCGCCGCAGCTGCGCTTCGTCGCGGTCGGCGGCGCACCGGTCTCGCAGCGCCTGCTCGAACGCGCGCAGCGGCTCGGCCTGCCGGTCCACGAAGGCTACGGCCTGTCCGAATCGGCGTCGGTGGTGGCGCTCAACACGCCGGACGCGACGCGGGCCGGCAGCGTCGGCAAGCCCTTGCCGCACCTGTCGCTGCGCTTCGCCGACGACGGCGAGATCCTGGTCCGCGGCAGCGGCTTCCTCGGCTACTGCGGCCAGCCGGCGCCGGCGCAGAACGACGGCTGGATCGCGACCGGCGATCTCGGCCATCTCGACGACGACGGCTATCTGCATCTCGACGGCCGCAAGAAAAGCATCTTCATCACCGCCTTCGGCCGCAACGTCGCGCCCGAGTGGGTCGAGCGCGAGCTGACGCAGCACCTGGCGATCGCCAATGCCGCGGTGTTCGGCGAAGGCAGGCCGTGGAACGTCGCCGTGATCGTGCCGCGCGCGCTGCCCGGCGTCGACGCCCAGACCGCGGTGGCCGCAGCGGTCGCCGCCGCCAACCGCGAGCTGCCGGACTACGCGCGCGTGCAGCGCTGGCTGATCGCCGGCGAGGCGTTCACGCCCGACAACGGCCTGCTCACCAGCAACGGCCGCGTGCGCCGCGCCGCCGTCGCCGCGCGCTACGGCGAGCGGCTCGACACTCTTTACCTGGAGACTTCGACATGAGCTTCTTCGAGCGCCTGCAACGCGAAACCGCGGCAGACCGCCAGTACCTCTACGGCGCGCCGCTGATCCGCGCCGCGTTCGCCGGCCAGGTCGGCCGCGACGACTACATCGCCTTCCTGAGCCAGGCCTATCACCACGTGCGCCACACCGTGCCGCTGCTGATGGCCTGCGGCGCGCGCCTCGGTGCCGAGGACGAATGGCTGCGCGAGAAGATCGCGCACTACATCGAGGAGGAGATCGGCCATCAAGAGTGGATTCTCGACGACATCCGCGAGGCCGGCGGCGACGCCGAGGCGGTGCGCCAGGCGCGCCCGCATCCGGCCACCGAGCTGATGGTCGCCTACGCCTACGACACCATCATGCGCGGCAATCCGGTCGGCTTCTTCGGCATGGTCTTCGTGCTCGAAAGCACCAGCACCGAGCTGGCCACCGGCGCCGCCTCGACCCTGCAGGGCGCGCTCGGCCTGCCGAAGAAGGCGTTCACCTATCTCACCACGCACGGCGCCGTCGACGTCGGCCACGTCGACTTCTTCCGCGCGCTGATCGAACAGCTGCGCCGCGACGAGGACCGCGAGGCGGTGCTGCACGCCGCGCGCATGTTCTTCCGCCTGTACGGCGATGTGTTCCGTTCGATCGAACCGATGAGGAAAGCGGCATGAAACTGCAATCGAGCACGGTCCTGCTGACCGGCGCCAGCGGCGGCATCGGCAACGCCCTGGCCCGCGAGCTCGCGGCGCGCGGCGCGCGCCTGCTGATCAGCGGCCGCGACACCGCCAAGCTGGCGACGCTGAGCGCCGAGCTGCGCAGCCGCGGCGCCGAAGTCAGCGTGCTGCCGGCCGATCTGTCGACCGCCGAGGGCGCCGAGCGCCTGGCCCACGCTGCGCTGTCCGGCGGCGTGCCCGATCTGGTCGTGCACTGCGCCGGCGGCATGAGCTTCGGCCGCCTCGACGCGGTGCCGGCCGAGGCGATCACGCGCCTGTGGCAGACCAACGTCATCGCGCCGAGCCTGCTGACGCGCGCGCTGCTGCCGGCGCTGCGCAAGCAGGGCCGCGGCCGCCTGGTGTTCGTCGGCTCGATCTTCGGCTCGCTGGCGTTCCCGATGTACGCGAGCTATTCGGCGACCAAGTTCGCGCTGCGCGGCTTCGCCGAGGCCCTGCGCCGCGAGCTCGACGGCAGCGGCATCGGCGTCACCTACGTCGCGCCGCGCTACACGCGCACGGCGCTGAACGACGGCGCGCCGGCGCGCATCGCCCAGGCGCTGGCGATGCACCAGGACGAGCCGGCCGCCGTCGCGGCGCGCATCGCCGACGCCGTCGAGCGCGACCGCCGCGAGGTCTACTTCGGTTTCGCCGAACGCATTTTCGTGAAGCTCAATGCCTGGTTCCCGTGGCTGGTCGACCGCGGTCTGCGCGCACAGACGCAGCGCATGCGCGAGCTCGAACCGGCCACCGCCGGCCTGCCCCGTCAGGCCTGATTCCCCCCGGAGACGACGATGAACAAATTCCTGAGCCGCGCCGGCCTTGCGCTGGCGCTCCTGTTCGGCGCCACCGCGAGCTACGCGGCGACGCTCGACGATGCGGTGCTCGCGGTCCAGCACGGCTGGGCGCAGGCCTACTATCAGGCGCCGAAGAGCCAGAAGGACGCCGCCTTCGCCAAGCTGATCGGCGAGGCCGACGCCATGGTGCAGACCTACCCGGACCGCGCCGAAGCGCTGACCTGGCACGCGATCGTGCTGTCGAGCGCCGCCAAGTTCGGCGGCGGCCTCGGCGCGCTCAAGCAGGTCAAGCAGGCGCGCGAGGATCTGCTGAAGGCCGAACAGATCGACCCGCGCGCGCTCAACGGCTCGGTCTACACCTCGCTCGGCAGCCTCTACGCGAACGTGCCGGGCTGGCCGCTCGCGTTCGGCGACAAGAAGCAGGCCGAGGCCTATCTGAAGAAGGCGCTGACGATCAACCCGACCGGCATCGATCCGAACTTTTTCTACGGTGAACTGCTCGCCACGCGCGGCGACGCCGCCGGGGCGCGCGGCTACTACGAAAAAGCGCTGGCCGCGCCGCCACGTCCGGGTCGCGAGGATGCCGACGCGGGCCGCCGTGCGGAGATCAACGCCGCGCTCGCCAAACTCGCGCCGTAAGCGCCGCGCGCGCGACCGCCGAACGCCCGCCGGCCGCGATGGCCGGCGGGCGTTCGCGCTTCAGGACTCGGCGCTGCGCGTCGACTCGAACAGGAACCACACGCGCTGCTCGGCTTCCTCGATCCAGTTCTCGACCACACTCGCGGTGGCGACATCGCGGTACTCGTCGCACAGGTCATGAACGGCGCGCAGGCTCGCGAGCAGCGCCGCGTTGTCCTCGCGCAGTTCCGACAGCATGTCGCGCGGCGTGACGTAGTCGGCGTCGTTGTCCGGAATGCGCTGTAGCCGCGCGATATGGCCGATCGAGCGCAGCGTGGTGCCGCCGAGCTTGCGCACACGCTCGGCGATCGGATCGGTCATCGCGAAGATCTGCGTCGCTTCCTCGTCGAGCAGCAGGTGGTAGTCGCGGAAGTTCGGCCCCGAGACGTGCCAGTGGAAGTTCTTCGTCTTCAGGTACAGCGCAAAGGTGTCGGCCAGCAGCGCGTTGAGCGCGCCGGCAAGATCGCGCGTCGCCTTCTCGCCCAGCCCGGTCGGGGTCGCCAGCGGTGCCTTGCGCAGCGCCTTCGCATCCTTCTTCGCCATATCACGTCTCCTGCACGGTCACGTTGAGGGAAACCTCGGGCGCGAGCCGGCGGCTGCGCCGATTCCCTCTTTTAATCGCCACGCGGCGGCCGGCGCAAGTGCGTGCCGCCGCGGCAACACGCGCATGGCACGGCGCTATCCCGCGCGCCGCGCAGATGCCGGCCTCGTTTTCGTTCATGCAGGGCCGCCGGGCATTGCCGGGAGGCGATACCCGGGGAAGATCCGAATGGCGCCGTCCTCGCGAGGCCGCGCCACGGCCGTGTCGAGCCGGAGACGCCATGACGATGCATGAACGCTTGCAGAGCTTTTCCCAAGAAAAAACCGCCCCGGCTCGCGCCGGGGCGGTTTTGAGGGTACCGCGTCCGGATCTCAGACCTGCGCCGCCGCCAGCGCCGTATTGAAGGTCTTGCTCGGCCGCATCACCGCTTCGAGCTTGGCGGCGTCCGGCAGGTAGTAGCCGCCGATGTCGGCCGCCTTGCCCTGCACGTCGGCGAACTCGCCGACGATGGTCTTCTCGTTGTCGGCGAGCGTCTTCGCCAGCGTCGTGAAATGGCTCGCCAGCACCGGGTCGTCGGTCTGCGCCGCCAGCTCCTGCGCCCAGTACAGCGCCAGGTAGAACTGGCTGCCGCGGTTGTCGAGCTGGCCGGTCTTCGGCGACGGGCTCTTGTTGTTCTCGAGCAGCTTGCCGGTCGCCGCGTCGAGCGTGCGCGACAGGATCTTCGCCTGCTCGTTGCCGGTCTTCAGGCCGAGGTCTTCGAGGCTGACGGCGAGCGCCAGGAATTCGCCGAGCGAATCCCAGCGCAGGTGATTCTCCTCGACCAGCTGCTTGACGTGCTTCGGCGCCGAGCCGCCGGCACCGGTCTCGTACATGCCGCCGCCGGCCATCAGCGGCACGATCGACAGCATCTTGGCGCTGGTGCCCAGCTCCATGATCGGGAACAGGTCGGTGAGGTAGTCGCGCAGGATGTTGCCGGTCACCGAGATCGTGTCGAGGCCGCGGATCACGCGCTCCAGCGTGTAACGCATGGCGCGGACCTGCGACATGATGTGGATGTCGAGGCCGCTGGTGTCGTGTTCCTTGAGGTAGGTCTTGACCTTCTTGATCAGCTCGGCCTCGTGCGGACGGTAGGAATCGAGCCAGAACACCGCCGGCATGCCGGAGGCGCGCGCGCGCGTGACGGCGAGCTTGACCCAGTCGCGGATCGGCGCGTCCTTGACCTGGCACATGCGCCAGATGTCGCCGGCCTCGACGTTCTGCGTCATCAGCACTTCGCCGGTCGCCAGGTCGGTGATGTTGGCGACGCCGGCCTCCGGAATCTCGAAGGTCTTGTCGTGAGAGCCGTACTCTTCGGCCTTCTGCGCCATCAGGCCGACGTTCGGCACCGTGCCCATGGTCTTCGGGTCGAAGGCGCCGTGCCATTTGCAGAAGTTGATCATCTCCTGGTAGATGCGGGCGAAGGTGCTCTCCGGCATCACCGCCTTGACGTCCTTGAGCTGGCCGTCGGCGCCCCACATCTTGCCGCCGTTGCGGATCATTGCCGGCATCGAGGCGTCGACAATGACGTCGTTCGGCGAATGGAAATTGGTGATGCCCTTGGCCGAGTCGACCATCGCCAGCGCCGGGCGGTGCTCGTGGCAGGCATGCAGGTCGCGGACGATCTCTTCGTACTGCGACTCGGGCAGCGTCTTGATCTTCTCGTAGAGGTCGGCCATGCCGTTGTTGACGTTGATGCCGAGCTCGTCGAACAGCTTGCCGTGCTTCTCGAACGCGTCCTTGTAGTAGATCTTGACGCAGTGGCCGAAGACGATCGGGTGCGAGACCTTCATCATCGTCGCCTTGACGTGCAGCGAGAACAGGATGCCGGCCTCGCGGCAGTCCTTGAGCTGCTGCTCGTAGAACTCGAGCAGGGCCTTCTTGCTCATGAACATCGAGTCGATGACTTCGCCGGCCAGCAGCGCAACCTTCGGCTTGAGCACCACGGTCTTGCCGCGCTTGGTGATCAGCTCCATCTTGACGTCGCGGGCGCGGTCGAGCGTCATCGACTTCTCGCCGTGATAGAAGTCGCCGTGCTCCATGTGCGAGACGTGCGACTTCGACCACTGCTTCCATTCCGCCATCGAGTGCGGATGCTTGCGCGCGTAGTTCTTGACGGCGGCCGGCGCGCGGCGGTCGGAGTTGCCTTCGCGCAGCACCGGGTTCACGGCGCTGCCGAGGATCTTGGAGTAGCGCCGGTTGATCTCCTGCTCCTGCTCGCCTTCCGGATTCTCCGGGTAGTCCGGAATCTTGTAACCCTTGGCCTGCAGTTCCTTGACGGCGCGGATCAGCTGGTTCACCGAGGCGCTGATGTTCGGCAGCTTGATGATGTTGGCGTCCGGCTGCTGCGTCAGCTTGCCGAGCACGGCGAGATTGTCCGGCACGCGCTGCTCTTCGCTCAGGTAATCGGAAAACTCGGCGAGGATGCGCGCGGCGACCGAGATGTCGCTGGTTTCGACGTTGATGCCGGCCGGCTTGGTGAACGTGCGGATGATCGGCAGAAAGGACGCGGTGGCCAGCAGGGGCGCCTCATCGGTCCACGTGTAGATGATGGTCGGCTGCGAACTGCTCATATTGGGGAGGTCTCCTGGACATGCGGCGGCCCGCGTCGCGGAAAGAGATCTCGCCGGATCTGGCCAGCGAGTGCTTCCGTCAGGGCGGGGGCAGGCAGAATTCTGTTGATGGCTTGCCGTCACGAAACCACGGCGGCGGATGGCGCTTTCGACACGCCGCAGCCATGGGAAGCCGGCCGCTATGCTACGCGCTTCGCCGTCCCGACGGAAATCACGCTGCAGCGCACAATCGCCGGCCGGACAGCAGCGGCGTGTTGCCGGAGCCAGCCCGCGGCGAGCGCGCGGCGCCGGCTTGACGGCCATCAACGGCGCGGCGCGCGCCAGCCCTTAAGATGTGCGCATGGATACTCGGCGACTGAAGCTGGTCTATGGCGCGATCGTGCTGGGCCTCACGCTCGTCTGGTGGGCCGGCGTGCCGTCGGACACCTGGAGCCAAGGCTTCTGGGCGGTTCGCAGGGGCTTGCTGTACTACAGCGGCCTGATGGCGATCGGCCTGATGTCGGTCGCCGTCGTGCTCGCCGCGCGCCCGGTGCAGATCGAGCGCGCGCTCGGCGGTCTCGACAAGTTCTACCGCCTGCACAAATGGCTGGCGATCACCGCCACGCTGTTCGGCGTCTGCCACTGGCTGATCGAGATCACGCCGCGTTCGATGGTGCGGCGCGGCTGGATCGAGGCGCAGGTGCGCACGCCGCGCGCCGCCGAGGTCGCCACCGGCTTCGATCCGTTCCGCGATCTGCACGAGGCCGCTGCCGGCGTCGGCGAGTGGTCGCTGTATCTGCTGCTGGCGCTGGTCGCGATCGCGCTGTGGAAGCGCTTTCCGTACCGCCGCTTCTTCCAGGCGCACCGCTTGCTTGCGGCGCTGTATCTGGTGCTGGTCTTCCATTCGGCGATCCTGATGGGGCCGACCTACTGGTCGCAGCCGATCGGGCCGCTGCTCGGCGTGCTGATGGCGGCCGGGAGCATCGCCGCGCTGCTGTCGCTGTTCCGCCGCATCGGCAAGGCGCACCGCGCGGTCGGCACGATCGAGTCCCTGACGCACCACGCCGACAACGGCGTGCTCGAAGTCGTGCTGCGCCTCAGTACCGCCTGGCCCGGCCACCGCGCTGGCCAGTTCGCGTTCATCGACTTCGGCGGCGCCGAAGGCGCGCATCCGTTCACGATCGCCTCGGCCTGGCAGGCGGACGGCCGGCTGACCTTCGGCATCAAGGCGCTCGGTGACTACACGCGCGCCCTGCCCGGGCAGCTGTTCGTCGGCCAGACCGTCAACGTCGAGGGACCGTACGGCCGCTTCGACTTCCACGCCCTGCAGGGCCGCCAGATCTGGGTCGCCGGCGGCATCGGCATCACGCCGTTCATCGCCGGCCTCGAAGCGCTCGCCGCCGGCGGCGGCAAGGCCACGGTCGACCTCGTCTATTCGACACGCGCCGCCAACGCCGCGCTGCTCGAGCGTCTGCACCGCCTCGCCGACGCCGGCGGCGCCCGCCTGCATCTGCTCGAAACGCCGAAGGACGGCGTACTCGATGCCGAGCGCCTGGCCACGCTGATCCCCGACTGGAAGGACGCGAACCTCTGGTTCTGCGGCCCGTCCGGCTTCGGCCGCAGCCTGCGCCGCGCCTTGGAGGCACGCGGCTTGCCGGCCGCGAACTTCCATCAGGAACTGTTCGAGATGCGCTAGAGCGGCGGCCGGCATGGCCCGGCCGCGCGACCTGCGCCCCGTTGCCGCGCGCCGTCGCCGCTGGCGAGAATGGCAGCGCACATCGGAGACCCTTCTCATGTCCGTGGCCCGCTGCAGGGGCGCCGTCGCGCCTTCGTTGCCGCCGGCGATCGCCGCTCCTCCCTGCGCCGATGCAGCCCCGACCGTAGCGGGCTCGCCCGCACACGCCGGCGGGAGCGGGCCATGAGCGCGATCCCGGCCGCGACGATCGCAGCCGATGACGGATCGCGCGCAGCCGCCGCCGCGCCGGGCCGCTGGACGATCTGGCGGCGCATCTGGCGGCCGTACCGCGGCGCGATCGCCCTGCTGCTGCTGTGCCAGGGTGCGCAGTCGCTGTCGGCGCTCCTGCTGCCGGCACTCAGCGCCGAGATCGTCGATGCCGGCATCCTGCGCAACGATCCGGGCGCGATCGCGCGCACCGGCGCCGCCATGCTCGTCGCCGCGCTCGGCCAATTGCTGTTCTCGATCGCCGTCGCCTGGCTCGGCGCGCGCGTCGCGATGGGTATCGGCCGCGACCTGCGCGCCGCGGTGTTCGCGCGCGTGCAGGATTTCTCGCTGCACGAGATGCGCCGCTTCGGCGCGCCGTCGCTGATCACGCGCAGCACCAATGATGTCCTGCAGGTGCAGACCTTCCTGGTGATGGTGCTGACGATGATCGTCGCGGCGCCGATCATGGGGCTCGGCGGCGTGGCGATGGCGATCCGCCAGGACGCCGGCTTGTCGGCGCTGCTCGCCGTCAGCGTGCCGCTGCTGGCCGTGCTGGTCGGCATCCTGGTCGGCCTGGCGCTGCCGCAGTTCTCGCGCATGCAGGAGCAGATCGACCGCCTCAACCAGATCCTGCGCGAGCAGATCAACGGCCTGCGCGTGATCCGCGCCTTCGTGCGCGACGCCGACGAACGTCGCCGTTTCGGCGCCGCCAACGAGGCGATGACCGCGACCGCCCTGAAGGTCGGCCGGATCATGTCGCTCAACATGCCGCTCGCCCACCTGATCATGCAGCTGTCGGCGATCGCGATGGTCTGGGTCGCCGCGCACCGCATCGCCGCCGGGACGCTCGGCGTCGGCGCGCTGGTCGCCTTCCTCGCCTACATCATGCAGATCCTGATCTCGGTGATGATCGCCTCGATGCTGTTCGTCATGGCGCCGCGCGCGCTGGTCAGCGCGCGACGCATTCGCGAGGTGCTGCAGACGCAGCCGTCGGTCGCCGAACCCGGCGCGCCGGTGCCGCTGCCGGCACGGCCACGGGGCGGCGTCGAGATCGAGTTCCGCGAGGTGTCCTTCGCCTACCCGGGCGCCGAGCGGCCGATCCTGCACGGCATCAGTTTCCGCCTCGCGCCCGGACAGACCGTGGCGATCATCGGCGCCACCGGCTCCGGCAAGAGCACGATCGTCCATCTCGTCGCCCGGCTGTTCGACGTCAGCGCCGGCTGCATCTTCGTCAACGGCGTCGACGTCCGCGCACTCGCCCTCGAAACGCTGTGGTCGCAACTCGGCCTCGTGCCGCAGGAGAGCTATCTGTTCTCCGGCTCGGTCGCCGACACCCTGCGCTACGGCAAGGCCGACGCCAGCGAGGCCGAACTGTGGGAAGCGCTCGAGATCGCCCAGGCCCGCGACTTCGTCGCGGCGTTGCCCGGACAGCTCGACGCGCCAGTGGCGCAGGGCGGCGGCAATTTCTCCGGCGGACAGCGCCAGCGTCTGGCGATCGCCCGCGCACTCGTGCGGCGCCCGGCCGTCTACCTGCTCGACGACAGCTTCTCGGCGCTCGACTACGCGACCGACGCCCGCCTGCGCGCCGCGCTCGCAGTGCGCGCCCGCGACGCCGCCACGCTGATCGTCGGCCAGCGCGTCAGCTCGGTGCGCGGCGCCGACACCATCCTCGTGCTCGAACGCGGCACGATCGTCGCCGCCGGCCCGCACGACACCCTGATGGCACAAAGCCCGGTCTACCGCGAGATCGTCGCCTCGCAGCACGCCGGCGAGGACGTCCCGTGAGCGAGCGCGACCTGTCGAGCGCACCGGCGCACGCCGCCGGCACGCCGATGCCGATGCATGGGCCGCGCATGGGGCCGCCGGGACTCGGCACCATCGTCCGCGCCCGCGATCCCGGCGGCACGCTGCGGCGCCTGGCGCGACGCGTCGGCGCGCAATGGCCGACCGCGGCGGTGGTACTGGCCTGCACCGTCGGCAGCGTCCTGCTCGGCAGCCTCGTGCCCTGGCAGCTCGGCCGCGCCACCGATCTCGTCGTCGCCGCCGTGCGCGCGACCCGGCCGGTCGATTTCACCGGGCTCGTGCGGGGGCTCGTCGTCGCCGCGGCGCTGCAGGGTCTGGCCGTGCTGCTGCACGCGGCGCAGGCCTGGCTGAGCGCGGCACTGGTGCAGGACCTGAGCCGTACCCTGCGCCGGCAGGCGGAGGAAAAGCTCGGTCGCCTGCCGCTGGTCTGGTTCGATCGCCAGCCGCACGGCGAGGTGCTGAGCCGCATCAGCAACGACATCGACAACGTCAGCCAGAGCCTGCAGCAGCTGCTGAGCCAGCTGCTGATGTCGATCCTGCAGCTGCTCGCCGTGCTGGCGATGATGCTGTGGCTGTCGCCGCTGCTCGCCGCCATCGCGCTGCTCGGCCTGCTCGCCTCGCTGCTGGTTTCACGCGTGCTGGCGCAGCGCTCGCGACCGCACTTCGTCGACCAGTGGCGCTGGACCGGCGTCCTCAACGGCAATGTCGAGGAAAACTACACCGGCCAGACGCTGATGAAGGTGTTCGGCCACCAGCGCCGCGCCCGCGAACGCTTCGAGGCCGACAACGTGGGGCTGCGCGACAGCGCGTTCGACGCGCAGTTCGTGTCCGGCGCGATCCAGCCGGCGATGATGTTCGTCGGGCAGCTCGGCTTCATCGGCGTCGTCGCCGGCGGCGCGCTGCGCGTGCTGGCGGGGGCGATGACGATCGGCGCGCTGCAGTCCTTCGTGCAGTACATCCGCCAGATCAACCAGCCGATCGGACAGATCGCCGGCGCGGCGTCGGTGCTGCAATCCGCCTCGGCGTCCGCCGAGCGCGTGTTCGAGCTGCTCGATGCGCCGGAACTGGCGCCGGACCCCGAGGCGCCGGCCGACGTCGCGGCCCCGCGCGGCCACGTCGTCTTCGAACACGTGACGTTCCGCTACGACCCGACGCGGCCGCTGTTCGAGGACGTCAGCCTCGAAGCGCTGCCGGGCCAGACGGTCGCCATCGTCGGGCCCACCGGCGCCGGCAAGACCACGCTCGTCAATCTGCTGATGCGCTTCTACGAAATCGGCGGCGGCGCGATCCGCCTCGACGGCGTCGACACGCGCCGCTTCGCGCGCGAGGCGCTGCGCCGGCATTTCGGGATGGTGCTGCAGGACACCTGGCTGTTCAGCGGCACGATCCGCGACAACATCGCCTACGGCAAGGACGGCGCCACCGAAGACGAGATCGTCGCCGCCGCCCGCGCCTGCCATGTCGACGACTTCGTGCGCACGCTGCCGCGCGGCTACGACACGCCGATCGACGAGAACGGCGGTGGCCTGAGCACCGGACAGAAGCAGCTGCTGACGATCACGCGCGCCTTCATCGCCCGTCCCGCCGTGCTGATCCTCGACGAAGCGACCAGCTCGGTCGACACCCGCACCGAGCTGCTTGTGCAACGCGCGATGGCGAAGCTGCGTGCCGGCCGCACCAGCTTCGTCATCGCCCACCGCCTGTCGACGATCCGCGACGCCGACACCATCGTCTACATGGAAAACGGCAATGTTCTGGAGCGCGGCAGCCACATCGAACTGATGGCGCAGCAGGGCCGCTACTGGCAGCTCTACCAGTCGCAATTCGCCGGCGCGGCGCCGGAGCACGCCGCCGCCTGACCCTGCTTCACGACCCCGGTATTCCCGAAGGCGCCCGCGCATGCCGACATCGGGACACTGAACGCATCAGTCGATACGCATTCGCGACCCGAACTTCACGACCTGATCGCAGCCCTCGCGACGCTGGCATCCCCGGCTTCGCCGGGGCCCCTGCACGCTGACGGCCGGAAAATCGGCGCGGCGGAAAACGCTTGCCGCCTCACCTGATCGCAGCCCTCGCG
>NZ_KB907930.1:174441-174875 GCF_000382285.1 Solimonas variicoloris DSM 15731 | reverse complement strand
CGGGTCGCGCCCCTCGCGGGCGCGTGGATCGAAACTCGTAGTTCCCGACCTCACCGACGAACTCGAGCCGTCGCGCCCCTCGCGGGCGCGTGGATCGAAACCGTAGACGCCATCAGCTAGCGTCGCAAGGCCTGCGGTCGCGCCCCTCGCGGGCGCGTGGATCGAAACGGCGACAGCGTGTCGTTGTCGACGGGCGCGATGAGTCGCGCCCCTCGCGGGCGCGTGGATCGAAACAAGGAAATCGCATACCGCCGGAACGGAAAGCTCGGTCGCGCCCCTCGCGGGCGCGTGGATCGAAACATCGTCGGTTCGATCTTCGGGTGGCTGCAGCTGCGGTCGCGCCCCTCGCGGGCGCGTGGATCGAAACAACTGGAGATTGATGTGGCTGACCAGAACTTGTGGTCGCGCCCCTCGCGGGCGCGTGGATCGAAACC
>NZ_KB907930.1:173292-174137 GCF_000382285.1 Solimonas variicoloris DSM 15731 | reverse complement strand
GCGCCCCTCGCGGGCGCGTGGATCGAAACCTTTCGTCGGTGATCCGACGATGCGATGTGTTTGGTCGCGCCCCTCGCGGGCGCGTGGATCGAAACGTGAATACTGAACCATTTGTTTCGGGCCGCCTGACCAAGTCGCGCCCCTCGCGGGCGCGTGGATCGAAACGCTCACAAAGCTGCCTCCAGTGGTTGATCCGCTAGAAGTCGCGCCCCTCGCGGGCGCGTGGATCGAAACGAGGATGAGTCTGGAAGCACTCTGTTCCGCGAAGGTGTCGCGCCCCTCGCGGGCGCGTGGATCGAAACTTCAACTTGATATGCACATATTCACCAGCCTCCGTCGCGCCCCTCGCGGGCGCGTGGATCGAAACTATCCGCCTGCGTGACGGAACACCCACGGCGGTACGTCGCGCCCCTCGCGGGCGCGTGGATCGAAACTCGGCCGTCAGGCGGTTGTCGCGGACAAGCTTCGTCGCGCCCCTCGCGGGCGCGTGGATCGAAACTGTCCGCTGTCGGTTTGATTGGCCCAGCGCATGACCGTCGCGCCCCTCGCGGGCGCGTGGATCGAAACGCATTCACCGGCGGCGTCTGGCGGCGCGTCGGGTGTCGCGCCCCTCGCGGGCGCGTGGATCGAAACACCTCGGTGATCGAATCCGAGGTTCGGCTGCGGCCGGTCGCGCCCCTCGCGGGCGCGTGGATCGAAACTACGACGAAGCTTCATAAGCTCGCAGAAGAACTCGGTCGCGCCCCTCGCGGGCGCGTGGATCGAAACTTGCCGCACTCGTCGCACCATTCACCCATCGCCGAGTCGCGCCCCTCGCGGGCGCGTGGATCGAAACGAGCAGGAGA
>NZ_KB907930.1:172385-172707 GCF_000382285.1 Solimonas variicoloris DSM 15731 | reverse complement strand
CGTCGCGCCCCTCGCGGGCGCGTGGATCGAAACGGCTCGTCTTGGGGCTCGATTGCTCCAGACGTAATGTCGCGCCCCTCGCGGGCGCGTGGATCGAAACTCGCGACCGCTGCTGCGGTAGCGGTCGATCGTCAGTCGCGCCCCTCGCGGGCGCGTGGATCGAAACGCTCATGGCCGCGCTCGCCGGTCAACGCGTGCCGGTCGCGCCCCTCGCGGGCGCGTGGATCGAAACTACGACGGCAGCTCAAGCTATCAGAAAGTGATCGTGGTCGCGCCCCTCGCGGCCGCGCGGATCGAAACGACGGCTACCCGTCGGGCGTCG
>NZ_KB907930.1:171728-171969 GCF_000382285.1 Solimonas variicoloris DSM 15731 | reverse complement strand
AGGTCGCGCCCCTCGCGGGCGCGTGGATCGAAACACTTCCGTGATCACAATTTCGCCCGGGAAACCGGCGTCGCGCCCCTCGCGGGCGCGTGGATCGAAACTACGGCACCGGCACGGCGTACCAGCCGAAGGGTCTGTCGCGCCCCTCACGGGCGCGTGGATCGAAACCATTGCCACTACGGCCAGCCCGGCGATCTGCTTTGTCGCGCCCCTCGCGGGCGCGTGGATCGAAACTCCGGCT
>NZ_KB907930.1:0-171540 GCF_000382285.1 Solimonas variicoloris DSM 15731 | reverse complement strand
CGGGGTCGCGCCCCTCGCGGGCGCGTGGATCGAAACAGCCTGCACGACGACAAGCGCGTGTCGTGCTTTGATCGCGCGCGTGAATCGAAACTGGCTGATTCGGTCGGTGATGCCGCGTGCGTTTTGTCGCGCCCCTCGCATGCATCAACAAAAAAAGCCGCGCGAAGCCCGAGGCACTCGCGCGGCTTCGGGGAGCGACGGCCTTACTTGCCGCGCAGTTCCTTGCGCAGCACTTTGCCGACGTTGGACTTCGGCAGTTCGGGCAGGAAGGTGATGTACTTCGGCATCTTGTAGCCGGTCAGGTTCTCGTGGCAGTAGGCGCGCAGCTCGGCTTCCGTGAGGGCGGGGTCCTTTTTCACGACGAAGACCTTCGGCACTTCGCCGGACTTCTCGTCGGGCACGCCGATGCACGCGACTTCGAGTACGCCCGGGTGCTGGGCGACCACGCCTTCGATCTCGTTCGGGTATACGTTGAAGCCGGACACCAGGATCATGTCCTTCTTGCGGTCGACGATGCGCAGGTAGCCGTTCGGCTCGAACACGGCAACGTCGCCGGTCTTCAGCCAGCCGTCCTTGGTGAAGACCTTGGCCGACTCTTCCGGCTTCTGCCAGTAGCCCTGCATGACCTGTGGGCCCTTCACGCAGAGCTCGCCGGGCTGGCCGGGCGGGACTTCGTTTTCTTCCTCGTCGCGCAGCGAGACCAGCGTCGACGGCAGCGGCACGCCGATCGTGCCGTTCCACTGCGGGACGCTGAGCGGCGAGAAGCTGACCACCGGCGAGCATTCGGTCAGGCCGTAGCCTTCGGTGAGGCCGACGCCGGTGACCTTCTGCCACTTCTCGGCGACCGCCTGCTGCACGGCGGTGCCGCCGCCGACGGCGAGCTTGAACCTGGAGAAGTCGAGTTCGGCGAATCCGGGCGCGTGCAGCAGGCCGTTGAACAGCGTGTTGACGCCGGTGATCGCGGTGAAGCCGCTGCGCTTGAGTTCCACGCAGAAGGCGGCCATGTCGCGCGGGTTGGTGATCAGCACGTTGCGACAGCCGTGGCGCAGGAACAGCAGGCAGTTCACGACCAGCGCGAAGATGTGGTACAGCGGCAGCGCGGTGATGATGACTTCCTTGCCCTCATCGAGGAACGGCCCGATCCAGGCGCTGACCTGCTGCACGTTGGCGGTGACGTTGCCGTGCGTCAGCACCGCGCCCTTCGAAAGGCCGGTGGTGCCGCCGGTGTACTGCAGGAAGGCGATGTCGTCGGGGCCGAGCTGGACGCGCGCGTAGGGCTGGGCGCGGCCCTTGGCCAGCGCGGCGCGGAAGCCCGTGGTGCCGGGGAGGCTCCAGGCCGGCACCATCTTCTTGACGCGCTTGACGACGAAATTGACGATCGCGCGCTTCGGAAACGGCGCCAGGTCGCCGATCTGCGTGGTGATGACGTGCTGGATCGGCGTGTTGGCGATGACCTGCTGCAGCGTCGTGCAGAAGTTCTCGACGATGACGATCGCCTTGGCGCCGCTGTCGCGCAGCTGGTGCTCGAGCTCGCGCGGGGTATAGAGCGGGTTGACGTTGACGACGACCAGGCCGGCGCGCAGCACGCCGAACAGCGAGACCGGGTACTGCAGCAGATTCGGCATCATCAGCGCGACGCGGTCGCCGCGCTGCAGGCCGAGCACGTTCTGCAGGTACGACGCGAAGTCCTGCGTCAGGCGGTCGAGCTCGGCAAAGCTCAGCGTCTGGCCCATGCACTCGTAGGCGATCTGGTCGCCGAAACGCGCGCAGCTCTGTTCGAACATGGCGACCAGCGACGGGACCGCGCCGGTGTCGATCGTGCGCGGCACGCTCGGCGGATATTCCTGAAACCAGACAAATTCGCCCGCCGCTGTCGACGTCGCCATGGGTCGTCCTCTGAAGTTGTGTTCGTGCGGCTCGGGGCCGCCTTGTGTATGTGCTTGTCAGGCCGCCGCGTACGGTCGCGGCGAAGCCGCACAAATTATAGGCAGGGCGTTCAATTCCGGCTTTGGCTCTTCAGCCAGCCCTTGACCGAGGTTCCGGCGTGGCGTTCGGCGAAGTCGGCTTCGGCTTCGTCGAGCAGCTTGCGCGCTGCGATGGCCAGCGGATCGCTGGACAGCGGCAGGCCGTCGCCGGTGCGCGACAGCGCCCAGAGTCGCGCCAGCGGCACCGCGTCGAGGTCGATGGCCGGCGTCAGCAGCGTGCGCGTCCGGCCGCTTTCGATCAGCAAGCCCTTGTAGATCAGCTGTTCGACGACGCGGGCCACGTGTTCGGGTTCGGCGCCGAGTTCCAGCGCCAGTTCTTCCTGGGTGTAGCCGGGTTCGCCGGCGGCGAAGCGGCGGCCGCTGACACCCATGATCATCAGCGCCAGGTATTCCATCTGCCGGCCGCTCAGCAGCGGCGGCATGCGTCGCGGTTTGAGGTGCTCCGGATGCTGGACGTAGAACGCCAGCTGGCAGCCGAGCAGCAGGATCATCCAGCCGACGTAGATCCAGATCAGCAGGAAGATCAGGATCGCGAAGCTCGAATAGATGGCGTTGTAGTTGGTTGCGCCGGCGACGAACGAGGCGAACACGACGCTGCCGGTTTGCCACAGCACGCCGGCGAAGGTGCCGCCGACCAGCGCCGCGAGCGGCTTGACGCGCGTGTTCGGCACGAAGCTGTAGACGAAGGTGAACAGGCCGATGATCAGCAGGTACGGCACCAGTTTGCCGAGCAGGTAGATCAGATAGCCGAACGGCTCGTACTCGCCGAGCAGGGCGATCACCGAGGAGTTGAAGATCGACGCGGTGATGCCGAGCGCCAGAAACACGAACAGCGGGCCGACCATCAGCACCGCGAAGTAGTCGCCGAGCCTTTGCGCCAGCGGCCGCGGTCGCTCGATGCGCCAGACGTAGTTGAAGCTGCTTTCCACTTTCTGGATCAGCGACAGCGCCGACCACAGCAGCGCGAGCACGCCGACGAAACCGAGCACGCCGACTTTGACGTGCTCGATGAATTCGAGGACCTGCTGCGTCAGTTGCGCAGCCTGCGGGCCGAGCGGCGCGAGAAACTGCGCGAGCAGCGGTTCGATCGCGTCGCGCGCGCCGAAGGCCTTGAGCACCGAGAACGCCAGCGCCAGCAGTGGCACGATCGACAGCAGCGTGGTGTAGACCAGGCTCATCGCCCGCATCGTCAGCTGGCCTTCGGCGATGTCGCGGACGAGCACGAAGGCGTAGCGGCCGATGCGGATCGAGTGCCGGGGCCGCTCGCCGTGCCGCGCATGCCAGAGGCGGTCGCGCAGCTGCTGGAGATAGCGTTTCATGGGCGGAGGATACACATAAGGTTTGCGCCGCTTCGGGCGCCCGGGGCGGGCGCGGGTACGGCCGCGTGCGGGGGCGGGTCAGCGCGGCCTGCCGTTGGTCGGCTGACGATGTCAGGCCATTGACATCAAAACCGCGGCCGATATGCTGTGCTGCAGCATTTGTTGCGTTGCAACAAGAGCGGGGGCGGAGTGCCCGGGGCCGTTTTCTTTAGTGAACAGATGGAGTGCAGCAGCAATGAGCGTTGAAGCGATCGTGAACGATGTGAAGACCCGTGCCGACGTCGTCGTCACCCGTGGCCAGGAAGCGCTGGAAGTCGGCGTGAAGACGCTGAAGACCGCGAATGGCATCGTCGTCGAGGGCGTGCAGGAGCTGGTGCAGACCAACGTCAGCGCCGGCAAGGAGCTGTCGACGCTCGTGCAGGCCAGCGTGACCAAGGCCAAGACCGACGGGCTCAAGGCCGTCGCCAGCAACCCCGTCGCGTATCTGCCGGAAGGCAAGGCCACGGTGCTCGGCGCCTATAGCGAGTCGCTGAAGATCGTCAGCAAGACCGGCGACGAGCTGGCCAAGACGCTGAAGAGCGGCGTCGAGACGATCAGCGCCAAGATCCAGGGCCAGGCGCCGGTCGTCGCCAAGGCCAGGAAGACGGCGACCAAGACGGTCGCCAAGGCCAAGAAGGCGACCAAGAAGGCCGCTTCGGCCTGATGCATGGGCGGCGCCTGCGGGCGCCGCCGCCACGACCGTCGCGATCCGCGGCGGCGGGCCACGGAGGGGTCGGGGCAACCCGGCCCCTTTTGCGTTTCCGGCCGGCGCCGGGCCGGCCGCTCATCCAACCGCACGGAGATCGAGCATGCGTGCCTTCCTTGATCTCGACCGCGTGCTCGGCGGCGTCGCGCTGCTGGCGCTGCACGAGACCGACGCGCTGCACGGCCACGCCAGCGCGCTGCGCGATCGCCTGATCGTCGCCCGGCAGGCGCGCAGCTGGCGGCAGCTGCTGCGCGAGCAGCGCGCGCTGCAGGCCCGCACGCGCCGGCGCCTGCGCGACGATCACGCGATCCGCATCGAGCTGTGGCAGGGCCTGCTGCGCGATCTGCAGCCGCGCCGTCGCCGCTAAGCCCTCAGGATGCCGCGCGGCGATCGCGCTGCGCCGGCGCGATGTGCTCCAGCAGGTATTCGGCGTCGCGGCCGACGTCGGCGAAGCGGCCCGAGCCCCAGGTGTTCTGCCACGGCAGGCCGAGGAAATAGAGGCCGTCGACCCCGGTCACGCCGCGCCGTTGCACCGGCCGGCCGCGGCCGTCGAACAGCGGTGCCTCGACCCAGCGATAGTCGGCGGCGAAGCCGATCGCCCAGATCACCGTCGTGATGCCGGCGGCCTGCAGGTCCAGCGATGTGGGCTCCGCGTCCGGCTCCCAGACCGGCACGTACGGCGCTTCGGGCGGCGCCTCGATGCCGCGCGCGGCGATGTACTGGTCGATGCTGGCGCGGATCGCCAGGTAGCTGGCGTCGGCCTGGTCGAGGTTGTGCTTGAGGTCGGCGATGAAGCGGACCTCGATCTGCTCGCCGTCGCGGCGGCTCTCGTCGAAGCGGCCGTACAGCTGCATGCCTTCGCGCGCGAAGCGGCGCAGGTCGATCTCGCGGCCGCCGTCGCGGCCGGTGAGATAGTGATTGGTCTTCTCGCGCACCGTTTCCTTCTGCGGGTGCTGCTCGTAGGCGATGTCGTAGTAGCCGGACTCGGTCAGCCAGTCGGTGACTTCCTTGCCGCGGTAGACGCGCGGTGAGCGCGGCGCGGTGCCGACCGCCAGATGCACCTGGCGGCCGGCGAGGTGCAGGTCCTCGGCGATCTGGCAGCCCGACTGCCCGGTGCCGACGACCAGCACCGCGCCCGCGGGCAGCGAATGCGGATTGCGGTAGTTCGACGAGTGCAGCTGCAGCACCGAGGCCGGCAGGCGCTCGGCGCTACGCGGCACGATCGGCGTGTGATAGCCGCCGGTCGCGATCACGACCTGGCCGGCGATCCAGTCGCCGCCCGTGGTCTTTAGCTCGAAGCCGCCGTCGTCGAGCGGCCGCAGCCGCGTGACGCTGGTGCCCTCGCACAGCGGCGGCGCGAACGAGGCGGCGTAGCCTTCGAGATAGGCGACGATCTCGTCCTTGAGCATGAAGCCGTGCGGATCGCGGCCGGCGTACGGCCAGCCGGGCAGGCGGCACTGCCAGTTCGGCGTCACCAGACAGAACGAATCCCAGCGCGCCTCGCGCCATTCGTGCGCGACGCGATGGCGCTCGAAGACGATGTGCTCGATGCCGCGCTGCTTCAGCAGCCAGCTCATGGCGAGGCCGGCCTGGCCGCCGCCGACGATGGCGACCGGCACGCGGCGGGCGGTGACGGGATGCAGCGGGGTGGTCTTGCTCGGGATCATTCGTAGGACTCGACGGTGACGGTGGCGTGCGGATCGCCGGCGTAGCGCGCGGCGGCCTGTTCGATTTCGCGGATCTGCAGCGCGGCGTGCGCGCAGCCGAAGCCGTACTTCTGCGCGACGCGCAGGCTGGCGTGTTCGAGCGCGGCGCGGCTGCGCGCGACGAACTCCTGCAGCGGATAGGCGTGGCCGAGCACGAAGGCTTCGCGGATCGTGCTCGACGGCGAGTAGCAGAGCGTCGACGAGGCATCGGGCCAGCGCACGCGGAACTGCATTTCAGGCATGGACGGTCTCCGGAACGGGGGATGCGGCGGCGACCGGGCCGCAGCCGGTCAGCGGCTGCGTGGCGAAGTCCCAGGCCAGGCGCGTCTCGCCGTACGCGCGCAGCTGCAGGCGGCGCGTGTCGTCGCAGCTGCCGACGACGGCGCAGGCCAGGTCGCGCGCGTGAAAGCGCGCGCTCACCGCGGCGACGTGTTCGGGCGCGACCGCGAGCACGTAGCCGTAGCTGGGGAAGGTCTGCAGCAGCCAGCGCGCGAGCGGCGCCTGCGGCGGACGCGGTACGCGGCGTACGTCGAGCGTCGCGCCGACGCCGGAGCATTCGAGCAGCATCAGCAGTGTGCCGATCACGCCGGCCTGGCTAATGTCCTTGGCGGCGCGGCACAGGCCGTCCTCGGCGAGCGCCGGCAGCAGTTCGAGATCGGCGCGCAGCCGCGCCGGCGGCGCGGTGGTGGCCGCGTTCCAGTGCGGGAACGGCTCGCGGTACGCGCCGCGCAGGTCGACGGCGACCAGCAGGGCGTCGCCGGGGCGCGCGTCGAAGCTGGTCAGCAGCCGGTTCGCGCGACCGATGATGGCGACCGACAGCTGCTCCTGCGCGGCGCTCGCGCTGCTGTGGCCGCCGACCACCGGCACGCCGAAGGCGCGCGATGCGGCGGCCATGCCGTCGAGGATCGCGCGCAGATGGCCGCTGTCGCGGCCCCAGATGTCATCGACGACGGCGAGCGGGCGGCCGCCCATCGCGGCGATGTCGGAGACGTTGACCATCACGCCGCACCAGCCGGCGAACCACGGATCGCGGGCGACGAAATCGTTGAGGAAGCCTTCGATCGCGAACAGCAGGTGGCCGTCGCCATCGGCCAGCGCCGCGCAGTCGTCGCCGACCGGCACCGCGGCGCGCGGATCGGCGATGCCGAGCGCGGCGACCGCGGCGGCGATGTCGCGCTTGGCGGCGACGCCGCGGCTCGCCTGCAGGCCGGCGACCAGCGCGTCGAGCGTGTCTTGCGCACGGGCGTCGTCGATCATGCCGCCGCCCTCGTCGCCGTGTAGAACGCCAGCTCGTCGGCGTGGCGCGGCGGATAGTGCGCGAGCTGGGCCTGCATCAGCACGTGCGGCCGGCCCTGCACCGTGATCGCTGCCAGCGCCGTCCAGTGCAGGCGTTCGAACAGCCTGACGTTCTGCACCTGCACCTGGGCGAGAAAGCGCGTGCAGCCGCGTGCGTGCGCGGTGCCGACGGCATGCGCGATCAGCTCGCTGCCGAGCCAGGCGCTGCGCCGGTACTCGGGCAGCACCGCCAGCCGCGAGCCCTGCCAGAGGCCGGGTTCGGTCTGCGGCGCCGGGCGGTGGATGCGCACCGTGCCGACCACGCGCTCGCCGATGCCGGCGATGCAGGTGATCGCCGCGATCGGCAGCGCGCGCGCGTCGATCGCGTCGCGGTCGTCGCCGTCGAAGAGACCCTGCTCGGCGCAGAACACCTGGCGGCGCAGCGCCGCGCAGGCCTGCTGCTCCCACGGCGCCCGCGCGTGCTTGAGGCGGAACTCGCCGGGCACGAAGGCGCTGGCGACGGCGCCGGCTTCGCCGCTCTCCAAGGCGGTGCGCACGGCGCGGCTCACGCGGCGCGCGCGGCCGGCGCCGCGTCCGTTTCGTAAGCGGCGAGCGAGGAGCAGGCGCCGCATTTGCCGCAGCCGGCCTTGATGTCGCGCGAGCGCAGGCCGGCGTCGACCAGCAGGCGGCCGAGCGGCGCCAGCAGCTCGCGCATGAACGCCGGCTCCGGCGCCGGGTGCGCTTCGAGCGGCGTGCCGGAGATCGGCACGAACGGCACCACGAACGGATAGACGCCGAGGCCGACCAGCGTCTCGCACATCGCCAGGATCGCGTCGCGCGTGTCGCCGAGGCCGGCGAGGATGTAGGTGCTGACCTGGCCGCGGCCGAACACGCGCACGGCGGCGGCGAAGGCGTCGAGATACTGCTCGACGCTGACTTCGGCCTTGCCCGGCATGATGCGCGCGCGCACTGCCGGCGTGACCGCTTCGAGATGCATGCCGAGGCTGTCGACGCCGGCGTCGCGCAGCCGCGCGAACCACGCCGGATCGTCCGGCGGCTCGCACTGCGCCTGGATCGGCAGCGTCGGCACGGCGGCCTTGACGGCGCGCGCGCTGTCGACCAGCAGCGCGGCGCCGCGGTCGGTGAAGTTCGGCGTGCCGGTCGTCATCACCATGTGGCGGACGCCGTCGAGCGCGACCGCGGCGCGCGCCACTTCGGCGAGCTGCTCCGGCGTCTTGCGGTTGATCGTGCGGCCATGCGCCAGCGATTCGCCGATCGCGCAGAACTGGCACGAGGTCTCGCGCCGGCCGTAGCGGATGCAGGTCTGCAGGACGGTCGTCGCCAGCACGTCGCTGCCGTGCAGCTGCGCGATCTTCCAGTACGGCGTGCCGTCGGCGGTCTGCTGCTGGTAGAAGCGCGGCGGCTTCGGGAAGCTGATCGTGGCCACGGCGACGCCGTCGCGGCGCAGCGCGGCGCCGCCGTCGCCGGACGGGGCATCGGCGACGTACGGCGAGGCGGCGACGCCGCCGGTGTGCACCGGCACCATGAAGGTCCGGCCGTCGATCGTCAGCGCCTTGTGGTCCGACGGACCGGCGCCGCCGCGGCGGCTCGGCGCGCCGGCCGATTCGTCAACCAGCCGCAAACCGCGCGACTGCAGGTCGGTGATCAGCTGCTGCTGGGTCTGGGCGGGCGTCATCGCAGGCACTCCGGGACAGGGGCGGGAAGAGGGACGGTGCGTCGCCGCGCACGTGCAGCGGCTGTGCGGCGCGGTCGTCGAGTTGCAGCGACAGCAGTTCTGGTCGCGCGTAGTGGCCGACCGAATCCATCATGCGTTTGCGCTTGGTGATCAGCGCGAAATCGAGATCGGCGTAGACCAGCCCCTCGCCGTCGCGCAGCGGCTCGCACAGGTGCTTGCCTTCCGGCGAGACGATGGCCGTGTAGCAGCCGCCGCGCAGGGCCTTCTGCAGCGCCGGATCGGAGGTGATCGACGCCACCTGTTCCTCGCTGAGCCAGGCCGTGGCATTGATGCCGAAGCAGCCGGATTCGAGCGCGTGGTGGCGCACCGTCAGCTCCATCTGCTCGGCGAAGATCGGCCCGACCAGCGAGCCGGGAAACTGGCTGCAGTGGATCTGTTCGTGCTGCGCCATCAGGCTGTAGCGGGCCAGCGGGTTGTAATGCTCCCAGCAGGCCAGCGCGCCGATGCGGCCGACGGCGGAGTCGACGGCCTTCAGGCCGCTGCCGTCGCCCTGACCCCAGACCATGCGCTCGTGATACGTCGGCGTGATCTTGCGGCGCTTGAGCAGCAGCGTGCCGTCGGCGTCGAAGATCAGCTGCGCGTTGTAGAGCGTGCCGTGGTCGCGCTCGTTGACGCCGAGCACGACCACGATCGCGTGCCGGCGCGCGGCGGCGGCGACCGCGTCGGTCGCCGCGCCCGGCACCGTCACCGCCTGCTCGTACAGCGCCAGATGCGCCGGGCCCATCGCCACCGCCGGCGTGATGAACGAGAAGTACGGGTAGTACGGCACCACCGTCTCGGGGAAGACGATCAGCCGCGCGCCCTCTCGCGCGGCGGCGGCGATCGCGTCGATCACCTTGGCGATCGTGCCGTCGCGGCTGCCCAGCACCGGCGAGAGCTGGGCGGCGGCGACTTTCACTGGGGTCTGGGTCATGGAGCGCTCTGTTATCCGGATCGTCGATCCCGCGCTGGAGCGCGCGGGTCTCTCGGCGAATCGCTCAGACCGTCCAGGTGTGGATCATGAAGGCGTTCTCGTTGCGGTGGATCAGGATCAGATCGAGCACGTCGAGCGGATTGATCGGCCGGATGCCCGGCTGCAGCGAGGGTTCGCCGTGGCCGTACAGCGCCTGCAGCGCGAAGCGGCAGGCGTAGACCTTGCCGCCTTCGTCCATGAAGGCCTTGAGCTGGCCGTTGAAGTTCTGGTGGCCCGGAAAGGCCTCGTCGCCGAGTGTCGGGAAGCCGCGCTGGATGCCGAGCGTGACGCCCGGACCGTAGAGCAGGATCGAAGTCTCGAAGCCCTTGCGCAGCAGACGCTTGGCCTGCAGCAGGTTGACCAGACCGATCGAGCCCTCGAAGGCGACGGTGTGGAAGGTGACCAGCGCCTTCTCGCCGGGCTTGGCTTTGACGTCCTCGAATACCTTTTCTTCGTAGTCGACGAAGAAGTCGCCTTTCTTGTGCGCGGGCGACGTGACTGCGGGCATAGCGGATCTCCTGAAGCGGCGGTTGGAACGGTTCGTGGCGCCGCGCCGGCTCGGCGGGGCGTACCGGGCTTAGCGCAACCGACGTGCCAGAAAGCGACATTGATCGACAATCACGATGCAATCAATGTGAGACATTTTTGTGGCGCCGCGAAATTTTCCCGGCCATCGTCCGACGCTGCTGGCCGGGCCGCGGAGCGCAGAACTTTCCGCGACAAGGCTGCGTGACTTATGATGGCGCTCGATGTGGCGCGACATGGTGCATCACGCCTCTTTGTGGATCGGATGATGGGCTCGAAAAACCAATCAAGTCGCTGGGCTCATGCAATCAATGCCAGCAGCCGGCCGGCGTACCTCGCCATTGCCGACGCCATCGCCGACGACATCCAGGCCGGACACCTGACCGCGCACCAGCGCCTGCCGACGCTGCGCCAGCTGGCGCAGGACCTGAAGCTGAACTTCACGACCGTGGCGCGCGGCTACGCCGAAGCGCAGCGGCGCGGCCTGATCGACGCGCGGCCCGGTCACGGCACGGTGGTGCGCGAGATGGTCGGCAGCGGTCCGGTGCGCCGCCCGGTGACGCCCGGTCATCTCATCGACATGACCATGAACATGCCGCCGGAGCCGCGCGATCCGGCGCTGCTGGCGCGCTTCGCCGAGGCTTACGCGAGCCTGCGCGAGCACGATCCGTACGCACTGCTGCGCTATCAGGAATTCGGCGGCACGCCGGAGGACCGCGAGGCCGGCGCGCGCTGGCTGAAGCTGCCGGGCGTCGGCGGCCAGCGCGTGCTGGTCTGCCCCGGCATCCAGGGGGCGCTGCTGGCGCTGTTCACGGTGCTGGCGCGGCCGGGCGATGCGATCGCCTGCGAAGCCGTCACCTATCCGGGCATCAAGGGCCTCGCCGCGCAGCTCGGCATCCGCCTCGTCGGCCTGCCGGCCGACGGCCAGGGGCTCGATCCCGACGCCTTCGGCGCGCTGTGCGCCGCCGACCTGCCGAAGGCCCTGTACGTGAATCCGACGCTGCTCAATCCGACCACGGCGACGCTGCCGCTGGCGCGCCGCGAGGCGATCGCCGAGATCGCGCGCCGCTACGGCGTGCCGATCATCGAGGACGATGCCTACGCCTGCCTGCCGGAGCGGCCGCCGCCGGCGATCGCGACGCTGGCGCCGGAGCTGACGTTCTACCTGTCCGGCTTCTCGAAATGCCTCGGTGCCGGCTTGCGCGTCGCCTACCTGACGACGCCGAACGTGCGCTACACCGCGCGCCTGTCGGCGGTGCTGCGCACGACGGCGGTGATGGCCTCGCCGATCCTTACGGCGCTGGCCACGCGCTGGATCGACGATGGCACCGCCGCGCTCGCCGCGCAGGCGGTGCGCGAGGAGTCGCGCGCGCGTCAGAAGCTTGCCGCCGGCATCCTGCGCCGCGCCGAGTTCGTCACCGATCCGGACGCGTTCCATCTCTGGCTGAAGACGCCGGAACCGTGGACGCGCATCGAGTTCGCGACCCATCTGCGCGCGCACGGCGTCGGCGTGGTGGTCGCCGATACCTTCACCGTCAGCGGGCCGGCGCCGGAAGCGGTGCGCGTCTGTCTCGGCGGCGCCGCGAGCCGCGACGAATGCGGCCATACGCTGGAAATGATCGAGGACGCGATCGAGCAGCTGCCGGCGCTCGCATCGCGCGTGATGTAGACACGAGGAGAACCGTCGATGCAAAACCGTACGCTCAAGGTGCCGTCCGCCGCCAACGATGACGGGAAGCCGCACAAGCTCGGCCTGTTCGCCACCATCAGCAGCGTGCTGATGGCGATGCTCGGCGTGCAGAGCTCGAAGGCGCGCGAGCGCGATTTCGCACGCGGCAGTCCGGCGGCGTTCATCGCCATCGGCGTGCTGCTGACGATCGCCTTCATTGTCACGCTGGTGCTGATCGTGCGCCTGCTGCTGCGCAACGCGGGGCTTTGAGCGTGCGCGCCGTGGTCTGGCTGCGCGGCCTGCTGCCGCTGCTGCTGGCGTGGCCGGCATGGGCCGTGCCCGCGAATGAAGCGCCGCCGCTCGACTCGATCGACCAGCGCGTGCAGCCGTGCATGGCCTGTCACGGCCGCGAGGGGCGGGCGACCAGCGACGGCTACTACCCGCGCATCGCCGGCAAGCCGGCCGGCTATCTCTACAACCAGCTGCTGAACTTCCGCGACGGCCGCCGCGACTACGCGATGATGACCTACATGGTCGAGCGGCAGGGCGACGCCTACCTCGCCGAAATGGCGCAGTACTTCGCCGATCAGCATCTGCCGTATCCGCCGCCGCAGGCGCCGGCGGTCGGCACCGCAGTGCTCGAACGCGGCCGCCGGCTCGTCAACGACGGCGACGCGCCGCAGCGCATCCCGGCCTGCGTCGCCTGCCACGGCGCGCGCCTGACCGGCGCCCTGCCGGCGACGCCGGGCCTGCTCGGCCTGTCGCACGATTATCTGATGGCGCAGCTCGGCGCCTGGCGCGAGGGCAACCGCCGCGCGCACGCCCCGGACTGCATGGCCGAAGTCGCGCGCCGCCTGACGCCGGCCGACCTGTACGCCGCGAGCGCCTGGCTGGCGACGCAGCCGGTGCCGGACGACGCGTCGCCGGCCGCGCCGCTCGCCGAACTGCCGCTCGAATGCGGCAGCGCGCTGGCGCCGACGGAGGCGAAGCGATGAGCACCGCGATCATGAAGCGCCGCGCGCTCGGCGCGCTGTTCGGGCTCGGCGCGCTGGCGCTGCTGGCGGCGGTGGGCCTGTGGCTGTTCGGCCCGGTCGATCGCCAGGACGGCGACGCGCCGCCGCTGCCGGCGGGAACGCTGACGACCGATACGCGCGCCCGCGGCGAGCAGCTCGTGCGGCTCGGCGACTGCCGGGCCTGCCATACCGCGCGCGGCGGCGCCGCCTACGCCGGCGGTCGCGCCGTGCCGACGCCGTTCGGCACCTTCTATGCGCCGAACATCACGCCCGACGCCGAGACCGGCATCGGCCAGTGGAGCGCCGACGACTTCTGGCGCGCGCTGCACGAGGGCAAGGGCCGCGACGGCCGGCCGCTGTATCCGACCTTCCCGTACACCAACTTCACGCGCGTCAGCCGCGCTGACGCCGACGCGATGTACGCCTATCTGCGCGAGCAGCCGGCGGTGCGCCAGGCGAACCGCGCGCACGAGCTGAAGTTCCCGTACCGCTTCCGGCCGCTGCTGCGCGGCTGGCGCCTGCTGTTCTTCCGGCCCGGCGTCTACCAGCCGGATCCGGCGCAGAGCGCCGAATGGAATCGCGGCGCCTATCTGGTGCAGGGCCTCGGCCATTGCAGCGCCTGCCACGAGGCGCGCAACGCGCTCGGTGCGATTCGCGCACAGGACAACCCGTCCGGCGGTCTGGTGCTGAACTGGTACGCGCCGGCGCTGGCGAGCCGTGCCGAGGCCGGCGTGCAGGACTGGTCCGAGGACGAGATCGTCGCGCTGCTGAAGAACGGTGTCAGCGCCCGCGCCACGGCGATGGGGCCGATGGCCGAGGTCGTCTACGAAAGCCTGCAGCACGTCGATCCGGCCGAGCTGCGCGCGATCGCCATTTATCTGAAGTCGCTGCACGACAGCGGCGTACCGCCGGCGTCCGGCCGGCCGCCGCCGCCGCCGAAGGTCGTCGCGGCGATGAAGCCGCGCGGCGAGCGCCTGTATCGCGAGCACTGCGCGCAGTGCCACGGCGACAACGGCGAAGGCCGCGCGCCGGCGGCGCCGGCGCTGGCCGGCAATCGCGCGGTGCTGATGAACTCGGCGGTCGATCCGATCCGCATCGTGCTGTTCGGCGGCTACGCGCCGGCCACCGCCGGCAATCCGCGCCCGTACGGCATGCCGCCGTTCGCGACCACGCTTGGCGACGAACAGATCGCCGAGGTGCTGAGCTATGTGCGCAGTGCCTGGGGCAACGACGCGCGGCCGATCGGCGGCGCCGAGGTGCGCGACAACCGCGGCGGGCCGCTGTGGTGAGCCGCGCCTGAGCGGCGCGGCCGCGGCGGTCAGTCTTCGCCGCCGCTATCCGTTGCCGCCGCGGCCGCCGGCTTGGCCGCGGCGCGCTTGCGGGCGCGCGGCTTGCGCTTGCGTGGCGGACGCGGCGGCTCGGGCGCGACTTCGTCGACTTCCGGTTCGCCGTCCTCGTTGATGCGCAGGCGCGCCGCGAACTTCTGCCAGGCCGGCGTGCGCCGCAGCGTGTCGAAATTGCTGCGCACGAACTGCGAGGCGTCGAAGCCGCTGGCGGCGCCGATCTTGTCGCGCAGGAAGGCGACGATGTCCTCCTGCAGGCCGGACACGTCGGGCAGGCCGAGGAAGCGGCGCAGTTCCTCGGGGCGGACGTCGATCTCGATCTTGATCTGCATCTGGCGGCTCCTTTACGACGCGCGCGCGGCGACGACGAAGAGGCCGATCACGCAGGCGATGCCGCCGAGCCAGACCAGCGAGCGCAGCGTCGCGCGGTTGGCGATGTAGCACAGGCCGTAGACGATGCGCAGCACGACGAAGGCCAGCGCCAGCAGGTTGGCGGTGGCGTTCGGGCCGGCGACGACGTGGGCGATGAGCACCGCGGCGGCGAACGGCGGGAACGCTTCGAAGCTGTTGAGCTGCGCCCAGTGCGCGCGCTTGCGCCATCCGGCCGCCTGCTCGAGATACTCGCGCGGCGTGGCATTGTCGAAGCGGCGGCTCCACTTGGCGGCCAGCGCGAACGGAAACGGCAGCAGGGCCGCGGCCAGCACGCACCACAGGGCGATCGTCATCTTCGGTTTCCCCCGACGTTGTTGTGATGGACCGAGCATAACAGCCGGCTCGCCGCCGGCTGAGCGGCCGCAGCGCGGCGCGACTCTGGCGCAACGGCGGCTTGCGCCGCACGGCCGCGAAGGCGCTGGCCGCACCCGGGCGGGCAGGTTCCCGGGAACATGGCCGGCGCGGGACAGCTGTCATGCCGTGCGGCAAGCGCCAGTCTGGCCGCTCCGGAAAGCCGTTTTCTGCGCTTCAGTTTCACGATGTCGCCCCGTGTTCGGCCCGCTTCGGGCCGGGAGCGAAATTCTGGCGGCGAGGGCGTGGGCGTTCCTCTGGCGCGCTCGCTCAGACGCGATACGCGCCGAACTTCATCAGCTTGGCGACCTGGCGCATCAGGCCGCGCACCGGCGCCGGCAGCGGCTGGCCGCCGGCCTGTTCCGCTTCCTGGCCGTGGCGCTCCTCGTCGCGGCGCATGGTTTCGAGGATCGCGCGGCCGCGCGCGTCGGTTTCCGGCAGCTGCCGCAGATGCTCGCCGAGGTGCTCGGACACCTGGCGCTCGGTTTCGTGGACGAAGCCGAGGCTCCAGGCGTCGCCGCGCAGGCCGGCGAGCGCGCCGATCGCGAACGAGCCGGCGTACCACAGCGGTTGCAGCTTGCTCGGCGCGTCGCCGAGCTCGTCGAGGCGTTCCTCGCACCAGCGCAGATGATCGTGTTCCTCGCGCGCCGCTTCGAGCAGGTGGCGGCGGGTTTGCGGATTGCGCGCGGTCAGCGCCTGGCCGTGGTACAGCGCCTGCGCGGCAATCTCGCCGGCGTGATTGACGCGCATCAGGCCGGCGACGTGGCGGCGCTCGGCTTCCGGCAGTTCGGCGTCGCGCTGGCGCGCCGCCGGGTTGGCGCGGCCGGCGCCGCGCTCGCGCTCGGCGAGCAGCGCCAGGCCGCGGCCGAGCAGCGACAGCAGCGGATCGACAGGGCGTAACTCGCGGTCGGCGTGAACGGCAGGGGCTGCGGCGCTCGGTTTCATGGCGGCGATTCTAGGGCCTGCGTGCGGCGCCTGCGCAAGCCGGCCGGACCGGCGCGCGGCCGGCGGCGGCGCCGGTCTCGTAGAATGGGCGCTTTCCGACGCAGGACGCCTCGTCCTTCCACGCCGTGCAGCTCAAAGCCAGCCAGCTCGCCTCGCATCTCGCCAAGGGCCTCGCGCCGATCTACTTCGTCGCCGGCGAGGAGCCGCTGCTGATGCAGGAGGCGCTCGACGCGATCCGCGCCGCGGCGCGCAAGGCCGGCTACAGCGAGCGCGAGGTGTTCGACGTCGAGCGCGGCTTCGCCTGGCAGCGGGTCATCGAGGCCGGCGCCAGCCTGTCGCTGTTCGCCTCAAGGCGCATCGTCGAGGTGCGCATGGCGGCGGGGCCCGACGACGAGGGGCGCAAGACCCTGCAGGCGCTGGCCCAGCGGCCGCCGCAGGACGTGCTGCTGATCGTCGTCTGCGGCGCGCTCGACAAGCGCCAGCGCGAGGCGCCGTGGGCGCGGGCGCTCGACTCCGCCGGCGCCAGTCTCTACCTGTGGCCGGTCAAGCCCGAGGAATTCGTGCCCTGGCTCGACGCGCGCCTCAAGGCGGCGGGCGTGCAGGCCGACGCCGAAGCGGTGAAGCTGCTCGCCGAGCGCACCGAGGGCAATCTGCTGGCCGCCGCGCAGGACGTCGAAAAGCTCAAGCTGCTGTTCCCGGGCGAGCGGATCGGCGTCGAGGCGCTGGCGCAGGCGGTCGCCGACAGCGCGCGCTTCGAAGCCTTCGATCTCAACGACCGCATCCTCGACGGCGACGCCGTCGGCAGCGTGCGCAGCCTGCAGCGCCTGCGCGAGGAAGGCCTCGGGCCGCTGGAGATCCTCGGCGCGCTGTCCTGGTGCCTGCGCTCGCTGGCCAAGGCTTCGATCCAGTACGCGCGCCTGCGCGATGCCGGCGCCGCCTGCGAGGCGGCCGGCATCTTCCGCGCGCAGCAGGCCAAGTACCTGCGCGCGCTGCCGCGCGTGCGGCCGGCCGAGGCGCTGACCTGGATGCGCCGCGCCGCCAACGTCGACCAGATGGTCAAGTCCGGTCAGGAGGCGGCGGCCTGGGAAGAATTGCTAACATTGATCCTCGCCGCCAGTGGGGCGGCCCCGCGTCCACAACGTTCATGACTTCCGCTGCAAAACCGGTTCGGGCGAAGGCCGACAACATCGCCGACTACATGCACGAGCGCGGCGCCAAGGCGCGCGCCGCCGCGCGCCTGCTGGCGCGTGCCGACACCGGCACCAAGAACGCGGCGCTGTTCGCGCTCGCGCAGGCCCTGCTCGACGACGCCGAGCGCATCCTCGAAGCCAACGCGCAGGACATGCGCGAAGGCCGCAACGCCAAGCTCGACGCGGCGCTGCTCGACCGTCTCGAACTGAACCCGAAGCGCATCGAGGCGATGGCCGACGGCGTGCGCCAGGTCGCCGCGCTGCCCGATCCGATCGGCGAGATCAGCGACATGAAGCTGCGCCCGTCCGGCATCCAGGTCGGCCACATGCGCGTGCCGCTCGGTGTGGTCGGCATCATTTACGAATCGCGGCCGAACGTGACGGCCGATGCCGCGGCGCTGTGCCTGAAGTCGGGCAACGCCGCGATCCTGCGCGGCGGCTCGGAAGCGCTGCGCTCGAACCTCGCGATCGGCCGCTGCATCGAGCGCGCGATGATCGAGGCCGGCCTGCCGAAGGACGCGGTGCAGATCCTCGACATCACCGACCGCCGTGCGGTCGGCGAGATGGTGGCGATGCCGCAGTACGTCGACGTCATCATTCCGCGCGGCGGCAAGGGCCTGGTCGCAGCGGTGTCGGAGTCGGCGCGCGTGCCGGTCATCAAGCACCTCGACGGCATCTGCCACGTCTACCTCGACGCCGACGCCGATCTCGAGAAAGCGGTCGCCGTCGCCGTCAACGCCAAGACGCAGCGCTACGGCACCTGCAACACGATGGAAACGCTGCTGGTCGACGCGCCGCTCGCCGCGCGCGTGCTGCCGACGCTCGCCGAGATCTACGTCGAGGCCGGCGTCGAGCTGCGCGGCTGCGAGCGCACGCGCGGCATCCTGGCCGAAGCCAAGGCGGCGACCGAGGAGGACTGGCGCACCGAGTATCTGGCGCCGATCCTGGCGATCCGCGTCGTCGACGGCCTCGACGCCGCGATCGAGCACATCAACACCTACGGCTCGCAGCACACCGACAGCATCGTCACCGAGAACCTGAGCAAGGCGCGCCGCTTCCTGCGCGAAGTCGATTCGAGCTCGGTGATGGTCAATGCCTCGACGCGCTTCGCCGACGGCTACGAGTACGGCCTCGGCGCCGAGATCGGCATCAGCACCGACAAGTTCCACGCCCGCGGTCCGGTCGGCCTCGAAGGCCTGACCTCGCTGAAGTGGATCGTGCTCGGCGACGGTTCGGTCCGCTAGTGCTCGATCACGTCGGCCTGGTCGTCGCGGACTACGAACGCAGCAAGGCGTTCTACCGCGCGGCGCTGGCGCCGCTCGGCTTCGAGCTGCTGATGGAGCTGGCGCCGCCAGTGGTCGATCACGCGCACGGCGGCTTCGGTGCAGCGCCGAAGCCGGAATTCTGGATCAGCGCCAGCGGCGGCGCCGCGCGACCGAACACGCCGCCGGTGCACATCGCCTTGCGCGCGCGCACGCGCGCCGAGGTCGACGCCTTCCATCGCGCGGCGCTCGCCGCCGGCGGCCGCGACAATGGCGCGCCGGGCCTGCGCCCGCACTATCACCCGAACTACTACGGCGCCTTCGTGCTCGATCCCGACGGGCACAACATCGAGGCGGTCTGCCATGCTCCGGCCTGAGCGTTGCGCGTGAAGGCGATCGGCGTCTTCGGCGGTGCCTTCGCGCCGTTCCACAACGGCCACCTGCGCGTCGCGATCGAGGCGCGCGAGCGGCTTGATCTGAGCCAGGTGCGGCTGATCCCGACCGCGCACGCGCCGCATCGCCCGGATTCGCGCGTCTCGCCGCAGCGCCGGCTCGAATGGGTCCGCGCCGCCGTGCGCCGCGAAAAAGGGCTGATCCCGGACGAGCGCGAGATCATGCGCGCCGGGCCGTCGTACACGGTCGACACGCTCGAGGAGCTGCACCGCGATTTCCCGCGCGCCTCGCTGGTCCTGCTGATGGGCGGCGATGCCTTCCAGCACTTCCATCTGTGGCGGCACTGGCAGCGCATCGTCGAGCTCGCCCACGTCGCCGTCATCACGCGCCCCGGCAGCGAGCCGCAGCCGAGCATCGAATGCGCGGCGCTGCTCGGCGCGCGACGCGCCGACGGCGCCGAGGCGCTGCACGCGCGCGAGGCGGGCCTGTGGCTGCCGCTCGAAATGCCGCCGCTCGATATTTCGTCGACCCGCATCCGGCGCCTGCTGGCGCAGCACCGCTCCGTGCGCGGCCTGGTCCCGGATGCGATACTGAACGCCATGACCGCCGCCGATCTCAAGGCGCTGACGCAGGACAACGATGCGACCCAACATTAAGAAACTCGACCCGCTGGCCCGCCTCGCCTACGAGGCGCTCGACGACCTCAAGGGCCAGGACATCACCGTACTCGACGTGACCAAGCTGACGACGGTCACCGACACCATGATCATCTGCACCGGCACCTCGAACCGGCACGTGAAATCGCTGGCGCAGAACGTCGCCGAGGAAGCCAAGCACGCCGGCTACCAGCCGCTCGGGCTCGAAGGCACCGAGCAGGGCGAGTGGGTGCTCGTCGATCTCGGCGGCGTGGTCGTGCACGTGATGCAGGCGCAGGCGCGGGCGTTCTACCAGCTCGAAAAGCTCTGGGCGGTCGCCGACGAGGCCGAGGCCCCGGTCGAGGCCAAGCCGAAGAAGAAGCCGGCTGCGAAGAAGGCGCCGGCCGGGAAGTCGAAGCCGGCGGCCAAGCCGGCGACGAAGAAGGCGCCGGCCAGGAAGGCGGCGAAGAAGCCGGCCGTGAGGAAGGCGGCGGTCAAGAAGGCCGCCAAGCCGGCCGCGAAGAAGGCGCCGGCCCGCAAGGCGACGCGCAAGTAGGCCGGACGCCGCCGGCGCGCCGATGCGCATCTGGCTGATCGCGGTCGGCACGCGCATGCCGGACTGGGTGCAGACCGCCTACGCCGACTACGCGGCGCGCCTGCCGCACGAGTGCCGGCTGGAGCTGGTCGAGATCGCCCCGGCGCAGCGCGGCAAGAACGCCGACATCGCCCGCGCCAAGCAGCAGGAAGGCGAGAAGATCCTCAAGGCCCTGCCGCGCGACGCGCTGGTGGTCGCGCTCGACGAGCACGGCCAGCAGCTGAGCAGCACCGACTGGTCGCGCGAGCTCCAGCAGTGGATGCAGTCCGGCCGCGACACCGCGCTGCTGATCGGCGGGCCCGACGGCCACGCCCCGGAGGTGCTGGCGCGCGCCGACCGCAAGTGGGGCCTGTCGAAGCTGACGCTGCCGCATGCGCTGGTCCGCGTGTTCGTCGCCGAGCAGCTGTTCCGGGCCTGGAGCCTGCTCGCCAACCACCCGTATCACCGCGGCTGAAGTCTCGGCGCGGCCCCGCTCGCGCCCGGTCTCACGCCCAGTTTCAAGCCGAAGCTCAAGCCCAGTCGCCGCGCAAGGCGCGCACGCGCCGCTCCAGATCGGCGGCGCTGACCTGCTCCGGCGCGACCGGCGCCTCGGCGACCAGCTCGACGCGCGACCAGAAGCGGCTCGGCAGGCGCATGCGGGCGAGGAAATTGTTGCGGCTGAAGAAGCTGCCCCAGAGCCCGCGCAAGGCCATCGGCACGACCGGCGCCGGCGTGCGCGCGACGATCCTTTCGATGCCGCTGCGGAATTCGCCGATCGCGCCGTCGCGCGTCAGCTGGCCCTCCGGAAAGATGCCGATCACCTCGCCGGCCTGCAGCGCCGCGGCGATTTCGTCGAAGGCCTGGTGCATCAGCGCCTCGTCTTCGCGGGCCGGTGCGATCGGGATCGCGCGCGCGGTGCGGAAGATGAAGCTGAGCACCGGGATCCTGAAGATCTTGTGGTACATCACGAAGCGGATCGGCCGGCGCACGTTGCCGCCGATGATCAGCGCGTCGACGTAGCTGACGTGGTTGGCGACGACGATCGCCGGCCCTTCGTCGGGGATGTGCTCGAGGCCGGTCTTGCGGATGCGGTAGAGCGTGTTGATCAGCAGCCACACCAGCAGCCGCATCAGGAACTCGGGCGCCAGCGTGTAGATGAAGACGGCGACGGCGGCGTTCATCAGCGCCGTGGTCAGCAGCAGCTGCGGGATCGTCAGGCCGAGCTTGAGGTAGACGATCGCGAGCAGCGCGGCGATGACCATGAACAGCGCGTTGAGGATGTTGTTGCCGGCGATCACGCGCGAGCGGTGCGAGGCCTCGGTGCGCAGCTGGATCAGCGCATACAGCGGCACGATGTAGAAACCGCCGAACACGCCGGTCAGCAGCAGGTCCCAGGCGACGCGGTGGTTGGCGGCGGACGACAGGAACTGCATCGCGCTCTGGCCCGCGACCGCCGCCGGGCCCGGCGCCGCGAAGAACAGGTCGATGCCGAAGATCGTCAGGCCGATCGAGCCGAGCGGCACCAGGCCGATCTCGACCTTGCGCCCGGACAGGCGCTCGCAGAGCAGCGAGCCGATGCCGACGCCGAGCGAGAAGATCGTCAGCAGCAGGGTGACGACCGATTCGTCGCCACCGAGATATTGCTTGCTGTAGTTCGGCAGCTGCGACAGGAACATCGCGCCGTAGAACCAGAACCACGAGATGCCGAGCACCGACAGCAGCACGACGCGGTTGCCGCGCAGGAAGCGCAGGTTGTCGCGCGTCTCGGTGTACGGATTCCAGTTGAGGCGCAGCCCCGGCGCGGCCGGCGGCGCCGGCGGGATCGCGCGCGCGGCGAGGTAGCCGGCGAGCGCGATCGCGAGGATCGTCGCGCTGACCCAGGCGCCGCCGTGTCGCGCGATCAGCCAGCCGCCGGCCATGGTGCCGAGCAGGATCGCGAGAAAGGTCGCCGCCTCGATCATGGCGTTGCCACCGACCAGCTCCTCGTCGCGCAGATGCTGCGGCAGGATCGAGTACTTGACCGGTCCGAACAGCGCCGACTGCGTGCCCATCAGGAACAGCACGGTGAGCAGGAAGGGCAGGGACTGCAGCGCGAAGCCGGCCGCGGCGAACAGCATGACGACGATCTCGAACAGCTTGGTGAAGCGGATCAGGCGCGCCTTGTCGTACTTCTCGGCAATCTGGCCGGCGCTCGCCGAGAACAGGAAGAACGGCAGGATGAACAGTCCGGCGGCGAGATTGACGTAGAAGTCGATCTGCGCCGGCGACAGGCCGGCGATGCCGAAGCCGATCAGGATCACCAGCGCATTCTTGTAGACGTTGTCGTTGAATGCACCGAGCGCCTGGGTGATGAACAGCGGCGCGTAGCGCCGCCTGCCGAGCAGCGCGAACTGCGAACCATGATGGTCCGATGCCGGCATCGATACTCCCCGTTATCCTTGTCTGCGATGCGACAGCATATCGGTCGCCCGCGCGCGTTTGTTAGGCTGTTCAGAATCACCAGCATGAAAGAGGAGCGCGAAAGCAGCATGGCGAAGCACGCGGCCTGGCTGCTCGGCGAACTGCCGGAGCTCGAGCGCGCCGGCGTCATCGACGCGCCGACCGCGGCCCGCCTGCGCGCGCGCTATGCCGACGCGGCGCAGGGCGGCGGCGCGCTGGGCCTGTCGGCGATCCTCGGCGCGCTGCTGGTCGGGCTCGGCCTGATCCTGCTGGTCGCGCACAACTGGGATCAGTGGAGCCGCGGCCTGCGCCTGTTCGTCACCGCGCTGCCGCTCGCCGCCGGGCAGGCGGCCTGCGTCCACGCGCTGTGGCGGCGGCCGCTGTCGCAGGCCTGGCGCGAAGGCGCGGCCGCGTTCACGGCGCTGGCCTTCGCGGCGGCGCTGGCGCTGGTGGCGCAGATCTTCCAGTTCGGCGGCGATCTCGACCGCTACCTGCTGAGCTGTGCGCTGGTTGCGCTGCCGCTGGTCTACGCGCTCGACGCCAGCCTGCTCGCGGTGCTGGTCGGCTCCGCGCTGCTCGGCTGGGTCGGTGCGCAGGACGGCGCCGCGCGCGCGCCGCTGCTGGTACTGCTCGCCTACGCGACGCTGCTGCCGCACGCGATATCGGTGTGGCGTCGCGACCGCGGCTCGCTGCGCAGTGTGCTGCTGATCGGCTGGCTGGTGCCGCTATTGTTCGCGGCGCTGACGGTGGCGATGCCCTGGGTCCGCCACTACGGCTGGCTGTGGATCGGCGCCTGCGCGCTGCTGCTGATCCTGCTCGACGCCGGCCTCGGCGGCGAACTGTCGCTGGTGCGCCGGCCGCTGCGCGCCTACGGCGAACTCGGCTGGGCATTGGTGGCGCTGGCCACGACGTTCCCGGAGTTCTGGCGCGAGCACTGGCTCGCGCGCTACGCCGACGGCGCGCTGATGCAGGCCGGCGTCGTGCTCGGCCTGGTGCTCGCGGCGGCGGGCCTGCTCGCGCTGCATGCGCTGTGGCGGCGGCAATGGCTGCTGGCGGCGCTGGCGATACCGGTCGCAGCGCTGGCGCTGACCCAGGGGCACGCGCCGCGGGCGGTGCCGCTCGCGGTGTTCTTCAACGCCTATGTGCTGGCGATCGGCGTCGCCGTGATCCAGGCCGGTCTGCACGCGCGCCTGCTGCGCCTGGTCAGCAGCGGTCTGACGCTGATCGCGGTGCTGGTGCTGCTGCGCTTCTTCGGCGGCGAGTGGTCGTTCGTGGCGCGCGGCGTCGCCTTCGTCGCCACCGGCCTCGGCTTTCTGGCGGCGCACGCCTGGCTGCGCCGCAAGGTGCGTCCGTGAAGCGCCCGGCATTCGCGTTCGCGCTGCTGGCGCTGGCCGCCGTGCTGCAGTGGGCGTTGCCGGTCTCGCTCGCCGTGCAGAGCGAGCGCACGCTGCGCGAGGGCACGCGCTACTACCTGCGCACCGCGCCGGTCGATCCGGTCGACGCGTTCCGCGGCCGCTACGTGGCGCTGTCGTTCGAAGGTTTGCGCGTCGCCGTGCCGGCCGGCGCCGGCCTGCAGGCCGGCGATCGCGTCTGCGTGCTGTTGACGACCGGTCCCGACCGCTTCGTCCGCTTCGGTGCGCCGCAGCGCGAGCCGCCGACGCAGGGCGACTACCTGATCGCGCGCATCGCCTGGATCGATGCCGCGCAGGTCGCGACGCTGCGCCTGCCGTTCGACCGTTACTACCTCGAGGAGCGCGCCGCGCCGGCGGCCGAGCGCGCCTATCGCGACGCCCATCGCGCCGGCGCGGAACGCGGCGACGCCTACGTGTCCGTGCGCGTGCGCGACGGTCACGCGGTGCTTGAAGAGCTGTTCATCGGCAACGTGCCGGTGCGCCGCCTGCTGGCGGCCGGCGGCGGCTGAAGGCCGACGCCGCAAAAAGCCGCGGGCCGGATCGCGGCGCCGCGGCTTGATCCGGGGGCGGAACCCGGAGCCTAGTACGCGAGTGCCGGCCAGGCGCCGACGTCGACGATGGTGACGTTGATCTCGCCCGGCGGCGAATGCACCTGGATCCAGCGCGTGCTGTTGCCGGCCGGCAGGCGCGCGACGGTATAACGCCAGTCGAGATAGACCATCTCGGCGCCGAGCGCCTGCAGGCCGCGGCGGTAGAACCAGTGGATTTCAGTGACCGGACGCGAAGCGTTCGCGCGCGACGGCATCCAGGTCTGGCGGCAGACGGCGCCGCTGACGCGGACGTCCTGCCAGCCGCCGTCCTGGCCGATGCGAATCTCGGCGCCGCCGCTTGCCGACGGCGATGGCGGACGCGGCATGGCGACGTAGTGGGACGGTGCCGCCAGGCCGCAGTCCTGCGGCGGCGTCGCCGCCGGGCGGCCGACGGCGGCGAGCAGGGCGAACGCGATCAGGCTCTTCATGTCCGGCTCGGATCGGGCCTTCAGAAGTCGTATTCGAACTGCAGCGTGTAGAGCTTCAGCACGCCGGCGCCGCTCGAACGCAGCAGCTCGCCGTTGAGGCCGACGCGGAAACGCTCGGCAAAACGCAGGTCGAAGCCGAGCCCGGCGTCGACGCCGAAGCCGCTGTCGCGCGAGCGATAGGTGCGCTCTGCGGTGTGCAGCTCGGTCTCGCTCGTCCACCAGTAGCCGCCGAGGCGTGGCGTGAACGACAGCGGTCCGGCGATCGGGAAGCGCAGGCGCAGCGCGGCGAGCAGGGCGTCGCCGCCGGCCGGCAGCTCGTCGGCGAGGTCGTCGACGAGCGCGTGGCCGTTGCCGAGGTCGCCGCTGACGTGCGCTTCGGTCTGGCCCATGCGCAGGTAGCCGAGTTCGAGGTCGACGTTCGGCGTCCAGTGATAGCCGCCGTAGAGCACGCCGCCGAGATCGCGGCGGTCGTCGACATGGGCGGTGACGGCGTGGCCGTCGTTACGCAGCGCACGCGTCAGGCTGGCGCTGCCGACGCCGGCGTCGCTGAGACCGACGCGGGTGCCGAAGTACCAGTCGCCGGCCATGGCGGCGCCCGGCAGCATCGCGGCGGTGAGGCCGAGCGCGGCCAGCCACGCGGCGCAACGCTGCGCCTTGCGGCGCAGCGTCGCGAACAGCCCGAGCACGGCGAGCAGCGGCAGGCCGAGCGCGCCACCGCCGCGCTGCACCTTGCCTTCCTCTCCCGGCAGCGGCTGGCCGTCGTTGTCGACGATCGTCACCGTGGCGGTCGTGCGCTCGCCGAGCGTGGCGCCGCCGGTCGCGGCGCTGAGCTGGACCGAGAAGGTCTCGTTGCTCTCGTCGAGGCTGTCGTCGGTGATCGCGACCGTGAAGGTCTTGACCGCGGCGTCGCCGTCGGCCCAGGTGAGCGTGCCGCTGGTGGCGGCGTAGTCGTTGCCGGCCTGCGCCGTGCCGTTGGCCGTCGCGTAGTGGACGCTGACCGCACCGCTGCTGCCGCCGTTGCGGGCGACGCTGATCGTCACGGTGCCGGCGCCTTCGTTGACGGTGTAGGTGGCGGCGTTGAGCTGCAGGCTGCCGCTCTGCGGGGTTTCCGACGCGAGCACGGTGAAGCCGTTCTGCAGCGTCGCGAACGGACCTTCGGCGGTCTGGCCGCCGCTGACGTCGCGCGCGCCCGGCGTCGCTGTCGCGTCGATCGTCACGTGCGCGGTGGCGCTGGTGGCGCTGGTGACCTGGATGTTCGACAGCGTCACGCCATTGCCGATCTCGAAGCGGGAGCCGTTCTCGAAGCCGATGCCGGTCAGGGTGACGTCGAAGCTCTCGCCCTGGCGGCCGCTGTTCGGCTGGATGTCGGTGACGTTGAACTGGGCGATGTCGGGCACCTCGCCGAACGAGGTGCCGGTCTGCAGCACCGTGCTGGCGCCCGGCGCCAGCGTGCGGTTCCACTGCAGCGCCGCGCCGTTGTCGATGCACTCGTTGCTGACGACGTTGTCGAGCTGGCCCCGGCCGATCAGCTGCCAGACCTCGCCGTAGGCCTTGGCCGAGTAGGCGTCGGCCGGCGTCTGCGGGATCAGCAGGATGTAATAGTCCGAAGCGGCGGCCGCCGCGGCGCTAAGCGTCTGCGCGGGCGGGCAGTTCTTGCCGCCCGGGCTCGACGAGTTGGTGTCGAAGTACGGGATGCCGCTGTCGTCATTGGCGAGATAGATGTCGCCGCCGAGGAAGACCTTGAAGTCGCGGCTGACGGTGCCGGTGTTGCGGACCGTCCAGGTCATCGAATAGTAGTTGCGGCCGTTGACGTAGCTGAGCTGTACGGTCGCGCGCAGGCCGGTGGCGCCGACGTCGTTGACGACGGTGACGCGGTAGGGATCGTTGGCGCTGCCGGTGCCGGTGACGCCGCTGATCGAGACCGGCGTCAGCACCTGGTACGGCTTGCCGAGGCCGCCGGCGAGGCTGCTGGTCGCCGTGCCGTTCGGATGCTCGCCGAAGTTCGGCGCATACAGCTCGCCGCCGGTGGCCAGGAACCAGCCGAAGTCGGCGGTATGGGCATTCGTTTCCTCGCTGTCGCTCGGATAGAACTGCCCGACGCCGGGAACTTCGGCGTTCATGATCTGGAACGAGGCGTCGTCGCCGACGTGGATCGTCAGCGGGTTGCCGTTGATCGTCGTGACCTGCGGGGCGGCCGCGCGCGCGCCGAGCGCGAGCGAGGCCAGCAGGCCGAAAACACAGAATCGCCAGAACTGGCGCAAGACTACCGTGAACATTTGCATCATTCTCCTAACGAGGCCGTGAAGCCCTCCCGAAGCGCCGCGTTCGCGGGGAACGCGGCGGGTCCGGAAGGCCTCCCCAAACAGGGCCGCGAGGTTGACGGGCGGGGTCGCGGAAGTCCTGACAAAATCCTCACGCGGCGCTCACAGTGCGAAACAAGTCGCGGTTTTCAGGGCGATCGGGCCGATTTCGCGTGATCGGGATCGCAGTGCGGCGGGCGGACCGGCGCCGGGGGGCTGCCATACTCGCGGCCCGCGAACGGGGGATGGAGACGGTGACGGAGCTGGAAAAGCCGATGGTCGAGCGCGGCGCGCTGCGCCGCTGGCGTTTCGCTGACTGGCTGCTCGACGAGCGCAGCCTGGAACTGCGTCACGGCGGTGAACCGGTGCGCCTGCACCGCAAGCCGATGCAGGTCCTGATGCATCTGCTGCAGCACGCGGGCGAAGTCGTCACCAAGGACGAACTGGCGGCCGCCTGCTGGCCCGGCCGCATCCTCTCCGACACGGTCCTGACCACCACCATCAACCGCCTGCGCGCCGTGCTCGGCGACGGCGGCGAGCTGGTCAGGACCGTCCACGGCTTCGGCTACCGGCTGACGGCGAACGTGACGGTCGAATGGGTCGGTGACGAGCTGCCGTCGGCCTTTGCGTTCGAGCCGGGCGGCCACCCGCCGCTGCGACCGAACTGGACGCTGGTCGAACGCCTCGGTGCCGGCGGCAGTGGCGAGGTCTGGCGGACGCGGCACGACAAGACCGGCGAGGAGCGCGTCTGCAAGTTCGCGCTCGACGGCGCCGCGCTGCGCGCGATCAAGCGCGAGATCACCCTGTTCCGGGTCCTGAAGGAAGGCCTCGGCGAGCGGCCGGACCTGGCCCGCCTGCTCGACTGGAACCTCGAGCAGGCGCCGTTCTTCCTCGAACTCGAATACGTGCCGGCCGGCAGTCTTGTGCAGTGGACCGAGGCCGGCGGCGGCCTGACGGCGGTGCCGATCGCACAGCGCCTGGCGCTGATCGCGCAATGCGCCGACGCGCTCGCCGCCGCACACGGCGTCGGCGTGCTGCACAAGGACCTCAAGCCGTCGAACGTGCTGATCGCCGAAGGCGAGGGCCGGCCGCAGATCAAGCTGGTCGATTTCGGCAGCGGCGGGGTCGTCGATGCCGCGCGGCTGGCGGCGATCGGCATCACTCGTCTCGGCTTCACCGCGACGGTGGCGGCGTTCGACAGCACCAGCGGCACGCCGCTGTACCTCGCGCCGGAGGTGCAGGCCGGCCAGCCGGCGACCGTGCAGGGCGACCTCTACGCGCTCGGCGTGATGCTCTATCAGGCCGCGGTCGGCGACTGGCGCCGGCCGCTGGCGCCGGGCTGGGAGCGCGAGATCGACGACGAGGTGCTGCGCGAGGACATCGCCGCGGCGGTCGACGGCGATCCGGCGCGGCGCCTGGCCGACGCCGCCGAGCTGGCGCGGCGCCTGCGCCAGCTGCCCGGCCGGCGCGCGCAGCGCCAGGCCGAGCGGGCCGCCGCGGCGCGCGGAGCGGCGCTGCAGCAGCGCCTGGCGCGCGTCGAGATCCACCGCCGCTGGATGGTCGCGCTGGCCGCCGTGCTGGTGCTCGGTCTGGCCTCGACGCTGCTCCTCTACTTCAAGCTGCTCGGCGCCAACGCCGCACGCGAGCAGGCGCGCGACCGGGCCGAGCGCGAGGCCCAGGTCGCGCAGCAGGTGACCGGCTACATCGCCTCGCTGTTCGATGCCGCCACGCCGGGCGAGAACGGCGGCCGGCCGATCGCGCCGCGCGCGCTGGTCGACCGCGGCCGCGACCGGCTCGGCGCGCGCTTCGCCGAGCAACCGCTGGTGCGGGCCCGCGTGCAGGCGGCGCTCGGCGACCTCTACTGCAAGCTCGGCCTGCCGCTCGATTGCCGGCAGCAGGCCGAACAGGCGCTGGCGCTGCAGCGGCAGACGCCGGGCGCCGATCCGCTGGTGACGGCGCAGCTGCTGCGCCAGCTCGCACAGGCGCAGATCGACCAGGGACTCTATGCCGAGGCCGAGGGCAGCCTGCGCGAGGCGGTCGCGCTGCTGGCGGCCGGACTGCCGGCGCGTGACGCGCAGCTCGCCGACGCGCGGCGCTCGCTCGGTCAGGCGCTGTACTGGCAGCAGAAGCCGACCGAGAGCGTCGCCGTGCTGAGCGCCGCGCGCGACGCGCTGCGCGACGCCCAGGGGCGCGACGGCGTCGAATCGGCCGCGGTGCTCGGCGCGCTGGCGACGAGCCTGTTCGACGCCGGCGCTCAGGACGAGGCGCTGGCGCTCGCCGCGCAGCAGCTGCAGTTGCTGCACCAGGCCTACGGCGCCGACGATCTGCGCAGCGTCGAGGCGCTCGACGGCTACGCGAGCCTGCTCTGGCAGGCCGGGCGCAACGCCGAGGCCGAGGCCGCGCAGCGCCAGGTGCTCGGCGCCTACCGGCGCTACTACGGCGACGACAGCCAGGCGGTCATCAGCGCCAAGAACAATCTCGGCGCGACGCTGAACTCGATGGGCCGCGTGCGCGAAGCGGCGCGCTGGATGGGCGAGGCGGTGGCCGCGGTGCGTGCACGCGGCGACGACGACAGCCCGGACTTCGCGGTCGCGCTCGGTAATCTGGCGCAGATCCAGGAGCAGTCCGGCGACTATGCCGCCGCGCTCGCCAACAGCCGCGAAGCCTATCGCCTGGTGCTGGCGCATTACGGCGAGGACCACCTGCAGACCCACCTGCAGCGCATCAACCTCGCCCGCACGCTGAGCTATGCCGGCCAGAGCGCGGAAGCGATCGCCCTGCTGCGGCGCGAGATCCCGGCCGGCCTGCAGGGCGAGCAGGTGCAGTTCACGCGCGGCCGGCGCCTCAAGCAGCTCGCCGACGCCTATGTCGCGGCCCGCGACTTTGCGCGCGCCGAAGCCGCGCTGGCGCAGGCCGAGACGCAGTTCCACAGCTACCTGCCGGCCGAGCACTGGATCTTCGACGTGCTCGCCGCCAGCCGCGCGCGCCTGCGGCTCGCGCAGCATCGCTACGCCGAGGCGGTGGCGCTGCTGCAGAAGGTGGTGCCGGCCTACGAGCGCGACGAGCATCCGGAGTCGCCGGCGGTGCTGGTCGCCAAGATCGATCTGGCGTCCGCGCTCGCCGGCGCCGGCCGCGGCGCCGAGGCGCGCGCGCTGCTCGAGAAGATCCGCGTGCCGGTCGAGCGCGAACTGCTGCCCGCGCACGCGGCGCGCGCCGAGTTCGCGCGCCTGACCGGTGCCATTCCCTAGCTTACGCGACGGGTGCTTCCCGCCGGCACCGCGGCGAACGCGGGGCGGGGGCGGCGACGGCCGTCAGCGCGCCGCGATCAGGCGTCGTCGTCGCGCGTCTGACCGCCGCCGAGCTGCAGCGCCAGGGCGTAGAGATCCTTGCGCCGCGCGCCGCTGATCTCGGCGGCCAGGCGGGCGGCGCGCGAGGCCGGCAGCTCGCCGAGCAGCAGTTTCAGCACGCGTTCGCCTTCGCTCTGGCGACGGTCGGGCGCTTCGACGGCGCCGCCGATGACGAGCACGAATTCGCCGCGCGTGCGGTTGGCGTCGGCCGCGAGCCAGGCGGCGATGCCGGCCGCACTGTCGCGACGGCTTTCCTCGTAGAGCTTGGTCAGTTCGCGCGCCAGGCACAGCGGGCGTTCGGCGCCGAGCACGGCGACGATGTCGGCGAGCGCTTCGGCGATGCGGTGGCTCGATTCGTAGACGATCAGCGTGCGCGTCTCGGTGGCCAGCTCGGCGAGGCGCTCGCGGCGCGCGCCGGCCTTGGCCGGCAAAAAGCCCTCGAACACGAAGCGGTCGCTGGCTATGCCCGACACCGACAGCGCCGCGATCGCGGCGCACGGGCCGGGCACGGCCAGCACCGGCAGGTTCGCGTTGCGCGCCGCACGCACGACGGCAAAGCCGGGATCCGAAATCAGCGGGGTGCCGGCGTCGGACACCAGCGCCAGCGCGTCGCCGGCCTGCAGGCGCGCGACCAGCCGGGCACAGACCTCGTCCTCGTTGTGCTCGTGCACGGCGATCAGCGGCTTCTTGATGCCGAAGTGCGTGAGCAGATTGGCGGTGTTGCGCGTGTCCTCGGCGCAGATCGCGGCAACGCCGCCGAGCACTTCCTGGGCGCGCGGCGAGAAGTCGTCGAGATTGCCGATCGGCGTGGCGACCACGTAGAGATGGCCGGCGGCGATCCTCGCGGGAGCGCTCATGCGGTGGCAGCGTAGGGGCGTGTCATACTTCGCATTATGGTGCTGAAAGCTCTCCTGCCCAAAACCCTCGCGGCGCTGTTGCCGGCGCTGATGTTCGCCTGTTCGGAGATCCCGGAGCGGCCGCCGAGCCCCGCGCCGCGCGCGCAGGTCTCTGTGCCACCGCCGTCCGCGCCGCGCCTGCCCGCGGCCAGTGCCGCGCCGGCGCCGCTGGCATCGCGTGGCGAGCCGGGTCTGGCCCTGCTGCTGCCGCTCAGCGGCAATTTTTCGGTGACCGCCGAGGCGGTACGAGACGGTTTCCTGAGCGCCTCGTTCGATGACGCCGCGCATCCGCGCGTGCGGATCTACGACATCGGCGCGACGCCCGACAGCCTGCGCGCCGCCTACCAGAAAGCGCTCGCCGACGGTGCGACCTTCCTGGTCGGGCCGCTGCGCAAGGAAGACGTCGCCGCCGTCGCCGGCTTCGTGCCGCCGGTGCCGGTGCTCGGCCTCAACTATCTCGACGCCGGCGTCAGCGCGCCGTTCAATTTCTTCCAGCTTGGTCTTGCGCCGGAAGACGAGGCACGTGCCGTCGCTCGGCAGGCCCTGGCGCTCGGCCAGCGCCGGGCGCTGGCGCTGGTGCCGGACGCGGACTGGGGCGCGCGCGCGCTCGACGCGCTCGACGAGACGCTGCGCGCCGGCGGCGGGCAGGTCGTGCGCGCGCAGCGCTATGCGCAGGGCACCATCGACCAGTCGAAGGCAATTGCCGAGCTGATGGGCGTCAGCGCCAGCGAGGAACGCCATCGCGCGCTGAGCGCAGTGCTCGGCAGGAAGAGCGAGTTCGAACCGCAGCGGCGTGGCGACGTCGACCTGATCTTCCTCGGCGCGCGCAGCCAGGACGCGCGGCTGCTGATTCCGCAGTTGCGCTTCAACCGCGCCGGCGACCTGCCGGTCTACGCGACCGCGCTGGTCTACGACGGCAAGCCGGCCGCCGATCTCAACGGCCTGCGCTTCTGCGACACGCCGTGGTCGATCGGCGAAGGCGAGACGCTGGCCGCACAGAAGGCCGCAGCGGCCGCCTTGCCGTCCGGCGGCACGCGGCTGTTCGCCCTCGGCCGTGACGCCTATGCGCTGTCGTCGGGTCTGGCGCGCAGCAGCCTGCATGTCGGCGACGCCGTCGACGGCGTCAGTGGCCGACTCGAATGGCGCGGCGCGAGCGTGATCGGTCGCGAGCTCGCCTGCGTGCAGATCAGCGGCGACGGCCTGCGTCCGCTGGCGCCGTGAACGGCGCCGCCGCCGAGGATGCCGCGCTGCGGCTGCTCGAACGGCGAGGCCTGACGCTGATCGCGCGCAACGCTCGCTTTCGCGGCGGCGAGCTCGATCTGGTGATGCGCGAGGACGAGACGCTGGTCATCGTCGAGGTCCGGGCGCGCTCGGCGAGCCGCTACGCGAGCGCCGCCGAGTCGGTCGATGCGCGCAAGCGCGCGAAGATCGTGCTAGCCACCCAGCTGTTTCTGGCCGCCCACCCCGAACATGCCGAGCGCGCGGTGCGCTTCGACGTGGTCACGTTCGACGACGGCCGGCCGCAGTGGCTCGCCGGCGCCTTCGACGCCTGATGTTCCCGGCCGCGCAGCCCTGGGGGCTTGCCTCGGATTGGAGCCGGCGCGCCGGCGCGCCACAATACGCGCCTTCACCATCGGAACGACCATGACCGAATCGGCTATCGAGCAGCGCCTGCGCGGACATTTCGAGGCCAGCATCGCGGCCCAGCAGGCGACGCTGGCGCGCGAGCTGCCGGCGCTGCTGCGTGCCGCCGCGGCGCTGGCCGACGCGCTGCGTGCGGACCGCAAGATCCTGGCCTGCGGCAACGGCGGGTCGGCGGCCGACGCCCAGCATTTCGCCGCCGAGCTGACCGGCCGCTTCGAGCGCGAGCGCCGCGGCCTGCCCGGCATCTCGCTGACGGTCGATACCTCGGCGCTGACCGCGATCGGCAACGACTACGGTTTCGAGCGCGTGTTTGCCAAGCAGGTCGAGGCGCTGGGCCGCGAAGGCGACTGGCTGCTCGCGATTTCGACCTCCGGCCATTCGCCGAACGTGGTGCGCGCGATCGAGGCCGCGCACGCGCAGGGGCTGCATGTGCTGGCGATGACCGGCAAGGACGGCGGCGCGATGGCGCAGATGCTCAAGGCCGGCGACGTCGAGCTGCGTGCAGCCGCGAACGTCACGGCGCGCATTCAGGAGGTGCACATCGTGCTGCTGCACTGCCTGTGCGATGCGATCGACGAACTGCTGTTTCCGAAGCGCTGAGCGGCCATGAGCACGGCCGCCGCAGTTCCCGTTGCGCCGCCCGCGCTGCCGGCGGCGGCGATCGAGCGCCTGCGCGCGGCGCTGTCGCCCGAGCGGCTGCTGACCGATCCGGGCGAATGCCTGGCGTACGGCTACGACAACTCCAAGCGCGTCGCGCTGCCGCAGGCGGTGGCGTTCGCGCTGACGCATGACGAAGTTCTCGCCGTCGTGCAGACCTGCAATGCGTTCGCGTTGCCGCTGGTCGTGCGCGGCCGCGGCACCAACACCACCGGCGCGACGGTGCCGATCGCCGGCGGCGTCGTGCTGTCGCTGGAGCGCATGAACCGCATCCTGCGCGTGTCGCCCGGCGATCGCCTGCTCGAATGCGAGGCCGGCGCGCTCAACGGCGAGGTGCAAAAGGCGGCCGGCGAGCATGGCCTGTTCTGGGCGCCCGATCCGACCAGCCTCGCGTACGCGACGGTCGGCGGCAATCTCGGTTGCTGCGCCGGCGGACCGCGCGCGGTGAAGTACGGGACCGCCCGCGACAACGTGCTCGGGCTGCGCGCGGTGACCGGCGCCGGCACCTCGATCAAGACCGGCTGCACGACGACCAAGGGCGTCGTCGGCTACGACCTCACGCGTCTGCTGGTCGGCAGCGAGGGCACGCTGGCGATCATCACCGAGGCGACGCTCAAGCTGCTGCCGAAGCCGCGGGACAGCAAGACCTTGCGTGCCTGCTATGCCGACGTGAAGGCCGCCGCCGAGGCGGTGGCGCGCGTGATGAACCAGCCGGAGACGCCGAGCGCGCTGGAGTTCATGGACGGCGATGCGGTGCGGCTCGCCGAGGCTTACCAGAGTACCGGCGTACCGGCCGGCACCGGCGCGCTGCTGCTGATGGAAGTCGACGGCAATCCGGAGTCGATCGACGTGGCGCTGCGCGCCGTCGTCGCCGCGGCTCAAGGGCCCGGCCTCGTCGAGCTGAAGACGGCCGCGAACGAGGCCGAGACCGAGGCGCTGTGGGCCTGCCGCAAGGCGCTGTCGCCGAGCTTGCGCAAGATCGCGCCGAAGAAGGTCAACGAGGATGTCGTCGTGCCGGTGACGCGCATTCCCGAACTGGTCACGGGGCTCGCGGCGCTGTCATCGAGGCACGGCATCCGCATCGTCAACTTCGGCCACGCCGGCAACGGCAACATGCACACCAACCTGCTCGCCGATCCGGAAGATCCGCAGCAGATGCAGGCGGTGCAGGCCTGTCTGCACGACGTCTTCCGTCTCGTGCTCGACCTCGAAGGCACGCTGTCCGGCGAGCATGGCGTCGGCATCGAGAAGCGTGACTTCGTCGGCTGGGAGATCGCGGCCGACACGCTCGATGTCATGCGGGCGCTGAAGCGCACGCTCGACCCGAACGGCATTCTCAATCCGGGCAAGGCACTGCCAGGCATTTGAAGCGACCGGCGCGGCCGTGGACCGCGAGCCGCTGTATGGACAGTTGCTGGCTCCGGACTTTTACCCAGAAGCGCAGATGAGGGCGGTTTGCGCGAAGAGGGCCGCTAGAATTGGCTTTCCTCTTCATGCAAGCCGGTGCGTTCCATGATTCGTCGATTCCTTCTTTCCGCAGCGCTCGCGCTGGCGAGCGGCACCACAGCGTTTGCCGAAGAAGCCATGCCCGCAGCGCCAGCCGCCGCCGCGGCGGAAGCCCCGGCCAAGCCGGCCAAGGATCCAAACGAGAAGATTTGCACGATCGAACGGGCGACCGGATCGAACATCACCAAGCGCATCTGCATGACGCGCGCAGAGCGCGAGGCGCAGGCCGAGGCCAATCGCAGTGCACTGGAACACAGCCGTGCACCTGGGGCTGCGCCGGCGCTCTGAGCCGGGCACCGAGACTGCCCCGCTAAGGGCCGATTCACGACCGCCATGCTGTCGTGAAATTCGGTAGGCCCGAGCGGATGCGCGGGCCGCAGATGGAGCCCGAAGATGAAGACGATCAGCCCGCTGTTCGTGGCCACGATGCTGACGCTCGGTCCGCTGCCCGCAATCGCGCAGACGGCGACCGAGGCATCCGGCGTCGCGCCGGCTCCGCCTCCGGCCATTCGCCATCGCCGGGCGATGCGGCCGCAACGGTCGCCAGCGACCCGTTCGTCAGGATGGACCAGGACGGCGATGGATACATCAGCCGTGCGGAAGCGACGGGCAGGGTGCGCAGCACCTGGTCGAAGTTCGATGCCGACGGCGATGGCCGGGTGAGCCAGTCCGAGTACGCGCGCGGCGCGAATTAGCGGTCGCCTTGCCGCGTCCCTGTCCGCCGCAGGGCGGACGGGGAGCGGTCTACTTCACGACACGAAGATTCGGCCGTCCCGGCTTCGGCGGTTTCGGCGGCTCCGGCTCCGGATTCTGCGCTGCGCCGGAGGCCGCGTCCTTCGTATCGCCGGCTTCCGTCTCGCCGAAGATCACGCCCTCGCCGTTCTCGCGCGCGAAGATCGCGAGCACGGCGCCGCTCGGAACCTGCACGTCGAACGGACGCCCGCCGAAGCGGGCCGAGAACCACAGCGGTTCGCTGCTGAGGTCGAGACTCTGCACGGCGATCGGGCTGATGTTCAGCGTGATGCGGCCGTCCTGCACGTATTCGCGCGGCACGACAACACCCGGATAATCGGCGGCGACAAGCAGATGCGGCGTGTAGCCGTTGTCGCTCGCCCATTCATGGATGGCGCGGATCAGGTAAGGGCGGCGGGACTTGGACATCGTGGCGAACCGTGCACCGTGGTTTAGCGAAACGCGGATTGTACGGCGGGACGCGACAACAGTCGTTCCGCGTAGCGCTGGAATCCGGCGTCGGCCGGCAGCTTGAGGCCCAGCGCCGGCAGGGTGCCGAGCAGCGCCGCCCAGGCGCAGTCGGCGAGGTTGTAGTCGAGACCGAGGCACCAGCCACGCGCCGAGAACAGCCGCGACGCTCCGGCCAGCGCTTCCTGCAGCTCTTTGCGCGCCGCCTTCGACTCGGCGGCCTTCGGCGCGATGCGAATCGACTCGGCGAGCGGCAGCAGCTCGTGGTCGAGACGCAGCAGCAGCATGCGCACGAGCGCGCGCGCCGACGGGTCGGGCGGCAGCAGGCGCGGGTGCGGATAGCGCTCGTCGAGGTACTCGACGACGATGCTGGCCGGATACAGCACGGCGTCGCGGTCGACCAGCGTCGGCAGCTGGCCGGAAGGGTTGAGCACCAGCAGATCATGGTGCGGCTTGCCGGCCTCGATCCACTCGATACGCGCGCCGTCGACATCCTTCTCGGCCAGCACGATGCGTGTCCAGCGACTGTGCAGCTGCTCGCGGGAGCAGAACAGCGTCAGCCCGGCCCGTGGGGCCGGACGTGCGTCCATGACGTAGCGACTCTTGCCGGGAATGGCCATCAGCGCCGGGGCTTCGGGTTCATGGACAAAGATTAACCGCTAAAGCCCGTGCGCCCCAAATGTCGGCCCATGAAACGAAGCGGCGCCGCGCGGAGGGGCTTCCGGGCGGCGCCGCGATGCAACGCTGGCGACAGCTCAGTGCACGTCCTTCCACCACTCGCGTTTCATGAAATACGCGAGCACCGAGAACAGGATCAGGAACAGCACCACCTTGATACCGACGCTGACGCGATGCTCGCGCCCGGGCTCGGCGGCATAGGTCATGAAGTTCACCGTGTCGGCGACGAACTTCTCGTACTCCTTCGGCGTCAGCTTGCCCTTGCTGACGAGCTCGAACTGCGGGCCGTGGGCCTCGCCGTGCGCCGCGGCCTCGCCGTCGGCCGCATGCGCCTCGGACTGCACCTGCAGGCCCTGCAGCTCCCAGAGCACATGCGGCATCGAGGCGCCGGGCAGCACGAGGTTGTTGGTGCCGAGCGGACGCGTCGGATCGACGTAGAACGTCATCAGGTAGCTGTAAACCCAGTCCGGGCCGCGGTAGCGCGATTCGAGCGTCAGGTCCGGTGGCTGCTGGCCGAACCAGGTCTTCGAGGCTTCGCCCGGCATCGCCGAGAGAATATGGTCGCCGACCTTGTCCGAGGTGAACATCAGATTCGCCTTGAGCAGATTCTCGGGAATGCCGAGATCCTGGCCGAGGCGGCCGTAGCGCAGGTGCCGCATCGAGTGGCAGCCGGAGCAGTAGTTCATGAAGTTGGCGGCGCCGCGCCGCACCGAAGCCGTGTTGCCGGTGTCGGGCTCGAAGGCGTACGGCAGGGCGTGGCCGCCGGCGGCCAGGGCCGGGCTCGCGATCGCGAGCGTGGCGGCGGCCAGCAGCGTATGCAGGCAGTTCTTCAGCATGGCCTTAGTGGGCTTCATAGGTCACGCGCTCCGGGACGGGCTTGGTCTTGTCGATCTTCGTGTAGAACGGCATCAGCAGGAAGAACAGGAAGTACACGACGGTGCCGATCTGCGAGATCGTCGTGCCGAGCGCGCTCGGCGGTTGCATGCCGAAGTAGTTCAGCAGGACGAAGCTGACCGTGAACAGCGCCAGGGCGATCTTGAAGATCGGGCCCTTGTAGCGAATCGACTTCACTGGCGAACGGTCGAGCCAGGGCAGGAAGAAGATCAGCGCCACCGCGCCGAACATCACCAGCACGCCCCAGATCTGCGTGCCGGCGAACGACGGCGTCGCGCGCAACATCGCGTAGAACGCGCCGAAGTACCAAGCCGGCGTGATGTGGTCCGGCGTCGACATCGGGTTGGCCGGCGTGAAGTTCGGCTTCTCCAGCAGATAGCCGCCGCCGTCCGGCGCGAAGAAGACGACGCCGAGGAAGATGATCAGGAACACGCCGACGCCGACGATGTCCTTCACCGTGTAGTACGGATGGAACGGAATGCCGTCGAGCGGAATGCCGGTGTTCGGATCCTTGTGCTTCTTGATCTCGACGCCGTCCGGATTGTTCGAGCCGACTTCGTGCAGCGCGATCAGGTGCGCGACGACCAGGCCGACGAGAACGAACGGCAGCGCGACGACGTGCAGCGAGAACAGGCGGTTGAGCGTCGCGTCCGAGGGGATGTAGTCGCCCTGGATCCAGATCACGAGGTCAGGGCCGACGAACGGCACCGTGCCGAACAGGTTGATGATGACCTGCGCGCCCCAGTAGCTCATGTTGCCCCACGGCAGCACGTAGCCGCAGAAGGCTTCGGCCATCAGCACCAGGAAGATCAGGCTGCCGAAGATCCAGATCAGCTCACGCGGCTTGCGGTGCGAGCCGTAGAGGATGCCGCGGTACATGTGCATATAGACGACGATGAAGAACGCCGAGGCGCCCGTCGAATGCAGATAGCGCAGGACGTTGCCCCACGGCACGTCGCGCATGATGTACTCGACCGAGTCCCAGGCCTGCGCCGCGTCCGGCTTGTAGTGCATCGCCAGCCAGATGCCGGTCAGCAGCTGGTTGACCAGTACCAGCAGCGCCAGCGAGCCGAAGAAGTACCAGAAGTTGAAGTTCTTCGGCGCGTAGTACTCGGAGAGGTGATCCTTCCACAGCTTGGTCAGCGGGAAGCGATCGTCGATCCAGCCGAGCAGGCCGGTCGTCTTGTACGGGTTCGGTGTAATCGCCATTTACGCCACTCCCTTCGGGTCTTCGCCAATGACGATCTGGGTGTCGCTCTCGAAGCGGTAGGGCGGCACGACGAGGTTCAGCGGCGCGGGCACGCCCTTGTAGACGCGGCCCGAGAGATCGAACTTGGAGCCGTGGCACGGGCAGTAGAAGCCGCCCTGCCAGTTAGAATCGATTTCCGGCGCCGGGTGGTCCGGGCGGAAGGTCGGCGAGCAGCCGAGGTGCGTGCACGAGCCGATCAGCACCAGCACTTCGGGCTTGATCGCGCGGGCTTCGCCCTTGACGTAGTCGGGCTGCTGCTTCTGCTTGGATTCAGGGTCGAGCAGGCTGCTGTCGACCTTGGTGAGCCCGTCGAGCATTTCGGGCGTGCGACGCACGACCCAGACCGGCTTGCCGCGCCAGGCGACGGTGACCCGCTGCCCGGCTTCGAGCGTGCTGATGTCGACCTCGACCGGCGCGCCCAGCGACTTGGCTCGCTCGCTCGGTTTCCACGATGCGAGAAACGGCACGGCGGCTGCCACGACGCCTGCGCCACCGACGACGGCGGTGGAGAGCGTCAGGAACCGGCGCCGGCCGGGATCCACGCCTTGATTGCTCATTCCTTAGGGCCTCTCTCTACGTGTTCTAGTCAATAGCCGCAGGCGTTGGCCGGGCCCGCGCGAGACACGGCGCCCGCCAAACCATCGCAGTATAGCGGTCGTTTGTCACGGAACGTAAGCATGGCCGCGCCCCAATCCGGGGCGACTTCCGTGCGGTCGGAAAATCGGCGCCGGGCAAGCTCCGAACGTATGAGCATTGGATGGCGCCGGGTGCGGCGGCGACGGGCATTCGGAGTGCAGCGATTGCGCGCTTGCGGTGCGCGGCGTTCAGGTCAGCAGGCCGCGCAGCGCGGCGAAACGGACGACCTCGGCGGTGTTGCGCAGGCCCAGCTTTTCCATCATGCGCGCGCGATGGTTCTCGGCCGTCTTCACGCCGATGTCGAGGATCTGCGCGATCTCCTTCGTCGTCTTGCCCTGGATGACGAGATGGAAGGCCTCGCGCTCGCGCGCGGTCAGGCTCGCATAGGGATCGTCGCCATGATCGCGCGAGCGGTGCTGGCGTTCGGCCAGCGCCTTGGTCGCGCGCGGTCCGAAGTAAGGCTTGCCGGCGTGGATCGACTTGATCGCCGTCATCAGCTCGGACACCGAGGTGTCCTTGTTGAGAAAGCCGTTGGCGCCGGCGCGCAGGATCGGCAGGATGTATTCGTCTTCCTCGTGCACGGTCAGCACCAGCGTGCGCGTGCCCGGCAACTCGGCGCGCACCCGCTTGACGACTTCGAGGCCCGACATGCGTGGCATCGAAATGTCGGTGACGACGATGTCGGGCTTGGTCTTGCCGGCCAGCGATACCGCTTCGTAGCCATCGGCGGCCTGCGCGACGACCTGGCACTCCCCGGTTTCCTCGAGCATCGAGACCAGGCCCTCGCGAACGATGGTGTGGTCGTCGGCGACCAGCAGGCGAATCGGATTCATAGCGTCGTCGTGGCGTCCGTATCCGGACCGTCGAGAGTGAGCGTCAGTTGTACCACGGTACCTTGGCCGGGCGCCGAACGGATCTCGACGCGGCCACCGAACAGCTCGGCGCGGTCGCGCATGCCGCGCAGGCCGGAGCTGGACGCGTTGCGCTCGGCGTGTGCGACCTGGGCCGTATCGAAGCCGTGGCCGTCATCCTCGACGCGCAGGATCAGCAGCATCGGCGTGTGCTTGATCAGCACGCGCGCCGCACGCGCGTCGCTGTGGCGGATGACGTTGGTCAGGGCTTCCTGCGTGATGCGGAACAGGAGGGTTTCGACGTCCGGGTGCAGACGCTGCTCGTCGAGTTCCGAATGGAAGCCGATGTGCAGACCGGCGCGTTCGGAAAGCGTGCGCGCGAGCCAGGCAAGCGCGGCGTCGAGGCCGAGATCGTCGAGTAGCGTCGGTCGCAGCAGGCGCGACAGTTCGCGCGTGTCGTGCAGCGCACCGCGGGTGATGTCGAGGGCGTCGGCGAGGCGGTGTTCGAGGCCGAGATTGCCGGCGCCGCGGGCGTCGTCGTAGATGCGCTGCAGCTGGTTGGCGAGCGCGGTCAGCGTCTGACCGATGCCGTCATGCAGGTCGCGGGCGAGGCGGCGGCGCTCCTCTTCCTGGACGTGCCAGACCGACTTGGCGAGGGTGCGAAAGCGTTTCTCGCTGCGGACCACCGACTGCAGCAGGCGCTGGTTGTCGGCGGTCAGCTCCTGGACCTGGCGCAGGACCGCGAGACGGAAGGTCTCCGGATCATCGGCGCGCGCATCCGCGCGTTCGTCCGCGCCTGCCGCCGATGGCCGCAGCACATCCATTTTCAGTGCGTCTGCGGCCCGATCGCGTTCAGGCTGGCTTCGAGGCGATTCAGGGCGCTGCGCTGGCAGGCGGCAGCGAGCGCCAGCGCCGCCTGACCGGCGAGCGCGTCGAGGATTTCGAAGTCGAGTTCGTTGAGCGCGCGGTCGCTGTCCTCGCGCAGCAGGCAGAACGCGCCCTGCCGGCGCGCGCCGAGCTCGAGCGGCAGGCTGATCACCGCCGGTGCGGCCTGCTGCCGCGCCTCGAGCAGCTTGCCGCCAGGGCAGGCCAGTCCGCGCCGGCCTTCGAGCAGCGCGCAATGCAGCGCGCGGGACGCCGTGCCGAGCACGGCGTCGAACACGTCCTGACCGGGCAGGGCATGCGCGCAGGCGATTTCGAGGACCGTATCGTCGCGCAGCTGCACGACGAAGCCGCCTCGCGCGCCGATCACGGCGCAGGCGGAACGCAGCGTGTTGTCGAGAATCTGCTGAACCGTGTCATCTGCCGATGTCGCGGCCCAGGCGATTCCCGCCGGGGCCTGTTCGAGCGGTGCGCTGCGCCGACGGCGCAGAGCAGACCGCGGGAACGCACGTACGCCGCGCAGATGCGCGACCCTCGGATGTCGGTTGGACAATGATTACTCTCCTGGAGGCCTGCGTCTTCGCAAGCTCCATGCCACTGCTTGCGACTCCTCTTCCGCAGCTTCTTCGTCCTACGGGGTCATCTACGCCCCGTTATGGCGCGAGTGTAACAGAAGCTTCGTAAACGGCTCCGCCGTTCGTCGGGCCCGACAGTATCGCGATCCGTCGCGGCCTTCGTCCAAGAATTGCGGGCGATGTGCTTATTCGGCGTCGAGGCCGAGTTTCTTGATGCGGTAGCGCAGGGCCCGGAACGACATGCCGAGCAACTCGGCGGCGCGCGTCTTGTTGTAGCGCGTCTTCTGCAGCGCCTCGCGGATCGCCCGTTTTTCGATTTCTTCGATCTGGTCGCCGAGCGCCGCAGCGGCGGGCGCGGCGACCGCCGCGATCGGTGCCGCGTCGCGCAGTTGCAGATCGGCGGCGGAGATCCGTTCGCCGTCGGACAGGGTGGCCGCGCGTTCAAGGATGTTCTCGAGCTCGCGGACGTTGCCGGGGAACGGATAGGCCTGAAGTGCCGCGAGCGCCGAAGCGTCGAGCGCCGGCAGGCGCCGCAGGCCGAGGTCACGCGCCAGCTTGCCGAGCACGTGGTGCGCCAGCATCGGAATGTCGCTGGCGCGGGCGCGCAGCGGCGGCGTGTGAACCTCGATGACGTTGAGTCGGTAGTAAAGATCCTGGCGGAATTGTCCGGCGGCGACCAGATCGGCGAGATGCTTGTGCGTCGCCGAGATCACGCGCACGTTGACCGGCACTTCGCCTTCGCTGCCGACTGGCCGCACCGCGCGCTCCTGCAGGGCGCGCAGCAGCTTGACCTGCATATGCGCCGGCAGGTCGGCGACTTCGTCGAGAAAAAGGGTGCCGTTCTCGGCGGCCTGGAACAGCCCGGCCTTGTCGCGATGCGCGCCGGTGAAGCTGCCCTTCAGGTGGCCGAAGAATTCGCTTTCCATCAGCTCCGACGGAATCGCGCCGCAGTTGACCGGCACGAACGGGCCCGCCGCGCGCGGCCCCTTGTGGTGGATCAGCTTGGCGACCAGCTCCTTGCCGGTGCCGGATTCGCCGGCGATGTGCACCGGCGCCTGGCTGCGCGCCAGGCGCTCGATCAGCGCGCGCAGTTGGCGGATGCTTTCGTGCTCGCCGAGCAGCACCGGCGGCTCGCCGGCGCCGGCCGGCTCCGTCTCGGCGCGCAGCCGCAGCGCCGTGTCGACGAGCTTGCGCAGCACGGCGATGTCGACCGGCTTGGACACGAAGTCGAAGGCGCCGGCTTTCAGGCTGTCGACGGCGGCCTCGGCATTGCCGTACGCGGTGATGACGGCGACCGGCGTCTGCGGGTACTGGCGGTTGATCTGCGCGACCAGCTCGATGCCGCTGCCGTCCGGCAGGCGCATGTCGGTGATGCACAGCTCGAAGTGCCGCTCGGCCAGGCGGCTTCGCGCCTCGGCGAGCGTTGCCGCCGCCGTTGTCTGCAGATTCATGCGGCCCAGCGTGATCTCGACGAGTTCGCGGATATCCGGCTCGTCGTCGACGATCAGGACGGTGGCTTTGCTGGCGGTCATCGCGAGTCGGAACGCGGTTCGGGTGCGGAGAAGACGATGCGGAAGCAGGCCCCGCGGGCGCGGCGCACATAGCTGAGGCGGGCCTGATTGTATTCGCAGAGCTCGCGCGACAGATAAAGGCCCAGGCCGGTGCCGGCGTGATGCGTCGTGAAGAACGGTTCGAAGATGCGGTCGGCGAGCTCCGCCGGTATGCCCGGGCCGTCGTCGGCAACGTCGAGATAGGGCAGGCCGCTCGACGCCTCGATGCCGGCATCGAGACGGACGCGCAGGGGATCGCCGTGACGCCCGTGCGCGAAGCTGTTGTCCCACAGATTGCAAAGCACCTGCTGCAGCTGTTCGAGCGCGAACGCAACGGTCAGCGCCGGCGGAATCTCGCCGAATTCGATCGGACGCGGCTCCTGCGGGTGGCTCTCGTGATACTGCGCGGCGTAGCGACGCAGCGCGTCACGCAGGTTGAAGGCCTGCCGGCTGCTGCCGTCGCGGCGGCTGATCTCGAGCACGTTGCGCACGATCTGCTCGATGCGGCCGGCATGCCGCTGGATCATTTCCAGCAGGCGACGGTTGCCCGGATCGAGATCCGGCTGCTCGGCGAGCAGCTGGCCGGCCTGGGAGATCGCCGACAGCGGATTGCGGATCTCGTGCGCGATGTTGGCCGACAGGCGGCCGAGCGCCGCGAGTTTCATTTGCTGCGCCTGCGCCCGCAGCGCTGCGGCGTCATCGAGCATGATCAGCACCGGCGACTGTTCCGCCCAGCCGAGTCGCGTGAAGCGCGGCAGCAGCGCCCGCCCGCCGGGCGCCTCGACCGCGCTCGGCGGTTCGAGGTCGAAGCCGTAGCGCCAGTCGTCGAGCGCGACCTGCAGCGCCGGCAGCGCTTCGGTGAGCCGCGCGTCGGCACGGGCCGCGCCCGCGGTCAGGCGCAGTGCGGCGGCGTTGGCGGTACGCACGCGGCCGTCGGCGTCGACCACCAGCACGCCCGACTGCATCGCCGCGATGATGTTGTCGTTGAGCCGCGTCAGGTTGACGAACTCGCTGCCGACGCGGGCGGCAACGGCTTCGCTGCGCCGCGCGCGCTGGCCGACCATCGCCGCGGTCAGGCTCGATGCGAAGAACATCAGGCCGAGCAGGCCGGCCTGCGAGAAATCGCTGCTGTCGAAGTACAGCTGGCGCAGCTGGCGGAAGGTTTCCTCGCCGAAGATGGTCAGCGTTGCGGCGGCCGCGAGCACGGCCGCGAGTCGCGGCGCCAGCACCAGGCTGCAGCCGACCAGCGGCGGCACCAGCAGCACGCCGAGGCCGCCGCCGACACCGCCGGTGGTGTAGACGAGCAGGCCGATCGCCGCCAGATCGACGCCGAAGTGCAGCAGCGTCTGCGCGACCAGCGCGAAGCGCTTGTTCAGCGCCAGGAACTGCAGCACCAGTGCCAGTCCGGCGTAGGCCAGGCAACTGAAGCTGAACAGCTTCGGCGGTACCGATTCGAAATAATCCGGCGCGTAGCCGAGCCGGAACAGGAACAGCAGCACCGCGACCAGCAGCAGCCGGTACGGGCCGAGGATGGCCAGGATGCGCCAGTCCTCGCTGCGCCCGGCAGCGGCCTCGGTACGGATCACCGCTTATTCGCTGCAGCGACCGCAGAGTCCGGCGCGTGACAGCGAGCCGGCCGGCAGGTAGGTGCTGCAGCGGGCGCAGCGCGCCATCGGTTCGTAATGCGCGGACGGCGGCGGCGGGCGCGGTGCCGGCGGCCGCTGCTGCGTGGCGGCGCGCCGCGCCACCGACACCAGGCGCCAGACGATGTACAGGGCTGCACCGAGCAGCAGGAGGCGGAAGAGATTCATCGACGCTAAAGCCGGCAGGCGGAAGCGGCATTCTATCGCCGCCGCGTCGCGGCCGGCGGCCGCCCGGCCGGGAGCCACCGGCCGGCACGGCCAATGATTTTTGCGTCCCGCCCATGCTCTGGGCGAGAATGCCGCGCGCTACGCACGCCCCAATCGGTTAACAACGCAATGAATCTCCACGAATATCAAGCAAAAGAACTGTTTGCGCGTTACGGCATCCCGGTCCCGCAAGGTCTGCTGGCGTCCAGCCCGGAGCAGGCGCGCGCTGCAGCCAAGCAGCTCGGCACCGAGAAAGTCGTCGTCAAGGCGCAGATCCACGCCGGCGCCCGCGGCAAGGCCGGCGGCGTCAAGCTGGTCGACGGTCCGGACGCTGCCGAGGAAGCCGCCAAGGCCATGCTCGGCAAGAACCTCGCCACCATCCAGACCGACGCCAAGGGTCTGCCGGTGAACGCGGTCTACGTCGAGAAGCCGTCGAACATCGCCCGCGAGCTGTACCTGTCGGCGCTGGTCGACCGCACGCAGGAAAAGATCGTGTTCATGGCCTCGCCGGACGGCGGCATGGACATCGAAAAGGTCGCGCACGAGACGCCGGAGCGCATCAAGCACGTGTTCGTCTCGCCGACCGCCGGCCTGCAGCCGTATCAGGCGCGCGAGCTGGGCTTCTTCCTGGACCTCAACAAGGAACAGGTCGAGCAGTTCACCAAGACCCTGACCGGTCTGTACAAGATCTTCACCGAGTGCGATGCCTCACTGGTCGAGATCAACCCGCTGATCGTCACCGCCGAAGGCAACATCATGGCGCTCGACGGCAAGCTCAACTTCGACGACAACGCGCTGTTCCGCCAGAAGGAGATCGCCGCGCAGCGCGATCCTTCGCAGGAAGACGAGCGCGAGCGCCTCGCCTCGAAGTACGACCTCAACTACGTCACGCTCGAAGGCAACATCGGCTGCATGGTCAACGGCGCCGGCCTCGCCATGGCGACGATGGACATCGTCAAGCTGCACGGTGGCCAGCCGGCGAACTTCCTCGACGTCGGCGGCGGCACCACCGCCGAGAAGGTCACCGAGGCGTTCAAGCTGATCACCTCGTCGCCGGAAGTGAAGGCGATCTTCATCAACATCTTCGGCGGCATCGTGCGCTGCGACCTGATCGCCGAAGGCATCATCGCCGCGGTCAAGCAGACCGGCCTGAAGATTCCGGTCGTCGCCCGTCTGCAGGGCACCAACATGGAGAAGGGTCAGGCCCTGCTGCGCGAATCGGGTTTCGCGATCACGCCGGTTTCCGATCTCACCGAGGCGGCCCAGACCGTCGTCAAGCTCGCGCAGGGTAAGTAAGACATGTCCATCCTCATCGACAAGAACACCAAGGTCATCTGCCAGGGCTTCACCGGCAAGCAGGGCACCTTCCACTCCGAACAGGCGATCGCCTACGGCACCAAGATGGTCGGCGGCGTCTCGCCGGGCAAGGGCGGCGGCACGCATCTGAACCTGCCGGTCTTCAACACTGCGCACGACGCGGTCAGTGCCACCGGCGCCGATGCGACGATGATCTACGTGCCGGCGCCGGGCGCCGCGGACGCGATCCTCGAAGCCGCCGATGCCGGCATCAAGGTGATCATCTGCATCACCGAAGGCATCCCGGTCAACGACATGATCAAGGTCAAGGCCACGCTGCGCGCCGAGTATCCGGACGCCGTGCTGGTCGGCCCGAACTGCCCGGGCGTCATCACGCCGGGACAGTGCAAGATCGGCATCATGCCGGGTCACATCCACAAGCCGGGCAAGATCGGCGTCGTCTCGCGCTCGGGCACGCTGACCTATGAAACCGTCTACCAGACCACGCAGAACGGTCTCGGCCAGTCGACCTGCGTCGGCATCGGCGGCGATCCGGTCCGCGGCATGGGCTTCATCGACGTGATCTCGCTGTTCGAGAAGGATCCGGAGACCGAAGGCATCATCATGGTCGGCGAAATCGGCGGCTCTTCCGAGGAAGAGGCGGCGGCCTACATCAAGGGCAACGTCAAGAAGCCGGTGGTCGCCTACATCGCCGGCGTCACCGCGCCGCCGGGCAAGCGCATGGGCCATGCCGGCGCGATCATCGCCGGCGGCAAGGGCACGGCGGACGAGAAGTTCGCGGCGCTCGAAGCGGCCGGCGTCAAGACGGTGCGCTCGCCGGCCGACCTCGGCGCGGCGATGCTGTCGCTGCTCAAGTAAGCGACGCTTCATCGCAGGTGTGAGAAACGGCGGCCTCCGGGCCGCCGTTTCGTTTTCCACGCTAAAGTCACATCCATGTCGAACACACTCAAACTCGCGCTCGCGCAGCTCAACCTCTGGGTCGGCGACGTCGAAGGCAACGTCCAGAAGATCATCGACGCCGCGACGCACGCGCGCGACGTGCTCAAGGCCGATCTGGTCGCGACGCCCGAGCTGTCGCTGATCGGCTATCCGCCCGACGATCTGCTGCTGCGTTCGGCGATGCCGCGCGTGATCGCCGAAGGTGTGCAGCGCCTGCTCGACGAGGTGCGCGGCATCACCGTCATCGTCGGGCTGCCGGAGTACGCCGACGAGGCCGGCGAGCGCGTCATCTACAACGCCGCCTACGTGATCCGCGACGGCCGCGTCCTCGCCCGCACGCGCAAGCAGCTGCTGCCGAACTACGGCGTGTTCGATGAGCGTCGCCACTTCCGCGCCGGCCGCGGCGGCACGCTGGTGTTCGAGCAGAACGGCCTGCGCGTCGGGCTCTGCATCTGCGAGGATCTGTGGGGACCGAATCCGGCGGCGCTGGCCGCCAAGGCCGGCGCCCAGCTGCTGATCAATATCAACGCCTCGCCGTTCGACATCGGCAAGACCGCGGCGCGGCGCCGCGTGTTCGACTCGCGCGCCGCCGAATCGGGCCTGCCGATCGCCTACGTGAACTGCGTCGGCGGTCAGGATGAAGTGCTGTTCGACGGCGACTCGACGGCCGTCGACGGCGACGGCGGGCTGGCGTTCTCGGCGCCGCTGTTCGAGGAGGGCGTGTTCGCGCTGCGCTTCGCCGACGGTCGCTGGCAGGACGGAGTGCGGCGCGACGAACAGCCGCTCGAGGCCATCGTTTATCGCGGACTGGTGCAGTCGGTGCGCGACTACGTCAACCGCAACGGTTTTCCGGGCGCGCTGATCGGCCTGTCCGGCGGCATCGACTCGGCGCTGGTCGCGACGATCGCGGCCGACGCCCTCGGCGCCGACCGCGTCTGGGGCGTGTCGCTGCCCTCACGCTACACCGCCGGCATGTCCAACGACGACGCGCGCCTCGAGGCCGAGGCGCTCGGCATCCGCTACTCGCTGCTGCCGATCGAGCCGGCCTTCGAGGCCTTCACCGGCACGCTGGCCGAAGCCTTCGCCGGCAAGCCGGTCGACCTCACCGAGGAGAACATCCAGTCGCGCTCGCGCGGCGTGCTGCTGATGGCGCTGTCGAACAAGTTCGGCCACGTGGTGCTGACCACCGGCAACAAGAGCGAGATGGCGGTTGGCTACTCGACGCTGTACGGCGACATGTGCGGCGGCTTTGCGCCGATCAAAGACGTCTACAAGACGCTGGTCTACCGGCTCGCCGTGTATCGCAACACGCTGGCGCCGGCCGGCCGGCCGGTGATCCCGGAGCGCGTCATCACGCGTCCGCCGAGCGCCGAGCTGCGGCCGGATCAGAAAGATTCGGACTCGCTGCCGCCGTACGAGGTGCTCGACCCGCTCCTCGAACTGTATGTCGAGAACCAGCTGTCGATCCCCGAAATCGTCGCGCGCGGGTTCGACGAGGCGACCGTCAAGCGCGTCGCCGGCCTCGTGCGCCGCTCCGAGTACAAGCGCCGTCAGGCGCCGCCGGGGCCGAAGGTCACGCGCTGCGCGTTCGGTCGCGAGCGCCGTTATCCGATCACGGCCGTCTACGGCGACATCTGAACCGCCGCGGCGCCGGCCACCAACGAAAATGCCCGCCATCAGGCGGGCATTTTCGTTGGCGCTTTGAAGGCGGTCGGCGGCTTCAGGACGACGACGGCAGGTTCTGCGAAGCCGGTGCTTGCGGCGCCTCCGGCGCGGGCGCCGGAGTGGCCGGCGCCGGGCGGGCCGGCGGCAGCGCTTCGGCCGGCGCTGCCCAGTTCGGGTTCATGTACGCCTGATACAGCTTGTGAGCGTCGTCGGCCTGATCGTTGAGGCCGATGCTGCGATACGCCTTCTCAAGCGCGGCGAGCGCCTCGACGGTGATCGGCGAGCCCGGGTACTGCGCGACGATCTGCTCGGCACGCTTGGCGGCGGCGATGTACGCGCCGCGGCGCATGTAGTAGCGCACCACGGTCATTTCATGGTCGGCGATGCGATTGCGCAGGTTGATCATGCGCAGGCGCGCGTCGCCGACGTACTTGCTGCTCGGGTACTTCTGGGCCAGCAGCTGGAAGTCGTCGAACGCACGGCGCAGATTGGTGACGTCGCGCTTCGAGATGTCGGCGCCGAGCATGGCCTCGAAGCCGCGGTCGCGCTCGAAGTTGACCAGGCCCTTGAGGTACTGGATGTAGTCGGCGTTCGGGTGGCGCGGGTAGTCGCGCAGGAAGCGGTCGGCGTCGGTCAGCGCCTCGTCCGACTTGTACGAGCGGTACTCGGCGTAGACTTTCTCGAGCTGTCCCTGCACCGCGTAGTCGGTGAACGGAAAGCGGGTCGCCAGCGTCGTGTAGCGCTGGATCGCGGTGTTGTAGTCGGCCGAATCCAGCGCATCGCGCGCCGCCGCGTACAATTGGCCGGCCTGCAGACGCTGTTCGCGCTGCGACACCTCATCAGGCTTGAACGGGTTCCGCGTCGGCGCCTTGTCTGGATTGGAACTGCACGCGACAAGGCCGACGGCGGCCAGCGCCACGGCAAAATATCTGAATTTCATTGATGGCCAAACATCGAGCGATGTCCCAGGAGTATAGCTTGAGCCCCGCATCCGCGGACGAAGAAGACCTGCATCTGAGCGCCGAGGTTCCCGAGTCGCTTGACGGCAGCCGGCTCGACGTCGCCTGCGCCAAGCTGTTCGACGCCTATTCGCGGGCCCGTCTGCAGGGCTGGATCGAGGCCGGGCGCGTGCGCGTCAACGGCGTCGCCCAGCAGAAGACGCGCCATCCGGTCGCCGGCGGCGACCACCTCGAGCTCGACGCCGAGCCCGAGCAGGAGACCGGCGTCGAGCCGCAGGACATCCCGATCGAGGTCGTGCACGCCGACAAGGCGATCGCCATCATCAACAAGCCGGCCGGCCTGACCGTGCATCCGGGCGCCGGCCAGCGCGCCAGTACCCTGCAGAACGCGCTGCTGCACCATTTTCCGCAGACCGCGGCGGTGCCGCGTGCCGGCATCGTCCATCGCCTCGACAAGGACACCTCGGGCCTGCTGGTCGTGGCGCTGACGCTGAAAGCGCATCACAAGCTGGTCGACGAGCTGGCGCGGCGCGAGTTCACGCGCGAGTACGACGCCATCGTGCAGGGCGAGATGATCGCCGGCGGCACCATCGACGCGCCGATCGGCCGCCATCCGCGCGACCGCTTGAAAATGGCGGTCGTCGACGACGGCCGGCCGGCGGTCACGCACTACCGGGTGCACGAGCGTTTCGCGCAGCACACGCACGTGCGCGTGCGCCTCGAAACCGGGCGCACGCACCAGATCCGTGTGCACATGGCCCATATCCGCAAACCGATCGTCGGCGACTTCCTCTACGGCGGGCCGATGCGCGGCGCGGGCCTGCCGCCGCTGCTGCGCGACACGCTCAAGGCTTTCCCGCGCCAGGCGCTGCATGCGCGCGAGCTCGAAGTCACGCATCCGAGCAGCGGCAAGCGCATCGGCGCGGTCGCCGAGCCGCCGGCCGACATGCAGGACCTGCTGGCGCTGCTGCGCGCGCATGCACGCGGCGAGCTGAAGTAGCCGCCGCCGTGCCGGCGCCGCTCGACTTCGTCCACGCCGACTGGCCGGCGCCGCCCGGCGTGCACGCGCTGCAGACGACGCGCGCCGGCGGTGATTCCGGCGGTCCCTGCGCGGCGCTCAATCTCGGCAGCAACACCGGCGACGATCCCGAGCGGGTCGCCGCCAATCGCGCGCGGCTGCGCGCGGCGCTGGACCTGCCGGCCGAGCCGGCCTGGCTGCGGCAGGTGCATGGCACGACCGTGGTCGACGCGGCGGCGCTCGACGGCACCGCGCCGGAGGCCGACGCCAGCGCCACGACGCGGGCCGGCGTGATCTGCGCGATTCTGACCGCCGATTGCCTGCCGGTGCTGTTCTGCGCCGACGACGGCTCGTGGATCGGCGCCGCGCACGCCGGCTGGCGCGGTCTCGCCGGCGGCGTGCTCGAGGCGACCGTCGCCTGCGCGCCGTGTCCGCCGTCGCGGCTGCTGGCCTGGCTCGGCGCTGCGATCGGCCCGGCGCATTTCGAGGTCGGTCCGGAAGTGCGGGCGGCGTTCGTCGAGCGCCAGGCGCAGGCCGACGTGGCGTTCCGGCGCCGATCGGGCGATCGCTGGATGGCCGATCTCTACCAGCTGGCGCGCCTGCGGCTGGCGGCGCTCGGCCTGACGCGCGTGCACGGCGGCGGCCTCTGCACCTACGCCGATGCCGCGCGCTTCTATTCGTTCCGCCGCGCGCCGCAGACCGGCCGCATGGCGACGCTGATCTGGCGCGACTGAAGGCGGGTAGCGTTCGGCCGGCTGCGCTGGGCTTCGGCGCGCGCGATGCCGACGCTTTGCCGGTCTGACGGCCGTCCGCTGCGCTCGGGCTATGGCTGCTGCCCCGATGCCGCCCTACACTCGGCAGATGGTCCGAATCCGAGAAGTGGACCGGGGCGTGACAAAAGCAAGAAGAACGGCTCCGCTAACAGTGAGGTTCTGCGTCGCTGCCGTGCTCGGCGGCATGCTGTCGGCCGCCTGGGCCTATGTCACGCCGGAGGACGCCGCCGTGCTCGGCGCGCGCCTGAGTCCGCTCGGCGCCGAAGTCGCCGGCAATGCCAGCGGCACGATCCCGGCATGGAGCGGCGGCCTGACGGCGCCGCCGCCGTGCTTCGAGACGTCGCGCGGGCGCTACTGCGACCCCTATCCGGATGATCGCCCGCTGTACGTGGTCACCGCCGAGAACCTGGCGCAGTACGAGGATCTGCTGACGCCCGGGCAGCGCGCGCTGTTCGCGGCGTTCCCGGACAGCTATCGCATGCGCGTGTTTGCGACGCGGCGCAGCTTCGCCAATCCGCCGCCGGTCTACGCCGCCGCGCTCGCCAACGCGACGCGCGCGGTGCTGGTCGACGGCACGCTCGACAAGGCGGCGACGGCGGTGCCGTTCCCGCTGCCGGCGAACGGCGTCGAGGCGATGTGGAATCACCGCCTGCGCTGGCGGCCGCTGGTCACCGAGCGCGTGTCGGCGCAGTTCGCGGTCGCCGCCAGCGGCGACTTCTCGCAGGTGCAACTGCGCGAGCAGCTGCGTTTCGATTACGGCGAGGAGGGTTACGAGCTGAGCGCCGCGCGCGGCGTGCTGTCGCAGCGCCTGCAATGGCTCGAGGCGCCGGAACGGCTGGCCGGCGCCGGTCTGCTGATCGAGGATGTCGCCCGCGCCGCCGATTTCGGCCGTCACCTGTGGCAGTTCGGCACCGGCGCCGAGCATACGCAGCGCGTGCCGAACCTCGGCTACGACACCTCCGGCATCGGCACCGACGATCTGCGCACCAACGACCAGATCGATGCCTATTCCGGACCGCTCGACCGCTACGACTTCAAGCTGATCGGCAAGCAGGAGCTGCTGGTGCCGGCCAACAGCTATGCGCTGCACAGCGATGCCGTGCCGTACCGCGAGCTGGTCGGCCGCCATCATCTGAACCCGGATCTGGCGCGCTACGAGCGGCGCCGCGTGTGGGTGGTCGATGCCACGGTCAAGCGCGGCAGCAGCCACCTCTATCGCCACCGCCGCTTCTATCTCGACGAGGACGGCTGGCAGATCCGCGTGGTCGACAACTACGACAACCGCGACGCGCTGTGGCGGGTGCAGGAGACGCACAGCGTGATGGCCTACGACCGGCTGTACGAGCTGCCGGTCGCGGAGACGGTGTACGATCTTCCGGGCGGCCGCTATCTTGTCCAGTCGCTCAACAACGAAGGCCCGGAGATCGCGTACCCCGCGATCGAAGCCGGCGACTTCGGGCCGTCCGCTCTCGCGCGGCGCGGCAGAAAACTGAGCCGTGATGCGCAGCGCTGAGCGCCGCAACGGACAGTCTCAAGAATCGTAAGAATCGGGCGGCGCCAGCCGCGTGCGTTTTGGGGGTTTCATGGACGTGAAGAGAGCTTGGAGATTCGCCGCTGCGGCCGCGCTCGGCGTGCTGGCCGGCAGCGCCTCATGGGCGCAGGACGAAGCGGCGGGCGAGTCGTCGCCGCAGCCGGCCGCGGTCAAGCCGATGCCGGCCGAGATCATGCCGCGCACGCCGCAGTCGCTGCTGCTCGACATCAAGAACACCGGCGCGCACCTGATCGCCGTCGGTGACCGCGGCGCGATCCTCGTTTCCAACAACGGCAAGGACTGGGCGCAGGTCGAGGTGCCGGTGCGCGCGGCGCTGACCACGGTCGCGTTCGCCGACCCGCAGCACGGCTGGGCCGCCGGCCACGACGCGGCGATCCTGCACACCGAGGACGGCGGGCGCACCTGGAAGCTGCAGAACTTCCAGCCCGAGATCGAAAAGCCGGTGCTGAGCCTGCTCGCGCTCGACACCCAGCGCGCTCTGGCGGTCGGCGCCTACGGCCTGATGCTGGAGACCACGGACGCCGGCTCGACCTGGAACGAGGTCGACACGCTCGGCTTCAACGAAGACGAGCTGCATCTGAACGCGATCGCCAAGCTCAACAACGGCGATTTGTTCATCGCCGGCGAGCAGGGCCTGATGGCGATCTCGACCGACGCCGGCGCCAGCTGGCAGAAGCAGGCCTCGCCGTACGACGGCTCGTACTTCGGCGTGCTGCCGCACGGCGAAAAGGGCGCCCTCGTGTTCGGCCTGCGCGGCAACGTCTATCTCAGCGACGACGCGCGCTCGGGCAAGTGGACGCAGGTGCAGGCCGGCACCGTCGCATCGATGTTCGGCGGCGCCGCGGTGCCGGGCGACGGCGAGGTGCTGGTCGGGCTCAACGGCGTGATCGTGACGGTCGCGGCGGACGGCAAGGTCGAGACGCTGCAGTCACCGGCCGGCACGCCGCTGTCCGGCGTGCTGCCGTACGGCGACGTTCTGCTCGCCGTCGGCGAATCCGGCGTGCAGTCGATTCCGCTGTCCCGTCCGCTGAAGTAACCGGGTCCCGATATCCATGAGCGACAACCACGAACTGACCCGCACGCAGCGCATCCTGCGCGCGATCGAACCGCTGATCTACGCCAGGCGCGGCCTGACGATGGCGATCCTCGTCATCGCCACCGTGTTCCTGTTCTTGCAGATGATGCAGATCAAGCGCGACGCCGGCTTCGACAAATCGATTCCGCTCGAGCATCCGTACATGCAGGTGCTCAAGCAGTACATGGCCGAGTTCGGCGGCGCCAACACGGTGCTGATCGCGCTGGTCCAGAAGCCGGACAAGGGCGACATCTACAACGAGAAGTTCCTGAGCTCGCTGAAGACGGCGACCGACGAGATCTTCTTCCTGCCGGGCGTCGACCGCTCGCGCGTGTCGTCGATCTTCACGCCGGACGTGCGCTACATCGAGGTCGTCGAGGGCGGCTTCGCCGGCGGCAACGTGATCCCCGCCGACTACCAGCCGACCCAGCAGTATTTCGACATCGTCCGCGCCAACGTCGGCAAGGGCGGCCACGTCGGCCGCTACGTCGCCAAGGACCAGAACGGCGCGATGATCTACTCCGAGCTGCTCGAAGTCGATCCGGTCAGCGGCGAGAAACTCGACTACGAGAAGGTGGCGCAGGGCCTGGAGGAGAAGCTGCGCGGCCGCTTCGTCAATCCGAAGAAGATTCTTTACAAGCTGAAGGGCGACAAGGGCCCGCTGAAGGCGGGGACCCAGGTCGGCGAGGGCTTCGTCGACTACGGCTGGAAGCTGGCGCTGCAGAACTTCGCGGTCGCCGATCCGCGCGATCCGAACGCCGAGCCGATCACCGTGCACGGCTACGAGGTGACGACGGAGACCGTCGACAACCCGCAGTACAACCCCGATGTCGACGTCCACATCGTCGGCTTTGCCAAGGTCGTCGGCGACGTCATCGACGCCACCATGCAGGTCGTGCTGTTCTTCCTGCTGACGCTGGTGATGACGCTGATCCTGCTGTGGCTGTACGTCGGCAGCTTCAAGCTGGCGATCCTGCCGCTGATCTGCTCGGTCACGGCCGTGATCTGGGAGTTCGGCCTGCTGCGCCTGATGGGCAAGGGCCTCGATCCGTTCGCGATCCTGGTGCCGTTCCTGATTCTCGCGGTGTCGGTCAGCCACGGCGTGCAGTACGTCAACGCCTGGGTCGGCGAGATCACGATGAATCGCCGCAACAGCTTCGACGCCTCGCTCGAAACCTGGCGGCGTCTGGCGATCTACGGAACGATGGCGATCATGACCGACGTCGTCGGCTTCGCGCTGATCGGCCTGATTCCGATCGACATCATCCGCGAGATGGCGCTGAACGCGACGCTCGGCATGGCCGCGATCATCATCACCAACAAGGTGATGATGCCGATCATGCTGACCTGGGTCGACATCGGCGATCCGGTCGCTTTCCAGCAGAAGCAGGATTCGCGCGATAGCGTGTTCGATCCGCTGTGGAAGCTGATCTCGAACATGGTGCGTCCGGCTCCGGCGGTCATCGCCATCGTCATCGGCGCGGGCCTGTTCGGCTGGAGCTTGTGGAAGGGCGAGGAACTGCAGGTCGGCGACAGCCAGGCCGGCGTGCCGGAGCTGCTGCCGGACTCGCGCTTCAACCAGGACATGGCGGCGATCAACGCCAACTTCACGATCGGCACCGATATCTTCAAGGTCGTCGCCGAGATGGACCCCGAGTCCTGCGTGCGCTACGACATGATGGAGCAGATCGACCGCTTCGATCAGCACATGGAGAACACGGTCGGCGTGCAGAGCATCCTGTCGCTGCCGTGGGCGGCCAAGCAGGTCAACTCGGCGTTCTCGGAAGCGGCGCCGAAGTTCCGCGTGCTGCCGCGCAACCAGTACGCGATCGTGCAGGCGATCACGCCGATCCCGACCTCGTCCGGCCTGCTCAGCCCGGATTGCTCGGCGCTCGCCGTGTTCGTGTTCACCAAGGACCACACCGCGGCGACGCTCGAGCGCATCGTCGACAAGACCAAGGCGTTCAACACGAGCAACGCCGCCGAGTTCTTCGAGACGCACAAGGACGTCGACGCCAAGTACTGCGATGCCAAGCTCGAGGCGCGCCGCGAGGTCGGCGTCGCCCGCGTGAAGATGGAGAAGCACGTCGAGAAGCTGAAAAAGAGCGGCAAGAAGCTCAGCGACGAGGACATCGCCAGCAACGCCACGGTCAAGGACCTGACCGACAAGTTCACCGCAGCCAAGGACAAGCTCAAGAGCATGGACAAGGCCTGCCCGGTGAACTTCGCGCTGGCGACCGGCAACGTCGGCGTGATGGCGGCGACCAACGAGGAAGTGCACCGCCTCGAGAAGCCGATCCTCTACATCGTCTACATCGGCATCATCATCTGCGTGTTCCTGTCGTTCTTCGAATGGCAGTCGATCGTCTCGATCATGCTGCCGCTGGCGCTGGTCTCGTTCATGGCCTACGCGGTGATGGCGATCCTCGGCATCGGCATGAAGGTGGCGACGCTGCCGGTGGTCGCACTCGCCGCCGGCATCGGCGTCGACTACGGCATCTACGTCTACGCGACGCTCGCCGACGCCACCGCCGGCGGCTACAAGCTGCGCGAGGCCTACTTCAAGACGCTGAAGATGACCGGCAAGGCGGTGGTGTTCACCGGCATCACGCTCGGCATCGGCGTCGCGACCTGGCTGTGGTCGGGCCTGCAGTTCCAGCGCGACATGGGCAAGCTGCTGGTGTTCATGTTCACCGCGAACATGTTCGGCGCGATCCTGCTGCTGCCGGCGATCGCCTCGTTCCTGCTCAAGCCGCGCGAACTCGCGCCCGGCGAGGAGCCGGTCTTCAAGCCGCGCCACTGAGGCCGGTTTCGTTGCGCCTGCGTTCGATGGCCCACCTCGCGTGGGCCATTTTTTTGGCGCGGCGATTTCTTACCGACAAAGTTCATCGTCTGCGGCCATAATGCCAAGCGCGCGCCTGCGGGCACGGCGCGCCCACGTAGAAGCGACGGGCTGCCGGGTCGGGCGGCTGCTAACGAGGAATCTGGGGATGCTGTTTCGCACGAGACTGTACCGGTCATGCGGCCGGGCATGGGCATTGTTGTGCGTCGTGGCGGCCGCGCAGGCGGCAGCCCAGGACGCTGCATCGCCACCGCCGTCCGGGCCTGCCGATCTGCTGTCGATCTGCGGCGACGCCTTGCAGCTCAATCCCGCGTACGAGGCGGCGCGCGCGCAGTTCTTCGCGGCCCGGCAGCTGCTGCCGCTGGCGCGCGGCAAGCTGCTGCCGCAACTCGAAGCCGGCGCGCAGTTCGCGTGGACGCACGACGATACCGACGTCACCTATTACGACATCTACCACGTGTCGGTGAACGACACGTACACCCGCACCGTCTACGGTGCGCAGCTGACCCAGGCGCTGTACCGGCCCGACCTGTTTCTCGGCCTGTCGAAGGCCCAGATGCAGCAGAAGCAGGCGACCTTCGGGCTCGATGCCGCGCAGGACGGCCTGCTGATCGAGGTCGCGTCGGCCTATTTCGCGGTGCTGGCGGCGCGCGACGCGCTGGTCTTCGCCAAGGCCGAGACCAAGACCCTGGCCGAGCAGCTCGACTACATCAGCTCGCGCGCCGACGCCGGCCTGGCGACGCAGGCCAACGTCAAGGAAGCGCAGGCCGCGCACGAGCTGGCGATCGCCGACCAGACCGCGGCCGAGAACACGCTGGCCGCGGCGCGCATGTCGCTCGAGGCGCTGACCGGCAAGAGCTACAGCGAGCTCAAGGTGCTGCCGCCGAACACGCCGCTGGCGCCGCCGCAGCCGCTCGACGAGTCGGTCTGGGTGCAGCGCGCGCAGAGCGAGAACCCGCAGGTGCTCGCCAGCCGCGCGGCGCTGGAGATCGCCAAGATCGAGCGCCGCGTCGCCCAGGTCGGCCGCTATCCGAAGGTCGACATCGTCGGCACCGCCTATTCGCTCGACAACGGCGGCGGCATCACCGGCGACCGCAATCAGGACGACGCCCAGATCGGCATCAAGCTCGGCATGCCGCTGTTCACCGGCGGCCAGCTGACGGCGGCGATCCGCGGCGCCGAGGAGCTGCAGAAGAAGGCCGAGGCCGAAGAGCGCAACGCCGTCGCCAAGGCGGTGCGCGATACCCGCATCGCCTATCTCAACAGCTCCGCCGGCCTGCAGCGCGTGCTGGCGCTGCGGCGCGCGGTCGAGGCGGCGATCGAGGCCGAGGCTTCGGCGCGCGCCGGCTACGACGCCGGCACGCTGACCAATGCCGACGTGCTCGACGCGATCGACCGCCGCTACCAGGCCGAGGCCAACTACGCCAACGCCCGCTACCTGTTCCTCGTCAATTCGCTGAAGCTGAAGCAGTCGGCCGGCAACCTGCTGACGGCGGACCTGGCGCAGATCAACCGCCTGCTGCAGTCGCCCGCCACGGCGCCGGCGCCTACGCAGCACTGACGGCCGGACCCGCACGATGCATCGCTACCGCCGGTTCGCCGCGGCGTCGGTCGCAGATCTCGGTGCCCAGGTCGAGCTGTCGGGCGGCGAGGGCCTGCCGCGCCTGCGCCTGAGCGCCGACGACTACCGGCTCGCGCAGCTGTTCGACGGCGCGCGCGGACCGGACGAGCGCCTGGCCGCGGCGCGTGCGCTCGGCATCGACACCCGCGCGGCGCTGCTCGAAGGCCTGGCCGACCGCCTCGCGCGCGCCCAGCTCCTGCAGCGCGGCACGCACGAGCCGCTGCCGGTGCCGGCGCAGTCGGTCGAGGAAGCACGCGAACTGGGCTGGCTCGACGGTCACGTCGGCCGTGCCGGCCGCACGCACGAGCCGCTGGCGCTGCCGCCGTCGTCGATGCCGGGCTCGCGCCTCAGTCCGGGCCTGCTCGGTGGCCTTGCCGGCCTGGTCGGCCAGCGCGGCCGTGCCAATCACATCGACCTGCCGCTGTCGCCCGGCGGTCTGGTCGCGCTGGGCCGCCCGTTCGCCGCGCCGCTGGCCTCGCGCGCCGGGCTCTACACGCTGTTGTTCCTGGTCGTGACGCTGGCGGTCGCGTTCTACCAGCGCCGCTTCGATGCGGCGCGCCACGTCGCCATGCTCGCGCATCTGTGGCCGTTCCTCGGTGCCGCGGTGCTGTCGGCCTATCTCGTCAATCTGGTGTCGATGGCGGCACGCGCGGCGGCGGTCGCGCGCTACACGCCGAGCCGGCCGCGCGTCGGCCTGCGCATCACCTCGCTGTACCTGCCGGCGCTGTTCGTCGACACCGCCGGCCCGGCCGAACACGCCGGCCGCGCGACGCGTCTGCGCATCGTCGGCAGCCCGCTGGTCGCCACCTTCGGCCTGTTCGTGCTGGCCACGCTGCTGTGGTTCCTGACGCACCTGACGCAGCCGCGGCTCGCCGCGTTCTGCGTCGCGACGATGGCGGCCTGCGTGGTGTCGACGCTGATCCGCATCAATCCCATCGCGCGCCGCGACGGCTACTTCCTGCTGCTCAACGCCTTCGGTGTTTCCGATCTGCGCGAAACGGCGGCGCTGGTGTTCTTCGGCTTCGGCCGGCGGCCGTGGCAGGTCGCCCGGCGCGAGGTGCCGGCCTCGGTGCTGCGCCTCTACGCCTGGCTGGTCGGCGCGTTCTGGCTGCTGGTCGCGGTGATGATCTTCAATTACTCCGGGCGCTGGCTGGTCGAGCATCTGCGCGGGGTGGGTTTCCTGTTGGTGGCAGCGGTTTTGGGGGTGTACATGGTCAAGCAGATGGGCAAGACGGACTCGGCGCGCAGCAGCCTCGGCTGGACGTTCTCGTGGTGGCCGTTCTCGGAGAAGACGACCTGGATCGCGGTGACCGTGCTGCTGATCGGTCTGATTCCGTATCCGTACGAGCCGAGCGGCGACATGCTCGTGCTGCCGCGCGCGCAGGCCGACGTTCGCGCGCTGGTCGCCGGCGACATTCGCGAGGTACTCGTCAAGGAAGGCGACACGGTCGAGACCGGGCAGGTCATCGTGCGCCTCGCCGATGACGTCTACACCGCCAAGGTCGCCGCCAGCGAAGCGCAGCTCGCGTCGCTGAAGTCGGATCTGGCGCTGGCGCAGAAGGGCGGCAAGCCGGAGGAGGTCGAGGTCGCCCGGCAGGCGGTCGCGACGGCGCGCACCAAGGCCGAGTTCTCGCGCATCAACGCGCAGCGCCTCGCCCAGGCCTACCAGCGCAAGGCGGTGACCTCGCAGGAATACGACCGCGCCCGCGGCCAGGCCGAAGTCGACGCGCAGCTGCTGCGCGAGGCCGAGCAGCAGCTGGCGCTGGTCTCCAGCCCGGCGGCGAGCGATCGCCTCGACTCGATCCGCGCCGATCTGCAGCGCGTCGAGGCCGAGCTCAAGTTCAACCGCCAGCAGCTCGGCTACACCGAAGTGAAGGCGCCGATCGCCGGTCGCATCGTGTCCGGCACGCTGCAGTTCGCGCACGGCAACTACCTGAACGTCGGCGAGCGCGTCGCCATCATCGAGGATGCCGGCACCAAGCGCGCCGAGATCAAGATGCCGGAGTCGTCGATCGGCGCCGCCAAGGTCGGCAACGCCGCCTGGGCCAAGTCCTGGGCGTATCCGTGGCATAGCTTCGCCGGCACCGTCTCGGCGATCGCGCCGGCCGCCGAGGACAGCCCGTACGGCAAGGTCGTGCGCGTCGAGATGGAAGTCGACGATCCGCAGGATCTGCTGAAGTCCGGCATGACCGGCAGCGCCAAGGTCGACGGCGGCTGGAGCTTGGCCGGCGTGGTCTTCACGCGCGCGCTGGTCCGTTTCGTGTTCGTCGAGGTCTGGTCCTGGCTGCCGTGAGCATGACGCTCGCGCCGCGCCGCCTGTGCCTGACGCCCGCGTGCGGGCGGGAGCGTCTGCGCCATGACTGACGCGTCGTGGCCCTTGCGCGAAGCCGATTTCCGCCTGACCTGCGAGAACGGCTTCGGCGACGGCTGGAACCACTACGCCCACAGCATGGCGTGGTTCCGCGGTCGCCTGTACGTCGGCACGACGCGGGCGACGATGGCGATGAACAAGTGGGTGATCCCGCGGCCGGAGATGCGGCCGTGGCCGGTCGAGTGCCCGGAGGACGTCTATGACGTGCCGCGCCAGGCCGAGATCTGGGAATACACGCCGGAGACCGATACCTGGCTGCGCGTCTACCAGGCGCCGCTGGTGCCGGGCCGCGAACTCAAGCGCCTGGTGCCGCGCTACATCGGCTTTCGCGGCATCACCGTGTTCCAGGGCCCGCAGGACAGCGCGCCCTGCCTCTACGTCTCGACCTGGGCGCCGCTGCAGGCCGAGCCGCCGGACATCCTGCGCAGCGAAGACGGCCGCGAATTCGGCTCGGTGCCGCGTCCGCCGTGGGATACCGTGGTGCGCTCGTTCCGCACGCTGCAGGTCTTCAACGGTCGCGTGCACACCTCGCCGACCAGCTCGACCGCAGTCGCGCGCCGCACCCAGGACTCGGTCGGCTCGGACTCGACGATCTACGCCTGCGACGACCTGATCGGCGGCCGCTGGCAGGCGGCGAGCGCCGAGGGCTTCGGCTTTCGCGCCAACGTCACCGTGTTCGAGATGGCGCTGTTCGACGGCCACCTCTACGCCGGCACCGTCAATCCGGTCACCGGCCTCGAAGTGTGGAAGACGCGCGGCGGCGACCTGCCGTACCGCTGGACGCGCGTGCTGACGCGCGGCGCCTGGCGCGGCAAGCTCAACGAAGTCGGCGGCAGTTTCTGCGAGTTCAACGGCGCCCTGTACCTGGGCACCGGCATCGCCAACGGCGGCTATCACCGCGCTGCCAACGTCGGCCCCGGCGCCGCCGAGGTCATCCGCATCTGGCCGGACGACAGCTGGGAGCTGATCGTCGGCGAATCGCGGCTGACGCCGGACGGCGCCCGCTATCCGCTGTCGGGTTACGCGCCGGGCTTCGATTCGCTGTTCAACGGCTACATGTGGCGCATGGCCGCGCACGCCGGCCATCTGTACGTCGGCACCTTCAACTGGGCCAACATGCTGCCGTACCTGCCGACCTACGTCTGGCCCGAGGACGTGGTGGCGATGATGTACCGCTGGGGCGAGGAGAACCTGATCCGCCGCTTCGGCGGCTGCGAGCTGTGGCGCACCCGCGACGGCATCCTCTGGGAGCCGGTCACGCGCAACGGCTTCGGCAACAAGTACAACTGGGGCATCCGCAATCTCGTGTCGACGCCGCACGGCCTGTTCGTCGGCACCGCCAATCCGTTCGGGCCGACGGTCGCGCAGCGCATCGACAGCCATCGTTGGCAGTACGTGCACAATCCGCGCGGCGGCTGCGAGATCTGGCTCGGCCAGCCCGCGTCACCGGAGACGCCGGCATGAGCGCGGCGCCGCTGTTCATCGTCGCCGCGCCGTTCTGCGGTGCCTCGCGGCTGGCGGCCGCGCTCGGTGCGCATCCGCAGCTGTGCGCGCTGCCGGAGACCCATCTGTTCGTCGCCGGCACGGTCGCCGAGCTGCTGGAAATCTTCGAGCTGAGCCAGGGCAGCGATGCCGACGGCCTGCTGCGCGCGCTCGCCGAACTGGAGTTCGGCGGCGAATGCGACGAGACCGTCGAGCGTGCGCGGCAGTGGCTGGCGGCGCGCGCCGACTGGCCGACGCCGCGTGTGCTGGAGCATCTGGCCGCGTGCGCCGCGCCGCGCCGTCTGGTCGTCACCGAAACCTTGTCGGCGCTGCGGCCGCTCGACCTCGATCGCCTGTGCCGCGCCTTCCCGCAGGCCGCCGCGATCCAGCTCGTGCGCCATCCGTGGAGCCACGGCGCGCTGTTCGCCACCTGGCTCGCCGACCGCCTGTTCGTCGCCGCCGATTACCGCGACCACAGCCGCGATCTGGCGCCGATCGACCCGCAGCTCGCCTGGCTGCGCGTCAACGGCAATGTCGAGCGCGTGCTGGCGCCCGTCTACGGCGAGCGCCTGCTGCGCGTGCGCGACGAGGATTTGCGCGGCGAGCGTCTGGCGACGCTGGCAGCGATCGCCCGCCACGCCGGCGTGGCCGGCGACGCGCTGACGATCGCCGGCCTGCAGCCGCAGGCCTGGACCTTCCACGGCTACGGCCCGCCGGCCGCGCCCTACGGGCTCGACGCCGAGCTGCTCGAAGACCTGGTGCCGGACGATGCCGGCGCCCGTCTCGACGGGCCGCTGCCGTGGCGCGGCGACGGCGTCGCCTTCGCCGCCGAGGTCGTCGCCAGTGCGCGCGCCTGCGGCTACGGGCCAGAAGAAAATCCGTCTTCGCAGAATCCGGCCTAGAAAAATCCGGCTCGAAGAATCCGGCGCAGAAGAATCCGGCGTAGAAGAAAACGGCGGTGAGAAGCCGCCGCCGGTCCGGGCCCCGGTAGTAAAAATCGCTGGGTCCGGCGCGCCGTCACGAGCCTGTCGGCCGGCGCCCGTACACTGCGGCGCAGGCGGCCTACGGGGGCGGGCGGCGTGTTGCGGCGTGCGCTCCGGGCCGCGCCCAACCGCTCTCGGACTCTTCGCATGGCCCCGCCGCTCGACCGTCGTCATTTCCTCAAGGGCGCCGCGGCGCTCGGTGCCGCACCGCTGATCGGCGGGCTGCAGGCCTGCGGCGGCAGCGACGCCACGCCGGCGTCCGGCAACCTCGACGAGAGCGCCGGCTTCGACTATCCGCTGGCGCTGCCGCTGCCGTTCGCGCACGGCGTCGCCAGCGGCGATCCGCTGCGCGACCGCGTCATCATCTGGACGCGCATCACCGAGACCACGCCGTCGGCCGACGAGATCGCGGTGCGCTGGGAGGTGTCGGAGACGCCGGACTTCGCGCGCGTGCTGCGTTCCGGCACGCAGCGCACGAACGCGGCACGCGACTGGACGGTGAAGGTCGACGTCACCCAGCTGGCGCCGGCGAGCAGCTACTACTATCGCTTTCACGCCTTCGGCCGGACCTCGATCACCGGCCGCACGCGCACCGCGCCGGACAGCGCGGTCGATTCGCTGCGCATCGCCGTGCTGTCGTGCTCCAGCTACTGGTCGAGCTGGTGGAGCGGCCTCGGCCATCTCGCCGACCGCAACGACCTCGATCTGGTGATCCACTGCGGCGATTACATCTACGACTTCGTCGATCAGGACGAGGAAGTGCGCGCGCGCAAGGACGCCAAGGACACCGCGCTGCCGGACTACCGCGACTGGCTGAACATCGGCGAGCTGCGCCGCCGCTACGCGCTATGGCGCTCGGACCCCAACAATCTGCGCGCGCACCAGCAGCATCCGTGGTTCATCGTCTGGGACAACCACGATCTCGATGAGGACTACGGCAACGAGCTGGCGACGCCGTTCGACGGCGAGCAGAGCACGACCACGCTGGCGCAGACCACGCAGGTGTTCTGGGAGTGGACGCCGTCGCGGCCGGTCAAAGCCGACGGCTCCGGCGAATTCATCCTCGTCGACGACGGCTCGTATCCGGCGCCCGAGGACAGTCAGCGGGTCTGGCGGCGCCTGCCGTACGGGCCGCTGCTCGACGTGTTCGGCGTCGACACGCAGATCGGCCTGCCCGGCCACGGTCTGACCATGGACGCTTCGCACCTGCCGTCCGGCAACAGCCTGATGGGGCGCACGCAGTTCGAGTGGCTGACGCAGTCGATGCGCGCCTCGGCCGAGGCCGGCGTCACCTGGCGTCTGGTCAACAACCAGACCTGGCTGGCGCCGGCCGACGTGCCGGATCTGGTCGAAGGCCTGCCGCCGCTGCCGAAGATCGGCATCAGCCGCTGGAGCGACTATCCCGAGGAACGCGCCGCGTTGCTGCAGAACCTGCGCGGCGACCACGGCGCCGGCTCGCGCGTGCGCAACAACATCGTCGTGTCCGGCGACGCGCATGGCAATCTCGCCTCGGACCTGATCGAGAGTACCGCCCTGCTCGGCGCCTACGTCTCCGGCCTGCCGGTGCCGAACCCGCGCCCGGGCTCGACGGCGGCCAACGTGCTCGCCGGCTTCGGCCGCGCGACCACCGGCAACCTCGGGCCGCTGAACCTGCGCGAGGCCTCGGTCGGCGTCGAGTTCGCGCCGAGTTCGATGGGCCGCGGCGGCGGCGACGAGCTGCTCGCCAACGCCCTCCAGCTCGAACCCGGCTCGGCGGCGACGGTCGCCGGCACGCGCCTGCTCGAACTGGCGCTGATCGCGCTGAACAAGAACATCCAGTTCCTCGAATGGGTCGACCACGGCTACGGCATCGTGCACCTGACGGCCGATCGCGCCGTGTTCGAATACTGGTGGCAGGACAAGCTGACGCCGGGTTCGCCCGACGTGCTCGGCCGGCAGATGATCGCCTGGGCGCAGACTGACAGCAGCGGACTGGTCGCACGCTTCCAGGACCAGATCGACGACGTCACCGCGCATGGCCTCGCGGTCGCGCCGACCCGCGGCACGCGCGTCGCCGACCCGGCGCCGCTGACGCAGACCTTGGCGCCGCGCTGAGCGCCCGGGCTGCCGCAGGATCTGCGGCCCGTCTCATGCGCGCGGGCCGTTTCCGTCCGGGGCTCCCGCGGCGGGCCGGTCCAGCAGTTCGAGCAGTCGCGCGCCGATTGCGTCGAGGCTGCGCGGGGACAAATCGAGATAGCTGCCGCGTACCAGCAGATGCTGGTGCAGATAGCCGAGGAAGTCGCGAATGTCCCGCGCGTCGTGCGCCGGCCGGGCGCAGGCGCGCAGCGCCGGCTCAAGTTCGGCGAGCTCCGCCACCGGATGCACCAGCGCCGGTACGGTGTAGAAGTTGCGGCCGAACGCGACCACCGGCTTGCCGAAGGCCAGCGCCTCGACGCCGACCGTGGAGTTGATCGTCACCACCAGCTCGCAGCCGTCGAGCAGTTCGCGGATCGGCTGGCGGCGCACGAAGATCGCATCGGGGAAGCGCGCGGCGAGCCGGCGCCAGATGCGATTCTCGTGGAGGCGCTCCTTCGGGTGCAGCTTGACGACCAGCCGCAGCTCCGGCCGCGCACGGCGCAGCGCGACGTCGGTTGCGGCGACGCAGCGCGCCAGATCGGCGCCGAACAGCGGTGAGTGCACGCTCAACTGCGAATCACGCACGACCTGTAGCGGCAGCAGCGCGTAACGGCCGGTGTCCGCCGGCAGCCGGTCATGGATGCGCCCGCCGCCGCCGGCCGACAGCCAGCGCCAGGCCCGCGCGGTGAACAGCCGCGCCGCCTCGCGGCGCAGGCGCTGCGCGAGCGGCGCGACCGGATCGCGCAGCGGCACGGCACCGGCGAGCGCCGCGCCGCTGCGCAGCCGCGCCAGCGCGTCGTCGAGCGCTTCGGCATCGTAGGCGCAGCCGCGGTAGGCGCCGGCGGCGATCGCCGCGGCGTGCGAGCTGCCGCCGTTCACGCCGCCGGCATCGAGCTGCATGGTGCCGGGCAGGTAGCCGTTCTCGCAGTACAGGCGCCGCAGGCCGAGCCGGGCAGCGGCATGCGCGGCGAGCGCGCGCGCCAGCGGGGCGCCGTTCCAGATCAGCACGGCGTCGATCCGCTGCCGGATCAGGAAGTCCTGCAGCTGCGCCGCCAGCGGGCGCGCGGTGGCCAGCAGCGCCGGCAGCGATTTCGCCCATTGCCGCTCGTGGGCGCCGCAGGCTTCGAGGAGTTCGTCGTCGCTCCAGTCCAAGGCCGGTGCGGTACCGGCCGGGGTGTGCCAGCTCGCGCCGTGCGCGCGCAGCAGCGCATGCGTGTCGGTGCGCGTCTGCAGGAACGCGAACTCAACGCGGCCGCGCAGGCGTCCGGCGAGCGCCAGAACGAACGGCAGCTCGACGTTGACGAGATCGACGACGCCGACGCGCGGCGCGCGGCCGCCGGCGCTGCGCATCAGTCGCCCGGCAGCGAGGCCGCGCCTGCCGTCAGACGCCGCGGCGCGCGGTCCTGCAGCGTGTACAGCGCGGCGTACTTGTGGAACGCGTACTGGGCGAGGATCACCGAGATCAGGAAGCCGCGCCAGCCGTCGAGCAGGCACAGGCGCAGCACGTACTGCTGCAGGAAGTCGGTGAAGAAGCGCAAGGTCGCCATGCCCATGCTGCCGCGCTGGCCGGCGGCGTGCTTCTGGGCGGCGAGCAGGCAGGCGTACTGCAGGTGCTTTTCCTGCGCGTGCCGGTAGTCGCGCCAGCTGTGGTGATCGAGCGGCGATTTGAGGATGCCGTCGACGCGGCTCGGCATCAGCAGCGACTCGTGCACCTGGTGGTCGCGGTAGCGCGCGCCCTCGCGCCGGAACAGCTTGCCCTGCGGCGAGGTATAGCGGCCGAAACGCAGCGGCGCACCGAAGAACCAGGTGCGCCACGGCATCTTCAGCATCGTGTACGGCAGCTGCGGATCGGCGAGCGCGCGATCGATCTCGGCGCGCAGCGCCGGCGTCACGCGCTCGTCGGCGTCGAGCGAGAACACCCAGTCGCCGCGGCACTGCTGCAGGGCGCGGTTGCGCTGCGGGCCGTAGCCCGGCCAGTCGGTGACGTAGACCTGGTCGGTGTAGCGGCGGACGATGTCGACGGTGCCGTCGCGGCTGCCGCTGTCGAAGACGACGATCTCGTCGGCCCAGCCGGCGACCGACTCGAGGCAGGCGCGGATGCGGTCGGCCTCGTTGCAGCAGATGATCATCACCGACAGCGAGCGGCGTGCGCGCGGCGGCGGGCACGGCGGCGGTGACTCGGCAGGCAGTGGCATGGCGTCGCGATCCCTGGACATGACGGCGCCGACAATAGCCGCCCGCCGCGCGTCGCGGCGCAGCGGGCGGCGAATGTTATTTGCATAGACCGCCGTCCCGTCCGCGCTGCGGACGCGACGCGCCTATTCGAACGCGGTGCCGAGCTTGCCGGGCGCCAGCGCGTCGCCGAGCGCGAGATCGCCGTAGGCGGCGAAGTACGCGTTGTCGCGGCCGAGATCCGGGCCGCGCCAGCGCAGCACGCCGCCGCCGCGGCGCATGCGGAACGGGAAGCCGGGCAGGCGCACGCCGTCGACGCTCTGGAACCACTGCCGCGCCGCGAGCTGCGGATCGACGGCGAGGTCGCGCGCGTTGCAGACCAGGCCGGCGGCGATGCCGGCCCCTTGCAGGCGCCGCATCGCCTCGTCGGCTTCGTGCTCGCGCGTCCACGCGGTGATGCGCGCGTCGATCTCGTCGTGCGCGGCGCGGCGCAGGGCGACGCTGGCGTAGCGCGGGTCCTCGGCGAGCGCCGGGCCGCCGACGATGAGCGCGAGGCGCCGCCACTGCGCGTCGTCGGCGATGCTCAGCGTCAGCCAGCGGTCGCTGCCGGCGGCCGGGTAGCAGCCCTGCGGCGCGTGGCGTGCGTGGCGGTTGCCGAGCACCGGCGGCTCGCGGCCGCTGGCCGAGGCCTGCGCGAAGAACTCGCCGACCGTCCAGCAGCAGGTTTCGGTTTCCGACAGGTCGATCCACTGGCCGCTGCCGCCGCGTGCGCGGTGCAGCAGCGCGGTCAGCGCCGCGCAGCTGCCGAAGATGCCGTTGAGTACGTCCATCTCGCGCACGCGGAACGCCGGACCGGACGCGTCGTAGCCGGTCAGTGCCTGCAGGCCGCTGATCGCCTCGATGGTGCCGCCGTAGCCGGCGAAGCGCGCGTACGGGCCGTCGGCGCCGAAGGCCGACATCGAGACCATGACGATCCGCGGGTTGATCGCGCGCAGCGCCTCGTAGCCGAGGCCGAGCTTGTCCATCACGCCCGGCCGCGAGTTCTCGAGAACCAGATCGCTGTCGGCGGCGAGGCGCTGGCAGAACGCCAGATGGTCCGGACGCTCCAGATCGAGCGTCAGCGAGCGCTTGTTGCGATGCAGCTGCCAGAAGCGCGCGAAGTCGTTGACCTTGGCCGGATAGCCGCCGCGCATGCCGTCGAGGCGCTTCGGGTATTCGACCTTGATGACTTCGGCGCCGTAGTCGGCGAGCACGCGCGCCGCGTGCGGGCCGGCCCAGTCGTGCGTGAAGTCGAGCACGCGCAGGCCGGCGAGTGGCGCGTCGACCCGCTCGCCGTTGGCGGCCGCGGCGGCCGCGGCGCGGGGCGCCGCGTCGCCGTCGTCGCGCCAGCGCGTGGCGGAGCCGCGGAACGGCGCGCCGGGCACGCGGCAGGCGCGGCCGTCCGGCAGCGTCGCGTCGACGAAGAACTGCCGCGCCACGTTCTGCGGGTCCTGCAGCGCGTCGAGCATCGTCGCCAGATACGACCAGGCCAGGCCGCAGCGCTGGCCGGCGAGGAAGATCTCGCGCTTGTCGTGCGCTTCGAGCCAGGGCCGCAGCAGCGCCTCGAACTGCTTGCGCTCCTTGATGCGCTGGTCCATGCGCGCGTAGCGCTCGATCTCGGCGTTGCCGAACAGCGCGGCGGCCTTGCTCCAGTTGCGGATCGGCCCGCCGATGATCGCCGCCTCGCCGTCGGCGCAGCGGTAGGTGCGCCACGGCACCATGTTGTGCTCGTCGCCGTTGCGGCGCGGGATGTTGCCGGCGTGCAGGTGCTCGGCGATCGCGTTCTCGTAGTTCTCCATCGCCGCTTCGCGGATCGACAGGTCGATGAAGTCGCCGAGGCCGTCGCGCTCGCGGCGCAGCAGCGCCATCACGCTGGCGATGTAGGCATAGAGTCCGGCGGTGACCTGGGCGATCTTCGGCTGCGCGTTGAGCGGCTCGCGCGTGCCGTCGCCGGTGCTCGTCATCAGGCCGCTCATCGCGTACAGCGTGATGTCCGCGGCGGCGTGGTCGCGGTACGGCCCGTCGAGGCCGAACGGTGTAATCCGGCAGACGATCAGGCGCGGATGGCTGGCGGCAAGAGCCTCGGCCGCGGACGGGCAGGGGCCGGCGTACGCGGCCGCGCGCGCGTCGATCAGCACGTCGGTCTCATCCAGCCGGCGCGCCCAGGCCTGCGCCGCGTCGGCCGCCGACCAGTCGAACGGCAGGCGCCCGCGCTCGACCTCGTACCAGGCCATTTCCTCGGCGCTGTAGTCGGGCGTCGCCGCATCGGCCGGCGCCACGCTGCGCACCTCGGCGCCGAAGCCGGCGAGCAGCTTGGTGCAGTAGGCCGCGCCGAGGCTGTCGCCGATGCGCAGCACGCGAATCCCGCCGAGTGACTTCATGGTCGTACGCTCCTTGTCTTTTCTTTTTCCTGCTGCGGCCACACGCCGCGCGCCGCTGGCGGCGATGCGGCGCCAGGCTCGGGCGCGGCCGGCGCCGCGTAATAGGTCGCCAGCATGTTGCGCAGCCGCTCGGGCGCGAAGCGCGCCTCGATCGCGCGCCGCGCGTTGCGGCCGATGCGCTCGCGCAGCGCGGGGTCGTCGCGCAGGCGGCGCAGAATCTCGATCGCCTCGCGCTGTTCGTCGAACACGAAACCGGTCTGCCCGTGCACGATGTGGTCGGCGTGGCCGGCGAAGCGGTGGCAGACCACCGGCAGGCCGCAGGCCATCGCCTCCCAGACCACACGCGCGGCGGGGTCGTAGAAGGTGCCGGTGCGGTAGAAGAACACGTCGAGCCCGCGCAGGAAGCTGGCGACCTCGAGCTCTCCTTCCGGGCGCAGGCGGATCGCCGGATGCGGATCGAGCAGCGGCGCCAGGCTGCGCGCGCCGAGCAGGTCGAACTCCATGCCCTCGCGCGACAGCTGCGCATAAAGCTCGGGATCGTAGAGGGCGTGGTGCTTGTCGAGCGCGTCGCGGCTGCAGCGCCCGACGCGCAGGCGTCCGGCGACCGCCGCCGGCCGCGCCGGCTCGGGCGCGAAACGCTGCAGGTCGATCGGCGACAGATGGATGTCGCCGTCGACGCCGTGCGTGCGCCGCTGCAGCTCGCAGGTGTAGACGAAGCGCACCGCCGGGCAGATGCGCCGGTACAGCGGCAGGAAGTTCGCGAAGCGCCCCGGCTCCATGGTGTTGACGATCACCGTCAGCTGTTGCGGGCGCGTCAGGCGCAGCAGCCGGCCCGGCTTCCAGAACGTGCCGACGAAGACGAAGCTGCCGCCGAGCCGCAGGTGCCAGGGCAGGAACAGGCGGATGCCGTGCCGGCGACGGAACGCGGCGCGCGAGCGCGACGAGGTCGCCCACAGCTGCGCGTCGGCGCCGCACAGCTCGCGCAGCTGCCGGGTGATTTCGAGCGCGCGCATTTCCGAGCCGCCGACTTCGGTGGCGTACGGAAAGAACACGTGCACGCGGGGGCGCTCGGCGACGTCGCTCATCGGCGGTGCTCCGGCGTGCGCGCGGGCAGCGGCTTCCGGCGGGGCCGGACGGCGGCGGTCGATTGCGGCATTCGGGTGTCCGGGCGCAGGCTCAGGCAACCGCGCGCTGCGGTTCGAGAAAGGCCGTCAGCTCGTCGATCACGCGGCGCGCCTGGCTGACCGGGAAGAAGTGTCCGGCATTGGCGACGCCGACATAGCGCGCCTGCGGCAGCAGCTGCGCGAGCTGGCGGCCGGAGATTTCGCAGCGCGAATGCTGTGCGTACATCAGCAGGACCGGCATCGGCAGCGCGGCGATCGCCTCGCGGCTCGCGCCCGGCAGGTTGAACTCGTCGGGCGCGTCGGTGCCGTCGAGCAGGCGCAGCCACTGCTGCGCGGCGCGCTGCGCGCCGCGGCCCTCGCCGAACGGCGTGAATTCGTCGCGCGCGTCGTTGACGGTGCCGGCCGCGCGCAGGCGCGCCGCCGCTTCGAGGAAGCGCAGACCGACCTGGGTTTCGCTTTCCCAGTCGTAGCCGAAAGCCTCGCTGCTGCGTGCCGCGACTTCGCGCTCGAACGCCGACAGCTCGGTGACGTCGTGCAGGCGCATTTCCGGCTGCAGGCGGTTGACGCGCGTATCGAGCAGACCGAGATGGCTGAAGCGCCGCGGTGCCGCGACCGCGGCTTCCAGCGCGCAGGCGCCGCCGAAGCTGTGGCCGACCAGCGCCGCGCGCTCGATGCCGGCCTGATCCATCAGTTCGACGATGCCGTGGCCGAGCGCCGCCGCCGAATAGCCGCGCGGCGGCATCGCGCTGTAGCCGTGGCCCGGCAGATCGAACAGCGTGACGCGGAAGCGGTCGCGCAGGCCGCTGGCGACGCCGCCGTACCAGAACGCGCGATTGGTCGCGAGCCCGTGCACGAGCACGAGGTCGGGGCCTTCGCCCATCTGCTGCCAGGCGATCTCGGCGCCGTTGATCGTCGCGCTGGGCATCGGCTCGGGCCTATTTGACGTAGGCGACGAGAAAGTCGGCGAGCTGGCCGAGGGCGAGGTCGTCGACGTAACGGCCGTCCTTCATCAGCAGCTTGTCGAACGGCGTCTTGAACAGGCCGAGGTCCTCCTCGATCGCGACGATGAACTGGATGATGTCGATCGATTCGAAGCCGAGGTCGCCGAGCAGCTTGGTGTCGCGGCCGTATTCGCCCTCGAACTCGTTATCCCAGTCCTGCGTGAAGTCTTGGAGAGTGGTGATCAGCTTGCTCAGGATCTCGTCGCTGGTGGCCATGGGGGTCTAGTCGGTCTTTGAAGTACAGAGGTTCGGAAAGTTGTTCGATGCGAAAGCCGCTGCCGCGGCGCTCGACGCGATAGGTGTCGGGGCGCAGTTCCGGCAGGCGGCCGTCGGCGGCGCGTTCTTCGAGGAAGTCGAGCGCCGCCTCGACCTTCGCGAAGTCGATGTCGCGCTTGTACGGCGCCAGATCGTAGCGCCACCACTGCAGCTTGAGGAGGCGCTCGACGGTGCGCTCGGCGAAGCGCATGCGGATCACGCGCGCCGGGCTGCCGGCGACGATCGCGAACGGCGGCACGTCGCGCGTCACGACGCTGCCGGCGCCGACCACGGCACCGGCGCCGACCGTGAGGCCGCGGCGGACCACGGTGCCGGCGCACAGATACGCTTCGTGGCCGATGTAAGTCTCGCTCGGCACGCTGTCGACGTACGAAGGCTCGTTGCTGTCGTCCGGCGCCAGCCGGGCGAAGTCCGGCAGCTGGTAGAGGTTCGGCATGTACTGCGGCCGCGTGAACGCGAACGGGTGCGAGCTGAACCAGTCGAGCGGGTGCTCCGGCGCGCCGACGATCACCGATTCGGCGATCTGCACGAAGCGGCCGAAGTGCGTGCGATAGGCGCTGGTCACGCCGGCGGTATTGAAGTACGTGAACGCGCCGACCGTGCAGCTCTTCAGCCGGTGCGTGTACACGTAGGCCGGCCGTTCGTAGACCAGCCCGCCGATCAGGTGCCCCGTGGGGCTCGCGATCAGGCCTCGTTCCTTGAGTTCCGCGATGGCTTCCGCCGTCAGTCCGTTCATGCGTCCCCGATCTGCTGTTGTCGGGCGGCGCCGCGGTCGTGGCCGCGGGCTCGCCCCTGAGGTTCGCGTCCGCCGTCCGGATCGCGCGTTCCTCCGCGCGCGCTCCGGACGGACCCGTGTCATGCCGCCCTGCTCATTCCATGTAGCCGAGCATCTGCAGCTGCTCGATCATCTTCTGCTTCTCGCCGGCGTCGAGGTCGTCGGTCTTCTCGCCCTCGCGCTCCAGGCGCGTCTTGGCGCCCTTCTTGACCGGATGCTCGGCCCACCATTCGGGCGTGAAGAACGAGGCCGGCACTTCGCCTTCGAGATCGGACGGGATCGAGGTGCCGAGGCTGTAGAGCAGCGTCGAAGTGACGTCGACGATCTGGCGGCGCTCGACCATGCCGGCCTTGGCGATGCCCTTGCCGTAGGCGACGAAGATGCCGTCCGGGTGGTGCGTGCCGGCGGCGTGCGGGCGCTGCACGACGACCGGTTTCAGGTTGCGGATCGACACGAAGCCGTTGTCGCGCAGCACCAGCGTCAGATCGCAGGCGCGTTCCATGTGCGGGCCCGGGAACCATTCGTCGCGCTTGAGCACGTCGACGACGACCGGCTCGCCGAATTCGTTGCGCAGCTTCTTGAGGTCGGCGATCAGCTTCTCGCGGAAGGCCTCGTACTGCTCGGGCGGCACGCCGTGGTCGCCCGGCTTCTCGGCAACGCGGATGTGGATGCCGTTCGACGACGGCGTGCGGCAGTAGGCCGTGGTGCCGCTCCAGTCGAGATTCGCGAAGTTGGCGGCCTCGCGGCGCAGCGCCATCTCCGAGCCGTCGGACTGCGCCCACTTCAGATAGCCCAGCTCTTCGAGATAGGCGTTGATGCGCAGCACTTCGGTGGACGCCGTGAAGCCGTGATCGGAGGCGAAGAACACCTGCGCGTCCGGACCGGCCAGCGTCACCAGGGTCTCGATGTAGCGGTCGAGGTTGCGGAAGTACTCGAGCACGACCTCGCGCATCTGCTGGTCATGCGCGCTCGGCTCGGCCTTCAGCAGCTCGGGGTCCAGCCACGGCCAGGCCTGGTGCTGGATCTTGTCGGTGCCGTCGAACATCACCGCCATCAGGTCCGGCGCGTCCTCGCGCAGCACGTACTCGGCGATGCGGAACCACTGCTCCTCGCGCGGCAGGTGGTAGCGCACCCACTTGTGCGTCTCCTCCGGCGACAGCGAGTCCATCGCCTGCTGCTCGTTCTCGAAGTCCCAGGCCAGCTCCTTCGGATCGAAGCCCTCGACGTCGCTCTTCAGGCGCTCGAACAGCTCGCGCGGATGCGTGTTGCGCCGCAGGTGCTTGGCCGGCGTGAAGCCGGGGATCACGGCGCCGTTGATGTTCTTCGGCGGCGGCGCGGTCAGCGGGAAGTTCAGCGCCGCGCAGCTCATCTTCTTGCGGCTGAGCATCGACCAGATCATCTCGCTGTCGACGTCGCGCGAGTCGTACAGCGTCCAGTAGACCTCGCCGCCCTTGTCCTCGGCGCGGATGAAGTCGAACACGCCGTGCGCGCCGGGACCCTTGCCGGTCATCAGCGAGGTCCAGGCCGGCGGCGTCAGCGGGTTCGGCGTCGAGCGCAGCTTGGCGCGCACGCCGTTGTCGAGGACCTTCCTCATGAACGGCATCGTCACGCCGACGCCGGGCAGATCCTTCGTCATCTCGTCGAGCACGGTGAAGGTGCAGCCGTCGAGGCCGATGAACAGGGTCTTGGTCTTGCGGGGAAGTGCGGCGTTCATGTCGGTTCCTGCAAACTGGATGCGGACGGTTTGGTAATGAGGTTCAGGCGAGGCAGAGCGCGAACACTTCGCGCTCTTCGATGAAGTGGATCATGACGGCGTAACGCTGGCCGCCGTGTTCGACGTCGGCGCCGGCGATCGTCATGTCCCCGGCGTAGCGAATCACGTGCCAGTCCTGCGGGCGGCCCTGCAGGCCGAGGCCGGACGCCTTGGCGGCGGCTTCCTTGGCGCTCCACAAGGCGGCGATTGCGCGCGCCCGCGCCGGCCCGCTCTGGGTCGCGATCAGGGTCTGCTCGGCGGCGTTCAGCGCGCCGCGCGCGACGGCTTCGAGGTCGATGCCGTCGAGGCGCTGGTAGTCGATGCCGAGGCGCACGCCGGGCGGCGCGACGGCGGCGACGCCCCAGCGGCGGCTGTGGCTGATCGATACCGCCGGCGCCGCGCCGGCGAGCGCGCCGATGCGCAGCTGCGGCGCGCCGGCCGCGTCGCTGGCGACGTGCACGTCGGCGGCGGCGAGCGCCAGCGGCTGCGCGGCTAGCCACTGGCGGGCGGCGTCCTTGGCGGCGACGCGGCCCATCAGCCATTCCTCGCGGCGCGGGCCGCCGGCCGGCAGCGCGTAGAAGGTCTTCAGCTCGGCGGCGTCGAGCACCATGTGCGCGAGCACGCGTTTCCAGATCGCGAAGCCCTGGTCGAGGAAGCCCTCGTCGAACGGTTCGAGGCGGCGCGCGACGACGCCCGGCGGCAACAGGCCTTCGAGCAGCGGCGCGGACAGCATGCGCGCCGGCGGGTCGAGACGGTAATGCAGGAAGCGCTGCGGCGTCGGGAACTTGCGGTCTTCCCAGTCGTCGGCGCGCATCAGCACGCGGCCCTGCGCGTCGGCGACGTCGAAGTCGGCGGCGACCATCGTGTCGCCGACCAGGCGCACGTCGCCGCGGCAGCGCACCCGCGTGCCGGCCGCCGGCGGCGGCGCGTACAGCGCGAGGCGGCCGAGGCGGAACGGGAAGCAGTTGTAGCCCCAGGCGAACTTCTCGGTGACCCAGTACGCGGCGAGGGCACCGACCGCGTCGAGGATCGCGGCGTCGTACTCGAAGCGCGGCGCCGTCGTGAAGTCGAAGTAGTCGTGCGTGGCGATCGCCTCGACGTCGGCCTCGATCGAGCGTTCGCCCCAGCGTGCGATGTGCTTGACGCCCTGCAGGCGCGGACCGTGGAACATGCCGCGGCTGTAGATCTCGCCGTCCGGATTGGCGCGCGCCGGGTGGGCGTCGGCCGAAGCCCAGGGCCGCATCGGCGGCGGCGGCGGATAGTGCGTGGCGAGCAGCACGGTGGTTTCGAACACCAGCGTGCCGCCCGGCGGGCCGCCGGCCTTGCCGAGGGCAAAGATGCGGCCGGCGACACGCTCGTGGCCGTCGCGCGCGGCCTCGCGCTCGACGACCAGGCGCACGTCGAGCACTTCGCCGTCGAGCGCCAGCCAGCGGCTGCCGCGCGATTCCTCGAAGCCGGTGACGACCAGCTCGTCGCGGCCGAGCAGCTGCACCGCCGCCTCGGCCAGCATCTCCATGCTGAAGGTGAACGGCACCACGGTCAGCGGCAGCAGGCCGGCGTCGCGCCGGCTCGGCGTGCCGCCGATCGCATGATCCTGCAGGAACAGGTCGTGGTGATGGTCGAGCGTGCGTTCGCAGACCAGCTTCTGCGCACTCTGCTCGACGATGCGGCCGAGCATCGGCAGACGCCGCGGCGCGCTGGCCGGGGCTGCGGCGGCGGTCGCCGCCGGCGCCGCCGGCAGACCGGGCATCGTCAGCGGCGGCAGCGGCGCGGTGCCGGTCATCGCCGCCAGCACCCGCGACTGGCTGTCGAGGAAGTCCTGCATCAGCGAGAAATGGGTGCGCAGCAGCTCGCTGCGCGGATCGGCGGCGGCTTCGGCGACCGCGACGGCCGGCGCCGCTTCCGGGCGCTTCAGCGGCACGACTTTCGGGTGCGCCGGATCGGCCTCGATGGCGGCCGGCGCGGCCTGCGGCTGGCGCCGCAGCGGCGCCCAGTCGGCCGGCAGGCTCAGTTCCGGCATCTGCAGCGAGATCGTGATGCCGCGGCGGCCGGCGGCGCGCGGCGCCGCCATCAGGTCGAGCGTGTCGATGTCGCGATGCGCGTACAGCGCCGCCGGTTCGAAGGCGACGCCGGCGGCGTAGAGCTGCGCCAGCGCGTGATGCAGCTGCGTGACGCCGTGACGGCGGCGGCTGTTGCTGGCGACCGCGACGACGTCATCGTGCGCGCGCAGCGTGTCGGACACGAACGAGGTCAGGTTGCCGCTCGGGCCGACCTCGACGAACACGCGATAGCCGTCCTCGTAGAGCCGCTGCAGGGTCTCGGTGAAGCGCACCGGGTTTTCCCACTGCTGGGCGGCGAGCTCGCGGATCGCGTCGCCCTCGGCCGGGAAGCGGCCGACCGCGCGCGCGCTGTACAGCGTGCAGCGGCCGGGACCGAAGTCCAGCGACTTGAAGTACTCGCGCAGCGCGTCGGCGAACGGCTTGAACAGCGGCGTGTGATAGGCGCGGCCGAACGGCAGCGCCACGCAGATGACGCCTTCGGCGGACAGCTTTTCGCGCAGCGCCTCGGCGGCGGCGGGCGGCCCGAACAGCACCAGCTGGTTCGGGCAGTTGTCCATCGCCACGATCATCTCGCCGGGGTCTTTGAGCAGCGCTTCGCGCAGCGGCGCCTTCAGCGCGCCGAGCGTCAGCAGCGTGCCCTCGGCGATGCGGCCTTCGGCTTCGAGACGGCGCGACAGATCGTTGAGCGTGCGAATCGATTCGGCGATTTCCTCGCGGCGCTCGGTGCGGCGCACGCCGCTGACGGTCAGCGCGGTGTTTTCGCCGGTGCTGTGGCCGAGCATCGCGTCCGGCGCGAAGTCCATGGCGTCGAGCAGGGCCTGCAGGCCGAGCGCGGCCGAGAACACGCTCTCGGCGGCGACGTCCATGCCGTAGAGGCGTTCTTCGAGCGCCTTGCGGGCTTCGTCGTCGAGGCCGGTCGGCGCCGGGAACATGATCGGCGCGCGCGCCGGCATGCCGCTGGCGAGCCCGGTCGACTCCATGAAGTCGAAGGCCTCGCGCACCTGCGGGAAGTGCAGCGCGAGATCGGCGAGCATGTTCGGGTACTGCGCGCCTTCGCCGGGGTAGAGGAAGCAGAGCTTGCCCGGCGCGTCGCCGCGGCCGTAGAACACGCCGCCGCGGGTCTTGTACGGCTTGGCGTCGGCGCGCTGCAGCTTCTCCTGTGCCTGCTCGAGCTTCTTGACGAGATCGGCTTCGCTGTCGGCGACGATCGCCAGGCGATGCGAGCCGCGCGCGAGGCTGGCGCTGGCGCGCGCGACTTCGCCGAGCGTCGCTGCCCGCGGTGCGCGCAGGTGCAGCAGTGTCTGCTCGATCTTGGTGAGCAGCGCCGGCACCGTGTCGCCGCCGAGCGTGACCAGCTCCGACGGCGTCGGCCGGTGCAGCACGCCGACCTGGGTGCGGCGGCGTTCGCGATGCTCTTCGAGGATCACGTGCGCGTTGATGCCGCCGAAGCCGAAGGCATTGGCGGCGGCGCGGCGCGGATGCGCGGCGCCATGCACCCAGGGCCGCGCCTCGTTGTTGATGTAGAACGGCGTCTCGTCGAGATGCAGGTTCGGATCGGGCTCCGCGCAGATCATCGGCGGCAGCACCTTGTGGTGCAGGGCCAGCGCGGTCTTGATCAGCGAAGCGCTGCCGGATGCCGGCAGGCAGTGCGCGATCATCGACTTCACCGAGCCGACCGCGATCTGCGCACCGCGGCCGCGCGCGCCATAGATATGGCGCATGGTCTCGATCTCGGTGCGGTCGCCGATCTCGGTGCCGGTGCCGTGCGCCTCGATCAGGTCGATCGTCAGCGGGTCGATGCCCGAGCTTTCGTAGGCGCGCTGCAGCGCCAGCACCTGACCTTCGAGGCGCGGCGAGAGCAGGCCCTTGGCGCGGCCGTCGGACGAAGTGCCGACGCCCTTGATGACGGCGTAGATGCGATCGCCCGCGGCCTCGGCGTCGGCGAGGCGCTTGAGCACCAGCATGCCGACGCCCTCGCCGAGCAGGATGCCGTTGGCGCCCTTCTGGAACGGCCGGATGTCGCCGTGCGACAGCGCCTGGATCTGGCAGAACTGGATGTACAGCTGCGGCGGCGTCTGCGAATGCACGCCGCCGGTGATCATCAGGTCGCAGCGGCCGGTGACGAGCTCGCGGACCGCGGCGTCGAGCGCGATCAGGCTCGACGAGCAGGCGGCGTCGACGATGAAGTTCGGCCCCATCATGTTGAGGCGGTTGGCGATCAGGCCGGCGATCACGTTCGGCGTCAGCACGCCGACCATGTCGGCGTTGTAGACCGGCAGCTGCTTGCGGAAGTGATCGTGCAGCTCGCGCAGCTCGGCTTCCGACAGGTCCGGACGCAGGCCGCGCGCGAGCGCGATCGCCTGATCGGCGAACAGGCCGCGCGCCAGCACGCTGGCCATGCCGCGGTTGCCGTAGGTGCCGCGGCCGATGACGACACCGGCGCGCTGCGGATCGAAGGGCTTGCGCTGCGCGCCGTAGCCGGCGTCGGCGAGCGCGTCGCGCGCGTACTTGAGCGCGATCAGGTGATCGGGATCGCCGCCCTCGGCGAGGCTCGGCAGCACGCCGAACTCGACCGGGTCGACGACGATGCTGTCGTGCAGGAAGCCGCCGCGCGTGGTGTAGATGCGGTCGTTGGTCTTGGCGTCGGGATCGAAGTACGGCCCGGTCCAGCGCGGGCCGCCGTCGCTGACCGCATCGACCTTGTCGAGGATGTTCTGCCAGTAGCGGCGGGCATTGCTGGCGCCGGCGTAGGCGCCGGCGAGCCCGACGATGGCGATGTCGACCGGCTGGTGGCTCACGGGCGCGCTCCAGGCCCGCCGGCATTCGCTACATGCGGCCGGCGGGCGGCGGTCCAGGCTGGCATCGGCGCGTTCAAGCGATCAGTCCCGAGATGAAGTCGCGATGGTTCGGCGCGAGCTTGTTGAGGCCGGCGCTCATCGTGCTGGTGCCGTCGACGATGGCGATGCGCACGCGGCCCTGCGCGTCGATGATGTCGACGTCGTAGGCGATCGCGTGCTCGTGCGGCGCGGGTTTGAGGCGCATCACCAGCTTCAGCGGGCCGGACAGCGGTTCGCGGCCGTAGCGCGACACGCTGCCGAAACCGGCCGGCAGCGCGCCCTTGTCCTGCTGCACGCGCGCCCACACGAACGCCAGCTGCGGCGGCACGTCCATCAGGCCCATGTCGAACACCCAGCGGCCGCCCGCGGCGCCGACGAAGCCCTCGATCTGCGAGGGTTTGACGGCGACGGCGATGCCGCCGCCGTGCAGCTTGTCGATGCGCTCGATCAGGCGGAAGCGCGGACCGTGGAACAGATGCTCGCGATAGGCGTCGGCGGCCTCGATGGCGATGCCTTCGCCCGGTAGCACCGGCGCCTGCGCCAGCGTCGCTTCCGGCAGCTCCTGCAGCAGCACGGCGGTGGCGCGGTAGAACGGCAGCTTGCGCTGCGGGTCGATGATCTCGACCGTCACCGTCTGGCCGTGCAGGTCGGAATGCGAGGACGCGCGCGCGCGCAGCTGCACGGCGCGCGAACCGCCTTCGAGCACGATGCCGTTCATCTGCCGCACGTCGCGCATGCCGACCACGTGCCAGCCCGGCCATGCCGCGCCGACGAACTGCGCCATGTACTCCAGCGCGCCGGCCGCCGGCACCACGGCCTTGCCGTCCATGCAGTGGTCGATCAGGTACGGATCGCTGGCCAGCGTGAAAACGTGGTCGAGCGTCATGTTGCCGCCCGGGCCCATGCGCAGCGCGTCGCGGATCAGCGGATAGTCGCTGCCGCCGGCGGCGGCGGCCGGCGTCGGCGCGTCGGTGCCGGCCGGCGTCGGGCCGAACAGGCGCCACGGCCCGTAGCCGGCGACGATCTCGACGTCCTGGCGCGTGCCGTAGGCGAGCTCGTCGGCGAAGAAGCGGCGGCCGGCGGCGACCGGGATCGGTTCCATGCCCTTGTCGCGGAACGCGCGCTTGACGCCGTCGCTGGCCATGCCGGCATCCCACGGTCCCCAGTTGACGGCGAACACGCGCGTCTGCGGCCAGGCGCGCGACAGCGACCAGGCGATGCGGTTCAGCGCCTCGTTGGCGGCGGCGTAGTCGCTCTGGCCGCGGTTGCCGTAGCGGCCGGCGACCGAGGTGAAGAACGACAGCCACTTCAGCGAGTCGGCCTTGAGCTTGTGCTGCAGCACGAACACCGGATCGAGCTTGGTGCCGAACACGCGCGCGAACGATTCCGGCGTCTTGTCCTTGAGCAGCTTGTCCTCGATCACGCCGGCGCCGTGGATCACCGCGTCGATGCGGCCATGGCGCGCGTAGACCTCGTCGATCACCGCGCCGAATGCCTCGGCCTGGCGCACGTCGCAGGCGAGGTATTCGACCTCGGCGCCGCGGGCGCGCAGGCGGGCGAGGTTGGCGCGGATCTCGCGCTCGACGAGGGTGGCGGCAACGGCGCGGTCGATCTCGACCGGCTTCGGCTTCTCGCCGCGCGCGATCGCCGCTTCGAGCAGCGCCTTGCGCAGCGCCGCGGCGTCGGCCAGCGCCGCGGTCGCGGGGCTTTCGGCGGCCGGCTCGGCGGTGCGGCCGAGCAGCACGTAGCGCAGGCCCGGCACGGCCAGCTCTTCGAGAATCTCGGCGGTGATGCCGCGCGCGCCGCCGGTGACGAGCAGCACCCAGCCGGCTTCCGGCTTCAGGTTCGGCGCGAAGGCGTGCTCGGTCGCCGCCTGTTCGACGGTGACGCTGCCGTAGCGCTCGCCGCCGATCCAGCCGGCTTCCGGCTGCGGGTCGTTGGCGAGCAGCTCGGCGACCAGCTCGGTGGCGATTTCGTCGTCGCTCTGGCCGTCGAAATCGACGCTGCGGATCTGCGCGTCCGGATATTCGTGGCGCAGGCAGTTGGTCAGGCCGGTCACGCCGCCGGCGATCGGCGCGCCGCTGCCGAAGGCGTCGCGGCCCAGCGTGCCGCCGAGGCGGGTGGCGGCGATCAGGCGGATCTGCGCCAGCTGCGGTTCCAGCGCCTTGGCGGCGAGGAACAGGCTGCCGACGCAGCGCGCGCCGAGCCGCTGCCAGTCGGCGGCGCTGGCGGCTTCCTCGCCGACCAGACCGTGCAGATGCAGCACGGCGCGCGCCGGCCCGTGTTCGGCCTGCGCGCCGGCGAGCGCCGCGGCGAGGCTGTCGTCGAAGGCGTCGATGAAGACCGGCGTCAGGCCGCGCGCGGTGAGGATCGTCTGCAGCGCGGTGCGCACGCCTTCGGGGCCGCCCAGCACCACGGCCAGACCCTGCAGCTCGGCGTTGCCGGCCGCCAGGGGCATGGCCTGCGACTTGATCAGATAGCGCGGGATCGTCGTCGACGGCGCTTCGACAGCGGCGTCGTCCGCCGGCACGGCGGCCAGCGGCGCTGCGGCGCCGGTGCCGGCCGACAGCTCGGCGTAGGCGGCGACGATCGCGCTCAGGCTCTTGGCCTTGGTGAAGCGCTCCATCTCCGTCTGCATGCGCGCCGCCGCCTCGGCCGTCAGCAGTTTCTGGAACGCGCCGAGGATTTCGACGCGCTTGATCGAGTCGATGCCGAGGTCGGCTTCGAGGTCGGCATCGAAGGCGAGCATGTCCTGCGGATAGCCGGTGCGTTCGGCGACGATCGCGAGCAGCTGGGCGGAGACGTCGAGGGCGACCGCTGCGGCGGTGGCGACCGCGACCGGCGTCGTCGCCGCCAGCGTCGCGGCCGCCGGTGCCGGCGCGCCGCTGCCGGCGATCGCGGCGAATTCGTCGAGGATCGCGCGCAGGCTCTTGGCCTTGGTGAAGCGTTCCATGCGGCCCTGCATCGTCTCGGCGAGCGCGGCCGGCAGCAGCTTCTGCAGCGCGCCGAGGATTTCGACGCGCTTGATCGAGTCGATGCCGAGGTCGGCTTCGAGGTCGGCGTCGAAGGCGAGCATGTCCTGCGGATAGCCGGTGCGCTCGGCGACGATTTCGAGCAGCGTGCGTTCGGCGTCGAAGCCGGCCGCCGGCGCGCTCACCGCGACGGCGACCGTCGTCGCGACGGCCGTCGCGACCGGGGCCGCGGCGAGTCCGCCGAGCGTGCGCGCTTCGGCGAGGATGGCGTTCAGCGACTTGGCCTTGGTGAAGCGCTCCATGCCGCCCTGCATCTGCGCGGCGGTTTCGGCCGGCAGCGCTTTCTGCAGTGCGCCGAGGATTTCGACGCGCTTGATCGAGTCGATGCCGAGATCGGCTTCGAGATCGGCGTCGAGCGCGAGCATGTCCTGCGGGTAGCCGGTGCGCTCGGCGACGATGCCGAGCAGCAGCGCCTGCAGATCGAGCGCCGGTGCGGCGACGGCGATGCTCGCAACGCTGAGCGCGAGTGCCGGCGCGGCGGCTGCGACGCCGGCCGGCGCGAAGGCGCGCGCCTCGGCGAGGATGGCGTTCAGCGACTTGGCCTTGGTGAAGCGTTCCATCGCCGCCTGCATGCCGCTGCCGGCGTCGCCGGGCAGCGCCTTCTGCAGCGCGCCGAGGATTTCGACGCGCTTGATCGAATCGATGCCGAGGTCGGCTTCGAGATCGGCGTCGAGCGCGAGCATGTCCTGCGGATAGCCGGTGCGTTCGGCGACGATGCCGAGCAGCAGCGCCTGCAGATCGAGCGCCGGCGCGCTCGGCGTCACGGCTGCGAGCGGCGCGACGGCGGCCGGGCTTGCCGCGCCCGCCGCCGGCAGGAAGGGCTGGGCCTCGGCGAGGATGGCGTTCAGCGACTTGGCCTTGGTGAAGCGCTCCATCGCCGCCTGCATCGCCGTGCCGGCGTCGCCGGGCAGCGCCTTCTGCAGTGCGCCGAGGATTTCGACGCGCTTGATCGAGTCGATGCCGAGATCGGCTTCGAGATCGGCTTCGAGCGCGAGCATGTCGTGCGGATAGCCGGTGCGCTCGGCGACGATGTCGAGCAGCAGCTTCTTCGCGTCGAAGGCGGGTGCCGCGACCGGCGCGCGGGTGACGACGGCGGGCGCGGCCGCGACCGGCGCGCTCGGCGGCGGCGCGAAGCTCGGCTGCGTCGGCGCGACGGCGGGGGCCGCGACGACGGGCGCCGGCGCTGCGACCGGCAGCGACGGCATCGCCGCCGGTGCGCCGCCGAGGAACTGCTGCATCACGCGTTCCTGCAGCGCGAGGAACTGGCGCATCGTCTGCTGGTAGGCCTGCATGGCCTCGTTGCCGAGCGCCGGCGGCAGCGCCGCCAGGCCCGGCGCCGCGAGCGGCGCGGCCGGCAGTGCGGTCGGGGTGGCCGGCGGCGTGCGCGCCGCGGCGAGCCGCGTGTCGCGCTCGGCCTGGGCGCGGGCCATCGCCGCGTCGGCGGCGGCCTTGTCGAGCTGCGGCTTGGCGCCGGTGCGGTACTGCGGATCGTCGAGCGGGCGCGCGCAGCCGCCGCTGACCATCCAGAAATGCTTCGGCAGCGCCTCCGGCTGCGCGCGCGCCACGAACTGCGCCGGTTCGACCGGCGCGATGTCGCGGCCGTCGAACAGGCGCGTCAGCGTCAGCGCGACGCCGGCGGCCGTCAGCTCGGCGAGGCCGAGCAGCAGGCCGCGCAGGCCGCCGCCGCTGCCGTCGAGCGAGACCGCGACGTGCGGCTTGCCGGCCAGCGTCTGGCGGACCATGTTGCTGCAGACGCCCTTCGGGCCGAGCTCGACGAACACGCGGCTGCCGGCGGCGTACATGGCCTCGATCTCGGCGACGAACTCGACGCTGCTGAGCAGGTGCGCATCGAGCTGGCGCTGCATGTCCTGCGGCTTGGCCGGGTAGGGCTGCGCCGTGCTGTTCGAGTACACCGCGAACGCCGGCCTGGCGAAGGCGGTCGCCTGGATCGCCTGCGACAGCGGCGGCTGCGCGCCGGCGACCAGTTCGGTATGGAAGGCGCCGGACACCGCCAGCAGCGTCGCGCGCATGCCGGCGGCATCGCAGGCCTTGGCGGCCGCGGCGACGGCGTCCTTGGGGCCGGAGATGACGGTCTGTTCGGGGGCGTTGTGATTGGCGACCTTGACGCCTTCGTACGCGGCGATCACCGCGGCGATCGCCTCGCGCTTGCCCTGCACCGCAGCCATGCCGCCGGGCACCGAGGACTGCGCGGCGCTGGCCATCGCCGCGCCGCGGATCGCCGACAGCTTGAGGAAGTCGGCGGCGCCGAGTACGCCGGCCGCCATCAGCGCGGCGTATTCGCCGTAGCTGTGGCCGGCCGCCGCCTGCGCCGACAGGCCCAGGCGCGCCGCCAGCCGGTGATAGCCGAGCGCGAGCGCGCCGATCGCCGGCTGCGCGATGCGCGTGTCGGTCAGCTCGGCGGTCTGGCGCCGCTCGGTTTCGGCGTCGAACGCGGCCGGTGGCAGGATCCGGCGCGACAGCAGACCCGGGATTTCATCGCGCAGCGTGCGGTCGGCAAGCTCCAGCGCCTCGCGCACCTCGTCGAAGTAGAGCGCCGCTTCGCGCCCCATGTTGACGTACTGCGCGCCCTGACCCGGGAACAGCAGCGCGACGGCCGGTGCCTCGGCCGGCGTCGCGCGGTTGAGGCGGATGTGGGCCGGCAGCGGCTTGCCTTGCGTCAGATGCGCGAGCACCGCTTCGAGGTCGGCGGCGAGGCCCTGCAGGCTGCCGGCGACGATCGCCAGCGTCAGCGCCTGGCCGCGGCGGGCGTCGGCCTCGCGCGCCAGCGCCAGCGCCAGCTCGGCGAGCGTCAGCTTGCCGCCCTGGGTGCTCAGTGCCGGCAACAGCTTGTCGATGGCCTGCTTGAGCGCCGCGTCGTCGGCGGCGCGCAGCACGCAGAGTTCCGACGACCAGCGGTTCGCGCCGCTGGCGGCGCTGCTGCCGCCGTTGGCCGGACGGTATTCCTCCAGCACGGCGTGGAAGTTGGTGCCGCCGAAGCCGAAGGCCGAGACGCCGCCGCGGCGCGGATGATCCGGATGCGCGATCCACGGCCGCGCGTCCTTGAGCAGGTACACCGCCGAGTTCGGGTCGGCGATCGTGTCGATCGGCTTGTCGACGCCGTAGTGTGCCGGCAGCACGCGGTGGTACAGCGACAGCGCGACCTTGATCAGGCCGGACACGCCGGCGCTGGCCTTGGTGTGGCCGATCAGCGTCTTCACCGAGCCGAGCGCGACGCTCTTGGCCGGCGCGTGTTCGTCGGCGAGCGCGCGCGTGATGGTCTGCGCTTCGGCGCGGTCGCCGACCGCGGTGCCGGTGCCGTGCGCTTCGGCCAGCGCCAGCGTCGCCGGCGAGAAGCCGGCCTTGGCGTAGGCGCGGCGCAGGGCGCGGATCTGGCCCTCGGGACGCGGCGCGGTGAGGCCGAGCGCCTTGCCGTCGGACGAACCGGAGGCCGCCTTGATGACGGCGTAGATGCGATCGCCGTCGCGTTCGGCATCGGCGAGCCGCTTCATGACGATGACGGCGAGACCTTCGCTGATCGTGATGCCGTCGGCGTTCTGATCGAAGGTCTTCGGCTGGCCGGTCGGCGACAGCGCCTGCGTCTTCGAGAAGCACATGAAGCCGAACGGCGACTGCACGGTGTCGACGCCGCCGGCCAGCACCATCGCGCTGCGGCCCGATTCGAGTTCGTTGACGCCGATGCTGATCGCCGCGAGCGAGGACGCGCAGGCGGCGTCGACGGTGAAGTTGATGCCGCCGAAGTCCATGCGATTGGCGACGCGGCCGGCGGCGACGTTGAGCAGCGAGCCGGAGAACGACTCTTCCGTCCACTCCGGCAGGCGTTCCCAGACCGACGGGTCTGGATTCTCGACGAAGCGCGGCAGCTCGGCGCGCACGCCGTACTGCAGGCCGAGGTCGCCGAGTCCGCCGCCGGCGCCGAGCACGATCGAGGTGTTGGCGCGGTCGTAGCCGCCGTCCGCGTAGCCGGCGTCGGCGACCGCGCGGCGCGCGACCTCCAGCGTCAGCAGCTGCATCGGGTCGATCGCCTTCATCGACTTCGGCGGGATGCCGAAGCGCATCGGGTCGAAGGCTACCTCGTCGAGGAAGCCGCCCCAGCGCGAATAGACCTTGTCGCGCGCCTTGCGGTCGCCGTCGAAATACAGCGTCCAGTCCCAGCGCGTCTTCGGCACCTCGCCGAGCGCGACGTCCTTGTGCAGCACGTGATACCAGAATTCGTCGGCGCTGCCGGCCTTCGGCAGCAGCGTGCCGATGCCGATGATGGCGACGTCGGACGGCTGGGCCTTGACGGCGCGCTCGACGCGCGCCGCCGACAGGTCTTCGAGCAGGCGCTGGCCGGCGTTGCAGACGTCGTCGTGCAGCGCTTCGACCTTGACCGGCTCGCGGCGCAGCGTCGCGACCTGGCCGATCATGTACATGCCGTCGCTGAGCTGGCGGTCGGCGCCGATCTCGACGACCTTGCCGCTGTCATCGCGATTGACGCCCTTGGAGGCGATGCGCAGGCGGCCGAGATTCAGTTCTTCGAGGATGTCGCGGATTTCCTCGGCGCTCCGGCCTTCGCGGATCAGCTGGCGGCGCTGTTCGAAGAAGTCGTGCGCGAACTGCGTGTCGGCGCAGCGCGTCGAGTGGCCGGGGCCGGTTTCGAGGTTCTTGGTGCGCTCGCAGAGCAGGGCCTGCTCCTGGAAGCCCGGCACCACCGCGCCGCTGGTCACGATTTCTTCGCTGAACAGGTAGGCGGTGCCCATCAGCGCGCCGACTTTCATGCCGCGCGCCGCGAGCGGCGCCGTCATCGCCGCGACCATCGCGCCGGAGCGCGCGTCGTGGATGCCGCCGGCGAACAGCAGATGCACGTCCTTGGCTTCGGCGGGCGGCACGTGCTCGAGCAGCACGTCGATCATTTCCTCCCACAGCGTGAAGCTGGCGAGCGGGCCGATGTGGCCGCCGCATTCGCGGCCCTCGAACACGAAGCGGCGCGCGCCCTGTTCGAGATACATCTTCAGCAGCGCCGGCGCCGGCGCGTGGATGTAGGTCTTGATGCCGCGCTTCTCGAACTCGGCGGCCTGGTCCGGGCGGCCGCCGGCGATCAGCGCGAACGGCGGCTTGCACTTCCAGATCGCTTCGCACTGTTCCTCGCGCAGCGCATGCGGAATGAAGCCGAGCATGCCGACGCCCCACGGCCGATCACCGATCGTCGCCGCGGTCTGTTCGAGCATCTCGCGCACCTGCTCGCCGCGCATCAGAGCGAGGGCGAGGAACGGCAGCGCGCCGCCCTTGGCGACTTCGACGGCGAAGGCCGGCGAATCGGAGACGCGCGTCATCGGGCCCTGCGCGAGCGGGAAGCGCGTGCCGTGCGAATCGGCGAGCGCGCCGCGTTCGGCGAGGAAGCGCAGCTCGGCGGCCTGATCGATCTGCTTGAGGCTCTCGCGGCGCACGGCCTGCACGAACTTGGCGACGTTGCCGTAGCGGCGGCGGAACGTGGCGGCGAGGCCGATGCCCTGGCCGAGCGGCAGCAGGGTCGAGCCGTCGGCGGACCAGGCGACGCGCGCGGCGGTCTGCTGGCGCCAGGCGTCGAGCGCCAGCAGGCCGCCTTCGGCCTGGCGATTGTCTTCCTCGGCGGCTTTCAGCACCGGCGAGGCGGGGCGCGCGTAGACGCGGCAGCTGGCGTCGAGCAACTCGCCGAGCAGCCTGGTTTCGGCGCCGTTGAGGCGGCCGAGTTCGTTCTGCAGCGAGATCGGCAGCGGCGATTCGGCGAGCAGCAGCAGCTGGTCGTCGTAGATCACGCCGGCGGCGCCGGCGGCGCGGCAGGCGGCAGCCGAATGCACGCCGACGCCGCCCTGCACGACGAGCGGCAGCTGCGTGCGGCCGGCCAGCTTCTGCAGCAGGATGTAGCTGGTGTACTCGCCGACCCAGCCGCCCGATTCGTGGCCGCGCGCGACGATGGCATCGCAGCCTTCGATCGCGTCGAGCTGCGCCGGATCGCTGATCTCGGCCCAGGCGCGGTCACCGGTGCGCAGGCCGGCGTCCTTGCGCAGCTTCTTGTAGCTGTCGGTTCCGGCCAGCACCACCGTCAGCGCGCGGCCGTCGGCCTGCGCCAGCAGCTTGCGGGCGAGCTTGGCGCTGTCCGGCGTGACGCGCAGGCCGATGCGCGCATCGGACGAGACGCACAACTGCACGAAGTTGCGCTGGACCAGTTCGCTGTCGCGGGCGAATTCGAGATCGAGCAGACCGATGCCGCCGGCGCGTGCGACAGCGGCGGCGATGCCGGCATGCGGCAAGTCGGCGGCCTGCAGGCCGATGACATCGAAGGTCTTGGCGGGGACAGTGGTCACGGGACCTCTCCAGCGTTTCCAGCGTTCAGTTGGGTGCTTCGCGAAAAGATGCGCAGGCGATGGCCTTCAGCGCTTCTTGCCTTCGAGGAACGGCACTTCGAGCACCTTCTCGTGCACGATCGGCCCGTGGCCGAAATAGCCGTTCTCGCCGAAGCATTCGCCATGATCGGCGGTGATGATGAAATGCGTGTTGACGGGCGCCTTGGCGATCAGCGCATCGAGCACGCCGTCGACGTACTCGACGGTCTTGATCTGCTGCTGGTGCAGGTCGCGCATCTGCTTCTCGTCGAAGAACTGGTCTTCGGTTTCCTGGCCGAGCGTGTCGTCCATGCGCTTGAACACGCCGTGCACGCCGGAGATGTGCGGCAACGACTTCGGGTCGAGCATGTACGGGTAGTGCGTCTCGCCGAGGTTCAGGAAGTGGAAGCTCGGTTCGTCCTCGTCGAACTCGATCTCCTCGACCATGCCGGCGAAATCGTTGTGGCTCGACATCAGCTTGTAGTCGTCGAAATGCCGGTTCAGGTGACTGGCCGGGTTCAGCACCGGCATCGACACGCGGCCCACCGTGCGGTAGCCCTGGTCCTGCAGCACTTTCGGCAGCGACAGATTGGGGATGAAGCTCTTGAACGACAGGCCGTCGATGCCGAGGCGGTCGACCCACTTCACGAAGTCCTTCTTGTAGACCTCGGAGGCGAACACGTGCTGCGGGCTGTCGTGCGGGACCATGCCCATCAGATAGGTGTAGTGCGAAGGGCTGGTCCAGGACGCGTACGCGAAGCGGCGCTCGCCGGCGCCGATGCGGTCCATGTTCGGGGTCTTGGCGGCGCTGTAGCTGTCGAAGCGGCAGCTGTCCATCACGATGAAAACGAGGTTGTGGCTCATGTCAGTCGGTCAGAAAGGGGAGGGGCGGCTCGGCGCCGCCATATGTCGAGAAATAGAACGAATGGTCAAATGGGAACAGCCCCAAACGGCTGAAGGCGCGGGGGAGCGAGGCGCGGGACGGACACAGGAGGCCAATGACGCCCGCCCGCGGCGACAGCGGCACATTTCCCGGCTGGTCATCGGTTCCACCCCCCCCCTCAATCTGCGCGAGCGCGAACGCCCAGGCATTGGCCCTCACCGTCTCCTCGTTGTCATGACCCCGGTCGCACCGGGGCTGGAAAGCCGGCTTACTGCGGCTCCGTTCTTTCCTTATGGCCGGTAGTGCTTAGGTACCACGCGATCGCCAATAGCAGCTATCAGAAATTTCCGGCTCTTAGCTCAGGGTTTGCAGACAGACCTTCGCGATGCATCACAAGCCGTCGGTTTATGTAGGGAAAAAGACAGCAATTGACACTTTGTGACGTTTGTCGCCGCGCGTCCAGGGCCTGCAGATTCGGTTTGAAACTGGCGGCGGTCCGGCCGACTCGGCCGTGCATCGAGCAAAATCTTTGATGCTTCCTTGCAAGGCGCATGCGCGCTCCCTCGGGAAGGACGGTTTCCGCCGCGCCGCCGTCCGTGCCGGCCTATGCCGGCGTCGGCGCGCGCTCGGCGTGCCTGGCGGCGAGAGAGAACGTCCGGCCGTCGTCGAGTCGCAATGCGGTGAGGCTGCCGCCCCAGACATATCCGGTATCCAGACCATAGACGCCGTACGCGGGCCAATGCACGGCGCCGAGCGTCGACCAGTGGCCGAAGATCAGCGTCGAGCGCCTTGTGCGGCGCGCCGGCACCGAGAACCACGGCATCAGCCCGGCCGGCGCTTCGGCCGGGCCCCGCTTGTATCGGTAATCGAAGTTCCCGTCGACGTCGCAGACGCGCGCGCGCGTCAGAATATTGACGACCGCTCGCAGCCGCTCGCTGCCGTCCAGGGTGTCGCGCCAGCGCCGTGGCTCATCGCCGTACATCTGGGCAAAAAATGCGCGATGGCGGCGCTCGTCGCGGAGCGCGGCTTCGGCTTCGCCGGCGAGCGCCAGGGTCTGCCGCTGGGTCCATTGCGGTGCGACGCCGGCGTGGATCAGCAGGACGTGGTGGTGCGGATCGCGATAGGCGAGGCGCTGGCTGCGCAGCCAGTGCAGCAGGCGCCCGGCATCCGGCGCCGCGAGCACCGCCCCGAGGCGGTCGGCCGGATCGCCGGACTCGCCTTTTTCGGCAAGCGCCAGCAAATGCAGGTCGTGATTGCCGAGCACCGTGATCGCACGCGCGCCGAGTCCGGCGACGAAGCGCAGCGTTTCGAGCGAATCCGGCCCTCTTGCAACGAGATCGCCGGTCAGCAGCAGGCGGTCGCGGTGCCGATCGAAGCGCACGAGGCCGAGCAGCTCCTGCAGGCCCTGAAAACAACCCTGGATGTCGCCGATCGCGTAGGTGGACATGTGGACGTCGTGAAAAACTTGGAAACTGCCGCCGCCTCAATGCCGTGATATGTAAGAGATTTCTTACGCAGAATGGCCGGAGGCGGGACAAACGGCGCGATTCGGCGGGACGAAGGAAATTTAACCGATGAACGGTACTGAAGGAGCCGTCAACGCGCTTTGACGGTGGAGAGGGCGAAACTCATAGTACCGCCACGGTCGGTGGTGACCGGGGAAAGCGGGACCAGGAAAGTCCCGACTTCGGGTTCAGGAAGCGGTTCTCAGGAGCGAAACCAATGTTGAACAAGATGATGAATTTTCTGCGCGACGAAGAAGGTGCGAGCGCGGTCGAGTACGGCCTGATCGTCGGCCTGATCGCAATTGCGATCGTCGTCATTCTGGGCACGACCGGTACGAGCCTGAAGGATTTGTTCACGATCGTGGAAGGAAAAATCCCGAAGGCTGCGGGCTAGGCTCTTCAAGTTCCTCAGAGCGATGGGAAAGCGCGCGAGGTGCGCTAGTGTCGGAGGCCCCGGAGTTCCTGGGGCTTCCGATGACCTCAGCGTTGGGCTTTATGGGGCTGTGATGCGTAGTAGCCACTGCAATGTTGGTGTGTTGTAAGTGTGCTCAAGGCTAACCACCGCCGTGATAAGTGCCGCCATTTAATCTGCTAGGGATTTGATCGCGCGCGAACGGATCGTGCGACGGCTCCGGGCGTTAAGAGCTGTGCTGGCAAACGGTGGCGGGAGGGCATGGACTGGCCCAGAGGATATGGAATGGCTGCTGCGTTGCTGGGAGCTTGGGTTACCGTTATCGCATGGTACGACCTTAGGCAGCGGCGAGTCCCGAACGTTTTGCTGATTTTGATGGCAGTTCCCGCGTTCTTGGCATTGATTGTCAACGGTACGGGATTGTTGGGCGAGCGCTGGGGCAGCAGTGTCGGCGGCATGGCTTTGGGGTTTGCTCTGACGATTCCTGGCTATGCGCTGCATCGCTTCGGAGCCGGTGACGTCAAGTTCGCCGCGATGCTGGGTTTGTTTCTTGGCGCCGAGCGGGGATTCGAAATGGTGCTCGGCGCCTCGATTCTGATGGGCGTGACGGCACTCGCTTTGCTTGCCCTTCGTCGGCAGTTGCAGGCGCGCTTTCCGGCAGCGCCGATGCTGAGCGCGGCTTTCGTGGTTGAAATGCTGTGGGGGCCGCTGCTACTGCGATAGCGGAAAAGATCAATGCACAACAAGAACAAATCAGTGCGATGCGGGCGTCGCGAATCCGGTGCCGCCGCCATCGAGTTCGCGTTCGTTTTTCCACTGTTGCTAACGCTGGTCTATTGCGTCATCGTTTACGGCTACCTGTTCGTCGTGCTGCAGTCGATCGAATTCGCGGCGCACAGGGGTATCGAGGCGGCGGTGGCTGTGGATCCAGCTTCCACCGATGCGGCGACGCAGCGACAGCAGCAGGCGATATTGGCGGTCAATTGCTCACTGCAGTGGCTGACTGGCAGCTGCTCGTCGACTATTGCTAGCGGCGGGCGCGTCGTGCCGCAGTATTCACTGTGCTCGGGGACAGGGACGACCTCCTGCCCGTCGGGATATGGGCTCGTGACTGTTACGTACAAGCTCAACAATGGCGGCAGCTGGTTGTTCCCGAAGCTGGTCGATTTGCCGATGGTCGGCACGATTCCGCCGATGCCGGAAACAATGGTGGCGACCGCCATCGCTAAACTCGAACCATGAATGACAGGGTCGCGCGGCCATCCCGCTGATGGCCGCGCGGTCGAAGCTTTGCAGTCGGTGACAGGACGCCACCGGTTCGGTGGGGAAGGGGATTGAAGATGAGCAGTACCGCTTTGAAGATTTTCGCGGCGGTTTCCGTGCTGGCGGCCATCATCCTGGCAGCTGTCGGCTACCGCATGAGCCGCGAATACGCGCAGAAGTCCGAATCGGCGCAGCAACAGGTCAAGCAGCAGGAAGCCGAACAGACGCTCGCCGTGGTCGCGGTCAAGCCGCTCGAGGCTTACAAGCCGATCGCGCGCGACGCCGTGGCGCTGGTTCCGGTCTCGGTCAAGCCGGCCGATCCGTTCACGACGATCGACGAGGTGGTCGGCAAGCAGCCGCTCGTCGACGTCGACGCCGGTGCCCCGGTCACGCGTCGCTATTTCCGCGAGGGCAATCTGCTCGCCCGCGCCATCCCTGCGGGCTTCCAGGCGGTGTCGATTTCGGTCACCGACGTACTGGCGGTCGGCGGATTCCTGCGGCCGGGCGATATCGTCGACATCCTGATCTACCTGCGCGGATCCGACGGCATCGACAAGCCTCAGTCCCGCGTGCTGCTGAAGGACGTCCGCGTGCTCGCCTATCTGGAGCAGGTCGTCGATCGTCCCGAGGGCGTGCAGGACGACCAGCAGCGCCAGCAGCAGCGTCAGCAGCGCACGGCGGTCCTGGCGATTGCCGACAAGGACACGACCAAGCTGATGCTCGGCGCGAGCCTGGGTGAACTGCGGCTGGCGCTGCATGGCCAGAGCGACGAAACCGCAGTCGAGGGCACTGACGTCGCGGCGGCGCCCGAGGGCGCGGTGCCTGAGACGGCCGCGGTTGCTGCGCCCATTGCAGCCCCGCCTGCTGCAGTCCCGGCTGCTGCCAAGCCGTCGCCGGAAAAGGTCATCACGGCCGAGGAGCTGGGACGCGTCAAGCCGCCGCCGCGTTCGGCTGTGCCGGTGACGCGCGTCGAGATCATTCGTGGCAACGATCGTAGCGCCGTGACGACGAAGTAAGGACGAGCCCCCATGAACAACAAACAAGCGCTTCGTACGATGAATTCCCGTTTCGGTTTCGTGCTGCTGCAAGTCCTGCTGTTGCTCGGCGCCTGGTTGGGCAGCGTGCCGAGTCGGGCCGACGACACCGTGCCCGGCGCGGTGGTCATCGTCGAACAGGGCACGCACAAGCTGATGCGCGCCAATGCCGATGTCACGCGGGTCGCGGTCGGCAATCCGGCGACTGCGGACGTCAGCGTCGTCAACCGCCGCGATCTGTTGCTGAATGGCAAGGCGGTCGGCATCACCAGCCTGATGATCTGGGTGAAGGGTTCGACGCAGCCGCGCCAGTACATCGTCCGCGTGCAGCTGCCGACCGACCCGCTGAAGGCCAACGTGCAGGATCCGGAGCTCGGTAACGCCGTCGTCGATCCGGGTCGTGGCGTCGAAGGCAAGTTGCCGAATCTGCTGGCTCACCGTCGCGCCCAGCTCGGCGCTTCCGCGCAGAAAGAAGGTGCGATTACCGATCGCAGCAGCATCGAGCTCGAGTCGCAGGTGCTGACCGAGGTCAAGATCGCCGAGGTGAGCCGTACGACCGCGCAGCAATATGGTCTTGGTCTCGGGTATTCGGGGAAGCGGCACAACGGCAGCGAATGGAGTTTCGACGCGCCGCAGACTTCGAGTTCGGCGCTAGAAAACGCGTTCAACCTGGTTTTTACGCGCACTTTTGACAACGGTAAGCAGGAGATTAAGAGCACTCTGAATTTGCTGGAGAGCAAGGGGCTGGCACACGTGCTGGCGGAGCCCAGCTTGCTGGCCACTAGCGGACAGACTGCGAGCTATCTTGCTGGCGGCGAATTTCCGGTGCCGGTGAGCCAGGGTGGGGGCGGGTCGGCGACCAACTCGGCGATCACCGTGCAGTACAAGGAGTTTGGCGTGCGACTGTCCCTGACGCCGACAGTACTGGCGCGTGATCGCATTGCGCTGAAGGTTGCGCCGGAAGTTAGCGATCTCGATTTCTCGGCGGGCATTACGGTTGCAGGCGTGTCGGTGCCGGCATTGAAGGTGAGGCGTACGGATACGTCCATCGAACTGGGCGACGGCGAGACTTTCATCATTTCGGGCTTGGTTAGCAGCAACCTGACGGACAACGTCGACAAGTTTCCGTGGCTCGGTGATATCCCGGTGCTTGGTGCGTTCTTCAAGTCGACAACCCTGGACCGCACCGACAAGGAGCTGATCATGGTCGTGACCCCGCATCTGGTGCGTCCGGTTGCCAAGGGGGTTGCGCTGCCGAAGCTGCCGGGCGATCAGTTCAACGGCAAGACGCCGAATCCGGCTTACAGCATTTTCTTCGAGCGCGGCGAGTTTGATTCCGGCTTCAGCCGCTGATGAAACATCAGCGGCTAGAATCGCAGACTGACCTTCGCTCACGGAAGAGACAATGAAAACGCAGGCTGTCGTCGTCGCCGACGATCCCGTCTATCTGAGCTGGCTCGAGAACGCTGCCGGCGCCAACGCCGAGTTCTCGCTGATCCGGCCGCTCGATGCCGAAGATCTGATCGAGCGTGTGCAGATGATGGGGCGTGTCGACGCCGCCTTCTTCCAGTTCGAACGCGCTAATCTCGACGCACGCCTGTCGATGATGGAGCGTCTGGTCGAGCGCATGCCGGATATCGCCGTCGCCGGCCTCGGCGCCGACAGCAATCCGGACGTGGTGTTGGCGGCGATGCGCGCCGGTGCGCGCGACTTCTTCGTGCTGCGGCGCGACGAGGCGGATGTGGCCGCGTTGCTGTCCAAGCTGCTGCGGCGCAGCCAGACGGTCAGCCGCACGCAGCAGAAGCAGGGGCGGCTGTTCAGCGTGTTCGCGAGTCAGCCGAACGACTCGATCGCTTTCGTTGCCGAGCATCTTGCGCTGGCCTGCGCCGCGCAGCTGCCGAAGAGCGAGCCGACGCTGCTCATCGACATCGCGACACCGCCCGGCGCCGCGGCGATTTTCCTCAACATCAGCCAGTCGTACAGCCTGCTCGACGCGGTCAACGACGTCTATCGCTGCGACCAGACGCTGGTCGATACGGCGTTTTCGCGCCACGCCAGCGGTCTTTATCTGCTGAGCCTGCCGGAAGATCTGATCGGCCGTCCGCAGTTCGTGTTCGACGATTTCCTGAAGTTGCTGCAAGTGGTGCGCGGCCTGTTCGGCTGTGTGGTGGTCGCCTTCGACGCGCACTGGCCGCTCGATTGCATTGCCGGGGTTCTCGGCCAGGCGGAGCGCTCGCTGCTGGTGTCCGACCAGTCGATCATCAAGTCGCGCCACAGCAAGTACCTGCTGCGGGCGCTGCGCCTCGACGATTGCCCGCTCGACCGCACCGCTTTGCTCGTCGATCACTATCGCAAACGTCTCGGGCTGGAGCCCGAGAACCTTGCCGAAATCCTCGATCTTCCGTTGTATGGCCGCCTGTCGGCGAGTGTCGGGCACGGTCGCGTGCAGGCGATGAACGCCGGCGAGCCGATGTTCAGCGTCGCGCCGAAAGAGCCGTTCTGCGCTGATATGCGTGCGCTCGCGTCGGCCCTGCTCGGTTCGCAGGAACGCATGGAGGCACCGAAGGCCGGGCTTGCCCGGCTGTTCGGCTAGGCCGTGGGGCACTCGGATCGCACCAGCATGAGCACGACACCGGACGCGCAGGTCGCCCGCTTCCGGCTATCGGATCAGTACCTGCAGCTGAAGAACAGCTTTCACCGGCACCTGATCCAGCAGATCGACGAGCGCAATCTCGATATCGACCAGTGGGACACGGAGCAGATCGAGCGCTTCGTGCTCGAACAGATCCGCCGCTATGTCGTTGATCAGCGTCTGCCGATCAATCAGCGCGAATCCGAGGCGCTGGCGCGCGACGCCAAGGATGAGCTGATGGGCTACGGGCCTATCCAGAATCTCATCGACGACGACAGCGTCAACGACATCGTCGTCAACGGGCCGAACCGGGTTTTCGTCGAAAGGGCCGGTCGTCTCTACAGCGTGCCGGTGCGCTTCTTCAACGATGCGCATGTGATTCGTGTGATCCAGCGCATCCTGGCGCCGATCGGGCGTCGCGTCGACGAGTCGACGCCGATGGTCGATGCACGCTTGCCGGACGGCTCGCGCGTCAACGCCATCATTCCGCCGATCGCGCTCGATGGGCCCTGCATCTCGATTCGCAAGTTTCGCAAGACGCCGCTGTCGGCCGATGACTTGCTGCGTTTCGGCACGATCAGCCCGGCCGAACTCGACTACCTCAAGCAGCGCGTCGCCGGCCGCACGAATCTCATCGTGGTCGGCGGTACCGGCTCCGGCAAGACTACCTTCCTCAATCTGCTGTCGCAGTGGATTCCGGCCGACGAGCGCGTCGTGACCATCGAAGACGCGGCGGAGTTGCGATTCGAACATGGGCATGTCGTGCGGTTGGAGACGCGGCCGCCGAACCTGGAGGGTGAGCGCGCCGTCAGCGCTCGCGACCTGGTCCGCAACGCCTTGCGCATGCGTCCGGATCGCATCGTCGTCGGCGAGGTGCGCGGCGACGAGGTGCTGGACATGCTGCAGGCGATGAACACCGGTCACGACGGATCGATGACCACGCTGCACGCCAATTCGACGCGCGACGCGATCCATCGTCTCGAACTGCTCGCCGGATTCGCGGGCTACACCGGCAGCGAGCTGACGTTTCGTGGCCAGATCGCGGCGGCGATCCAGCTGATCGTCCACGTCAGCCGACTCAAGGGAGGCGAGCGCCGGGTCATGTCGGTGACCGAGATTGCTGGCTTGTCGGGGCATGAACTGGTCATGCGCGACATCTTTCGCTACGACGGCGAGCGCGGCGAACATCTCGATCTGCGCGGGGAGCATACATGAGCCTGGTCTTCGTCCTGTTATTTGCGGTGGTGCTGTTCGCCGCGGCTGTCGTGCTGGTGCTGAGGGCGTCGGAGCGCGAGCGCCAGGAAGACGTCGGCCTGCGCCTGCGTGTGCTCGGCGGCGGTGAGGAGGCCGCGAGTACGCTCGCGCAGATGGATGCTGCACGCCAGATTCGCAATCCGGTGCTGCGCTGGGCCTGTCACCTGATCTGGCGCACAGGCGTGGAACTGACGCCGACGGCGGTGCTGCGCATCCTGATCGCGCTCGTCCTGCTGATTCCGCTGGCGTTGCTCCTGTTCGGCGTGCTGACGGGGCTGGCGCTGGTCGCGATGCTGCTGGTAATCGGCTGGTTCCTGCTGGTGCAGAAGGCCGCACGCCGGCGCGCCAAGATCATTGAACAGTTTCCGTCCTTTCTCGAAAGCACGATTCGTGTGCTGGCTGCCGGCAACACGCTTGACGAGGCCTTGTCTTCCGCCAGCCGCGAAGCACCAGATCCGATCAAGCCACTGTTCGTCAGTATCGGACGACAAGTGCGCCTCGGCGCGCCGCTGGAAGCGGTCCTGATGGAAACCGCTGAGATCCACCAGTTGCGCGATCTCAAGATCATGGCGTTGGCGGCGGCGATCAACCGCAAGTTCGGCGGTTCATTGCGCAACGTGCTGCGCAGCCTGATCTCCGGCATTCGTTCGCGCGACAACGCGGCGCGTGAACTGCGTGCGCTAACGGCCGAAACGCGTTTTTCGGCGCTGGTCCTCGCGGTCATTCCGATCGCGCTGATGTTCTATATCGTCTGGCAAAACCCGGACTACTACACGCAGATGTGGGCGGAGACGCGCGGGCGGATTCTGTTGGCCGGCTCGATCATCTTGCAGGTTGCCGGCGTGCTGGTGATCTGGCGCATGATGAAATCGACGGAGGAAGCCTGATGAGTCCGACACTTTTCGCGATGATCGTCGCTGCGGCGATCATCGTCTGCGTGCTGGCGCTGATGGCGCTCGCATATTTGCTGGTACGCACGCGTGAGGAATCGGTGGTGCGCCGCCGCCTTGATCCGCAAGCGGCAGCCGTGGCGCGTGACTTCAGCGCTACCGGCAATGCGCCGATCATCGAGAGCATGGCGCGTAGCGGCAAGGCCATTGAGCAGATGGTCGATACGGAAGGGGAAAGCGCACGTCTCATGGTCCAGGCTGGCTGGCGCTCGGCCAAGGCACGCCTGTTCTGGTACGCATTCCAGGCGGCGTTGCCGGTGGTGCTGTTTGCTGGCGTTGCGGCGTTCTGGACCTTCAGCGACTCGCCGCAGCGAACCATGACGAGCCTGTTGCTGGCAATGATGGCCGCGATCCTCAGCTTTCTTGCCCCGCGCTGGGTGCTTCGCAGCGTCGCCGAGGGGCGCCGGAAGCGTATTCGCGGCGAAGTGCCGCTGTTCATCCACCTGTTGGTCCTGCTGTTCGAATCCGGTTTGTCGACTCGCCAGGCGCTGGCGAGCATCGTCCGCGAAAGCGGCGGCGTGCTGAGGGAATTGGGGCGTGAGCTCGACCTCGTTTTGCGGCAGGTCGAAGCCGGCGCCGAGGCCGGCGACGCGCTGAAGAACCTGGGAGAAGCGCTTGACGTCGAGGATCTGAGCACGGTGCTGGGAGTGTTGCGTCAGGTCGATCGCTACGGCGGTGAACTGCGCGAGCCGCTGCTCGAAACGCTGCAGGTGATCGAGGAGCGCCGCGGCTACGAGATGCGTGAGAAGGTCAACCTGATGTCCGGACGCATGACGGTCGTCATGGTGCTGTTCTTCTTCCCGGCGCTGATGATTTTCGTCGCCGGGCCGGCTTTTCTGTCGATCGTTACGGTGCTCGGGAATCTCAATGCGCAATAAAGGCGCAGGCTTCTTGGTGTCTGTTGCTTCGCTGGTTTTGCTCGCCGGTTGCGCCGGTGGCTTCGGCCGCGCGACCACGGCGTCGCCGAATACACCCGAAGAGCTCGAATCCACCGACAAGTCCATGCACGTCGACCTGATCCGCAAGATGCTCGATCAGGAGCAGTATTACGCTGCGCTTGCGCATATCCAGCAGCAGCAGCGCAGCAGCGGCAACAGCGAGGAACTGCGTTACCTCGAGGCGGAGGCGCGGCGCCAGCTCGGCGAGGGCGCAGCAGCGGAAAAGCTCTACCGAGATCTGCTCAAGGGCCGTCTGGCCGGCGATGCCTATCACGGTCTGGGGCTGCTCTATGCGCCGCGCAATCTCGCGACCTCGGTGCAGTATTTGCGCGAGGCAGCGCAGCGCAGGCCGACGGACGCCAAGGTGCGTAACGACCTCGGGTACGCGCTGCTGCGCGCGGGACGCTATGCGGAGGCGATGCCCGAACTGTCGACGGCCGTCGAGCTCGATCCGGCCAACGACAAGGCGCGCAACAATCTCGTGCTGCTGCTGATGGTGACGCGTGACGAGGAAGGCGTGCGACGCGTCGTCGATCAGGCGGGCATCCCGCCCGAAACCGTTGCCCGCCTGCGCAGCGATGCGCAGGCTTTGCAGGCCCGCGCCGCGGGCTCAGGAGTGAAGAAATGAAGAAGATCGCTTTGATCGGCGCCGCGCTGTTCTGCGCCACCTCGGCCGCTTTCGCGCAGGAGGCTGCGGACCCCGCGCCCGACGCGCCGGCCACCGTCGCGCCGCCTGCCGAGGCGGCGCCGCTGCCGCAGCTTGGTGCCGATACGCGCTCCTGGCTGGCCCTGCAGAAGGAGACGGCGGCGCAGGTGCCGGATCTGCGCCCGGTGCCGGGCGAGGTCGCCGAGCAGGTCTATCAGCGCTACGTCAACAGCTTCAAGCACCCCATTCCCGAGACCTTCAAGCGCGACAGCTTCGTCGAGAGCGGTAGCGGCGGCAGCGGGTCCTGATTCCGGGACGGCAGCCGCGTTACTGTGGGCGCCGTGCTGAACGATGCGCACGATCGATGCTGGCAAGCGCTGGCCGCGACGTCAGGCGGCATATGGTCTGCTGCTGCTGCAGGCCGTGCTGCTGCTCGCGCTCGGCCTGTCGTGCCTCGCTTACGCCGGCGGCCTGCAGGCGCGCGCCGCGCGCGCCCTGGCGGAGGCTGCGGTTCCCGACGCATTGCGCGCCGAGCTGCGGCGGACACGCCATTCCACGGCGGAACTGGGGCGCCTCGCGCGCGCGCTCACGGTCCGCGGCAGCGAAGGGGCGTATCGCTGGGGGCTTTGCCGGCTGGCGATCTTCGACGCCGACGGGCTGCGCCTGGCGCGCGCCGGACGCTATGACGGACTGAAGCTCTCCGGCCATGTCGGCGCCGCGCTCGAGGAACTGCTGTATCGCGTGCGCGCCGTGCACGCCAGCGCGCTGGTCCAGACTGAAGACGGGCGCGTGCTGGGACGCGCCGAATTCGACCTGATTCCCTCCGAAGCCGCGGCGATCCACGATGACGCCGTTGCCCGGCTCCGTGCGACCGGCTATGCGTTGCTGCTGTTGGGCGGCCTGCTGATCCCGGTGTGGTGGCGGCTGCTGCGGCGTCAGGCACGCCGCCCGGAATGGATGCGCCGCGCCGATCCGCACGCGCCGGGCAGTGCGGGTGCCATGATCGACGCGTCGACCGCAGCCGAGCTGTTCCGCGAGCGGGCCGGCACGGTCATGGACGCGCTCGACTACGGCATGGTCACCGCCGACCGCGATGGTCGCATCCGCTATCTGAATGCCACCGCCGAACGTCTGAGCGGCTGGCCGCTGGCGGCGGCACGCGGGCGCATGGCCTACTCGGTCTTCCATCTCCACGATCGGCGCGACCTGCCGCTGCAGAGCGCACTGGAGCAGGCGCTGCAGCGCAACGGCGACGTGCCGGCGCAGAGCGCCTGGCTGCGCGCCCGCGACGGCACGCGGCGGCCGGTCGAACTGCTCGCCTGCCTGATCCGCAAGCGCGACGGCAGCGTCGACGGTGTCGCCATGCTGTGCCGCGATGTGACGCGGCATGCCGCGGAACTCGATGCGCTCAAGCACGAAGCGCAGCTGTCGCAGGCCGTCGTCGACCATCTCGAGGAAGGCGTGCTGATGACCGATCCGTCGGGTGTCGTGCGATTTGCCAACGCGCGCGCCGAACGCATGTTCGGATACGCCCGCGACGAGCTGCAGGGCTTCACGATCACCAAGCTGATGCCGGTGCCGTTCCTCAATACGCCGGGCATCCGTATCACCGACTACGTCGGCACGGTCGGGCCGCGCAGCGACGCCGCGTTGCCGAAGATCGTCGGCTGGCGCAAGGACGCCACCACGTTCCCGGTCGAGATCTGGGTGCAGCCGCTGCAGGTCGAGCAATCCTCGGGTCTGGTCGTCATCGTCCGCGACATCAGCGAGCGCCTGCGTGGCGAGAACCTTGCGAGCCGTCTCGGCCGCCTGCTCGACGCCGCCGTCGAGGAGGTCTACATCTTCGACGCGCAGACGCTGGCCTTGCTCGACGTCAACCGCGGTGCGCGACGCAATCTCGGCTTCCGTCCGGAAGCGCTGCTGCGCATGACGCCACTCGATATCAGCGAGCAGCTCGACGAAGCGGTGTTCCGCCAGTATCTGCTGCAGCTGCGCGGCGGCGAGCACGATCATCTGATCTATCGCTGCCGGCATCGCCGCGCCGACGGCAGCAGCTATCCGGTCGAGGTGAGGCTCAACTTCTCGCGCGACGAGGAGCCGCCGGTCTTCATGGCGATTGCCGTCGACATCAGCGAGCGCCTCGAGGCCGAGCTGCGGCTGCAGCAGCTGGCGCACTACGATGCGCTGACCGGCCTGCCGAATCGCGCGATGCTGCAGGATCGCCTGCAGCAGGCCTGGCTTGCCGCCCAGCAGCGCGGCGCTCGCTCGCTCGGCGTACTGTTCCTCGACCTCGATCGCTTCAAGGAGATCAACGACCGTCACGGTCACGAAGCCGGCGATCTGGTGCTGAAGGCGACCGCCGACCGTCTGCGCACGGCGCTGCGCGAGTCCGACACCGTTGCCCGCCTGGCCGGCGACGAGTTCGTGATCGTCGCGCCCGGTCTGCGCTCGGTCGAGGACGCGGCGCAGCTGGCGCAGAAACTGCTCGACCGCTTCGCGCATCCGCTCGATATCCCCGGCCATCGCATCCAGATGCGGCTGAGCATCGGCGTCACGCTCTATCCGCTCGACGAGAGCGACGCCGAGGGCCTGCTGCGCCACGCCGATGCCGCGATGTACGAGGCCAAGCAGGCGGGGCGAGGCTGCTACCGGATCTTTTCCACCGAGATCGACGCCGACCGCCGCCGCCGCCTCGGCCTCGAACGCGAGATCCATGCCGCGGTCGCGCTCAACCAGCTGCATCTGCTCATGGAGCCGGTCCTCGACGTCGAGCACGGCGCGGTCAAGGCGATTCGCGCTTCACTGTACTGGCAGCATCCGCGCTTCGGTCGCATCGCGCACGACGAGCTGCTGCGCGCCGCGGCCCGCGCCGGCCTGATCGGTGATCTCGAACTGTGGCAGATCACGCACGCCTGCGAGCATCATCTCAGCGCCCGCCGCCACGGCCTGCCGGCCTTGCCGTTCATCATCGACGTGTCCGGCTGGCAGCTGCGCAGCGGCGAGTTCGCGTGCCACGTCGACGAGCTGGTACGGCGCTACGACGTGGCGGCCGACCGCCTGATCCTGGCCCTGAATCCGGACGGCGTGCTCGACGCGGCGACGCTGCACGCCGATGCCGCCGCCCTGATCGGGCGCGGGCTGCGCCTGGCGCTGCGCGATTTCAACCTGCCGCTGCCGGACTTCGGTCCATTGCCGATCCGGCTGCTGCTGGCTTCCGACACCTTGGCCGACACGGCCGATATGGCCGCCGCGACCGCAGTGGCGCGCGCGCGCGGGCTTCTGCTGATCGCCATGCAGGTCGACGAGATCCAGCACGCCCGCTGGCGCGCAGCCGGATGTCACTGGTTCGGCGGCGAAGCGGTGCATGCGCCGATGGAAGCCGCCGACGCCGTCGGCTGGCTCAATGGCCGCGAGGTGCAGCCGCTCTGAAAGCCGCCGCGCGCGATCCGCGCGTCAGACGTGCAGGGCGAGGACGTCGCAGCGTGCGCGCGTGACCACGCTTTCCCCGGTGTGACTGAACCAGGCCGCGAGGCCGTGCCGCGGATGGTGGCCGAGCACGATCAGATCGATCTGCAGCGATTCGGCGAGCTGCTGGATCTGTGGCGTCACCGGGCCGCTGGCGGTGTGCAGATCGGCGGCCGGGATCGAAAACTCCGCGCACAGCGCTTCGAGCTGGCGACGCGACTGTTCTTCGAGCTGCTGCGTCAGATCGACCGGCGCGCTCATCAGCAGCTCACCGCTTTCGATCGGGATGTACTCGACGACGTGCAGCACCGACAGGCGGGCCCCGAAGTGCTGGGCCAGCGCCTGCGCGCGCGCCAGCACGGCGCGCCCGCTCGGATCGAGGGCCACTGCGGCAAGGATGTGGCGGTACAGGCTCATGCGCGACTCCTGGGCGTGAACGCTCGGGTGAGTCCGCAGTATCGCGCGGCAGCTGCTGGCGTCAACCGGCGGCGGACGGCGCCGATGCCCGCGCGTGCAGCAGGTTGGCCAGACGCGCGAAGTCGCGCGCGTGCAGGCGTTCGGCGCGGATCGTCGGCTCGATGCCGGCGGCGGCGATGGTCGCGGCATCGGCCACGCCCTTGAGCGCGTTGGCGAGCGTCTTGCGGCGCTGCGAGAAGGCGGCGGCGACGACACGGTCGAACAGCGCGAGATCGTCGATCGCGTAATCGGGCGCGCGCGGGCGCAGGCGCACGATCGCCGAGTCCACCTTCGGCGCCGGCCGGAACGCGCCCGGCCCGACGTTGAACAGATGCGCCACCTCGCAGCGTGCCGCGAGCGCGACCGTCAGGCGCCCGTAGTGCTCGCTGCCGGGTTCGGCGCACATGCGCTCGACGACTTCCTTCTGCAGCATGAAGTGCATGTCGGCGATCGCATCGGCCTGCTCGAGCAGATGGAACAGGATCGGCGTCGAGATGTTGTACGGCAGATTGCCGACCAGGCGCAGGCGCTTGCCGGGCTCGGTGAACTGCCGGTAGTCGACCGTCAGCGCGTCGGCCTGGGTGATGTGCAGTCCCGGCGCGTGGCCGGTCGCCTCGATGAGATGCGGGATCACGTCGCGGTCGATCTCGACGACCTGCAGCCGGCCGGTCTTTTCGAGCAGCGGGACGGTCAGGGCGCCGAGTCCGGGGCCGATCTCGACGAGCACGTCGTCGGCCTGCGGATGGATCGCGCGCAGGATGCGGGCGATGACCTGCGGGTCGTGCAGAAAATTCTGGCCGAAGCGCTTCTTGGCCTGGTGCGGTGCGGATTCGTTCATCGCCGGGCGAGTTCGATGGCCAGACGCAGTGCCGCGCGCAGGCTGCCGGGGTCGGCACGGCCGCTGCCGGCGAGGTCGAGCGCCGTGCCGTGATCGACCGAGGTGCGCACGATCGGCAGGCCGAGCGTGATGTTGATGCTCTCGCCGAAGCCGGCGTACTTGAGGACCGGCAGGCCCTGGTCGTGGTACATCGCCAGCACCGCGTCGGCGCCGGCGAGGTGCGCCGGCGTGAACAGGGTGTCGGCCGGTAGCGGCCCGCGTGCGTCGATGCCTTCGGCACGCGCCGCGGCCAGCGCCGGTTCGATGATCTCGATCTCCTCGCGGCCCAGATGTCCGGATTCGCCGGCGTGCGGGTTGAGTCCGCAGACCAGGACGCGCGGCGCGTCGATGCCGAAGCGCGTGCGCAGGTCATGGGCGAGGATGCGCAGCGTCGCCAGCACGCGCTCAGCGGTGATCGCGTCGGCGACCGCGCGCAGCGGCAGATGCGTGGTCACCAGCGCGACCCGTAACGGCCGGTCGCCGGCGTTCGCCAGCATCATCACCGGCAGCGCGGCGCCGCAGCGTTCGGCGAGGAACTCGGTATGGCCGCTGAACGGCACGCCGGCGTCGTTGATGACGCTCTTCTGCACCGGCCCGGTGACGAGCGCGCCGGCCTGGCCGGCGAGGCAGGCATCGGCGGCGCGGCGCAGCGTGTCCAGCACATAGGCGGCGTTGCGCGGCTCGAGCCGGCCGGCCGTGGTCGGCGCCGCGCGCGGCACGGCGAGCACGGCGAGCGTGCCGGCCGGCCGCAGGCGCGGCGGGGCCGACAAGTCGACGGGCTCGAGATGCAGCGCCAGGCCCAGCGCCGCGGCGCGCGACTGCAGCAGCGCGGGATCGGCGACGGCGACCAGCTCGGCCGGCCATGCATCCTGCGCGATCGCGCAGGCCAGATCGGGACCGATGCCGGCCGGCTCGCCCGGCGTCAGCATGATGCGCGGCGGGCTCACGGCCGCTCCGTCGGCGCGCTGGTGCCGCGCTTACTGCAGCTGCGCGGCGGCTTCGGCATCCGCGGGCACGCGGTATTCGACGTAGGCTTCGTTGCGCAGGCGGCGCAGCCAGATGTCGTATTCCTCGGCGGCCTTGCGCGTGCCGATCGCGGTGCGGGCGCGGGCGCGCTTCTGCTCTTCGGTGACGTCGCGATCGCGACGCTCAAGCAGCTGCGCGATGTGCCAGCCGAACTGGGTGCGGAATGGCGGCGAGATCTCGTTCGGCTTGAGCTGGTCGAGGCGCGACTGGAATTCCGGAACGAACACGCCGGGCGGCTGGAAGCCGAGGTCGCCGCCGCTGTTCTTGGAGCCCGGGTCATCCGAGTGCTCCTTGGCGAGCTTGGCGAAGTCCTCGCCGGCCTGCAGGCGGTTGTACAGCTCGCGCGCCTGGGCGCGGGCCTGTTCGTCGTCGCGGATCGCGTTGGTCTGGATCAGGATGTGGCGGGCATGCGTCTCGGTGACGGTCTTGCGCTCGTCGCCGCCGCGCATGTCGGCCAGCTTGATGAGGTGATAGCCGCTGCCGGTCTCGAAGACCTCGCTGGTCTCGCCGACCTTGAGCTTGCCGGCGGCGCTGGCGAACGCGCTCGGCAGGTCGCCGCCCTTGCGCCAGTCGAGATCGCCGCCCTGCAGGGCCTGCTGGCCGTTGGAGTTGGCGATCGCCAGCTGCGCGAAGTCCTCGCCGGCGCGGATGCGCTTGAGCAGGTCGGCGATCTTGGCGCGCGCCTGGTCGCGGACCTGCTGGCTGGCGCCGTCCGGCACGGCGATCAGGATGTGCGAGAGGCGGTATTCCTTGTCGCTGTTGGCGCCTTCACTGGCGAGGAAGGCGTCGACGTCCTGCTCGGTGACCACGACGCGGCTGTCGACCTCGCGGTTGCGCAGGCGCTGCAGCGTCACCTCGTCGCGAATCTGCTCGCGCAGATTGAGATAGTCCAGACCCTCGCTGCGCACCACATCGGCGAAAGCCGCCAGGCTCAGGCCGTTCTGCTTGGCGATGCTGGTCAGCACTTCGTTGAGCTCGCGGTCATCGATGCGGATGCCGGCCTGCGCGGCGCGCTGGGTCTGCACGCGCGTCAGGATCAGCCGTTCGAGCACCTGCGCGCGCAGTGCGGCGTCGGGCGGCGACGTCAGGCCGCGCTTGCTGATCTGCAGGCGCGCGTCGTCCATCGACTGGTCGAGCTCGCTCTGCAGGATCACGCCGTCGTTGACGACGACGATGATGCGGTCGAGATCCTGCGGGGCGGCGCGGGCGGCCGGCGCCAGCGCGAGCGTGGTGACGAGCGCGAGGAGGAACGAAAGCGCGAGACGCAGCGGGAGGGGACGCGACGGCATGATGGGACCGTTGGCTGGAAAGACGGAATGGGAACGCAAGTCCGGGATTATCGCCCAGAGCCGGCGGCGATACCTACTGCCGGCCCTAGTAGACATCGTCGTCGACGCGAAGGTTCGGGAAGCCGGAACCGATCTGGCCGAGGCCCTTGAGTTCGAGCTGGGCGTAGATGCCGGTGTTGAAGGTGCCGCGCGAGTCCGAAATGTAGCGCCGCGCCGCAACGTCGATGGCCCAGCAGCAGGTGTCGTAGCGCAGGCCGACGTAGGTATCGAGCGTCTTGCCATCGCTGATCGAGTAGCGCCAGCGCCCGGCGGCGCTGATCGCCTTGTAGATCGGCGTCATCGCCACGAGATCGGTCTGCTCGAGCTGGTCGCGGCGGTAGCGGTAGGCGGCCTCGAACAGACGCCGGTGATCGTCGCGGTAGCGCACGGCGATGCCGGTGCGGCTGAATTCGTTCTGCTCGGGCGACCATTGCGCGAGCAGGCGGGTGCCCCAGTTCTGCGAGAGGTTGTAGTCGAACTCGCCGATGAAGTCGGTGGCGCCCTTGTCGGGGGCGGATTCGCCCGGCAGCGTCACGCGCGGCGCCTCGAAGCGGTAGAGCTGGCCGATCGCCACCGAAGCCTTGACCGCGCCGGTGTCCGGGTCGAGCTGGCGGCCGGTCAGCGCCAGCGTCAGCTCGTTGGCGTCCGAGATGCGGTCGAGGCCGGAGAAGCGGTTGCGCGCGAACAGCTGCGTGAAGTCGAAGTCCGGTTCGCCGCTGTCGAACACCGGCAGGTCGCCTTGATCCTCGTACGGCACGTACAGATAGAAGATCCGCGGTTCGAGCAGCTGCGGGGTGCCGTCGGCGAGCATGCGTTCGAAGCGCAGGCCGTACTCGGTGCTGAACATCGGCAGCGCGCGGTCCGGCGAGTTGGACTGCCCGGCCGCCGTGTCGGTCAGCTCGTAGGCGGTGTAGTGGAAATCCAGCTGCGCCTTGCTGAACCAGGCGATCGTGTCGCGTTCGATCTTCAGGTACGGGTCGAGATCGATGCGCTGGCCCTGCACCGAGTCGGCGCGCGCGAAGTTGCTGTACTCGCCGGTGAAGCCGGCGCGCGTGTAGAAGTAGGTGTTGCGCGTCTGGGCGTTGACGAGAACCTGCGGCAGGCGCCGGTACGGTTCTTCGAGCGAGGTGATGTTGCTGTTGATCTTCTGGTAGTCCTGCACCAGCGCCTGGATCGAGTACTCGGCCGGCGACTGGTAGGTCAGGCGCGCGCTGCGGTCGAGGAACGAGATCGAGCTCAGGTCGACGTTGCCGCCGAGATCCTCGAAATAGGCCGGGTCGCTGACGTTGGCATAGTGCAGAGCGACGCTCATGCGCCGGTTCAGCAGGCCGCGGTGCTCGAACGAGACGTAGTCGCGCTTCTCGCCGGTGATGTCGTCCTTGTCCAGGTATTCGTAGCCGAGATTGCCCTCGGACCGTTCGAACAGATAGCGGCCGGCGAGATCGAGCTGGGTGCCGCGCTTGGACATGTAGCGCGGCGTGAAGGTCAGGTCGTAGTTCTCGGCGAGATTGATGTACAGCGGCTGGCGGATGTCGAGGCCGGTCTTCTTGGTGTCGGCGACGATCGGGTACAGCAGGCCGGTGCGGCGACGATCGTCGATCGGAAACTGCAGCCACGGCGAATAGAAAATCGGCACGCCGAGAAAGCGCAGGCGCGCGTTGCTGGCGCTGCCCAGGCCGGCGTCGTAGTCGAGCTTGATCTTGCTCGCCTCCAGATACCAGCTGTCGTCGCCGGGCGCGCAGCTGGTATAGGTCGCCTCCTGCATCGACGCCGTCTTGTCGGCGTTGACCTGCAGCTCGCGGGCGTTGCCGCGCGCGACCCGCGCGGTCAGCGTGAAGGCGTTGTCGCTGAAGATGCCGGTCTGGTCGTCGAGGTCGAACTGCGCGCGCTGCGAGTCGACGACCACGTCCTGGCTGCGGAACAGCGACTCGTTGTTGATGATGACGCGCTTCTGCGCTGCATCGTAGTCGAGCTGGTCGGCGCTGATTTCCTTGTCGCCCTGGCGCAGCTTGACCGAACCGAGCAGTTTCGACAGACCTTCCTGCTGCAGATCGACCTGGTCGGCCGTCATGCGGATCTTGTCGTCGGTCGCCGGCTCGAGCGGCGGCAGCGTGTCGCTGATCTGCGGGCAGGTCGACGGCATCAGATCGTGCCGGTCGCGGGTGTAGTCCGAACGGGTCGGCAGCGTGCTCTGCGCCTGCGCCGGCGCGGCCATCGCGCAGCTGAGCCCGAGCAGGAAGGCGAACGGACGCGGGGAAAGGGACAAAGGTGGGCCGGTTTCGGGGATCGGGGCGCAAGTATCGGCGGACGTTTGCGCCCGGTGCAATCGTCGGCGGCGCGGGCGTTCGGTTAAGCTGCGACGCCCGTCTTGCACTGTCCCGGCCCGCCTTGTCCCATTCCGCCCCCGTTCTCGAACTCGATGCCCGCGCCGCCGCCGGCCGCGACTGGGCGCTGCGCCAGCTCGGCCTCGCCGACGCGCGCTTCGCCCCGGCCTCCGCCGACGCCAGCTTCCGCCGCTATTTCCGCCTCGAATCCGGCGCCGACAGCTGGGTACTGATGGATGCGCCGCCGGCGCGCGAGGATTGCGCGCCGTTCATTCAGGTCGCGCAGCTGCTGCACGAGGCCGGCCTGCACGCGCCGCGCATCGTCGCCCGCGACCTTGCGTCCGGCTATCTGCTGCTGACCGATCTCGGTCGCCAGACCTATCTGCAGCGGATCCGCGACGGCGGCGCGCAGGTCGACGCCGACGCGCTGATGGAGGATGCGATCGACGCCCTGATCCGCTGGCAGCTCGCCAGCCGCCCGGGCGTGCTGCCGCCGTACGACGCCGTGCTGCTGCAGCGCGAGCTGCAGCTGTTTCCGGACTGGTACGTCGCCCGCCACCTGCAGACCGCGACCCGCATCGAGCAGGCCGCCGCACTCGAAGGCATCGAGCGCCTGCTGGTCGAATCGGCGCTGGCCCAGCCGCGCGTCTACGTGCACCGCGACTACATGCCGCGCAATCTCATGGTGTCGGCGCCGAACCCCGGCATCCTCGACTTCCAGGACGCGGTCGAAGGCCCGCTCGCCTACGACGTCGTCTCGCTGTTCAAGGATGCCTTCCTCAGCTGGCCGGCCGAGCGCGTCGAGCGCTGGCGCCGGCTCTACGCCGAGCGCGCGCGCCGCGCCGGTCTGCCGGTCGCCGACGACGCCGAGTTCGAGCGCCAGTTCGACTGGATGGGCGTGCAGCGCCACCTCAAGGTCATCGGCATCTTCGCCCGCATCCAGTACCGCGACGGCAAGCCACAGTATCTCGCCGACGTGCCGCGCTTCATCGCTTACGTGCGCGAGGTCGCGGTCCGCTACCGCGAGCTGACGCCGCTGCTGCGCCTGTTCGACGAGCTCGGCCTGCACGACGGCGGCGCCGCCGCGTGACGGTACGCGCCTTCATCCTCGCCGCCGGCCGCGGCGAACGCATGCGGCCGCTGACCGACGAGACGCCCAAGCCGCTGCTCGAAGCCGGCGGCCGGGCGCTGATCGAGCATCATCTGCGCGGGCTGGCCGCGGCCGGCGTGCGCGAGGCCGTGGTCAATCTCGGCTGGCTCGGCGCGCGCATCGCCGAGCGGCTCGGCGACGGTTCCCGCTACGGTCTGCGCATCGCCTATTCCGACGAAGGCTGGCCGGCGCTGGAGACCGGCGGCGCGCTGCGCCGCGCGCTGCCGCTGCTCGGCGAGCGGCCGTTCCTGCTCGTCAACGGCGATGTCTACACCGACTACGCGTGGCCGGCGCTGGTCGCGCGGGCCGGCGACTGGCCCGACGCGCGCCGCGCGCATCTGGTGCTGGTGCCGAATCCGGCGCATCACCCGCGCGGCGATTTCACGCTGGCCGACGGCCAGATCGCCGAACCGCCGGGCGTGGCGCGGCTGACCTTCAGCGGTATCTCGATGATCGATCCGCGGCTGCTCGACGACGCCCCGGCCGCCGGCGCCTTCCCACTGGCGCCGCTGCTGCGCGCGGCGGCGCGCCAGGGTCGCGTCAGCGCCGAACTGCACGAGGGTCTGTGGTCCGACGTCGGCACCCCCGAGCGCCTGGCGGCACTGCAGGCCACGCTGGCGCCCCTTGCAGACCGGGCCCGCCGCCCATAAGCCTTGAGACCATGAGCATGAATCCGAGTCCGATGCCCGCCGCCGATGCCGGCCTGCCGTCCGCCGAGCTGCTCCAGGCGCGCCTCGACGTGGCCCTGTCCCATGCGCGCCGTGGCGGGGCGAGCGCGGCCGAAGCCAGTGTTTCGGCGAGCCGCGGCCTGACCGTCAACGTCCGCCAGAAGGAAGTCGAGAGTCTGGAGTTCCAGCAGGACCGCGAACTGGGCCTGACCGTCTACATCGGCCAGCGCAAGGGCCACGCGACCACCGGCGACTGGAGCGACGCCGGCATCGCGCAGGCGGTGGACGCGGCGCTGGCGATCGCCGCCGCGACCGGCGAGGACCCCTGCAACGGCCTGGCCGATCCGGCGCTGATGGCGCGCGAGTTCCCGGACCTCGATCTCGATCATCCCTGGGATCTGTCGGCCGAGGCGGCCGTCGATCTGGCGCGCGCCTGCGAGGCGGCGGCGTTCGCTGCCGATCCGCGCATCACCGGCAGCGAGGGCGCCAGCGTGTCGAGCCATCGCGGCATCTCCGCCTACGCGAACACGCACGGCTTCTTCGGTGCGCGCCGCGGCACGCAGCACAGTCTCAGCTGCGCGGTGGTCGCCAGCGCCGGCGAGGACATGCAGCGCGACTACTGGTACAGCAACGCCCGCGTGCCGGGCGAGCTGATGACGCCGGAGGCGATCGGCGACAAGGCCGGCCGCCGCGCAGCGGCGCGCCTCGGCGCGCGCAAGCTGGCGACGCGGCGCGCGCCGGTGCTGCTGCCGCCGGAGCTGGCGCGCGGCTTCTGGGGCCACTTCACCGGCGCGATTTCCGGCGGCGCCCTGTACCGCAAGGCCAGCTTTCTGGTCGACAAGCTCGGCGAAACCGTGTTCTCGCGTGCCGTCACGCTGCGCCAGCAGCCGCACCTGCGGCGCGGCGCGGCGAGCGCTGCCTACGACCACGAGGGCGTCGCCACGCACGAGCGCACGCTGGTTGAGCAGGGCCGGCTCGAGGGCTGGCTGCTGTCGAGCTACTCGGCGCGCAAGCTCGGCCTGCAGACCACAGGCAATGCCGGCGGCGTGTTCAACCTCGTCGTCGAACCGGGCGCCTTCGATCTGCCCGGGCTGATGCTGGAAATGGGCGAGGGTCTGCTCGTCACCGAACTGCTCGGTCACGGCGCCAATCTGGTCAATGGCGACTACTCGCGCGGCGCCGCCGGCTTCTGGATCGAGAACGGCGAGATCGCCTATCCGGTCGATGAGCTGACCATCGCCGGCAATCTCGCCGAGATGTTCCGCGGCGTCGTCGCCGTCGGTCGCGATGTCGATCCGCATGCCGGCATCCGCACCGGCTCGGTGCTGATCGACGGCATGACGATCGCCGGGCACTGAAGCGGCGCCGGATCGGCGCGCCGCGCCGCTGGCGTCAGCGCCGTCGCGCGGCGTCCGCGCCGCGCCGGGGCGTCGGCAGCGGCGTGACCTTGTCCGAGCCCGCTTCGCCCTCGTGCAGCTCGGCCCAGCGGACGATCTCGATGCGGCCGTTGAGATCCTCGGCCAGCGCCGTGCAGCTCTCGACCCAGTCGCCGCAGTTGTAGTACTGGATGCCGTGGATGCTGCGGATCTCGGCGTGATGGATATGGCCGCAGATCACGCCGTCGAGCTGCCGGCGCCGGCAGTCGCGGGCCACCGCGTCCTCGAAGGCCGATACGAAGTTGACCGCGCGCTTGACCTGGTGCTTGGCGTAGGCCGACAGCGACCAGTGCGGCTTGTCGAGCCTGGCGCGCACGCGATTGATCAGCACATTGGCGCGCAGCAGCGTCTGATAGGCCGTGTCGCCGGCGATGGCGATGCGCCGGAAGTAGCGGGTGATCATGTCGAAGGCGTCGCCGTGCAGGACCAGCAGGCGGCGGCCGTCGGCCGTGTGGTGGATCGCTTCGTTGGCGATCGAGATGTTGCCGAAGTGCATCGCGTGATCGACGTAGCGGCGCAGGAATTCGTCGTGGTTGCCGGTGATGTAGTAGACGGCGGTGCCGGCCTCCGCCTTGCTGAGGATCTCGCGCACGACGTTGGCGTGCGCCTGCGGCCAGTACCAGCTCTGATGCAGTTTCCAGCCGTCGATGATGTCGCCGACCAGATAGAGGCGCTCGCAGTCGTGGCGGCGCAGGAAGTCGGCGAGGAGCTCGGCCTGGCAGCCGGGCCGCCCGAGATGGACGTCGGAAACCCACAGCGTGCGATAGCGCATCGTGCCCCCGCTTCCGCCGCGGCCCGGCGCAGGCCGCGTCGCTTGTGGGGCAGCAAGTTTCTTGCCACGCACGTGGCCAAGCCGGATCGCGACCGCCGCCGGCCGTGATGCGCCGCACGGCTGGCGGCGCGCGGTGCGCCGATCAGGCGGTCGCGCGGCGCCGCAGCGGCGTGACCGTCGTGCTCTGGTTCAGGTGGTCGAGCTCGACCCAGCGGATCACGTGGATGCGACCGTTGAAGTCTTCGGCGAGCGCCGTGCAGCTCTCGACCCAGTCGCCGCAGTTGTAATAGGTGACCCCATTGATGTCGCGGGCGTCGGCGTGGTGGATGTGACCGCAGACGACGCCGTCGAGCTCGCGGCGGCGGCATTCGTGGGCCAGCGACTCCTCGAAGGTCGAGACGATGTTGACTGCCGTCTTGACGTGCTGCTTGGCGAACGCCGACAGCGACCAGTAGCGCATGCCGAGCAGCGAGCGGCCGCGGTTGAACCAGTAGTTGAAGCGCATCGTGCCTTCGTACAGCGCGTCGCCGGCCAGCGCGATCCACTTGTGGTAGCGGGTGATGACGTCGAAGAAATCGCCGTGCACGACCAGCAGCCGGCGGCCGTCGGCCGTCTCGTGCACGTGCTCGTTGACGAGGCGGATGTTGCCGATCTCGAGCTCGTAGCCGACGAATTTGCGCAGGAACTCGTCGTGGTTGCCGGTCACGTAGAAGACCTGGGTGCCGCGCTTGGCCTTGGTCAGGATCTTGCGCACCACGTTGGTGTGTTCCTGCGGCCAGAACCAGCCGGAGCGCAGCTTCCATCCATCGATGATGTCGCCGACCAGATACAGCTTCTCGCAGCTGTTGTGCTTGAGGAAATTGGCGAGATGCTCGGCCTTGCAGCCCGGCGTGCCGAGATGCACGTCGGAGACCCAGATCGTGCGGTAGCGATGCTTGCCGTCGTCGGCCGGCTTGCGGGACTTGGCTTTGCGCGGAGCGTCTTTCATGGCGCGTGCGACTGTCGCGCGGCGCGGTGATCCGCAGATGACGGCGGGATGAAGCTTTGGTGACGCGAGCGGGCGGCGGACAAAAAAAGGGCGCGGCGTCACCGCCGCGCCCCAGGGGAAAAGCGTTGCCTCTCAGGTGCTCGGCGCCGTCACGAACTTGCCGCCCGTGCACAGCTCGTGCACGTGCATGGCGTCGCCGACGTTGACGCTGAGCAGCCCCGGCGTCAGGCCGATCGTGACGCGATCGAAAGCCTTGTGCGACTTCAGGCCGATGAACGCCGGCTGGTCGGCGGTCAGGCCGAGCAGGTCGAGATCGGACTGCGAGTAGGTCGTCGTTTCCTGCTCGGTATCGCCGAGGTAGGTCGTCACCGAGATCTGGTTGAACAGGCTCAGATCGACGGTCGCGGTCGGGAACGAGACGCCGAACACCGCGAAGGTGCCGGCCGGCACCTGCGACGGGAACACCACCGATTCATCGACGGAGCTGAGCAGGCCGCCGAGCAGGCCGACCGTCAGGCTGAACGTCGAGTAGGTCGCCAGATGGCCGTCGACCGCGTAATCCGGCTCGGTGACGCTGTTCAGCAGCGTCGTCGCCGTGTTGCCGCCGAGCAGGTTCAGCAGCGTGCTGAGCAAGCCGCCGACCAGGCCGTTCGCGCCAACCTCCGTCGAGACATCGCCGTAGGCCTTGGCGCCCTGCTGGCAGATGAAGTTGCCGCTGATGGGGGTATCGGTCTGGCCGTCACCGTCGGTGTCTTCGCCGACATTGGTCGGCGTCGAGCCATCGTTGGGGCCGAAACCGCCGTTGTCGCCGCCGTCGTCGACGATGCCGCCGCTCTCGGTGCCATTGCCGTCGGCCGAGCAGGCGCCCAGGCCGAAGCTCGTCGCGACCATCGCGGCGAGCAGGGTCTTCTTCATAAGATCAAACGTGTTCATTGCGGGGGACTCCATCGTCCTTAGTTCAGGATGCGCAGCTCGACGCGGCGGTTGAGTTCACGGCCTTCGTCGGTCTTGTTGTCGGCGATCGGCTGCGATTCGCCATAACCCTTGGCCGTCAGCTGCGACTCCGGCACGCCGTGCTCGACGAAGTACTGCATGACGGACTGCGCGCGGCCTTCCGAGAGCTTCTGGTTGTACTCGTCCGAGCCGACGCTGTCGGTGTTACCGGCGATCTCGACGTTCATGTCCGGATACTTCTTCAGCACGCCGACCGCCCAGTCGAGGATGGTCTGCGCGTCCGGACGCAGGCGCGTCTTGTTGAACTCGAAGGTGACGCCCTTGAGATTGATGACCTTCTCGAACGGGCAGCCGTCGCCGTCGACGCGCGAGCCAGCCGGCGTATCCGGGCACTTGTCCTTCTCGTCGACCACGCCGTCGCCGTCGCTGTCAGTCAGACCGGTCGGCACTTCGACGATCTTGGTCGTCTCGGTCGCCGCGGCCATCTCGATCGCCTTCTCCTTGAACAGCGGGATTTCGATGCCGAGCGCGTAGCGGATGTCGCCGTAGCCGTCGGCGAAACCGTCGTACACGTAGCGGACTTCACCGCGCAGGCGCAGCTGGCCGACCTTCGTGAACGGGCCGGTCACGAAGCCGACGCCGCCGTTGGCGAACCAGTCGTAGCCGTCGTCCTCGGCGCCATTCGGATAGATGTCGTTGTAGGTCGCGCCGCCGCCGATCAGGATGAACGGCGTGAAGTGCGAGCGGTCACCGAAGGCGTAGAACAGATCCGCGCCGAGGCCGTAGTGATAGAAATCGGTGCGGAGGTCATCGCCGGTCTCGAAGGTCTGCGCCCAGCCATGCAGTTCGTAACCCCAGCGCTTCTGGCTCTGCCAGCCGTAGAGCAGGTCGACGCCGACGCCGCGGTTGATGTCGGCCAGCCCGAAGCTGCGCTCGCTGTCCGGGTCGGTGTAAAGGCCCTGGATGCCGATGTAGCTCGGCGCAACCAGCTCGGTCGTTTCGACCGTCGTCGTGCTGGTATCGGTGCTTTCGACGCCGGTTTCCGCGAGCGGATCCGTGGCGGCGTCCTGTGCGTAAGCCGACGCGGCCGCCAGAACCGCCGCCGCACCCAACAAGCCATATGCAGTCTTCATGAGAACTCCACTGTTCCTTGGGGGATTCCCCCGTTTGCCGGCGGACATCACTGTCCCCGGGCGAACCCGATGCCGGCGTGTGACTTCGTTTGTTGCAACTCCCTGAGCCGAGGGCGTCCCGAATGTTCAGCTGCAAAGAATTCGATGCGCTTCACCGCGGGGCGCTAAAGAAATTCGCACCAATGAGGAGCAAATTTCCCTGGCTTTCGGCCCATTTATGGCCGCTATGTAAATTTTAGATGAAAAGAAGAGCGGCTCAGGTAGGAAAATGCTGACATTGAATGCTGGGAATGCGCTGATAAACATGTTGCAGTGCGATACGCCTCACAAAAGAAAAACCCGCCGCGCGTATCGCGCGCGGCGGGTTGCTCTCGAATCGCTGGTCTAGAACTGGACGCGGAAGAAGGCCTGCGCGAAATCGCGGTCGCGCAGCAGGTTGTTGTCGCCGCCGCCGAAGAACCAGGTGTAGCCGAGCGTCAGCGACAGGAAGTCCTTGTAGCGGGTTTCGACGTTGGCGATCATCGATTTGCGGCCTTCGACGAAGTTCTCCGCCGGGCCGGGCGAGGTGCCCTTGACGTCCTGCGACCAGACCAGGAACGGCTGCAGACTGATGCCCGGCAGCACGCTCTCGTACTTGATGATGTTGATCAGGCGATAACCCCACGAGAACTTGTCGACGAAGGCGTCGAGATCGGCCTGATGCGGATTGAAGCGCAGGCCGTCGCCGCCCATCGCGCAGTACTGGTTGGTCGAGCAGGCCTGGCGCGAGCCGTCGGCGCCGCTGCCATCGGCGCCGGCCGAGGCATGCAGGTAGACACCCGGCGCGTCGATCTGCAGACGGTCGAGGCTCGGCAGGCCCGGAATCCAGGTCGCGCCGAACTCGCCGACCATCTGGATCTGATCGGCGCCGATGAAGTTGTCGGTGGCGCCCAGCACGCGCGTGAAGCCGAGGTTGAACTGGTAGACCTCGAACTCCTCATAACCGCGGATGTAGCCCGGGTTCTTGCGGTTCAGCGGCTTGCTGTAATCGGTCCCCGGATTCTCGCCGACCATGCCGCCGCGATACGGGATGATGAAGCTCGGGTACGAGCGCGCCGAGCCCGGCAGGTGGCCGACCAGCAGATTGATCGTGTCCGGGTGGGACGGATCGATGTCGCTGCTGCCGTAGAAGGTGCGCGTGCCGTCCTCCGCCCAGCCGTAGCCGGCGGTCGTGCCGCGGCAGTTGCCCGTGTTGCCGCAGCTGTTGAGCGTCGGCGCGAGCGCTGCGAAGCCGAGGTCGGTGATCGACACCTGCAGCGGCAGATTCGGACGGTAGGCGACTTCGCCCTGGATCGAGTAGTCGCCGAGCGAGGTGTTGAAGCTCAGGCCGAACAGGTGGATGTTCTCCGGGTACTCGAAGACGATGCGCGGCTCGTCGAGCGCGGCGCTGTCGGACAGCGGCGCATTGGGGTCGCCGCCGAGCAGCAGGCCCTTGAGCGTTTCGAGGCCGGCGATCGGATTGCTGAACACGCCGAGATCGCCGAGCACGCCGGGCCGGTTGGCGATCAGCGTCAGCGAATCGACCGTCAGCTGCTGGCGGGCATTGGCGTCGGAGACCGCCGGGATGTTGCCGCAGGACTGGAAGAAGGTGACGGTGTTCTGGACGCGCGGCAGATGGCTGCAGGTGGTCGGCGCCGAGAAGAAGCTGATGTACGGCAGCTTCGAGTGGTAGTTCATGAAGTACGCGCCGAACTCGGTGCCGCTGCCGAGATTCTCCGCGTAGTACTTGAACGCCGCGCCCCACTGGCCCTGATTGCTGGCGTCCATGTCGCGCTCGCGCAGCAGCGTGCCGGTGGTCGGCGTGATCAGCGTCAGCGGATTGTCGAGATAGCCCTTGCGGCTGTTCGCGGTGTCGCCGTCGAACGCGCGGTACGGATCGTCGGCCGTGGCGCCGAAGCTGAAATTCACCGAGCGGCCGGCGTTCTTGGTGCCGAGGTCGTTGGTCGCGAAATAACTGCCCGGCGGCGGCGCGTCGAGCGGCTGCCATTCGAACTGGTAGAAGGCTTCGATCGTCGCGTTGCTGAACGGCTCGATGCTCGCGAAGGCCATGCCGACCGGCGTGAACACTTCCTCGACCTGCGTGCCGACGCGGTAGAGGTTGTTGGCGTTGACCGGATTGGCCTGGTTGATGCTGTTGATCGCCAGCAGCGTCGACTCGCCCCAGTTCACCGTCTGGCGGCCGATCTTGAAGCTCAGCTCGTGGTCTTCCCAGCCCGGGATCGGCACGCGGCCGTAGACGTTGATGTCGAGCAGCTGGAAGTCGGTGCCGATCTGGCGCAGCGTCTCGCCGTCGTTGCGCTTGATGCGCTCGCGGGCGCCGGGGCCGTAGACGTGCGTGAAGTAGCGGTTGGCAACCGGATCGCCGGTGCGGCCGACGCGGTCGACGTTCTCCGGCGTGATGATGTTCGGATGCGTTTCGGTGAAATCGTTGTTGACGAAGTCGTAGAAGTACAGCCACTTCGCGAAGAAGCCGTAGTCCTGCCAGTTCAGCGTGAGATCCTGGGTGACCTTGGCGACGGCCTGCGTGAGGTCGTGCTTGTCGTAGTTCAGGTTGCCGTCGTCGGCGCGCATCGAGTACTGGCCGCGCATGCGTGCCAGCTGTTCCGACGGGTAGGTCTGTTCGGCGAACAGGCCCTGGCAGGTCTGGAACTGGCGGCCGCAACCGTTGGGGTCGAGGCTGGCCTTGCCGACGAGATCCTTCGATTGCTGCTCCATGCGCATCGCGGCGCCGAAACTGGCGGTGGTGTTCAAGGTGCCGGTGACGTCACCGTCGAACAGATCGAAGCCGAGTGCGAACGCCGGCGCGCTGGCGCAGGCCAGGAACAGGCCCGAGCAGCGAACGGTCGCTTTCCATGCGTCCATCAAGTTTTCTCCCCAATTTGTCCCAGGATTCTGCGTGCCGCGGGCGAGGGACTGCACCACGGTAATGGCCGCGAACGTAGCATGGACGCGGAGCAAAAAAAATGGCCGTACGCGTGCCTGCGCGTGGCACCGCGGCAGCTCGCGATGCCGTCTGCGGCGTCGCTACAGCCCGTGCAGGCGAAGGAAGCGCAGGACCGTGTCGGCGGTGCTGCGCGGATCCTCCTGCATGAAGCAGTGTCCGCCGGGCTGCGTGCGCACCTCGATCGACGGCAGGCGGCGGCGGGCGAGGCGGGCGGCATTGGCGACGAAGGGATAGGTCTGCTCGCCGTGCAGGAACAGCACCGGGCAGCGCAGCTCGCGCAGGCCCGCCCACGGAAATACCGGATGGTCGAAGATCTCGGCCTCCAGCCATTTCGGGCACGACAGCACGCGTTCGCCGCCGTCGTCGTGCGTCGCGTAGTCGATGAAGCAGTCGAACGCGGCGTCGAGCCAGTCGTGATAGATGCCGCGGTCATGCAGGCGGTCCCAGGCGGCCTGGCGCGATGGCCAGCGGTCACGCCGGCGGCGCGCGCCGTGCGACAGCGGATTGCGCCGCGTCAGCGCGAGCAGGCGCGTGAGCGCATAGATCGGGCCGGGCATCAGGATCGGGTCGAGCAGCACCAGCGCGCGGAACAGGTTCGGTTGTGCGATCGCGGCCCGCACCGTCAGCGCCGCGCCGTAGCTGTGGCCGATGCCGATCAGCGCTCCGGCGGAGAGCTGCTGTTCGGCGATCACCTGCGGGATGCGCGCGGCCAGCGCTGCCGGGCCGGCGAAGCGCTGCGGCGCGTCGCTGTCGCCGTGGCCTTCGAAGTCATGGCAGAACAGCCCGTAGCGGGCGGCGAGCGGGCGCAGCATCGGCCAGTAGACGCCGCCGCAGAAGCCGTTGCCGTGCACGAAGTGCAGGGTCGTCGGCGGGCCGTCGTGGCGCCGGCCACGCAGGACCGGCCCGGTGCCGGCCGACGATTGCCAGGCAGTCAGTTCGTGGAAATGCTCGGGAACGGGAGGGCTCATGGCGGACGATCGGCAGGGGGCGCGCAGCCTAGCAAATCGCCGCCGCCTTATGCCGCCCGGCGCTATGCTTGGAACGAAACTGGCGGGTATCGGGAAAAGCCCGGCGCATCCCCATATTGTGGAGATCGCTTTTCTGGAGACTGACGATGTCGTCCGACCTGTTCGCCTTGAATCCGCAAGGTCCCTCCGAGGCGCTGGCGCTGATCGAGGAGAGTCTGCGCAGCGGCGAGCCGGCGATCGTCACCAGCAACTTCCGGCCGTTCGCCGCCGTCATGCTGCATCTGGTGACGCGGGTCGCGCCGACGATCCCGGTCGTCTGGATGGACAGCGGCTACAACACCGCCGAAACCTATCGGCACGCCGAGGCGCTGCGCGCGCAGCTGGACCTGAACCTGCGTGTCTACACGCCGCGCCGGACGCGGGCGCGGCGCGAGGCGCTCGACGGTCCGCCGCCGGGCGCCGACGACCCGCGCTTCGACGACTTCGTGCGCGAGGTCAAGCTGGAACCATTCGAGCGGGCGCTCGCCGAGTTGCGGCCGAAGGTCTGGTTCAACGGCGTGCGCGCCTCGGATACCGCGCAGCGCGCGACCATGGCGCAGGTCGAGCGCAATGCCGACGGCATTCTCAAGGTGGCGCCGCTGCTGCACTGGACCTCGCGCGATCTGCATCATTACCTGCAGCAGCACGGCCTGCCGAACAACTGGGACTACGTTGACCCGACCAAGCCCGACCCGGCGCAGGAGTGCGGGCTGCACGTCGCCCATTAGGGCCGGTTGACGCCGGCGGCGTGGCCAGCAGCCGGCTCGGCGCGCCGGCGACGCCCGCGGCGGCGCTCAGCGGCGCAGGAAGTCCGCCATCCGCTCGCCGGTGCGCTGCGGTGCGTCGAAGTGCAGCATGTGGCCGGCGCCTTCGACGATCGATTCTTCGCGTTGCGCGAAGCAGGCGCGGCGCGCGGCGCGTTCTTCGGCGCTGATCAGGGCGTGCAGGTTCGAGGCGCTGCCGTCGATGAACAGCGTCGGGGCGCGGATCTGGCGCCAGATCGCCATCGATTCGGCGGCGCGGTACAGCGTCGGCATGTTGAGGCGATGCCGCGGGTCGGCGAGCAGGCGCACGCGGCCGCGACCGTCGTCGGCGGCCCAGCCGCGGGCGACGAACAGGGCCTGCGCCACGCTGAGCTGCGGATGCTGGAGGCGGATGCGCTCGGCGAGCGCCTCGAAGGAGGCGTAGGTCTTGGCGCGCATCGGCAGACGCAGTTGCCGCAGCCAGCGGCGATAGCGGTCGGCGGCCAGCGTCGGCGGCATGTCCGGCGTGAACAGTCCGTCGAGCAGGATCAGCCGCGAGACGCGCTCCGGGCGCAGGCCGGCGTAAAGGCTGGCGACCTGTGCGCCCATGCTGTGTCCGGCCAGCCAGAGCGGCGCCGATTCGCCGGCATAGTGCTCGACCAGTGCGTCGAGGTCGGCGACGTAATCGGCGAACCAGTAGCCGTCGACCGGCCACTGCGTGTAGCCGAGGCCGCGCCAGTCGGGCATCAGGACCTGGCAGACGTCGAGCAGCGGCGGCACCAGCGGCGCGAACGTGGCCGATGCATCGAGAAAGCCATGGCCGAGGATCAGCAGCGGCTGGCGTGGGTCGCCCCAGCGGCGGACGTGGTAGCGCAGGCCGCGGATGCGGACGAACTCGGAGCGGCTGGCAGGCACGGCGGTCATGATCATCGGTGAGACGACAGTATAGGAGGCGTGCGGTGCCGGACCATGGCATCGCTTTTGCCAGCAGATTCGCGAAAACCGAAGAGAGCCATGTCGATCCACGCCGCGCTGCACCACAAGACGATCTACCGCTACGACCGGCGGGTGTCGCTGTCGCCGCAGCTGATCCGTCTGCGCCCGGCGCCGCACACGCGCACCGAGGTGCTGAGCTACTCGCTGAAGGTGCAGCCCGATCCGCACTTCCTGAACTGGCAGCAGGATCCGTTCGGTAATTGGCAGGCGCGCGTCGTCTTTCCGGAGCAAGTGACCGAGTTCGAGGTGACGGTCGATCTGGTCGCCAATCTCGCCGTCATCAATCCGTTCGATTTCTTCGTCGAGAAATACGCCGAGACGTACCCGTTCGAGTACGAGCCCGGGCTCAAGGCGGAGCTCAAGCCCTATCTGACGCCGGACCCGGCCGGACCGCTGCTGGCGCAGTACATGGCTGCGGTGCCGCGCGAGGCGAAGTCGATCGTCGATTTCATCGTCGAGCTCAACCGCAATCTGCAGCTGCACATCGGCTATCTGATCCGCATGGAACCCGGCGTGCAGACGCCGGAGGAAACGCTGGAGAAGCAGTCCGGCTCGTGCCGCGACTCGTCGTGGCTGCTGGTGCAGATCCTGCGTCAGCTCGGCCTGGCGGCGCGTTTCGTGTCCGGCTACCTCATCCAGCTCAAGCCCGACGTCAAGCCGCTCGAAGGCCCGGCCGGCGCCGCGGAAGACTTCACCGATCTGCACGCCTGGGCCGAGGTCTACATTCCGGGCGCCGGCTGGCTGGGCCTCGATCCGACCTCCGGCCTGTTCGCCGGCGAAGGGCACATTCCGCTGTCGGCGACGCCGGAGCCGTCGTCGGCCGCCCCGATCACCGGCCTCGTCGACGAGTGCGAGGTCGAGTTCGGCCACGAGATGGGCGTGACCCGCATCTTCGAGACGCCGCGCGTCACCAAGCCGTACAGCGACGCGCAGTGGCAGGCGATCGATGCGCTCGGCGATCGCGTCGACCATCAGCTGCGTGTCGACGACGTGCGCCTGACGATGGGCGGCGAGCCGACCTTCGTCGCCGCCGACGACCCGCAGGGCGAGGAGTGGAACACCTCGGCGGTCGGTCCGACCAAGTCGAACCGCGCGCTCGATCTGGCGCTGCGCCTGCGCGATCACTACGCGCCGCAGGGCCTGCTGACCTATGGCCAGGGCAAGTGGTATCCGGGCGAATCGCTGCCGCGCTGGGTCTACACGCTGTACTGGCGACGCGACGGACAGCCGCTGTGGCGCGCGCCGGTCGTCAAACCCGACGCAGCGCGTGCGCCGACGCTGCTGCAGGCCAATCAGTTCACGCTGAGCCTCGCCGAGCGTCTCGAAGTCGATCCGCGCAATGTGGTCGAGGCCTATGAGGACGCGCTGCATTACCTGGTCCGGGAGCGCAAGCTGCCGATCAATCTCGATCCGACCGACAACCGCCTGAAGGACCCTGAGGAGCGGGCGCGCCTGACGCAGGTGTTCGAGCGTGGCCTCGGCGCGCCGCGCGGCTATGCGCTGCCGATCCAGCGCTGGCAGGCGGCCGCGCGCTGGATGAGCGAGCGCTGGCTGTTGCGCACCGGCAAGCTGTTCCTGCTTCCGGGCGATTCGCCGATCGGCCTGCGCCTGCCGCTCGAATCGCTGCCGGCCACGTCGAGCGGCGGTGTGCCGGTGACGTATCCGGCCGATCCGTACTCGGTGCCGGAGACGCTGCCGGAGACCGATCCGCGCCGCCAGCCCTTCCTGCAGCTGCAGGGTCGCGAGGAGCCGCGCGCGCTGGCCGGCGGCCAGCGCTGGCGGCCGGAACAGCCGCCGCAGCGGGCGAGCGGCCTGTTTCTCAACGGCAGCAACGTGCGCACCGCGCTCGCGGTCGAGCCGCGCGAAGGCTGGATCAACGTCTTCCTGCCGCCGGTTGCGCGCACCGAGGATTTTCTTGATCTGGTCGCGGCGATCGAGGACGTCGCCGCCGAGACGCGGCTGCCGGTGCGCATCGAAGGTTACGCGCCGCCGCACGATCCGCGTCTGGAGATCCTCAAGATCACGCCCGATCCCGGCGTCATCGAGGTCAACGTGCAGCCGGCCCGCTCGTGGCCGGAATTGCGCGACAACACCGTGACGCTATACGAAGCCGCGTTCCAGGCGCGGTTGTCGACCGAGAAGTTCCTGATCGACGGCCGTGCCGTCGGCACCGGCGGCGGCAATCACGTCGTCGTCGGCGGCGCGCGCACCGAAGACTCGCCGTTCCTGCGCCGGCCGGACGTGCTCGGCAGCATGATCCGCTACTGGCAGAACCATCCGTCGCTGTCGTACCTGTTCTCCGGCCTGTTCATCGGCCCGACTTCGCAGCACCCGCGCGTCGACGAGGCGCGCGATACGCAGCTCTACGAACTGGAGATCGCGCTGGCGCAGCTGCCGGCCAAGGGCTGGCAGGTGCCGCACTGGATCGTCGACCGCACGCTGCGCAACCTGCTGGTCGATCTGACCGGCAACACGCACCGCGCCGAGCTCTGCATCGACAAGCTGTACTCGCCGGACAGCCCGACCGGCCGCCTCGGTCTGGTCGAGCTGCGCGGCTTCGAGATGCCGCCGCACGCGCGCATGAGTCTCGTGCAGCAGCTATTGGTGCGCGCGCTGATCGCCTGGTTCTGGCGCGAGCCGTACACCAAGCCGCTGATCCGCTGGGGCACGGCGCTGCACGACCGCTGGATGCTGCCGTACGACAACTGGCGCGATCTCGGCGAGGTCGTTGCCGATCTCCGTGGCGCCGGCTTCGCGTTCGAGCACGACTGGTTCGCGCCGCACTTCGAGTTCCGCTTTCCGCGCCACGGTGTGTTTCGCTACGAGGACGTCGAGGTCGAGCTGCGCCACGCGCTCGAGCCCTGGCCGGTGCTCGGCGAGGAGCCGGGCGGCGGCGGCACGACGCGCTTCGTCGATTCCTCGGTCGAGCGCCTGCAGATCCGCGCGAAGAATCTTGTTCCGGGCCGCTACGTTGTCGCCTGCAACGGTCGTCCGCTGCCGATGCGCGAGACCGGCGTGCGCGGCGAGACCGTCGCCGGGCTGCGCTACCGCGCCTGGCGGCCGTATGCCTGTCTGCATCCGACGATCGGCGTGCACACGCCGCTGGTGTTCGATCTGTACGACCGCTGGAGCGGTCGCGCGCTGGCCGGCTGCACCTACCATGTCGCGCACCCGGCCGGTCGCAACTACGACACCTTCCCGGTCAACGCGTTCGAGGCCGAGGCGCGCCGCATCGCGCGTTTCGAGGCGATCGGCCATACGCCGGGCCGCTATGCGCTCGGCGTCGAAAGTCCCAATCCGGACTTTCCGTGCACGCTCGACCTGCGCCGGCCGTAAGGCCGCGCGCGGGCGCGGCGTCGGGCACCGCGTTCAGCGCACCGGAATCGAGACGGTGAAGGCGCCCTCCGGCAGCGGGAAGCTGAGCGTCGACATCGGCGTGACGTGCGATTTGGCGATCTTCCAGCGCCCGTCCTCGATCACGTAGGTGTCGCGGTACTCCATCGACAGCTGGGTGACGGTCTTGTCCTGGTTGTTCACCTGCATGAACCACAGCGTCCACTCGCCGGTGGCACTGCGCTCGTCGAGCAGCTCGACCGTCGGATGCTTGCCGTGGTGGATGTCGTGCACCAGCCACGTCCCCTGCGCGGTCCGGGCGGTCGCGATCTGGGCGAAGACCTGCACCAGCGGCTCGCGGTCGCTGAACTTGCCGATGACGCCGTAGTCGATGTCGGCGCCCTCGCGCACGAAGCATTCACGGAAGGCATCCGGATCCTTGCGGTCGCAGGCGCGCCAGTAGCGATACTTCAGCTGTTCGATCTCGCGGATCGCCTCAAGGCGCTGGATGCGGCGCAGGAGGTCGGCGGTGTCAGTGGCGGTCATGCAGTCTCCTCATGTTCTGGCGCCGGGTTCCGTTCCGGACGTGGCTTGCGAGGACCTTAGCGGGCGGGGCGGAGGGCGGCGCAGTCCGAACGGATGACGGGTACTCGCGAGCGCTTTGTTTAGTTTTTCTAAGCATCGAGGCAAGAAAAAATCAATTGTTGCGACGCAGCAAGCGCGCTTTAATACTCCCACGCCAGCCGGACGGCACTTCGAAACGAAGCCTCCCGCTGCCAACGGTCTCCTCCAGATCCCACAAGGGGTCTCTTTAAAGCCACCTGGATCAGGTGGCTTTTTTTTATTCTCCGTCCGGGTTTCTCCGGATATTCCTGCGAATAATCAATGCGCTACCGAGCCCGGAGACGCCGGCGTTCGCGGCCGTCGACGCGGCTCCGGAGGCAGGACGCAGCACTTCGGGAGTGAACGAAGGATGGCCGCAGCGGCCACGCGGCACTCCTGGCACCGGCACCAGATGATTTTCACCGCGTCTGCTCGGCGCAGACGGCCAGACGAGGTTCAACCCAGCTAAACCTTGCTTGCGCGGCGAAGAGTCGGTCGAGCGCGGCGGCGAGTACGGGCCGGACGGCAAGACGATGCCGCCCGTCGCGCGCCGCGAAGGCCGGCTCGACGATCGCGGCGGCGCTCGCCGTTCGAGCGCGCTCGCCGATTCTCCCGCCGAACTGCATGGGTGCTGCACCTGCCGAACCCGTACGGCGCGCGGCATTGCGCGGCAGCGTCGGGCCTGCGGCGGGCTCGGCTGGTCCACGGACCCGCCGTGCGCGGTCAGGTCCAGTCTTGAGGTGCCGCAACGCGGCCGCGCGCTGCGCGGGCCGCTGCGCTAAGGTCGCGGTCCCCGACGTCGGCCGGAGAACGCGCGTGCTCAAGTCCCACTATCCGCTCTATCTCGCCAATCGCCCGCGTGAAAGCGGGCGCACGCTGGACGTCAGCGACAAGTACTCCGGCGCGCTGGCGACCCGCGTCGCGCTCGCCGACGCGGCGCTGCTCGACGAGGCGATCGCCGCCGCGGCCGCCGCGGCGCGGCCGATGGCCGAATGGCCGGCCTACGAACGCCAGGCGGTGCTCGAACACTGCGCGCGGCGCTTCGAGGCGCGCGCCGAGGAATTCGCGCAGGCGCTGTGCGTCGAAGCCGGCAAGCCGATCCGCGATGCGCGCGGCGAAGTCACGCGCCTGATCGACACCTTCCGCTACGCCGCCGGCGAAGCGGTGCGCCAGCATGGCGACTATCGGCCGCTCGACATCGGGCCGCGCGCGAAAGGCTACTGGTCGCTGCTCAAGCGGGTGCCGGTCGGGCCGGTTTCGTTCATCAGCCCGTTCAACTTTCCGCTGAACCTCGCCGCGCACAAGATCGCGCCGGCGATCGCTGCCGGGTGCCCGTTCGTGCTCAAGCCGGCGAGCGCGACGCCGGTCGGCGCGCTGCTGATCGGCGAGGTGCTCGCCGAAACCGCGCTGCCGGCCGGGGCGTTCTCGATCCTGCCGTGCCGGGCGGCGGACGCCGACGCGCTGGTCCGCGACGAGCGCCTCAAGCTGCTGTCGTTCACCGGCTCGCCGGCGGTCGGCTGGGACATGAAGGCGCGCGCCGGACGCAAGCCGGTGATCCTCGAACTCGGCGGCAACGCCGGCTGCATCGTCGACGAGGGCAGCGATCTCGATTTCGTCGTGTCGCGCCTCGTGTTCGGCGCCTACTACCAGTCCGGACAGTCGTGCATCAGCGTACAGCGCATCTACGCGCACGCTTCGCTGTACGCGGCGCTGCGCGAGAAGCTGACGGCCGCGGTACGCGCGCTCAAGTGCGGCGATCCGAAGCAGGAGGACACGTTCATCGGGCCGATGATCGCCGAGTCCGAGGCGCAGCGGCTCGAGCGCTGGATCGGCGCGGCGCAGCAGCGCGGCGCGCGGCTGCTGTGCGGCGGCGAGCGGCGCGGGGCGATGCTGTCGCCGGCGCTGCTCGAAAACGTGCCGGCCGATTGCGAGCTGTCGACCAAGGAGGCGTTCGGCCCGGTCGCGATGCTCGCCGCGTTCGACGATTTCGATGCCGCGCTCGATGCCGTCAACGCCAGCGACTACGGCCTGCAGGCCGGCGTGTTCACACGCGACCTGGGCCGCATCGAGAAGGCCTGGAACCGCCTCGAAGTCGGCGGCGTCGTGATCGGCGACGTGCCGAGCTTCCGCGTCGACCATATGCCCTACGGCGGCGTGAAGCAGTCCGGGCTCGGTCGCGAAGGCGTGGCCTACGCGATCGAGCACCTGACCGAGCCGCGCCTGCTGGTCGTGCGCTCGCCGGCCTGAACGGCGCGCGGCGTGGCCGCGCCGAGGCGCCGCCGCGGCCGGCTCAGGGCGCCGGCGCGGTGTCGCGGCGCAGGAAGGCGATCGGCGGTGCGTACTTGGTCGTGCCGCGCTTCTTCTGCGTGACCAGCGTCAGGCCGGACGGCTTGAAGACGTTGACGTTGTGCGTGTTCGGCGTCGTCACGATGTACTGCGCGCGCGTCGCCTGCAGGAAGGCGCCGACCTTGTCGATGTTGAAGATGTCGAGGTGCGCGAACGGTTCGTCGATGAACACGAAGCCGCCGCTCTGGTCCTCGTCCATCAGCAGGCCGACGAGCAGGATCATCGACTTCATCACCTGCTGGCCGCCGGACGCCTCGCCGTCGTTGAGGCCGATCATGCCCTTCTGGTCGAAGTTGAACTGCACTTCGAGGCGCGCCTGCGACAGCGTGAGGTCGTCGTTGGTCAGCTGCGGCGGCTCGACTTCGACGTCGATGCCGGCCAGCGCGCCGAGGTGGCGCAGGTTCTGTGCGTAGCGGCGCACCGTTGCGCGCAGCACGCCGATGTACTGGCTGCGCGCGCGATCGGTGCTGCTGCGCGCGCGTTCGAGATGCACGTCCTGGTCGGTGATGCGCGATTCGAGCTGGCGATGCTCGGCATCGAGCTTGTCACGGATCGCGACGCAATTGGCGTCGGTGTTCCAGCGGCCGTCGTCGCGGCGCCGGTGCAGGCGCTCCATCTCGCGCTCGACCGCGCCGCTGGAGTCGTAGCGGGCGCGCGCCTCTGCCATCGCCGCCGCGCTGCGCCAGTCGGCCGGCTTGCCGCGCCGCAGGCGCCGCCATTCGAGCACGTGCGCGGCGTAGGCGCGGCGCGACTGCTCGAACTCGGCCTGCAGCTGCTGCTGGCGGCCGCGCGTCTTCTGCAAGGCTTCCTCGGTGCGGTCGTGCCGCGAGGTGAGGCGGTGCAGCGCCTGCGACATCTCGTAGTAGCGCGCCGCTGCTGCGGCGCGCGCCGCGCTGATGTCCTCGAGTTCCTGCGCGAGGCGCGCGGCTTCGGCTTCGGCGGCCTCGAATTCCGGTGCGCGCGCCGCGATCTCGCGCGTGGCGTCGACGCCGGCTAGCGCCGACTGCACGTCGGCGAGCTTGCGCGTGGCGATCGCCAGCGCTTCGCGCAGACCCTCGCGCTGGTCCTTCAGCTCTTCGAGGCGGCGGCGTGCATCGGCGACCGCGTTGCGGCCGAAGTGCACGTCGGCGACGCTGATGTCGCGGCCGCCGCGGCGCTCGCGCTGATAGGCGCGCGGCGTGATCCACGACTGGCTCTCCGGCAGGCGCGCGCCATCCTCGGTGCTGTCGACGCGCTGGATGCCGTCGAGCAGCTTGGCCAGCCACACCGGCGGATCGGCGTGAAAGCGCACGCATTCGAGGAGCGAGCCGCGCTGCGGCAGCGGCGCCGGCGCGCGGTCGGGCACGACGTAATGGCGATAGCGGTGCTGCTCGCCGAGACGCCAGGCCGCGGCGCGGTCGCCGGGCTTCTCCAGCAGCACCAGATGGCGCACGCCAGCGAGCACCGATTCGACCGCGAGCTGCCAGGTGTCGTCGGTGATCTCGACGATGTCGCCGAGCATGCAGTGGGCGATGCCGGCATCGCGCAGCGCCTGCGAGAACGCGCTGACTTCGCGTGGCTCCGGGCGGCGGCCGCTGTCGAGCGCGGCGATGCGCGACTGCAGCTCGCCGATCTCGCGGTCGACGCCGTCGATCTGGCCTTGCAGCTCGTAGCGGCGCCGGCCGAGCTTTTCCTGTTCGCGCAGCGCGGCTTCGGTGTCGAGCCCTTCGCCCTGCTCGGCGAGCTGGTCGAGCAGGCGCTTGCGCTGTTCGAGCACGGCCTGCGCCTTGCCGAGCGGGCGTTCGATCTGGCGCTCCTGCTTCTGCAGGCTTTCCATTTGCGCCTTGCTGTCGGCTTCGGCGGCTTCGGTGTCTTCGCGCTCGCGGACCAGCGCGCCATGCTCGTCGGCGAGGCGTGCGAGCTGGGCGCCGAGTTCGGCGACTTCGCGGCGCTTGCCGAGCAGCTGGGCGCGGCCGCCGCGCAGGCTGTCGAGCAGCTCGGCGAGCTGCAGGCGCGGCAGCCACTGGCCGGTGAGATCGGCGAGCTCGCCGAGCAGGCGCTCGTACTCGCGGTACGAGTTGACGTCGGCTTCGGCGGCCTGCAGCTGGGTGTGCAGGCGCGCCAGCTGGGTCTTGAGTTCGTCGAGCTCGCGCGCGCAGGCCAGCTGGTCCTCGCGCGCCTTCTGGTAGTTGTCGAGCACTTCCTGATCGCCGAACACGTCGAACACGAGGTCGAGCAGCTGGCGCGGCGAGTATTCGCAGAGCTTGTCGGTGTGGCCCTGGTCGAGCGCCAGCACGCGCTTGATCGCGCGCGTCAGGCCGGCGTTCTCGAGCTGCGATTCATACTGGCGCACGCCGATCCAGGTCACCGCCTCGCTGCTCTCGGCAGCTTCGACCGGCACGTCGCCGGCGCCGATCCCGTAGCTGCGTTCCCAGTCGCCGCCCTTCTTGCGGATGCGGCAGAACAGGGTGACGGTCTCGTCGGTGATCGGCCAGAACGCCAGCTGGCCGTTGCTGCGGCGCGGGTTCGAGACCGTCGCGCGCAGCCACGCCGACGGACGATCGGCGCGGCGCACGTAGCGCTTGTAGTCGCGGCCCTGCGAACAGTTGATCGCCAGCAGCGTGCGCAGCGCGTCGAGCAGCGTCGTCTTGCCCGAGCCGTTCGGGCCGACGACGGTGACGATGTTGGCGTCGAGCGGCAACGTGAAGCGTTCCCACCAGTCCCAGTGGACGATTTCGATCTTGTGGAAGCTGAACATCGGGTTCTGGTCTAGTCGTCGTGGCGCGGCGCGTCGGCCACGTCGTGGGGCGCGCCGCCGGCGTCGTTGGCGGCGAATTCGTCGGCGCTGCCGGCGTCGGCGTCGAGTTCGACGTCGGACGGCGCGTCGTCGTCGTTGGCGGGCGGCGGCAGTTCGTCGTCGGCGTCGTTGGCGGCGCCGCCGAACAGCTCGGACAGCGTGCCGTTGAGGATGCGTTCGGCCATGCGCTTGTAGTCGAGCACGAGGTCGAGCAGCGGACCTTCGTAGATGCGACCGTCGCGGCGCTCGATGAAGCCGAGGCGCGACAGCACCGGCAGGCCGAAATTCTTGATGCGCGTGCGGCCGCCGAGGCGCTCGCCGAAATCGGCGAGCAGCGTCGCCTCGGCGACGTTGATGCCGAGCTCGGCGGCAGTCGGGATCGGCTTGGCCTCGGCGAACATTTCCGACTGGCGCAGCCGTTCGAGTTCGGTCTGCCGCTCGATCTGGCGCTGCCGCTTGGGCAGGATCAGCAGCGCCCACAGCACGACCAGCAGCGCGATCTGGTCGCGCTTGAGTTCGAGGTTGTTCGACAGCCAGGCGTCGTCGCTGCCGAACACCGGCTGCTCGAACTCGCGGCGGATGCGCAGGGTGACGTGGTCGGCGTACGGATGCTCGACGAATTCGAGGCCGCAGGCCGCCAGCCGCTCGCTGAGCGCGTTGTAGAACAGATCGTCGGTCAGCGCCCTGCGGACCATCGGGTCCTTGCGCGACAGCACGCGGTGCGCGGACAGGCGCGCGACCAGGGTTTGCAGCTCACGTTCCACGCGGCGAAGCCTCCAGGTGTCCGGCGCTCATTTCGGCGACGCCGTCACGTCCCACTTTGATGATGTCGTCGCCCAGCTTCAGGCGCCGGTCGATGCGTGCGAGATCGGCCACCGGCCCGGCCAGCGACGCCGACTCGCGGTCGCCGAGCAGCGCCAGCAGCGACAGGCGATAGCTCGACAGCTCGTAGTCGCGCAGCGGCACGGCCTCGTGCAGCGGCCAGCCGTCCGGTGCGACGCGCAGATCGCCGAGCCAGCGCTCCAGCTCGGCGTAGTCCGGCGGCTCCAGGTGCACGTCGCCCTGCGGCGCGTCGCTGGCCGGCGGCAGCGTGGCGTCGAGCTTCTCGGGACGCAGCTTGTCGACCAGCTCGAACTCGGCGACGTCGAGCGCGATGTCGCCGAGCGCGAACGCGAAGTCCGGCACCGGGCTCACCGTGCCGTGCAGCAGGCCGGCGAGGCGTTCCTGGCCGAGGCCGCGCAGCCAGGCGTTGACGTCCGAGGACGACAGGCCGCTGGCGCCGAGAGGCACCTTCTGTTTTTCCAGCTGGTTGAGCGCGCGCTGGAAGGCGCCGCTCATGCGCAGCAGCTCGCTCTGCACCTGGCCGATGCGCTGCGCGAGGCGGTGCGTCGGCCCGTCGAGCGTGTCGCCGTCGGTGATCTCGCGCAGCACGTCGCTGCCCTTGTCGACCCAGGTCCAGGCGGCGGCGAGCTTGCTCTCGGCGGCGCGGATGCGCGATTCCGACCCGGACAGGATCGCGCGCTCGAATTCGTCCTTCAGCTCCAGCAGGCGCGCCAGTAGGTGCTGCAGCTCCGGTTTGGCGAGCGTGCCGAGCGCGCCGCTGCCGGCGACCTGCGCCGCCAGGTAGCCGAGATCCTCGCCCGCCTCGCCGAACTTCAGCAGCGCGGCGAGCGCGGCGACCGCCATGCGGCCGAGCGGACTGACGGCGTAGCGCGAGGTTTCCGAATCCCAGGCCAGCAGGCCGTGCACGCGCAGGCGGCCGATCAGGTGTTCGAGCTTGCCTTCGTCGAGGTACGGGAACTGCTGGCGCAGCTCGCCGGCGCTGACGAACGGCTCGGTGCGCGCCGCCAGCTCGTGCAGGACGAGCAGACGGATCATCACGGCGGCTTCGGTGCCGGTGAACAGCGCGATCAGCGCCTGCAGGGTCGGACGGGCACCGCCCAGCGCGTGCAGGGCAGGGACGTCGGCCGGCTCGACGCCGGACTGGAACCAGTCGGCGAGGCGGTCTTCGGTAAGGTCGGGACGCATCCGGACAAGTGTAGCGATGGCTTGCCGCGACAACAGTCTTGACGCGGCGTGCGCTTCCGGGTCCGGACCGCAGTTTGCTAGCGCGTCACGGAAATTCGATGACCTGGCGCACCGCCGCGCCGCGCGCCAGGCGGTCGAAGGCGGCGTTGATGTCGTCCAGGGCGAGCCGATGGGTCAGCAGGCGCTCGACCGGCAGACGCCCGGCGCGGTGCAGGGCGAGGTAGCGCGGCAGGTCGCGGGCCGGCACCGCCGAGCCCATGTACGAGCCCTTCACCGTGCGTTCCTCGGCGACCAGGCTGACCGCCGGCACGCGGAACTCGCGCGACGGGTCCGGCAGGCCGGCGGTGATCGTCGTGCCGCCGCGCCGCGTCGCCGCGTAGGCGGCGGCCAGCGCCACTTCGCTGCCGGCGGTTTCGATCGCGTAGCGCACGCCGCCGCGCGTCAGCTCGCGCAGGCGCGCCATGGCGTCCGGCTCGGTCGCCAGGATCGTGTGCGTGGCGCCGAGGCTGCGCGCCAGTTCGAGCTTGGCCGGCAGCACGTCGACCGCGATCAGCGGCTCGGCGCCGGCGGCGACCGCGCCGAGCAGCGCCGCCAGGCCGACGCCGCCGAGCCCGAAGATCGCGACGCTGTCGCCCGGCGCGACACGCGCGGTGTTGACGACGGCGCCGACGCCGGTCATCACCGCGCAGCCGAACAGCGCGGCGATCGCCCAGTCCGGTCGCGGTTCGCCCGGCGTGCCGATCTTCACCGCCGAGCGCGCCGAGACGACCGTCGCCTCGGCGAAAGCCGAGACGCCGAGGTGGTGGTGCAGCGGCGCACCGTCGGCATGCCAGCGCTGCGCGCCGGACAGCAGCGTGCCGGCGGTATTGGCGCGCGCGCCGGGCTCGCACAGCGCGGCGCGACCCTCGGCGCAGTAGGCGCAATGGCCGCAGACCGGCACGAACGAAAAGACCACGGCGTCGCCCGGCGCGAAATCGCGCACGTCGGCGCCGATCGCCAGCACCTCGCCGGCCGCCTCGTGGCCGAGCACCATCGGCAGCACGCGCGGCCGCGAGCCGTCGATCACGGACAGGTCGGAATGGCAGAGGCCGGCGGCGCGGATCTTCACCAGCAGCTCGCCGGGACCCGGCGGGTCGAGCTCCACGGTCTCGATCGCCAGCGGCCGCGAGTCGGCGTACGGCGCGGCGCGGCCCATCTCGCGCAGCACCGCCGCGCGCACTTTCACGCGTGTGCCCCGTAGGCGGTGACGAGGCGCGCCAGCGCCTCGCGCAACTGACCGCCGGGCGCCGACGGACGGCGCGTCACGCGGTCGACGAACACGTGCACGAACCAGCCTTCGGCGGCCGGCGCCTTGCTGCCCTCGCGAACAGGCCGATCTCGTAGCGCACGCTGGAGCTGCCGAGATGGGTGACGCGCAGGCCGGCGTCGATGGCGTCCGGAAAGACCAGCGAGTCGTAGTAGCGGCAGCTCGATTCGGCGCACAGGCCCATCAGCGCGCCGCGCTGGATGTCGAGCCCGCCGGCGGTGATCAGGTAGTGGTTGATGACGGTGTCGAAGTAGCTGTAGTACTCGACGTTGTTGACGTGACCGTAGACGTCGTTGTCCTTCCAGCGCGTGGTGATGCGCAGGAAATGCGGATAGGCGCTGCGCGGCGCACGACTGCTCGACGGGCTGCTCATGGCGGACTCCTTCCCCGGATTTTTGTTGCGCAGTGTACGCGCTCGGCCGCGCCGGACGGACGATTCCCATCGCCGCGACGATCGGGAATAATCGCGGCTGCGGTACCCAGAACGAAACGACGAGGAGAAACCATGTCCCTGACCGCCGGTCTGCCGGGGCAGCTGCCCGGGCAGATGATGGACCAGCCGCTGCTGGTGTCGGCGCTGCTGGCGCACGCCGAGCGCTACCACGCCGACACCGAGATCGTGTCGCGCACGATCGAGGACGGCAGCCTGCACCGCTACACCTATGCCGACGCGGCGCGCCGTGCGCGGCGCTTGGCCAAGGCGCTGGCGCGGCTCGGCGTGCGGCCCGGCGAGCGGGTCGCGACGCTGGCCTGGAACGGCTATCGCCACTTCGAGCTGTACTACGCGATCTCCGGCAGCGGCGCGGTGTTGCACACCGTCAACCCGCGGCTGTTTCCCGAGCAGATCGCCTGGATCATCAACGACGCCGAGGACGGCGTCGTGTTCTTCGATCTGACGTTCGCGCCGCTGATCGAAAAGCTGGCGCCGCAGTGCCCGGCGGTGCGGCACTGGGTGGCGATGAGCGACCGCGCGCACCGCCCGTCGGCGGCGATTCCGCGGCTCGGCTGCTACGAGGATCTGCTCGCGGCCGAGGACGACGACTACGCCTGGCCGCAGTTCGACGAGCGCGCGGCGAGCGCGCTGTGCTACACCTCCGGCACCACCGGCAACCCGAAGGGCGTGCTCTACTCGCACCGCTCGGTGCTGCTGCACTGCTACGCGAGCTGCCTGCCGGACGTGTTCGGCTTCTCGGCGCGCGATTGCATCCTGCCGGTGGTGCCGATGTTTCACGTCAACGCCTGGACGATTCCGTACTCGGCGCCGATGGTCGGCGCCAAGCTGGTGCTGCCCGGCGCCGCGCTCGACGGGCCGAGCCTGTGCGAGCTGTTCGAGGCCGAGGGCGTGACCTTCACCGGCGGCGTGCCGACCGTCTGGCAGGGCATCCTGCAGCATCTGCAGAAGACCGGCGGCAAGCCGACGACGCTCAAGCGCGGCGTGATGGGCGGCTCGGCGGCGCCGCCGGCGCTGATGGAGACCTTCGCGCGCGACTACGGCGTCCAGATCGATCACGCCTGGGGCATGACCGAGCTGTCGCCGCTCGGCGTCTACAACCGCGAGAAGCGCAAGCACGGCGGCCTCGATGACGAAGCCCGGCGCGCGCTCGCCGCCAAGCAGGGCCGGCCGCCGTTCGGCGTCGAGATGAAGATCGTCGACGCGCAAGGTCGCACGCTGCCGAACGACGGCGAGGCGGTCGGCGAGCTGCTGGTGCGCGGCCACTGGGTGGTCGGCCAGTACTTCAACGTCGGTGCGCCGACGCTGCGCGACGGCTGGTTCCCGACCGGCGACGTCGGCAGCATCGACGCCGACGGCTATCTGTGGATCACCGACCGCGCCAAGGACGTCATCAAGTCCGGCGGCGAGTGGATCGGCTCGATCGAGCTCGAAAACCTGGCCTGCGCGCATCCGGCCGTCGCCCAGGCGGCGGTGATCGGCGTCGCCCATCCGAAATGGGACGAGCGGCCACTCCTGGTGATCGTGCCGAAGACCGGCCAGCGGCCGAGTCGCGAGGAGCTGCTGGCCTGGTACGAGGGCAAGATCGCCAAGTGGTGGACGCCGGACGACGTGGTCTTCGTCGAGCAGCTGCCGCTGACCGCGACCGGCAAGATCTCCAAGCTGCAGCTGCGCGAGCAGTTCCGCGACCATCGCCTGCCGGGCGCGGCCGGCGGCTGAGGCCGGGCAGGGCCGTCGTTACCATCGTGCTGTCACGCGCCGCGTGCTAGCGTGCGGACGGGTCGCGGCAGCGCGGCGCAACAGGGGGATGAGATGAGGGCGAAGCAGCGACGCGCGATGCGCAATCTGGTCGGCGGCGTGGTGCTGGCCATCCTCGCCGGCTGCGGCGGCAGTTCGTCGTCGCCGGCCGGCACGGTGGTCGACGGGCCGGTCGGCACGCCGGATGCCGAGGCCTGGGCGGCTGCGCGCGCCTACCTGGATGTCGTCGAGCACTCGCCGAAGTTCGACGAGTGCCTGACGTCCGACGCCGCGGCCGAACCGTGGAAGTGCCTGCGCGGGCCGCGCTCGGGCTCGACGCTCGGCAAGGCCGTCGCCGAATGGCTGCGCGCGCAGCTCGCGGCGACCGACGGGCTCAGCGGCGTGCGCCTGCAGACCTTCGCGATTCCCGGCTTCCGGCCGCGCGCCTACGATCTGCGCGTCGACACCGACGCCGGTTCGGTCGCGGTTCCGGCCTTCCCCTGGTACTACCGCGGCACCACGCCGGCCGGCGGCGTCGCCGGCGCGATCGTCGATCTCGGCGACGGCAGCGTGCTGTCGCAGCTGCTCGCCGGCAGCCTGCAGGGCAAGGTCGCGTACCTGAAGATCTCGCTGACGCTGAACGCCGAGGCCGGGCAGTCCGACGATCGCCTGCAGCAGATCCAGGACAAGGGCGCGATCGCCGCGATCGTCGCCACCGACGCGCCGGCCAATCTGATCGCCGCGCAGAACTACGACATCCGCAACGGCTCGCGCGCGCTGCCGACGCTGATCGTCGGCAAGCAGGACGGCGAGCGCATCGCCGGCTGGGCCGGCCGCACGGCGCGCGTCACGGTCGTCGCCGACACCGCCGACGGCAGCAGCCAGAACGTCGTCGCGCGCCTGCCGGGCGCCGATCCCTCGCATGTCATCGTCGTCGGCACCCCGATCAACGGCTGGCTCAGCGTCGGCGGCGAGCGCGCGCCGGGCGTCGGCATCCTCGTCTACCTGGCGCGCTACTTCGCCGAGCTGGCCCGCAACAACGGTCCGCTGCCGTACACGATCGACTTCGCCGGCACCGGCGGCCACGAGATCTACGCGGTCGGCGTCGACCGCTACCTGTCGTGCCTGCCGGCCGAGCAGATCATGGCTTACCTCCATCTCGGTTCGGGGCTCGTCTATCCGGGCTATCGCGATGGCCTCGACGGCGAGCCGCAGGCGACCGGCAAGCTGTCGGTCGCGCGCACGCTGGCGATCTCCGAGAACAATCTGCTGCACGACGCGGCTGACCCCGCGTTCGCCGATCCGGTGCTCAAGCCCTACTACGCATTCCCGCCGTCGCTGTTCATTCCCGGCGAGAACCGCGCGCCGTACGCCAAGGGCATTCCGACGGTCGGCATGAACGGCACCAATCCGTACTTCCACACCGCGGCCGACGACGACACGCAAATCGCGCGCGAGGCGCTCGGGCCGATGGCGGTGGCGTTCCGCGACACGCTCGCCGCGCTGCTGCAGACCGATCCGGACGCGCTGCGGCGCGCCAACGCGCTGGCCGCGGCGCTCGGCGCCGGCGGCGAGGCGCCGTTCTGGGAATGCGCCGACTAGGTTCCCCGCTGCGACGCCTGCACGGAACCGCGGCGCAGGATGCTCTTCCCGCCAATTCCGGCGGGTGGGCGCCGGTTTTCTGAGCGGCGCGGCGATGCGCCGCTGCCGGTCCGGATGAAAGTCTCTTCATCGGCGGTCCGGGGCGGCGCCGATTCACCGGCCGTTCACGGCGGCGCGCCTAGAACGGCGCGATGGTGCTGCCGCATGCCCTGTTCGCCGATCCGCAGGCCGTCCGCCTGGGCGCGACGGCACTCGCGCTCGGCGCGCTGCTGACGGCCGAAGCGCTGTGGCCGCGGCGCCGACCGCAGCGCGGGTGGCGCTGGTTGCGGAACATCGCGCTGCTGGCCTGCGCGGGGCTGCTGCTGGCGGCGCTGCCGGTCGCCTCGATCGGCGTCGCGGCCTGGGCGCGCACGCAGGGCCTCGGCCTGTTCGCACTGCTGCCGCTGCCGGCGATGTTGCAGATCGGTCTCAGCGTCGTCGCCCTCGATCTGGCGATGTACTGGCAGCACCGCGCGATGCACGGCCCGGCCTGGCTCTGGCGCCTGCACCGTGTCCACCACAGCGACATCGAATTCGACGCCACCACGGCGCTGCGCTTTCATCCGGCCGAGCTGCTGGTCGCGATGCTGTGGAAGTGGGCGGCGATCGTGCTGCTCGGCGCGCCGCCGCTCGGGGTGTTCGCGTTCGAGGCGGTGACCGGTGTCGCGGCGCTGCTGGTGCACGCCAACCTGCGCCTGCCGCTGCGAGTCGACCGGGCGCTGCGCGTGCTGTTCGTGACGCCCGATCTGCACCGCGTGCACCACTCGGTCGAGTTCGACGAGGGCAACCGCAACTTCGGGACGATCTTCTCGGGCTGGGACCATCTGTTCGGCAGCCATTGTGCGCAGCCGCGCGGCGGTCACGAGCAGATGCCGATCGGTCTGCCGCGCTTCCGCGACGCCGACGCGCAGCACCTGCGCGCGCTGCTGCTGCAGCCGCTGCGGCGCCATTAGCGCGAACAGGCCCTAGCGGGCGCGCCGTGCCCAGTCGAGCGCGTCCTCGAGCCGGTCGTTGCCCCAGAACAGCTCCTCGCCGACGACGAAGCTCGGCGCGCCGAAGATGCCGCGCGTCTGCGCCGCCTCGGTATTGCCGCGCAGCTTCGGCTTCTCGTCGTCGCGCTGCGCGAACGCGAGCGCCGCGTCCGGATCGGCGACACCGGCGCCGACCAGTGCGTCGCGCACGACCTCCGGTGCGCCGATGTCGCGATCCTCGGCGAAGTTGGCGGCGTAGATCGTGCGCACGAAATCCGGCAGCCACGGCGCGTCGGCATGGCTGCAGGCGACGCGCGCGGCGAGCACGCTGGTGCGCGGAAACGCACTCGGCATCCGCCAGGCGAGGCCGTGCTTGGCGCACAGGCGCTCGACGTCGCGCCACATGTAGCGGCCCTTGTCGGCGTGGGCGAGGAACGGCGAGCTCTCGTAGCCCTGGCGCTGGAAGATCGGGCCGAGCAGGAACGGCTTCCAGTCGAGCGTGACGCCGGCAGCCCGCGCCGCCGCCTCGACGCGCATTGCCGCCGGATAGGAGTACGTGCTGGCGAACTCGAACCAGAATTCGACGCGCGCGGTGCCGCTGTGCGTCGCGCTCATGCGGCCACCAGCCGCTGCGCGGCCTGCCAGCGTGCGCCCGGTGCCAGGTGCACCGGCTGGCCGATCGCCGCTGCCTCCAGGCACAGCATCCGGCGCCAGCCGTCCGGATCGAGATCGGCGAGCGCGGCGGCCTTGGTCGCGCCGGGATTCCAGACCACGAGGTCGGGGAAATTGCGGTTCTGCACGAGCAGGCGCGCGTCGCCGTCGCGCAGTTCGATCTGCGCCGGCGCGTGGAAATAAATGCGGTCGACCTCGCCGTCGATCGCCAGCGCCGCGGCGGCTTCGACGCGGCCCGGCTCGCCGTGGCCGTGTTCGCCGCGCGCCGCGTCGCGGTAGTGCAGGCCCTGCAGACCGAGCACGCGCGCCGCGGCGATGTCGGCGACGCGCAGATAGGTGTGCAGCGCCGCGGTGAACGTGAACGCCGCGCCGTCGAGGTTGACGACCGCCAGCGCCACCTCGATCTCGTCGCCCTGCAGCTCGACCGTCAGCTCGGCCTGGAAGGCGTGCGGCCAGAGCGCGCGCGTCGCGGCGTCGTCGCGCAGCGTGAATGCGCAGTACGCGCGGCCGTCGTCGCGCCGGCCGTGCGCGGCGAGGCGCCATTCGCGATCGCGTGCGAAACCATGCTTCGGCAGCGGGCCCTCGGCGGCGAACTGCGGAAAGATCAGCGGCACGCCGCCGCGGATCGCCCGGCCGGGACCGGCCTGGGTGCGAGCGCTCAGGTACAGGCGTTCGCCGCCGCGCGCCGGCTGCCAGGCGCAGAGCTGGGCGCCGTGCGGCGAGACCAGCGCGCGCGCGCCGTCGGCGGCGCGCAGTTCGAGGGTCGCAAAGGATGGCTGCGGAGCGGGGCTCATGGACCCGCCCGTTCGGCCATGCGCGCGCCGCGCGCGGCGAGCAGTTCGCGCAGCACGCTGCGATGGCAGTGATGTTCGTCTTCGCAATAGCAGCCGACCGCCAGATCGGAGTGCTGCGACAGCGCCGCCAGCAGGTCGAGCGTGTGCGCCGCGTCGGGGGCTGCCATCTCGCGCCGGTACTGGCGCATGAAGCGTGCCCAGTCGCTGGCGTCCGTCGCGGCGTGCGCCTGCTTCACCAGGGCCTCGCTTGGCGCCAGGATCGGCAGCCACACGTCGTACCAGTCGAGCCGGGCGAAATCGGCCTTGGCGACGCCGCGCGGCGGGCGCCGCACGGTGCCGATGCGCAGGCCTTCGCCGGCGCGGCGCGGCGTGCCGAGGCGGACGATGCTGAGGCTCATGGCGTGGTCTTCCGAGGCGGGGCGGGCCGCCAGCATGCCGCGCGCGGGCAGCGGAATCCAGGCGGACGGCGGGCCCCGGCCGACCGCCGGTCGCGGCACCGGCGGCTGTGCGCAACTGCCTGCGGGCGCAGTCATTCAGGCCAATGGCGGGTCGATGTTGCACCGCCACAATCCGCGCCGTTCCTTATCGGTAATCCCCTATGCCCGCCTATAAAGCTCCGCTGCGCGACATGCGCTTCCTGATCAACGAAGTCTTCGATTACCCGGCGCACTACGCGTCGCTGTCGAACGGCAAGGACGCCGATCCCGAGACGGTCGCCGCGATCCTCGAAGAGGGCGCGAAGTTCTGCGAGGAAGTGCTGGCGCCGCTGAACCTGTCGGGCGACGAGGAAGGCTGCCGCCTACAGGACGGCAAGGTCACCACGCCGAAGGGCTTCAAGGAAGCCTACGAGCAGTACGTCGCCGGCGGCTGGCAGGGCCTGTCGCACCCGACCGAGTACGGCGGCCAGGGCATGCCGATGTCGATGGGCCTGTTCAAGACCGAGATGATGGGCACCGCCAACTGGTCGTTCAACATGTATCCGGGCCTGTCGCTCGGCGCCATGAACACGATCATGCAGCACGCCTCGGATGAGCTGAAGGCGATCTACATGCCGCCGCTGACCGAAGGCCGCTGGACCGGCACCATGTGCCTGACCGAGCCGCAGTGCGGTACCGATCTCGGCCAGGTCAAGACCAAGGCCGAGCCGCAGGCCGACGGCACCTACAAGATCAGCGGCACCAAGATCTTCATCTCCGCCGGCGAGCACGATCTGGCCGAGAACATCATTCATGTCGTGCTCGCGCGCCTGCCGGACGCGCCGGCCGGCACGCGCGGCATCTCGCTGTTCATCGTGCCCAAGTTCCGCCCGGCGGCGGACGGCTCGGTCGGCGAGTTCAACCAGGTCGTCTGCAGCGCGATCGAGCACAAGATGGGCATCAAGGCCTCGGCGACCGCCGTGCTCAACTTCGAGGAGGCGACCGGCTGGATGATCGCCGAGCCGAACAAGGGTCTCGAAGCGATGTTCACGTTCATGAACACCGCGCGCATCGGCACCGCGATCCAGGGCGTCTGCCACGCCGAGCTGTCGTTCCAGGGCGCGCTGGCCTATGCCAAGGAACGCCGCTCGATGCGCGCGCTGTCCGGCAAGAAGGAGCCGGAAAAGGTCGCCGACGCGATCATCCACCACGCCGACGTGCGCCGCATGCTGCTGACGCAGAAGGCCTTCGCCGAAGGCGGCCGGGCGATGATCTACTTCGCCGCCCAGTATGCCGACCACATGACCAACGGCATCATCGAAGGCGACCAGAAGAAGTACAAGCACTGGGACGACAAGCTCGGCTTCTTCACGCCGATCATGAAGGGCTTCCTCACCGAGATGGGCCTCGAAGCGGCGAACCACGGCATCCAGGTGTTCGGCGGCCACGGCTACATCAAGGAGCACGGCATGGAGCAGATCGCGCGCGACGCGCGCATCTCGACGCTCTATGAAGGCACGACCGGCATCCAGGCGCTCGACCTGCTCGGCCGCAAGGTGCTGATCATGACCCGCGGCGGCGCGGTTCGCGAGTTCACCTCGATGATCGCCAAGTTCGCCGTCGAGCACATGCGCGACGCCAAGCTGCGCCGCTACGCGACGGTGCTGGCCAAGTACGCCGCCGAGTGGAACCTGCTGACGATGCGCATCATGCTCACCGCGCGCAAGGATCGCGACGTCGTCAGCGCCGCCAGCCATCACTTCCTGATGTACTCGGGTTACGTGACGATGGCCTACTTCTGGGCGCTGCAGGCGGCGGTCGCCAGCAAGAAGCTCGCGGAAGGCGGCGACGAGAAGCCGGAGTTCTACAAGGCCAAGATCACCACCGCGCGCTTCTACTTCGATCACCTGCTGCCGCGCGCCAAGGGCCACGCCAGCTCGATGATCAAGCCGAGCAAGTCGCTGACCAAGCTGCCGGTCGAAAGCTTCATGTTCGAGTAAACGCGACACGCGGCGAGCGGAAACGAACAAGGCGCCGAATGGCGCCTTGTTCGTTGCTGCGGCGTGATCCGCGCCGCCGCCGGCGGCCGTCTCGTTCAGCGCAGCATCACCAGCGCTTCGACCAGGCCCTGGTCGCGGTCGAAGTTCTCCATCGCCTTGCCGATCACCGTGCCCGGCTTCGGCGAGTCGGCGGCGCGCATCGCGTGACCCGGCGTCGACGAGGCGACGAGCAGATCGCCGGCGTGGATCGCGCCGCCCTCGCGCGTCACCTTCACCGGCACGCGGCCGGCCAGCGCCAGCGCCGGGCCGCTGACGTCGCGAACGGCGCCGTCCTTGGCGTTGAGGGTGACGCCAGGGGCCGTCGAGATGATGCCGGCGACGCGCGTGCTGTTGGCCTGGGTCGACAGGCGGAAGTGGCCCGGATGATCCGGATCGATCTCCACGACCTCGGCGAGCTGCGGCGTGCGGCCGCGCGTCGGCACGAACTCCGCGAGGTCGGCGCCGCCGACCTGCGTGCCGCCATTGAAGAAGCCCTTGCCGTTCGCGTCGATGCGGGCGACGTTCACGGCCCCCGGGTTGCCCGCTCTGAACACCGCGATCGCGCCGCTGCCGTGGTTCTCGGCCGTGAGCACGGGATTGGCGTTGGCCGTGTTGTAGTTGACGAAGCGGGCGGCGCGACCGGTGCCGAAGCTCGGCGTCCAGGCATAGATCGCGGCACCGGTGCCATCGGCGGTGGTCTCGACGCCATCGCCGGTGCCGCCGGCGTTGGCCGTGATGCCGTTGCCGTTGCCGTCGCTGATGGCGATTAGCGCCGGGCCGTTGCCGGCCGCGTTGGAAGCGTAGAAGAGGCCGCCGTAGCCGCCGGTGCCGGAAGACACGCCGTACACGGCGGCGGCACCGAAGTTGGCGAAGATCGTGTTGACCTCGCCCTTGACCGCGGCCGCCACCGAGTTGCTGTTGTTGATCTTGAAGCTGCCGGCGGGCAGCGGATCTGCGACCGAGCTCGGGCCGTCGACGGTGATGGCGATGCCGCCACCGCTGTTGTCCGCGATGGTGTTCGTCAGGCTCAGCAACGGACCCGACACGGATGCTGAAGCGCTGTACGGCAGGCTGAACGCCGGACCCGCGGGTCCGACGGGGCCCTGCGGACCTTGCGGACCCGTCGCACCGGTCGCGCCGGTCGCGCCGACGGGCCCTGTCGGACCTGCCGGCCCGGTCGCGCCTTGCGGCCCCTGCGGCCCCGGAATGCCTTGCGGGCCGGTCGCGCCCGTCGCGCCCTGCGGGCCGGTCGGCCCCTGCGCCCCGGTGGCGCCGGTCGCGCCGGTGTCGCCGCGCTGCGCGAGCACCGCCCAGATCGCCGCGTTGGTGTCCGGCTGCTTGTTGCTGTTGCCGGAGAGCGCGACGTAGCTGGAACCGTTGTAGCTGACGGCGTCGTTGCTGTTGTAGACGGTCGCGCCGCTCCAGGCCGCGCGATACAGCAGGCCGGGGTCCCCTTTGTCGCCCTTGGCGCCTTGCGGGCCCGTGGCACCGGTCGCGCCGGTGGCGCCGATCGGACCGACCGCGCCTGTGGGCCCCGCCGGGCCCGTCGCGCCCGCCGGACCCTGCGGCCCCGGAACGCCCTGAGGACCGGTCGCGCCGGCGGGGCCTGCGGGCCCCGCCGGGCCGGTTTCGCCCACCGGCCCCTGTTCGCCTTGTGGGCCCTGTTCGCCCTGCGGCCCTTGCAGGCCCATGGCGCCATTGGTGCCGTCATCGCCTTCGCAGGCGCTGAGCAGCGCCGCGCAGGCGAGTGCGGCGATCCCCATCCATGAGCGCTGCCGGCGCGTCCACGGCAACGAAGGTGACGCGAGCACCGCGAGTTGCGGCGTTATCCGAGCTGCAGTCATATCAACACCCCCAGTGTCGAGAGATCGGGCCGGCCGATGCGAAAGGCCGGTGACGCCTCGGGAGTGTCAGGCCCCGGCCGCCGTCTGTCGCCCCCGATCGGGGGGTGTCGCTAGCAAGGACTGTGAACCAGATCCCCCTATGGCCTTGCCGCGACAGCGCGTCCGGGGCCTTGCCCGAGGCGCGGGCGGTGATGGCAGCGGGCACGGCCGTGCGCCATCGAGCCGCGCGCCGCGGCAGGCATGACCCTTCCGGGCATCGGCGGTGCGCCCGGCGGCGACGCTCGCCGCCGGGCGCGCGGCCCCCGGGCGGGCCGCATTCGCGTACGGCCTCCCGGCGGGCGCCGCGGCGCGAGGCTCCTGAGCGCTGGCGGCGTTCAGCGGTTCTCGGCCCGTTCCCACATCTGCAGATAGGCTTCGGCGCTGTTGTAGAGCGCATCGAGCGCCGGCTTGCCGCCTTCGATGCGCACTTCCTCGACGAAGTCGGCCATCATGCCGTAGTGCGCGAAGCCGTCGACGTCGGTGTCGTAGACGCGCTCGCCGCTCTGCTGGTGATCGAAGATCACCGGCTTGAAGCCGTTGAACTGCGGCCCCCAGTCCGCTCCCTGGAACAGCGTGAACGGATACTGCACCGGCGCCTTCTTCTGCTCGTTGCGCGGGCGCGCCTGGCTGCCCATGCCGTTGGTGTCGGCGCCGAAGCCGAAGCCGAAGAAGTAGCGCGGATCGCGCAGCGGTTCGGTCTTCTGCAGGGCCTCGACGTAACCCTGGCCGTTGCCCTTGTAGTCGAAGATCAGGCCGCCGGTGCGGAAGATGCGCTGCGCCTGCTCGATGCTGACGCCGCCGTGGCCGCCGTGGCTCGACATCACCGGATAGCTCGGCGTCTGCGCTTCGGCGATGTCGAGCACCTCGCTCTTCATCTTCAGCTCCATGTGGTCGACTTCGATCATCACCTTCTTGTCGATCAGACGCTGGATCAGGTAGCGGCCGAGATCGGTCAGCGTGCGCGTGTTGCACTGATTGGTGCTGGTGTCGTACACCGGCAGGCCGACCGGCGAGCCGTTCAGCACGTTCTGCACGAACAGCGACAGCGGATCGTTGCCGTTGAGCAGCACCAGCGGCACGCCGGTCATCTTCGTGCCGCCCTGATAGAGATAGGGCTGGTCCGGGCAGTCGTAGGTCTGCCAGAAGCTGCCGGTGTCGATGAAGTTGCCGACGTTGAGGATCGAGCCGTTGAACAGGCCGTTGCCGCCGAGCGCATTGTTGAACTCGTGCATCGGGAACACCGCGCGCACGCCGAGCGCGTGGAACTCGTCGAGTTCGCGGTCGATCGTCTCCTTGTCGCACTGCGGGAGGCCGATCTTCAGCGCGCAGTCGAACAGGTGCGAGTTCTCGATGCCGAGCACGACCGCCATCTTGCCCTCGTTGATGACGCGCCGCGCCGCGGCCGGCGAATCGACGAGGCGGAACCAGCCCTTGCCGGGGCCGCCCTCCTGCGCGTCGATGTAGTCCTGCAGATCGTGGATCTGCTGCACTTGCAGGCGCGCGGCGTCCATCTCGTTGCAGTTCTCGCCGGGCGACAGGCCGACGGTGTTCGCCTCGATGTTGCACAGCGTCTCGTTCTGCACGAGGAAGTTGATGGTCAGGCGCTGGCCGGCGAGCCAGGCGCGCTCCAGCCACTTGTAGTAGGTCTGCTCGTGCGTCAGCGACTGCCAGCTCGGCCAGTCGTGGAAGCTTGGCCAGCCCTGCGTTTCGTGCGTCGCCAGCGGGTTGGTGTAGACGTACAGATTGCCGACCAGATCAAGCGTGCCGGCCGGGCCGTGCTGCACGGTGCAGTTCTTCAGCGCCTCGGTGACGCCGTAGCGGTGGAACGGTCGGCCGTAGTGCGTGCCACCGAGGAAGTCCGTCGCGGTGATGTGCAGGTGCGAGTCGGCAAAGCCGACCACCGGCTGTGCGGCGCCGCGGCCGCGGTAGGTCGTGCCGCTGGCATTGGTGCCGATCTCGGGGAAGCTCGCGCAATCCTGCGCCGCCTCGAAGCGGAAGTCGCTGCCGGCGTCGGCGAGCTGCAGGCCGGCCTCGCCGGCGACGAGGCTGGCGTCGACTTCGTCGGAGCGCAGCGTGTAAAGCGGCGCCTCGCCGTCGATCGTCCAGTCGGCCGATTCGTCGGCGCTCGCCGCGGCGGTGACGCCGCGCGCGCGCGGCAGCGCCGCGACGAAATGCGCATCGCGGCTGTAGAGCAGGTAGCGGCCGAGCGCGGTCGGCTTGAAGAAGAACGGTTCGGCGCGCGAGAGGTCCGGCGTCAGCGCGTAGGTGTCGCCGCTGCGCTGCACGTAGCGACCGCTGCCGTCGTCGCGGAGCACGAAGCAGCCGTTGGCGAGCGCGTAGCGGTCCTTGGCGACCGGCGCCTCGCTGGTGGAACTGGAGTGGCCGCAGGCGGCGAGCAGGGCCGCGGACGCGCAGCAGGCGTAGAGAACCGGGCGTTTCACGAAGCATCTCCCCCGGAGAGCTTCGTTGTCGGATGCGATGCGTCCGCTAGGCCGGATCGTCGCTGGCGTCGTCTGCGCCGTGTCCGCGGCGGCTCCCCGAAACGCCGTCGGACGCCCGCGACCTTAGGCGCCGGCGCTGCCCCGGTCGAGTAGTAAATCCGGCCAGGGTCGCCGGCGGCGCGTTGCGGCGCGCTTCAGCGCGCGCCGAACAGCTGCTGCAGGAACAGCGTTTCGGCCTCGCGCTGCGCGTCGATGTTCTGCTTCTTGCGGAAGCCGTGGCCTTCGTCGCGAGCCAGCAGGTACCAGACGCGGTCGGCCGGCACGATGCCCTGCGCGCGGACCTTGGCGACGATCTGTTCGGCCTCGGTGTAGGGCACGCGCGGATCGTTGTAGCCCTGGATCACGAACAGCGGCTTCTTCATCTGCGCGCTGAGATTCAGCGGCGAGATCTGCGCGAAGATCTTCTGCATCTTCGGATCGCGCTCGTCGCCGTACTCGACGCGGCGCAGGTCGCGGCGATAGCCCTCGGTGTTCTGCAGGAAGGTCGTGAAGCTGGAGATGCCGACGATGTCGATCGCGCCGGCGAGGCGGTCGCTGTACGCGGCCAGCGAGGCCAGCACCATGAAGCCGCCGTAGGAGCCGCCGTAGACGACGACGCGGCCGGCGTCGAGGTCCGGCTGCGTCGCGATCCAGTCGAGCAGCGCGCCGATGTCCTTGACGCTGTCCTGGCGCTTCTCGCCGTTGTCGAGCTTGAGATAGGCCTTGCCGTAGCCGTCGGAGCCGCGCACGTTGGGCGCGATCACCGCGGCGCCGAGTTCGTTGGCCCAGAACTGCCGGCGCGTGTTGAAGCCCGGGCGATCCTGGCTCTCCGGTCCGCCGTGGATGTCGATGATGACCGGCGCGCGGCCGGCGCGGCGCGGCCGCGTGATCCAGGCCGGGATCTCGCGGCCGTCGAAGGAGCGGAACGCGATCAGCGACGGCGCGACCATCGCCGCCGCATCGAGGCCGCCCATCTCGCTCGTGGTCCAGCGCGTCAGCTGCGCCGCGGCGAGGTCCCAGACCCAGATGTCGGCGGGCGAGGTCGCGCTGTTGATGCCGATCGCCAGGCGCCGGCCGTCCGGCGCGAACTTGAGCGCGGTCAGCACGCCGACCGGCAGCGCCGGCTGCGGCAGCGCGAGCCGCGTGCGCAGATCCTCGACGACGACGCGCGAGCGGCCGCCTTCGTTGATCGAGTAGGCGAGCGTCTGGCCGTCGCGCGACAGCTCGAAGGCTTCGACGTTCCAGCGCAGGTCCGCGGGCGACACCGCGCTGCGCCGCTGGCTGGCCAGATCGATCCGCACCAGACGCTTGTAGTCACTGTCCTCGTCGGACAGCGTCAGGATGCTGCGGCCGCCGTCGACGTAGCGGCCGCCGTCGTAGGCGATCTCGCGCTTCGACGGCCGGATTTCGCGCACGGCCTGCGACGCGAGCTCGAGTTCGTAGAGCTTGCTGGAGGTGATCGAGAGATAGCGTGTGAACAGCACGCGCTGGCCGTCCGGGGAGACGTCGAGCGCGGCGATCGCACCGCTGCCGGCGTGGACGATGCGGCGGCTCGCCGGATCGGCGGGGTTCATCGCTTCGAGGCTGTAGTCGCCCGAGCCGGGCGTGACGCGGCTCCACAGCAGCAGCTTGCCGTCCGCCGTGACGAGGAAGCTCTCGTTGCGCGTTTTCGCTTCGGTGATCGCCGTTTCGGCGCCGGCGAGGCCGCTCAGATAGGCCTGGTAGTACTCGTCGCCGCCGCTGTCGCGCTCGAAGATGAAGCGGTTGCCGGAACCGGGAATCGCCAGCGCACCGGCGACCGGCTCGTCGAAGAACGTCAGCTGCGTGCGCGCGCCGCCCGGCACCGTCACGCGATGCAGCTGCGCGGTCTGGCCGAAGCGCGTGGTGATCAGCATCGAGCCGTCGTCGAGCCAGTCCTGGAACACCGCCGATCGCGTGTTCTGGTAGCGGCGCAGCGTTTCGCGCAGCGCCGGCGGCGTCTCCGGCACGTTCTCGAACACCAGCTTGCCGACTTCGCGGCGTGCAACGTTCGAGCCGGCATCGGCGGCCGCCAGCGCGGCGGAAGTGCACAGGCCGAGGCCGGCGAGGAGCGTGAGGAGCGGGATCGCTTTCATGGCGGATGGCGGCAGGGTGAGCGGCGGAGATCGGGCGGGGCCAGCGGTTTGCGCAGCGGCGCGACTACGGCACGGCGGCGGCGAGCGGCTTGACGAACTTCAACGTCATGCGGTCCGACTCGCCGATCGCGAGATAGCGCTCGCGGTCCTGGTCCTTCAGGCGCAGCGTCGGCGGCAGCGTCCAGACGCCGGCCGGGTGATCCTTGCTGTCCTGCGGATTGGCGTTGATCTCGGCGCGCGCGGCGAGCTCGAAGCCGGCGTTGCGGGCGAGCGCGATCACGTAATCCTCGTTGACGTAGCCGCTGTCCTTCATCTGCTGCAGCGTGCTGCCGGGCCGGGCGCGATGCTCGACGACGCCGAGCACGCCGCCGGGCTTGAGCGCCGCGAAGAACGCGTCGAAGGCCTGCTGCTCGAAGCCGCCGGAGACCCAGTTGTGCACGTTGCGGAAGGTCAGCACCGCGTCGGCGCTGCCGGGCGGCGCGATCGCGGTGCGCTGCGGCGGACCGAATTCGGTGACGAGCACCTGGCCGAAACGCGCCGGGTCGGCTTCGAGCTTGGCCCGGTAGGCGGCGACGCTGCGCTTGCTGTAGTCGGACGCCGTCGGCAGGCTCGCCGCCGGCGTCGCGGCGATGTAGCGGCCGTGCTCGTGCAGGTAGGCGGCGAGGATGTCGGTGTAGCCGGTGGTGCCGGGCCAGATCTCGACGACCGTCATCTGCGGCGCGATGCCGAAGAACGTCAGCGTCTGCTGCGGATGGCGGTAGCGATCGCGTGCCTTCTGCTCCGCCGGCCGCGCCGGATCGTCGATCGCGGCCTTCAGCGCGTGCGTGTCGACGCCGGCGGCGCTCGCGGCGCCGGCGAGCAGGAGCGCGGCGAAGCCGCCGGTGAAGGTTGCGCACAGCCGCTTGCCGATGTTCATGCCGTGGGTCCGGATTCGATCAGGGAAGCCGCGACCATAGCCGCTGCGGCACGGGCTGGCGAGAGGGATTCTGCCCCTGCCGCATGACGGCTCTGTCAGCTCGGCGACCGCGGCCTCGCCGCCGCTCGCCGCGCCGCTCGCGGCGGACGGTCGAGGTGTGCATCGGCAGAGCGGTGATCGCGGCGTGCCGCGCCGATGACCTCGCAGGTCATTGCCGGCGCCGTCGCGGCGGCGCATTTTTCGCCGGGCTGCAAGCCGGGCGAAAACCAGACGGAGCGATGCCGATGGGCGTGCTGAGCGCGGTGTCCCTGTTGTTCGCGCTGATGGGCGCGGCGGCGTTCGCGTCGCCGCGGACCCTGCTCGCACGGCTGGAGCTGCCGGCGACGACGCCGACCGCGCGCAACGAAGTGCAGGCCGTCTACGGCGGTTTCGGCCTGGCCGTCGCCGTCGTGCTGTTGCTGCCGCTGTGGCGGCCCGAGCTGCGCGCCGGCGTCGCCATCACGGTCGGCGCCGCGCTTGCCGGCATGGCGGCCGGCCGCGGCATTGCGCTGCTGCGCGAGCGGCCGAATGGCTGGGCGCTGCTGTTCCTCGCGATCGAGGCGATCGCGGCGGCGGCCTTGTTCGCCGCCGCCTGAGCGCCGCGCCGCGGCTCAGAGCGTCGCGGCCAGGCGCGAGCCCTGGTCGATCGCTCGCTTGGCGTCGAGCTCGGCGGCGACGTCGGCGCCGCCGACCAGATGCACGCGCGCGCCGCCGGCCTGCAGCGGCTCGTACAGCTCGCGCAGCGGCTCCTGGCCGGCGCACAGCACGATGGTGTCGACCTCCAGCAGCGTCGGCTTCTCGCGCTTCTCGCCGTAGCTGATCAGCAGGCCACGGGCGTCGATCGCCTCGTAGTTGACGCCGCCGATCATCTCGACCTTTTTCATCTTCAGCGATGCGCGATGGATCCAGCCGGTGGTCTTGCCGAGACGCTTGCCGAGCGCTTCGGCCTTGCGCTGCAGCAGCGTGACCTGACGCGCCGGCGGCGCGATCTCGGGTCTGGCGAGACCGCCGCGCGCCGCGGCCGGATCGGCGACGCCCCATTCGTGCAGCCACTCGGCGAGGTCGAGCGTCGGCGAATGACCGTCGAGCACCAGATACTCGGCGACGTCGAAGCCGATGCCGCCGGCGCCGATCACGGCGACGCGCGGCCCGACCGCCTTGCCGTCGCGCAGCACGTCGATGTAGCTCAGCACCTTGCCGCTCGCTTCCTGTTCCGCCTGACCCGGAATCTTCGGATTGCGCGGCGCCACGCCGGTGGCGAGCACGATCTCGTCGTAACCGCCGGCGAGCAGCGCCGGCGCCGAGACGCGGCTGCCGAGCTTCACCGTCACGCCGGTCGTCTCCAGCTTGCGGCGGAAATAGCGCAGCGTCTCGTGGAACTCTTCCTTGCCGGGAATGCGCTTGGCCATGTTGAACTGGCCGCCGATCTCGCTCGCCGCGTCGAACAGCTCGACGGCATGGCCGCGCTCGGCGGCGACGGTCGCTGCGGCGAGGCCGGCCGGACCGGCGCCGATCACGGCGATGCGCTTCTTCTGCGCCGCCGGCGCGTAGACCAGCTCGGTCTCGTGGCAGGCGCGCGGATTGACGAGGCAGCTCGCCGTCTTCAGCTGGAAGGCGTGATCGAGGCAGGCCTGATTGCAGGCGATGCAGGTGTTGATCTCGTCGGCGCGGTTCTGCGCGGCCTTCTTGACGAACTGCGGATCGGCGAGCAGCGGGCGGGCCATCGACACCATGTCGGCCTGGCCGCTGGCGAGGATTTGCTCGGCGACCGCCGGATCGTTGATGCGGTTGGTGGTGCAGACCGGAATGCCGACCTCGGGCTTGAGCTTCTGCGTCACCCACGCGAAGGCACCGCGCGGCACCGACGTGGCGATCGTCGGCACGCGTGCCTCGTGCCAGCCGATGCCGGTGTTGATGATCGTCGCGCCGGCTTTCTCGATCGCCTTGGCGAGCTGCACGATCTCGTCCCAGGTCTGGCCGTCCGGAATCAGATCCAGCATCGACAGGCGGTAGACGATGATGAAGTCGCGGCCGACCGCTTCGCGCATGCGCGAGACGATCTCGACCGGCAGGCGCATGCGGTTCTCGAACGAGCCGCCCCACTGGTCCTGGCGCTTGTTGACATGCGTGACGAGGAACTGGTTGATGAAGTAGCCCTCGGAGCCCATCACCTCGACGCCGTCGTAGCCGCCCTCGCGAGCTAGCACGCCGGCGCGCACGAAGGCGCGGATCTGGCGCTCGACGCCGCGCGCCGACAGCTCGCGCGGCGTGAACGGCGTGATCGGCGATTTGACGCGCGAGGCGGAAACCGACAACGGCGAGTAGCCGTAGCGGCCGGCGTGCAGGATCTGCATCGCGATCTTGCCGCCCTCGGCGTGCACGGCGTCGGTGATCTCGCGATGCGCGCGCGCGCCGGCGTGCGTCGACAGCTTCGAGGCGAACGGCGTCAGCCAGCCCTCGATGTTCGGCGCGAAGCCGCCGGTGACGATCAGGCCGACGTCGCCGCGCGCGCGCTCGGCGAAGTACGCGGCGAGGCGCGGAAAGTTCTTGCGGCGGTCTTCGAGGCCGGTGTGCATCGAGCCCATCAGCACGCGGTTCTTCAGCGTCGTGAAGCCGAGGTCGAGCGTCTGCAGCAGATGCGGATAAGGGGTGCTGGCCAAGGGAATGTCTCCTGCGAAAGAGGCCTTGCGGCTGGCAAAGGGAAAAGGGAAAAAGTGGGCGGGGCGACTTTACACTGCGTCGTTGCCGGCGGCCGCGGCGGCGTGCTCGGCCTTGAGCATGGCGCTGATGCGGTCCTGGTTCTCGCTCCAGCGCAGCACCCATTCCGGCAGCGTCGGCGTCTGTTCGCCGCCGCCGCAGGCTTCCATGATCTTGGCCGGCGGCACCGGGCCCTTGCTGCTGACGAACAGATAGCGCACCAGCACCAGCGCGCAGACGCGGCCGTCGCGCACGAAGCGGTGCTCGCCGTAGGTCCACTTCTGATCCCAGCCGAGCAGGCGCGACTGCAGCTCGTAGGTCTGGAACGGCTGCAGCGAGCTTGAAAAGCGCGCGTCGGAATCGCCGGCCACCGGCCGCCAGCCGCGGCGCAGCGCCTTCCACCACACGCCGCTGCGCAGGCCCAGATCGAGGCGGCCGAGATCGGCCACCGAGAAGTAGCGGCCGTTGTTCATGTGCAGGTTCATGTCGAGATCGCCCGGCCACACGCGCAGCGCGAGGCGACTCGTATCGAGCACGGCCAGCCGGCCGCGCCAGCGGAAGCTCAGCCAGATCCAGAGGCTGCGCCAGAGCATCATCATCGAACGGTTCCCCTTGAGTGGTGGGCGACGCTAGCGCAGGCGCCGGCCGGCTGCCATTGGCCGCGGCGCCGGCCGCGGCGCCGGTCGGGGCGCGCATTCGCCGGTGCGACAGGACCGCGGAGTCTGCGGCCATAACGGGCCGGAGCGCCGACGCTATGCTGGCGGCCATTTCAAGATCCGGGGGAGCGCCGCCATGTCGACGCCGATCGAAGTCCGCAGCGGCCAGTTCCGCTACCAGCAGTACACGCTCGCCTACGAGCTCTACGGTGCGGACGGCGGCATGCCTTGCATCCTCGTGCACGGCATCCTGCTCGACTCGCTGCTCAACCGCGCGCTGGCGCGCCGCTTCGCCGCGCTCGGCTATCAGGTCGCGCTGATCGACCTGCTCGGCCACGGCAAGAGCGACCGCAGCCGCGATCCCAAGGAGCACCGCGTCGATTTCTACGCCGATCAGGTTCTGGCGCTGCTCGACCATCTCGGCTGGTCGCGCGCCGTCGTCGGCGGCGTCTCGCTCGGCTGCATCACGGCGCTGACGGTCGCCGTCAAGGCGCCGCAGCGTTGCGCGGCGCTGTTCCTCGAAATGCCGGTGATGGAATGGTCGGCGCCGTGGGCGGCGCTGATTCTCTCGCCGCTGCTCGTCGCCTCGCGCTACAACCAGCCGGTGCAGGCGCGCATCGCGCGTCTGATCGGCCGCCTGCCGCGGCCGCCGGTCGACTGGCTCGCCAGCGCGATGAACGCCATTTCCAACGACCCGCGCGTCGTCGCCGCGATCCTGCACGGCGTGCTGGTTGGCCCCATCGTGCCGACGCTGGCCGAACGCCGCCGGCTGACGATGCCGGTGCTCATCATCGGCCACAGCGGCGACAAGCTGCACGAGCACCGCGACGCTCGCTCGCTCGCCACGCAACTGCCGAATGCGCGGCTGCTGATGGCCAGATCCATCCTGGAGCTGCGCACCCGGCCCGCGCGTCTCTGGCCGCAGATCGAAGCCTTCATGCGCGCCGCGCTGGACGCCGAAGCGGCGCCGGCTGCCGTGGTGGCGGACGCGCCGCGCGCAGCGCCGCGCAAGCCGGCTGCGCGCAAGCCGGCGGTCGCCGCCGAACGCGTAGCCGCGCGCAAGGCCCGGCCGGCCGAGGTCAAAGTCGCAGCCAAAGCTAAAGCCAAAGCGCCGGCTCGCAAGCCGGCGGCGGGCAAGGCCGGCACGAAGCGCGCCGCCAAGCGGCCGCGCACCGTCAGGCGCTAAGCCGCTGTGCGCCGGCCGGTGCTCAGCCGGCCGTATTCACCTTCGGAAACAGCGCGCGAAAGGTCTCCGGCATCGCCTCGACCTTCTTCGCCGTGTAGTTGAAGAACACGAAGCCGGACTTCGCCATCGCGATCAGCGTGCCGTCCGCCGGCCGCGTGATGCGGAACACGATGTCGCCGCCGTAGCGATTGAAGTCCATTACCCCGACCTCGAACAGCAGCTGGTCGCGCGCATAGGCCTCGGCGCGATACATCGTCGCCAGATCGGTGACGATGATGCCCAGCTGCGCATCCATCGGCTCCGTGATGCCGAACTCGAACAGGAAGCGGGCGCGCGCTTCCGAGATCATCGAGATCATCGCGTCGTTGCTCAGATGGTTCGCGCCGTTGATGTCGGTGATGCGCACGGTCAGCGTCGTGCGGTAGACGTAGGCATCCTCGGGAAACTGCAGGTTCAGGCGCGCCATCGGGGCATCCGTCGTGATCGAGGGCGGCGATTGTAGGGGAGGGCGGACGCCGGCGGGCGACGGGTCTGCGCGCCAGTCATGGACGCTGGTCGGGCGTGTTCCGCTGCCGCGAGCCTTGCCGCTGCGGCAAGGCCCGAGCGTGCCCGCGTGGCGGGGCCGGCCGTTCGATCGAGGCCGGGCTCCCGCCCGAAGGAGCTCAGTGCTGAGTGACCACGATCGGATCGCCCTTGGTGATGATCATCGTGTGCTCGTACTGCGCCGACAGGTTGCCGTGCGCGCCAACCAGGGTCCAGCCATCGTCGGTCTCGGTCACGATGCGGCTCTTCGTCGAGAGGAAGGGCTCGATGGTGATGACCATGCCTTCCTTCAGGATGCGCCGGTCCGCCGGATCGAAGTACCCGGCAATGCTCTCGGGCTCTTCATGGAGCGCACGACCCACGCCGTGGCTGCCGAGGTTCTCGATGATCTTGAAGCCGTAGGTCTTCGCCGTGCGCTGGATGGCGGCGCCGATGCCGTTGACGGGCTGGCCGGCGCGGGCCTGCTTCATCGCGTACTCGAGAGCGGTGCGGGTGGCATGGCACAGGCGCGTCTTCTGCGGATTGGTCGGCGGCACGACTTTCGTTCCGCCGGTATCGGCGAAATAGCCGTCCAGCTCGGCGGAAACGTCGACGTTCAATACATCACCGGCCCGGATCACGCGGTCGCCCGGGATGCCGTGTGCCGCCTGCTCGTTGATGCTGATGCAGGTCGCGCCCGGGAAGTCATACGTCAGCTGCGGCGCCGAGCGCGCGCCATGCCTTGCCAGCAACTGCTCGCCGATCGCGTCCAGCTCGCGCGTCGTCATGCCGGGCTCGGCCGCATCGAGCATTTCCTGCAGCACGTATGAAACGATCCTGCCGATGCGCTTGAGTGCTACGACGTCGTTTTCCGTTTCGATGGTCATGCGATGTCCTGTCTGAATGCGGTGAGATTACCCGACAAGTCTTCCGGCAGTCGCGCTGAAGCGGAATGCGCCTATGGAGTTCGTCGGCCGGGTGCGCTGATTAAGGCTTGATGAGCCAGCCCTATGGGAATCCGTAGTGCCCTACATTTTCATCTCTGGTTCAGCTGCGGCCCGATCTTTCGGCGGCGAGTGAACAAGGGATCCCGCTCGCGCAGAGCTTGCTGCACGATGCCAAGACAGGGCTTGTATTCCGCTTTCTTCAAGTCTGGCTCCCAGGCTCGACCGCGAGCTTGTCGATGCGCAGCGGCGGCAAGAGCGTCGACCGAGATGCGTGCTCGAGCCTCATGCTGACAGCGCGGCCGACTCCGACGACAGATCGGCCATGGACTTCAATTCCCGGGCGAGATTCATGAGTGCGTTGGGCTCGGTGTGGAGCCAAAGAACGGCGGTATTTTCCCTGGGGCCGGCTCCCTCTCTTACGGAGACTCTGACGCCAATGTGGCCCGAGCGATCCAGGGTTTCCAGATCGACAGAAATATCGAAGCTGCCACTGACGGCTAAAAAGGACGCTGAAGCGGGAAGTTGCTCGGGGAACACAGCGAGCGTCTCGGCAAATGAGATCAGTTGCCGGGCTGATGTATAGCCCTCGCCGGTCGCGGCGATCACATCGTTCATTGCGTGAATCCGGACAAGGACAAGTCCGTCTTCATCCGGTTCTGTGAGTCGATCGAACGAAAGGATCGGCTTATCTTTCATGTCGCCCACTCTGACTTGATGATCCACGCGTAATCCTCTCAGTGCTGCAGGCTTGTTCGATTAGACCGGGACCGAGGTAACGCGGCAATGCGGCCCGGCCGTTCGGGTGGAAGCGGATCAATCAGCGCCGCGCGCCGAGCACGATGACGGCGGCGCCGGCGAGGCACAGCGCGGCGCCGAGCAGGTCGGTCGCCGTCGGGCGTATGCCGTCGACGCGCCACAGCCAGATCAGCGCCACGGCGATATAGATGCCGCCGTAGGCGGCGTAGACGCGGCCGGCGGCGGTCGGGTGCAGCGTCAGCAGCCAGGCGAACAGCGCGAGGCTGGCGGCGGCGGGCAGCAGCAGCCACGGCGTGCGCTGTTCGCGCAGGACCAGATACGGCAGGTAGCAGCCGACGATCTCGGCGAGCGCGGTGGCGACGAACAGCGGCAGCGCCTGCAGGATGTTCATGCCGCGGCGCGCTCCTTCTTGCGGCGCACGTACAGCGTCTTCAGCACGCGTGCGACGAGCTTGCCGTCACCGTCGGTGATGTCGACGCGATACTCCGGCAGCACGGCCTGGCCGCGCGCGGCCTCGCGGCGCAGGCGTTCGATCTCGGCGGGCGGCATGCGAAAGCGCGCGTAGACGGTGCCGCGCCCCGGCGCGATGAAGTCGATCCGCGCGGACTTGTCCCAGACGATGTGGTCCGGGCCGATCTGGCGCATCAGCATCAGCATCAGGAACGGATCGGCCATCGCGTAAAGGCTGCCGCCGAACTGCGTGCCGACCGCGTTCCGGTTGTACCAGCGCAGCGTCATGCTGACGTCGATTTCCGAATAGTCGGCGCTGACGCGGTCGACGCGGATGCCGGTGAAGAGATAGGGCGGGTAGAGGTTCAGCAGCAGGCGGAACAGGCGCGGGTTCATGGCGCGGCTCCGGGGTCGGGGCTGCCGATGAAGTCGGCGAGCAGGGCGGTGAGCTGGGCCAGCATCTCGCGCTCGCGCAGCTTGAGGTCGCGCAGCTCGCCCTGGGCGATGGCGTCGAACACGCGTTCGACGGTCAGCAGCAGCATCGCGTCGCTCTCGCGCGCGGTGCGGCCGCGGCCGAGCCGCTGGCGCAACGCGGCGATGATGGCGAGCTGGCGGCGCTGCAGATTGCGGTAGAAGTCCTTCACGCCCTCGTCGGCCGGCACCAGGCCCAGCAGCGAGGCGCGCAGGCCGTACCAGCGCACGTGCAGCTTGAGCGCGGACTTCAGCACGCGCCGGGCGACTTCGGTCGGCGAGCCGGGCGCCTGCGCCTCGGCGCTGATCACGTCCCACTCGCCGGTGATCCAGAAGTCCCAGGCTGCCAGCAGGATTTCGCGCTTGTCCTTGAAGTGCTTGTAGAACGTGCCGGTCGCGTAGCCGGCGTGCCGGGCGATCTCGCCGGCATCGACGCCGTAATAGCCATGCACGTTGAAGCACTCGGCGGCGGCGGCGACGAGGCGTGCGCGCGTTTCGGTCGGCGCGCCGCGGCGCGGGCGCGTTTCCGGATGCGGCGGAGGGCGAGAGCGGGTGGACATGCGCCGGATGGTAGCGGATCGCCTGTGCCGCGAGCATTAGTGAGGAGTCTTTCACTTTCGGCCGGGGATGTGCCACTATCCGCCGCAAGGCGGGTGGAGAAGCGCGGACAACGCGACGGCCACGGTGACCGGTCCGAATCAGGATCGGCGTCGGCGCCATCCGCACACGGCGGTGTCGTGGGCTTCAGGCAAGGTCTGAATAACACCGTCATCGCGAGGCCGCGCAGCGGCCGTGGCGATCCGGAGGCGCCGCGTGCATCGCGCGCCGCCGGATGGCTTCGTCGCCTGCGGCGCCTCGCGATGACGATGGATGCGTTTTTTCAGAGCTTCCTCAGGCCCGCGTCGCTGGCGAAACCGCTGAAGAACGAGAGGAGGAGAGAGGCCATGCCTCAGACTTACGACATCATCATTCGCGACGGACTTTACTTCGACGGCCTCGGCGCGCCGGCCGTGCCGCGGCACATCGGCGTGCGCGACGGCCGCGTCGTCGCGGTTTCGGAGGTGCCGCTGGCCGAAGCCGGCTGCGCGACGGTGATCGACGCGCGCGGCCGCTGGGTGATGCCCGGCTTTCTCGACACGCATACGCATTACGACGCGGAGCTGATCGCCGCACCCTCGCTGAAGGAAAGCGTGCGCCACGGCGTGACGACGGTGACGATCGGTTCGTGCTCGATCAGCATGATCCTGTCCGAGCCGGAGGACTGCTCGGACCTGTTCACGCGCGTCGAGTCGGTGCCGCGCACGCAGGTGCTGCCGTTGCTGCGTCAGAAAAAACGCTGGAACACGATCGGCGGCTACGTGGATTTCCTGCAGCGCCATCCGCTCGGGCCGAACGTGTGCTCGTTCCTCGGCCACTCCGACCTGCGCGTGCATGTGCTGGGCCTGGATCGCGCGGTCGACGCCCAGGCGCAGCCGACGGAGCCCGAGCTGCGCAAGATGGAAACGCTGCTCGACGAGGCTGTCGACGCCGGCCTGCTCGGCCTGTCGACGATGACGACGACCTGGGACAAGCTCGACGGCGAGCGTCAGTGGTCGAAGTCGCTGCCGTCGACCTACGCGCGCTGGCGCGAGTTCCGGCGCCTCAACCGCGTGCTGCGCCGCCGCGGCGCGATCCACCAGGGCGCGCCGAACATCGTCACCAAGGTCAACGTCGTCGGCTTCCTGCTGGAGAGCGCCGGCTTCTGGCTGCGCCGCAAGCTGAAGACGACGCTGATCACGCTGATGGACGTCAAGGCCAATCCGCTGCTGCACCGCACGGTCGGGCCGCTGGCGACGTGGTGGAACCGGCTCGCCAACGCGGACTTCCGCTGGCAGGCGCTGCCGGTGCCGTTCGAGGTCTACGCCGACGGCATTGACCTGGTGATCTTCGAGGAATTCGGCGCCGGCGAGGCCGCGCTGCACCTGAAGACCGAGGTCGAGCGCAACGCGCTGTTCAAGGACCAGGCCTACCGGCGCTGGTTCCGCCGCAATTACGAGAACCGTCTGCAGCCGCGCGTCTGGCATCGCAACTTCCACGACGCGACCATCGTCGGCTGCCCGGATGCGAGCCTGGTCGGCCAGACCTTCGGCGCGATCGCCGATGCGCGCGGCCTGCATCCGGTCGACGTGTTCCTCGATCTCGTCGTCGAGCACGGGCGCAAGCTGCGCTGGAAGACGGTGATCGCCAACCATCGCCCCGAAGGCATCAAGCGCATCCTGCGCGAGCCGGCGACGCTGGTGACCTTCGCCGATTCGGGTGCGCACATCCGCAACATGGCCTTCTACAACTTCCCGCTGCGCATGCTCAAGCTGGTGCGCGATGCCGAGCGCGAAGGGCGGCCGTTCATGAGCATCGAGCATGCGGTCTGGCGGCTGACCGGCGAACTGGGCCAGTGGTTCGGCGTCGACGCCGGCACGCTGCGCGTCGGCGATCGCGCCGATCTGGTCGTCGTCGATCCGCAGGCGCTGGATGCGCGGCTCGAGGCCTACCACGAGGCGCCGATGGAAGCGCTCGACGGTCTGCAGCGCATGGTCAATCGCAGCGACGGCGCGGTCGAGGCCGTGCTGATCGGCGGCCGCGTCGCCTACCGCAACGGCGATTTCGCGCCGACGCTCGGTGTCGAACGCGGCTACGGCGTGTTCCTGCCGTACGGCCGCAAGGCCGCGCCGGAGCCGCCGCTCAGCGTCGCGGCGGCGGCATAGCGGCGGCGATCGCCACGTAGCCGGCCCCCATCAGCAGCGCGTACCACCATTCGACGATGTTGATCAGGCTGCCGTCGTCGTCGAAGGCGCGCAGCGGAATGCTGGCCAGGCCGAGGCCGAGCAGGGCCGCGCACAGGGTCGCGAGCAGCGCGCGCTGGCGCCGCGTCACGGCGGGCGCTTTCTCGATCAGCACGGCGGCCAGCATTTGCGCCAGCACCGTGCCGGCGAAGTAGATCGTGATGCCGTAGCGGCGCAGCCACTGGTAGATGCGGCCCTCGACGCCGAGGACGCTGGCGTACAGCGCCAGGAAGGCGGCCGCCAGCAGACCGAGCGCGAGCACCATCGCGACGCGCCGCGGCGCGTCCGGGCGCAGCGCGCGCAGCCGTTCGGCGATGCGCCGCCAGAACAGCGCGAGCATCAGCACGTGCACCAGCATCAGCGGCTTGAACAGCAGATTCGCGCTGCCGTGCCGCGCGGCGCGGCTGATCGACGTGCAGCCGTCGAAGTACGGCACGCAGGCCGGCGCGTAGCCCTCGCGGATCGACAGCAGGTAGGCCAGATGCACGGCGAGGAACGGCAGGCCGGCGACCAGCCAGGCGTAGCGCCGTAGGGGAATTCGCTCTGGAGCGCGCATGCGGCGGAGTTTACCCTTGCCGGATTCGCCGCCCGACAAGGAGCAGACATGATCTTCCGCCATCCACAGGCCTGGCTCGCCGCCGCACTGAGCCTGTGCACCGTTTCCGCGAGCGCCGCCGAAGGCATGTGGACGCTCGACAATCTGCCGCGCGCCCAGCTCAAGGCGCGCTACGGCTTCGAGCCGGACGCGAAATGGGTCGATCACGTGATGAAGGCGTCGGTGCGTCTCGCCGGCGGTTGCTCGGGCTCGTTCGTGTCGAAGGACGGGCTGGTGCTCACCAACGCGCACTGCGTGCTCGACTGCGTGCAGAATCTGTCCGGCGAGAAGGATCGGGTCAACGAAGGTTTCGTCGCCCGCAAGCGCGAGGAGGAGCTGGCCTGTCCGTCGGTCGAGCTGAACCGCCTCGAGCAGATCACCGACGTCAGTGCGCGCATCGCCAAGGCGACCGCCGGCAAGACCGGCCAGGCTTACGTCGAGGCCAAGCAGGCGGCGCAGGCGGCGATCGAGTCCGAGTGCACCGGCCGCGACGCCGCGCATACGCGCTGTGACATCGTCGAGCTCTACAACGGCGGCCAGTACGGTCTCTACCGCTACCACCGCTTCCAGGATGTGCGCCTGGTGTTCTCGCCGGAGTATCAGGCGGCGTTCTTCGGCGGCGATCCGGACAATTTCAACTTCCCGCGCTACAACCTCGACATGGGCCTGCTGCGCGCCTACGAGAACGGCAAGCCGGCGAAGATCAAGGACTACTTCCCGCTGAACACGGCGGGCGCAGCGGTCGGCGAGCTGACGATGGTCACCGGCCATCCGGGCTCGACCGAGCGCCAGCTGACCGTCGCCCAGCTCGAAGCGCTGCGCGACTACCGCCTGTTCGACGGCGCGCTGTACTACGCGGAACGCCGCGCGATGCTGTCGCAGTACAGCCGCATCGGCGACGAAGCGGCGCGCCAGGCACAGACCGATCTGACGTACACCGAGAACAGCCTCAAGGTCTACCGGGGCGAGCTCGAGGCGCTGCACGATCCGGCGGTGTTCGAGCGCAAGCGCGATGAAGAGGCGGTGCTGCGCGCGGCGGCGGCGTCGACCGCGCCGTGGGACGAGATCGCGCGCGCCGAGACGGTGCTGCGCAATCACTACGCGCGCTACCAGATGCTCGAGGGCAAGCGGGCGCCGCTGGCCTTCTTCTCCGAGCATTTCCGCATCGCCCGCGCGCTGGTGCGCCACGCCGAGGAAATGCGCAAGCCGAACGAGGCGCGCCTGCCGGAGTTCCAGGACGCGGCGCTGCCGACGCTCGAACAGCGCGTGATGTCGAAGGCGCCGATCTATCCGGAGTACGAGAAGGCCAAGCTGACCTGGTCGCTGACCAAGCTGCGCGAGGCGGTCGGCCCGGATGACGCACTGGTCAAGCTGGTGCTCGGCAAGCAGTCGCCGGACGAACTGGCGCGCGATCTGATCGACGGCAGCAAGCTTGCCGATCCGGCCGTGCGCCGCGCGCTGTGGGACGGCGGGGCGGCGGCGATCGCGGCTTCGAACGATCCCTTCATTCGCCTGGCCCGCGCCGTCGACGCGCCGGCACGCGCCGAGCGCAAGACGCTCGAGGCCGAGGTCGAAGGGCCGGAGTCGCGCGCCGCCGAGGCGATCGCCAAGGTCCGCTTCGCCAAGCTCGGCACCTCGGTCTACCCGGATGCGACCTTCACGCTGCGCTTCTCGTACGGCGAAGTGAAGGGCTGGGACGAGGACGGCACGCCGGTGCCGCCGTTCACCGATCTCGCGGGGGCGTTCGCGCGCCAGACCGGCCGCGATCCGTTCGAGCTGCCGAAGACGTGGAACGCCGCCAGGGACCGGCTGGATCTGGCCACGCCGTACAACTTCGTGACCACCAACGACATCATCGGCGGCAACTCCGGCAGCCCGATCATCAACCGCAAGGCGGAGATCGTCGGTCTGGCCTTCGACGGCAACGCCCATTCGCACGGCGGCGCTTTCTGGTTCGACGACAAGCTCAACCGCTGCGTCGCCGTGCATCCGGCGGCGATCGCCGAAGCGCTCGACAAGATCTACGGCGCGCCCGGCCTGCTCAAGGAAATGCAGGGCCGGTAAGCCGCGCCCGCGTTCGATCGCGGCAAGGGGCGGCAAGGGAAAGAGGGGCGCGCCGGATGGCGCGCCCCTCTTCTTGTGTCCGCTTTGTAGTGAAGGCGCGTGGCCCGGGGCGCCGGCCTACGGCTTGCGCCGGAACACCGACAGGCGGTTGCCGATCGGGCTCGTGGTGTCGCCGAGGATGCCTTTTTCGGTGACCAGCAGTTCGTCGGGCGTGAACAGCGGCGCGCGGCCGGCGCGGACCTGCGAGGGGAAGCTGAAACCGAAGGGCGCGGTTTTCGACTGCACGGTGCCGTCGGCGCCGATCAGCGCGATCTGACCGCTGCTGTAGAACGCCGCGAGCAGTGCGTCGCCGACGACGCTGAAGTCGTCCGGGACGGCGCCGAAGCGCGCGAACGGCGTCACCGCGCCGGCGCTGCCGTCGGCCGCGATCGCGATTGCGCGAATCACGCCGAGGCTGCCGACGCCCAGATCGCTGACGTACAGTGTGCGGTCGCGCCGCTGCAGGCCGTTCGGCGCGATCAGGCCGCTCGCGAGCCAGTCGCTCTGCTCGCTCACTTTCAGCGGATCGGCGGGGTCCAGGCGCAGGCGCACGATCTTCGGGTCGGGCAGCGCGTCCGTCGCCAGCGGACCGTTGGCGACGTACAGCTCGCCGTCCGGTCCCTCGGCGAGGCCGTTCGGCGCGTGCAGGCCGAGATCGTGGATCGGCTGCAGGGCCGGATGCGCGTCGAGCGGCGCCGCGTAGAGACGGCCGTCGAAGCAGTTCGCGTACAGCGTGTCGCGGACGATGGCCAGGCCGGTGAAATTGCAGCTGCCGGCATAAAGCGGCGTCGCCGCGTAGCCGTCGCCGTCGCGCGTCACCTCGTAGACGTTGCTGCCGCCGGAGACGAACAGGCGGCCGCCGTCGCTGAAGCGCAGGTTCTCGGCATCCGCGATCGTCAGCAGCGGGATCTTCTCGCCGCAGTCGCTGGCGACGCACAGCGCCGCCGGATCGACCGGCGCTTCGCCGCCGCCGGCCGGGTCGCCCTGCGAGGAGCAGGCCGCCGCAAAAAGAAATCCGCAGGCGGCGAGCCTGCGGATTCCGGTTTTCCCCTTTGTCGTGTTCATCAGAGATCCCCCGATCTCCGGCGCCGGTGCGGCGCCACGACGGCTTTCTTACAGCATCTCGATCGCCAGCGCGACGGCTTCGCCGCCGCCGATGCACAGCGAGGCGACGCCCTTCTTGCCGCCGCTCTTCTTCAGCGCGCCGATCAGCGTGGTGACGATGCGCGTGCCCGACGCGCCGATCGGGTGGCCGAGCGCGCAGGCGCCGCCGTGCACGTTGACCTTGTCGTGCGGCAGCTGGTGCTCCTTCATCGCCGCCATCGTCACGATCGCGAAGGCTTCGTTGATCTCCCAGAGGTCGACGTCGCCGACGCTCCAGCCGGCCTTGGCCAGCACCTTCTCGATGGCCTGCACTGGCGCGATCGTGAACTCGGCCGGCAGGCGCGAGTGCGTGGCGTGCGCGACGATGCGGGCGAGCGGCTGGATGCCGCGGCGGGCGGCTTCCGACTGGCGCATCAGCACCACCGCGGCGGCGCCGTCGGAGATCGAGCTGGCGTTGGCGGCGGTGACGGTGCCGTCCTTCTTGAACGCCGGCTTGAGCGTCGGGATCTTCTCGGGCATCGCCTTGAACGGACCTTCGTCGCGGCTGATGCGCTCGACGCCCTTCTTGCCGGCGACTTCGACCGGCACGACCTCGAAGTCGAAGCTGCCGTCCTCGTTGGCCTTCTTGGCGCGCGCCAGCGACTCGATCGCGAACGCGTCCTGCATCTCGCGCGTGAAGCCGTACTGTTCGGCGGTGCGCTCGGCGAAGACGCCCATCGGCGTGCGCTTCTCGTAGGCGTCCTCGAGACCGTCGAGCGCCATGTGGTCGAGCAGTTCGCCGTGACCGAAGCGGTAGCCGCCGCGCGCCTTGGCGAGCAGGTACGGCGCGTTGCTCATGCTTTCCATGCCGCCGGCGACGACGACGTCGTTGCTGCCGGCCTTGATCAGGTCGTGCGCCAGCATGATGGTCTTCATGCCCGAGCCGCAGACCTTGTTGACCGTGGTGGCGCCGCAGGCGTCCGGCAGGCCGGCGCCGCGCGAGGCCTGGCGCGCCGGCGCCTGGCCCTGGCCGGCCGGCAGCACGCAGCCCATCAGCACTTCTTGCACGTCGGCCGGGGCGAGGCCCGAGCGCTCGACCGCCGCCTTGATCGCCAGCGCGCCGAGCTGGTTGCCCGAGAAGCCCGACAGCATGCCGAGCATGCCGCCCATCGGCGTGCGGGCGATGCCGGTAATGACGATCGGATCGGAAGACGATGACATGCGCAAAGCTCCTCTGCTGGGCGCGGGCGCCCGTGGATGGAAAAGTCCGCCATTTTAGCGCGCGCCGGCCGGCGCGCTGCCGGGCCGCGTCGTGCACGGCGGCGCGGCGGCCGCCTGAGGAATGCCCCGGCTGGTCGGCGCGGGGGTGCTGGCTACAATCCACGTCCGTTTTTGTCCGGAGTGGACGCCGCCATGGCCCTGTTCTCGCATCCCGAGTTCGATCACCACGAAACCGTCAGCTGGTGCCACGACGCCGAGACTGGCCTGCGCGCGATCATCGCCGTCCACAACACGAATCTCGGCCAGGGCCTCGGCGGCTGCCGCATGTGGCCGTACCGCAGCGAGGCCGAGGCGCTGACCGACGTGCTGCGCCTGTCGCGCGGCATGACCTACAAGGCTGCGCTCGCCGGCCTGCCGCAGGGCGGCGGCAAAAGCGTGATCATCGGCGATCCGCGTCGCGACAAGACGCCGGAACTGATGCGGGCGATGGGCCGCGCCGTGAACCGCCTCGGCGGCGCCTACGTGGTCGCCGAGGATTCCGGCACCAGCGTCGCCGACATCCGCCTGATGGCCGAGCAGACCGCGCACGTCGGCGGGCTCGCCGATGCCGCCTCGGTCGCCGCCGGCCGCACCGGCGATCCGTCGCCGGCCACTGCCTACGGCACCTTCATCGGCCTCAAGGCCGCGGTGCGCCACGCGCTGCAGCGCGACGCGCTCAAGGGCCTGAAGGTCGCCATCCAGGGCCTCGGCAACGTCGGCTCGCGGCTCGCGCGGCACCTGCACGAAGCCGGCGCCGAGCTGTGGGTGACCGATCTCTACGCGCCGGCCGTCGAGCGCTGCGTCGCCGAGCTCGGCGCGCACGCGGTGCCGATGGACGAGATCCACAAGCTCGACGTCGACGTGTTTGCGCCCTGCGCGCTCGGCGCGGTCCTCAACGACACGACGATTGCCGAGCTCCGCGCACGCGTCGTCGCCGGCGCCGCCAACAACCAGCTCGCCGTCGCCGACGTGCACGGCGAGGCGCTGCGCGCGCGCGGCATCCTCTACGCGCCGGACTACTGTATCAACGCCGGCGGCATCATCGACATCTACTACGAAGGTCCGGGCTACGACTGGGCGACGGTCGAAGCGCATCTGCAGCGCATCGGCACGACGCTGACCGAGATCTTCGAGCGTGCCGATCGCGAGGGCCTGCCGACCTACCGCGTCGCCGACCGCATGGCCGAGGAAATTTTCCGCAAGCGCTGAAGGTGTGGCGGCGCGACAGCGCCGCGCGGATTGCCTAAAGTCCGGCCATGAGCGACCGACTCGTGGAACGTATCGCCGCGGCGCTGCTGGCGCGCGGCGAATGGCTGGCGACCGCCGAATCCTGCACCGGCGGCCTGATCGCCAAGCTGCTGACTGATCTGCCCGGCTCGTCGGGCTGGTTCGAGCGCGGCCTCGTCACGTATTCCAATCTCGCCAAGATGGAACTGCTCGGCGTGCCTGACGCCGTGCTCGCCGAGCATGGCGCGGTCAGCGACGAGTGTGCGCGGGCGATGGCGCGCGGCGTGCTGCGCGCCGGGCCGGTCGACTGGGGCGTCGCCGTCACCGGCATCGCCGGGCCCGGCGGCGGCAGCGACGACAAGCCGGTCGGCACGGTGTGGATCGCCTGGAGCCAGCGCGGCCACGCCCCGGACACGCATCGTTTCTTCTTCGAAGGCGGTCGCGACAGCGTGCGCGAGCAGACCGCGCAGGCCGCGCTCGAAGGCCTGCTGTACCGCATTCACGAAGCGGCCTGAGCCGCGGCCGGAAGCGTCGCGCGGCGGCGGCGGGTTCGAACGGTGCGGCGGCGCAGGTACACTGCGCAGGTCCCGCCGACCCGACCGACTCGCCCGCATGGAACCGAACCGCCTGTTCTTCGCGCTATGGCCCGGCGAAGCGGTGCGCGCGTCGTGCCAGGCAGCGGCCCGGCAGCTCAACATCCGCATGCCGTCCGGCGGCTATCTGAGCAAGCCGGAGCGCTATCACATCACGCTGCTGTTCCTCGGCGACCGCGTGCTGCCGGCGCGGCAGGATGCGGCGCTGAAGGCCGCGGCGCTGGTCCATGCGCCGTCGTTCACGCTCACGCTCGACCATGCCAGCTCGTTCCGCAATCGCGAGATTCCGTGGTGGCTCGGCGCGCGCACGCTGCCGCCGGAGCTGAACAGTCTGTACGCGCGGCTGCGCGACGCGATGGTGCAGGCCAACGTGCCGCTGGAGCGCATGCGCTTCGTGCCGCACCTGACGATCGTGCGCAACGCCAAGCTGGCATTGCCGCCGACGCCGATCGAGCCGATCGCCTGGGACGTCGGCGAGTTCGCGCTGATCCGCAGCCGCCTCGATCTGCAGCCGGTCCGTTACGACGTGCTCGGCCGCTGGCCGCTCGACGGCGACGCGGGCACGCCGCCGGCCCCGGCGCCGGTGCGCGCGCAGCTCGATCTCGGCTTCTGAAGTCCCGGTTGCCGGCAGGGCGCCGGCATCTCGAGCGCCGTCGAGCGTAGCAATCGGTCGGCGCGGCGACGGGGCTGGCTTGCGCCATGAGCGGCTACGCACGGGGAGGCGCTTTCCGGATTCGCAGTGCAGTAGCGTGGTGGCGCGCGTGATCGCCCGGAGGGCGGCTTCGGCACCGGAATTTGCGTGAGGGTTTGCCGGCGGGCTCGTGCGTGACGGCGGCGGGGCGCGGCCATCGCGCCAAGGCGGATTCAGGCGGGTGTGCCGCCGTCCTTCGCTGCCGACTGCGCGGCGACCACGATGCGCTGCAGCCCGAACCAGAACAGTGCATGCATGCACCGGACCATGTGCTCGCGGGGCAGGTCGGGGCGCTCCCGCCACCATTTCGCCAGCTGTTCACCGCCGCCGGACATGATGTGCGAGAAGGCCATCAGGTCGGCGTCCTCCAGCTCGGGTGTGACATGCGCCTTGAGCAATTGCGCGATGTGGCCCACGGTCACGAAGCGCAGGCGGCGGGCTTCGGTGGCGGCGGGACCGGCGACGGCGGCGCCGCCGCCGAACAGCACGTCCCAGGCGGCGCCGTTCGTTTCGACGAACTCGAAGTACGTCCGGATCATGCGCTCCAGCTGCAGGCTGGCATCCTTGGCGCTGTCGCCGCTGACGGCATTCTTCATACCGTCTTCGAGCTTGCTGCGCGCGCGCCGCAGGCAGGCTAGATAGTCGGCCCTGAACAACCCGCCCGCCCCTTACCCGGCGCGGGCTGAGCACCCTTGAGGCCTTGCCGAATCCTCCAGTTTCCAGTGCAATCGCATTCACTTTCTGGAAGATTTGGAGCGCAGGTTTTCAATGACCACCCCGGACTTTTTCCGCGCCCGGCTGGATGCGATGATCGATCTGCGTCACCCGCTCGCGGTATTGGCAACCCGCATGCCGTGGGCCGAGATCGAATCGGCGCTGGCGCCGTGCTTTGCCCGTCAGGACCGGCAGGGACGCCCGATCGAAGGCCTGGATCTGTT
>NZ_KB907929.1 GCF_000382285.1 Solimonas variicoloris DSM 15731 | reverse complement strand
AACCCTCTGTTGGCAGCGTCGGCGATTCCTACGACAACGCGCTGGCCGAGACGATCAACGGGCTGTACAAGGCCGAGGTGATTCACCGGCGCTCGTGGAGGAACCTCGAAGCGGTCGAACTGGCCACGCTGGATTGGGTGGACTGGTTCAACCACAAGCGACTGCTAGGGCCGATCGGGAACATCCCGCCAGCGGAAGCCGAAGAGGCTTACTATCGGCAACAGGCCGCGCTGCCGCTGGCAGCGTGACTCAAACCAAACAGCCTCCGGAATTTCCGGGGCGGTTCACCCGATGGTTTCCGGCGCATCACCCACATGCTGGTGGATGCCGGTGCGCGGGACATTACCTGGGTCGATCCGCTGCCCACCGACATCATCCGCACGCCGCCGGCCATCGGCTTCACCGTCGACACGACGAAGTTCCAGGGTCGCGTCACCGTACTGTATGAGCGTGGCCTCGACCTCTACGCGGTGGAACTGCGCCGCGACGGCGAGCTGGTCGAACGGGTCGATGAGGTGTTCTTCGACACCCTCGGCGAGACGCTGGAACGGCTGATCGACGACGGGAGTTGGAGGCGCATCCGCGTGCAGTGCCTGTCGGGTCGCAAGGCTGTCCGGCACTGACCTCCCAGCAGCTTCCCGCCCTCGCGGCGGGAAGCCTCTTCCTGCCTCCCTGGAGACCACACCCATGACTATTCGATTCAAAGGCACGGAACTGCGGCCCGTGCTCGCCGAAGCGGTGGCGAATCAATGCCGCGTCATCCTGGTCAAGGATCAGGGCGTGTACTTCCTGGCCGAGCGCGGCGAGCGCCGGCCCGATGGTCGCCAGAAGACCATCGCCTACGCCGCCGGCTGCAACCCGGATGTCGATGCCTTCGACGACTGGTGGGAACTGGCGCGTGCCGAGTTCGGCGGCGATGACTTCGGCGAATTCTTCGATCCGCAGGAGGGCGTGTTTGCGCGCATCCTGCGCAGCGAGGACGACCTCGACGTGTCCGCCACCACGACACACCTGTCGCTGCAGGCGGTTCCTCCCACGCCCAGCGGCAACTGACCGCCCATCCCTGGCCCCCGCTCCGGGGGCCTCTTTCTTCCAGGCAATGCGGACAGCCGCGAGTGCCGATTGCCGCTCGCCTGCGCGCCGTCCCGGCGCCACGCTTCCGGCCATGTTCCGCTGACGTCCGTCAGCGACATGCCCAGGCAGCCAAGATCTTCAAGGCTGCGACGCGGTTCCGACCGCGTTGATCACACCAGTTCGCACCGGCATCCATGCGCGAACGGCCATCGGTTCTCGATGGCGATGCCACCAAGCTGCTCCATCAACCCACGCGGGGGTTCCACACCTTCCCCGCCTTGGGTCGGGTGTGTCTCCGCCTCATTGTTCTCAGGAGATTCACCATGACCACTTCCAACGAAAAGTCCTACTTCGATCTGCACATCACCGGCCTCGGGTACCTCAATCGCATCCGCGAGGTGAAGCCCAAGAAAGGCGATGCGTTCCTGGCCTGCGACATCGTGGCCCTGAACGGTCCCAGCGATGACGTCTCGTATGTGCGCTTCGACACGCGCGTATCGGGATCGGAAGCGCAGTACCTGGTGCGCCGCTGCATTCAGGCGGTCGACGCCGAGAAGAAGGTGATGATCGGCTTCCGCCTGGGCGACCTGTGGACCGACACCTTCACCTACTCCAAGGGCAAGCGTGCCGGCGAGCAGGGTGTGAGCCTCAAGGCCCGCCTGCTGTTCGTCAGTTGGATCAAGGTCGACGGCAAGCTCGTCTACAAGGCCGAACCCAAGCCGACCGAGGCCGATGAGCGCGAGCCGGAAGTCCCTGTGACGTCCGACGCGCCCGCCGCGCAGCAAGCCTCGGCACCGGAGCCTTCCAAGCCCGTCGCCGATGCTGCCGACGACGCTGCCGATGCCCCCGCATTGGCCGTTGCCGAGTCGTTCTGATCCGCAAGGCCCCATCCTCGGGGCCTTGTCCTCTCTTCGTCCGCAGGAGGCCTTCATGATCACCATCCCCGGCCAACTGGCCATCAAGACCATCCACGGCAGGAACGGCGACTTCAACGTCGGCCGCCTGGCGACCTCGATCGGCGAGTTCGTCGTGAAGAACGCCGAACTCGATCAATACCGCGAGGGCAAGTACGACGGTGATTTCGTCATCGTCGAGATTCGCCCATCCACGTACAACGCCAACGGCCGCATGGTCATCGAGATCCGCGCCCATCTGGGCGGGATGACGCTGTCCAACATCGACGCCCTGAGCCGCGACGAAGCCCGCCGGCTGAGTCCGCAGGAAGTCGATCCGATCGACGAGGAAGCGCAGGCGCCCGTGCCGGCAACGCCCCCGGCCAAGCCGAAGGCGAAGCCGCGCAGTCCGCGCGATCCCCTGGTCGATACCACGCCGTTCGGCAGCGAACCGGCTCCCGTGTCCGCTGCGGCCTCGGCCGAGGCAGACGACGCGGCGCTGTTCGGTGCCTTGTGGCCCCTGGGCGAGACCGTGAAGCTCGATGCGACCGTGGATCGTCGTGTGCTGCGTCAGCAGCGCGACCGTCTCGACAAGCTGGGCTACGAGTTCGCTCCGTTGTCCCAGGACTGGCACCTCAAAGATGCCTGATCCATTCGCCGCCTTGCGCGGCATTCCGCCACCCGCCGGGGCTCTCCCCCGACGGGGAGGGCTCCGGCCATTTCTTCAAGGAGACCTTCATGGGCTGGACCTTCGTTCGTCAGACGCGCGATCAGTTGATCCGCGAGCTGATCGCTCCGCAGGCGTCCGAACGCGCTTGCTGCGAAGTCATCGACCACACGCTGGACGGCGACGTTCTGTGGACCGTGGTTCGCGTCACCGCCAAGCAGGCGGGCGTCATGGGCCTCGCGGCCGGTGAGTCCGTCTGCTACATCGGCTGCCATCTGCTGGAAAGTTCGGGCGGCGATTGGGGCTACAAGTCCCTCGATGAGTCCGTGCATCCGTACTACTACTCGTGCCCGCTGCGCTATCTCGACATGGCGCCGGTGCAAAGCCCCGAGTGGCGCGAGCGGGTTCACCGCTTCCACGCGGGGTGCGCTGTCTAGCGGCACGCATCTTCCTTCACCCAACCGGGGCGAGCATGGCCCCACGGGCTGTGGTTGCTCCTTCTTTTCCAAGAGGACATCACCATGCCTGCACCTTCTTCCGCGAAACCGCTGTACCGCATCGACGAATGCCCCGACCTCATGGCCGACGCTTGCGTCGGTGACGAGCAGGGCAATCTCGTCTTTCTCTCGATCTGGGCGCGCGACACCGCCGTTCAGGAGTTTCTCGCCCGCCTGACCCTTGGCCGGGATGAACAGGGGCTGGACCAGTTCCACGTCATCACCGAGCAGGGCGCATCCATCCCGGTCTTCGTCGGCAACGTCGAGAACCTGGAAAAGCGCATCACCCGTGCCTATCGGCGAACGCTGTTCGGTTCGCTGACGAATGTGTGGCTGTTCGATCGTCGCTGCGTGAAGCCAGACAAGGCCAACGCCAGCGCGCTGGCGCTTCTGCCCAGGGATTCCGCTCACCGGCTCGACCGGCTGTGGACGCTGGTACAGGACACCTGCCCGCTGCCACTGCTCGACCACTGGCGCGACACCGTGCTGGCGCTGTTGCAGACACGGCGGATGCTGACCGGTCTTCCCTTGGCCCTCGGGCCGCTGGAAGGCCATCGGCTGGCCCTCGATGTCCCGGCGCTGACGAAGGCGCTGGGCGAGCTGATCCGCAACGGCACCCTCGGCGCCACGCAGTACGAACTGGCCGCGAACGCACCGCTTCGGCGTGTGGCGTGAGCCATCCCCACGGGCATGCGCGCCGCGCGTGCCCGCCTTCCCTTATCCATCACCAGGAGAAATCCATGGCACTCATGTTTCCGCGCCTGGCGCGCAATTTCATTCGTAACGGCTACTTCCCCACCGACGAGCCGACGCTGGAGCGGGCCTTGTCCGCGCTGGCGCCGTCTCCCGGCGCCATGTCCATCCTTGATCCCTGCGCCGGCGAAGGCGTGGCGATCGCCGAAGCCGCCCACGCCCTCGGGCGCGAGCAGGTCCAGGCCTTCGCCGTCGAGTACGACGCCGAGCGTGCCCGCCATGCACGGCAACTGGTCGATCGCTGCATCCACGGTGACCTGATGGATACGCTGATCTCGCGCCAGTCCTTCGGGCTGCTGTGGCTGAACCCGCCGTATGGCGACCTGAGCAAGGACGTGAACGGCAACATCGGCTATCAGGGCCAGGGCCGTGCGAGGCTGGAAAAGCTGTTCTATCAGCGCGCGCTGCCGCTGCTGCAGTACGGCGGCGTGCTGATCTTCATCGTGCCGTCCTACGTGCTCGACCCCGAGCTGGTCGGATGGCTGACGCGCCACTTCGCCGACCTGCGCATCTACCGTGCGGTGGAAACGCAGTTCAAGCAGGTGGTGATCTTCGGTCGCCGGGTTCGCCAGCGCGACCAGGCGTCGGAGTCGGCCAAGGCCGTGCGCGGTCTGCTGCTGCAGATCGGACAAGGTGACGCCGAAGCCGAGGAACTGCCGCTCGAATGGCCGTTCCTGCCGTACACCGTCCCTGCCAGCCCGACCGAGCCGGAGCACTTCTATCGCGTGACGATGGAGCCCGAGCAGTTCGCCGATGAAGTCGCCCGGCTGCAAGGACTCTGGCCGGCGCTCGATACGCACCTGGGCGCCGCGCAGCAGTCGCTGCGTCCGCCCGCGCGGGCCTTGTCGCACTGGCATCTCGCCCTGGCCTTGGCCGCAGGCGCGATCTCCGGCGTGGTGAAGTCCAGGACCGGGCGCGTGCTGGTCGTCAAAGGTGATACCCACAAGGAGAAGATGCTCCAGACGGAATACACCGAACGCGACGACGGCTCCGTGGCCGAGACGCGCATCCTCACCGACAAGTTCGTGCCGGTCATTCGTGCATGGGACTTGACGCTGGGCTCGCCCACGTGGGGCGAAGTGCTGACCATCCGCTGATCGCTGTTCCCTGACGGTTCGCCGTCGCTTTCATCCACCCACCGGGGTCACGTTGCCCCGATGGAGTGCCGTGGCCTCTGCTTCCAGAAGGAGATACCACCATGGCACTCGCAATCCTCAACCTCGCGTCACAAGCACGCTTCTCGCCCGGGCAGGTGGTCATGACCGCCGGCGTCGATGAACTGGTCCGACAGGGCCGGCTCGACCCCACGCCGTACCTGCGCCGCCATTTTCATGGCGACTGGGGCGACCTGGACGATAGCGATCGGCGGCAGAACGACGCCGCGCTGAAGTCCGGCGAGGATCGTCTGTTCTCGTCCTACCAGGTCACGCGCGACCTGAAGCTCTGGATCATCACCGAATGGGATCGCAGCGTTACCACGCTGCTGTTGCCCAGCGAATACTGATCCGCATCCCGCGGCGCCTACACGGTTCTTTGCCGCTTCTTTCTTCCCACCCAGGGGCATGTCACCGCCCCGTGTGGGAGGTGCATGCCCCATTGCCTTGGAGCATCACCATGTCCCTTGATCTCGAAACCGTTCCCGAAACCGCTGTGCAGGGCGACCTGCTCGAAGCGGCCGCTTCACCCCTCACGCTCAGCCTGCAGGACTTCGTGTCCGAGTTCGGCGACGAGTTGCTCGACTCGCTCAACCGCGCCAATCCTCCGGTCTACACCGGCCAGGTGCGGGTGCATCGGCAACTGATCCTCGCCGCGCTCAAGCGCAAGCTGTTCCCGGCGCAAGCCGATGTGGTCCACGCCGTCACCGAACTGTTGGTCGACCGCGGCGAACGCGCCGCGATCGTCAATGGCGAGATGGGCTGCGGCAAGACGACAGTGGGTATTGCCACCGCTGCCGTGCTCAACGCCGAAGGCTACCGCCGTACCCTGGTGCTCTCGCCACCCCACCTGGTCTACAAGTGGCGGCGCGAGATCCAGGAGACGGTGGCCGGTGCCAAGGTCTGGGTGCTCAACGGCCCGGACACGCTGGTCAAGCTGCTGAAACTGCGCGAGCAGTTGGGCGTGCCGGCCCAGGGCCAGGAGTTCTTCGTCCTGGGCCGCGTGCGGATGCGGATGGGGTTCCACTGGAAACCTGTCTTCGTTCGGCGGCGCACGCCTCACGGCGACATGGGGGCCTGCCCGGATTGTGGGCATGTCGTCACCGACCTCGACGGCGAGCCGATCAACCCGGTCGAACTGGAAGCCGAGGAGTCCCGCCGCAAGTGCAGTCACTGCCGTGCACCGCTGTGGACGCTGATCCGACCGAGGGGCTTGTCCGCGAGCGACCAGTCCTCCGCTGTCCTCAAAGCCTTGAAGCGCATCCCAACCATCGGGGAAGTCACCGCGCAGAAGCTGATGCAGAAGTTCGGTGATGCCTTCCTCGCGTCGATGCTCGGGGACAACATCCACGAGTTCATCAACCTGATGGATGGCAACGGCGAGTTGGTCTTCTCGGACCGGCAAGCCCATCGCATGGAACGCGCGATGGCCAACATGGAGTTCGGCTTCGGCGAGGGCGGCTACCAGCCGTCCGAGTTCATCAAGAGGCAGCTTCCCCAAGGCACGTTCGACCTGCTCATCGCCGACGAGGCACACGAGTACAAGAACGGCGGCTCCGCACAGGGCCAGGCCATGGGGGTGTTGGCGGCCAAGGCGCGCAAGACGCTGCTGCTCACCGGCACACTGATGGGCGGCTACGGCGACGACCTGTTCCACCTGCTGTTCCGAGCCCTGCCGGGGCGGATGATCGAAGACGGCTACCGGCCGACGAAGAGCGGCAGCATGACCTCGGCCGCGATGGCGTTCATGCGCGATCACGGTGTCTTGAAGGACATCTACTCCGAGAGCACCGGCACGGCGCACAAGACGGCCAAAGGCACCAAGGTATCGGTGCGCACGGTCAAGGCGCCGGGTTTCGGTCCCAAGGGCGTGCTGCGTTGCGTCCTGCCGTTCACGGTCTTCCTCAAGTTGAAGGACATCGGTGGCAACGTGCTGCCGCCCTACGATGAGGAGTTCCGCGAAGTCGCGATGGACACGGCGCAAGCCGCGGCCTACCGCGATCTGGCGGGTCGCCTGACCCAGGAGCTGAAGCAGGCCCTGGCGAAGCGCGACACGACGTTGCTCGGTGTGGTCCTCAACGTGCTGCTGGCCTGGCCGGACTGCTGCTTCCGGTCGGAGACGGTGGTGCATCCGCGCACGCGCAGCACCTTGGCGTTCGTGCCGGCTCAGTTCAACGAGCTGGAGGTGATGCCTAAGGAACGCGAGCTGATCGAGATCTGCAAGCGGGAGAAGGCAGAGGGTCGCAAGACCCTGGTCTATTCGGTCTACACCGGCACGCGCGACACCACGTCGCGCTTGAAGGTGCTGCTGGAGCAGGAAGGCTTCAAGGTGGCGGTGCTGCGCGCGAGCGTGGATGCCTCCCGTCGCGAGGACTGGATCGCCGAGCAGTTGGACCGTGGCATCGACGTGCTCATCACCAATCCCGAGCTGGTGAAAACCGGCCTGGACCTGCTGGAGTTCCCGACCATCGTGTTCCTCCAGTCGGGCTACAACGTGTATTCGCTGCAGCAGGCCGCCCGGCGTTCCTGGCGCATCGGCCAGAAGCAGCCGGTGCGCGTGATCTACCTCGGCTACGCCAGCTCCTCGCAGATGACCTGCCTGGGGTTGATGGCCCGGAAGATCATGGTGTCGCAAAGCACGTCGGGCGACGTGCCCGAGTCTGGACTCGATGTCCTGAATCAGGACGGAGACTCGGTGGAAGTCGCGCTGGCACGACAGTTGGTGTGCTGAATTTCACTACTTCACTTCAACGGCTCCTCCGGGGGCCGTTCTTTTTTGGCCATCCTGACGGTGACATCGATCCGGGAAGTGGAAGACAGGGCCTCATCCACCGCCATGGGCCATGCGGGTCGCCTCGTAGGCCTGCATGTGTGCAAGGCTCACCCTCAGCAGCGGCGCATCCAGTCGAGCTTCATGCGCGCGTCGCAGCATGTCCCCAATGATGTGCTCATGCTCGGTGGGGCCACCACGTTGCAGATCGCGCAGCATCGATGCGGTGCCGGTGGACTCGCGATCGGACAATGTCGTGAACATGCGGGCATAGGCGTCCTGCGATGGGATGTACCCTGAGGCGGCGGCGGTCGCCACGCATTCGCCGAGCATCTGGCGCATCAGCGCTTCGCCATCTTGTGCCTGCACGATTGCGCCAACGGGCGCGCGCATCAGCGTGGTCATGCCGGCATAGGTCGTGAGGAATACGAACTTCTCCCACATCTCCTGCAGGATGTCCTGGCTCAACACCGGTGCGAAGCCGCCGCGCTCCATCAATCCATGCAGCGCCTGCGCCGCGTCCTGCTGGCTGTGGGTGCGTGCGCCGAGGGCGAGGCGCTGCAGCGTATTGAGATGCTGGATTTCTCCGGCCGGGCCGAGCGCAACACCGATATGGCACAGGCCGCCCAGAACGCGCTCGGCGCCGAAGCGCGCATCCAGGTGATCCAGATGCCGCACCCCATTGAGCAGCGGAACGATGCATGTCGAGGGACCGATAGCGGGCGCGATGGCGGCCATCGCGCCCTCAAGATCGTAGGCCTTGCAGGCCAGCAGCACGGCATCGACGGAAGGTGGCGCCTCGACGACTGTTTTGACGGGAAGGGTTAGGTCGCCCAAAGGGCTCTTGATGACGAGCCCGGTCTCGGCGAGCTGTGCGGCGCGTCTCGGCCGAACCAGAAAACGCACGTCCACGCCGGCCGCGGCCAGACGCCCGCCGAAATAGCCTCCGATCCCACCTGCACCCAGCACCAGAAGACGCATAGCCATGCTCCTGTTTGAAGTTGAGAATTTCTACTATAGTAGAAATTCGTGGCGCGATCGATCTCAGCGCCATTGATACCCCACGCATCCATCCTGACTTGATTGCGGCCCATGCCGAATTCCTCCGCTCCTCAGACCACGCCGAAAGGCGAGCGCGCCGAAGCGCTCCCGAGCAATCTTCGGCGTCTGCGCCTGGAGGCGCAGCTCACCCTCGATCGGCTCGGGGCGTTGTCGGGCGTGAGCCGCGCGATGATCTCCAAGATCGAACGTGGCGCCTCGGTGCCCACTGCCACGGTGCTGGGCAAGCTTGCCGCGGCACTGCAGGTCAGCCTGTCTCAACTCCTGGGGGGAGTCCATGCGCGCCAGCCCAGGCTGCATGGCAGGGAGCGCCAGGTGGTCTATCACGACCCCGATTCCGGCTTCGAACGCCGTTCTCTTTCGCCGCTGTTCGAGGACGGCGCGGTCGATCTGGCCTTCAACGTGTTGCCACCGGGCAAGTCCGTCGAGTTTCCCCCGCACCATGCGGGCGTGGAGGAGTTTCTCGTCGTGCATGAGGGGGCGCTTGCCGTGGTCATCGACGGAAGGCGCTTCGACGTCGCTGCCGGAGATACGTTGTTCTTTCCCTCGGATTGCGTGCATGAGTTCCGCAATGAAGGCGGCGAGCCGGCTACCTTCTATATCGTGATCAACGATCGGACGCGGCGTTAGGCGGCGAGATCGCCCCGGCACGACCATTCGCCGCGGCATGATCCCGACATGCATCCTGGCAACCGCGTGGTTGCCGGCATTGCTTTCGGCAAATCGGGAGCCGACGGATTCGCTTTGTTTGCTGTGACAAAGGGCCTGCACGGCGATGGTAATGGCTCGTTGTTTCAGGACACCGATCCATGCGCCCATCCTGCCAGCCCTTCCGTATTGCCGGACGCAGCCATCTGATCCGTTTGCCCGGCTTGCTCCTGGCCGCCATGGCCAGCGGCTGCACGATGACGAACGCCGTGCCACCGACGCCCGCATCCAAAGTCACCGACATCGCGCCCGAAGCCGTGATGGAGTTCGTGCCGGTGACGCGGTATGGCCGCTACACCCTGGTTGAACTCGCGCCGACGGCGGCCCAGCACGACCTGTTGCTGCAAGTGGTGGATGTGGAGTTCCCCGGCACGCTGGGCGCCACCGTCGGGGATGCCCTCCAGCACCTCGTCCTGCGTTCCGGCTACCGGCTGTGCGATGAGCAGTCCGCCGATCTGCTGGCCTTGCCGCTGCCGGCGGCTCACTACCGGCTCGGCCCGGTCCTGCTGCGCGACGCGCTCTTGACCCTGGCCGGCCCCGCCTGGGATCTGCAGGTCGACCACGGCGAGCGGAAGGTGTGCTTCATCCGCAAGCTCAGGGAGGCTCATACGCCGCACGAGCCCAAGCCACCGGAAATCAACCGTTCGGCGGAGCCCCCTCCGCTGATCCGGGAGGTTTCGCCATGACCATCCGGGACTCGGCGACGGGCCAGCGCACGACGCTGCTGCGGGTCGCGGCCGCAACCTGGTTGTTGCTCGTCAGCGCGGTGGTGCTGGTGGATCACATGGCCTTGTCCGGGCTGGCTGAACAGACCCAGGCCTTCGCGCCCACCGCGCAGGTGTCCCTGCTCGAATCCCGAGTGGATGGCCTCTCGCATCGGATCGAACAACGCCATACTCAGCCCGCTGCCTTGCCGCAGGCGCGCTACGAAGAGGACACCAAGGCATTGGACCAGCGGCTGGCGGCGATCGAGCTGGCGCAGGCCCACTACGCCGCCACCGATGCGCTGCACGCATTGGAAAACCGCGTCACGCGACTGGAAGCCCGCCCGGTCTCGCGCCAGCCCAAGCTGCCCGCACCACGGCCGTCCCAACCTGTGACGGCCCAACCCAAGCCTGTTGAGCCTTCATTCCGCCTGATCGGAGTGGAACTGCGTGCGGGAGAGCATTTCGTGTCGGTGATGCCTGTTGGTGGTACCGGGCCGGCCGATGTCCGCCTGCTGCGCGCCGGCGAGTCGGAGGCCGGCTGGCGGCTGGACGGCATCAAGCGCGATGGCGCCGTCTTCCGGCAGGGTGACGAGATCCGCCGGCTGCCCATCCCGCCCCGATAGGGAGGCCCATGCCGATGGTCCCGCGCTACTTGATCCCGCCATTGATGGCCGTGTTGCTGGCCGCTCCCGCCATGCAGGTGGCACTTGCCCAGCCCACCGGTGCAACCACCGCGACCAGGACGGCGCCGAGCCGTGAAGCGCCTGCGGCCATCGCTCGCAGCGACGAACAGCGGGCGCAGGACTGGGGGCTGCGCACGGACGAATGGACGCGCTATCGCGAGTTGATGCAGGGGCCGCTGGGCGTCTACTCGCCCAGCCTCGACCCGCTCACGGCCCTCGGCATCGAAGCACGTTCCGACGAGGAGCGCCGCCGATACGCGGAATTGCAGGTTCGGGCCGAAGCCCGGCGGGTCGAGAAGACGCTGGCCTACCAGCGTGCCTACGACGCCGCCTGGCAACGGATCGCGCCGGGCATGGCGAGGGTCAACCTGCCCGGTGCCAAGCCGACCGGCGCGGGCACCGCCATCGCATCAGGCACCGACCGAACCGCCATCTTCGTGAAGGACGGCTGTACCGCCTGCGACCAGGCCGTGCAGCAGCTGCAGTCGTCGGGCGTCGAGTTCGATGTCTATGTCGTCGGCAGTCGCGCCGACGACGCGCGCATCCGTGAATGGGCACGCCGGGCCCGGATCGACCCGGCGAAAGTGCGCGCCCGGCACATCACCCTCAACCACGACGGCGGCCGCTGGCTGTCCCTTGGCCTGCAGGGCGAACTGCCCGCCGTCGTGCGCCAGGTTGGCGGCGAATGGCAGCGACAGTAGGCCTCGCGCGTCTCGCGCTCCTGCTCCTGGCTTGCTGGGCACTCGGCCAGGCGAAGGCCGGGGAGGTCCCGCCGCCGGCCTACCAGTTCGCGGCACAGCGTGCGGGCATCCCGGCAGCGGTGCTATACGCGGTGGCCTTGCAGGAGAGTGGCACCCGGTACCACGACCGCCTCGTGCCCTGGCCCTGGACGCTCAACGTGGCCGGGGCATCGCATCGATTCGCCACCCGTACCGAGGCCTGTGCCAGTTTGCACCTGGCACTGCGCAACGTGCCGCGCACCCGCATCGACGCCGGCCTGGGCCAGATCAACCTGGGCTACCAGCGTCACCGCTACGACCATCCCTGCGAACTGCTCGATCCCTATCGGAACCTGGCGCTGGCCGCGCAGATCCTGCGCGAGCAGCACGCGCCGGGCCAGGACTGGCTGATCACGATCGGACGCTACCACCGTCCCGCCGGTGGCGCACCCGCTGCGCGCTACCGCCAGAGTGTTGGCCGCCACCTGGCCCGCGTACTGGGCGAGCCAGCGCGGGGCTCGGATACCCGGAGAACCCTGCCATGAAGCCCCGAATCTTCCGTCCGGCTGTGCGGTGGCTGATCGGCTTGCTGCCGCTCGTGTCCGTGCCAGCCGCTTTCGCACAATCGCCGCCCTTGATCGTCGTCGAAGATCGCGGCGGTGCCTCCGCGCTGCCTTACTACCAGGCCCTGGACCTGCAACCGCGCACCGGAAACAGGCCATCTCCCCGGATCGAGATGCCACGCCTGCCCGAAGGGCTTTCTGGCGAGGCGGCCATGCTGCCGGTGCGCTCGGCCCATTTGTCCCCTGGCGATGTGGATCCCCGGACGATCCAGGCGCCGGGACTCACGCCGATATTCCTGGTTGGTGATGACCAGCGCTCCCATGCCTGGCTGCGCCAGCGTGCCCCGGCGCTGCGCGAGCTCGGGGCCGTGGGGCTGGTAGTCCAGGTCGAGTCACCGCAGGCACTGGCGGCACTGCGTGTACTGGCGCCCGGGCTGATGCTGGCGCCCGCGTCCGGGGACGAACTGGCCAGGCGCCTGGGCCTGCGCCACTACCCGGTGCTGGTGACCGCCACCGGCATCGAACAGTGAGGACCGCCCGATGGCCCAGCCGCACGCCGTCGAAGTCCTGCTGCGGCCAGCGGTGGAGCTATACACCGTTGCCGTATGCGCAGGCGCCGCGGTGGTGTGCGTGGTGGCACCGTGGGCGCTCGCGTTGAATCCGGTACTCGGCCTCGGCAGCGCGCTGGCCTTCCTGGCCTTCGGCGCGGTCCGCCTGCGCGACGCCTGGGCCATCCTGCGCTACCGCCGCCACATCCGTCGTCTGCCACGCTACGTGATGACGAGCCGCGACGTGCCGGTGAGCCAGTACCGCCTGTTCGTTGGGCGTGGCTTTCGCTGGGAACAACGACACACCCATCGGCTGACGCAGACCTACAAGCCCGAGTTCCGGCGCTATGCCGAACCGACGACGTTCTACCGGCTGGCGCGCCGCCTGGAGGAGCGGCTGGAATTCGCGTCGCCGCCGCTGCCCAGGCTGGCGCGGGCATTGGCCTGGGACAGCCCGCTCAACCCGGTCCGGCCGTTGCCGCCAGTGGGTGGCATGCCGCGCCTGCATGGCATCGAGCCGCACGAGACCGACGTCACCCTGCCGCTGGGCGAGCGTGTGGGCCACACCCTGGTGCTCGGTACCACGCGCGTGGGCAAGACGCGCCTGGCCGAACTGTTCATCACGCAGGACATCCGTCGCAAGGTCCATGGCGAGCACGAGGTGGTGATCGTCTTCGATCCCAAGGGCGATGCCGACCTGCTCAAGCGCATGTATGTCGAGGCCAGGCGCGCCGGACGCGAGGGCGAGATGTACGTGTTTCACCTGGGCTGGCCCGACATCTCGGCACGCTACAACGCCGTCGGCCGGTTCGGGCGCATCTCGGAAGTCGCCACCCGCATTGCGGGGCAGCTTTCCGGCGAGGGCAACAGCGCCGCGTTCCGCGAGTTCGCCTGGCGCTTCGTCAACATCATCGCGCGCGCCCTGGTGGAACTGGGGCAGCGGCCAGACTACCTGCTGATCCAGCGGCACGTCGTCAATATCGACGCGCTCTTCATCGAGTACGCCCAGCACTTCTTCGCCCGAACCGAGCCCAAGGCCTGGGAGGTGATCGTCCAGCTCGAAGGACGCCTCAACGACAAGACCATCCCGCGCCACATGGTCGGGCGAGAGAAGCGGGTGGTGGCACTGGAGCAGTATCTGTCGCAGACGCGAACCTATGACGCGGTGCTCGACGGCCTGCGCTCCGCCGTGCGCTACGACCGCACCTACTTCGACAAGATCGTCGCTTCGCTGTTGCCGTTGCTGGAGAAGCTCACCACCGGCAAGATCGCGCAACTGCTCGCGCCGAACTATTCCGACCTGTCCGACCCGCGCCCGATCTTCGACTGGATGCAGATCATCAGGAAGCGGGCCGTGGTCTATGTGGGACTGGATGCGCTGTCCGACGCCGAAGTGGCGGCGGCCGTCGGCAACAGCATGTTCAGTGACCTGGTGTCGGTGGCGGGGCACATCTACAAGCACGGCATCGACGATGGCCTGCCGGGGGCGTCAGCCGATGCCAAGGTCGCCATCAACGTTCATGCGGACGAATTCAACGAACTGATGGGAGATGAGTTCATCCCGCTCATCAACAAGGGTGGCGGTGCGGGCATGCAGGTCACGGCCTATACGCAGACGCTCTCGGACATCGAGGCGCGCATCGGCAATCGCGCCAAGGCCGGCCAGGTCATCGGCAACTTCAACAGCCTGTTCATGCTGCGGGTGCGCGAGACCGCCACCGCCGAACTGCTGACACGACAACTGCCGAAGGTGGAGGTCTACACCACCACCCTGGTCAGCGGCGCCACCGACAGTTCCGACATCCACGGCCCGACCGACTTCACCAGCAACGCGCAGGACCGCATCAGCACGTCGAGCGTGCCGCTCATCGAGCCTGCGCACGTGGTCGGCCTGCCCAAGGGGCAGTGCTTCGCCCTCATCGAAGGCGGTAACCTGTGGAAGGTTCGCATGCCGTTGCCGGCGCCCGATCCGGACGAAGCCATGCCCCGGGACCTGCAGCAACTGGCCGGCTACATGCGCCAGCACTACGCCGAGGCGGGCGAATGGTGGGAGGGCAACGGGCAGCCCCCGCTGCACGACGACGACGCGTTGCCAGCGAATCTGGCGGAGGAAGGGCAAGAAGGCACGCCGGATGACGAGGCCCCATCGTGAAAGAGCCCGCCGCGACCGCCGAGCGACAGCAGGCACGCCAACGCGGATTGGTCGCCAGCGTGGTCACGCTGCCATGGCGCCTGTTCGGCGTGCTGGTCGCCTCGCTGCTGCTGTCCATCGTCATCGAATGCGTTGGTATGCACCTGTTCTGGCCAGACCAGGGCTGGCGCCACGCGCAGGGCATGCTCGACTACGAACTGAACCAGCTCTCCACCCATTTCACCCGGAGCGCCGTCATGCAGGAGCCGGGACGCACCGCGCGCTGGCTGGTGGAGGGCACCTACGAGTGGGTTTTCGTGAAGACGGGCTTGCTGGACTGGATGCGCGACGCCTCGGCGCAGGCCAGCGCACCCAGCCGAGGCGCGCACCGAGACTTCCGCCATTACCTGGCCCAGGTCTATGTCTGGACCAAGGGCTATCTGATTGCCGCCGGCTTCACCGTACTGACGTTCATCGTCCGCCTGCTGGTCTTGGTGCTCACGCTGCCGCTGTTCCTGCTCGCGGCCTTCGTCGGCCTGGTCGATGGACTGGTTCGCCGCGACATCCGCAAGTTCGGCGCGGGGCGGGAATCGGGCTTCGTCTACCACCGGGCGAAGGCGGCCTTGATGCCGCTGGCGGTGTTGCCGTGGGTGACCTACCTGGCGTTGCCGGTGTCCTTGCATCCTTTGATGATTCTGCTGCCTGCAGCGTTTTTGCTTGGACTGGCGGTGAACATCGTGGCGGCGAGCTTTAAGAAGTACCTGTGACTTATCCAACGCTTCGGGCTTCTCCACCGAAGGTCGGCCAGAGCAGGGTTACTCCTGGTCCGATGTCAGAAAAAGGACTATGATTCTTTCATGACTAGATCATGAGTGCCAATGAAAACCCTTCCCGAGGAAATTCTGCTACATGCTCGATCCTTGCCAGAGGGAGGAATTGTCTCGCCCAAGGTCTTCCTTCACCTTGGAAGCCGATCTGCCATTGACCAGGCACTGTCCCGCCTAGCCAGGGAAGGCAAGCTTCTCAGGATCGGCCGAGGCTCCTATGTCGCCCCGGTCACTGGCTCTTTTGGTGAACGCCCACCGGCTGTCTCGAAGGTAATCCAGTCGCTAGCCTCCCAGAATGGCGAGTTCGTTGCTCCTCATGGAGCGATCGCTGCAAATAACCTAGGACTCTCGCGACAGGTGCCTGTTCGGGAAGCCTACGTGACATCGGGACGAACTCGTGAAATTCGGCTCGGCCGGCTAGAAATCCTAGTCAAGCATGCTCCCGGATGGGTGTTGGCATTGGGGAACCGACCGGCCGGCGATGCAATACGCGCCTTGGATTGGCTTGGTCCCGACATGGCTCGCAAGGCTTTGCCGGTCTTGCGCCGCAAACTCCCAGGCGGAGAGTGGGATGCCTTGGTAGCAGCACGAGCATGCTTTCCTTCATGGCTGGCCAGGGCAATCGGGGAGGAAGTCGGCAATGGTTAGGCTTCATGGCACCCCAGGCTGGCACATGTACGCGCTGTCCCCTCGAAGGATAGGGGGGCCGGCATGCGAGCAAAAGTCTTGCTCCGCCCCAGGGAGAAAATTCATTGGCCATCAATTATTCGTTCGCACAGCACCACGGAGTGCTGGCATACAGGAAAACATCCCAGGATGAGTGCTTATAAGTTCGTGGACCTCTTCTCTGGATGCGGCGGCCTGTCACTGGGCTTGTCCATGGCTGGGTTGCAAGGAGTGTTCGCCGTCGAGAAAGATCCGATGGCATTCGATACGTTCTCAGGAAATTTCCTTGGCGAACGGGATGTTCCCGTAAAGAAATTTACCTGGCCATCCTGGCTGGAAAAGAAAGCCTGGGGTATCGATGACCTTCTCGATAAGCACCAGCCAAACCTTGTCGAGATGCGCGGTACTGTACAAGTCCTCGCAGGGGGGCCTCCTTGCCAAGGATTTAGCTTTGCGGGGCGTAGGCGCGAGGAAGATCCACGCAACCAGTTGTTCGAGAAGTATGTATCGGTTGTCGATGCCGTACGACCGACGATACTGGTGCTGGAGAACGTGCCCGGCATGAAGGTCGCCCATCTGGGGCCTCCAAGCGAAGATGGAACCCGCGCACAATCGCAGGAATCCTTCTACCAAAAACTGAAGAAACGCTTGTCCGAAATTGGATACGTCGCCCATGGGAAGATCGTGGACGCTTCGGATTTTGGCGTTCCCCAGAAGCGCTCCCGGCTTATCGTCATCGGAATCAAGGAGGACTTGGCCGCCCAACTTGATGGAGGGGTAATTCACGCTTTCGAGGTTCTCGAATCGAAGAGGGCCGAAGTCCGCGAGCGGCATGCTCTCCCAAAGAAGAAGCTCATTACTGCCGAAGATGCCATCTCGGACCTTCTCGTCAGCCAAAATTATACGCAGCCATGCCTAGATCCATATTCGCGACCAGGTTTCGAGGAGACCGCGTACTACGGTCCGCACACCTCGTACCAGAAAGCCATGCACAAGCATTGCCGCACGGACTCCATGGATAGCATGAGACTGGCCCGGCACCGCGATGACGTGCGCGACCGGTTCCGGCTAATCATCAAGGAGTGCACCCAGGGGGTCAGGATGAACGAGGAAAGCAGGGCTCGATTCGGCCTGAAGAAACACCGCATCTACCCAATGTCGGCGAACGATCCCGCACCGACGATCACGACTTTGCCGGATGATGTCCTGCACTATTGCGAGCCAAGGATACTTACCGTACGCGAGAGTGCCCGCCTTCAGAGCTTTCCGGACTGGTTCCGGTTCCGCGGCAAGTACACGACAGGAGGGGAAATGCGTACCAAGGAGTGTCCTCGATACACCCAGGTAGGCAATGCAGTCCCACCCCTGCTGGCCGAGGCACTTGGCCTCACTGCGGCATCCATACTGGACGAACTCGATGAGATAGCACTGCGCAAAAATAGCCTACAGGAAATGCCAATCGTCACACCAGCATGATGGCAGTGACCTAGGGAATATCGATGTCTATGGGGGAGATGGCGATCATGGGAAACGAAACGGAGCAGCCCCGGCGGTTCCCTGGAGGGCTGCTTGAATGGGCCGGGCATCATTCGGGCGGCGTCAAGCGACTGTTCGATCCTAGTAGCGGGCGTCCTGGCAAGGAATTGCTGAGGACCAGCTTGATTTCCCGGCTTGAGGCCTGGGCCAGCCTAGTTGCGTCGGGAGCCAAGGGTACGCCCAGGATATTGCTCTTGGTCGGAGGGCCAGGCAATGGCAAGACCGAAGCCATCGAGTTCACCATAGATTGCCTAGATAAAGGCCTGGCAGCCAATGGCAGCCTACGACGCAAGCTCTCGGAGCAGTTCCACCCACCTCTTGGGCAACCTGTGCCAAGGGATATACATGTTGATGCTGGCGCCCTTGCCGCCGTGCCAAGGAGGCTTGACTTGTCCATCGTGCAAGATGCCTCGGCAACGGCAGGCCATGAAGGACGCTCCGCACCTGAGCTGTTGATTGATGAGCTGCGTTCCCTATTGGCCGACCAGAATGCATGCTACTACCTATGTTGCGTCAATCGAGGCGTGCTCGATGATGCACTGATCCACGCCATCGATCACGACCTTGGCGATGCCCGTGCATTGCTTGAGCGGATCACTCGATCCGTCAGCCTCTCCGCCGATGCGCCTTCCTGCTGGCCACTTTCGGAGTATCCAGATATCGCGGTGTGGCCGATGGATGCCGAATCGCTACTTGCCAAGCCCGATAGCGATATTCCTGCACCAGCCGAGGTCCTCCTCCGGCATGCTGTCGATTCGAGGTATTGGCCCGCGCAAGGCACCTGCATTGCAGGCGACCGCTGCCCCTTTTGTCGCAGCCAAGCCTTGCTAGCCCGGGAGGATGCACGAACCTCATTGTTGAAGATGCTTCGATGGTACGAGCTTGCCAGCGGCAAGAGATGGAGCTTCCGGGACTTGTTCTCCCTTGTTTCCTACCTGCTGGCCGGCAACCTTGCGGTGGACGAAGGAAAGCCAAGCGACCCTTGCAGCTGGGCTGCATCCCTTTGGGAACAAGACCAATCGGGACAATCGGCCAAGAAGCCTCGTCGCCAGCAACTTGTCGCTATTTTCCAGCTAGCGACCGCAGGCTACCAACATGCACTTTTCCATCATTGGGATCCGTTGGCCGCCAATGTCCTCAGGCAAGGCATCAAGGACCTAGGACTAGGGCCGGAGAAGGCAACAACGGATACCCGCGGACCCATCCTGACCTTGCTTGGCCTCCAGTATTTCCTTGCTGGGCGCAAGGACTCGTATCTTCCAGCGACCATTGCTTCCCTGCTGTCGAGCTTGTCTGACTTGCTGGATCCTGCAATGGCAAGCCCGGAAACCGAGGTAGCCGTCAGCGGGAGAAGCAATATCGTCCTCGCAGAACTCGATGCAAGATTCAGTCGTTCCGTTGCCGGGGGAATCGAATTTGTTCGCAAGTATCAGGCGCTCTCGAAAATCGAGCTCGACCTGCTCCAACGCCTGGCCAAACTAGACGAGACCTTGTCTTTGCCAGCCACGCGCCGCCGGAATCCCGCAGCGGCTGGTCGCATCCAGAACATCGTCCGTGATTTTGCATGTCGGTTGGTTCGGCGCAGCTTATGCACGCGAACAGCAGTGGTCGCCGACGCACAAACCCTTGAAGCATTCCAGCACGTCGTGGAAGACGTTCAGGGGAAACAGCTCTTCGAGGTAGCCAAGCAAGTCAAGGACCTCTTGAACCGTAACCAGAGATTCGAGGTTTCCCTCACAACGACATTTGGGCAGCCACTTCCTCCCCAGCAACGCCAGGCAACCCTACTCGTCCAGACAAGGCCGGTAAAGGCCCTGCAGCTTGCATCCGAAGGGCGCCCACGGTCTCCGATCTGCTTCCTTCAGGTAGGAAGCGGGCAATCGCTCCAGCCGATCGCATTGACGTATGACTTGTTCAAGGCCGTAAAGGAACTTGAGCGGGGGATATCCATCGCTTCCTTGCCCAGGACAGTCGTTGCCCTTCTGGATACCACTAGGGCGAGGCTGGCAGGGACGATTGTCCGGGATCCAGATGTCCTGGAAGAGTCAATCATCAGGATTGGATCCGATGGGATAGAAGTCGGCCAGTCGTGGAATGGCTTCGTGGCAACCGTTGGAGGGAAGCAGCCATGACGCTAGCCGAATTCAAGCAATCCCCGTGGCAGAAGTCCCACCAGACCTACAAGGAGTCGGCACTAGCCATCAGTCCAGCACCGGAATATGCCAGCTCGGAAGTACTGGTGGCCTCCCTCTATCGCACCATTGGATTCGACTCCATTAGCGAAGGAGGCGTACCAAAGGCTGGGCGCGACCTTGAAGGCAAGCTTCGCAAGCTCCATGACAAGCAACAAGCCATTCCTGATGGAGCCATACTTGACGCCGACGCATGGAGTGGCGTCCTGCACGGAGTACTGGAAAGCCCCAAGCTACCGAACCAATCCTCCAAGCGGTTCCTCCAAGTTACGCCACTCGTTCCTTCATTGTCGGTTTTCTCCGGCTCGGCGCGACTAAGCAGCAATTCCTGGCCTGCAGGTAGCCTTGTGCGGCGCATGGCATGGCTGGGATCCAGGGACCACGACACTGCACTTTCCCTTTGGAAGGAGCTTTTCTCTGCACTCGAAGTCGGCGAAGACGATGATGTCTTCGCCCGTTGGCTGGAGCAGGAAACATCCTCCTGGGGCGCCTCCCCGAAATGGGAACTGGCGAAGGTGGATCCGCAAGACGTTGCGAACTTCTCCATCGACGATTTCGAAGGCGTGCCTTTCATGCCTGCGCGGCAATTTGCCAGTGACCTACGTGCGATCATGAAGGCGAAGCCCTCGATGACCCGCAGGCAATGGACAAGCCTACTCGAAGCCATCCTGAGGCTTTCTGCAGTTTCGCATGTCACATGGTTATGCGATGTCCAGTCGCGCATCTGGCGTTGCCTCCTAGAGGCTGTCGACGGCAACGGCCCGTCTGGAACGGAAGATGTACGTGATCTCGTATTCCCCAAGAATCCACAGTACATGACGTATGGCGGGAAGGCCCTCCACGGCCTCAAGGACAAGGCGTCTGCCTACCTGACGGCGCGTCTCGGCATTAATACGCTCCTATGGTCGTTGGAGGAAGCAGGCCTTCCCTTCCATGGAAGCCTGTCCTCGAGCGCTGGCATAGCCCAGCTATGCACCCATGTCCGGGAAAACCGTGGTGCCCTCGATGCCATGGGCGTGCGCATGACGTTCTCCGACCTGCGCGAAAGGGAAGCACGTGCATTGAACTGCAAGAAGGGAATCGGAGCGAACATCCTGGAGTTTTCCAGGCATGCATTGGGGCAGCGGCAGACAGCATCCCAATTGCTTAGGGGGTATGACCAAGGCTACGTACTCAAGAAAAGGGGAAGCAGCCCATCGAGCCCATGGATAGTTGCGCTTGGCCCTGTATCGATTCTTGCCTTGGTCCATTGCTCACTGGCAGGCATGGGAGGACCTCGATCGATCCATCGCCTCGAACAGCATCTAGCGGCCTATGGTGTCGTCATTGATAGGCATGACATCGCAAGGAATGACCTGGGCCAGCAACTCCGGATGCTCGGACTCGTACTCGATAGCCCGGATGCAGAAAGCGGAATGCTCTTGCTACCACCGTTCCCCTCAAGCAACCAGTCCTTGGACAAGAAAGAATGAATAGACTCGTAGAAATCCTGGCGAAACTTGTCCAGGAAAAGGTCCAGGGAGCCGTGACTGGACAATCGGGCGACAAGCTTGAATCCAGGTTTATTTTCCACGGCCCCCCACTGGAAATCCTGGAACAGGTGTTCGGTGCACTGGCCGTCGATGGTGGCATACGGATCGAAATCGACGCGCATGGCGCGGCCAAGAAAATACCTGTATTGCTGGTTCTCCCGGCGGTGCAGGCAAACCCTGGGATAGGAGACTCCGGGGAATGCGACGAGAACCATCTCCTGCATATCCGGAATGATCCAAACTCGGCCAGTTTCGTCGCCTTGCTCCCACCGGGGCAACATAGCAGTAGGTCAGTTGCATCCACGACCGACGAATTCGGCATCAGCGCATCAAGCAATACCGGTCATGCGACGTTCGAGGAGTGGTGGGATGACGGCTTTGTCCAGGATCTGGTCGACAAGGGCCTCGGTGATGCAGGGATAGGCAGCGATTCCCTCGATGATTCAAGGGCAATGGTCAAGCGGGCGGCAATGGCTGTCGACGAAGTGGACCCCAGCGAGGGCCTACGGATTGCTGCATGGCGCTTGCTATCCCGAATCTACTCGATCAACAAGGACACCAAGGAACTACCGCCTGGGTCGGCCCTCGCACTCGCTTGCGGCTTTCCACCGATGCAAGATGGAAGCGTATCCGCAAAACTCCAAATGCGCATACAGGACAAGATTGCCGACGAGATGGCGGATGGCTTCAGGACGGGGGTAAGGAGACTCGCCGACCAGGCTACTGATGCGACAAGGGAAGCCCTTTCTGGCTTCCTTTCCCACGTAGAACACACTTGCCAGGTGTCTACGGCATTCGAGCGCTCGATGCCTGCGTTCTACTTGCCTTCGGATGGCCTCGAACTTGAAAAGCCCGAGTCATGGTGGACCACATTGACATGCCAGTGTTGGTCGGAACTCCTTGCTGATGAGCCTGATGAAACCAGCGGAGACCTTTCCATCGATTGCTCCAATGCCATTTTCCACGCAGTGCGTGGAACACCGTCTATCGTACAAGCAGGCGTGGAACTATCGATATCGACCGGACCAGATGCCACTGGCACTCCAGTCGACGTTTTCCTGACCGGGGGTTCCCATGGCAGGACTGGCATTCAAATCCCAGTCGATGGCGCTATCCAACATTCCGACAAACCACCCGCAAGCGGCCAAAGATCACCTATCAGCTACAAGGTGGCAGCCAGCGGAAGGAAACCTGCGACAGCCAAGGTAGTTTCCCTGGCAAGCTGGCTACCCGGCATCCTAGTCGTGTCCCGGATGGCTACCAAGTTCACCCCGCCCAAGAAACCTCGCAAGGGGAATGCCGGGGCAGACTGGGAATCCGCACTCTCCTTGCCCGGCTCCGGCCGATATGAACTCCTGATCTTCGTCACTCCTGGCACCCAGGTGACAAAGGCCGAAGGAATTCCGGACGACGCAACTGAATCGATGGCCGATGCTCCCGAAGAACTCACCCTTCACGAGGCCAAGCAAGGGATATATCAAGTCGAGATCGACGCCGAAGAGAAGTATCAGCTGGAGATCTCCTTCCAGAAGGATGGCAGCAACACGGATGAAATATGCAGGGTGTTCATCACCTGCGAGGAAGCCAAGGAAGAAGGCTGCAGGAGCGAGTTCGAGCGACTCATCAAGCTCAATAGACGCCCGGTCGAGAAGTTCGATACGAAGGCAGTAGTGCAGTTGGATCGTCATGCTCGACTATCTGCCATGCAGTCATGGATGCTTGACGAGAATTCAGTCGCCAAGTCATTCATTCCCGTAGTCATATCCGACGACTATGCCAGCAAGTGGGCCTCTCCAGACTGGGACTCCCAGGTTGGCCCGATTCTTTCGCAAGCACGCTTCCTGCACGACCCACGGCCTCCGGCAGGATTGTTTATTCCCCCAAAGGGATTCGTCGACGCTCGTGAAGAAATTGCCAAGCGAATAAGGGAAACAAGCGACGGCATGGGACTGGTCGAGTCATCCCCCCTTGGGAAATGGCTGTTGCGCGACCCTAGTTTCCTGGAACAAGTCGAAGCCTACCTAGATGCGTACATGGCCTGGATTACGGCCGATCGCGATGTTGCCTGCTGGGTGGACCTTATCGCCGTATGCCCAAGGGAGGCAGATGGACGCACGCTGGCAAGGATTCCAGATGCAATCATTCTTTCCCCATTGCACCCGTTGCGACTCGCATGGCATTGCCTCGCACAGAAAATACTGTACGAGGCGGTGGAAGGTGACGAACCCCGACCTTGCCCTGCTGCCAGCATACTGGACCCAGACTGCATACCCGACATCCTGGAAATGCCACTACAGTCTCCGGGAGGGCCCACCGGCATAGACCGAGTTGCATTCCTTTCCGTCGAATGCAACTCCGACTATTGGTCGGTCCTATGGAATGGCAAGCGCCTGGACCAGATTTCAGGCAAGTCAAGGAAAGCTCCATTCGACGATTCACTAGGACTAATCGTAGGCGGTATTTCGAGTGGATTCAGTCCTGCCCAGGTTGCCCGTTCGCTAGAGGATGTCTCCGACCTTCTCGCCGCCAAGCCTATCATTGGCCTTGTCGTCTCCAGCGGAGGCGGAGCGACGGACGCCTGCAACGAGGGCCTCGCCACATGGTGTTCCTGGCGATTCGGGCGTGGCGAGGAGAAGGGCTTGCAACGGGGCGTAGGCCCCAGAATGATCGAGGTCTTCGATACCAGGCCAGAAAGTTCGCGCCCGGACCAGGCCATGATTGCGAACCTGTCGGAAGACACGGGGAACCGTGTCCGCTGGTTCGAGCGACAACCTCATGGAACAAGGCCAGACCTCGGCATCATTGCCCAGCTTGATTCTGCACAGCCAGAGTCAAGGCCTGTCGGCATGCGATCTCCGCTAGGACTCGGCGGACTCGTGCGCCACAGGATCAGGAGGCAACTGCATGGCTCGTTCCTGAGTGAATCCAGGCAGTCACTCCCCATACCACCTGCCGGAGACGTGTTCTGCAACAAGATTGCCAATTGCATCACCCTCGTAGAGAGCGGACAAGACAAGGCCATCGGACTGCAGTTTTCCCCCAATGTACATGCCGTCTCCAGCATGCTGGAAGATCAATGCGCTAGCTTTGTCGCCGTATCATCCTCCGCCATTGACCCCGCCTGCTTCCTTGGTGGCTGGATCAAGGGTACGTACCTTTGGGACTATGACCTGCCTTCCTATTCCCACAGGGCTGGGGATACCAGTGGCTACTACCTCCTATCGCAGGTAAGGGATGCTGACCGTGATGCACTAGGACGGGTACTGTGTCCATTGCCGGGTTGCGAGGGACTCGACCAGTCGCAGGTAGAGCAAATCTTGCTCGAGGTAGCCAGGCGTGGAATACCAACGGTACGAGGACTTTCGGGCGACGACACGGGCGCCACTGGAGATCTGGGACTATTCGTGGCCGTCCGTCTCCTGCAAGACCAGTTCCGCACAGAAGGAAACAAGGACAGCTTGCTGCCCGTGCTGTCGGGTACGCAGGATGACTTGTCCATGGCCTTGATCATTCCCGTCGACCCATTCCGGAGCTACCTGGCAGACCTGTCCAGATCGCTGGAACGGGATAAGAAGGAGACGTCCTTGTCTCGCCCCGACCTGCTTGTCATCGGGATTCGTGCAACCGAAGCCGGGGTTCGCCTGCACCTCACGCCAATCGAAGTGAAGTTCAGGAACCAAGGTAGCGGATTTCCCCCAGGAGAGGCGAAGGAAGCACTTGCCCAGGCACGTGCCTTGACTACGTTGCTCAAGGCCATGGTCGACCAGTCTGCGAAATCCACCGCCTGGAAGCTTGCCTACCAGCACCTGCTGCTTTCGATGATAGGGTTCGGGCTGCGCGTATATAGCCAGCATGAACTTGTTTCCACCCAAACGGAACGCTGGTCCGGCTACCACGAGCGCATTGCTGCAGAAATACTTGCTCCTGATTCATCGATCACGATAGATGAATCGGGACGATTGCTAGTCGTCGACGGGACGCCACTCAGCGATGCACACGACCACGATGGAGATGGCTTCAGCGAAAGCATTTCAATTTCCCCCAAGGATGCAGGGAAAATCGTTGGAGGCGACCCCCAGGAGTTCTACGAGGCAGTTCGGTCCAAGGTTGGTGACTGGCGGCTGATGCCATCGCTGGACACTGCCATCACCACTTCCACGACGAGCGTCTCGCCCGGCCCCACGAACCCGGGGTCAAGCGATGGTGACGACAGTGCACCTGCCGAGCCAGACACCATCACAACGTCAAGCCCTGCAGGTGCCTCCACTGAGGAAACCAAGGGCGACAGGGCTGTCGATGCGTCCGCCTCCCCGGATACATCGATGCCGCCGTCTGAAGAACAAGGCAGCGGCATCTTGCTTTCAGTCGGCAGGACCATCGATGGCTTCGAACCTCGCCAACTATCGTTGAACATATCGGACACGAGACTCAACCAGCTCAACATCGGCGTCGTTGGAGACCTCGGCACAGGGAAGACGCAGCTACTGAAATCCCTGATCTTCCAGATAGCAACCTCAAGCGCAGAAAATCGAGGAATCAAGCCACGGTTCCTGATATTCGACTACAAGCGAGACTACAGCAGCCCGGAATTCGTCAATGCAACTGGTGCCCGTGTCGTAAAGCCATCACGCTTGCCACTCAACCTATTCGACACCTCCTCCATCGGCGAATCCATGGCACCTTGGCTGGATCGGTTCCGCTTCTTCGCCGATGTCCTCGACAAGGTCTATTCCGGCATTGGGCCCGTGCAGCGAGACAAGCTCAAGGGCGCTGTCCGCAATGCCTACGAGACATGTTCGATAGAGGGTCGCCAGCCAACAATTTACGACATTCATTCCGAGTACCGGGCGCTATTGAATGGCAAGTCGGATTCGCCGATGGCGATCATCGACGACCTCGTGGACATGGAGGTATTCGAGAAGGACCCTGCCAAGACAAAGACCTTCGATGCTTTCCTCGATGGCATAGTCGTTATTTCCCTGGATGCAATGGGGCAAGACGACAGGAGCAAGAACATGCTCGTGGCCATCATGCTGAACATGTTCTACGAGAACATGCTCAAGACACCAAAGCGTCCCTTCCAGGGAAGCGATCCACAGCTTCGGGTGATTGACTCATACCTATTGGTCGATGAAGCCGACAACATCATGCGCTACGAATTCGACGTATTGCGCAAACTATTGCTGCAAGGCCGAGAATTCGGGGCCGGGGTTATCCTGGCATCCCAATACCTTCGGCACTTCAAGGCAAGTACTACCGACTACAAGGAGCCATTGCTGACATGGTTCATACACAAGGTCCCCAATGTCACGCCAGCCGAGCTAGGCTCGCTGGGATTCACCTCGGACCTAGGAGACCTTTCCGAACGCGTGAAGACATTGCCAAACCATCATTGCCTCTACAAGTCGTTCGACTCATCCGGGGAAGTGATTCGTGGGTTGCCTTTCTACGAATTGGACAAGAAACCTTGAGCTGAACCAGCATGGTCGACTTCCTTTCCCCATCCGATCGCTCCGAGCGCATGTCGCGGATCCGGGGAAGGGACACCCAGCCGGAGCTTGCACTGCGCAAGGCCCTGCATCGGATGGGCTTCCGCTACAGGCTGCACGAAAAAAAGCTACCAGGAAAGCCAGATATTGTTCTTCCTCGCTACAAGGTCGTGGTCTTTGTCCATGGCTGCTTCTGGCACCGTCATCCGGGATGCAAGATAGCCACCGTTCCCAAGAGCAATACCCCATTCTGGCTGGAGAAGTTCCAACACAATGTTGCCCGTGACATCCGGGCCGTGGATGAGCTTCGTGCCTTGGGCTGGCGAGTCTTCGTCGTCTGGGAATGCGAGTTGTCGTCAACAGCAAAAACTATTGCCACGAGCGAACGGATCGCAGTCTTAATTCGTGATTCCGCAGAGTCCGCGACATGACTTCCAAGCAGCATCGACATTGCCCGGTAGGAATCCGGTGACGACCTAAATCCCATTCCTGGCTGCCCGGGGCACCCCTGTGTCCCAGCATCCTGCCATTCCCTCACCGAGGAAGGCACGATGCCCCCAACCAGCCCCCGCGCTTGTCGACAGCATTGCTGGATAGTGCTGCTTCTGCTCGCAACCTCTTCATTGCAGCCGGCCATTGCATCCACTGCAGCCATCGAACGCGAGCAGCTTGCGGCCTTGGTTCGCCAGATCGACCTGATCGACCGCCTCGCTGAGCACGCCGTCCATACCGCTCCGCAGGCGCGCGCCCGCTACCACTTCGACCATGGCCGCCTGCGCGAGGATCTCCAGCGCGTTCGGGCGGGCATTCAGGACTACCTGACGCCGCCGCGCGCCCAGCCGCGCGATCCGGTCGAGCTGTCCGGCGACTACCGCCAGTCCAGCCCGCCCTCCGACCAGGAGGCACCCCAATGAACGCCGCCCAGGTCAGCGCCTTCCAGGCCAATGGCGGCTTCGCCCCCGCCGCTGTGGCCACGGCGGTTCTCGGCCTGGTGTTCGCCGTCCTGCTCCTGTGGGGCGTGTGGGCGATGCGTACCGCCTACACCGGGTGGGCCGAGCAACGCCTGTCCCAGCGTCAGTTCCTGGGTGTCGTCGTGCGATTCGTCGCGATGTACCTGATGCTGACCTATTTCCTCCTGTCCTGACCATCACGAAAGGCCCTACCGCCATGAAGACCCATCCGATTCCCCATCGCGTTGCCACCACCATCTTCGCGCCATTGATGCTGATGGGTTTGCCATTGGCGGCCCGGGCGCAGGGCTTGCCGACCATCGAGGACCCCTCGCGCGGCCAGGGCAGCGGCATCATGCAGACGCTGCAGAACTACGGCTACGACATCGTGCTGCTGATCGCGCTCCTCGTGGTCGCCTCGATGTTCGTCGGTGTGTGCTACCACGCCTATACGCGCTACTCGGAAATCCATACCGGTCGCGCCACCTGGGGCCAGTTTGGCCTCACCGTGGCCGTGGGTGCGATCCTGCTGGTGGTCGGCATCTGGCTGCTGACCAAGGCCACCGGCGTACTCTGAGCGGCGATGGCTGCCTTGAACGATATCGCGCGCGACGGGTTGGTGACCTTCCTGCCGCACAGGCTGAACCGGCAGCCCGTGGTGGTGAGGGGCCTGACCGCCGACGAACTCTGGATCTGCGCCGGTCTGTCCGCGGTGGCGGGGTTCATCGCCGGCGTGCCGCTGGCCTGGGCCACGCACAGCGTCGCCATGGTGCCGACCCTGATCGTGGCCGGCGTGGCGGCTGGCGTGTTCGGTGGTGGCGGCTTCCTGCGCCGGCAGAAGCGCGGCCGCCCGGACATCTGGCTGTACCGGCAACTGCAGTGGCGCCTGGCGCTGCGCCATCCGCTGGCAGCGTCCTGGCTCGGTGGGCACCGTCTCATCACGCGGTCTGGGTACTGGACCACCCGGCGCTCACGCGGAGCAGCCGCCTCATGAGCCGTTTCAGGAATGAAGTCCATCACCTGCAGGCCCATGTGCGCACGCTGCGCCTGGGCGCCGGTGCGTTGTTCGTGGTGGCGCTGCTGCTCGGTTTCGGCTGGTGGAGTGCGCCGAAGCAACTGACGATCCACGTGCCCCCCGATCTGCGCTCGGGCAGCACCCGCGCCTGGTGGGATGTGCCGCCCGAGAATGTCTATGCGTTCGCCTTCTACGTCTGGCAGCAGGTCCAGCGCTGGCCGACGGATGGTGAGCAGGACTACCCGCGCAACCTCCACGCGCTGGCGGCCTATTTCACACCGGCCTGCCAGGCCTTCCTGCGCCAGGACTACGAGCACCGGCGCAGCAGTGGCGAATTGCGCCAGCGGGTGCGTGGCATCTACGAGATTCCGGGGCGCGGCTTTGGCGACAACCCCACGATGCGGGTAAAGACGGTTTCCAGCCGCGACTGGATCGTCACGCTCGATGTCAGCGCGGACGAGTACTACGGCGCCGAGCAGGTCAAGCGGGCCCTGGTGCGCTATCCGCTGAAAGTGGTGCGTCTGGACGTCGATCCTCAGCACAACCCCTTCGGCCTTGCGCTGGACTGCTATGACGGCGCGCCGCAGCGCATCGAGGCACCGTCGCCGGCAGTGCCTCCGTCCGGCACGCCCGGCGGCGGCCTTTCGCAGGGAGGCAACCCATGAAACGCAACGTCCTCACCATCGTGGCGAGCCTGGCCCTCGGCTTCGGCCTGGTGCCGGACAGCCATGCCATCGAGATCCTGCGCTGGCAGCGGCTACCGCTGGCCGTCCCGCTGGTCGTCGGCCAGGAGCGCGTGGTCTTCATCGACCGCAACGTGCGTGTCGGCCTGCCCCCGAGCCTGGGCGAGCGGCTGCGCGTGCAGAGCGCGGGTGGAGCCATCTACCTGCGCGCCAGCGAGGCCATCGCGCCGACGCGGCTGCAACTGCAGGACGTGGAATCCGGCGCCATCGTGCTGGTCGATATCGCAGCCACGGACGCCCGGGAAGGCGAGCAGCCGCTGGAGCCTGTACGCATCGTCCTGCAGGACGCCGCTGCGGAGGCCGGCGGTGACACTGCCGCCGGTCCAACCCAAGCAGTGCGACCCGCGAGGAGTCGGCAAACGCCGATAACCGTTGTCCTGACGCGCTACGCGGCGCAGAACCTTTACGCACCGCTGCGCACCGTCGAGCCCGTGGCCGGCATCGGGCGCGTGCCGCTGCGGCGCCCGCTCGCGCTGGACACACTGCTGCCAACGCTGCCGCTGAAGGCGCGGGCGCTGGCGGCCTGGCGACTCGAAGACCAGTGGGTCACCGCCGTGCGCCTGATCAACACCTCACCTCACCGTATCGATCTCGATCCAAGGGTGCTGCAAGGCGACTTCGTGGCCGCGACCTTCCAGCATCCCGACCTGGGGCCGGCGGGCGCTTCGACCGACACCACGGTGGTCTATCTGGTCACGCGCGGCCGTGGCCTGGCCGAGTCCCTGATGCCGGTGCTCAGCCCCATCGATGCCGGCACGAACTTGCCGCCGGCCGCCGCTGCGGGGAGGACGTCCGATGAGGAGTAATCCCCTGTTGAAGTGGCTGCTGATTCCGATGGCATTGTTGCTGGTGTTCGTCGGTGCCAGGTTGTTCTCAGGCAGTGACGCTGCACCTGGCAAGCAGGATGTCCCGGGGCAGCTCACTCCCGAAGAAATGAAGGCGCTCGGCATCGCGGGCGACACCCCGCGCGATACCGTCGCCACCCTGGTCGCGCAGGTCAAGCAGCTCCGCACCGAGCTGCAGACCGCGCTGAGCGACAACCGCCAGCACAAGGCGGAGAACGAGCGCCTGCGTACCCGCGAGGGTGCGATCGACCAGCGCATCCAGAACGCCCTCGACAGCGAACGCCGCCGCCTGGAACAGGAGCGAACCCAGGCCGCCAGCGACCGGCAGCAGACGCAAGGGCTGATGCAGGACTTGCAGCGCCGCCTGGACGGGTTGTCCGGCAAGGGCGATGTCGCCGACCTGCCGATCGGCCTTGGACTGGACGGGCATGACGGCGGACCGCTCAAGGATGGCGGCATGCGCTGGATCGAACCGGCTGACGCCCGGCCCGATCCGAAGGGCGGTTCGAGCAGCCTGCGCTTGCCCGCCTTTCCCTCCAGCTTCGGCCCGGCCTCGCCGGAGCTGTCGGCTGCGGCGGAGGCCGTCAGCGACAGGACTGCGCAAGCCGTTGGCGGCACCGCCCAGGCGGTCTATACGGTGCCCGCCAATGCCACGCTGATGGGCTCGGTCGCCATGACCGCGCTGATCGGTCGCATTCCCATCGACGGCACCGTCAACGACCCGTTTCCCTTCAAGGTGCTGATCGGGGCCGACAACCTGGCGGCCAACGGCATCGAGATTCCCGACGTGGCCGGTGCGGTGGTCAGCGGCACGGCCTCGGGCGACTGGACGCTCTCGTGCGTGCGTGGGCAGGTCCGCTCCATCACCTTCGTGTTCGGCGACGGCACCATCCGCACGGTGCCGGAAGACGACGGCAAGCGCAGTCGAAGCCAGAACAGCACCAGTCTGCTGGATGGCCTGGGCTGGATCAGCGATCCCTACGGCATCCCATGCGTCTCGGGCGACCGCCGCAGCAATGCCCAGCAGTACCTGGGATCGCAGGCGTTGATCACCGCGGCCGGCGCAGGCGCCGCCTCGCTCATCAAGTCCGACAACGGCAGCGTGGCCGTGGTCGCCAACAACAACGGTTCGCTGGGCACGGTCGGCATTTCGGGCAACGAGGCCATGGGCCGCATCCTGGCCGGTGGCGTGCGCGACATGGCCGACTGGGTCAACAAGCTCTACGGCCAGGCCTTCGCTGCGGTCTACGTGCAGCCCGGCGCCAGGGTGGCCGTGCACCTGGAGCAGCCGATCGCCATCGACCACGACGCCAAGGGGCGCCGGGTGAATCACCTCATGGGAGAAGCACATGCGTCGGACCTGGATTGACCGTCCCCTTGTCCTGCTCGCCGCCGCCGTTCTCGCAGGTTGTGCCACCAGCTCGGAAAAGCTGCTGCCCCGGGGCGAGCACACCATGCTGGACATCTGGCAGCACGAGACTGGCGGCTACAGCGGCGGCCAGGCCGGCCGCCTGCTGCTCGACGCACGCCAGGAGCTACGGCGCCCGCTGGCCGACGCTGACACCCTCGCGGCGCCCGCCCGGAACGCGGCCTACACCCGCACGGCAGCGAACGAGATCCAGCGACAGTTCCATCGACTGCCGAACCCCGATCTGGTGATGTACGTCTTTCCGCACCTGGCCGGCACCGACCCAGTACCGGTGCCCGGCTACAGCACCGTCTTCCCGCTCTACCAGCGCGTGCAGTACGCGATGCCCGGCGAGCGGTTGGAGGACTACTGATGGGCTGGCGACTGCCGTGGCCGCGTCGTCCGGCCCCCAGGCCAGTCCAGGCCGACATCGAGCCGGACGCCTGGACGCGGCATGTCGACCGCCTCGCTGCGCACGGCATCGACGCACCTGGCGCCGCCCTTGGGTCGAATCATCGGCGACCCGCGACGCGGGCCGACCACGCGGCGCTCTACGACGTGGCGCCGTCCTTCGCCGACCTGCTGCCCTGGGTCGAGTACCTGCCGGCCACGAAGAGCATGCTGCTCGAAGATGGCCAATCGGTGGCGGCGTTCTTCGAGTTGCAGCCGATCGGTACCGAAGGGCGCGAGACCGCCTGGCTTTGGCAGGCCCGTGATGCCTTGGAGAATGCGCTGCAGGACTCCTTCGACGAACTGGACGAGAACCCGTGGGTGGTGCAGCTCTACGCGCAGGACGAAGCCGATTGGGACCACTACCTGCGCACGCTGGGGGCGTACCTGCATCCACGCGCGCAGGGCAGCGCGTTCAGCGAGTTCTATCTGCGCTACTTCGGGCACCACCTGCGCGCGATCGCGAAGCCGGGCGGCCTGTTCGAGGACACCACGGTCACACGCCTGCCGTGGCGAGGCCAGACCCGGCGCGTGCGCATGGTGGTTTATCGGCGCACCCCGGACGCCGCATCGGCCCGGCGGGGGCAATCGCCCGAGCAGGCCCTGGCGACGATTTGCGACCGCCTGGTCGGCGGCCTGGCGAATGCCGGCGTCAAGGCCCGGCGCCTTGGCGCGGCGGACATTCACGACTGGCTGCTGCGTTGGTTCAACCCGAATCCCGGCGCGCTGGGCAGCACGGCCGAAGACCGGGAACGGTTCTACGCGCTCGCCCGCTACCCGGAGGAACGGGAAGAAGGTGAGATCGAACTGGCCAGCGGCGACTTCGCACAACGCCTGTTCTTCGGTCAGCCGCGCTCGGATGTCGCCCGCGGCCTGTGGTTCTTCGACGGCATGCCGCACCGGGCTATCGTCATGGACCGCCTGCGCTCGCCGCCCGCGACCGGACACGTGACCGGCGAGACGCGCAAGGGGGGCGATGCGGTGAACGCGCTGTTCGACCAGATGCCCGAGGACACGGTGATGTGCCTGACCCTGGTCGCCACGCCGCAGGATGTGCTGGAGGCGCACCTCAACCACCTGGCCCGCAAGGCGGTTGGCGAGACGCTCGCCAGCGAACAGGCGCGCCAGGACGTGCAGCAGGCCCGCGGCCTCATCGGCAGCGCGCACAAGCTGTACCGGGGCACGCTGGCGTTCTACCTGCGCGGCCGCGACATGGCGCAGCTCGACGCCCGCAGCCTGCAACTGGTCAATGTCATGCTCAATGCGGGCCTGCAGCCGGTGCGCGAAGAGGACGAGGTGGCTCCGCTCAACACCTACCTGCGCTGGCTGCCCTGCCTGTTCGACCCGGCGGCGGACAAGCGGCAGTGGTACACGCAACTGATGTTCGCGCAGCACGCGGCCAATCTGGCGCCGGTGTGGGGGCGCAGTCAAGGCACCGGCCATCCGGGCATCACCTTCTTCAACCGGGGCGGCGGGACGATCACCTTCGATCCACTGAACCGGCTCGACCGGCAGATGAACGCCCACCTGTTCCTCTTCGGCCCGACCGGCTCCGGCAAGAGCGCCACGCTGAACAACATCCTCAACCAGATCACGGCGATCTACCGGCCCAGGTTGTTCATCGTCGAGGCCGGCAACAGCTTTGGCCTGTTCGGTGACTTCGCCGCTCGACTGGGCCTGAGCGTGCATCGCGTGAAGCTGGCACCCGGCGCGGGCGTGAGCCTGGCGCCATTCGCCGATGCCTGGCGCCTGGTCGATACACCGGGCCAGGTGCAGACGCTGGACGCCGACGCCCTGGACGAGGACGGCGACGCCCATCCGGCCGACGACGGGGATGACCAGCGGGACGTGCTCGGCGAACTCGAAATCACCGCCCGGCTGATGATCACCGGCGGCGAGGACAAGGAGGAAGCGCGCATGACGCGCGCCGACCGCAGCCTGATTCGCCAGTGCATCCTGGACGCCGCCCAGCGCTGCGTGGCACAGGCGCGCACGGTGCTGACCCGCGACTTGCGCGACGCGCTGCGCGAACGCGCCCGCGACGCCAACCTGCCGGATGCCCGGCGCGCGCGGCTGCTGGAGATGGCCGATGCGATGGACATGCTCTGCCAGGGCGCAGACGGCGAGATGTTCGACCGTCCGGGCACGCCCTGGCCCGAGGCGGACATCACCATCGTGGACCTGGCCACCTTCGCGCGCGAGGGCTACAACGCGCAGCTCTCCATCGCCTACATCTCACTGATCAACACGGTGAACAACATCGCCGAGCGCGACCAGTTCCTGGGTCGGCCGATCATCAACGTCACCGACGAAGGCCACATCATCACCAGGAACCCGCTGCTCGCGCCCTACGTGGTCAAGATCACCAAGATGTGGCGCAAGCTCGGTGCGTGGTATTGGCTGGCGACGCAGAACATCGACGACCTGCCCAAGGCCGCCGAGCCCATGCTCAACATGATCGAGTGGTGGATCTGCCTGTCGATGCCGCCCGACGAGGTGGAGAAGATCGCCCGGTTCCGCGAACTGTCGCCCGCGCAGAAGGCGCTGATGCTGTCCGCGCGCAAGGAGGCCGGCAAGTTCAGCGAGGGCGTCATCCTGTCCAAGTCGATGGAAGTGCTGTTCCGCGCCGTGCCGCCCAGCCTCTATCTGGCCCTTGCGCAGACCGAACCGGAAGAGAAGGCCGAGCGCTACCAGCTCATGCGCCAGCACGGCATCGGCGAACTGGATGCCGCCTTCAAGGTGGCCGAGAAGATCGACCAGGCGCGTGGCATCGCATCGCCGCCGCTGTTCCTGCCGAAATGACCGGAGCGCGTCATGTCCTCGAAGCGAACCACCTTGCCGGGCCGGGCCCAGGCCATTCGCAAGCGCGCCGGGCGCCTGCCACGGCTGCCCTGGGTGGTCGCTGGCATCCTTGTAGTCGGCCTGCTGGGCTGGCTCCTGTACCGCACGCCCGGTGCGCCGGCACCGCGCACGGGGCCCGAGGTCGCGCAGGCACATCCGGCCGGCCCACCCTGGCGCCGCGGCCCAGCCGATGCGCGCTTCACGCTGACGCTGTACGCCGACCTGGAGTGTCCGTTCTGCAAGGCCTACTACCCGACCCTGATGGCCTGGATCGATGCCCATCCCGAGACCAGCCTGCGGTGGCATCACCTGCCGCTGGCGATGCACGATCCCGAGGCGAGTCGGCTGGCCCGCGTGGCCGAGTGCGCAGGCGAGGCGCAAGGCCACGAGGCGTTCTTCGATGCCATCGCATGGCTCTACCAAAACACCCGGGGCGATGGCCAGGGGCTGCCCACCGATCAGGCCTGGCCAGGTCTGACGACCGCCATGCGGGCCTGCCTGGACAGCAATCGCCCCGCAGCCATCGTTCGCGCGCAGGCCGACGAGGCCCTGCGCAGCGGCATCACCGCCACGCCCTCCGTGCGGCTTGACGACGGCCTGACCGGGAAAACGCTGCTGCTGCACGGCCTGGTCGAGGGCGATGCGCTGCTGTCGGCGCTCGATCTGGTCGCGTCGCCGGACAGGCCGGACGCTCGTTCATTGGGGGCCGCCGACGCCGCCGGCACGGCGGTCCATGGCCGCCGTCATGGCCTCGCCGAGGCCCAGTAGTCGCGGAGGGCGCGCACGCTGTCCGATGGCGAAGGCATGTAGCCGCTCAGGTTGACGAGCCCGACGTTCATGCCGCGTTCGTCGGTGGTGCCCCTGAGCATCAGCCGTTGGAAGCGACTGGTGTCCAGGCCATATCGATGCGGATCATCGACTTTCAGCGCCAGTAGGTGCAGGTGCGAGTTCCAGATTCGGAACTTCGCATGTTCGATGGCCCGTATCGCCTGCCAGGGAACGAAGACCCGCTGAGGGCCTTCGCGCGTGAGGCCGAGGGCATCGGCCACGAGGTCGGCGGGTGGATCGAGGCGACGCAAGCGCCGCACGAGTGTTCGCACGATCGCCCGTGTGAGCGCCACGGCCAGGATGACGCCGCCCAGCGCAAGGGGGAGCACGACAGGGTCCGTCTCGTGGATGTCCCTGACGAGGGGCGGCAGCGCGACGACCAGCAGAGGGAACACGATCCCCATGCCCATGACCAGCACTTCCCACCACGCGGCGCGCGCGATGGGAATGCGCAGCGTCGCCGGGAAGCGAGGCAAGGGCATGTGCCTGCGTCGCCAGCGCAGGCGGCGTCCATACTGTCGGGCCAGGACCATGAGCCCCATGACGAAGGTGACGAGGAAGACCGTGGCAGCCAGTCTGGCGGGGCCAGGGGCCGCGCGCAGGGATGACAGCAACGCAAGCACCAGTATCAGACCCGACACCAGGAGCACCGGCTCCACCACGAAGACATAGATCCCAATCCACCAACTGGTTCCTGCCCGCTGCTCGCTCATGGCCCTCCGTCCTGTTGCCGCTTCGATCCCGCTCCCATCCTGGTCATCCAGTCGCTGCGGTCGAAATACACCTCGTTGCGGCGAATCTTGCCCGCGTGGTCCAGTTGCACCAGGCATACGCCGACCACGGTCAACACCTCGCCGCCAACCGGGATGTCCGCGCGCCATTTGTTGAGGAAGCCATCCTGCATGGGGATGCCCTCGACCTGCGTCCAGACCCACGCTGGATTGCGCGCCAACAGGCGCTCGAAATAGCCCAGCAACGCGGGCTTTCCCCGCAGCCCTTGGGGTACGGCAGGGTCGAGATAGAAGGCATCCTCCGAATAGAAGGCAGCCAGCCGCTGGGGATCGTTGCCGGTCCAGGCGGGCAACCACGCCTGCGCAAAGCGCCGCGCCTGCTCCGCATCGAGGGCGTTCATCGTGATGTACCGGGCCGGGCCGGAACGCGCGTCATCGGTGCGCCGCCTTGCGGGTTCCGCTGTCGATGGCCTTGAGCAGCGCTGCACCAAGCACCGACTTGAGCACGCCGCCGAGGACGAAGGGGGCCACGCCCACGGCGATGGCTTTCTGCACGCCAACCATCGCGGCCAGCCAGGCGCCGCCGAGCAGCAGGCACAGGGCGTTGCCGATCAGCATCGCCGCGAAGGCCAGCGCGACGCGCCCGCCATGCCAGCCGCGTTCGACCAGCCAGCCGGTCAGCGCGCCGGCCACGGGAAAGGCCAGCAGGTAGCCGGCCGTCGGCCCCAGGAAGCGCGCCAGGCCTCCCGTGCCACCGGCGAACACCGGCAAGCCGAGCGCGCCCTGGGCCAGCCAGACGAGGATCGTCAGGCCACCCAGGCGCCAGCCGTACAGTGCGCCGACCAGCGTGACGGCCAGCGTCTGCATGGTCATCGGCACCGGCACCATCGGCACGCTGACGTGGGACGACGCGGTGAGCACGAGGGTGCCGAACAGCACCGCCAGCACCTTGGTCGCGTTGGACTGTCCGCGCAGCCAGCGGGTTGTGTCGAGGGTCCCGAGGGTTTGGGTCGAGGTTGGGGTCATGGGTTCTCCTTCATGAATGGCGGTACTGGCCGCCGAGCGCATCCTTGCGCGGACACCGGAAACGTCATCGATCCTGCTTGCCCTGCAGGCAGATCAGGGTCTGCTGGCCGAGCGCCACCTGGGCCCGTCCCTGCTCGGTGACGCCGAAGACTTCGAGCTGGCAGATGGTCAGGGTGCGTCCGGAGCGCACCACCGTGCCGACCGCTTCGAGGTAGTCGCCCTGCGCGGGGGCGAGCAGGTTGATCTTGAACTCGACGGTCAGCACGGAGCTGTCCGGGGGAAACAGCGTGAAGCCCGCGTAGCCGCCGGCCGAGTCGGCGATGGCGCTGGTGCCGCCGGCATGGAAGTAGCCATGCTGCTGGGTGAGGGTTTCGCGGAACGGCAACCGGATGCTGACCCGCCCGCGCGCAACCTCGTGCAGTTCTGCGCCCAGGTGGTGCATCAGGCCCTGGCGGGCGAAGCTGTCGCGGACGATTCGCTCGACCTCGGGATCGAGCGGCAAGGAGGGGGCGGCTTGGGTCACGGTGCGGAGGTTCCTTCTCGCTGTGGGGACGCCCCGGGGTGGCGGCGGCCGATGAGGTTCATGGCCTTGAAGCTCGCGACGACCTCGCCCTGCTGGTTGATCCCCTCGACCACGGTATGCACCATGCCGCGGTCGGGTTTGGAGCGCGATGGCGCCGCGTCGGCGATGGTCAGCCGCAGGTGCAGTTGGTCACCCGGGCGCACCGGCTTGAACCAGCGCACTTCATCGACGCCCGGCGAGGCCAGGCTTGCCACCGACGTCAGGTAGTGGTCGACGAACAGCCGCATCATCAGGCCGATGGTGTGCCAGCCACTGGCGATCAGGCCGTGGAACGGCCCGCGGGCCGCCGCCTCGGGATCGATGTGCATGGCCTGGGGATCGAATTGCCGCGCGAACGCGATGACTTCCGGCTCTTCGACCCCAATGGGGCCGTACTCGAACGATCGACCCTTTTCGTAGTCCTCGAAGTAGCGCTGATCCCTCGGTGTCTTGAAGTCGGACAGTGGCATGGCAAGGCTCCGGTGTCAGGAATGGGGGTTGAAGCGAGGCGGCCGCTTCTCCAGGAACGCCCGCATGCCTTCCTCGCGGTCGGGCAGCGAAAGGGTGTGGTGGAAGGCGGCCCGCTCGCGGCGCAGTCCTTCGTCCATGGGCAGGCTGGCGCTGGCACGCGCGGCCTGCTTGATCAGGACCAGCACCTCGCCCGACAGCGACGCCATGTCGGCGGCGAGCCGGCGGCCCTCTTCGAGCAGGTGATCGGCGGGCACGATGCGCGAGACCAGCCCGCTGCGTTCGGCCTCGCGGGCGTCCATGCGGCGCCCGGTCAGCAGCAGGTCCAGCGCCTTGGCCAAGCCGAGCAGGCGCGGCAGGCGCTGGGTGCCGCCCGCGCCGGGCATGGTGCCGACGCGAACCTCCGGGTGGCCGAACACGGCGTTCTCGGCCGCCAGCACGATGTCGCACATCTCGACCAACTCGCAGCCGCCGCCGAGCGCAAAGCCCTGCACCAGCGCCACCACGGGCTTGGGGAACGTGCCCAGCGGCGCGCAGCAACCGGCGAAGTCGGTGGCGCGCGCCTGCTCCGCGCTGATGCCGAGCATTTCCTTGAGATCGGCACCGGCCGCGAAGTGTTCGCCTTCGGCGCGCAGCAGGACCACCCGCACGGCGGCGTCGGCCGCCAGCCTGTCGAGGTGCGCGGCCATCGCATCGGTCAGTGAGCGGCACAGGGCGTTGCGGGCTGCCGGCCGGTCGATGACCAACTCGGCATAGCCGTCTGGGTAAGACGCGCATCGAATGAAATCGGAAGACATGGGTTCTCCTGCGAGGAACCGCCCGAAGTGCCGGGCCGTCATCGATTCGGCAGCGCCGGGCAGTACCTGCGAAGTCTGCTGCGCGATGACGCTTGCGGCCAAGCGCGAATATCTCAGGTGGGACTGAAAATTTCTCGCTGGAGCCGACGCCATGCCCGGCCCAGAATCAATTCGCGGACGGGCCTCGTCTTTCCCTCAACGCCCCGGTACTCCCCGTCCCAGCGAACTCCCATGGAACATACCGCCCTCGTGGCGCTGATCGTCTACGCCTTCGTCATGTCGATCACGCCCGGTCCCAACAACGTGATGCTGATGTCCTCGGGCCTGCTCTTCGGCCTGGGCCGAACCTGGCCGCACCTGCTGGGCATCCCCGCGGGCGTGATGGTGCAGCTCGGGATCACCGGCGCCGGCCTCGGTGCGGTGTTTGCCCTCGAACCTCGCCTGCAGGTCGCATTGAAGGTCGTGGGCAGCCTCTACCTGCTCTGGCTGGCCGCGCGCCTGTGGCGCGCGGCCGAACTGGAGGAGACCGAAGCCGGCCGGCCCATCGGCTTCATGCAGGCGTTGGCCTTCCAGTTCGTCAATCCGAAGGCCTGGCTGATCTCGGTGACGGTGGTGTCCACCTTCCTGCCGCCGGGCGAAGGCTACGCACTGCGCCTGCTGGTGGTCAGCCTGGTGTTCGCCGCCATCGGACTGCCCTGCATGCTGGTCTGGGCCGCCTTCGGCGCCGGCCTGCGGCCCTGGCTGCGCGACCGCGCCGTCGCTCGCGTGGTCAATCGTGCGATGGCGACCCTGGCCGCCCTGACCGTTCTTCTCTTCTGGATGTGATGCCATGACGACACTCTCTCATGATCAACTCCGGGCCCATGCGCTGGCCTGGATCGATGACTGGAACCGGCGCGACGTGCCGGCGGTGCTGGCGGCCTATGCCGACGACGCACTGTTCGTGAGCGCGCTGGCGCAGCCCTATACCGGTGGCACGCGGGTACAGGGCAAGGACGCGCTGCGCCGCTACTGGCTGGCCGCGCTCGCCGACAGGCCTGACCTGCGGTTCGAACTCATCTCGGCCATCTGCGATGTCGAGGCGCAGACCGTCGTCGTCCATTACGTGGCGCAGGCCTGCGGCAAGCGCACGCGCATGTGCGAGATCATGCGCTTCGAGAACGGGCGGCAGGTCCATGGCGAGGCTCTGCACGGCGTCCCCGCCGAGGAGGACACGCCATGACGGCACTGCTGCGCGCCGTCCGGACCGACGACGGCAACCGCTATGACTGGGGTGAGGTCTGCCTGGGCTGGCGACTGCTGGAGCTGCAACACATGCAGGTGCGGCAGGAATGGATGCCCGCAGGCGGCGCCGAAGCACCCCACTGGCACGCCAGGGCGCACCAGTTCTTCTACGTGCTCAGTGGCCACCTGCGCCTGAGCACGCCCGACCAGGACGTGCTGCTGGCAGCCCGTCAAGGCGTGCATGTCCCGGCCGGCACTCGCCACATCGCCGCCAATGGTGGCGACGAGGACGTGAATTTTCTGGTGTTCTCCAGCCCCAGCACGCAGGGCGACCGCATCGAATCGACCTCGGCCGCCGAACCGGATCGCCATCGCGACTCGGAGCCTGCATCATGACCGTTTTCGCCATTGCCCAACTCACCATCCACGACCGGACCGCCTACGACCGCTACCAGGCGCGCTTCATGGAGGTGTTCCGCCACCACCGGGGACGTCTGCTGGCCGCGGACGAGCAGCCTCGCACCATCGAAGGCACCTGGCCGCACCAGAAGCTCGTGCTCATGTCCTTTCCCGACGAAGCCGCCTTCCACGACTGGGCGGAATCGGCCGAGTACCAACGCATTGCCCAGGATCGCAAGGCCGGCGCACAGGCCGTGGTGCTGCTGGTCCAGGGTCTTGCTGTGAATGGCTGAGCCCATCGATATTCGCGCCGCCGACGGCTATGCCCTGGGTGGATTCGCCTGGCGCCGTTCCTGTGATCCACGACGCCCGCATCCGGTGGCGGTCATCAACGCGGCCACCTCGGTGCGCTGCCGGTACTACGCGCGCTTTGCCGACTGGCTCCACAGCCACGGATGGGACGTGGTGACCTACGACTACCGCGGCATCGGCGAATCGCGACACCGTGGGCTGCGTCGGCTGCAGGCCGACTGGATCGACTGGGGGCAGCACGATTTCGAGGGTGTGCTGCAGTACCTCGCCTGGCGATTCCCCGGCCAGCCGATCGACGTGGTCGGCCACTCCGCCGGGGGCTTCGTGATCGGGCTGGCCGCGTCCGCACACCGCGTGCGGCGCATCTTCACCATGGGGGCGCAGTACGCCTACTGGCGCGACTATGCGCCCGCCGTGCGTCGCGCCATGTTCCTGCGCTGGCACGTGGCCATGCCGCTGCTGGCGCGGGTGCTTGGCTACGTGCCAGCCAAGCGCCTGGGATGGATGGAGGACACGCCCAAGGGCGTGGCACTGGACTGGGCACGCATGGGTCCCCGCTTCGAGGGCACGGTGCGCCGAGGTCGGGAGACACTGGAAGGCGAGCCCGAAGCCGAAATGCTGGCACGGCGCTTCGGCCAGGTGCGCGCACCGATCCTGGCACTGGGCATCGAGGACGATCCGTTCGGCACGGTCCCGGCGCTGGACCGCCTGCTGGATTACTACACCGGCAGCGAGCGTCATCACCTGCGCTTGGCTCCCGCGGCCATCGAGCAGGCCGAAATCGGCCATTTCGCCTTCTTCCACGAGCGCTTCCGCGAGGCGCTGTGGCCCCTGGCGCTGGACTGGTTGCGTACCGGCGAGCCACCAACCCGCCCCCTCGGCGTACTGAAGCATCGACCTGCGGACGATCCGCAAGCAGCGGGAGCCACGACATGAACACGAACCTCGCCCCCTCGACAGCATCGGCAAACGAGCGCCGATCGCTCTGGATTCCGATCCTGGCCGGCGGACTGATCATGGGTTTGGCCCTCGGTGTGCGGCACGTGCAAGGCTTGTTTCTGCTGCCGGTGACGATGGATCGCGGTTGGTCGCGCGAAATGTTCGGTTTCGCGATGGCGGTGCAGAACCTGACCTGGGGTCTCGCCCAACCCTTCACCGGGATGATTGCCGACCGCTACGGTTCGGCCAAGGTCATCGCGGGCGGGCTCGTGTTCTATGCGCTGGGGCTTTTCTTCATGGTTCAGGCGCACAGCCACGTGGCCTTTGTTCTGGGCGCTGGCGTGTGCGTCGGCATCGCGCTGTCGGGCACGGCATTCGGTGCGATCTACGGCGCGCTCAGCCGCCTCGTGCAGGCTGAGCGCCGCAGTTGGGCACTGGGGCTGGCCGGCGCCATCGGTGGCCTCGGGCAGTTCGCCATGGTCCCGGTTGCGCAGGCCTTGATCGGCGGTTGGGCCTGGACGGGTGCGCTGCTGATTCTGTCAGTGGTCATGGCGTTGCTGCTGCCGCTGGCGTTCCCGATGCGCGACGCAAGCATCTCGAACGCGGTGGTCGGCACGGAGCTGTCGATGAAGGCGGCGATCGGTGAAGCCTTCCGCCACCGCGGCTTCTGGCTGCTGAACCTGGGCTTCCTGGCCTGTGGCTTCCAACTCGCCTTCATCGCCACGCACCTCCCAGCCTACCTGCTGGACCGGGGCCTGGCCGCCACCGATGCCGTCGCCGCGCTGGCGATCATTGCGCTGACCAATGTGGCCGGCACCTACCTGCTGGGGCTTTGGGGTGGCACGCTGCGCAGGAAGTACCTGCTTGCAGGCCTGTACCTGGCGCGCACGGTGGCGATGGCCCTGTTCGTCCTGCTGCCGCTCAGCACATGGGGCGTTTACCTGTTCGCTGCAGTGATGGGGTTCCTCTGGCTCGGGACGGTTCCGCTGACCAATGGCCTGGTGTCTCAGATCTTCGGCGTGCGCTACATCACCACATTGTTCGGTTTCGTCTTCTTCGGCCACCAGTTGGGATCATTCTTCGGTGTCTGGCTTGGTGGCCGCATGTTCGAGGCTACTGGGTCGTACCTGAGCATCTGGCTGCTGGCGATTGCGCTGGGCCTGCTGGCGACGGTTCTGCACTGGCCGATCGACGACAGGACCATCGTTCGCGCCGATCCACGGTTGGCGACTTCATGAGGCAAGGCCGCGAATGGTTGAAACGTTGGGCACCGCTGGCTGTGCTGCTGGCTGCGGGCGTGCTGGTGTTCCGCGCCTGGCTGTCGATGGAACTGCTGTGGGTGTGGTTGGAGCAGTGGTCCTTCTGCGGGTGAGCGGGACCTGACGAGAACTTCGCACGACCATGAGCGCTGATCGTGTCGCTGACTGGCCAAGGTCAAGTGGCTGGCCGTTGCCTCAACCATGCGACGACATCGTCGGCATTCCGGTCCGGCGGGAACACAGGATAGAACACATGCTCGATCACGCCATCGCGCGCAATCAGGGTCAGTCGCTTGAGCAGTGCCAGGCCTTGCACCTCGAAGACCGGCAGACCGAGCGCGGTTGCGAATGAAAGGCGGTTGTCGGACAGCAACGGGAAAGGCAGGTGGAGGCGCGCCACCGCCTCGCATTGGTACGCGGTGTCCTGCGTCGACACGCCGAACAATTGGGCGACGCCCAAGGACTTCAGTTCGGCGAAATGATCCCTGAAGGCACAGGATTGCGGGGTGCAGCCCCGTGCTCCTGGAATCTCGTCCCAGCCTGGAGGCAGTGCGATATCCGGCCGGCCCGTCATCGGGAAGAGATAAAGCACCGTGCGTCCGCGCAGGCGCGAAGGGTCGACACGGCCACCATCCGTCGATGCCAGTTCAAGCGTGGGCAGGCGCATGCCCGCGAGGTGGCGGGCGCCGCCATCATCCTCCGGCTGCGGAAGACGCGACCAATCGACCTGCTGCAGGTTGTTCATGGCTTCACCACCGCTCGCTACCGGCCAGCCAAAGCACGTAGCTCTTCCAGCCGGCGGGTTCGGCGAAGCGCGCGTAGGCCCGGATGGCATCGGGGTTGTCCTCGGGGACCAGCCAGCGCAGATGGATCCAGGCGCGTGATCGACCGGTATCGGCGATGGCCGCGATGAGCCGCTGAGCGAGTCGTTTTCCGCGCGCGGCGGGCAGGACGTACAGGTCGTCGAGCTGGCCCGACCGCCCTCCGGAGATCGCCTCGGGCAGATCGAAGAACACTGCGAAGGCGACGAGTTCGTCGCCGAGAAAGCCACCCAGCACTTCCACGATCGGATCGGCGATCAAGGCATTGGCACGGGCCAGTGCATTCGCCCCGGCGCCTTGCCCGTGGCGCATTTCGTCGCCATAGGCGGCCAGCAGGGAGGCAAGTGCAACGGCGTCATGGGCAACGAGCCGTCGAAGCGTCACACCGTCATCCGGCAGGGTGTGCTGATCGCGCGAGTGTGTGGCTTTCATGGCGGCGTGTGCCGGCCCCCGTTGCTGGGGTTTCGGGTCGGTTCGATCATGATTCATCCACATCGGCTAGCCCGCCGCCAAGTCAAAAGCCCCGAGTTCTCTCACTTTTCCGTCATCGACGGTGGCAACGGTCAGCGTATCGATGAGTCCCCCGACTTCCATGCCGTGAGCGTTCAGGTCATCACACAAGCGCTTGGCAAGCCTGCGGTCGCTACAGGCGCCAATGGTGATTTGCGGGATGAATGGAACGTCAAGACGCAGGTGTTCTGCCAGCACGCCCCTGTACAGATGGTCATGAAGCCGCGACAGATCGCTATAGCCTTCGTCCGGAACCAGGAACACGCAGGCACTGTCAGACCGGTGATCGGCGCCGAGCATCGCATATCGACAGGTGAAGCGAATTCGATGGGCCAGATCGCTCGCGGCCTCGACATGCGACATGTACACGTCCTGGCTCACGTCGGTACAACCAAACGCCATCGTGAAGTGTGCGTCGACGACGGCAAACTGCGGATCGTATTCATGGCGAAAGGCCTCGATCCAATGGCCGTCATGCTCCGAGAGCACGGGGTAAGCAAGCGTGTAAAGCACTCTCATGGTGCGGCTGGGCCCCTGTCGCCTGAGTCCCGGCCACCGTTCTCCGGCGGACAGTGTTCGCGCAGCCAGGCGCGCAAGGCGTCGAGGCGCCGGTCCTCGCCCAGGGCGGGTGGATACACGAGGTGGAAGTCCCCACCGGCCGGAACCTCATGGTCGAACAAGGGCTCCAGCAAGCCTGCCCGCACCGAGCGCTCGGCGAGTTGCGCCACCACCAGGCACAGCCCCGTTCCTTCGCTGGCCGCCTGCAGCGCGAGGCCGCAGGAATCGACCTGGGTCATCAGGGCGGGGTGTTGCGGACCGGCCGGCAGCGTCTGCAGCCATTGCTCCCAGTGCAGGCCATAGCGGGAAACGAACAGGTGCGCCTGCGCCAGTTGCGCCAATCGTCCCTCGGGGGTGGCGGCCAGCGAGCCGGCCCTGGCATAGACGCCCAGGGTGCCGGCAAACAACATCTCCGAAAGCAGCCCGGGCCACGGCGGCTCGCCGAACCACAGGCCCACGTCGGCGGTGCCCGCCGCAAGATCGGCATGGCCTTGGACGGTGGTGATGTCGAGCGCGGATTCGGCGGTCCCGAACGGATAGGCGGCCAGCCGCGGCGCCAGCCAGTTGATGGCGATCGCCGGCAGCGTATGCAGCCGCAGCGGACCGTCCAGCCGTTCGTCCCGCAGCGCCTGGACCGAGGCGGCGATGTGGCAGAAGCCCGCGTTCAGCGTCGGGGCCAGGCGGCGGCCGGCGTCGGTCAGCTCCACGGTGGCACCGACACGCCGCAGCAACTCGACGCCCAGCAGGTCTTCCAGCGTGCGCAACTGGTGGCTGACCGCCGAGGGCGTGACCGCCAGTTCCAGGGCCGCGTCCTTGATCGACAGATGGCGGGCGGCGGCTTCGAAGGCGCGCAGGGCATTCAGTGGCACGGGGATGCGCATGGCCCCCTCATCTTCCGCAAGGCGTCGGCGTCATCGTTCTGTCCCGCCGCATCCGGCGACGGCGGCGGACCGCCGCGCCGGGGCCGGGGCCCGCTGGGGGCGCCGCAGGTACCAGGCCAGCGCGGCAATGATCAGCGCGCCCCCGGCCAGGGCACCACTCCCGGGCGCCTCGCCGAAGGCCAGCCACACCCAGAGCGGTCCCAGCACCACGTCCAGCAGGCTGATCAGTCCCGCTTCTCCCGCCGGAATGCGCCGGCCTCCTTCGAGGAACAGCAGGAAGGCCAGGGCCATGGCGACGCTGCCCAGCAGCGCCAGGCTCGACAGCGCCTTCGGGTCCGGAATCTGCCGCGACATGAAGGGCAGCGCCGCCACGGCGCAGAGCAGGCACCCCAACGTGTTGATCTTCACGACGTCCAGCCCGGGATGGCTTTTGACGACGATCAGGAGTCCACCGAACGCAGACGTCATCAGCAGGGCAAGCACGCTGCCGAGGAGATGGCCACTGCCGGTCGGGCCCCCCACGACGATCGCCACGCCCGCCAGGCAGCATGCGCCGGCGGCGAGGACGCGCGGGGAAAGCGGCTCGCCCAGGACCAACCGCGCCAGGCCGGCAGCGACCAGAGGCAGGCAGGCGTAGATCAGCAGGACGTTGGCCACCGTGGTCAGTGTCAGCGCGGCGATGTACGCCACCGTCGCCGTCGATACGAGGAGGGTGGCCCCCCATCCAGCGGCACCGAACGTGCCGGCTCGTTCGCCGCGTCCGCGCAAGGCCAAGACCGCGGCCAGCGCCAGGCCCGCGAACAGGGAACGCCAGCCGACGATGGTCCATGCGTCCAGGTCCGTCAGCCGAACGAACAGCCCGGCCGAACTCCAGCAGACCGCCGCGAGCACAACCATGACGAAACCGATCCATCGACGAGACACCCCACATCCTCCCTGTCAGGACATTGAAGCCAGCGGGCTTGCGCAGGCAGCAGCGGATCGAGGCTTCGCCGCCGGCGACGTGGTGCTTTGCGCGGGCCCGTCCTTGGCTCTGCCCGTGTCGTCCGTCGTCCGTTCTTGCCCTCCGTGCCGGGCTTGCCCATCGACCTGCTCGCGCAGCCAGCCGCGCAGGTTGTCCAACCGTCGGTCCTCGCACAGCGCCTCGGGATAGACGAGCCAGAAGCCGACGCCCGCGCTCACGGGGTGGTCGAAGACGGAGGCCAGGCGTCCGAGCCGGACGGCGCTCTCGGCCAGTTCGCAGACGGCGATCGACACGCCGGCCCCATCGGCGGCCGCCTGCATCGTCAAGCCGCCCGAATCCACGCGGGTCACGACAGCCGGCTCGAACGGCCCGCCGGGCAGGCTGTCCATCCAGCGCTGCCAGGTGAGGCAATGCCGCGACACGAACAGGTTGGCGCGCGCGACCTGCTTGAGGCGTTCCCGGCGCGAGCCGGTGGCAAAGCCCGGGCGCGCGTACAGGTCGATGGTGGCCTCGAACAACAGGTCGGCCTGCAGGCCGGCCCACTGGCCGTCGCCATACCAGATGCCGGCATCGGCCACGCCGGCGGCCAGATCCACGTCGTCCTGCGTGGTGGAGATGTCCAGCGAGAAGCCGCGCCGCTCGAACGGATACAGGCTCAGGCGGGGTGACAGCCAGTTGGTCGCGAAGGTCGGCAGCATGTTCACGCGCAGCGGCCCGTCGCGCCGCTCCTCGCGCAAGCTGCCCACGCCCTCGGCGATCAGGGCGAAGCCCTCGTTGAGGCCGGGTGCCAGGCGGCGGCCGGCGCTGGTCAGTTCCAGCCGCGTGCCAATGCGGCGCAGCAACTCGACGCCGAGCATGTCCTCCAGCGTGCGCAACTGGTGGCTGACCGCCGAGGGCGTGACCGCCAGTTCCAGGGCCGCGTCCTTGATCGAGAGATGGCGTGCCGCGGCCTCGAAGGCGCGCAAGGCGTTCAACGGGACAGGGATGCGCATGGGGGATTCACCCTCCTGGAAGTCATTGGTCGTTCATGGACTCATTAAACCGGAAATCGTCGTCTCCACGCTCGCCGGCGCGTGGACCAAAACTCAACATCGTCTGAGATTTGCTCACTCGTGCCGACGGCGAACCGGCCGCACACTGACGCCATCGACAACCTGTACAGCGGTGCGCACCATGCTCAATTCCCTTGATGATCGCGATGGCCTGATCTGGCTCGATGGCGAACTGCTGCCCTGGCGCGAGGCGCGCCTGCACGTGCTCACGCATGCGCTGCACATGGGCGGGGCCGTCTTCGAGGGGATGCGCGCCTATGGCGGCCATGTCTTCCTCAATGCGCCGCACTTGGAACGCTTCCAGCAGTCCGCCGCGCTGCTGGACTACCACCTGCCGTGGTCGCAAGGCGAACTGACACAGGCCATCGAGGCGGTGCTGTGGGCCAACCAACTCGACGACGCCTACATCCGCCCGGTGGCCTGGCGCGGCGCGGAGAGTGTTTCCATCGCTTCGCCGCGCGCCCGCATCCACGTGGCGATCGCGGCCTGGGACTGGCCCACGGCGGCGTCCCAGGGTCGCGCCGAGGAAGGCATCCGGCTGCAGCTGGCGAGCTGGCGGCGTCCCCGCCCCGACACCGCGCCCACCGCGGCCAAGTGTTCGGGGCTGTACATGATCGGTACTCTCGCGCGCCATGCCGCCGCAGCGGCGGGCTGCGACGACGCACTGCTGCTCGACAGCGAAGGCCGGGTCGCCGAGACCACGGCAACCAACCTGTTGATGGTCCATGACGGAGTGCTGGTGACCCCATTGCCGACCTGCTTCCTCGACGGCATCACCAAGCGGCACGTGATGGGACTGGCGCGCCAGCGCGGGCTGCGGGTCGAGGAGCGGACCGTGACGCTGGACGAACTGCGCACCGCCTCCGAGGTATTCACCGCCGGCACCTCGGTCGAACTGCAGCCGGTGGTGGCGCTGGTCGAGGATGCGGCGACCACCGAATGGCCCGTGGGGCCGGTGACGCGACAACTGATCCGGGACTTTCGCGCGTCCGTGACCGAGGCGAGCCAGGTCGGCCGGACCCTGCGGGAACGGGAGACCGGCTTGTTGGAACGGCGCCCGTGGCCCGCTCGCGTCGCCTCCGCCTTGCAGGCGCCGTAGCGCGCCATGGACCGGTACGCAGACGGACCCGCGAGAGGACAGGCACGATGCCATGCAGACTGGCTTCATACACGCCCCAGACAGTCGCGCAGTTGCGCGGCAAAGCGCGCCGCGTCCCCGGGTTCGAGCGTCGAGACCGTGACTCGCAGCGCGGGGGCCGCGGGCGCGATCGCGAAGGCATCGCCGGTTCGCACGGCCCAGCCGCAGCGTGCGAGGCTTTGCGCGGTGCGGTGAACGTCACGGTCTTCCGGCAACGGAATCCACACATTGAACCCGTCGCAGGGCTGCCTGGCGGCGATGCCCACGGCGCCGAGTGCATCGATCAGGGCCTTGCGACGCATGGCGTAGGCGGTCTTGGCCGCATGCAGGCGCGCCCTGGACGCATCCGATCCGAGCAGGCCGCGCACGGCCGCCTGCAGCACGTGACTGACCCAGGTCGTGCCGGGAGCCAGGCGCATGCCGAGCCTTGTCGCGGTGCCCGCATCGGTGGCGACGAAGGCGAGTCGAAGGTCCGGCCCGAAACCCTTGGATACCGAGCGCACCAGGGCCCGGCGCACCGTGGTCGCCGGGGTGATGGAGAAGTACGGCGTTTCGGCGAGCAACGCGAAGTGGTCGTCCTCGATGACCAGCACGTGCGGATGGCGCGCGAGCACCTGGCGCAGCTCACGGGCGCGCGTCTCGCTCAAGCCGCAGCCGGTCGGGTTCTGCGCGCGGGGCGTACACAGAACCGCCTGGGCACCGTCGGCCAGCGCCGCTTCCAGGGCTTGCGGACACATGCCGTGCGCATCCATGGCCACGGGCACCGCTGCCAGGCCCGTGCTGTGCAGGATGTTGAGGCTGCCGAGGAAGCACGGGTCCTCCACCGCCACCTTGTCGCCGGCGACGAGGTAGGCAGCCAACAGACGCTCGATCGCATCGACCGCGCCATGCGCCAGCACCAGACCGTCACCCTCCCGGAGATCCGCTCCGAACCACTGCCGCGCCAGCCGTTCGAGTGCCGGGTCGAGTACAGGCTGGCCATACAGCGCGGGCCGATAGCCGCTGGCTGCCAGCGCCAACAATGGATCGGGCAGCCAGGCCGGGTCCGGATTGCCGCTGGCCAGATCCGCCAGCGCCGAGCCGGGCTGCAGGCCCTCCTGCTCGCCGAGACGCGCCGCAGGCCGGATCACCGTCCCGTTGCGCCCCAGCGTCTCTGCAATGCCTGCGGCCACCAGCTTCCGGTACGCGGCGGCGACCGTGTTGCGGTTGACGCCCAGTTGATCGGCCATCTCGCGCACGGACGGCAGGGTCTGGCCCGCGGCAAGCTGGCCCGCATGTGCCTCGCGGCGAATGCGCTCGAAGATGTCCGATGCGGTCTTTTCGGTCATTCCCGTTTGTCCCGTGACAATGTATATTTTGTCCTATGACAATGTTAGCAGCACGGAGAACCCCTTGTCCATGAACGCGCAGACGCATCCCTGGCCCACCGCACACAGCGTCGAGGACTTTCGGCGCAATCTGGCGGCGGTGCATCGGCGCATCGCCGATGCCTGCTCCCGCGCGGGACGCGATCCGTCCGATGTGCGCCTGCTGCCGGTCAGCAAGACCGTGCCGGAGGAGCGCATCCGTCTGGCCTACGCCGCCGGCTGCCGCGACCTGGGTGAGAACAAGGTGCAGGAGGCGCAGCGCAAGGCCGAAGCGATGGTGGATCTCGCCGACCTGCGCTGGTCGGTCATCGGCCACCTGCAGACCAACAAGGCCAAGGTCGTGGCACGCTTCGCCAGCGAGTTCCAGGCTCTGGACAGCCTGCGTGTGGCGGAGGCGCTGGACCGTCGCCTGCAAGCCGAAGGGCGCGCACTGGATGTGTTCGTGCAGGTCAACACCTCGGGCGAGGCCAGCAAGTTCGGCTTGCCGCCTTCCGAGGTGGCCGGCTTCGTCCGGGCGCTGCCGGGCTTCTCCACCCTGCGCGTGCGAGGCCTGATGACACTGGCGCTGCTGTCGGCCGATCCGGCGCGGGTCCGTCCCTGCTTCGTGCTGTTGCGCGAACTGCGTGATCGGCTGCGCCAGGAGGCGCCGGCGGGCATCGGCATGGACGAACTGTCGATGGGGATGTCCGGCGACTTCGAGCTGGCCATTGAGGAAGGCGCCACCGTCGTGCGCGTCGGCCAGGCCCTCTTCGGCGCTCGCGCGACGCCGGACAGCCATTACTGGCCCGACGACGACCGGGCTGCGACATCGACCGCATCGGAGCAGACCGTATGAAGACCGCCCTGGCCCTGCGCCACATCCATTTCGAAGACCTCGGCACGCTCGAACCGCTGCTGCGCGAGCGTGGATTCGACGTGCGCTACCTCGACCCCGCGACGGACGACCTGGCCCGTGAGGAGGCCGCGGCAAGCGATCTTCTCATCGCACTGGGCGGGCCGATCGGCGCCTTCGACGAGCGGGCCTATCCCTTTCTTGCCGACGAACTGCGCCTGCTCGAGCGACGCCTGGCCAGTGGCCGGCCGCTGCTCGGCATCTGCCTGGGCGCGCAATTGATCGCACGCCTGCTCGGCGCCGCCGTCGCCCCCATGGGCTTCAAGGAGATCGGCTTCGGCGCGCTGACGCTGACGGATGCGGGCCGCCGCTCGGTGCTGGCACCGCTGGCCGGCGTGCCGGTGCTGCATTGGCACGGCGACCGCTTCGAGCTGCCGGAGGGCAGTGAACTGCTGGCGAGCACCGAAAGCTGCGCGCAGCAGGCCTACGCGGTCGGCGACCGGGTGCTGGGTCTGCAGTTCCACCTGGAAGCCGATGCCAGCCGAATCGAACGCTGGCTGGTCGGCCACTGCTGCGAGCTGGGCCAGGCCGGCGTCGATCCGCGCACGCTGCGCGCGGATGCCGAGCGGCATGGGGCAACGCTGAAGGCTGCGGCCCACCGCGCGATCGGCGCCTGGCTGGATCGGCAGCAGGACACGGGGGGACGTCCTGAATGACAGTGACCCAACCTGTGCCCATCGATGTCATCAGCATCCAGTCCCAGGTGGTCTACGGGCGGGTCGGCAACAACGCGGCGATTCCCGCGTTGGAAGCCTGCGGGCTGCTCACGGCCGCGGTGCCGACCGCGCTGCTCAGCAACACCCCGCACTATCCCTCGGTCCATGGCGGCGCGGTGCCCGACGCGTGGTTCGCTGGCTGGTTGGATGACCTGGAGGCGCGCGGCATCCCCGCGTGCGCTCGCGTTGTGCAGGTCGGCTTCCTCGGCGCGCCGTCGCAGGCACGGATCCTCGCATCCTGGTGGTCGACGATGCGCGAGCGCCACCCGCAACTGCGCCTGCACCTGGATCCGGTCATTGGCGACTACGACCAGGGCGTGTATGCGGCGGCCGGCATGGCCGAGGCCTGGCGCACGCTGCTGATTCCAGAAGCCCACGGCCTCGTCCCCAATCGGTTCGAGCTGGAACACATCATCGGCAGAACGCTGCAGGGTCTGGCGGAGTGCCGTGAGGCCGCCCGTGCGCTGTTGCGCGGCCCCACCCAATGGGTGGTGGTGACCAGTGTCCAGGATGATCCCGAAGGCGCCGTCGTCCAGACGCTGCTGGAGACGCGGGAGGGGGTATCGCGCCTCTTCGAGCATCCCCACGTGCCCTGCGTGGTGAAAGGGGCCGGCGACTACTTCGCCGCGCGCCTGACCGGCCATTGCCTGCTTGGCATAGAGATGCCTCAGGCCGTCGAGCGCGCCTGCGGCGATACCGCCGAGCAACTGACCCGCACCCGGCGCCTGGGCTGGGAGGAGATGGCGATACACGCGATGGCCGGGAGTGCCCGGCCATGAACGCCTACCGCCTCGTGATTTCCCGGCATGGCCGGCTGCTGGGTCAGTTCGACAGCGAAACGCCCTGGGCGGGCGACGCGATCCGCGACCTGCTACAGCGACTTCCCGAATGCGATGGCTATCGCACCGAACTGTTCGTCGCGCGCGAAGAGCGCCGCTTGCTCGAAAGCGGTCCTGGCGGCCTCAAGCTCCTCGGTCGCGAGCCCTTGTTCCAACCCTTGCCGATCACGGCGCTGCTGTCCGGCACGGCGCCCGAGGAGCCGCTCGCGTGAATCAAGCTCCCGGCCTCACGTACGCGTAGGTGGCGCGATGGAGCTGCGACACTTGCGCTGTTTCGTGGCAGTGGCCGAGGAACTGCACTTCACGCGTGCGGCGGTGCGGCTCCATATCGAGCAGTCTCCGCTGTCGCGCACCATCCGGGAGCTGGAGTCCGACCTCGGGGCCACGCTGTTCGAGCGCAATCGGCGCGGCACCCAGCTCACCTGGGCGGGCCAGGTGCTGCTGGAAGATGCCCGCCGCGTGTTCGCGGTGCTGGAACAGGCACGAACCAACGTCCGGGCCGCCGCCACGGGCTATCGCGGCATGCTGCGCCTCGCGCTGTCGGACGGTATCGCGCAGACACGCCTCGCGGCACTCCTGGCCCTGTGTCGGGAGGAGGAGCCCGATGTGGAAATCCGCCTGTTCGAGACGCCGCTCGCGTCACAAGTGCGCGGGTTGCGCGACGACACTTTCGATGCCGGGTTTGCGCAGTCCGACGAGGCTGGAGAGGGCATCCTGTGCGAGGCGGTCTGGTCCGATCCCATCCTGGTGGCCATTCCGACGCGCCATCCTTTGCTGGCCTTCAGGCAGGTCCCTCTGGATGAACTGCTGCGCTATCCCCTGATCAAGTGCCACCCCGAAGCATGCGAGGGTGCGTACCGGCAGATCAAACGACTGCTCCGGACGGCCGCCATCCAGCCCCGGATTGCCGAGCGGGTCGCGACACTGGAATTGATGCTGACGCTGGTGGCTGCGGGCTACGGACTGGGTCTCGCCACGGCGGCGCAGATCTCGGTCTGTCGCCATCCCGAGATCATCGCGCGGCCCCTGTCGGACCCGTCGGCGTGCATGACCACCTACCTGTTGCGGCCGGACAGCGAGCCTTCGGAACCACTGCAGCACTTCATCGAACGCGCCATGCTCTCGCGCGACGACAGTCCCGCCGTCGATTCGATCTAGCCCTGCGCAACCACGTTCGTCGCGGCGCAGGCCTTCGTCGGGGACGCCGCGCAGGCGCCATGACAGCCATGGGCGACCGAGCAGCTGAACGTGCCGCCGCGTCTACAGATGCAGGGTGCCGCTGGCGACGGCCACGGCCTGGCCGCCGACGCGCACCGTCAGTTCGTCGCCGTTTCGGGTCCATTCGACGTGGATCAGGCCATCGCGTCCCATCTCGATGCCTTGCTCCGCAAGGTAGCCACCCTGGAGCGCCGATGCGTGCCGGTGCCTTGCCAGGAATGCCGCGACACACCCGTTTCCAGACCCGCAGACGGGGTCCTCGGCCACGCCTTCGCCTGGCGCGAACGTGCGCAGGCGCAAGCGTACCGGCGCGTCGGCCTCGTGCTCGGCAAAGACGGTCACGCCGACGGCACCCGATGCGCGGCAGCGTTCGGCGATGCGAGGCAGGTCGGGACGCAGCGATGCCAGGGCGGCGACGCTGCGCAGCTCGGCGATCAGCCACGGGATGCCGGTGGAGACGACTTCCACCGGCATCGCGGCCAGCATGTTCGCATCGCAGCCCAGCAGGGCCGACATTTCCCCAGGACCGATGGCCGTGTTGCGGAACTGCGGGCTGGCCTGGGTCATCCAGTAGATCGGCGGGCCCTCGGTCGGAACGACTTCGACAGGCACGATGCCGATGCCGCAGGCCTGCCGCAACAGACTTGCATCGGCCAGGTCGCCACGGTGCGCACGCACTGCGCTCGCAGTGGCGATGGTGGGGTGCCCGGCGAACGGCAGCTCGCTGGAGGGCGTGAAGATGCGCACCCGATAGTCGGTATCGGGCGATTCCGGGGCCAGCACGAAGACCGTCTCGGATAGGTTCATCTCGCGCGCGATCCGCTGCATGGTCCGCGCATCGAGGTCGTCGGCATCGAACACGACGGCAGCCGGGTTGCCCCTGAGCGGCTGGCTCGTGAACACATCGACTTGCAGGAAGGATTTGTTCATTGCTTCTCCAGGTTCGGTCGCACCGCCTGTGCTCGGTTGCGTGCGCGTGGCCGGGGACGAATCACGCGGCCAGGGCCTTGGCGCCGCTCGACGGTCTCCACAAAAGAATCCATGCGGCGAATCCGAGGAAGCCGATCCCCGCCAAGCGCGTGCAGCGCTGGCGCCAGACGGAAGTGCCCAATGCTCCCCGCACGCGGCTTGCAATGGCGGCATAGCCGGTCAAGGTGGCGCCGCTGAGGATCACGAAGATCGCGGTCAGGCCCATGAACTGAGGGATGAGCGCCTGGTCGGCCCGGATGAACTGGGGGAAGAAAGCGGTGAAGAAAAGGATCGACTTCGGATTGGATGTCGCCACCAGGAATCCTTCCTTTGCCAGCGCGAAGGCCTGCACCGGCCCTGCGTCATGGGCACCGGCGTCCGGCGGCCGTGTGTGTCTGCCCTGCACAAGCAGGCGAAGACCGAGGTACGCCAGGTAGGCGGCGCCGGCCAGCCGCAGTGCGGTCATCGCGTGGGCGGAGGCAAGCAGGAACAGGCCGACGCCCCACGCGGCTGCCGCGGAAACCACGAGCAACCCCAACATGTTCCCCAGCGTCGACCACAGGCTCGCGACCACGCCCTGGCGAGCGCCATTGCGCATCGCCAGCAGGATGGCCGGGCCGGGCGTAAGGATGGACAGCCAGGCCGCCAGGACGTAGGAAATCAGGAGCGGGATATCGGACATGGCGAACTCGGGGGGCTTCTTCGTCGGTTGTGAAGGAAGTGCACTTCGACGATAGCCAAGGCCATTCGAGCGGACCATTGAGCTTTTCTCGACGTTTGCTGAGACCTTCTCACTCGGCAATTCGACGCATCGGTCTTAAGGTTTCCAGCCAGACAACCTCACCCCGGATATCCGCGCACGCCACCATGAGCCACCTTCAGACCGTTCGCCTCTTGATGCTTCCCGGTATCGGCAATTCCGGGCCGGAGCATTGGCAGACGCGGTGGGCGTCGCGCCAGGAGCATGGCCGGCGATTCCAGCCTGCCGACTGGGACAGGCCGGACCTGGCCGACTGGCTGCAGGCACTCGATGCGGCCATCGACGAGTGCGGTGCGCCCGTCGTCCTGGTCGCACACAGCCTTTCGTGCCTGCTCGTCGCGCACTGGGCATCGCGGCCGGGAATCGGAGAAGACATCCAGCATCGGATCGCCCAGGTCCGGGGTGCCTTCCTCGTTGCCGTCCCTGACCCCGGCGCACCGGCGTTTCCGGGCGAGGCGAGCGAGTTCGGCCCGCCACCGACCGAACCCCTGCCGTTTCCCGCACTGGTGGTCGCCAGCAGCGACGACCCCTATGGCTCGCCGGAGCACGCCCGGCGCATGGCCATGGGTTGGGCAGCGGGATGCGTGGAAGTCGGCGCCCTCGGGCATATCAATGCCGCCAGCGGCGTGGGCGACTGGGACACTGGCTGGCATCTGCTGCAGGCATTCGGAGCGGGGCTGCGCGTCCAGATGCCGGCATCGAATCGACCGGGAGCGTGAGCATGCGCGCGTATCGCTACCTGACCGGCATCGACGACGCGGCGTTCTGCCACCGCGTCACCGCGGCCCTGAACAGCGGCTGGGAGCTGTATGGCGAGCCGAGCCTGACCTACGACGCGGCGCGTGGCGCAGTGATCTGCGGCCAGGCCATCGTCAAGACCATCGAATCGACGACGTACAGCGAGTCACTGGACTTGTCTGTGCTCTGACGGAGATCCCCTAATGGATGCATCGACTGCGATCCTGGGCTTCACGCTGACGGCGCTGCTGCTCACATTGACCCCCGGCCTGGACACGGCGCTGGTACTTCGCACGGCCGCTGTGGAAGGGGGGCGCAAGGCGATGAGGGCGGGCGGCGGCATCGTGACCGGCGTGCTGATCTGGGGGCTGATCGCGGCCCTCGGGCTCGGCGCGGTGCTCGCGGTCTCCCGACTCGCCTACACCCTGCTGCAGATCGCGGGCGCGGCCTATCTGCTCTGGCTCGGCTGGAAGCTGATCTCTGGCGCGCTCAAGAGCCGGCCGACGCTGCCCGCAGATGATCCGCCGCTCGTGCGTGGCGAGCGCTGGTTCCTGCGCGGTCTGCTGACGAATCTGCTCAATCCCAAGGTCGGGGTGTTCTACGTGAGCCTCCTGCCACAGTTCGTTCCCGCCGATGTGCCGGTGGTCGGGTTCAGCGTGCTGTTGGCCGGCATCCACGCCGCGATGGGACTGCTCTGGTTCGCCGCACTGGTGCTGGCCACGCGGAGCCTGGCACGCTGGCTGCGCCGGCCCACGGTGATGCGCTCGCTCGATGCGCTCACCGGCCTGGCGCTGATGGGGTTTGGCCTGCGTCTGGCCCTGTCCAGGCCGACGAGCTGAGGCGCGAGCGGCATGGACATCGGAACCTTCCTGCTGCTGGCCGGCGCCGGCATGATCGGCGGCATCTGCAATGCGGTGGCCGGCGGCGGCACATTCTTCACCTTTCCCGCGCTGCTGGCTGCCGGCGTACCACCCGTGGTGGCCAACGCCACCAGCGCGGTGTCGATATGGCCGGGGCATGCGAGCAGCCTGCTCGGCTATCGCAGCGAGCTCGGGCGCCACCGCGCCGCGTTGCGGCGCAGCCTGCCCGTGGTCGGTGCCGGTTCGCTGGTGGGCGCCACACTGTTGGTGTTCACCGGAGATGCACAGTTCAGCCGTCTGGTGCCGTGGCTGATCCTCGTCGCGACCGTTCTGTTCGCCCTGGGACCCTGGCTGCGCCAGGCTATCGAGCGGCATGCTCGCGGTCAGGTGCCGCACCTGGTGGCGGCGGGGGCGGAGTTCCTGACCGCACTCTATGGCGGCTACTTCGGCGCCGGCCTGGGCATCATGCTGATGGCGATCCTGACCTTGCTGGGTGTGCGCGATGTCCAGGAGGCGAACGCCGTCAAGAATGCGATGGCTACCGTCGTGACCAGTGCTGCGGTGATGCTCTTCGTCGCTACCGGGTCCATCGCCTGGGCGCAAGGCAGTGCGGTCCTGCTGGGCGCGATCGTGGGGGGCTATGCCGGCGCGCGGTTGGCGCGCTGGATTCCGCCGCTGGCCCTGCGTTGGACGATCGTGGCGACCGGCCTGACGCTCGCGGCGTACTTCGGGCTGAAGGCGGGCGCATGATGGATCGCTTGCAGCGGGCGCGCGACGCCTACGCCTGTGCTAGTACGGCGCTCCCCTGCATCGTCGATGGCGGGCGATGCTGCTTTCCGCGCTCCGCTGCGTTTTCGGACGACGCGGCGCCGACCCTGCCACCCGCCTGGATCTGCCAACCCGACTCGACCGACGGGGTGGCGTATCGATTCAGTTGGCGAACTTTCTGTGAGGAGTCCATACGATGAATCCACTCGATGCACTGACCGCGCTCTGGTCGCTGGGCGGGCTGCCGCCGCAGGCGCTGGCCGGGATCGCGCTGACGGGCAGCGACCCGGTGTTTCCCTCGTCCTTCGCCGTCGGCACCGCCGCGCAGGCCAGCATTGCCGCGGCCGCGCTCGCCGCCTGCGAACTGGGTCATGAGCGGGGTGTTCCGCGCCAGCGTGTCGCCGTGGACATGGCCCACGCCGCCGCCGAATGCACCGGCTGGTTCACGCTCGACGGACAGGAGCCTGAGCTGTGGGACCCGTTCGCCGGCCTGTACCGCTGCGCCGATGGTCACGTGCGTGTCCACACCAACTTCCCGCACCACCGCGATGGCGCGCTGCGCCTGCTGGGCCTGGGCCCGGCAACTGCCACACGCGCCGACGCCGAGCAGGCCCTGCGGGGTTGGAAGGCGCTGGACTTCGAGCAGGCCGCGGCCGACCACGCACTGGTGGCCACGGCGTTGCGCAGCTTCGCCGAGTGGGATGCCACGCCCCAGGGCCAAGCCGTGGCAGCGCAACCGCTGATGACGATCACCCGGATCGCCGATGCGCCGCCGCGCACACTGCCGCCCCTGGCGGCCGATGAACGGCCGCTCGCCGGCCTGCGCGTACTCGACCTCACGCGCATCCTGGCCGGTCCCGTCGGTGGGCGGGCGATGGCGTCGTTCGGCGCGGACGTGATGCTGGTCAACTCACCGAACCTACCCAACATCGCCGCTATTGCCGAAACCAGCCGCGGCAAGCGCTCGGCACACATCGACCTGCGCAGCCAGGCCGGGCGCGAAGCGCTGTGGCGGCTAGTGGAAGACGCCCACGTGTTCTCGCAGGGGTACCGGCCCGGCGGCCTGGCCGCGCTCGGCTTCTCGCCTGAGGCCCTGGCCGCGCGCCGGCCCGGCATCGTCGCCGTGTCGCTTACCGCCTACGGCACGCAAGGGCCCTGGGCCGGTCGGCGCGGTTTCGATTCGTTGGTGCAGACGGCGATGGGTTTCAACCACGCCGAGGGCGAGGCGGCGGGCGACGGCAAGCCGCGCGCGCTGCCGATGCAGATCCTCGACCAGGCCAGCGGCTTCCTGATGGCTTTCGGCGCCGCCGCCGCGCTGTGGCAACAGTCGCGCGAAGGGGGAAGCTGGCACGTGCAGGTGTCGCTGGCGCAGACCGGGCACTGGCTGCGCGGGCTGGGGCGCATCGAAGAGGGCCTGCGGGCCGGCAGGCCGGACCTCAGCCCCTGGCTCGCCGACGAAATCTCCGGCTTCGGCCTGCTGCGCGCCGTGCGGCCCAGCGCGCAACTGGCGCGAACACCGGCCGGCTATGCGCGACCGTCAGTGCCGCCGGGAACGGATCGCCCGAACTGGTGATGGCTTGTCCGCAAGCCGAGAATTGATATGGCCGGCCCCCTTGAATGAGCGATATCCCAGGTCACCCCGGCGATGCATCGCGTGCCGCACCGATGCCTGCCACGTCAGCCTTACCCTCCCATCTGCAGTGGACCATTGCCTTGGCGGCGGGCGCATCCGTGGCCAACAGCTACTACAACCAGCCGCTTCTCGGCGAACTGAGCCGGGAGTTCGCGCTCTCTGCGGGGACCGTGACCTGGCTGCCCGTGCTCACCCAGGCGGGCAATGCCCTGGGCGTGCTGTTCCTGGCACCACTGGGTGACCGCCTGGAGCGCAAGTCACTCATCATGCGAACGCTGGCGGCGCTGGTGCTCTCCTTGGTGCTGGCAGCCGCGTCCTCCGGCTTCGTTCAATTGGCACTGGCGAGCCTCGCCGTGGGCTTGTGCGCCACCGTGGCGCAGCAACTGGTTCCCTTGGCCATCCACCTGGCGCCCTCCCACCGCAAGGGGCAGGTGCTCGGCGTGGTGACGGGCGGTATCCTGATCGGCATCCTGCTGGCCCGTGTGGTGAGCGGCTGGATGACCGAGCTTTGGGGCTGGCGGCCCGTCTTCGGTTTTTCTGCGGCACTGATGCTGGTACTGGGCTTTCGGCTGGCATGGACGCTGCCGGTGGTGCCGCCGTCCTCCAATCTCGGCTATGGACGATTGCTGCTGTCGATGTGGCATTTGGTGCGCAAGCACGCTTCCTTGCGCCAAGCTGTGGCCGTCCAGTTCCTGCTGTTTGCCAGCATGATCGGCTTCTGGGCAACGTTCGCGCTCTGGCTGGAGCGGCCGCCACTGCAGCTCGGCGCGGTGTCCGCCGGCCTGTTCGCGCTGGTCGGCGTGTGCGGCGCGTTGGCTGCACCGGCGGCTGGCCGTTTTGCCGACCGGCGCGGACATGACGCAGTCGTCCGTGCTGGCGCGGTGGGAACCGCAACGGCATTTGCCGTGCTGTACCTGGGTGGCTCATCGATCCCTGCACTCGTCCTCGGCATCTTCTTGCTCGACGTGACCGTGCAGTCAGCCCAGGTGGCGAACCAGACCATGGTCTATGCGTTGGACGCGGGTGCGCGCAGCCGGCTGAACACCGTGTTCATGGGCGCGATGCTGCTTGGCGGGGCCTTCGGCGCTGCTGCAGGCGGGTGGGCCTTCACTGCGCATGGATGGGCCGGGGTCTGCGCCTTTGGCATGCTTAGCGCCACCGTTGCGTGGGGCCTGTCTCTTCGGCAAAACCAATGATGACAAGTGAATTGACAAACCGTCTGCTGGTCGAAGCAAACCCTGACATGACGCCGATGCCATCTCAGGTGGTCATTTCGGGGTGCTCCGGCGGCGGCAAGTCGACCTTGCTCGGGGAGCTGCGGCGGCGTGGTCATGCGACCGTCGCCGAACCCGGGCGGAGGATCATCGCCGAGCAGATTCGACAGGGCGGCAACGCCTTGCCATGGACCGACATGGCGGCCTTTCTGCGGGAGGCGCTGCGCGTCGCCGCCATGGATCTCGAAGGCGCGGCACGGGACGCTGGTCCGGTCTTCTTCGACCGAGGGTTGATCGACGCCGCTGCAGCGCTTCAACGACTCTACGGGGTACCGTTGGCGCAAAGTCTGGGCGAATCCCGCCCTTATGGGCGGCTCGTGTTCCTCGCACCGCCCTGGCCGGACATCTATTGCGCAGACGAGGCGCGGCGGCACGGTTTTCCCGAGGCTGAGGCGGAATACGCCCACCTGGATGCAACCTACCGGGCACTCGGCTACGAAGTCAGGTTGCTTCCGCGCGCCAGTGTGGCCGAGCGGGCCGACTTCGTTCTCGAAGCGATTCATCGCTGCTGAAGGCGAGACCAACTTGCGGCGGTTGCCCTGGATGCTGATCCGAACGCGGCCCTGCAGCATGCGTACTCACGTGCACCGTTGTCGATGAGCACGCGACGACACGGGCGCGGGCTACTGTCGTCGACAGGTGATAGGTCGGAGAAAACTGCTGGACATGGCAACGGCCGCCCTGTCTGCCAAACCGCACGCAAGCGGAGCGTAGGGCAGAAACAGGAAGCGGGGCCGAAGGTGCTAGCCGAGCGAAGCGAGGGAACGATGGAAGCCCGACAGGGGCGAAGCCCCGAAGGGGGTTCGATGCAAAGCACGACAGCGCGACCGGTCATCTTCCTTGGCCGGGGAGGCCCAGACATCAATGCCCCCGTCTTTAGTCACGTCATCAGCTCACTTGCACCATTGGCTAGCCAGACTATATGATTCATATATGTTTCATATAGATCAAAGCACATGGGTATCGTGAACATCGACGACGATCTGCATGACCAACTGCGCAAGGCCAGCGCGGTATCGTGCCGGTCAATCAATGCGCAGGCGGCCTTCTGGATCAGGATCGGCATGCTGTGCGAAATGAACCCGACACTGAGCTTCAACGACATCGTCACCCGTGAGCTGCGGGCCGCAGGCGTTGTGGCGCAACCCATCAAGATGGGGTCGGCATGACCAAGCGCCCAGAAGAAATCGCGCTGATGGCCGAGTCAGGCCAGCTTTTGGCGCAGGTGTTCAGCCATCTTGATCGGCTGAACCTGATCGGCATGTCCACGATGCAGGTCAACGATCTAGTCGATGACTTCATCGTCTATGAACTCAAAGCGCGCCCGGCCAGCAAAGGGCAATACGGGTACGCCTACGCGCTCAACGCCTCCCGCAACCATGTGGTCTGCCACGGCGTTCCTTCCGCCAAGGACATTCTGCAGGACGGGGACATCGTCAATTTCGACATCACGCTGGAGAAGAACGGCTACATCGCCGATTCCAGCAAGACCTATCTGGTCGGCGAGGTGTCACACCAGGCGAAGCGGCTCGTGCAAGTGGCTTATGAAGCGATGTGGAAAGGCATCCAGGCCGTCCGCCCAGGCGCCACGCTCGGCGACGTGGGCCACGCCATCGAGCGGCATGCCCGCAGGAATGGCTATTCGATCGTCAGGGAATACTGTGGCCACGGCATCGGCCGTGAAATGCACGAGGAGCCGCAAGTGCTGCACTGGGGTAAACCGCGAACGGGTCTGGCGCTTCGGGAAGGGATGGTGTTTACCATCGAGCCGATGGTAAACAAGGGGCGGTCCGCCGTCCGAACAGAGGTCGATGGGTGGACGGTCGTCACGCGTGACGGGCAATTGTCGGCTCAGTTCGAGCATACCGTGGCCGTCACTGCGAGCGGTGTGCGCGTCTTGACGCTGCGCCCGGGCGAAAAGGCGTTGCACTGATTCAACGTAGTGGACAGGAACGCCTTGCGACGATCCAATGGCCGCGTCAAACAACGATCCGCCCGGCCAGCCGCTCATCGCGCGCACAGGCGCTCAATCGCTCCTCGGCACGGAACCACGGGTCGCGTTCGATCGGCAGGCCCAGCCGGCCGAGCACCGTCGCCAGTTCGCCCAGACTGACCCAGCCGATTTCCGGCGTCCCAGGCCCAGATCGCAAAGACCAAATGCGTGGTCATTGTCATCGCCGAGATCAATCTCGGTCAGCAGTCAAGCCACGTCGGCGTCCGGTGTGAACAGCTTGGCCACGAGACCGGATTGGCCCATACCCATCCACTGCACACAGTCAGCTTTTGGCAAGCGCGCAGGTCCGATCAGCGAGTCGGGGCGGACAGGGATGGTGAAAACGGGGCAAGGTGGTCTCCGCTTTGTTTGTCGCGTCGAGGCCTGGTTTCGGTTCGACTGTCACCGGATTGGCTTCCCTCCGGTGTTGTCTCATGGACCCTCGCGCTGCTCCTCAAGCCGCCCGTGCTCGCTCAGCATGGCTCGCTGCGGGCATTGCTATCCTGGCGTTGGCCACCCGAGCGGCTGCTGCGGAAGTATGGGTCGTTACCGACTCCCACCACTCGGTCCTTGGCCAGGCTGACCGACACGTCATCCTGGACGCTGCCGCGGTGCTTGAAGCTGACCTGGCCGCCAACCTACCCTCCGATTCAGAGCGCGCCAGCGCCATCGTCCAGCAGCGCCTGAAGCAGGGCGGTACGGACCTGCAGCGCAGGATCGGCACCGCCTACCAGGGCATTGCCGACGCCTGGAGCCTTGGCGTCACCAAGGTTCCGGCCATCTTGGTGGATCGCCGATACGTGGTCTATGGCGAGACGGACGTGGCCCGTGCGGTTGCCCGCATCGACCAATACCGGAGGACGCAGCCATGACGAGGCGTCCGTTCGCGCCATCCCGGCGCCAGCGGTTGGCCGTCGCAGCGCTGCTGCTGGGGTGTTCCGCATCGTCCTTCGCACTGAACACCGCCACCATCGTGGCCTCCACCCTGTCGCCGGATTGCATGGAATACCGCGTCAACGGCATCTGCTACTGGCTCTATTGCACCTGGACGGGTTGCACCGTGCGCACCTCGGTCAAGGTGCGCCACTACATTCCGGATGCCGTGGTATCGAGCTACTCGAACACCGGCGAGAACCCTTGGGTCGAGGTGCGGGCGATGAGCCTGCCGAACCCGACCGCGAAGGCCGGTGGCGACGGCACCACCAACGAGGATCACGAGAACAACCTGGCGAAGTTCAAGAACGCCGACGTCATCGGCCATCCCGGCGGCCATATGTTCAGCCAGTTCGCCAGCGCCTCCGGCTACACCTGCGAGGGTGCCGGCACCGCCTTCATGCCCTATCTGCTGAGCACGCTCGACACGCTGGCATGGCGCTACAACATCCCCGAGGCGCTGTATCCGGAAGCACTGATTCCCGGTCGGCGCGAGATCGGCACGCGCACGGGCCTGAATCTCTGGGGCAACGTCTATCCGCGTGGCGGCTTCCTGCACCAGGTGGATGACCACAAGGCCGCGGCCGTGGTCGCCCAGCGCGCGGGTGACATCGTGACACGCCGCAACCAGATCCACGTGTACCAGCCGCTGCTCGCCAGTTCGCGCGATGGCTACTGGCCGGCCGGCGCCCTGATGGAAACCGATGCCGCCACGGGCAAGTGGCAGGAGCTGACCCCCACGCTGTCCAGCAGTTGCGCGGTATTCCCCCATAGCAATGCCAAGGTGCAGGCGCGGCAGGGCGGCTACGCCTGGGCATTGTGGCGCCCCTATAGCTGCTGCCAGCGCCGCGGCCAGGTGTTCCTCGGCAGCGTCGATTTCCAGTGAGGCCCGATGCCATGACGTCTCCGCTCCCGAATACCCGACGCCTCACGTCTCTCGCATTGGCCGTCATCGCAGCACTGTGCTGCTCCAGCGCCGGGGCGCAGACCAGCATCAATGAGTACGGCGTCCAGCATCAGGGCAGCGTGATCGGCGATGACGTGCTCTACAGCATTGGGGGCGGCCGCGCGGTATCCATGAGCGGTGCGGCCAACATGCACTCCATCGGCGTTGGCGTCGGCTGGAACAGCAACCTGATCTGTGGCGACATGAGCATCACAACCACGCTGCAGAACCAGTTGAACGGCATCACCAACGGCTTCCAGGCCATCATGTCCTCGGTGATCCAGAACGCCACCGCTGCCGTGGCGTCGCTGCCCGCCTTGATCATCCAGCGCGCCGATCCAGGGCTGTACAACCTGTTGACCAATGGGGTGCTGCAAGCCAGGCTGGACTTCGATCGCAGCAAGCTGACCTGCCGTGCCATCGCCAACCGCATGGCCGACATGGCGGGTGGGCAACTCGGCTGGGACCAACTCGCCGAAGGCATGGCGCTGAAGCAGGCGGTCGCGAGCACCGATGCGGTCTCGGCGATCGACGACGCCGAGGCGAACCGTGGCAACAACGGCGTTCCGTGGGTCGGCGGAGACAACGCCGGCGGCGCGGGCCAACGTCCGGTGCGTGTGGTCGGCGACGTGACCCGTGCCGGCTACAACCTGCTCAACGGCCGTGGCGTCGGCGATGCCAGTTCGATTCCGCAAGCCAGTTGCGGCGGCAACCTGGCATGCCAGACCTGGAGTTCGCCCGATGCCGCGGCGGCCTGGGCCATTCGCGTGCTGGGGGAGCAGGAGCAGCGCACCTGCGATGCATGCACCAAGACCGTCACCACGCCGGGCGTTGGCCTGACCCCGCTGATTCAGGAGGAATACGAGGACAAGCTGCAGGCCCTGCAGGAGCTGGTCGCCGGCAGCCGTCCGACCACGGCGCAGAACCTGCAGGCTGCGAGTAGCGCGTCGCTGCCCATCACCCGTGGCGTGATCGAGGCGCTGCGCGACGAGACGGACCAGGACATCCTGGCTCGGCGCCTGGCCTCGGAGGTTGCGCTGGCCAGCGTGCTGGAGAAGGCGCTGCTGCTGCAACGCACGCTGCTGACCGGGCGCAAGGAGCCCAACGTGGCCGCCAACGAACTGGCCCAAAAGGCCGTCACCCACGAAAGCGACATCCTCGATCGTGAGATTCACAACCTGAAGGCAGAGCTGGAACTGCGCCGCGAACTGGCCAGCAACTCGCCGATGGCGATCATCCAGCGCCACAGCACCCGCGCCGCCGGTGCGCGTGGCATCTACGAGGGTGACCCGGTGCGCAATCGGGTCGATGAACTGCAGCGGCCGCCGTCTGGCGGAAGCCATCCATGAATACCGTGGGGCGGTGCCTGCGCTGGCTGTCCAGCCGGCGTGCCATCCTGGTGCTGGTGTGGGCGGTGTCGCTGCTGATCGCCGCGACCGCCGTCAATGTGGTCGGCATCCGCATTGCGGGCGGCATCGAGGGCTGGCAGCGCTGGATGGCGGCGCAATCCGGGGCCTTCCTGGCCTGGCGGCTATTGCTGTACGCCGCCACCGCCTGGGGTTGGCTCTGGATGCGCCGTCGCCTGCGCGCGCGGGAACCGGAGGGCGCCGCCGGGCAGCGGCTGCTGCGCGCGGAGGTTGCGGCCATCGTCGCCGTGATCGTGCTGGAAGCCAGCCTGCTGACGCAGGCACGGTAGCGCGAGGTTCGCCATGACGCTGTACACCACCGACTACCTGGAGTACTACCTGACACTGGTGTCCTGGGTAGTCCACAACGGCATCTGGTCGGTGCTGGCCGCCAGCGGCATGTTCGCCGTCCCGTTCCTGGCGATCGTCATCCAGGAATGGTTGAAGGCCCGCGCGGAAGGCGCGGACGAAGGCAACAAGGGCGTGCTGTCCTCGGCTCGCATCGAGAACCGCGTCTTCGTCGCCATCGTGGTGATCATGTTCGCGGGCATCCCCTTCATCGACGTCGATCTCAACACCATCCGCTACGACCGGTCGCGTTCGACCCAATGTCAGGTAAGCGTCCCGGAGCCGACCGATACCGGCTGGTCGCAATCGTTCAGCACAATCAACAACCAGTCGGCGAAGGTGCCGGTGTGGTGGTTCGCCATGCACGCGATCTCGCGCGCTATCACCGGCGCCTCGGTCGCGGCCATTCCCTGCGGCACCGACCTGCGGCAGATCCGCATGGACATCGACGCGACCCGCATCGACGATCCGGTGCTGGCCCAGGAGGTCAGCGACTTTACCCGCGACTGCTATGGCCCCGCCCGCGCCAAGCTGTTCATGACCCGGCCCAGCCTGAGCGAGGAGCAGATGCACGACGTCACCTGGATCGGCTCCAGCTACTTCGTCGGCACCGCCGGCTTCTACGACAGCTACCGCTCCAGGACACCGCGCGATGCTTGGCCGTTCGACGCCACGCGCGACGCTGGGCTGGCCCAGGTGCCCGGCGGGGGCGGCTACCCGACCTGCCGGCAGTGGTGGTCCGACGGCGGCCATGGCCTGCGGGCACGACTGCTGGCCCAGGTCGATCCCAACCTGCTGACGCGATTGGCGGGCTGGGCAGGCTTCCTGAGCCAGGCCGAGGTCAACGACTCGGTGATCCGCGCTATCGCAAGCCCTCGCCAGCAGAAGCTCAACCAGGGGGCGGTCTACACGGACTACGGTGGCCAGATCGACATGACGCTGCCCAACATCGTCACTCGTGCCGCCAGCGACGTGGGGCTGACCGTCGGATCACTGGGCTATTTCCCGGCGATGGACGTGATGCGGCAGGCGCTGCCGATGGTGCTGTCCCTGCTCAAGATGGCGCTGGTCATCTGCATCCCGCTGGTGCTGCTAATCGGCACCTATGACCTCAAGACCATGGTCACGGTGAGCGTGGTGCAGTTCGCGCTGTTCTTCACCGAATTCTGGTTTCAGCTCGCCCGCTGGATCGACTCGACGATCCTGGATGCGCTCTACGGCTGGGGGTGGGGCTGGAACCGGCCGCACACGAACTTCGATCCGCTGGTGGGCCTCAACAACACCTTCGGAGACATGCTGTTGAACTTCGTGATGGCCACGATGTTCTTGATCTTGCCCACGTTCTGGGTGGCGGCATTGGCCTGGGCTGGTATCCGTGCAGGCAACGTGCTTCAAGGATTGAGTACTGGCACGCGGGATGCCGGACAAGCCGGTGGCAGGGGCGGCGGCTTGATGATCGGTGCGGCCAAGCAGAAATAGCTCCAACCGCCGGTTCAATCGTCTTCGAATCGTGGATCTGGGTCATCGCTGTAGTTGATGGGGTCGTAGGCAAGGCTTTCGCGATGATCCAGCTCTTCGGCCTTGCGTCCGAGGAAATCATCGTCACCTTGCGGCGCTTGCTCCGCCATCCTGGCTGCCACAGCGAGAGCGACCAGCAACAGCGCCGCCCAGACCGAGACATACAGCAACACGCCGAGGGTCGCCAGCTTGACTCCCCAGATCAGCACCGCTGCACCGCCCGCCGGCAGTCCTTGCGCCATCAGCCATTGATGCACCCGACGCTCCGCGCGCAGGCAACCGCCCCATACACCGCCCAGCCAGCGGCCGAGTCGCGCTGCGGTGGTCATGCGTGCGGTGTGCTTCATGGTTGGCTACCTCATGGTCGTTCCACGGTCGTTGGGCAAGGCCGTGCCGGTTTCCTTCATGCCTGCCGCGCCGCGAATGCTTCGGCGGTCATGATCAAGCCGGGAAAGTCCTCTCGCATGGCGAGAATGTCCGCATCCCCCGTGATCAACGCATCCGCCTTGCCGACATGCGCGAGCACCAGGAACACCTGGTCCTTCTTGTCGCGGCAGACCGGCAGGTCTGGCCATGGCGCAGGCAGTTCCACCACATCGGCGTAGGGCAGAAAGTCCGCCAGCAACTCCTGCTGTTCCGAGGTCGACAGCTTGAACTTGGGATAGGCCAGGACGCGCAGGAGTTCACTGGCCGTCTCCCGGCAGACCAGCGGCTGCAACTGCTGGTGCTGCCAGGCGTGGCGTATCCAGGCCAGGCGTCCGGCACTGAAGATCAGCGCCGACAGCACGATGTTGGTGTCGAGGACGACCCTGCGCATCACTGCCGTGCCCAGGCCACGGCATCCTCAACGTCCTGCTCGGTGATCCCGAGTTGCTCCAGCTTCTCGCGCACGGCCTGGGCCTTCTGGACCCGCACCGGCGTCAGGATGATCCGGCCGCCCTCGACGGTGACGTCGAAGTACTCCGCCGCATCCACGCCGGACACGGCCGCCTTGGGCAGCGTGATCTGATTTTTCGATGTGAGCTTGGCAAGCATGGGAGGCCTCCATAAGTTTCAAAGGAAATCTTACTTCCTTACTTCATTCTCGACAAGCATGCCTTCGGGCGCAGGGGTTTCAGGGCCTGCTGCGCTTTCAGCGCCGGTTGAAACGGACTGATCTGGTGAAAACACAGTGCCTGTTCCGCTCGATCCTGGAGCGCACCGGCTCCGCATTGATTGCGGCACACGAAGCCGACTGCCCCTATATCAAAGGGCTTGTCGAAGGCCAAAGGGCTGGGGATGGAGCAAGGGAATGGCCTCAAGGGGAAAGGCCCTACCCGAAAAGGCCAAAAGGCTCCTCCGGCCAGCCCATCACCAGGATGTCGCCATGCTTTCGCTGTTCCAGCGCAAACGGGTGCCGCTGGCCACCGCCGCCGCGCCACCTCCTGCCGAGCCTGCCAAAGGGCTGACGCCACCGCAGTCGGCCGCAGCGCTGCTGGCGGAGCCGCGCCGGCAGCGGCTGCTGGAACACATCTGGCAGCGCACCTCGCTGTCGCGTCGGCAGTTCCGCTCGCTGTACCTCGCGCCGCTGGAGCGCTACGCCGAGCTGGTCCAGCAGTTCCCGGCCTCGGAGGCGTATCACCATGCATGGCCGGGCGGCATGCTGGACCACGGCCTGGAGATCGTGGCCTACGCGCTCAAACTGAGGCAGTCCCACTTGCTTCCGGCCGGCGCCTCGCCCGAGGCCCAGGCCGCGCAAGCCGAGGCCTGGACCGCCGGGACCGCCTACGCCGCGTTGCTGCACGACATTGGCAAGATCGCGGTCGACCTGCACGTCGAGCAGGCCGATGGCCTGGTCTGGCACCCCTGGCACGGGCCGCTGCGGCAGCCGTACCGCTTTCGTTACCGGACGGATCGCGAGTACCGGCTGCATGGCGCCGCCACGGGACTGCTCTACACCCGTGTGCTCGATGCCGGCATCCTCGACTGGCTGAGCGACTACCAGGACCTGTGGTCGGCGCTGCTGTACGTGCTGGCGGGCCAGTACGAGCATGCCGGCACGCTTGGAGAGCTGGTCGTCAAGGCTGACCAGGCATCGGTGGCCCTGGCGCTCGGCGGTGATCCGGCCAGGGCGATGGCGGCGCCGAAGCATGCGTTGCAGCGCAAGCTGCTGGATGGCCTGCGCTACCTGCTGCGCGAGGAATTCAAGCTGAACCAGCCCGGCGGCCCGTCGGATGGATGGCTGACCCCGGAGGCACTCTGGCTCGTCAGCAAGACGGTCAGCGACAAGCTGCGCGCGCACCTCCTGTCGCAGGGCATCGAAGGCATTCCATCGAACAACACCGCCGTCTTCACGGTGCTCCAGGACCATGGGATCGTGCAGCCCGCCCCGGATGGGAAGGCGATCTGGCGGGCCACCGTCACGAGCGGCACCGGCTGGTCGCACAGCTTTACCTTCCTGCGCCTGTCGCCGGCCTTGATCTGGGAGTCGGGCGAGCGTCCCGCACCGTTCGCGGGCACGGTCACGACGGAAGAGGCCCTCCCTGGCGATGAGGCAGCGCCGGCCTCCGCCGGCATCCCGGCCACCTCACCGTCCCCTGGGGTAGCGGATTGCCAGGCCGGGATCGCGGACCCGGTCTCCGATCTGCTGTCGGTGCTCGATGCGTCCGACGCAGCCACCACCAGTGCATCGTCCGCCAGCGCGGAACCACCATCACCATCCGCCGCCGCACCTGTGGCAGTGGCTCATTTGGCGCCGACCAGTCCTGCCGCCATGCCGGCTCCCGCGAGGGCCACGCCGTCCGGGGAAAACTTCATCGCCTGGCTCAAGCACGGCATCGAATCGCGCAAGCTCATCATCAACGATGCGAAGGCATTGGTGCATACCGTCGATGGGACGGCGTACCTGGTCAGCCCCGGCGTTTTCCAGCGCTACGTGCAGGAACATCCGGAGATCCAGGTGCTGGCCCGGCAGGACAATCTGCACGACTGGCAATGGGTGCAGAAGCGCTTCGAGAAGCTGGGACTGCACCGCAAACAGGACAGCGGCCTGAACATCTGGACCTGCGAAGTCACCGGGCCGCGCAAGTCGCGGCGGTTGCACGGCTATCTGTTGGCGACGCCTTCGACATTGTTCGCGGAAGTCCCGCCGGACAACCCCTACCTGTCCCTGACGCGGAGCTAGCAGCACGAAAGGCGCCAGCGCGCCTCATGGTGATCGGCGACACAGCGCACGCAGCACGCTTGCCAGCTTCTTGACAGCGATCTCCAGTTCATGGGGTGCATGGGCAGCAAATCCCATGAGGAAACCGGCCCCATCCCTGCCCGATGCATGGCGGCGCGATGCATGCAGCGCGGTCAGCCCCAGCAGGTCGATGCCGACCCGCCGTGCCGATTCCACCGCCTCGCGCTCGGGAATGTCGCGGATGAACACGCAAGGCATCTGCATCCCGCCAGCGGGCACCCTGGGCTCCACGAAGTCGGCCAGGTGCTGGCGCACCAGCTGCGCCAGCACATCGCGGCGTTCCGCATAGACGGCCCGCATGGTTCGCACATGGGCTCCGAAATGCCCACCCTCGATGAAGCGAGCCAGGGTGAGCTGCGGGATCGGTGCGCTGTGCCCATCCAGCAGGGTGCGGGCCACGGTCATGGGCGACACCAGAGCCTCCGGCAGCACCATGTAGCCGATGCGCAGGCCGGGGAACAGCGACTTGGTGAAGGTGCCGATGTAGATCGTGCGGCCGTGGGGGTCGAGCCCCTGTACGCATGCGGTGGGCTTGCCTTCGTAGTGGAATTCGCTGTCGTAGTCGTCCTCGATGATCCAAGCCTGGTGCTGGCGGGCCCATTCGATGACGGCCAGGCGCCGGTCCAACGCCAGCGTAGCCCCGGTTGGGAACTGGTGCGAGGGCGTCAGGAACACCGCCCGGGCGGCATTGCAAGGGGTCTGCGCCTTTGCCAGCAGGTGCGCTATCTGCATGCCTTGGTCATCCATCGGCACGGGCACGCAATCCAACCCGGCGGCGTCAAATGCCTTGCGCGCCCCGTGGTACACGGGGTCTTCGATGAAGATGCGCTCGCCAGCATCGAGCAGCACGGTGGCGCACAGGGTCATGGCCTGTTGGGAACTGGTCAGCACCAGCACGCGCTCGGGTGTGGCCTGCGCGCCTCGTTCGAGGTTGACGTAGGCGGCAATGGCGCGTCGCAACGGCTCCATGCCCTGCGGTGGGCTGTGCAGTAGCGCCAGGGTGCCGTACTCCTTCAACACCTGCCGCTGCAAGCGCTCCCAGGTTGGCAGCGGAAAGCTGCGCGTCTCCGGCACGCCGGGCGCGAAGGGGCGCGACATCAGGAAGTCGCGCACGCCGCCGCCCTGGAGCATGGCATCGCCGCGCCGGCTCAGGCGCAGGGGTGCCTTGCGATCCACGCTCGTGCGCCGTGGTCTGCCGCGCCCGGGCAGCCACCGGGCCTGCTCGGACACGAAGCTGCCACTGCCGACCCGCCGCTCAATGAAACCTTCGGCGTGCAACTGGCCATAGGCCGACTCCACCGTGTCGCGGGACACCCCCAGCGACTTCGCCAACGCGCGCGACGCGGGCAGGGGGCGGCCTACATCGAGCGCGCCATCCAGGATCAACTGGCGAATGGCCCGCTGTACCCGTGCATGCAGGGGCAAGGCGCCGTGCGCGGGGTCGCCGAGCCAGGCTTTGACGGATTCAAGTTGGGCATGTCTGAACAATTGGCAGGTACTTCATCTGAAAATTGGTGGGGAACATCATGCCATTAAAAGTCTATCGTCTCATGGTCTTTTCGTCCCCATGCCAGGAACCCACTTCAGATGATGTCGTCGGACCCTTCAGCTTCGCCCGTTCGTTGGAACGATCTCACCCATCCCGTCATGGCCGGACTGATTTCGGTCATCGTTAACTATGGCGGCACTTTCATCCTGGTGTTCCAGGCAGCCAAGGTCGCGGGCCTGAGCCCGGAGCTGACGGCCTCGTGGGTGTGGTCGATTTCCATTGGCGTGGGCGTGACAGGCATCATTTTGAGCTGGGTATCCCGCGAACCGATCATCACCGCCTGGTCCACGCCGGCAGCGGCGTTTCTGGTCACAGCACTGGCAACCACACCTTATGCCGAGGCCGTCGGGGCATACCTGATCTCGGCTGCCGCCTTTGTGCTGCTGGGCCTGTCGGGTTGGTTCGAGCGCGTTATCCGTTTGATACCGCCAGGCGTGGCTGCCGGGCTGCTGGCCGGCATCCTGCTGCAATTCGGCACTGGCGCCTTCGGCGGCTTGAGCGTCGATCCGCTGCTGGCGGGACTGCTGATCGCCGCCTATCTGGTGTTCAAGCGCTTTTCCGCGCGCTATGCGGTGGTGGGCATCCTGGTGCTGGGATTGGTATTCCTGCTGGCGCAGGGCCGCGTCGATCTGTCGGGACTGAGCCTGAAACTGGCCGCGCCGGTGTTCACCATGCCCGCGTTCTCGCTCAACGCCTTGTTGAGCGTGGCGTTGCCGCTGTTCCTCATTACCCTGACCGGGCAGTACATGCCGGGCATGCTGGTATTGCGCAATGACGGCTTCAAGACCAGCGCCAACCCCATCGTGACCATCACGGGCCTGGGTTCGCTGCTGATGGCGCCGTTCGGTTCGCACGCCTTCAACATCGCGGCGATCACCGCCGCCATCTGCACGGGCCGGGAGGCACACGAAGACCCGTCCAAGCGTTGGATCGCGGGGATGGCCGCTGGGGTGTTCTACGTTCTGATCGGCGTGTTCGGGGTGACGCTGGCCGCGGTCTTCATGGCCTTCCCGGCGACCTTCATCACCACGCTGGCGGGCCTGGCCCTGCTGGGGACGATCGGCGGCAGCCTAGCCACCGCCATGTCCGATGCCAAGACCCGGGAAGCCTCACTGATCACGTTTCTGGCGGCCGCCGCCAACATCACCTTGCTGGGCATTGGCGGGGCGTTCTGGGGGTTGGTGCTAGGGCTGGCGGCGCATGCTGTGCTCAACGGGCGGGTGCTGCTGCGGGTACGTACATCGGTCATTACGCCTACGCCTGCAAACGAGAGGGTGAAGTGATGACCGAGGCTTTCAACACACGGACTGACGGTTACGCCAACCGTGCCGAATTCGAGGAATCTCCCATGCAGACGACCGCCCCTCACCTGATGCGCGCCTACGCCCGCCAACCTGTCTCATTCGTGCGCGGTAACGGCGCGCGGCTCTGGGACGAGCAGGGCGTGGAGTACCTAGATGCCATTGCCGGTGTCGCGGTTACCAGCCTGGGTCATGCCCACCCGGAAATCGCGGCCGTCATCGCCGAACAGGCCGGGGCGCTGCTGCACACTTCCAACGTGTTCCGCATCGACTGGCAGGAGCAGTTGGGGGAACGCCTGTGTGCGCTGACCGGGATGGAAAGCGCCTTCTTCTGCAACTCGGGTGCGGAAGCCAACGAAACCGCCCTCAAGCTGGCCAGGCTGCATGCCCATCGCAGGCAGGTGGCACGACCGCAGATCCTAGTCATGGGCAACGCCTTCCATGGCCGCACGCTGGCCACGCTCGCCGCCACGGACAACGCGGCCAACCAGCAGGGTTTCGGGCCGTTGCTGCCTGGCTTTCTGCGTGCTCCCTACGGTGATATCAGCGCGGTACGCCAGGCGGCAGAACAATCCCCGGACATCGTGGCGGTGTTGATCGAATCTGTACAGGGCGAGGGTGGCATTCGGGTGGCCAGTGCCGAATACTTGCGCGAACTGCGCGCTTTGTGCGACCAGAGGGACTGGTTGCTGATGCTCGACGAGATCCAGGCCGGCATGGGGCGCACCGGCGCGTGGTTCGGATACGCGCACGCGGGCATCTCACCGGATGTGGTGACCCTGGCGAAAGCGCTGGGCAATGGCTTTCCCATCGGCGCGTGCCTGGCGCGCGGTATTGCGGCAGACCTGTTCTCGCCGGGCCAGCACGGCTCGACCTTCGGCGGCAATCCGCTGGCTTGCCGGGTGGCCTGCACCGTCCTCGACATCATGGCCCGTGACAGGATGCCCGAGCGCGCCATGGTGCTGGGCGCTCGCTTGCTGGTGGGCCTGCGCAAGGCGCTGGCAGGTCACCCGCACGTCCTCGCCATTCGCGGCCTGGGACTGATGGTGGGTATCGAACTGGACCGGCCCTGCAAGGAACTAGTTGGGCGCGCGCTGGCTGAGCAGCGCCTGCTCATCACCGTGACCCGAGACACCGTGATCAGGCTATTGCCACCATTCGTTTGCGACGAGCGTCAGATTGACGACATCGTGGTGCGTGTAGCGCGCCTGCTTTCATCGGACCTGGTTGATTGCGAGGTTTGGTCTGTTCCGGCTCAGCCGATGGACATCACCGTATGACGTCCAACCCCAACCGCTATCCGCCCGACCAGGACGCACACCATGTATGACACTTCTGTTGCCCTCGCCGATTTCGACCCGGAACTTGCCCTGGCAGTCCACCACGAAGCGCGCCGTCAGGAGGATCATGTCGAACTGATCGCCTCCGAGAACTACGCGAGCCCTTTGGTGATGGCCATCCAGAATTCGGTGTTCACCAACAAGTACGCCGAGGGTTACCCAGGCAAGCGCTACTACAGCGGCTGCGAGCATGTGGACGTGGCCGAACGCTTAGCCATCGAGCGGCTCAAGGTGCTATTCGACTGTGATTGGGCCAACGTCCAGCCCCATGCCGGCGCCCAGGCCAACGCAGCCGTGTTTCTGGCGCTGGCCAACCCCGGCGATACCGTGATGGGGATGAACTTGGCTCAGGGTGGCCACCTGACCCACGGTAACCCATCCAACTTCTCCGGCCGCCATTACAAGATCGTGCCTTATGGACTCGACCCCCTAACCGGGCTGATTGACTACGACGAGATGGAGCGCATCGCGATGCAGGCACGGCCGAAACTCCTGATCGGCGGCTTCTCCGCCTATTCGCGGCACAAGGACTGGGCACGCATGCGCGCCATCGCCGACAGGGCGGGTGCCATCTTCTGGGTGGACATGGCCCATGTCGCCGGCCTGGTGGCGGCAGGCGAGTATCCTGACCCGTTGCCCCACGCTCACGTGGTCACCAGCACCACCCATAAGACCCTGCGCGGCCCGCGTGGCGGTATCATTCTCTCGAAAGGGCAGGACGAGGGCCTTTACAGAAAGCTCGACTCCGCCGTATTCCCCGGCGTCCAGGGCGGGCCGCTGATGCATGTTATCGCCGCCAAGGCGGTGGCGTTCAAGGAGGCGCTGCAACCTGCATTCAAGGCCTACCAGCGCCAGGTGGTGGCGAACGCTCGCGCCATGGCCGCCGTGATCCAGCAGCGCGGCCACAAAATCGTTTCGGGCGGTACCGACAATCACCTGATGCTGATCGACCTGTCCGCCAGGCCCTACACCGGTAAGGATGCGGACGCGGCGCTGGCCGATGCCTGGATCACCACCAACAAGAACAGCGTGCCGGGCGACCCGCGTTCGCCGTTTGTGACCTCTGGCGTGCGCATCGGCACGCCCGCCGTGACCACGCGCGGCTTCGGCGTGGCCGAGTGCGAGGAACTGGCCGGCTGGTTGTGCGACGTGCTGGATGCATTGGAAACCGGTGGTGTTGGATTAATTGCCGTGCGGGATCGAGTAAGACAGCAGGTGGCGGATCTGTGCCGTCGCCATCCCGTCTATCAATAGGTAATCACTGACGGCAATGCGGCGCCTGCGTACTACCTCGTTGTAGGTGAGAGACGCAACGCCGACCTAGACAGCGTCTTCCTGTTTTTCGGACAGTTGCGCCTCGGTCGCAGCCATCAGTGCCGCGGCCGAGCAACCCAGCCCCTTCGCGATCCGCAGGATCAACACTAGCGTGGGCATGTGCTCGCCGCGCTCGATCTTGCCCATGTGCGATCGCGCGATACCCGCCTGTTCCGCCAGCACCTCCTGCGCCAGCGCCTTCGCGGACCGTGCCTCGCGCACGGCAACGCCGAAAGCGCGCGCTGGCTCGCTTTCATAGGTTCTTGTTCCCGCAGGTCTCCCGCGTTGCACTGATCGCTTCTGCATCAACAGAAGCGTCACGTTTCACGCGAATTTAAACCACGTTAAACTTATCTCATTGACCGATGGCACGCGGTTTTTTCCAGTGTCGGCGTTGTGCGGGTGACACGATGATCGCTTCCGATCCTTTGAACATTGCCCTGTCGGACTGCCTGGCCTATCCCAGGTTGTCGGTACCGATGGCGGTACACCGTCGGCGCTATCCGGACAACCCGATTCGTCTTCACGAAGAGCGCTTGGAGGATCAGCATCGAGGACTGCTCGCGGGGGCTTTCGAGGCAGGCCTCTGCCAATCGCCCGCAGCCCCTGAAGGCATCGATGTCCGACCCGTCTGGCGCGATGCGCTGGCATTGGCCGTGTCGGCCCATCACCCCTTGCTGGCCTTTGCGTCAGTGTCCCTGGAGCAGGCGGCCGACCACCATTGGATCGCCCTGGATGGGCGCGACTGTGTCGGCTACTGTGGGCAAATCGACTCACTGCTGACGGCAGCCGGCGTCGTCCCCTCGGCCGTCACGACGGCCACATCGTTCGGGTTGATGATGACCTTGGTGGCCGCCGGCTACGGTGTCTGCTTGGCACCCGCCACCCGCATTGAGGGCCATCGTTCCCTTGGCGTTGTCCAGCGTCCCTTGCAAGAGGGCGCGCTGACGCTCACCACGTACTTCCTGAGCCGTCGAGATACGGGCAGCGCCCGCCTGGAGCCGTTCTTCCACGCGCTCCAGGCAAGCGCCTGACCGAACTTCGGCGCGCCCCTGGCTTGATCAGTCTCCGGGCGCCACTTCGGCGGCATCGGCAGCGACGGCTTCGCGCACCAGCCGCTGCACGCTTTGCCGGACCTGCTCAGGGAACTCTGTCGTCACGACTGGCTCGCTCGCCTGCATGCACTGTGCGGCCACCAGCCGCGCGGCAAGGTGCAGGTTCGTTGGGTTGACGGCTTCGATGGCCGGCCGTGTCCCGAGAGCCTCGTACGAGCGCAGGAGTGCGTGGTAGATGTCCCAGGTGTCGACGCCCCGTGGCAGTTGCTTCAGGACAGACTGGACCAGCCTGCGCTTGAGCGGATCGAGCTGCCAGTCTGGCACGCGCTGCCCGCGGTGCCCCATGTGGATCGACAGCAGGTTGCCGGCCTGGATCTCGTAGGTGATCCAGCGGCGCGACTTGCCCGCGAGCTTGGCGTAGTCCGCCACCGAGAGGTTGTGCGGCGCCTCGAAGGTCTCCAGCACCTGCAGGCGTCCGCGCTGCACCTCCGACAGGCGCGGCCGCGCGTACTCGGGCATGCGCACGGCCGACAGCCGCTGCACCGATGCCGGCGCTTCAAGTTGGTCGGGCGTTGGCGCGGTCACGATCAGTTGCGGCGCAGTGAGGTCGACCACCGGAGACTGCACGGCCGCCTGGCCGGCGATGGTCGGCAGGCCCTGAAGCGTGATGGTCAGATGCCGGCTGGCAACCTCGACCTGGTTCTGCTCGAACAGGTCCAGACGATCGGCCCAGTCCTGCATCATGACACGGCGCTGCTCGACGTATTCGGCATGGTTGTAGGTCGCGCTGATCCTGTCTGGATCGGCATGCGAGAGCTGGGCGTCCACCCACTTCTTCGGGTAGCCGAGTTCATTCAGCGCCGTCGAGATCGTTGCCCGGATGCCATGCCCCGTGAGTTGGTCCTCGTAGCCCATGCGCTTGAGCGCGGCGTTGAGCGTGTTCTCGCTGATCGGGTTCTTCAGGCACCAGTCGCCGGGGATGAGATAAACCTGGGCCGGCTTGAAGTTGTCGAGCAGGTGGCGAACGATCTCCTGCGCCTGCACCGACAGCGGCACGATGTAGGGCGGGATGTCGATCAGGCGCTTGCGCTTCTTCCTGGTGAGCAGCTTGCGCTGCTTGAGCCTGGCCACGGGGATGATCCACAGGCCCCGGTCGAGATCGAACTGATCGGGCGTGGCGAAGCGCAACTCGCCAGTGCGCACACCGGTGAGCATCAGCAACCGCAAGCCCAATTGCGTGTTCAGGCGACCGCGGTACTTGCGCAGCGTCTGCAGCATGACTGGCAGCTCGTGCATGCGCAGGAACGGGTTGTGTTCGACCGGCGGCAATGGCAGCGCGACCACTTCCAGGTCCCTGGACGGGTTCTCGCCCATGTTGGGAATCGCCACCGTGGCGTAGGTGAACAACTGGGTAAACCAGGTCCGCAGCTTCTCGGCCACGGACAGCGAGCCGCGCTTTTCCACCTTGCCGATGATGTCCAGCAGGTGCGCGCGGGTGATCTCGTAGATGGTCAGGTGCCGCAGCGACGGGAACACGTCTTTCTTGAAGACGCGCCCGATCTGCTCCAGGCTGGTCTGCCGTCCTTCCTCCAGCGAGAGACGGCGATGGGCCAGCCATTGCTCGTAGACGGCCATGAAGGTGTGCTCGCCGGCCAGGACGATCGCGTGCCGCTTGCGCTTGCGTTCGCTGTGGGGATTGACGCCCTTGGCGAGCAGCGAGCGGGCTTCATCGCGCAGCGCGCGGGCGTCCTTCAGGGAAAGCGCCGGGTAGGTGCCGAAGGACGTCCGGTCGCGCTTGCCGCCCCAAGAGAAGCGGAAGTGCCATGCCTTTGCACCGGTGGCTGAAACAAAGAGGGAAAGGCCGTCTGTGTCGGCCAGGGTGTACGGTTTGCCGGTCGCCTTGGCTTGGCGAACCGTGAGGTCCGAAAGCATGATCCCAACTCCTTGAAAGCGAGTTGAGTGCCATGTTTCCCATCGAGCCCCGGCTCCCCCAGCAACAATGCGGAATCGGGAAGCTCCGCATTGAGATGTACCACTTAATGTACCGGTTTTGACCGGCTGTCAGTAGATTTCGCTGGACGTCACTGGAACGGATTTTCTGGAAAAATCGAACCGTGACAATGACTTGCAACACTCCATGGAGGTCCTTGGAACACCGTGGAAAGTTGAAGTGGAGCGGGTGATGGGAATCGAACCCACGCTATCGGCTTGGGAAGCCGAAGTTCTACCATTGAACTACACCCGCGCAGGGCTGGCATTGTAGAGCAGGCGTGGGGCGGAACGTCAAAAACGGATGCCGTACGTCAATTAACCCCGGATTCCAAAGCCACCTGCTACTGGGGGACGTCGGCTGACGTCAGCTATTCGGCGGGGGATTACCGTCCACGGGCATCATGCTCCTCATGGCTGGCCGTGATTGCAGCAACGGGGGCCTGAATCAGGGGTTATTCAAACCTTCCCTAACTGATCCGGGCGAGGATCTTTTAACTATCCCTTGGTCGTCGAAAGGATCAAGTCACGGATGGTGATGCCTTTGGTTCGCAGACTCTTGACGCCCCGACTCCGAAGCCACGCCTCAAGATCTTCTTGGCCTTTGCCAAGTGCCCAGGAATCCATCGCCTGCAAGGCTGAAATCGAGTCTTCGAGTCTCAGGATTTCAGGCCGAATGCCAAAGCACTTTCCTACGACTTGAAGCACTTCTGAGGCTTCATCTTGACTAACGCCTTCAGGTAGACCTCGCAAAATCTGATCTGCCGCCATTGGTTCGCGGCCGCGCATCCATTTTTGCCGTGAATGATGGCGGCCTGCGAAATAAGCTGCGGCGGCCACCGCGACAACGCCGCCGAGAAAACTAGCTCCAACGTCCATGGCTAGTTACCCCCGCAGCCGCAGCTCGATCCTGCCCCATTTTGTCCGGAACCATCCTGCCCTGAGTTGCCCTGCGAATCATCCGACCGAGCTTGATACAACCCGTTTGCCAGAATTCCGACGACGTCCCCCCGCGTTCAGTAGCAGGCGGCTTTGGAATCCGGGGTTAATGTAACGGCCTTGGCGGCCAACTGCTTCGCATAGCTGGCGGGCGTCAGCCCGCCGAGCGCTTTCTTCGGTCGCTCCTCGTTGTACTCACGGACCCAGGCATTGATCACGGCCTGCGCGTGCGCGAGGCTGACGAACCAGTGCTCGTTGAGGCATTCATCGCGCAGACGCCCATTGAACAATTCGACATAGGCGTTCTGATTGGGCTTGCCCGGTTCGATCTGCCGCAGCGTGACGCCGTTTCGATGGGCCCAGGTCAGCATGGCCTTGCCGGTCAGTTCGCGGCCGTTGTCCGAGCGGATCACCGCCGGCTTGCCGCGACGCGCGCAGACTTCGTCGAGCATCCGCGTGAGCTGGTTGCCGCCGATGCTGTGCTGGGCCATGACCGCTACCGCCTCGTGCGTGGCGTCGTCGACGATGACCAGGCACTTGAGCGCGCGGCCCGAGGCGATCCGGTCGAAGATGAAATCGATCGACCAGACCTCATTCGCCGCGCTGGGCCGGATCAGGGGCTGACGCTCGGCTGGCGGTACTTTCTTGCGGCGACGCCGGCGCACATGCAGCCTCTCCAGCGCGTACAGCCGATCCACGCGCTTGTGGTTCACCTGTAGGCCGTCTTGCCTCAGCTTCAGGTAGATCATCTCGGCCCCGTAGCGCCGATGCTTCCGCGCCAGCGCCACGATCTTGCGCCGAAGATCGGCATTGCGGTCCGGCGCTGGTACGTAGCGCAGCGAACTGGCGCTCATGCCGATCGCCGACAACGCACGCCGCTCCGTCAGCCCTAACGATTTCATCTCCCGCACCGCCTCGCGTCGAGCCGGTGCGATCACGGCTTTTTTCTCAGTACCTCGCGGATCACCTCCGTTTCCAGCAAGGTTTCCGCCAGCATTTTCTTCAGCCGTGCGTTTTCAGCCTCCAACGCCTTCAGCCGCTTGGCGTCCGACACGTCCATGCCGCCGAATTTGCTGCGCCACAGGTAGTAGCTGGCGTCCGAGAACCCGTGCCGCCGGCATAGCTCCTTGATCGGCACGCCAGCGTCCGCTTCCTTCAAAAAACCGATGATCTGCTCTTCGCTGAACCGCTTCTTCACGTCCAATCTCCTTGATGACAGGGATTGGATTCCAAACCGATCCGCTACTCAACTACGGGGGGACGTCGGTACATCAACACAGTGGTTTTTCGAAGCTGATCCCAGATCGCAACGGCCAAGGTCGCTGCCAGTCCGATCGCGCCGGCAGCGATCATCACCCATCTTGGAGCGTTTAACTGGGCAGCAGCGATGCAAAGCCCACCCGTACCCAGTAGCACAAGAGGCCAGAACCGTATCCGCTTCCGCTTGGCATTCATCTCGGCCACAAGATCTGCCGAACTGGAATCCTCGATGCTGATCGTCTCAACACTCTCGATGGCGTGCATCACCACTGGATCCGGATTCCGAATGGGCTGAGTCGCATCGGGGTTGAAAGGCCGTTCAATGCTTCGCGGAGGTCGACGTGGGCCCGAGTGTGGAACCGTTACTCGATAGTAGAGGCCATCCCGCCCCACATGTACGTACGTCCCCCGCGGAGACATTCCGACTCGAAAGCCTTTAATGCCGGTCGAGATGCCGACACCAGACTTCGAAAGATTGAACCGGAAGGGACCGACCGAAATCGACTTTCTGATGTAGAACCCCATACGCAGCCTCCCCCGAAGCTGAGATTTGAGATTGCCAAGCGATCCAAGTCGGATGCTAGCGTAATGGCCCTTGAGGCATAGTGAAAGATCCTCGTTTCTTCGAGTCACTCAGAAGTAGAGGTTGTGGTTGATTGTGCCATCGCGAATCGAACGAGCAACAGGCCGCCGAGGCTGCGATGCGGACGGTGACGGTTGTGGCAGTATCGAGTCTTCGACCATGCGACGGACTTCGGCGAGGCTGGTGAAGACGTAGCGGTCGGGCACTTCGGTACGCTGGCTTCTATTGAAGCGTTCGATGTCGCCATTCTGCGTCGGCTTGCCGGGCTGGATGTGGACCAGCGCGGCGCCATTGCGAGCAGCCTAGTCACGTATTGCATGCGACCTGCCCGCCGGCCTTTAGACCGCGAAGGATTTACTCGTCCGCTGGCGAGGCGCGATATCGCTGCGGGCTGCGGCCGGACCAGCGCTGGAAGGCGTGGATGAAGGCGGCCGGTTCGGCGTAGCCGAGGCGTTCGGCGATGGTCTCGACGCTCAGCGCCGTGTGCCGCAGCAGGTGGCGGGCCTTGCGGTAGCGCGCATCGGCGACCAGCGCGCGAAAGCTCGTGCCTTCCTCGGCGAGGCGCCGGCGCAGGCTGCGCTCGGCGAGGCCGAAGAAGCGGGCGACGCGCTCGGCACCGGGCATGCGTTCGTCGAGCAGTTCGAGGTGCAGCAGCACCTTGGTGGCCAGCGTGTCGAGCTCCTTCTGCTGGTCGACGAGCGCCTGCTCGCAAAGGCCGCGGTACAGCGCGTGCGCGGCCGGGTCATGCGAGGGGAAGCGCACCGACAGGTGTTCGTTGCGCAGCCAGAAGCGGCCCTGCGCCTCGCCCCAGCGCACCGGACAGCCGAAGTGCGCTTCGTACTTCTGTGCCTCCGGCGGACGCGGATACGGCATGTCGACACGCAGCGGCTGCAGCGCGGCGCCGATCGAAGCCTGGATGTCCATCATCAGCTTGTAGGTGCCGGCCATTTCGCCGTCGACGCGGAAGCGGAACGCGCGCCGCGGCAGCGGCAGCGGCGTCAGGCACAGCGCGCTCTGTGTCGCGCCCTCTTCCAGCGACAGCGTGCTGTAGAGATAGGTCAGGCGCTGGTAGTGCACGCCGATGCGAAAGGCATCGCGCACGTCGGCGCAGGTCAGCAGCAGCATCGCCAGCGGGCCGTAGCCGGCAAAACCGAAGAAGCGGCCGGTCTTGAGGCCGGCGAGCGGATCGCGCAAATGCTCGGCGACTTCGGCGTGGATGCGCAGTTCGAGAGAACGGTCGATGCGCGCGGCGGGATCGAGCCGGTCGAGGTCGAGGCCGTAGCGGGCCAGCACCGGCGCGGGATCTTCGCCGAGCGCGCGCAGGCCCTGCATCGTGTACATCAGCCCGAGTATCGAGCGGCTCGTCATCGTTCTTTCGTCCCTCCTCGCCGGCCATTGTGGCCGAAAAGATCAATCGGAGGGCGAAGCCAGCATGGCCGCCGTCGCCGCTGCGCCCGTAGATTGCCGGCGACGCGCAACAACGCGCGATACGCATCGAACGCAGCGAGGAGAACGAGGCATGACCGCAATGGAACCCAAACCCGGCCGCACCACCGAAACCGAGGTCGCCATCGTCGGCGCCGGCTTCGGCGGTCTGTGCATGGCCATCAAGCTGATCGAGGCCGGACGCAAGGATTTCGTGATCCTCGAAAAGGGCGCGGACGTCGGCGGTACCTGGCGCGACAACAGCTATCCGGGCGCGGCCTGCGACGTGCAGTCGCATCTGTACTCGTACTCGTTCGCGCCGAAGGCCGACTGGACGCAGCGCTACGCCGGCTGGCGCGAGATCCAGGATTACATCCTCGACGTCACCGAGCGTTACCGCCTGCGCCCGTACATCCGCTTCGGCCAGGAAGTGAGCGGCGCGCACTTCCTGCAGGATGAGGGCCGCTGGCGCATCGAGACGCGCGGCGGCGACGTGATCCTCGCCCGCCACTGGGTGCTGGCGTCCGGCCCGCTGCATGTGCCGGCGATTCCGGACCTGCCTGGGCTGTCGAGCTTCAAGGGCAAGCTGTTCCACTCCGCGCAGTGGGACCACGGCTACGATCTGTCCGGCAAGGCCGTCGCCTCGATCGGCACCGGCGGCAGCGCGATCCAGTACGTGCCGGAGATCGCGCCGAAGGTGAAGCAGCTGCACGTCTTCCAACGCACGCCGGCGTGGGTGATCCCGCGCGACACGCGCCGCTACTCGGACTTCCGCAAGAAGCTGTTCGCCGCCGTGCCGCTGCTGCGCAAGCTGCATCGCGCACGTCTGTACTGGAGCAACGAATCGCGCGTCTGGCCGATCTTCAACCCGGCGCTGGCGCGCACGCTGCAGAAGCTCGCCGAGATGTTCATCCGCTCGCAGGTCAAGGACCCGGCGCTGCAGCGCAAGCTGACGCCGGACTACACGATCGGCTGCAAGCGCGTGCTGATCTCCAACGCCTACTACCCGACCTTCAACCGCGCCAACGTCGAGCTCGTCACCGACGGTATCCGCGAGATTCGCGAGCACAGCATCGTCACCCGCGACGGCGTCGAGCGGCCGGTCGACTGCATCATTCTCGGCACCGGCTTCGTCGTCGATCCGCGCGTCTACATGCGCGGCTTCGCGCTGAGCGGCCGCGACGGCCATGAGATCGCCCGGGACTGGGCGCGCGCGCCGGAAGCCTTCCTCGGCACCACCGTCACCGGTTACCCGAACATGTTCCAGCTGGTCGGCCCCGGCACGGCGCTGGGCCACAACTCGATCATCTTCATGATCGAGGCGCAGGTGCACTACATCCTCGACTGCCTCAAGCAGCTCGACGCGCAGCGCGCCCTGTACGTCGACGTCAAGCCCGAGGTGCAGCGCCGCTTCAACGACGAGGTTCAGGGCGCGCTCAAGCATTCGGTGTGGTCGACCGGCTGCAAGAGCTGGTACCAGACCGCCGAGGGCATCAACTTCACGATGTGGCCGTGGTCGACCTGGCGCTTCTGGCTGCGTACGCGCAAGGTGCGGCTCGCCGACTACGAGTGGGTGCCGGCGCCGGCCGGCCCGGGCGCGGCACGGCCGCGCGCCAAGGCCGCGGCACGCACGAGCTGAGCCCGCAGCGACGCGCGCGATGCTGGCGGCCGGCCCGCTTTGATCCGCGTCAATGCCGCCGGGCCGCCGCGGCCTCATACTGTCGGCACGCGCGGGAGCGTCCGTTGCAACGGACGCTCCCGCGTCGATCCCGACGGGCATGGCACACGGAAGCGAGCGAATGCGCATGGCGCGAGGCGAGCGGCGGCGGACGGCACCGGCAGGTCCGGATAGCGGTGGTGCCTGCGGGCAAACGCCGTGAAGCGTTCGGTCCTGCGCCGTGACGTCGCGCCACTGACGCTGCTGTTCGCGGCGCTGGTCGTCGCGACGATCGTTGTCGACGCCGTGCTGCATCGGCTTGAGCTGGCGTCGGTCGGCCGCTATCTGGGCATTCCCGGCGTCCTGCTGATCCTGCTCTCGCTCGGCTATTCGCTGCGCAAGCACCAGCTGCTGACGCGCGGCCAGCCGGGACGCTGGCTGCAGTTCCACAAGATCGTCGCCTGGTTCGGCTCGCTGCTGGTGCTGGTGCACGCCGGCATCCACTTCCACGCCGTGCTGCCCTGGCTCGCGACCGGGGCGATGCTCGTCAACGTCGCCAGCGGCCTGACCGGCGTGTTCCTGCTGCAGCGCGCGCGGCGCCACGTCGATCTGAAGAAGAAGCTGCTGCTCGCCGAGGGCCTGAGTGCCGGCGCCGTCGAGGCACGTCTCGAAGCCGACGCCACCACACTGGAATGGCTGAAGCGCTGGCGCACGATCCACCTGCCGATCGCCGCGGCTTTCGGCACGCTCGCGCTCGGCCACATCGTCGCCGTGTTCGTCTTCTGGGGCTGGCGATGAACGCGCGCTGGCTGTGGGCGGCGGTCGCGGTCGTCCTGCTCGGCGTGCTGGCGCTCGTGCTGCTGCGTCCGGAACCGATGCTGAGCCCCGGGCCGCTGCAGGCCGCGCACGCCGATCTGACCGGCGACTGCTTCGCCTGCCATCAGCCGTTCCGCGGCAGCCGCGCTGAGCGTTGCATCACCTGCCATCAGGTCGACCGCATCGGCCGCTACACGACCAGCGGCGCGCCGATCGCCGCCTCCGGCACCGAACCGAAGGTGCCCTTCCACCAGCATCTGCTTGCGCAGAACTGCATGGCCTGCCACGCCGAGCACCAGGGCCGCGCGATGCAGCACCCGGCAGCGCATTTCTCGCACACCCTGCTCGAACCCGGCATCCGCGGCGACTGCCTGGCCTGCCACCGCAAGCCGCAGGATTCGCTGCACGCGACGATCGCCGGCGATTGCCAGCAGTGCCACAGCCAGGAGCAGTGGCGGCCGGCGCAGTTCGAGCACGCGCGCTTCTTCCTGCTCGAAGGCGTACATCGCACCTCGTGCGCGACCTGCCACACCGGGCAGGATTTCAAGCAGTACACCTGCTTCGGCTGCCACGAGCATTCGCCGGCGCGCATCCGCGCCGAGCACGATGAAGAAGGCATTACCGATATCGACAACTGCGTCGAATGCCATCGCAGCGCCGACGACGAGCACCACGGCCGCCGCGACGACTGAACCGGACCGGCGCGTCCGCCGGCCGCTGCGCGCAGCCCCCCGCGTTCAGTTCAGCGCGACGCCGCTGCGCGCGGCGCGCGCGCGCAGGAAGTCGCGTACCGCCGGATCGTCGCTGAGCGCGATCGCGCGCGCGTATGCCTCGGCCGCCTCGTCGACGCGCCGCAGTTCGGCCAGCAGCTCGGCGGCCAGCGCCCAATACGGCTGGTAGCCGGCTTCGCCGAGCGCGGCAAGCGGCTGCAGGCAGTCCCAGCCGGCCGCCGCGCCATGCAGACGGGCGATCGCCGCGGCATGGCCGACCTGCGCGCCGGCGCTCGGCGCGAGGCGCACGAGGCCTTCGTACAGCAGCGCGATGCTCGCCCAGTCGGTGCGGCCGTCGCGCAGGCGGCGCGCGTGCACCGACTGGATCGCCGCTTCGAGCTGGAAGGCGCCGAGGCGCCCGGCGCGCGACGCGCGATCGAGCCAGCGCTCGGCTTCGCCGATCATCGGCTGCGACCAGCGCGCACAGTCCTGCTCGGACAGCGGCACGTAGGCGCCGCGCGCATCGCGGCGCGCCGCCTGCCGCGCCTGGCCGTGCAGCATCAGGGCCAGCAAGCCCATCGCCTCGGGCTCGTCCGGCATCAGCTCGACCAGCAGGCGGCCAAGCTGCACCGCCTCCTGCGCGAGCCGGCCGCCGCCGGGCAGAGCGTCGGCCTCCCAGCCGTGACCGTAGGCCGCATAGACCGCCTCCAGCACCGCGCGCAGGCGCGCCGGCCACTCGGCCGGACGCGGGATCTCGAACGGTATGCCGGCGTCGCGGATCTTCTGCTTGGCGCGGCTCAGGCGCTGGCCGACCGTCGCCGGCCGGGCAAGATAGGCCGGCGCGATGCGCGCCGCGTCGAGGCCGAGCACGACCTGCAGCATCAACGCCGGCCGCACCGCCGGATCGAGCGCCGGATGGGCGCAGACGAACAGCAGCTTCAGGCGCTCGTCGGGGAACTCGTCCGGCAGATCGGCGGCTTCGACCGCCTCGCCGTCGGCGCCGAGGATCGGCTCGGCGAGACGCCGCACCCGGCGCTGGCGCGCGGCGTCGATCAGCCGGCGTCGCGCCGCCGTCAGCAGCCAGGCCTCCGGCTGCTGCGGCTGCCCCGCCTCGGGCCAGGTCTCCAGCGCGGCGCGCACCGCATCGGCGAGCGCGTCCTCGGCGCCGGCGACGTCCTGCGCGCCGGCGGCGAGAAACGCCAGCAGGCGGAGGCGTGAACGCCGCACGACGTCGGCGAGCAGCGCGGCCGCCGCAACCTGCTCCGCCATCGCCGGACTTCAGTCGCCGGGCAGCGTCGGCCGCACTTCGACGACCTGGCCGGGCCGCTGCGGAAAGCGCCCCGCCCATTCGAGCGCAACGTCGAGATTCGGCACCTCGATCAGGAACAGGCCGCCGAGCTGTTCCTTGGTGTCCGGATAGGGGCCGTCCTGGATCACGCGGCGCCCGTCGCGCAGCAGCAGGCGAGTCGCGGTGGCCGGCGGCTGCAGCCCGGCGCCGCCGACGAACACGCCGGCCTCGTGCAGCGCACGCAGGTAACGACCGACGCCGTCCCACAGCGCCGCCTGCTGTGCGGGGTCGGTACGGGCCTCGAAATCTTCCGGGCTTTCGTGAATCAGGATCGAATATCGCATCGGCAATCGCCTCCATCGGCGCTGTGGAAAATGGGCCAGGCCGCTGCCCGCCCGTACCATGACGGCCGGGCGCCGGCGATTTCGACACGATTTTTCCGACGCCGGCCGGCCCCACCCGCCCGGGACGCCCATTGATCCGCCCGGACACAACGGCGACCATTGCGGGCCCGGCATTCGGAAACGTCTCCCCCATGCAGCTTACCGTCAACGGCGAGCCCCGCACCCTCGCCGACGCGCTGAACATCGCCGAACTGCTCGCCGCGCTGCAGCTCGGCGGCAAGCGCGTCGCCGTCGAGGTCAACGGCAGCATCGTGCCGCGCTCGCAGCACGCCGCGACGGCGCTGCGCGACGGCGACCAGGTGCTGATCGTGCAGGCGATCGGCGGCGGCTGATGCAGCCGCTGCGTTCATGCGCTGGCCAGACAGCCTGACTAGACTGCGCGCAGCGCCCCTGCGCTTGCCCTCGCCACGGCATCGCCCACCAGGAATTCGCCCATGGCCAAACCGCTGAAAATCGTCCTGCTCGTGCTCGGCAGCTTCGTGCTGCTGGTGGTCGCAGCGCTGCTCGCCGTCGCCTTGCTGTTCGACCCGAACGACTACCGCGACCAGATCCGGGCCGCGGTCAAGGAAGAGACCGGCCGCGAACTCACGCTCGGCGACATCCAGCTGAAAGTCTTCCCCTGGCTGCGCGTGTCGCTGGCCGACGCCCGGCTCGGCAACGCGCCCGGCTTCGGCGACGTGCCGTTCGCCGAAGTGCGCAAGGCCAGCGTCGGCGTCAAGCTGATGCCGCTGCTGTTCGACAAGCAGCTGCAGGTCAGCACCGTCACGCTCGACGGCCTGCACGTCAGTCTGGCGAAGAACGCCGAGGGCCTCAGCAACTGGGACGATCTGCTCCAGCACGCCCGGCAGCAGAAAGAGGAAAAGCCGCCGAAGGTGAAAGTCGAGGCGCAGTTCTCGCTCGACAGCCTCGACATCGACGGCGTGACCGTCGACGACGCCGCCGTCGTCTACGACGACGCGCAAGCCGGCAAGCACTACGAGCTGCAGAAGCTCAAGCTCAAGACCGGCACGTTGCGGCCGAGCGATCCGTTCGACCTCGACCTGGCGGCGACGGTGATGTCGAAGACGCCGGCCGCGCAGGCCGACGTGTCGCTGTCCGGCACCATCAAGCCCGACCTCAAGGCCAACAAGCTCGACACCGACGGCCTCAAGCTCGGCATCCAGGGCAAGGCGCTCGACTACGACATCGACACCACGATCAAGACGCGCCTCGTCGCCGACCTCGCCGCGCAGGTCTTCAATCTCGATGCCCTGGACGTGGAAGCCAAGCTCGGCGGCAAATCGATCCCGAACGGCAGCCAGACCGTCCGCCTCGGCGGCGATCTCGCCTACAACCTCAAGGAGGGCGCGCTGCGCTTCGCCAACGGCAAGCTGCAGGCCGCCGATCTGACGCTGACCACCGACATCAGCGGTCGCGAGCTGAACGGCGAGCACCCGCAGCTGTCCGGCCCGTTGACGATCGCGCCGTTCAGCCCGCGCAAGCTGCTCGAAAGCTTCGGCACCAAGCTCGATACCGCCGACCCGAAGGCGCTGGCACAGGCCGGCCTCCAAGCGCAGTACAGCGGCACGCTGAGCAGCGCCCGCCTGCAGAACCTCGTCGCCACCCTCGACCAGACCAGGATCACGGGCGACTTCGGCATCGCGGACTTCAAGACGCTGGCGCTGGCCTTCGCGCTGCAGGTCGACAGCATCGACGCCGACCGCTACCTGCCGCCGAAGAGCAAGGACAAGGAAAAGGTCGCGACGCCGGACGGCGAGAAGAAGGATCTCAACGCCGTGCAGCTGCCGGCCGAGATGCTGCAGAAGCTCAACGCCGACGGCACCATCGACATCGGCAAGCTGGTCGTCGACAAGCTCAAGCTCAGCGACATCCGCATCAAGCTGTCCGGCCAGGGCGCGCAGACGGTGAAGCAGCAGGACCTCAGCGCCCGGCTCTACGGCGGCAGCGTCAAGCTCACGCACCGCTACACGCCGGGGGCGACGCCGGGCTACGCGCTGAAGACGCAGCTGTCCTCGTTCCAGGCCGGCCCGTTCCTGCAGGACTTCACCGGCAAGGACTACGTCAGCGGCATCGCCGACTTCAGCGCCGACGTCAGCGGCCGCGGCAAGACCGTCGGCGAGCTGCGCCGCACGCTCGACGGCCAGCTCGCCGCGCAGGCGAAGAACGGAGCCGTCAAGGGTTTTAATCTCGGCCAGATCATCCGCAAGGGCGAGGCGATGCTGGCCGGCAATCTCAACTACAGCGAAACCAGCACGCCCGAAACCGACTTCACGACGATCTCCGTCAGCGGCACGCTCAACAACGGCGTGCTGCACAGCGACGATCTGAACGCGGCGAGCCCGCTGTTCCGCGTCGGCGGCGCCGGCGACATCAACCTCGTCGACGAAACCATCAACTACACGGCCAAGCCGACGGTCGTCGAGACCAGCAAGGGCCAGGGCGGCAAGGAGCTCGCGCAGCTCAACGGCGTGACGATCCCGATCCGCCTCAGCGGCAGCCTGTGGAAGCCGAAGTACAAGGTCGACATCGAGGACGCCGTCAAGCAGAAAGCGGCCGAGAAGGTCCGCGAGAAGCTGAACGACCCCGAGGTCAAGCAGAAGCTCAACGACAAGCTCAACGACCTGCTGTTCGGCAAGAAGAAAAAGCAGGAGAAGCCGGCGGAGCCGCAGACGACTCCGTGAGAGCCGCCTTCCTGTTCCTGGCCGCGTTCAGCGCCAGCGCCGCCGCCGAGACCGTCGACCGCGTCGAGGTCACGCACGGGCAGTCGCGCTACCGCATCGAACTGCAGGCGCGGCTCGACGCGCCGCTCGACGACGCCTACGCGGTGTTCCGCGACTTCCGCAACCTGCCACGCATCAACGACGCGGTCGAGGAAGTCACCGCGCTGCCCGCGGTGCAGCCCGGCACCGAGCGCTGGCGCACGACGGTGCGCGTCTGCGTGAGCTTCTTCTGCTCGCAGCTCAAGCAGGTCCAGGACGTGCGCGACAGTCGCGACGCGCACGGCTACCGGCTCGACGCCACGGTCGTGCCCGCGCTCAGCAATCTGCGCTACGGCACCGCCGCCTGGCGGCTCGACCGTTGCGGCGCGCAAACCTGCCTGTGGTTCCATGCCGAGCTGGAGCCCGACTTCTGGATTCCGCCGCTGATCGGTCCGTGGCTGATCGAACGCGCGATGCAGCGCCAGGCCAAGGCCACCGCACACGGCATCGAAGCGCTCGCGCTGGCGCGCGCCAAGGGTCTGGAGCCGGCCGCGCCATGACGCCGTTCGCCGAACGCCTGCTGGCCTGGTTCGACGTGCACGGCCGCCACGATCTGCCGTGGCAGCATCCGCGCACGCCGTACCGCGTGTGGCTGTCCGAGGTGATGCTGCAGCAGACGCAGGTCACCACCGTCATCCCCTACTTCGCGCGCTTCCTCGACCGCTTTCCCGACATCGCCGCGCTCGCCGCCGCGCCGCTCGACGACGTGCTGGCGCTGTGGGCCGGCCTCGGCTACTACGCCCGCGCCCGCAATCTGCACCGCTGCGCGCAGGCCGTGGTCGCCGAACACGACGGCGAATTCCCGCGCGATATCGAAGCCATCGCCGCCTTGCCCGGCATCGGCCGCTCGACGGCCGGCGCGATCCTCGCGCAGGCCTGGGGCGATCGGCACGCGATCCTCGATGGCAACGTGCGCCGCGTGCTCGCGCGCCACGCCGCCGTCCCCGGCTGGCCGGGCCAGCCCGCCGTGCAGAAGCAGCTGTGGCGCGAAGCCGAAGCGCGCCTGCCGCAGCAACGGCTCGCCGACTACACGCAGGCGCTGATGGACCTCGGCGCCTCCATCTGCAGCGCGCGCAATCCCAAATGCCTGCTGTGCCCGGTCGCCGGCGACTGCCAGGCGCGTCTGGCCGGCACCGTCGCGCAGTACCCGGGCGCCAAGCCGGCGCGCGCGCGGCCGCGCCGCGAGGCCGTGCTGCTGCTCGCGCGCGACGCCGACGGCCGGCTGCTGCTCGAACGACGGCCGCCGAGCGGCCTGTGGGGCGGGCTCTGGTGTCCGCCGCTGCTCGGCGACGGCGATCCCGCCGCGCCCGATTGGCTCGCCGCGCAGGCGCTGCGCAGCGTCGCCGAACAGACGCTGCCGCCGCTGACGCACGCCTTCACGCATTTCGACTACGTCTTGCAGCCACAGCTGATCGCGACCGCCACGTCCGGCAGCCGCATCGCCGAGGAGCGCTGGCAATGGATCGACGCCGAGCAGCTTGAACGCTTGGGCCTGCCGGCGCCGATCCGTAAACTGTTGCGCTCTCTGCAAGGTACCGAGACATGAGCCGCATCGTTCACTGCATCAAGCTCGGCGTCGACGCCGAAGGCCTCGACCGCCCGCCGCTGCCCGGCCCGCTCGGCAAGCGCATCTACGAACAGGTCTCCAAACAGGCCTGGCAGATGTGGATCCAGCACCAGACACGGCTGATCAACGAATACCGCCTCGTGCTCGCCGACGCCAGCGCGCGCAAGCTGCTCGGCGAGGAAATGGAAAAGTTCTTCTTCGACGGCGGCGAGCTGACGCAGACCGGCTACGTCGCCCCGCCGCAAAAGCCGGATTGAACGTTCGGCTTGACGAGCCGAGTGCGCGCCGCTTTAATACGCGGCCTCGCAGCGCCCGGCCGGGTAGCTCAGTCGGTAGAGCAGGGGATTGAAAATCCCCGTGTCGGCGGTTCGATTCCGTCCCCGGCCACCATCCAACCCTTTATATCGCGCTCCTGCGCCGCACGTTCTGACGTTGCGCGTTCGCGTCCCACAACTCGCCACGCGGCGTTGTCGCTGCAAGGCGCGCAGCGTGATCGTTCCGGAATACCGCCGTGGCCGCGCGGCAATGGCCGTGGTATCTCCGGCTTGCGCAGAATCGCCCTGATTCCACGCCGCCGCCGATGCCCATCGAGCGGCGGCCGACGCATACGCATTCCAAGGAGGAAGCCCATGAACCCGTACGACCGCTACGTGCTGCCGTATCTGATCGATCTGGCCTGCGGCATCGGGCCGATCCAGAAGGAGCGCGCCAAGCTGGTGCCGCGCGCGCTCGGACGCGTGCTGGAAATCGGCATCGGCACCGGCCGCAATCTGCCGTTCTACGACCGCGAGCGGCTGAGCGCGCTGTACGGGCTCGATCCCGCCGCGCAGATGCACCGCCTCGCGCGCAAGCGCGCCGCCGAGGCCGGCATCGGCATCGAACTGCTGGACCTACCGGCCGAGCGCATCCCGTCCGACGACGCGAGCTTCGACACCGTGGTCACCACGTTCACGCTGTGCACGATTCCCGACGCCGTCGCGGCGCTGCGCGAAATGCGCCGCGCGCTTCGCCCGCAGGGCCAGCTGCTGTTCTGCGAGCATGGCCTGGCGCCGGACGCCGGCGTGCGGCGCTGGCAGAACGGCCTGACGCCGGTATGGAAACCGCTCGCCGGCGGCTGCCATCTGAACCGCGACATTCCGGCGCTGCTCGCGGCCGGCGGCTTCGAGATCACCGAACTGCAGGCCGATTACCTGCCCGGCCCGCGGCCGATGACCTACGTCTACCGCGGCGTGGCCGTACCGGAAACCTGAGCGCGCGAGCAGCCGCCGCTGCAGCCTGAAAGCGCCTTCAGCGCCGCAGGCGCAGATTCGCGAAGACGATGCCCGAGACGATCAGCGCGAATGCGAGCCCGTGATACGGCTCGACGCGCTCGCCGAGCGCCAGCGCCGCGATCAGCGCCGTGAACAGCGGAATGAAGTACGTGAACTGCCCGGCGACCGACGGGCCGACCGCGGCCACGCCGCGGTTCCAGAGAAAGTACGCGACCAGCGAGGCCAGCAGGCCGGCGTAGCCGATCGCGCCCAGGGTGCCGGCATCGAGCGCGAGCGTGCGGCCGCCGGCGAGCTCGATCAAATAGAACGGCAGGATGCAGGGCACGCCGATGAGGATCTGCGTGGTCAGCAGCGTGCGCGCGTCGAGTCCGGTCGGATAACGGCGCAGCATCACCGAATAGACCGCCCACGACAGATTGGCGGCCACTGCCCACAGGTCGCCGCGATGGAAGGCCAGCGTCAGCACGCGGCGCGGATCGCCGTGGCCGAGCACGGTCAGCACCCCGAACAGCGCGATCAGCATGCCGGCCCACTGCCGCAGCCCGAGCCGCTCGCCGAGCCAGACGCTGGCCAGCGCCATGATCGTCGCCGGCATCGCCGCGGCGACCAGCGTCACCGACACCGCGGTCGAGGTCTGCAGCGCCAGATACAGCATGGTGTTGTAGGCGGTGACCGAGGTCAGCGCGAGCGCGACCAGCACGCCGAGGCGGGCGCGGATCGTCGCGCGCTGCGCGATCACGCCGGCCAGACCGAACGGCGCGATCAGCAGCAGGGCCAGCGCCCAGCGCCAGAACGAGAACGCGATCGGCGGCAGATGCCCGGCCAGTCCGCGCGCGACGACCGCGTTGCCGGCCCACAGCAGCGGCGGAATCAGCAGCAGGGCGTAATCGGTGGACGAAGCGTGGCGCGCGGACATGAGCGGCGGGAATGGCGGCGAAAGCCGCGCATTCTCGCAGAAGGGGCCGCGGGCCGGTGCCGCACGCCGCCACCGGCCCGCGAGCACGCCGCTACGACAGCGCGCGCTTGGCTTTCTCCAGCTCGAACACCGCCTGCTGCATGCCGTTGGCCGGCACGATCTCGCCGTCGCGCGCATCGATCTCGGCATAGCGCGCTTCGACAGTCGCCGCCGGGTCGGCGGCGTCGCCGACGAAGATGCCGCGCGTCAGCGTGATGTGCGCGGCCTCGAAGGCACCGCCGCCGGCGCAGAGGATGGCGCGGTTCGGCGCATCCTCGGACACCAGATGCAGCAGACCCTGGCTGACCATCTCCGGGCGCAGCTTGTCGAGCATGTCCGGCGTCAGGATGTCCTCGGTCATGCGCGTCGCGGCGGTCGGCGCCAACGCGTTGACGCGGATGTTGTACTTCTCGCCTTCCAGGCCCAGCGTCTGCATCAGGCCGACCAGCGCCAGCTTGGCGGCGCCGTAGTTGGACTGGCCGAAGTTACCGTAGAGGCCGGTCGACGAGGTCGTCATCACGATGCGGCCATAGTTCTGCGTGCGCATCTGCTCCCAGACCGCCTTCGTGCAATGCATCGCGCCCATCAGGTGGACATCGACGACGAAGCGGAAATCCTCGACCGTCATCTTCGCGAAGGTCTTGTCGCGCAGCACGCCGGCGTTGTTGACGAGGATGTCGACGCGCCCCCACTCGGCGACGGTCTGCGCCACCATCTGCTCGACGGCGGCCATGTCGGTGACCGACGCGCCGCTGGCGATCGCCTCGCCGCCGGCGGCGCGAATCTCGGCGACCACTGCCTCGGCGGCAGTCGACGAGCCGCCGCTGCCGTCGCGCGCACCGCCCAGATCGTTGATGACCACCCTGGCGCCGCGCGCCGCCAGCGCCAGCGCGTGCTGGCGGCCCAGGCCGTTGCCGGCGCCGGTGACAATGGCGACGCGGCCCTTGAACGATTTCATGCCTCTCTCCTTTGCGTGCGATGGTGCGGGATTCGTGGCCGCCGAGCGTAACCGCAAGCCGCCCGTGCTGACCTGCTGCAATCAGCGCAGGCGGGCGCCGTGCACCTCACTGGTAGCCGCGTGCCTGCAGCGAGAACAGGTGCGCGTAAATGCCGCCGAGCTGCATCAGTGCGGCATGGTCGCCGCGCTCGACGATGCGGCCGCTGTCGACGACGACGATCTGGTCGGCCATGCGCACGGTCGAGAAGCGGTGCGAGATCAGGATCGCGATGCGATCGCGCATCAGTGCGCGGAAGTGGGCGAAGATTTCGGCCTCGGCGCCGGCATCCATCGCCGAGGTCGGTTCGTCGAGCACCAGGATATCGGCCTGCGCGCGCATGAAGGCGCGCGACAGCGCGATCTTCTGCCACTGCCCGCCGGACAGCTCGCGGCCGTCGCGGAACCACTTGCCGAGCTGGGTGTGGAACTGCTGCGGCAGCGTCTCGACGAACGGCGTCGCCATGCCCATGTCGGCGGCTTCGCGCCAGCGCTTCTCGTCGTCGAAATAGCGTACGTCGCCGACGCCGATGTTCTCGCCGACGGTGAGCTGGTAACGGGCGAAGTCCTGGAAGATCACGCCGATGCGCGCGCGCAGCGCGTCCTCGTCCCAGTCCTGCAGATCGAGCCCGTCGAGCAGGATGCGGCCGCCGGTCGGCACGTACAGGCGCGTCAGCAGCTTGATCAGCGTGGTCTTGCCGGCGCCGTTCTCGCCGACCAGCGCCAGCGACTCGCCGGGGCGGATGTGCAGGTCGATGCCGTCCAGCGCCGGGGTCTCGGCGCCCGGATAGCGGAACGAAACCTGTTCGAAGCGGATGCCGTCGTCGGGCCGCGGCCCCTGCGCCGCGGCGCCGCGCGGCGGCGCCACCGGCGTTTCCAGGTACTCGTAGAGCGTCGACAGATAGAGGTTGTCCTCGTACATGCCGCTGACCGCGCTGAGAATCGAGGTCACCGCGCCCTGCCCGTTGCGGAACAGCGCGAGGTACATCGTCATCTGGCCGAGCGTGATGCGTGCAGTGACGGTGGCGATCGCGACCCAGGCGTAGGCGCCGTAGTAGGCACAAACGCCGATCAGGCCGAGCCCGAAGCCCCAGCCGTCGCGGCGCACGGCGAGGTCGCGCTCCTCGTCGTAGAGCTGCGCATAGAGCGACTTGTAGCGGCCGAGCAGCAGCGGGCCGAGGCCGAACAGCTTGACCTCCTTGGCGTGGTCCTCGCGCGACAGCACGGTTTCCAGATAGATCTGCATGCGCGTGGTCGGCGAGCGCCAGCGGAACAGCTGGAAGGCCTGGCCCGAATAGCGCGCCTCGGCAATGAACGAGGGCACGCCGGCCAGCAGCAGGACGCTCACCGCCCACGGCGAGAAGTGCACGAGCAGCGCGCCGTAGCTGAGCAGCGAGATCGCGTTCTGGGCCAGGCTCGCCGTGCGCGTGACCAGCGACAGCGGCCGCACCGACGCCTCGCGGCGCGCGCGGTTGAGCTTGTCGTAGAACTCGGAATCCTCGAAGTGCGTCAGCTCCAGCGTCAACGCCTTTTCGAGAATCATGACGTTGATGCGGCGGCCCAGCTGGATGCGCAGCAGCGCCTGGCAGAGCGAGGTCATGCGCGTGGTGCCGCCGGCGGCGGCGACCAGCACGCCCTCCAGCGCCACCCATTCGAGCAGCGGCGCGTACAGCGTCCAGCCGTGCACGGCGCCGGCCTGCGCCCGGGCGATCGCGGCGACCACGGCGTCGACGATCTGGGCGCCGACGTAGGCGATCGCCGCCGGCAGCACGCCGGCCAGCACGGTCAGGACCACGAGCGCGGCCAGCAGGCCGCGGCTGGTCGCCCAGACCAGCGCGAGCGCGCGCCCGGTGTAGCGAAACACGCGCAGGAAACCGGCGACGCCGGACTCCGGCCGGGTCGGCTCGGGCGGTGGCGGACGCGCGCTCATCGGCGGCGCGGGGACGGACGGAAGGGGATCATCGTGGCCGCCAACCTTAACCGAAAGGTCGGCCCGGCGCGCCTGCCGCGCGGCGGCAGCGGCGCAACGCGGGCGCAGCTAAGATAGCCGCGCCGGACCCTGGCTTGATTGCGGCCTGATCGCGACCCGATCGGCTCCCCTCCACCGTCGCGTGCGACGATGCCCGACAACGCCGATACCACGCCGCACCATCGCCATCTGGAGCACGCCCGCGCCCAGGTGATCGAGCTGCTGTCCCGCCAGGCGCTGGAGCTGGAGCTGCTGTCGCGCTCGGAGAACCGCAAGCAGGACGTCGTCGCCCAGCTGGTCGCGCGCCAGCATCAGGCGGCGCTGGCGCAGCGGCTCACCAACTTCCACCCGGCCGACATCGCCTTCGTGCTGGAAAGCCTGGCGCCGGAAGCACGCGAAATGGCCTGGGGCCTGGTCCGGCCGGAACGCCGCGGCGCCGTGCTGCTCGAAGTCTCCGACGTCGTGCGCCGCTCGCTGGTCGAGCACATGGCGCCCGAGGAGATTTCGGCGGTGGTGCGCACGCTGGACTCCGACGACATCGCCGACCTCGTCAGCTCGCTGCCCGACGAGCAGCGCGCCGCGGTGCTCGAGCACGTCGACCGCGCCGATCAGGCCGAGGTGCGCTCGGTGCTGAGCTTCCCGGAGGACAGCGTCGGCGCGATGATGGACCTCGACTACATCGCCGTCCGCGAGGACACCACGCTCGAAGCGGTGCACCGCCTGCTGCGGCGCAAGAAGCCGCTGCCGCCGCACAGCAACGAAATCATCGTCGTCGACCGCAACAATCGCCTGCGCGGCGTGCTGCCGCTCGACAAGCTGCTGTTCGAAGAGCCCGAGGACGAAGTCAGCCAGGTGATGCTGACGCAGCCCACCTACTTCTTCACCGACGACCGCGACCGCGACGCGGTCGACGCGTTCGAGAAGTACGACCTGATCTCGGCGCCGGTCGTGAACCTGCACAAGCAGGTCGTCGGCCGCATCACGGTCGATGCCGTCATCGACGAAATCAACGAACGCGCGCAGAACGAAGGCCTGCGCCAGGTCGGCCTGACCGAAGAGGACGAGGACCTGTTCACGCCGCCGATGCAGAGCGCGCGCAAGCGCTGGCCCTGGGTCGCGCTCAACCTGCTGACGGCGTTCGTCGCCTCGCGCGTGATCGACGCCTTCGAGCCGGTCATCGCCCAGCTGGTGGCGCTGGCGACGCTGATGCCGATCGTCGCCAGCATCGGCGGCAATACCGGCAATCAGACCATGGCGCTGGTGATCCGCGGCCTGGCGCTGAACCAGATGGCGCCCTCGCAGCTGCGCATGATGCTGCTGCGCGAACTGGCGATCGCCGGCATCAACGGCACCGTCTGGGGTTCGGCGCTCGGCGCCGTGACCTTCGCGCTGTACCACGACTGGAAGCTGGCGCTCGTCATCGGCTCGGCGATGCTGCTGGAGCTTCTGCTGGCGGCGACCGCCGGCCTGGTCATTCCGGTCGCGCTGCAGCGCTTCGGCCGCGATCCGATCATGGGCTCCAGCGTCATGCTCACGGCCACCACCGACAGCCTCGGCTTCTTCATCTTCCTCGGGCTCGCCTCGCTGTTCCTGGTGGCCTGAAGGCCCGGGCTCTCGCATTCATCGACTTTCGGGGGGAAAGCGTCATGCGCAACATTCGCTGGGTCGGCGCCCTCGCCGTGCTCGTCATCGGCCTGTTCGTGCTCTACGGCCTGTCGCCGCTGGCGGTCGTGCCGTCCGGCCATCGCGGCGTCGTCACGCTGTTCGGGCGCGTCGATCCGGTTCCGCTCGACGAGGGCCTGCACCTCGTCAACCCGCTGGCGCGGGTCATCAAGATCGACATCCGCGTCGCCCGGCTCGACTCGGTCGGCGAGGCCGCCAGCCGCGACCTGCAGACCGTCCATACGGCGATCACGCTGAACTACCGCATCGGCGCCGACATGGTCGCCAGGCTCTACCAGGAAATCGGGCCGGGCTACGAGGAAAAGGTCATCCAGCCGGCCGTGCAGGAGTCGTTCAAGGCGGTGACCGCCCGCTACACGGCCGAGGAGCTGATCACCAAGCGCGAGGAAGTGCGCGCCGCCATCCGCGAGCTGCTCGAAGCCAAGATCCAGGAGCGCGGCAAGCACGCGCTGCTGCTCGATGAAGTTTCGATCACCAACTTCAAGTTCTCCGAGCAGTTCGCCCGTGCGATCGAGGCCAAGCAGGAAGCCGAACAGCTGGCCCTCAAGGCGCAGCGCGACCTGGAACGCGTGCAGATCGAGGCCAAGCAGCGCATCGCGCAGGCGGAGGCGGAAGCCGCGGCGCTGCGCGCCCAGAAGCAGGAAGTGACGCCGGAACTGATCCGGCTGCGCGAGATCGAGGCGCAGATCCGCGCCATCGAGCGCTGGGACGGCCACCTGCCGGCGACCGTGGCCGGCGGCGCCGTGCCGCTCATCAATCTGCCGCTCGGCAAGCCGTAGCCCTGTCCGTCATATCCCGGCGCTATAAGACCTGCGATTCTCCGTCATTGGCAGCGCCGCGCGCGCTGCCCTAAAGTGCGCGGCTCGATGAACATCCAGACCTACAGCCAGCAGCTGATCGACGCCGGCCGCCTGTTCCACCAGCGCGGCTGGATTCCGGCGACCGGCGGCAATTTCTCCGCACGCCTCGATGCCGAGCGCATGCTGATCACGGCGAGCGGCTGCCACAAGGGCGAGCTGACGCCGGCGGACTTCCTGGAAGCCGGCTTCGACGGCGTACCGATCGCTTCGGCGCGCAAGGCCTCGTACGAGACCCTGCTGCACTGCCAGCTGTACCGCCACGACGCGGCGATCGGCGCGGTGCTGCATACGCATTCGATCGCCAATACCGTGCTGTCGCGGCGCCTGCGCTCGATCCGCCTGGCCGGCTACGAGCTGCTCAAGCTGCTGCCCGGCATCACCACGCACGACGCCAGCGTCGAGGTGCCGGTGTTCACCAACGATCAGGACATTCCGCGCTTGAGCGCGACGGTCGACGCCCATATGAAGCGGCATCCGGCGACGCCCGCCTATCTGATCGCGGGCCACGGGCTCTACGCCTGGGGCACCGACGTCGCGCAGGCGCGCTGGCGCGTCGAGGCGCTGGAATTCATGTTCGAGTGCGAGCTGCACTCGTAAACGTCTGCAGTTCGAAGGAGGATCGCCATGACCACGCTCGCCGTCTATTCCGACCAGGACCCGGGCCAGCCGCTCGGCACCTACACCGGCTTCGAAGAGATCCGCGACCAGCTCGCCGCCGTCGGCGTCGAGTTCGAGCGCTGGGAAGCCTCGCAGCCGCTGTCCGCGACCGCCGGCCAGGACGAGGTCATCGCCGCCTACCGCGCCGAGATCGAGCGCCTGAACGCCAAGTACGGCTTCGTGTCGGTCGACGTCGTCAGCATGCACCCGGATCATCCGCAGGCCGAAGCGGCGCGCGGCAAGTTCCTGTCCGAGCACACGCACGACGACTTCGAGACGCGCTTCTTCGTCGACGGCGCCGGGGCGTTCTACGTCCGCGCCGGCGGCAAGGTCTATCTGACCGTCTGCACCAAGGGCGATCTGATCAACCTGCCGGCCAATGTCACGCACTGGTTCGACATGGGGCCGAAGCCGAACTTCAAGGCGATCCGCTTCTTCCGCATCCCGGAGGGCTGGGTCGGCCATTTCACCGGCGACACGATCGCCGAGCGCTTCCCGAAGTTCGAACCGGCGGCCTGAACACGGCGCCGAATGATCAAGACCATCGTCATCGCTCGCGCAGGGTGAACCGGACTTTCGCGCATGTGCGGCGGACGTTGGTGCCGGCGACTGCGCGGCCAGGGATGTCCGGGCCGGACACCGCGCCCATGACGGCTCAGGAAAAAAAATGATCAAAGCCATCGTCACCGACATCGAAGGCACCACGTCCTCGATCGACTTCGTTCACGAGACGCTGTTCCCGTACGCCAGGCAGCGCCTGCGCGGCTTCCTGCGCGAGCAGGCCGGCGACGATCAGGTCCAGCATCTGCTCGACGACGTCGAGCAGGTCGTCGGCCGCGACCTGTCGATCGACGAGGCGGCGGACGTGCTCGAGCAGTGGATCGCCGAGGACCGCAAGATCACGCCGCTCAAGGCGCTACAGGGCCTGATCTGGAAGATCGGCTACGAGAACGGCGAGCTGCAGGGCCACGTCTATGCCGATGCGCCGGCATGCCTGCGCCGCTGGCATGCCGACGGCAAGGCGCTGTACGTCTACTCCTCGGGCTCGGTCGAGGCGCAGAAGCTGATCTTCGGCCACACCGCCTACGGCGACCTCACGCCGCTGTTCTCCGGCTACTTCGACACGCGCATCGGCGGCAAGCGCGAAGCGGATTCGTACCGCGCGATCCTGGGCGAGATCGGCCTGCCGGGTGACGAGGTGCTGTTCCTGTCCGACGTCGGCGCCGAGCTCGACGCCGCGCGCGCCGCCGGGCTGCGCACCTGCCAGCTGCTGCGCGACGCCAAGGCCGTCGCGGCACCGGCACATCCGCAAGCCGCCGACTTCAACGCCGTTCCGCTCTGAGCCGCGCCCGACGCGGCGCGGCGCAAGCGCTATTGCGCGCCGTCGCGACGCACGCGGCGATGCCAGCACCAGTGCCAGGGCTCGTACAGATAGCCCTCACGATTGTCGCGCGGATACGAAAGCCGGAAGCCGAACGCGTCCGCATGCGCCTGCAGCCAGGCGAACGCCGCCGTGCCTTCGAAGGCTTCATCGAGCGGCGGCGTCTGCGCATCGCCGAGATCGACCGCGCATCCGCTGTGGTGCTCGCTGTAGCCGGGCGGCGCGTTGACGCGCAGAACCTCGGCGATCGGCGCCCCCTTCTTCAGCTTGCTGCGGATCAGCGCCGCCTGGAACTCGACACTGCGAAACGCCGAGACCAGCAGGAGTTCGATGCCGTCGTCCGCCGCGGCCGCGCGCATCGACTGCCAGGCCCGCGCCGCCGCCGGCACCAGCAGCTTGTCGCGGCCGTCGGTGCCGAGCCCGACCGGCTGCAGGCGCTGCGCCTCGGCATGCGCGCGCAGGCCGCGCGATCGCAGCATCTCGGCGGTGATGCCGAGTTCGGCGTGCAGGGCCGCGACGCGCGCGTCGATCATGCCGCCAGCTTCTGCGCCCAGCCGTAGCCCGGATCGCCGATGACGACGAAGGTCGGGTTCAGCAGCGAGTCCTTTTCGTTGTAGCGCAGCGGCGTCAGCTCGGGCGTGCGCAGCACGAGGCCGCCGGCCCGCTCGACGATGCACTGGCCGGCGCCGGTGTCCCACTCCGAGGTCGGGCCGGTTCGCGGATAGAGATCGGCGGAACCCTCGGCGACCAGGCAGAACTTCAGCGACGAACCGCGGCTGACCGCGGTATGGGCCGGAGCCCGCGCGAGGAAAGCGTCGAGCACCGCGTCGCGATGCGACTTGCTGACGACGAAAGTCGGCAATGCCGGCCGCGGCGGCACCGCGCGCGTGCGGATCGGGCCGCGCTCGCCGGCGCGCCAGCGCTCGGCGCCGCGGCCGACCGCAGCCGCGTAACTCAGGCCGAGCGCCGGCGCGTGCACGACGCCGAGCTGGGCGACGCCGTGCTCGATCAGCGCGATGTTGACGGTGAATTCGTCATTGCGCTTGACGAATTCCTTGGTGCCGTCGAGCGGGTCGACGAGCCAGTAGCGCGTCCAGCGCCGGCGCGTCTCGAACGCGATGTCGGCAGCCTCCTCCGACAGCACCGGCACGTCAGGCGTCAGCGCCTGCAGGCTGGCGAGGATGTGCCGGTGGGCGGCCAGATCGGCCTGCGTCAGCGGCGAGGCATCGGACTTGAGCGTGACGGAGAAGTCGCCGCGATAGACGGCCATGATGCGTTCGCCGGCCTGCCGCGCGATGTCCACGACGGCGTCATACAGCTCGTTGAAGGTCGTCATGGCTCGTATCATACGGACATGGACAGCCTCGCAAACGCACATCTGATCGACTGGCAGCGCGTCGACTGGGTCCTGCTCGACATGGACGGCACGGTCCTCGACCTGGCCTTCGACAACTACTTCTGGCGCGAGCTGGTACCGGAACGTTACGCCGCGAAGTACGGCATCGAGCTGGAGGACGCGCTGCGCGAGCTCGAGCCGAAGTTCGGCGCCGTGCAGCACACGCTGCCCTGGTACTGCACCGATCACTGGAGCCGCGAAACCGGACTCGACATGGCGGCCCTCAAGCGCGAGATCCGCGCCCGCATCCGCCCGGTCCCGGGCGCCGAGGACTTCCTGCGCCTGGTCCGGCGCAGCGGCCGCCAGATGTGGATCGCGACCAACGCGCATCGCGACAGCTGGCACCTGAAGCTGGAGCACACCGGGCTGCGGCCCTACTTCGACCAGGTCTTCAGCTCGCACGACTTCGGTCATCCGAAGGAAGACCTGCGCTTCTGGCATGCCCTGCAGGCGGCGCATCCGTTCGATCCGGCGCGCACGCTGTTCGTCGACGACAGCATGCCGGTGCTGTCGGCAGCGCAGGCGTTCGGCATTGACCAGGTGATCGGCATCCGCAAGCCGGACAGCGGCCTGCCAGCGCGCCCGCTGCCGGCGATGCGCTCGGTCGAAACGCTCGCCGAGCTCGCCGCCACGCTGCCGACCGAACACCGCGCCGCCTGAACCGCGGACAGAAAAAAGGGACCTGACGGCCCCTTTTCTCGAACGCTGCCGCGCGTCGGCCGATGGCGTCAGGACGTGCTGCGCGCCTGCTGCAGGCTCTTGCCCGACGCGGTCTTGTTCCTGGCGCCGCTCTCGACCCAGCTACGCACCCGCTGCGCATCGGCGAAGCGCGTGAACTTGCCGTCCGAGTCGAGCAGCACCATCACCAGCGACCGTCCCTTGACGGTCGCCTGCATCACCAGGCAACGCCCGGCTTCGTTGGTGAAACCGGTCTTCTGCAGGCCGATGCGCCAGTCGTTCTTGGCGCGCACCAGCCGGTTGCTGCTGACGAAGTGCATCGCGCGGCGGCCGGGCTTCACGGTGTGCTCGACGCGCGTCGAGAACTCGCGGATCAGCGGCACCTTGTAGGCGGCGTCGACCAGCTTGACGAGATCGTGCGCGCTCGAGACGTTGCGGCTCGACAGGCCCGAGCTGTCGGCATAGCGCGTATGCGTCATGCCGAGCGCCTGGGCCTTGGCGTTCATCGCGCGAATGAACGCGGGACGGCCGCCCGGATAGTTGCGCCCCAGCGCCGACGCCGCGCGATTCTCCGACGACATCAGCGCCAGCAGCAGCAGCTCGCGGCGCGTGAACTTGAGGCCCGGCGACAGACGCGAATAGCTGTGCTTCTCGGCGTCGATGTCGTCGCGGGTGATTTCGAGCACTTCGTCGAGCGGCAGCTGGGCATCGGTGACGACCAGCGCCGTCATCAGCTTGGTCAGCGACGCGATCGGCTGCACCGCATCCGCATTCTGCGCGGCGAGCACTTCCTGGGTCTTCTGGTCGACGACGAGCACGACGCTCGACTTCAGCTTGAGGCCGGCGGGCAGCGTCAGCTGCCGGCGCTGCGGCTTCTTCTCGATCTGCTCGGCGAGCGAATCGACCTCCGCCTCGTCCGGCGCCTCGGCGGCGGCCGGCACCTCGGCGGCGGCCGGCACCTGGACCGACGCCGCTTCGGCAGCGGCCTTCGGCGTCACCGGCGCGGTCATGGCGCTGCTCAGCGCGGCCAGCTGCGCGCCCGCGTCACCGTCTTCCGCCTCGTCGGCGAGATCGCCGGCGTCCGCCGTCTCCGGCTCGTCCTCGACGAGCACGCGATCGAGCGGAATCGGCACAGTGGTGGAGACTGCGGCGTCCGCCACCGGCAGGGTGGCGACCGGCACCTGCGGCCCGACAGCGCTGCCCTCATTGGCGACGGCAGCCCCGCCGTCACGCAGCAGCCAGGCCGATCCGAATGCGGCAACGGCGACCAGCCCCAGCAGCCATTGCAGACGGCGCGGCGCGCGGCGCGGCCGTGTCATCTCGTAATCAACACCAGCGAGCGCTCGGGAAGGACCGCGATTCATCTGAGGTTTCTCTCCTAAGTGCCGGAATATACCAACCTTTCCGAGCAAATCAACGGCCGCTCGCCGGCCCGCTTGCGACGTTCAGCGCGGCCGGCGCTGCGGACGCCGCCCGCGCCCGCCGCCGGGCCCCGAGGGCTGGCGGCGCGGCAGCGGCTTGGGCGCCACGAAATCGGTGGCGATCAGGGCATGGCCGTCCGCCATCAACGGCAGACGGTTGCCGATGTACTTCTCGATCTCGGGCAAGGAATAGACCCAGGTCTCGCAGCACAGCGAGACCGCGTCGCCGGACGCGCCGGCGCGCGCCGTGCGGCCGATGCGGTGCACGTAGTCCTCCGCGTCCTGCGGCAGATCGAAGTTGACGACGAGATCGACACCCGGAATGTGCAAGCCGCGTGCCGCCACGTCGGTGGCGACCAGCACCGGCAGCTTGCCCTGCTTGAAATCCTCGAGCAGGCGCAGGCGCGTACCCTGCGAAACGTCGCCGGACAGCACGCGCGCGTCGAAACCGTTGACCTTCAGCGCGCTCTCGACGAGTTCGGCGCCGCGCTTGGTGTTGACGAAGACCAGCGTGCGGAAGGCGTTGCGGTTGCGCAGCAAGCCGACCAGGAACGGCAGCTTCTCGTCGTTGGCGACATGCACCAGTTCCTGGCGCACGCGCTCCGCCGTGACCTGATCGGGCTCGATCTCGATCTTCTGCGGGTTGTTCATGTGCTCGTAGGCGAGCTCGAGCACGCGGTGCGAAAGGGTCGCCGAGAACAGATAGTTCTTGCGCTGGTTCGCCGGCGGCATCTTGCGGATCAGGTAGCGGATGTCGGCGATGAAGCCGAGGTCGAACATGCGGTCGGCCTCGTCGAGCACCAGCACTTCGATCTGCTTGAGGTGATAAGTGCCCTGCTTGAAGTAGTCGATCAGGCGGCCCGGCGTACCGATCAGGATGTCGATGCCGGCCTCGATGCTCTGCCGCTGCTGCTCATAGCCGGCGCCGCCGTAGCAGACCGTCATGCGCAGGCCGGTCTGGCTGCCGAGCCCGAGCGCGTCGTTGTAGATCTGCACCGCCAGCTCGCGCGTCGGCGCGAGAATGAAGGCGCGCGGCTGGTTCGGATCGTCGCCCTCGGCGCGCGGATGCGTCAGCAGATGATTCATCGTCGCCAGCAGGAATGCCGCCGACTTGCCCGTACCGGTCTGCGCCTGGCCAGCCAGATCTTCGCCGGCGAGCGCCTTCGGCAGCGCCTGCGCCTGGATCGGCGTGCAATGGGTGTAGCCCAGCTGCTGCAGGCTCGCCTGCAGGCTCGGGTGCAGCGGCAGATCGGCGAACCGCGTCGGAGAAAGATGGTCAGGTTGCATTCAATTCAGCGTTCGGTGGTATATCGCGGCGGATGATCGGCTCTTGCAAGGCGCAAAGGATTCAGATCAAATAACGTTCATCAATGGCCCGGCAGTGAATTTAGACCGCTTGCTGCATCCGGCCCGCGTTATTTCCCCGTCGTTCAAAGATTAATCATAACGGTCCGCCGCCGATTTTGCGCGGCCCGAACCGCTGAAAACCACCCCCCACTTCCGGAGCGTGCGGGCGTTTTCCCGCTCTACCTTCCCATTTGCCGAGGCTCTTCCATGAGTGAACATATCTCCGCCGTCACCGACGCCAGCTTCGAGCAGGACGTCAAGCTCGCCAGCCAGACCCAGCCGGTCCTCGTCGACTTCTGGGCGGAGTGGTGCGGCCCGTGCCGCATGATCGCGCCGATCCTCGATCAGGTCGCCGCCGAAAATGCCGGCAAGCTCAAGGTCGTCAAGCTCAACGTCGACGAGAATCCGCAGACGCCGGCCGCGCTGGGCATTCGCGGCATCCCGACGCTGATTCTGTTCAAGAACGGCGCGCCGGCGGCGACGCAGGTCGGCGCCGTGCACAAGGCGCAGCTCGCTGCCTTCGTTGCCCCCCACATCACCGTCGCGTAACCAGCAAACCCTTTATGAAGCATCGTCGTCGTTTCCAGCGTGGCCAGAACCGCCAGGGCAACCAGGGCAATCACAACCCGAACGCCAACATGGGGTTCCCGGAGGACATCCAGCCGGAGGACGTTGAAGGCGGCGACGAGGGCCTGGCGCTGTCACTGAGCGCCGAGGCGCATGCCGACCAGCCGCGCATGCCGGCGCCGCAGATGTCGGACGACGAAGAAGCCGGCGGCGCGAACGGCCCGTCCGTGCCGCAGACGCCGCCGGAACCGCCGAAGGTCATCCGCGTCCCGGACCTGAAGCGCATGACTGCGTCCGAGCTGCTCGAACTGGCCGAAGCGCAGGGCCTCGAGAACATCGCCCGCGTCAAGAAGCAGGACCTGATCTTCCAGCTGCTGCGCCACTCGGCGAAGCGCGGCGATCACATCTATACGGAAGGCGTGCTGGAAATCATGCAGGACGGCTACGGCTTCCTGCGTGGCCCCGACAGCTCGTACCTCGCCGGCCCGGACGACGTCTACATCTCGCCGAGCCAGATCCGCCGCTTCTCGCTGCGCACCGGCGACTCGATCGCCGGACGCGTGCGCTCGCCGAAGGACAACGAGCGCTACTTCGCGCTGCTCAAGGTCGACACGATCAACTTCGAGCCGCCGGAAGTTTCCAAGCGCAAGGTCTCGTTCGAGAACCTGACGCCGCTGTTCGCCGACAAGCAGTACAAGATGGAGCGCGGCAACGGCACGACCGAGGACATCACCGCCCGCATCATTGACCTCGTCGCGCCGTTCGGCAAAGGCCAGCGCGGCCTGATCGTCTCGCCGCCGAAGGCCGGCAAGACCATCATGATGCAGAACATCGCGCAGTCGCTGGCGGCGAACTACCCGGACGTGTACCTCATCGTCCTGCTGATCGACGAGCGCCCGGAAGAAGTCACCGACATGCAGCGCACGGTGCGCGGCGAAGTCGTGGCCTCGACCTTCGACGAACCGGCCTCGCGTCACGTGCAGGTCGCCGAAATGGTCATCGAGAAGGCCAAGCGCCTCGTCGAGCACAAGCGCGACGTGGTGATCCTGCTCGACTCGATCACGCGTCTGGCGCGCGCCTACAACACGGTGGCGCCGAGCTCGGGCAAGGTGCTGACCGGCGGCGTCGACGCCAACGCCCTGCAGAAGCCGAAGCGCTTCTTCGGCGCCGCGCGCAACATCGAGGAAGGCGGTTCGCTGACCATCCTCGCCTCGGCGCTGGTCGACACCGGCTCGAAGATGGACGAAGTCATCTACGAGGAATTCAAGGGCACCGGCAACATGGAACTGCATCTCGAGCGCCGTATCGCCGAGAAGCGCGTGTTCCCCGCCATCAACATCAACCGTTCCGGCACGCGCAAGGAAGAGCTGATGATGGATCCGACCGACCTCAACAAGGTCTGGATCCTGCGCAAGCTGCTGCACGACATGGACGAAATCGCGGCGATGGAGCTCTTGATCGACCGCATGCGCCAGTCCAAGACCAACGCGGCGTTCTTCGACTCGATGAAGCGCAACTAGCGCGTGCGCTGCCAGCGCGCGGCGGGAGGCGATCGGGGCGTGCGGCCGCGCGGCCGCAATCGAACGGGCGGAGCAATCCGCCCGTTCGTGTTTGCGTCCATGCAGGATGCGTTCCCGACCAACGGTGGCGGGCGCGGTCATGTAAGCGGACGGCCCTGCATTGACGCCCGACATGGCGCCCCCCTACATTTCTGCGATCCGCATCACTTTCCGCACGCCTGACCCTCCATGGCTATCGGCACCGCACCTCCGGCCAACCCGGTCTTCCTCGGAGGACTGGCCCGTCGTCTGGTGGCCGACAAGCTGATCAGCGACGAACAGGCGCGCGAAGCGCAGCAGCGGGCGCTGAAGAACGGCACGCCGTTCGTCTCCGCGCTGCTCGAAACCAAGACGTTGTCGGCGCAGAAGATCGCCGAAGCCGCCAGCATCGAGTTCGGCGCGCCGCTGATTGATCTGACCGCGATCGAGATCGATCCGGCCGTCGCCCGCGAGGTCAGCGACAAGGTCCTGCGCAAGGTCCATGCGCTGCCGCTGTTCAAGCGCGGCCGCAAGACCTTCGTCGCGGTCTCCGATCCGACCAACCTGCAGGCGCTCGACGAGATCAAGTTCGCGACCGGCAACATGACCGAGGCGGTCCTCGTCGAAGAGGACAAGCTGGTCAAGGCGCTGGAATCGGCGATCCAGGCCGCCGAATCGCAGAAGATGGACCTCGGCGACGCCGACCTCGAGAATCTCGAAGTCGAAGGCGGCGACGAAGAATCCGGCGTCGACGTCACCAAGGCCGACGCTGACGACGCGCCGATCGTCCGCTACGTCAACAAGGTTTTCGTCGACGCCATCAATCTCGGCGCGTCCGACGTCCACTTCGAGCCGTACGAGAAGACCTACCGGATCCGCTACCGCAAGGACGGCGAGCTCAAGACCATCGCCACGCCACCGCAGGCGATGGCCGGTCGCCTCGCCGCGCGCGTCAAGGTCATGTCGCGCCTCGACCTCGCCGAGCGCCGCGTGCCGCAGGACGGCCGCATCAAGCTGTACATCTCGAAGACCAAGGCGATCGACTTCCGCGTCAGCACCTGCCCGACGCTGTTCGGCGAGAAGATCTGCTGCCGTATTCTCGATCCCTCGCAGGCCCAGCTCGGCATCGACGCGCTCGGCTACGAGCCGGAGCAGAAGGAATCGTACCTGAAAGCCCTGCAGCAGCCGCAGGGCATGATTCTCGTCACCGGTCCGACCGGCTCGGGCAAGACGGTGTCGCTGTACACCGGCCTGAACATCCTCAACACCGATGACATCAACATCTCGACGGCCGAGGACCCGGCGGAAATCAACCTGCCGGGCATCAATCAGGTCAACGTCAATCCGCGCGTCGGCCTGACCTTCGCGGCGGCGCTGAAGGCCTTCCTGCGCCAGGACCCGGACGTCATCATGGTCGGCGAAATCCGCGATCTCGAAACCGCCGAAATCGCGATCAAGGCGGCGCAGACCGGTCACCTGGTGCTGTCGACGCTGCATACCAACGACGCGCCGCAGACCATCGTGCGCCTGATGAACATGGGCGTACCGGCGTACAACATCGCCTCGACACTGTCGCTGATCATCGCCCAGCGCCTCGCCCGCAAGCTCTGCCAGCACTGCAAGCGCGAAGCGGACATTCCGCGCGCCGAGCTGATCCGCCAGGGCTTCAGCGAGGCGGATATCGACGCGCCGGACTTCCGGATCTTCGAGGCCGTCGGCTGCGATCAGTGCGACCACGGCTACAAGGGCCGTACCGGCATTTATCAGGTGATGCCGTTCTCCGAGGAAATGGGGCGCATCATCATGGAGGGCGGCAGCGCCCTGGAGCTGGCCGCGCAAGCACACCGGGAAGGTGTTGCCGACCTGCGTGCCTCGGCACTGCGCAAGGTCAGGAACGGCGCCATCGATCTTTTGCAGGCCAATGCCTGCACGGTCGGCGACTAGCAGCGGTACGGGCGGGATTCTGGACGTTTAGGGGGCGGTAGATGGCGGACGCAGCGGCAGTCAAGGAATACACCTTCCGCTGGGAGGGCACCGATCGCAAGGGCAATCGCATCAAGGGCGACCGCATCGGTCCGAGCGAGCATTTCATCCGCCTGCAGCTGCGCCGCGACGGCATCAATCCGATCTTCGTGCGCAAGCAGTCCTCGCTGTTCGGCAAGCGCAAGAAGAAGATCGCCACCGGCGACATCGCCATCTTCATGCGCCAGATGGCGACGATGATGGCGGCCGGCGTGCCGCTGGTGCAGTCGCTCGAAATCGTCGGCCGGGGGCACGAGAACCCGAGCCTCGGCGAGATGATCATGGCGATCAAGACCAATATCGAGAGCGGTCACTCGTTCGCCGAGAGCCTCGGCAAGTTCCCGCTGTACTTCGATGATCTGGTCGTCAATCTGGTCGAGGCCGGCGAGAAGTCGGGCACCCTCGAGGCCCTGCTCGACAAGATCGCCACGTACAAGGAAAAGACCGAGGCCATCAAGAAGAAGGTCAAGAAGGCGCTGACCTACCCGGCCGCAGTCATCGTCGTCGCCTTCATCGTCACCGGCATTCTGCTGTACTTCGTGGTGCCGCAGTTCCAGAACCTGTTCCAGGGCTTCGGCGCCGACCTGCCGGCGTTCACGCTGATGGTGATCGGCCTGTCGAAGTTCGTGCAGTCGTACTGGTGGATGATTATCGGCATCGTCGGCGGCGGCTTCTATGCGCTGTTCGAGGCCAAGCGCCGATCGGCGAAGTTCCGGCGCCTGCTCGACCGCCTGCTGCTGAAGATTCCGGTGGTCGGCGACATCCTCTACAAATCGGCGGTCGCGCGCTTCGCGCGCACGCTGTCGACGATGTTCGCGGCTGGCGTGCCGCTGGTCGAGGCGATGGAATCAGTCGGCAAGGCCGCCGGCAATATCGTCTTCACCGAAGCGATCCTGCGCATGAAGGATCAGGTCGCCACCGGCCAGCAGCTGAACTTCACGATGCAGCAGTCGAGCCTGTTCCCGAACATGGCGACGCAGATGGTGCAGATCGGCGAAGAGTCCGGCTCGCTCGATGCGATGTGCGCGAAGGTCGCCGACTTCTACGAAGCCGAGGTCGACGCGCTGGTCGACGCATTGTCGAGCCTGCTCGAGCCGATGATCATGGCCACGCTCGGCGTGCTCGTCGGCGGTCTGGTGGTCGCCATGTATCTGCCGATCTTCAAGCTCGGCCAAGCCATCTGAACTGACCGTCTCATGACCCTGCTCGACGGGCTGCGCAGCAGCCCCGCCCTGCTGATTTCGCTCACGGCGCTGCTCGGCCTGATCGTCGGCAGCTTCCTCAACGTCGTCATCTACCGCCTGCCGCGCATGATGGAACGGGCGTGGAAGCGTGATGCCCGCGAGGCGCTCGAACTGCCTGCGCTCGACGAAGCGCCGTTCTCGCTGCTGCGCCCCGCGTCCTGCTGCCCGTCGTGCGGCACGCCGATCAAGCCCTGGCACAACGTGCCGCTGTTCGGCTGGCTGTTCCTGCGCGGCCGTTGCGCCGCCTGCGGCACGGCGATTCCGGCACAGTATCCGCTGGTCGAGCTCGCCGCCGGCGTGATGGCCGGCGTCTGCGCCTGGCACTTCGGCTACGGGCCGCAGCTGCCGGCCGCGCTGGCCCTCAGCTGGACCCTGCTCGCACTCGCCGTCATCGACCTGCGCACGCAGCTGCTGCCGGACGACCTGACGCTGCCGCTGCTGTGGCTCGGCCTGCTGCTCGCGCTGTTCCCGGTCTTCGCCGGCCTGCGCGACGCGGTGCTCGGTGCGATGGCCGGCTATCTGGTGCTGTGGTCGATCTACTGGCTGTTCAAGCTGACGACCGGCAAGGAAGGCATGGGCTACGGCGACTTCAAGCTGCTCGCCGCGCTCGGCGCCTGGCTCGGCTGGCAGGCGCTGCCGACCATCGTCCTGCTCTCCTCGGTGGTCGGCGCCGTCGTCGGCGTCGGCCTGGTCCTGTTCCGCCGGCACGATCGCCAGATTCCGATTCCGTTCGGTCCGTATCTGGCGGCCGCCGGCTGGCTGGCGCTGCTGTATGGCCATGACTTGAGCCAGCTCTACCTGCAGAGCCTGCGCTGATGCCGCTGACGATCGGCCTGACCGGCGGCATCGCCAGCGGCAAATCGCTGGTGCAGTCGCTGTTCGAAGGGCTCGGCGTGCCGGTGCTCGACGCCGATCGCGTCGCCCGCGAGGTCGTTGCCGCCGGCACGCCGGGCCTCGCCGAGATCGCACAGACCTTCGGCGCCGGCTTCCTGCTGCCCGACGGCGAACTCGACCGGCGCCGGATGCGCGAGCATGTGTTCGCCGATCCGACCGCCCTCAAGCAACTCGAAGCGATCACGCATCCGCGCATCCGCGAGCGCATGCGCGCCTGGCGCAGCACGCAGACGGCCCCGTACTGCATGCTCAGCGTGGCGATCCTGCTCGAAGCGAAGATGCAGGACCTCGTCGACCGCGTCCTGCTGGTCGACGCGCCGGTCGAGGTGCAGCTCGCCCGCCTGATGCAGCGCGACGGCATCGACGAAACGCTCGCGCGGCGCATGCTCGCCGCGCAGCTCGACCGCGAAGCGCGCCTCGCCGCCGCGCACGACGTGCTGGTCAACGCCGGCGACATCGCGACGACGCAGGCCGCCGTCGCCGAATTCCACGCCTATTACCTGCGACTCGCCGCCGCCGGCGAAGCCTCCGCGCCTGGCCTGCGTTTGCCGCGCACTGAGAACTCGTTCACAATCAAAATTTAGACGTCAAGCCCGCAAGTGAGCGAAGGAGCCGTGGCCGATCTGGTGTTCGAGCAACCGCTGAGTGAGCGGGTGCGCACCTTTTTGCGTCTCGAGCTGCTGTTCGCGCAATACCGGCACCATCGCCGCGACCGCAGCACCTGCGGCACGCGCTCGGCACTGGATTCGCTGCTCGATCTGCTGGTCGTGATCTCGCGCTCCGACCTCAAGAACGACATCCTCAAGGAGCTGACGGATCAGTATCACCACCTGACGCGGCTCGCGGCCCGCCCGAGCGTCGATCAGGAGCGCCTCAAGGGCGTCCTCGCCGACATTACCGAGGCACTCAACGAACTGCAGCAGCTGGCCACGCAGTTCGCCAACTCGCTGCTGCGCGGCAGCGACTTCCTGACCAGCGTTCTCAACCGCTCGACGATTCCCGGCGGCACCTGCGGCTTCGACCTGCCGCACTACCACTGGTGGCTGTCGCAGCCGCGCGAGCGCACCGACCGCGACCTCGATGCCTGGTTCGCCGATCTGGCGCCGTTCGAGCGCGCGGTCACGCTGTACCTGAAACTGCTGCGCGCCAGCGTGCCGGCGGATCCGGTCGTCGCCCAGAACGGGATCTACCTGCATACGCCCACCGGCCCGTGCCTGCTGGTGCGGGTGATCGTCCCGGCGGCCGCCGGCGTCTATCCGGAGATCAGCGCCGGCCGGCATCGCTTCACGGTCCGCTTCATGGGCCTGCGCGACATCAGTAGCCGCGCCCAGCAAGCACACGCGGACATCGGCTTCCAGCTGCAGTGCTGCAACCTGTGAAGAGCCCACAAGACCCCGCCGCCCGCCCCTACCGCATCGGCTCCTGCCCGCAGTGCGGCCAGTCGGTACGCCTCGACGAGAGCAACCCCTGGCGCCCGTTCTGCTCGGAACGCTGCAAGCTGCTCGACCTGGGCGACTGGTTTGCCGGACGCTACGGCATTCCCAGCGACGACGCGGCGCCGCACCATCGCGATCCGGACGGCGACTAGCGCCCGCGGCTAGGCCGGCCAGTAGGCGCGGATCGCAGCAACGCCCTGGGCGTAGTGCGCCTGCACCGCGTCCAGATCGCCGGGGCCGAGGCCGCCGAGCCAGTACACCGGCAGATTGGCGGCCTGCGTCCAGGCTGCCGCCGTCGTCTCGCCCAGGCCAGACGCATCCGGATGCGTCGGTGTCGGCCGCACCGGCCCGAGCACCGCGGCATCGAAGCCCAGTTCTCGCGCGCGCGTCAGCTCGGCCGGGCTGTGCGCGGAAGCCAGGCACAGGGGCACCGCCGGCCGCGACGGCAGCGCCGCCAGGCGCCCGCTGTCGGCATGCCAGCCGGCGGCGCCGAGCCGCCCGACCATTTCCGGATCGCGATCGAGCACGACGCGCAGCGCGCCGCCGGCCGCGACGAGCACGCGCGCCGCCAGTGCCGCGTACGCCGCGTCGTCCAGCGCCGGCAGGCGCAGGCGCAGCAAAGCGCCGCGCGGCAGCTGTGGCAGGCGCGCAAGCAGCGCCTCGGCGCCGATGTCCGGTGGCGTGAACACGTAATGGGCCGGCAGGCGCAGCGCCGACAGGATCGGTGCGTCGGCGGCAAGGATGGGATAACCGTCGATCTCGTCGAGGCGCACCCAGGCGAAAGCCTGCTGCTCACGCCCCTGCGGCTCGCCGCTCCAGGCGCTCGCCAGCCAGCAATCGAGTTCGACGGTGCGCTCGCGGTAGGCATGGACGACCTTGATCAGCGGCCGCGCGACGCGCACGGTCACGCCGAGTTCCTCCTCGATCTCCCGCACCAGCGCCGCGCGCGAGGTCTCGCCGGCCTCGATCTTGCCGCCGGGGAATTCCCACTGCCCCGCGGCAATCTTGCCGTGCGGACGCTGCGCGATCAGCACGCGGCCGGCGCCGTCGACCAGACAGCCGGCCGCCACCGCGATCCGCGGACGCTGCGCCACGGCCTGCGGCGCGTCGCCGGCAACGGCGGACTCGACGGTCGGTTCGCTCACCGCGATGCGATCCGCGCTGGCATCGGCAGCCGCCTCAAGTGCGGTACTCGGCGTTGATCTTCACGTACTCGTAGCTGAAATCGCAGGTCCACAAGCGCGCCTTTGCGTCGCCGCGGCCGAGCGTGACGCGAATCGTGAACTCGGGCCGCGCGACGATCGCGGCACCGCGTTCCTCGCGATAGTCGGGATGCGGCTCGCCGCCTTCGAGCAGCACGACATCGTCGAGCGCCACGCCGACCCGCGCCGGATCCAGCCCCTCGACGCCGGCCTTGCCGATCGCCATGACGATGCGCCCCCAATTGGCGTCACCGGCAAACATCGCGGTCTTGACCAGCGGCGAGTTGGCGATCGCATAGCCGACCTGGCGCGCCTCGGCGACGTCGCGCGCACCGCCGATTTCGATGGTGATGAAACGGGTTGCCCCCTCGCCGTCACGCACCACGCATTGCGCGAGCTCGATGCAGACCTCGCGGATGGCGGCGGCGACGAGCGCATAGTCGGCATCGCCGACCTCGATGTCGCGTGTGCCGACCTGCGCGGTCGCGCACAGCACGCAGGAGTCGTTGGTCGACGTGTCGCTGTCGACGGTCACGCAGTTGAACGATTCGTCGACCGCAGCGCGCAGCGCGGCGTCGGTCGCCGCCGGCGTCAGGCGCGCATCGGTGGCGACGAACGCCAGCATCGTCGCCATGTGCGGCTCGATCATGCCGACGCCCTTGGCGATGCCGGTCACCGTGATCTCGCCCTGCGAGGTCGCGACGCGGCGGCTGGCGCCTTTCGAGACCGTGTCGGTGGTCATGATGGTGCGCGCCGCCGTCGTCCAGCGGTCGGCGGCCAGATCGGCAATCGCCCTCGGCACCGCCGCGAGCATGCGCTCAAGCGGCAGGCGCTGGCCGATCACGCCGGTCGAGAACGGCAGGACCTGCTGCGCCGCGCAGCCGAGCGCGACGGCGACGGCAGCCGTCGTCCGGCGCGCGTCGTCGCGACCGCCACTGCCGGTCGCGGCATTGGCGTTGCCGGCATTGACGAGCAGCGCGCGAATCGCCGGCGTCGCCTTCAGCGATTCGCGGCATAGCTGCACCGGCGCCGCCGCGAAGGCATTGCGCGTGAACACACCAGCGACACGGCTGCCCTCGGCGAGCTCGATCAGCAGCAGGTCATTGCGCCCCGGCTTCTTGATCGCCGCTTCGGCGACGCCGAGACGCACGCCGGTGACCGGCAGCAGGTTCGTGGGTTCGGACAGATTGACGGCCATGTTTGGTTTCGCGGCAGAAAGAATGAAGGCGCCTCGAAGGCGCCTTGCGTATTTTGCGTTGCCCGATCCCGACAAGCCATAGGCGCCGCGCCGCCGTCGCCGCGCGCAGGGCCGAGGCGCGCTCGCGCGCGTGACGGCTCAGCGGCGCAGCACGCACGGCCGGCGGCAAGCCGGCCCGCGCCACCGCATGGACCGTGCTAGACGAGCGCGCCGTGGCAGTGCTTGAACTTCTTGCCGCTGCCGCACGGGCAGGGATCGTTGCGGCCGACCTTGGGCATGTCGCGCACGATCGGCGCGCTGCGCTCCACCGCAGGCGCGGCCTCGAGGCGGCGCGGAACCGCGGCCGGCGCTTCAACGGCGGCGGCCTCGACCTCGCTGCCGTCGACGGCGATCGGCGCCGACTCGTGCTGCATCTGCATGCGCTTTTCGAGCAGCTCGGCCTGGCGGCGACGCTGCTCCTCGACGGCCTGGACCTCGGCCTCGGTCTGGATGCGCACGCGGGCGAGCAGCGTGATGACTTCGTGCTTGTAGCGCGACAGCATGTCGTTGAACATGCCGAAAGCCTCGCGCTTGTATTCCTGCTTCGGATCCTTCTGCGCGTAGCCACGCAGGTGGATGCCCTGGCGCAGGTAATCCATCGCCGCCAGATGCTCACGCCAGAGATTGTCGAGCGTCTGCAGCATCGCCGCCTTCTCGAAATGCTCGAGGATCGGCGCGCCGATTTGCGCCTTCTTCTCCTCGTACGCCTCGCGCACCTTGTCGAGCAGGCGCGCGCGCAGGCTCTTCTCGTTGAGCTCGCGCTCCTCGTCGAGCCAGGCCTTGATCGGCAGGTCGAGCGCAAAATCGCGGCGGAATGCCTCCTGCAGGCCTTCGATGTTCCAGGTATCTTCGATCGATTGCGGCGGAACGTACGCGTCGATCACGGCGCTGACGACATCCGGGCGGATGGTGTCGACCATGTCGGTGACGCGCTCCGCCACCATGATCTGGTCACGCAGCTCGTAGACCGCCTTGCGCTGGTCGTTGGCGACATTGTCGTACTCGAGCAGCTGCTTGCGGATGTCGAAGTTGTGGGCCTCGACCTTGCGCTGCGCGGTTTCGATCGCGCGCGTCACCCAGCGATGTTCGATCGCCTCGCCTTCCTGCATGCCGAGGCCCTGCAGCATCGCGCGCATGCGCGGCGGCGTGAAGATGCGCATCAGCGTGTCGTCGAGCGACAAATAGAAGCGCGAGGCACCGGGATCGCCCTGGCGCCCGGAGCGGCCGCGGAGCTGATTGTCGATGCGCCGCGATTCGTGTCGCTCCGAGCCGATCACGTACAGGCCGCCGGCCTGCAGCACCAGCTCGTGGCGCTGCTTCCACGCCGCCTTCGCCGCTTCGCGGCCGGCGACGTCGTCCTCCGGAATCTGCGCGAGCTCGGACTCCAGATTGCCGCCGAGCACGATATCGGTACCGCGACCCGCCATATTGGTCGCGATCGTCACCGCACCCGGGCGGCCGGCCTGGGCGACGATCTCGGCTTCGCGCTCGTGCTGCTTGGCGTTGAGCACCTCGTGCGCGATGCCGTCCTTCTTCAGCAGGCCGGACAGCAGCTCCGAGGTCTCGATGCTGGCCGTGCCGACCAGTACCGGCTGCTGCTTGGCGTGCGCCTGGCGGATCTCGCCGATCACCGCGTTGAACTTGTCCTGCGCGTTCATGAACACGAGATCGCCCTGATCCTTGCGCTGCATCGGGCGATTGGTCGGGATCACGACGACTTCCAGGTTGTAGATGCTCTGGAACTCGAAGGCCTCGGTGTCGGCCGTGCCGGTCATGCCGGACAGCTTCTCGTAGAGGCGGAAGTAGTTCTGGAAGGTGATGCTGGCGAGCGTCTGGTTCTCCTGCTGGATCTTGACGTTCTCCTTCGCCTCGATCGCCTGATGCAGGCCGTCCGACCAGCGACGCCCCGGCATCATGCGCCCGGTGAACTCGTCGATGATGATGATCTGGCCGTTGCGGACGATGTACTCGACGTCGCGCTTGTACAGGTGATGCGCGCGCAGCAGCGCATTCAGATGATGCAGCAGGACGATGTTGGCGGCGTCGTAGAGGCTGTCCTCTTCGCCGAGCAGACCGCTCGCCCGCATCAGGCCCTCGACCTTCTCGTGGCCGGTCTCGGTGAGATGAACCTGCTTGGCCTTTTCGTCAACCGAGAAATCGCCCGGCCCGTCTTCCTCCTGCTGCGCGGCCAGCTTCGGGATCAGGGCGTTGATCTTGCGGTACAGATCCGGGTCGTCGTCGGTCGGGCCGCTGATGATCAGCGGCGTACGGGCTTCGTCGATCAGAATCGAGTCGACCTCGTCGACGATCGCGTAGTGATGGCCGCGCTGCACCTTGTCGCCCGGCGAGAACGCCATGTTGTCGCGCAGGTAATCGAAGCCGAGCTCGTTGTTGGTCGCGTAGGTGATGTCGCAGGCGTAAGCCTCGCGCTTCTCCTCGGTGCTCTGCCCGGAGACGATGACGCCGACGCTCAGCCCCAGGAAGCGGAAGATGCGCCCCATCCATTCCGAGTCGCGACGGGCGAGGTAGTCGTTGACGGTGACGACATGCACGCCCTTGCCGGGCAGCGCATTGAGATAGGCCGGCAGCGTGGCGACCAGGGTCTTGCCCTCGCCGGTGCGCATTTCGGCGATCTTGCCTTCGTGCAGGATCGCGCCGCCGATCAGCTGGACGTCGAAGTGGCGCATGCCCATGACGCGCTTGCCGGCCTCGCGCACGACCGCGAAGGCGTCGGCGCGGATCTGCGCGAGCGTCTCGCCCTTGGCGAGGCGCTCGCGCAGATCCGTCGTCTGCTGCGCCAGTGCGGCATCGTCCATCGCCGCGTACTTCGCTTCGAGCGCCGCGACCGCCGCCACCAGCGGATCGAGTTTCTTCAGGATGCGTTGATTGCGGCTCCCGAAGACCCGGGCCAGAACATTGTTGAACATAAGCTCGCTAGAGGCGGTAGGACGGCGACGCAGGCCGCCGCCCGAAGAGGAAATGGCGCGTATTATGCCTTGCTTGGGGCATCCGGCAGGCTTTCAAGGCGGTCCGGGCGATCGCCGCGGACGCGCCGCCTCAGCGCGCCGCCTGGATATAGCGCTCCGGATCGACGGCGGTGCCGTTGTAGAGCACTTCGAAATGCACGTGCGGCCCGGTCGAGCGGCCGGTCGAACCGATACGCGCCACGGGCTGGCCACGCCCGATCTTCTCGCCGACGCGGACCAGGATGGCGCTGTTGTGGCCGTAGCGGGTGCTGTACCCGTTGCCGTGGTTGATCTCGACGAGATTGCCGTAGCCTTCGCTCGGGCCGGCGAACGACACGATGCCGGCCGCCACCGCCTGTACCTCGGCACCGGTCCGCCCGGCGAAATCGATGCCCTGATGGCGGGCCAGCCGTCCGCTGAACGGATCGGCGCGGGTCCCGAACACCGAGCTGATCCAGCCGTTCTCGATCGGCCAGCCGGACGGCCGCACTTCCTTCTGCAGGCGACTGGCGACCAGCAGATCCTCGAGCACGCGGAACTGGCGCTCGCGGTCCGAAAGCTGGCGTTCGTAATTGGTGAGCGAGGCGAGGACCGGGTCGAAGCTGGTATCCGCCGAGCTCACTTCCGGACCACCAAGCGGCGGCGGCTCGCTGAAATTGAACTCGCCCTCTTCCAGACCGGCGATCTCGGTCAATCGCTGGCCGGCGGCATCGAGGCGCAGCACGTGCGCCTGCAGCTGGGCGAGCCGGCGCGACAGCGCCGCGGCGTTCTGCTCTGCTTCGGAACGGGCAGCCCGAAGCGCGTGGCGCTGCTGCTCGACCTCCTGCGCCCAGCTCGCGACCAGCCGCGGCGGCAGCACGCTGGAGCCGCCGCGCGTCCAGTAGCCAACCGCGAAGCTGGCGCCGATCAGCAGGACGCCGGCCAGCACGAAGGGCAGCCAACCCCAAACGTGACGGGCGTCAAGCCGCAGACGCCATGTCCGTCCACGCTGGTGGCTGACTACAATAATATCCATCGTTAACGCCGAAGCCCCTCGTGCGCGATCCGCAATCCGTTCAGCAACTCTTGCATCGTCTGCCGCAAAAAGTCGGCAATGCCTGGCTTGCCCGGGTGCAGAGCCTGGCCGATATCAATCGCTCCTTGCCGCTATGGTGCGAAGAGCCCTGGGTCCGTCAGATCCGCATCGCCAACATCCGCGAGCAGACCGTCGTGGTCTTTTCGGCTTCCGCGTCAGCCCTCGTACCTCTGCGTCACCGCAGCGGCTCGCTGTTGATCTGGCTGAATGACCGTTACCGGATCACCTGCACGCGCGTCGAAACCCGCGTACGCCCCCCCGTTTGCGGTCTAGTCCGAGTCTATCGGCCCGCCCCGCAATAGGGCAAGCATCGCTCCGACTGGGTTTCGCCAGCAAGAAATACGCCGCGCGCCGGCGCGGCAAGACGTCCGAGCGCATGGCCATGCGCAATGCGGCGGAAGCGAGCGTGCTCAGGCGGCGGTGGCGAAGCTACCGCGCACGTAGGCGATCGGCACGCCGGCCGCCTGATCCTCGTAGGTAACGATTTCGTGCGAGGCGGCGTCGTCGAGCACCGCCCGCACCAGCTTGTTGTTGAGCGCGTGTCCCGACTTGTAAGCCGTATACGCGCCGATCACCGGATGGCCGAGCAGGTAGAGATCGCCGACGGCATCGAGAATCTTGTGGCGCACGAACTCGTCGTCGTAGCGCAGGCCATCGTGATTGACGACGCGGAAATCGTCGAGCGCGACGACGTTGTCGAGGCTCGCGCCGAGGCCGAGGTTGTTGGCGCGCAGCGTATCCAGTTCGCGCAGGAAGCCGAAGGTCCGTGCGCGCGAGACTTCCTTGACGTAGTTCGCCGTCGAGAACTCGACGACGGCGTTCTGGCCGGACGCCTTGAACGCCGGGTGCTTGAAATCGATGTTGAAGGCCAGGCGGAAGCCTTCATAGGGCTCGAAGCGCGCCCACTTGTCACCGTCCTGCACCTGCACCGGCTGGCGGATGCGCAGGAACTTCTTCGGCGCGTCCTGCTCGTGAATGCCGGCCGACTGGATCAGGAACACGAACGGACCCGAACTGCCGTCCATGATCGGAATCTCGGCCGCCGACAGCTCGACGACGCAATTGTCGATACCGAGGCCGGCGAACGCCGACATCAGGTGCTCGACCGTCATGATCTTCACGCCCGCGTCGTTGACCAGGGTGCTGCACATCACCGCCTCGCGCAGCAGATGGGCCTGGCTCGGGATCTCCACCGGCGGATTCATGTCAGTCCGGCGGAACACGATGCCGGTATCCGGACCGGCCGGCAGCAGCGACATGTAGACCTTGCGGCCCGAGTGGAGACCGATGCCACTGGCGCGGATCGCCTGCTTCAGAGTGCGTTGACGGATCATAGTCTTCGTTCTGTGCCGGAATAAGGTGCTGTGCCAGAAAGAAAAAGGCGCGGCGCCGGGAGCGCCGCGCCACACGGACACGGAAGTTTAACACGCGTTCCCGTACGGCCCCTGAAGGGAGCCGGCGGGACGGCGCCGCCCCGGACGGTGGGCGGCGCCGCAGCCAGCCGTCAGTCGGCCTGGTTCCGCAGGAACGCCGGAATGTTGATGATGTCCTCGTCGAGGCCGAGCGGGAACGCGCCGCCGCCGCCCGAGGCGACTTTGCGCTGCTGGCGGTGCACCGCCGGGATGTCGAGCGCCGGCGAGCCGATCTGCGGCATCTGCGGCTGGCCGTAGGCGGACTGCGCCGGCTGGCCGTACATCGCCGGCTCGGCCGGGCGGATGAACTGCGCGACGCGCGGGTTGACGGCGACCGCCGGTGCCGACATCACCTGCGCCTGCACCTTGGTGCCGTTGAGGCCGGTGGCGACGACCGTCACGCGCAACTCGCCGTTCAGGTTCGGATTGATCGACATGCCGACCTTGGCATCGGCCTCGTCGGAGGCGATTTCGCCGACGCGGGCGCTGATGTACTCATACTCCTCGGACAGCAGCGTCTCGTCGCAGGTGACGTTGACGAGCAGGCCGCGGGCGCCATGCAGTTCGATGTCGTCGAGCAGCGGGCTCGACAGCGCCATCTCGACAGCTCTTTGTGCACGATCTTCGCCGGTCGCCACGCCGATACCCATCATCGACATGCCGCGGTTCGACATCACCGTCTTGACGTCGGCGAAGTCGACGTTGATCAGACCCGGCCGCGTGATCAGGTCCGAGATGCCCTGGACGGCATTCTGCAGCACGTCGTTGGCCGCCTTGAAGCAGTTCAGCAGCGTGACTTTCTTGCCGAGCACGAGCGAGAGCTTCTCGTTCGGGATCAGGATCAGCGAATCGGTGTACTGGCGCAGTTCGTCGATGCCGCGCATCGCCACACCCATGCGCTTCTTGCCTTCATGCGCGAACGGCTTGGTGACGACGGCAACCGTCAGGATGTTCAGCTCCTTGGCGATCTGCGCGATCACCGGCGCCGCGCCGGTGCCGGTGCCACCGCCCATGCCGGCGGTGACGAACAGCAGGTCGGTGCCCTCGATCATCTCGCGGATGCGGTCGCGGTCCTCTTCGGCCGCCTGCCGGCCGACCGCCGGATCGGAGCCGGCGCCGAGCCCGCGCGTGATCTCGACGCCCAGTTGCAGCTGGTTGGTCGGCACGCAGCGCTCGAGATGGTCGCGATCGGTGTTGGCGCAAATGAAATCGACGCCGTCGATCGAGGCCTGCGCCATCTGATTGACGGTATTGCAGCCACCGCCGCCGACGCCGATGACGCGGATGACCGCGCGCCGCCGCTGGCCATCCATCAATTCAAAAATTTCCCGTGTCTGTCCGCTCATGTTCCTGCTCCCGCGCCGCTGGGGCGCTCCTCGTCCGTGTTCACCCGACTCGCGCCTTGCGGCGCGCACTGTAGAAGCCTTGCAGACTCGGCCCGCGGATCGCTGTTTTTATATGCAAACATTTCCGCGAAAATAAAATAATAAAAAACTGTGCCAATGTCAACAACAAGACTTCGCTTTTCACCACTAATTCACGACCTACCTCTACCGCTGCGCCGCCGTCCGCGGCTCAGAAACTGCCCTTGATCCATTCATTGATGCGGGTCAGCCAGTGCCCGACGCCCTGCGTCGGCGCGACCGTCGTCTGCGGCTGGTTCTGCCTCCCGTACATCAGCAGGCCGACCGCCGTCGCACAGGCCGGATTGCGCACCACGTCCTTGATGCCGTGCACCTCGTGCGGCAGGCCCAGGCGCACCGGCAGCTCGAAGACTTCCTCGGCCAGTTCGACGACGCCCGGCATCTGCGCCGAGCCGCCGGTCAGCACGATTCCGCCCGCCACCAGCTCGTACCAGTCCGAGCGGTGCAGCTCCTTGCGGATGAAGCGGAACAGTTCCTCGTAACGCGGCTTGATGACCTCGGCCAGCGTCAGCCGCGACAGGCGACGCGCCGGCGCATCGCCGACGCCCTTGACCTCGATTTCCTCGTGCGCCGCGGCGAACTGCGGCAGCGCGACGCCGTAGTGCACCTTCAGCTCCTCGGCATACGGCGCCGGCGTGCGGAAGGCGACGCTGATGTCGTTCGTCACCTGATTGCCGGCGATCGGCAGCACCGCGGTGTGGCGGATGGTGCCGCCGCGGAACACGGCGATATCGGAGGTACCGCCGCCGATGTCGACCATGCACACGCCGAGGTCGCGCTCGTCCGGCAGCAGCGTCGCGTAGCTCGACGCCAGGTGCTGCAGGATCAGCTTGTCGACCTTCAGGCCGCAGCTCTCGACGCACTTGTAGATGTTCTGCGCCGCCGAGATCGAACCGGTGACGATATGCACCTTCGCTTCGAGGCGCACGCCGTGCATGCCGACCGGATCGTGGATGCCTTCGCGGCCGTCGACGACGAACTCCTGCGGAATGACGTGCAGGATCTTCTGGTCGGCCGGGATCGCGATCGCGCGCGCCGCGTCCATCACGCTGTCGACGTCGCGCTCGGACACGCTGCCGGCGCGTACCGGCGCCACGCCGGTCGAGTTGAAGCTGCGGATATGCGTGCCGGAAATGCCGACGTAGACCGACTGCGCGCGGCAGTTGGCCATGTGCTCGGCGTTCTCGACGGCGCGCTTGATCGCCTGCGTGGTCAGCTCGATGTTGACGACGTCGCCGCGGTTCATGCCGCGCGACGCGTGCTCGCCGTAGCCCACGATCTCGATGTGGCCTTCCGGCATCTGCTGGCCGACGACCGCCACGCACTTGGACGTGCCGATGTCGATGCCGACGAGCAGATTGCGCTCTTCGCGGCGTGCCATGTCAGTGGCTCTCCTTCTTCTGTTTCGGCGGCGTGATCCAGCCGACCGAGAATCCATTGGTGTAGCGCAGGTCGACGTACTTCACGTCGGCGATGCGGTCCTTGAGTGCGCGCTCGGCGGCGCCGAGCAGCATGTCCGTCTTTTCCTGCGGGTCCTCGCGCCCGAAACGCAGCTCGATCCCGCCTGCCGTCCGCGCCAGCCATTCGCCGCGCGCGTCCTGCCCCAGTCCTTGCAGCGGAAACGAGGACTGGATCAGGCGCACGCTCAGCGCCCGGAACATCTCGGCGACCGTCGCCTCGCGGCCGGGAGGCCCCGACAGCTGCGGCAGGCCGTCCGGCACTTCGCTCGGGGCCGGCCTGAACACGCGCGCATCGGCATCGAGCAGCGCGTCATCGCCCCAGCGCGCGAACGGCACGCGCTCCCACGCGCGCACGCGCACCGTCGCCGGCCAGACACGCTCGACGCTGGCGCGCGACGTCCACGGCAAGGCCTCGACCGCTTCACGCACGGCGATCAGATCGAGGTCGCCGAAGCGGCGGTCGACCAGCGGCCGAGACGCGGCGTCGATGTCGGCCAGCTTCAGCCGCGAAAAACGGCCTTCGATCTGCAGACGCGCGACCGGCTCGCGACTGCCGAACTCGAGCGCGCCCCAGCCGGCGCCGATCACCGCAAGGAACGCGGCGACGCCGAGCACCAGCATCAGGTGCCGGCGCAGCGGGGTGGACTCGAAATCGAAGGCGTCGTCGGCGGTCATGGCGTATGCGGTCATCCGCCCCCCTCGCCCAGCGTGTCCTCGAGGATCGCCCAGCACAGCGACGCGTAATCGATGCCTCGCGCCTTCGCCGCCATCGGCACGAGGCTGTGCGAGGTCATGCCGGGCACGAGATTGGCCTCGATCAGCCACGGCTGGTCGTCGCCGTCGAGCATGAAGTCGATGCGACCCCAGGTCTTCGCGCCGAGGATCTCGAACGCGCGCAGACAGATCGCCTGGACGCGCGCTTCCAGAGCCGCATCGAGACCGCTCGGGCACTCGTAGCGCGTGTTGTCCGACAGGTATTTGGCGTGGTAGTCGTAGAACTCGGCGTCGGGGACGATGCGGATCGTCGGCAGCGCTTCGCCGCCGAGGATCGCGCAGGTGAATTCGTGACCCGGCTGGCGGCTGGCGACGAAGCGCTCGGCCATCACCACGCGGCCATGCTCGCCACGCGCGAGCTGCCAGGCCTCGCGCAACTGGGCCGCCGATTTCACCTTGCTGACGCCGACGCTCGAACCCTCCTCCGAGGGCTTGATGATCAGCGGGAAGCCGAAGCGCGCCGCGGCCTCGTCGAGGTCGCTCTCGCGCTCGATCCACAGCCAGTCCGGCGTCGGCAGGCCTTCGGCCTTCCACATGCGCTTGGTGCGCAGCTTGTCCATCGCCAGCGCCGAGGCCAGCACGCCGCTGCCGGTATACGGAATGCCCTGCAGTTCGAGCGCCGCCTGCACCGTGCCGTCCTCGCCACCGGTGCCGTGCAGGATGTTGAAGACGCGGTCGTAGCCTTGCGACTTGAGGTTCAGCACGATCTCGGGCGTCGCGTCGACCAGCGTCGCGTCGACGCCGCGGCCGAGCAGCGCGGCATGAATGCCCTCGCCGCTCCACAGCGCGACCTGACGCTCGCTGCTCCAGCCGCCCGCCAGCACGGCAACGCGACCGAAGTCCTTGGGATTGTGGGTCTTCCTAGCCACGCGCGACGCCTCCGGCAGCTTGGCGCCGCCATCCCTGGCGCGACGGCATCTGTCCATCGCGCCCCGGCCCGGCCATCCCTGGCCGGGCGTTCGCGTCCGCGCGAAGTGCCACCGGCACTTCGCAGGCGCGGCCGCTCACCCAGCCGCCCGCCAGCACGGCGACGCGACCGAAGTCCTGCGGATTCGTCGTGCGCCTCATGCGGCTTCTCCGACGATGCGAACTTCCGGCTCGAGGCGGATGCCGGTCTTGTCGAAAACGGTGTTCTGGATGTGCGCGATCAGGCGCTCGACGTCGGCCGCGCGCGCGGTCTCGTCGGTGACGATGAAGTTGGCGTGCAGCGTCGAGACCTCGGCACCGCCGAGGCGGTAGCCCTTCAAGCCGCACTGCTCGATCAGACGCGCGGCGTGCTCGCCCGGCGGATTGCGGAAGGTGCTGCCGGCCGTCGCCCGACCGACCGGCTGCGTCGCCTTGCGCCGCGCAAGCCAGGCCTTCATGTCCGCCTCGGCCCGGCCGTCCGCATCCGGCGTGAACCGAAAGCGCGCGGCGACGAAACCGGCGGCGTCGGCCGGCAGCTCGACGTGGCGATAGCCGTAGCGGAATGCCGACTTCGGCAGCCAGACCGTCGAGCCGTCGCGACGCATCACCTCGACCTCGGTGACGACGTCCCAGGTCTCGCCACCGTGCGCGCCGGCATTCATTGCCAGTGCCCCGCCGACGGTGCCGGGAATGCCGGCGAAGAAGCCGGCGCCGGCGAGCCGGTGGGCGACGACGGTCTTGGCGAGCCGCGCGCAGTGCGCGCCGGCCTCGGCCGTGACGGTCAGGCCGTCGACCTCGATCGCGTCGAGCGCGCCGTGCAGGCCGATCACCGTGCCGCGCACGCCGCCATCGCGAACCAGCAGATTGCTGCCGAGGCCGAGCCACAGGATCGGCTCGTGCGGCGGCAGGCCGCGCACGAACGCTGCCAGCGCCTCGCGCGAAGCCGGCTCGAAATAGCGGTCGGCGGGCCCGCCGACGCGCCAGGACGTGTGCCGCGCCATCGGCTCGTCGCGGCGCTCGGTGCTGTGCAGCGGCGCGCTCATGCCTTGCCTCCGGCGCCGTGCTGCTGGACCAGCTGCGCGGCCAGACCGCCGATGTCGCCGGCGCCCATCGTCAGCAGCAGATCGCCGTCGCGCAGCACGCGCATCAGCGCGTCCGGCAGCTCGGCGACGCCGGCGACGAAGATCGGCTCGACCTTGCCGCGCGCGCGGATCGCGCGCGCCAGCGCGCGGCCGTCGGCACCCTCGATCGGCGCCTCGCCGGCCGCATAGACCTCGGCGAGCAGCAGCGCGTCGGCCTCCGAAAGGATCGCCGCGAAGTCCTCGAACAGGTCGCGCGTGCGCGTGTAGCGGTGCGGCTGGAAAGCCACGACCAGACGCCGCTGCGGATAGGCGGCACGCATCGCCTGGAACGTCGCCGCGATCTCGCGCGGGTGATGTCCGTAGTCGTCGACCAGCTGCGCGCGGCCGCCGCCCGGCAGACGCAGTTCGCCGTGCGGCTCGCAGCGGCGGCCGACGCCGCCGAAGCCGGCCAGCGCGCGACGCATCGCGTCGAACGAAACGCCGAGCTCGCGGCCAATGGCGATCGCGATCAGCGCGTTCTGCACGTTGTGCTGGCCCGGCAGGTTGAGGAAGAACGCTTCGCGCCCGCCGTCGCGGAACAGCACGGCGAAGCGCGAGCCGCTGCCCTGCGGCTCGACGTCGACGGCGCGCAGGTCGGCGCCTTCGCGAAAGCCGTAGGTCAGCACCGGCCGGCCGACATCGTCGAGGATTTCGCGCACGACCGGATCGTCGACGCAGAGGATCGCCAGGCCATAGAACGGCAGGCGGTGCAGGAACTCGACGAAGGTCGCCTTGAGGCGGCGGAAGTCGTGACCGTAGGTTTCGAGGTGATCGGCGTCGATGTTGGTGACCGCGGCGATCATCGGCGACAGGTGCAGGAACGAAGCGTCGCTCTCGTCGGCTTCGGCGACCAGATACTGGCCGAGACCGAGGCGCGCGTTGCTGTCCGCCGACTTCAGCTTGCCGCCGATCACGTAGGTCGGATCGAGCTGGCCCTCGGCGAGCACGCTGGCGACGAGACTGGTCGTCGTGGTCTTGCCGTGCGTACCGGCGATGGCGATGCCGTAGCGGAAGCGCATCAGCTCGGCGAGCATTTCCGCGCGCCGCACGACCGGGATGCGCTGCTCGCGCGCGTAAACGACTTCCGGGTTGTCGGCCTTGACCGCGGTCGACACCACGATCGCATCGGCACCGGCGGCGTTCTCGGCGCGATGGCCGAGATGGATCGTCGCACCCAGCTCGCGCAGGCGGCGCGTCGCGGCGCTGTCCTTGAGGTCGGTGCCGCTGACCACGTAGCCGAGATTGATCAGCACCTCGGCGATGCCGGCCATGCCGGAGCCGCCGATGCCGAGCATGTGGATGCGCCGCACGCGGCGCATCGGCGCCATCATCAGGTTCTGCAGCATCGCGCTCATGTCGTGCTCCCCGCCGCCGCGGCGATGCAGGCCTCGGCGATCGTCTTGGTGGCACCGGTCCAGGCCCGCGCGCGCGCGGCCTCGGCCATCGCCCGCAGCTTGGCGCGATCGCCGAGCAGCTCGCGCAGGCGCGCCGCCAGCAGCGCCGGCGTCAGCCCGGCTTCCGGCAGCAGCAGTGCGGCGCCGGCGCGCGACAGGTACTCGGCATTGCGCGTCTGATGGTCGTCGACGGCGCTCGGCAGCGGCACCAAGATGGCCGCATTGCCGGCGGCGCCGAGCTCGGCGATGGTCGAGGCGCCGGCACGGCAGACGACGAGATCGGCCCAGCCGTAGGCGGCCGGCATGTCGTCGATGAACGCGCTCAGTTCGGCTTCGACCTGGGCCTGGCGATATGCCGTCTGCGCGACCTCGAGCGTGCGTCCGCCCTGGTGCCGGACCTGCGGCCGCTCGCCGGCCGGCAGCAAGGCGAGTGCCTGCGGCAGGCGCTCGTTCAGCGCCCGTGCGCCCTGCGAGCCGCCGATCACCAGCAGGCGCGGCGCGCCGTCATGCGCGAGACGCTGCGCCGGCGGCGGCAGCTCGGCGAAACCGGCGCGCACCGGATTGCCGACCGTGCAGCCGTTGCCGAACGTGTCCGGGAAGGCCTGCAGCACCACGCGCGCGATCCGCGCCAGCGCGCGGTTGGTGAGGCCGGCCGCGGCGTTCTGTTCATGAATGATCAGCGGCACGCCGGCGAGCCAGGCGGCGATGCCGCCCGGGCCGGCGGCGAAGCCGCCCATGCCCAGCACCGCGTCGGGGCGCTCGCGCCGCAGGATTGCGCGCGCGTCGAGCACGGCGCGCACGATCAGCAGCGGCGCTTTCAGCAGCTTGACGAGCCCTTTACCGCGCAGGCCGGACACCCGGATGGTGTCGATGTTGAAGCCGTTCTGCGGCACGACGCGCGATTCGAAGCTGTCGGGCGCCCCCATCCAGCGCACTTCGTGGCCGTGCGCGCGCAGATCCTGCGCGACGGCGAGCGCCGGGTAGACGTGGCCGCCGGTGCCGCCGGCCATGACGATGAACTTCAGCGCCCTCACCGGCGATCCTCCGCCGAGGTCACGCCGAACGCCGCGGCGCGGTTCTCGTAGTCGACGCGCAGGATCAGGCCGAGCATCGCGCATACGGTCAGCAGCGAGGAGCCGCCGTAGCTCAGCATCGGCAGCGTCAGGCCCTTGGTCGGCAGCAGGCCCATGTTGACCGCCATGTTGATCAGCGACTGCAGGCCGATCCAGCCGCTCAGGCCGTAGCAGAGAAAGCCCTGGAAGCGACGGCCGTCGACTTCGGCGCGCCGCGCGATCACGAAACCGCGCCAGACGACGATGCCGAACAGCGTCAGCAGCGTCGCCACGCCGAGCAGGCCGAACTCCTCGGCCATGATCGCGAAGATGAAGTCGGTGTGCATTTCCGGCAGGTACAGCAGCTTCTGCACGCTGTTGCCCAGCCCGACACCGGTCCACTCGCCGCGGCCGACCGCGATCAGCGACTGCGCAAGCTGCCAGCCGGCGTTCTCGACATCGGCCCACGGGTCCATGAAGTTGAGCATGCGCTTGACGCGATACGGCGCGGCGATCGCGATCATCACCAGACCGGCGGCCGCGAAGCCGAGGAACGCGAGGTAGTAATGCACGCGCGCGCCGCCGAGGAACAGCATCAGGAACACCACGCCCATCAGGATCGCGGTCGCGCCGAAGTCGGGCTCGGCGAGCAGCAGCAGCGACGGAATCATCACCGCGATCAGCGGCATCGCCAGCCCCTTGAAGCTGGTCTGCAGCGGCTGCTGGCGGCGGGTGATGTAGCTGGCGACGTAGATGATCAGCGCCAGGCGCGCGGCCTCCGAAGCCTGCAGGCGGAACAGGCCGAGGTCGATCCAGCGCCGCGCCGCGTTGACCTTGACGCCGACGCCCGGGATCAGCACCAGGATCAGCAGGCCGATCGCGAACACGTACAGCCAAGTGCTGCTGCGCTGCCATTGCTGCATCGGCACGCAGTACAAGCCGAAGCCGATCGCACCGCCGACCGCCAGGAAGATCAGCTGCCGGTAGAAGAAGTAGAACGGCTCGCCGGTCAGCTTCTCGGCCTGTGCGACCGAGGCCGAAGCGACCATGATCAGCCCCCACAGCAGCAGCACGGCGACCGCTCCGCACAGCCAGCCGTCGAGGCCGTAGCGCGCCTGCGGGACCCCCCAGTTGGCGGCGGCGCCGCTCATGCGAGCCCCCTCACCGCGGCACGGAACTGCTCGCCGCGATCGACGTAGCTCTTGAACTGGTCGAAGCTCGCGCAGGCCGGCGACAGCAGCACGCGATCGCCGGGCTGCGCGAGCGCGCGGGCGCGGCGCAGCGCCGCCTGCAGATCCGCCTCGCGCCAGATCGGCAGCGCGCCGTAGACGTCACGCTCGATGAGCGCCGCGTCCTGGCCGTACAGCACCGCGGCGCGGCCCTTGCGGGCTAGCGCTTCGCGCAGCTCGACGAACGACTGCCCCTTGCCCTGGCCGCCGCCGAGCCAGACGATCGGCGCCGGCAGACCGTGCAGCGCCGCCAGCGTCGAGCCGACGTTGGTGCCCTTCGAATCGTTGAAATAGTCGACGCCGTCGACGCGCGCGACGAATTCGCAGCGATGCGGCAGACCGGTGAAGGCACGCAGCGCCGCCACGCTGGCCGCGCGCGGAACGCCGACGGCATCGGCGAGCGCCAGCGCCGCCAGCGCATTGGCGGCGTTGTGCAGCCCGAAGATCTTCAGCTCGGCGAGCGCCAGCACCGCCTCGTCGCCGCAGGCCAGCACCGCGTCGGCGCTGGCGGCGTCCGGCCGCAGACCGTAGTGCCCGGCGGCCGGCGCATCCAGCCCGAAGCTCAGCGCGCCGGCGGGCGCCAGCGCCATCACCGCCAGATCGTCGCGATTGACGATCGCCGCACGGCAGCCATTGAAGATGCGCGCCTTGACGCGGCCGTAGTGCGCCATCGTGCCGTGGCGGTCGAGATGATCCTGCGACAGGTTGAGGATCGTCGCGGCGGCGCAGTGCAGCGTGTGCGTGGTCTCCAGCTGGAAGCTCGACAGCTCGAGCACGTAAAGCTCGGCCGCGTCATCCAGCAGGTCCAGCGCCGGCGTGCCGAGATTGCCGCCGACCGCGACGCGCCAGCCGGCCGCCTTGGCCATTTCGCCGACCAGCGTGGTGACGGTGCTCTTGCCGTTGCTGCCGGTGATGCCGACGACCGGCGCGCGCACGGCGCGCGCGAACAGCTCGATGTCGCCGACGATCTCGACGCCGGCAGCGGCCAGCGCCCGCACGAACGGCTCGTCGAGCGACACGCCCGGCGAGACCACCGCCAGCGCGTACTGCGCCAGCGGCGCCGGCGCCGCGAAGGCGCCGAGGTGGAAGTCGGCGCGCGGATGCGCGGCGCGCAGCGCGTCGATGCCGGCCGGCGCCGCGCGCGAATCGGTGACGGTCAGCCGCGCGCCCGTGCGATTGAGATAGCGCAGGGCCGAGGCGCCGCTGGCGCCGAGCCCCACGATCAGGATCTGCTGGCCGTCGAAGTTCATGCTCAGCGCACCTTCAGTGACGCCAGGCCGATCAGCACCAGGATCAGCGTGATGATCCAGAAGCGCACGATGATCTTCGGCTCCGGCCAGCCCTTGAGCTCGTAGTGGTGATGCAGCGGCGCCATGCGGAAGATGCGCTTGCCGCCGCTGTACTTGAAGTAGCCGACCTGCAGCGCGACCGATACCGTCTCGACGACGAAGATGCCGCCCATGATTGCCAGCACGATTTCCTGGCGGACCAGGACCGCGACCACGCCGAGCGCCGCGCCGAGCGCCAGCGCGCCGACGTCGCCCATGAAGACCTGCGCCGGATAGGCGTTGAACCACAGGAAGCCCAGACCGGCACCGGCGATCGCCGTGCAGAAGATCGCCAGCTCGCCGGCGCCGCTGATGAAGGGAATGCCGAGATAGGTCGCGAACTTGGCGTTGCCGCTCGCGTACGCGAAGATCGCCAGCGCCGAGGCGACGAGCACGGTCGGCATGATCGCCAGGCCGTCGAGGCCGTCGGTCAGATTGACGGCGTTGCTGGAGCCGACGATGACCAGGTACGCCCACGGAATGAAGAACAGGCCGAGCGAGATCGACACGTTCTTGACGAACGGCAGGATCAGCGTCGTCTCGGTCGGCGTCTTCGCCGTCCAGTAGATCAGGGTCGCGACGCCGAAGCCGGCCAGTGACAGCCAGAAGTATTTCTTGCGCGCCGGCAGACCCTTCGGATCCTTGTACTTGATCTTGATGTAGTCGTCGGCGAAGCCGACCGCGCCGAAGGCCAGCGTGACGAGCAGCGCGAACCACACGAAGCGGTTGCTGAGGTCCGCCCACAGCAGCGTCGAAACGCTGATCGCGCCGAGGATCAGCAGGCCGCCCATGGTCGGCGTGCCGGTCTTCTTCAGGTGCGTCTTCGGCCCGTCATCGCGGACCGGCTGACCGAACTTGAAACGGTACAGGCGCTCGATCAGCAACGGCCCGAACGAGAAGCAGAAGATCAGCGCGGTCAGGATGCCGAGCACGCTGCGGAACGTCAGATAGGTGAAGACGTTGAAGCCGCTGACGTGCTGCCGCAGATATTCGGCGAGGTGGTAGAGCACTAGTGGGTTCCCCCATGCATCGACTCGCCGGTGAGCGCGGCGACGACGCGCTCCATGCGCGACGACCGCGAGCCCTTCACCAGCAGCGTGATGGTGTTGTCGAGTTGCGGCGCGAGCGCGGCCGCGAGTTGTTCGGCGCTGTCGTAACGCTCGCCGCCGGCGCCGAAGGCCGCCGCGGCCTCGGCTGCGAGCGGGCCGAGCGCGTACAGGCGCTCGATGCCCAGGCGCCGCGCGCTGGCGCCGGCCTCGGCGTGCAGGCGCGCCGCGTCCGGACCGAGTTCGGCCATGTTGCCGAGCACCAGCCAGCGCCGGCCCGGCAGCTCGGCGAGCAGTTCGAGCCCGGCGCGCAGCGAGCTCGGATTGGCGTTGTAGCTGTCGTCGAGCAGACGCGCGCCCTGCGGCGTTGCCTTCCACGACAGGCGTCCGGCGGCGCCTTCCATCTGCGACAGACCGATCGCGATCTGCGCCGGCCCGAGGCCGAGGGCGATGCCGCAGCCGGCCGCGGCGAGCGCGTTCATGACGTTGTGGCGGCCCGGCACCGGCAGCTGCACCTCGGCGCGGCCCTGCGGCGTCACCAGCGTGAAGCGCGTGCCGGCACCCGGCAGCGCCTCGACGTGCAGCGCGCGGATGTCGGCGCCGTCGCGCAGGCCGAAGCTCAGCACCGCCGCCGGCCCGGCCAGTTCCTTCCACAACGGGAAGAACGCGTCCTCGGCGTTGATGACGGCGACGCCGCCGGCGCCGAGCGCGGCGAACAGCTCGCCCTTGCCACGCGCCACGCCCTCGCGCGAGCCGAAGCCTTCGAGATGCGCGTCGCCAGCCTGGGTGACGACGCCGACGTTGGGTTCGGCGATGCGCGCCAGCAGGGCGATCTCGCCGCCATGGCTGGCGCCCATTTCGACGACGGCGGTGCGGTGCTCGCCGCGCAGGCCGAGCAGCGTCAGCGGCACGCCGATGTGGTTGTTCAGATTGCCCTGCGTGGCCAGCACCGGACCGCGCGCGCGAAAGATCGCGGCGAGCATCTGCTTGGTCGTGGTCTTGCCGTTGCTGCCGGTGACGGCGACCACCGGAATCGCGAAACGGCGGCGCCACAGCGTCGCCATCTGCTGCAGGCCGGCCAGCGTGTCGGCGACCTTCAGCTGCGGCAGCGGATCGTCGACAAACTCGGACACCAGCGCCGCCACGGCGCCGGCGGCGCGCGCCTGGGCGACGAAGGCATGGCCGTCGAAACGCTCGCCGCGCAAGGCGACGAACAGCGCGCCGTCGAGTTGCGCGCGGCTGTCGGTGCTGACGCGCGTGAAGCGCCGGTCGGCGCCGCGCAGCTCGCCGTGCAGCGGCGCCAGCAGTTCGGACAGCGCGAACAGGCTCAGATCGTCAGACACGCGCGCGCCTCCGCACCGACCAGCGCGGCAACGAACGCGCGATCACTGAACGCGCGCACCTCGCTGCCGTAGATCTGGTAGTCCTCGTGGCCCTTGCCGGCAATCACCACGACATCGTCGGTGCCCGCTTCGGCGACCGCCGTGCGAATCGCCTCGGCGCGGTCGTGGATCACGCGCGGCGCCTCGACCGGGCTCGCCGCCAGGCCGATGCCGGCGAGGATCTCGGCGACGATCGCCTGCGGCGACTCGTTGCGCGGATTGTCGTCGGTGACGATGACGCGGTCGGCGAGCTCGACTGCCGCCGCGCCCATCAGCGGCCGCTTGCCGCGATCGCGATCGCCGCCGCAGCCGAACACCACGCTCAGCCGGCCGGCGGTGTGCGCGCGCAGCGCGCGCAGCACCTGGCGCAGCGCCTCCGGCGTGTGCGCGTAGTCGACGACCACCAGCGGCCGCGCATGCGGGCCGCGGAAGCCCTCGATGCGGCCGGGCACGGTGCGCGCCTGCGCGAGCGCCGCGACCGCAGCGTCGAGCGGCAGATCATGCGCGAGCAGTGCGCCGAGCGCGGCGAGCAGATTGTGGACGTTGAAGCGGCCGAGCAGCGGACTGGCGAGCCGCGCCGAGCCCCGGTGGCTGTCGATCGCGAACGACAGGCCATCGACGCCGAGCGCCAGATCGCGGGCGATCACGAAGTTGCCGGCCGGGCGCGGCCCTTCGATGCCGTAGCGGATCACCTGCAGGCGCGTCTCGAGCGCGTCGGCCCATTCGGCGCCGCGCGCGTCGTCGCGGTTCAGCACCGCGCTGGCCACGTCGGGCCGCTCGAACAGGCGTCGCTTGGCGGCGGCGTAGGCATCGACCGTGCCGTGGTAGTCGAGATGGTCGCGCGTGACATTGGTCAGCACCGCGGTGCGGAAGCGGACGCCGGCGACACGATCCTGATCGAGCGCGTGCGAAGAGACTTCCATCGCGCAGGCGCGCACGCCCTCGGCGCGCAGCCGTGCGAGCCACTGCTGCAGCACGACCGGATCCGGCGTCGTGTGCGTGTTCTTCTCGAGCGCGCCGACGCGGCCGAGGCCGATCGTGCCGATGTAGGCGCACGGATGCTGCAGCGCGTCGAGCGCCTGCGCGACCAAGTACGCGGTCGAGGTCTTGCCGTCGGTGCCGGTGACGCCGACGCAGTAGAGATGTTGCGAAGGCTCGCCGTAGAAGCGCGCGGCGATCTCGCCGGCACGCCGGCCGAGCTGCGGCACCGCGACCTGCGGAATGCCGATGTCCGGTTCGCCGTAACCGGGCGCCGGCTCCCAGGCGACGGCGGCCGCGCCGCGCTGCAGCGCCTGCTCGAGATGCGCGAGCCCGTGCGTGGCGCCGCTGCCGCGGCAGGCGAGGAACAGATCGCCCGGCGTGACGCGGCGCGAATCGAGTTCGACGCCGCTCACCTCGAAGTCCGGCGCCGGCACGCCATAGCCGCCGAGCAGCGTCTTCAGTGAATGCGCGGCGGCGCTCACAGGCGCGGCTCCGCGACCTTGACGAGCGCAACCCCGGCCTTGGTCTTCGGCGCGGGCGCCGGCGTCTCCGGCGGCAGCGCCACCGTCAGTCGCGGCGCATCCGGCGGCGCGAGGTCCGGCGTGTCGGTGCCGTCCGGCGAGATCTGCAGCAGGCGTGCCGCGCCCTGCATCACCTTCGAGAACACCGGCGCCGCCACGAGGCCGCCGTAGTACGCGCCGTCGCCGGGCTCATCGATGACGACGAGGCCGACGAGTCGCGGCCGCTCGGCCGGCACCATGCCGACGAACAGCGACTGGTGGCGATTCGGATCGTAGACGCCGGTGTCGGAGAGCTTGCGCGCGGTACCGGTCTTGCCGGCGACCTGGTAGCCGTGGATCGCGGCGCGGGTCGCGCTGCCGCCCGGGGCGACGACGGTCTCCAGCATGTGCCGCACTTCGCGTGCGGTGTTCGCCGAAATCGCGCGTTGCGGCGGCACCGGCCGCGCATCCTTGATCAGCCGCAGGTGCGGCATCAGGCCGTCATTGGCGAGCGCCGCGTAGGCGCGCACCATGTGCAGCGCGTTGACCGACCAGCCGTAGCCGTACGAAGCGGTCGCGGTCGCGATCTGGCCCCACTCGGTGTAATGGCGCAGCACCGAACCGGCCTCGCCGGGGAAGCCGGTGTAGATCGGCTCGGCGATGCCGAAGCGCTGGAAGCCCGACCACACCGCCTCGGGCCCCAGCGTCAGGCCGATCTTGGCGGCGCCGACGTTGCTCGATTTGGCGAGGATCTTGGCCAGATCCATGACGCCGCCCGGATGCACGTCGCGCACCGTCAGCGCGCCGACCTTGAACCAGCCCGGGCCGGTATCGATCGTGCTGGTCGGCTGGAACAGGCCGAGCTCCAGCGCCTGCGCGACGAGCAGCGGCTTGGCCGTCGAACCCGGCTCGAACGAATCGACGATCGCGCGGTTGCGCGTGCCCGGCGGCTTGCGCTCGCCCGGATTGTTCGGATTGAAGCCCGGCTGCGAGGCGACCGCGAGAATCTCGCCGGTCGCGCTGTCGGCGATGACGATGCTGCCGCCCTTGGCCTTGTTGCGGATCACCGCGTCCTTGAGCTCGCGATAGGCGAGGTACTGGATGCGCAGATCGATCGTCAGCTGCACGTCCTCGCCCGACTGCGCCTCGGCGAACTCGAGGTTGTCCTCGACGATGCGGCCGGTGCGGTCGCGGATCACGCGGCGCGAGCCCTGCTTGCCGCGCAGCACCGACTCCTGCGACTTCTCGATGCCTTCCAGACCGGCACCGTCGCGGCCGCAGAAGCCGACGATCTGGCCGGCGACCTCGCCGGCCGGGTAGTAGCGCGCGTAGGCCGGATCGGAAAACACGCCGGGCGCGCCGAGCGAGAGCACACGCTTGGCCTCGGCCGGCGACAGCGGATCGCTGATGTAGACGAACTTGCGCTCGGCGCGCGCCTCGAGGAACTTGCGGAATTCGGCGGGGCGGCGCCCGAGCAGCTTGGCCACCGCCTCGACGTGCTGCGGCGAATCGAGCAGCGCCTGCGGCACCGCCCACAGCGACTCGACCGGCGCCGACAGCGCCAGCGGCTCGCCGCGGCGGTCGACGACCGCGCCGCGATGCGCCGGAATCACGACGTTGCGGATGAAGCGCTTGCTGCCCTCGGCGGCGAGGAAATCCTGGTCGATGACCTGCAGCTGGAAGGCGCGGCCGAACACCACACAGGCGCCGACGCCCAACGCGCCGAGCACGAAGGCCCGGCGCCAGCTGCCCACCGGCTCGGCCGGCGGTGTCACGCTGCGGCGCGCGCTCATCGCGACGCTCCCGCAACCGGGGCCTGGTCGATGATCTCGTAATCGCGCGGCTCGACCATGCCGAGCTGCTCGCGGGCGATGCGCTCGACGCGGTTGTTGCTGGCCAGCGTCGCTTCCTCGAGCTGCAACTGCGCCCATTCCATGTCGAGGCGCTCGCGCTCGGCGCGCAGCGTCTCCAGTTCGGCGACCAGCGCGCGATTCTCGTGCTTGGTGCGCACGACGGCGAGCGCCGAAACGATGATCGCGACGATCAGGGCCAGCGGGATCATGAGCATGCCGCGCTTCACGAGACGACACCTCGCGCCGGGATGCGCCGCGCGGCGCAGGCGCGCGCTTCGTCCGGCATGCGGACCGACACCGACCGGCTCACGGCAGGCGCTCCGCGATGCGCAGCACCGCGCTGCGGGCGCGCGGATTGGCGTCCGCTTCTTCGCGCGACGGAAACTGCTTGCCGTGCAGCTTCAGCGTCGGCGTCTCGCTGCGCGCGGCGTCGCGCAAGAAGCGCTTGACGATGCGGTCCTCGAGCGAGTGGAAGCTGATGACGACCAGGCGGCCGCCCGGCGCCAGCACGCGCACCGCCTGCGCGAGCGCGTCGGACAGCACGTCGAGCTCGCGGTTGATGTAGATGCGGATCGCCTGGAAGCTGCGCGTGGCCGGATGGATGTGGCGCGAGCGCGGCCCCGGCACCGATGCGATCAGCGCCGCCAGCTGCGCGGTCGTCGTCAGCGGCGCCTCGCGGCGCGTCTCGACGATGCGGCGCGCGATGCGCCGGCTGTTGCGCTCCTCGCCGTACTGCCAGAGCACGTCGGCAATCTCGGCCTCGCCGGCGCGCGCCAGCCAGTCGGCCGCCGATTCGCCGGCCTGCGGATTCATCCGCATGTCGAGCGGGCCGTCCTTGCTGAACGAGAAGCCGCGCGCCGCGTCGTCGAGCTGCGGCGACGACACGCCGAGGTCCATCAGGATGCCGTCGACCCGGCCGGCGACGCCGGCTTCCTGCGCCACCGCTTCCAGCACCGTGAAATTGCAGTGGTGAATCGCGAAGCGGGAATCGGCGCCGAAACGCTCGCGGGCATGCGCGACCGCCTGCGGATCCTGATCGAGGCCGAGCAGGCGTCCGTGCGCGCCGAGGCGATCGAGAATCGCGGCACTGTGGCCGCCGCGCCCGAAGGTGCAATCGACATAAACGCCATCAGCGCGGACCGTCAGACCGGCGAGCGCTTCATCCAGCATCACCGGCCGATGGAGATTCATGGCGGCGTCAGGCCCGCTCCGGGCGCGGACGAAGTCGGCATCGAGGGGCATGGCCGCCGATCACCGCTTCAGGGTCCGGAAGGCATCTTCGAGCGAGGCCAGCAGATCCGAGCCCTCGCCGAAGCGCTGTTCCCAGAGATCTGCCGCCCACAGGTCGAAGCGGGTGTCCTGGCCCATCAGCACGGCATTGCCGTCGAGACGCGCACGGCGCCGCAGCATCGGCGGCAGCAGCACGCGCCCCTGCGCATCCATCGCCGTCTCGACGGCGAAGCCGACGAAGACCTGCTTGAGCTTCTCGGCAGTGATGCGGTCGTCCATCGCCTGGATGTCACGCACGATCCGCTGGAACTCGGGAGCCGGATAGATCTCGATGCACGGATTCGGGCCAGTGGTGATGACGAGCTGTGCACCGCAGCTGTCGGTGAGCGGCTGGCGAAAGCGGGCCGGGATCGCCAAGCGACCCTTGTCGTCAATCGAAAGTTGATGTGACCCGGCGAACACGGCGATTGGCGTGAGGCGTCCCCCACTTTCTCCCACTTTCCACCACTATGCGGCCACTATAGCCCACCGACCTACCCCACGCAAGCGCGATTCGGGAGAAAAATCACGCTGAAACAGCGGCTTAGAGCAACAAGGTCGATACAGATAACAATATCCTTAACAAACATTCGTTTACGCCAGAAAGCTAAAGTGAAGCGACAAGTGTCGACCGGTGGTGTGCGCATTTTCCGTTCAGCCGCCTTTCAGCTCGCTGAAGCCGTTTTGGCGGCGACCGGACAGATTGAATAAAGAGAAGTAATTCGGATTTAAATCTATCTTTAATCACAAATTCCCCGCACCGGTGCGGCGCATGCGCGCCGACCGGACGCCCCGCGACGGGGCAGAAGGAAAATGGAGTCGGCCTGTAAGCCGGGTTCTGTGCGGACGCCGAAGCGTTCCGGCAACCATTCCTCTAGGCGACGCATCACTGCGCCGCTCAAGCAACCTACCCGGAAGGCGCGTGGGCCACGCGTCCTGCCCGTTGCCGGACAGGCCCTTCCCTATTTGGTCTTGCTCCAGGTGGGGTTTGCCGTGCCGTTTCCGTTGCCGGAACCGCGGTGCGCTCTTACCGCACCGTTTCACCCTTGCCAGCTCCTTGCGGAGCTTCGGCGGTCTGTTCTCTGTTGCACTTTCCGTCGGCTCGCGCCGCCCAGGCGTTACCTGGCACCTTGCCCTGTGGAGCCCGGACTTTCCTCCCCCGCTTGCGCGGCAGCGGTTGCCCGGCCGACTCCAGCGTTCATTATCCGCCGTTTTGCGGCGCAACGCTGCTAGAGTCCGAAAAAATACACTTGGGAGATTGCCCGCATGCCGCAGCAAGAAGTCCATTTCCGCGAACGGATCCACGCACCGATCGCCAGCGTGTTCGAATTCCTTTCGCAGCATCCGAATTTTGCGTCGCTGTTCGGCGGCAGCTGCGCGGTCGTGCGCGCCGGCGACGATCCGCGCGAGCCGAACGGCGTTGGCTCGGTGCGCCGCATCGGCCCCGGGCCGCTGTCGTTCGACGAGCAGATCGTCGCCTTCGAGCGGCCGACGCGCCTCGATTACACGATCGTGCGCGGCGGCCCGCTGAAGAACCACCTCGGCACGATCACCCTCACGGCCGACGGCGCCGATACCGCGCTCGACTACGTGATTCGCTTCGACGGCAAGTTGCCGGGCGTCGGCGCGCTGGTGGCCCGCGCGCTGCGCTTCGGCTGGCAGCGCAGCGCGCGCCAGGCCTTCGCCCGCATCGAGCGCTGAAGCGCCGTTGCCGCCCGAGATGCGCGTCGTCTCGCACACCTGCTCGAACACCGAGATCGTCTGCGCGCTCGGCGCGCAGGACCGGCTCGTCGCGGTCGACGCCGACTCCGACTTTCCGCCGGACGTGGTCGGCCGCCTGCCGCAGCTCGGCCGCGACCTGCAGTTCGACGTCGAGGCCGCGCTCGCGCTCAAGCCGGACCTCGTGCTGAGTTCGCTCACCGTGCCCGGCCACGATCGCATCGTCGACGCCTTCACAGCGTCCGGCGTGCCGCTCGTGGTCTGCAATCCGCAGAGTCTCGACGAGGTGTTCGACGACATCCGCCGCATCGCCGCCGCGCTCGAACTCGGCGCCGCCGGCGAGCGCCTGATCGCCACCATGCAGCAGCAGATGCCGCTGCGGACGCCGGCGCCGGACGCACCGCGGGTGCTCGTCGAGTGGTGGCCGAAGCCGGTGATCGGCGCGGCGCGGCGCTCGTGGGTGCACGATCTGATCGAGCGCGCCGGCGGGCGCAACGCGCTGGCCGGCTGCGACGCGCCGACGCAGACGCTCGCCGCCGAGGCTGCGCCCGGGACGCCGGTCGACGTGCTGGCGATGAGCTGGTGCGGCGTGAAAGTCGACAAGTACCGCGCCGACGTGGTGCTGCGGCGCGAAGGCTGGCAGGACGTCGCGGCGGTCCGCCGCGGGCGCGTGGTGCCGATCAGCGAGGAATTCCTCGGCCGCCCGGGGCCGCGACTCGTCGAGGGCTACCGGCAGCTGCGCGCGGCGATCGAGGGCGTTTAGCTGCAGATGTCGCGGGCGGCGAGGCGCGCGAACGTCCTGTCCGCCGAGTCCCGCGATCTGCAGTCGCTTCCTGCTAGCTTCGATCCCGCGCGCTCTGCGCGTGCGCCTGCAGCCCTTCGGCGTCGGCGATGCGGCCGGCGATCTGCGCGAGCGGCCTGGCGCCCTCGGCACTGCACTCGATCAGGCTGCTGCGCTTCTGGAACTCGTAGACGCCGAGCGGATTGCTGAAGCGCGCGGCACGCGAGGTCGGCAGCACGTGGTTCGGGCCGGCGCAGTAGTCGCCGAAGGCCTCCGGCGTGTGGCGACCGACGAAGATCGCGCCGGCGTGGCGGACCTTGCCGATCAGCGCGCGCGGCGCCTCGACGGCGAGTTCGAGGTGCTCCGGCGCGATGCGATTCGACACCGCGCAGGCCTCGTCGAGATCGCGCACGAGGATCAGCGCGCCGCGGGCGGCGATCGAGGTGCGCACGATCGTCTCGCGCGGCAGGCTGGTCACACGCTCGGCCATCGCCGCGGCGACGCAATCGAGGAAGGCCGCGTCCGGCGAGATCAGGATCGCTTCCGAATCCTCGCCGTGCTCGGCCTGCGAGAACAGGTCCATCGCCATCCAGCGCGGATCCGAGCCGCCGTCGCTGACGACGACGATCTCGCTCGGGCCGGCGATCGAATCGATGCCGACGCGGCCGAACACCGCGCGCTTGGCGGCGGCCACGTAGGCGTTGCCGGGACCGACGATCTTGTCGACGGCTGGAATGGTGGCCGTGCCGTAGGCCAGCGCGGCGACGGCCTGCGCGCCGCCGATCGTGAAGATGCGGTCGACGCCGGCGAGGTGCGCGGCGGCGAGCACGACCGGATTCAGTTCGCCGCCCGGCGCGGGAACCACCATGACGATCTCGTCGACCCCGGCGACCTTGGCCGGAATCGCGTTCATCAGCACCGACGACGGATACGCAGCCTTGCCGCCCGGCACGTAAATGCCGACGCGCTCGAGCGCGCGCACTTCCTGGCCGAGCGTGTTGCCGAGTTCGTCGACGAACGAGAACGGCGCCAGCTTCTGGTACTCGGCGTAGGCGCGGATGCGCGCAGCGGCGGCTTCGAGTGCGGCGCGCAGATCGGCCGGCTGCGCGTCCCAGGCGGCGGCCCACTGCGCCTTCGGCACTTCGAGCTCGGCGGCGCTGGTCAGCGTGCGGCGGTCGAAGCGATTGCTCAGTTCGAGCAGCGCCGCATCGCCGCGCGCACGAATGTCGGCGACGATGCCGTCGACCACGCGCGTGACCTCGGGACTGGTCTCCGGCGCACGATCGAGCAGCGCCGCCAGCTGGACGTCGAAACCGGCGTCGCGGCTGTCGAGCCGCTGGATCGCGAGGGGCTGGCCGCCCATCACGCCGCCTTGCGCCGCTGCGCGGCCCGAATCTGTTCGAGCAGGGCCGTGATCGCCGCGTTCTTGGTCTTCAGCGCCGCCTTGTTGACGACCAGCCGCGAGCTGACCTGGCAGATGATCTCGGTTTCGACCAGCCCGTTCGCGCGCAGCGTGCCGCCGGTCGCGACCAGATCGACGATGACGTCGGCGAGGCCGACCAGCGGCGCCAGTTCCATCGAGCCGTACAGCTTGATGATCTCGACCTGCTCGCCCTTGTCGGCGAAGTGGCGGCTGGCGATTTCCGGATACTTGGTGGCGACGCGCAGGCGCCGGCGCGGATCGCGCGGCGCGGCATCCTTCTTCGCCGCGACCGACAGCCGGCACTTGGCGATGTCGAGATCGAGCGGCTCGTAGAGCTCGGTGCTGCCGTTCTCCATCAGCACGTCCTTGCCGACGATGCCGAGGTCGGCGGCGCCGTGCTCGACGTAGGTCGGCACGTCGGCCGGGCGGATGATCAGCAGCGACACGCCCGGCGTGCGCGATGGCACGCGCAGCAGACGGTCGATGTCGCCGGCCGGATCGAGGCCGATGCGGGCCAGCAGCGGCAGGCTTTCTTCGAGGATTCGGCCCTTCGACAGGGCCAGGGTCAGGGCAGTCATCGCGCCTAGGAGCCTAGGGAAAACACTCAGGGGGCGCGATTGTACCCGGCCCGCCGGGCGACCGTCCGCACGGACCGGCGCTGGACCTCAGCCGCCGGCGCGCGGATCGCGCAGGTAGACGGTCTTCTGCTTGCCGTCCGCCGACTTGCGCTCGTCGATCTCGAAGCGCTCGACGGCCCGGACCAGATCGCTGAGCTTCTTGTAGCCGTAGTTGCGCGAGTCGAAGTCCGCCTTGCGCTTGGCGATCAGGTTGCCAACCGCGCCGAGCGCCGCCCAGCCGTCGTCGTCGGCGGCGTCGTCGATCGCCTGCGCCAGCAGGTCCTGCAGTTCCGCATCGGATTTCGGATCGACCTTCTCGGCGCGCGCTTCCGGCGTGCGCTCCGGTTCGGTCGCCGCCTCCGCCGCCGGCACCACCGCTGCCACTGCCGCCACCGGCGCCGCCGCGGTCTCGGCGGGCTTGGCCTTCTTGCGTGCCGGCGTGGCCTTGGCGGATGCGTCCTTGACCGGCACGGGTTCGGCGGGTGCGGCCTTGGCGGCAGGCTTCGCCGGCTTCCTGGTCGCGCCGCGCAGCACGTCGAGATAGATGAACTTGTCGCAGGCGGAGACCAGCGAGGTCGGCGTCTTGCGTTCGCCGAAGCCGTACACCGTCAGGCCGGCTTCACGCAGGCGCGAGGCCAGGCCGGTGAAATCGCTGTCGCTGGAGACCAGGCAGAAGCCGTCGAAGCGATCGGAGTACAGCAGATCCATCGCGTCGATGATCATGCGGCTGTCGGTCGCGTTCTTGCCGGTCGTGTAGCTGAACTGCTGGATCGGCTGCATCGCCAGATCGACGAGCACCTTCTTCCAGCCGCGAAGATTGTCGGTCGTCCAGTCGCCGTAGATGCGCTTGACGGAAGCGACGCCGTACTTGGCGACCTCGTCGAGCAGCGGGGCGGCGATCGCCGGCTGGGTGTTGTCGGCGTCGATCAGCACCGCCAGCTTCTTGGTGGGTTCGGCCATTGCCTCGTTCTCCGGTTGCGCAGGCTACATCAGCTTGGCGACGCGCTTGATCCTGGCACCAAGCGCGGCGAACTTGCCTTCGATGTCCTCGTAGCCGCGATCCATGTGGTAGATGCGGTCGATGAAGGTCTCGCCGTCGGCCGCCAGCGCGGCGATCACCAGCGAGGCCGAAGCGCGCAGGTCGGTCGCCATGATCGGCGCCGCCTGCAGGCGCTCCTTGCCGGTGATCACGGCGGTGTTGCCCTCGATGCGAATGTCGGCGCCCAGACGCAGCAGCTCCTGCGCGTGCATGAAGCGGTTCTCGAAGATCGTTTCCTTGATCACGCCGACGCCTTCGGCCAGACAGTTCAGCGCCATCATCTGCGCCTGCATGTCGGTCGGAAAGCCGGGGTGCGGCATGGTGTGAATATTGACCGCGAGCGGGCGCTTGCCCTGCATGTCGACCTCGATGAAGTCGGGGCCGGTCGCAATCTTGCCGCCGGCCTGCTGCAGCTTGACGAGCACCGCATCGAGCATCGCCGGATCGGTCTTGTTGACGCGCACGCGACCGCGCGTCGCGGCACCGGCAACGAGGTAGCTGCCGGTCTCGATGCGGTCCGGCAGCACCGAGTGCTGCGCCGCATGCAACGCGGCGACGCCCTGCACGCGAATCGTCGTCGTGCCCTCGCCGGAGATCCGCGCGCCCATCGCACGCAGGCAGCGCGCCAGATCGACGACTTCCGGCTCGCGCGCGGCGTTCTCGAGCACCGTCTCGCCCTCGGCCAGCGTCGCCGCCATCATCAGGTTCTCGGTGCCGGTGACGGTGACCGTGTCGAAAACGATGCGCGCGCCTTTCAGCTTCCTGGCGTAGGCGTGGATGAAACCGCCCTCGAGCTTGATCTCGGCGCCCATCGCCTCGAGGCCCATCAGGTGCAGGTTCACCGGGCGCGCGCCGATCGCGCAGCCGCCGGGCAGCGAAACGTGTGCCTCGCCGCGCGCCGCGACCAGCGGGCCGAGCACGAGGATCGACGCGCGCATGGTCTTGACCAGCTCGTACGGGGCGACGCAGGTGGTGATCGGCTTGGCGTCGATGACCATTTCGTGCGGCGTCGGCTGCTCGACCGCGCAGCCCATCTGCAGCAGCAGCTTGCGCGTGGTGTTGACGTCCCACAGCTTCGGCACGTTGCTCACGTGCAGCGGCTCGTCGGACAGCAGTGACGCGCAAAGAATCGGAAGGGCGGCGTTCTTGGCGCCGGAAGCGTCGATTTCGCCGTGCAGCGGGCCGTTGCCGGCGATGATGAATTTGTCCATGCGCCCATTGTCCCGCTTTTGGCGGCAGGGCAGTAGCCCCGCCGCTGCAGGCGGCATGGCGCCTTGACAGCGCGCCGCTCCGCAGTAGCACCCGGCTCAGAGCCTCGGCGAGCAGCGGCCGCCCCCGCTTTGGATCTGGTTGCAGTTGGCCGTGATGCCCTCCAGCTGCGCCTTCGCCTCGGACAGTTTGGCGGCGAATTTGCCGCTGGGGCAGTAGCGTTCAATCGCGCCGATCTGCTGACTCAGGCCCCACATGGCAGCCTGGAAATTGCATGTCGCGGACTCCCCGCACCGTGAGACAGCTCCGCCGACCTGATCGTCTATTGCCTTGATTTTCGCTTCGCAGCTGGCATCGGCCGACGACTGAGTTGTCGATACTGCAGATGCTCCGGAAAGCACGCTCCCGCTCCTCCTCGCGGCGGCCGTTCGATAAGCGCAAGCCGTGAGCCGGTTCAATCGAATACTGGAAGTCTCTTCCGTGGGGCATCCGATCCGGTCTAGACCCGTCACCGTGCGACATCTGGCGACGCGCTTCTCATCACTCTCGATGGAACGCAAATACTCCTGTTCACTTTCCTGAAGTTCGGTAACGGTCATCTCGCCGTTCTTTCCTCCCCAGCGATATACCCAAGGGTGCTTCAATGCGGCCGCAATTGATTGCTCGGTATCGTTGCCGGTTCGATCATCGTCTTGGAATTGACGCACGGCAGCCTGTTCGGCCTGGCAGTCCGACGGCAGTACCCAACCCTTACGAGCCGCATCGCGCTCGGCTTCCGCCATAGTGGCTTGCCGTTGTCGAGCTGCATCGGCCTCCGCTCGCTTCTTTTCTTCGTCGGCTCTTTGCTTGGCCTCAGCTGTTGCCAGCATTTCGGCTTGATACCGCTGCTCCTCGGCAACAATTCCTTCGTTCCATTCCCTCAGCCCGGCGTCTGGAACCACGACAATCGCCGCCTCTCGGGCATCACCCAGCCCAGCTCCGTTGGCCGCAAGCAAGGTTCCGCCTCCGGATGCCGAGACAGGTCCGGGTCTCTTGACCTCCAGGGCCAGCAGCGCTCGCCAGTTCCGCACATCATCCGCGTAGCTCGCCTGCTGCGGCACACACTCGCCCTCGAAGAAGGAAAGATTGTCCGGCTCCCTGGCCGCGCTGGCCTTGATCTCACGATCCAACGTGTCGCGCAGCTTCCTGCACTCATCGGCAGACAGCAGATAGGCACCGAGGGTGCCGGTGTTCGCAGAACCGGGCCTGGCTTGCGGCGGCGCCTGCACCCAGTAGCCATCCTGCCGCGACCAGCCGAAGCGGGCAGCCGCCTCCACCGAGGCGATGGGGCTGTACCTGGGCATGTGCGCGAGGTATTCCGGATTCGCGTTCAGTGCTTCGGCTTCACGGATCACCGGATCGACCATGCTCTCCAGTAAGCGCGAACAGCCGAAGCCGCCGCAGTTGCTCTGCACGAGCGAGGCGGCCTTTTCATCCATGCCCGCGACGCGATCGCGCTCGATGATGGCGATGTTGCGACTCATCGGCGCTCGCGGCGCGGGGCTCGCCGGCGTGGCGCGCGGCACCGCCGCGTCCTCGGCTGGCGTGCCGACGGAAGATGACGATGGGCCGCTCAATGATTCAAGCGCGGAATTGAGCTTTTTCTTTGCTGCTTCGCAGGCATCCAGCAGCGTGTCCGCCGCCGAGTAGATGGGATTCGTCCCCAAGGGATCGGCGCCATCGAGCATCGCCCTGCGCTCGGCCTCCTCCGGAGTCGTCGGCCCGTCGCAATTGGCCAGGTCGGCCCATGCGGGCGCGCCGAAATGAAGCAAAAAGAGGGCGGCCAGCAACACTCCGATGCGGCGCATGTTCAGATCCCCAGGCTCTTCTTCTTGTAGTCGGCCAGTATCGCGGCCCAGATATCGTCGTACTTCTCGCTGATCTCGCCCTTGACCCAGGCGTCGACGTCGGCCGACGTCTGTGCGCTTTTCAGGATCAGCGCACGATTCGGATCGTCGGGCCGCAATGCATCGGCGACGTTGAAAGTCTTGGCGAAGCTTCTGTTGATCGTTCCTGTCACGACCTTGCCGGTGCCCGCGTCATAGATCGCGTAACGGCTGGGCACCCACTGCTTGACCGTCACGGTCTTCGCCGCGTAGCTGTACGCGGACAGCACGGGTTCTTCGATCAGCTGCGGCGTGGAGGCCAGCCTGCTTTGCGCGCTACGCAGCTTGCTTTCGGCGGCCGCCTCCGAAGCGGCGCCGACCACCGCCGACAGGATTCCGAGCGTCGAACTCGAGTCGGTCGACGCATTGGCAGCCGCCCGGCGGATGTCGGCGAGATCGGACTGCGCACTCGCGAGTTCCCGCTGCGCCAGTGCATAGGCGGGGTTCGCGACGCGCCGGGTGCCGCTCTGATACTGCGACGCGACCTGCCGCTGATTGCTCTCGGCCCGTTCCATCTGGATGCGCGCTGGCTGTACGAACACAACGAGCTCGTAGTTCCGCGCGCCGCCCGAGGCGATAAAGGCATCGGGCGTCTGCCTCGCATCGAGGGACTGGTACCCGATCGTGGTCGGGGGGGCGACTCGATAGCTGCTGACTTCGCTCGCGGGCGCCGGCCATGCAGCAAGCAGCACCCCCTTGCCCGGCATGCCCGCCTGCGTCCAGCCCTCCTTGGCGAGGCGCTCGCGGATGAGCAGCTTGGCGATGTACGAACGGGCGCCGGACTCGGCGACGCGAGCAGCGGCATAGTATTCGCCGAGCTTCGCCTCGAGACGCTGCGCGGGAATGAGCGAATCGCCGTAGACCTTCTTGAAAGCGGCCAGACGTACGGCGCTCGCCTTGGCGAGCTGCTCTTCGAACGCCGCTGGCAGCGTTCTGAACTCGCCCCACTGCACCGCAACCGGATACTGCTCCTTGAACGAAGGCTCGGTAAACAGGCCGTAGTCGAGCAAGGCCTGCGGCGCTTCTGCCTGCAGTGACCGCGCGATCCGATCGACGTCCGCGCTCAGCGCACCCATCGCCTCGTTCGTCAGCGTGCCCCGCGCCGACAGCTTCGCAGCGGACGCGAGCGCTGCACGCGCGTCGGGCAGTTCCTGCTTCAGCCTCTTCCAGCGCAGCATCTGGCCTTGCACGGCGTCCGCCTGCGCCAGGCGGCCACGCGCTTCATTCAGGCGGTCGCCGTAGAGCCGGTCGCGCTGTCCCAGCACTTCGTCGATGTACTGGCGCTTGTCGCCCTTCAGGCCCGTGAAGTACGCCAGTTCCTGCGCATACAGCGCCGCCGCGTCCTCGGTCCTGCCGGCCTGCACCAGCTCCTTGAAGTCATCGAATCGCGAACTGAAGAAGCCGGCCTCGGCAGGCAAGACGGCCGCGATCGACAGCATCGCCAGCAGCATGGCGATCCCCGTGCTCTTCTTGATCATGTGTCCCCAGTACATCTTCTTGCCACCGGCCGGCGCGCCGGCCGTGCGCAACGGCCGCCTCCCGCAACCGCCGCGGCACGGATCCCCGCCACGCGGCGTTCCGATCGGACGCAGTCTGGCGGCGGCTCACGCCGTTCTGAATCCCCGAATCAGGGGACAAGCCCTTAAGATCACAATCGAGGATGGCCCGGAAACGCGTTGGGGGAACGCATGACGGACGAGCTGGGCAGTTTGCTGGAAGCGATCTACGATGCGGCGCTCGACGACGAGGTGCTGGCTACCTTGCCGGGGCGGATCGCCCGTTTCGTCGGCGGCAATAGCTGCGTGATCCAGCGCCACGATGCGGACGGCGGCTGCGAACTGCTCAGCTTCAATCACTTCGGCGCCGAACTGGCGGCGGAATACACCCGGCATTTCGCCGACAGCGACCCCTGGGTACACGCCCTGAGCCGCTATTCCAGCGGCGCGGCGATCAGCGTCGATCGCTATCTGAGCCGCTCCGAGTACATGAGCAGCTTTGGCTACAACGAGTTCGCCAGGAAGAACCGCCTCGACCTGATCCACTGCATCGGCACCGTTTCGCCCTTGCCCGGCCAGGCCGTCGTCGGATTGGCGATCCATCGCGGCCTGCACCAAGCGGCCTTCGACGTCGCCGAAGAGCAGAAATTGCAGGCGCTATTGCCGCACATCAGACGGCTGCTGACGCTGCGTGCGCGCATCGCGATGGCGGATCGCAAGGCGGATACCACCGACGCCATGTTTGCGCAGCTGCCGGTCGCCATCCTGCTGCTGCAAGCCGACGCCAGGGTCTTGTACGCGAGCCCGCAGGCCGCCGCCCTGCTCGCGCGCGGCGATGGCCTTGCCTGGGGACCGGGAGGCCGGATCCGCGCCGAGCGTCAGTCCGATCACGAGGCGCTGCGCGCGGCCGTCGCGCGTGCCGCCTCACGGCGGGGCGGCGGGGCGCTGCAGGTCCAGCGTTCGTCCGGGGCGAGAGCGCTGCAGCTGGTGATAGCGCCGTTCACCCCGGGCGACGCAAAGACGAGTCGCGGCGCCCTGATCCTGGTGGTGGATCCCGCAGCACAGGCCGCAGACCTCGCCGACACCCTCATCGCGCTGTTCGGCCTGTCCAAGGGCGAGGCCCGGGTGGCGGCGGCCCTGGCCGAAGGCATGACCCTGCCGATGATCGCGGCAAGGAACGGCGTCAGGCTCAGCACCGTGCAGACGCAGCTGAAGCGGGCCTTGGAAAAAACGGGAACCCGGCGCCAGGGCGAACTGATCGCACTGGTCAGTCGCGCGCCGCGGCTACGCTAGCTCGCCGACACAGGCCCGTTCCGGCACCCCGCCGGCGCGCAGCGCTCAGCCGGCGCGCGTCGTCAGCTTCAGCGCATGAATCTCGCGGCCCATCCGGTCGCCGAGCGTCGCGTAGACCATGCGGTGCTGGGCGAGGGGCAGCTTGCCAGCGAACTCGCTGCTGATGACGGTCGCCTCGAAGTGCTGACCGTCGTCACCGAGCACCGTGACCTGCGCGCCCGGCAGGCCGGCTTCGATGAGCTGCTTGATCTGTTCTTTGTTCATGTTTGCGAGAGTTCCTGCGCCGGCCACCTGCGGCGGCGGCATGGCGCTTCTTATGCGATAGGCGGCGGCGCAAGGCAAGCCGGGGCGGCGCCGCCCCGGCGAGCGGCGGCACGCGCGCTCATCGCTTCAGCTTGTAGCCCGTGAACAGCATCCACAGGCAGACGGCGGCGCAGACGCCGAAGAAGCCCGTGCTCCACAGCAGGCTCTGCCAGATCGGCACGTCGGCGTGGCCGAAGAAACCGTAGCGGAAGCCGTCGATCATGTAGAAGAACGGGTTCAGATGACTGGCCGCGAACCACAGCGGCGGCAGCGCGTGCACCGAGTAGAACACACCGGACAGAAACGACAGCGGCGTGATGAAGAAGTTGGTGAACGCGGCGATATGGTCGAACTTCTCGGCGATGATGCCGGCGATCATGCCGAGCACCGCGAGGCTGCCGGCCGAGAGCAGGAACATCACCGCCAGCGCCAGCGGCGCATGCACCGGCAGATGCACGAACGGCCAGGTCACCAGCAGCATCGCCGTCGCGACCAGGATGCAGCGCACGATCGCGGCGATGATGTAGGCGCCGAACCATTGCAGCGGCCCGAGCGGCGCCATCTGCAGGAAGACCAGATTGCCCATGATCTTGGACTGCGTCAGGCTCGACGAAGTATTGGCGAAGGCGTTCTGGATCACCGTCATCATCACCAGACCCGGCACCAGGAACTCGGTGTAGCCGACGCCCGGATAGACCGGCGCGCGGCCCTGCATCGCCTGCGCGAACACCAGCAGGTATAGCAGCGCGGTGATGACCGGCGCCGTCACCGTCTGGCCGAGCACCGACCAGAAGCGCATCACTTCCTTCTTCAGAAGGGTCACAAATCCGATCTGGTCCGGCGTCACGAGACGGCTCCCGGTGCATGCGTCTGGGCGCGCGGCGCCTCGGCGGCGGGCCTCACTTCGCCGCTCCGCCCGCAGCGAGCTTCGCCGGATGCCCGGTCAGCTCGATGAAGATGTCCTCGAGATCGGGCTCGCGGGTCTGCACGTCCTCGATCGCGACCCCGGCCGTGCGCAGCGCGTCGAACACCGCGCCGATCGGGTGCCTGGCCGTCTCCAGCTTGAGTTCGTAGGCGCCGCCGACCTCGCCGGTCACCAGTTCGCGCAGTGCCGCCGGCAATTGCGCGCCGTCGGCGAGCTTCAGGCGCAGGAAGCGATACGGATGGCGCGCCAGCAGCTGCGGCGTCGGCTCGATCGCGGCGACGCTGCCACGGTCGAGGATCGCGATCCGCGAGCACAGCTCCTGGGCCTCCTCGAGATAGTGCGTGGTCAGCACCACCGTCGTGCCCTGGCGGTGCAGCTCGCTCATGAACGCCCACAGCGTGCGGCGCAGTTCGACGTCGACGCCGGCGGTCGGCTCGTCGAGGATCACGACCGGCGGCCGGTGCACCAGCGCCTGGGCGATCAGCACGCGCCGCTTCATGCCGCCGGACAGCGCGCGCATCGAGCTGCCGGCCTTGCCGGCCAGCTCCAGGCGTTCGAGCATTTCGTCGATCCACGGCCAGCTTTCCTTGCCGCAGCCGTAGTAGCCGGCCTGGATGCGCAGCAGGTCGCGCACCTTGAAGAACGGATCGAACACCAGCTCCTGCGGCACCACGCCGAGCAGGCGGCGCGCGGCCCGGAAGTCGCGAACCGTGTCGTGGCCGAGTACCGCGACCCCACCCTCGTCGGCCTGCACGAGGCCGGAGATGATGCCGATCAGCGTCGACTTGCCGGCGCCGTTCGGCCCGAGCAGGCCGAAGAACTCGCCGCGCCGCACGTCGAAGCTGACGCCGCGCAAGGCCTCGAGCGAGCCGTAGCGTTTGCGGATGCCGCGGATCTCGAGCGCGCTGGCGGGCGCGGCGGCGTGGGTCGCAGGAGTGGAAGACATGGCAGGTTCTCATTATACGGTGCCGGCGGGGACTGCCCGCGCGCCGAACCCTCGATCAGAATACGAAAATGTCCGCCTCGACCGCCCTCGTCTGGTTCCGCCGCGACCTGCGCCTGACCGACAATCCGGCCCTGCAGACCGCCCTGGCGCGGCACGAGCGCATCGTGCCGGTCTACATCGCCGATCCAGCCGCCGAGCGCGACTGGAAGCCGGGCGCCGCCAGCCGCTGGTGGCTGCACCACAGCCTGTCGCGGCTCGGTGGCGATCTCGCCGAACGCGGTGCGCCGCTGCTGATCCGCCGCGGCGACAGCCTGCAGGCGCTGCGTACGCTGCTCGCCGAGACGGGCGCCGAGGCCGTCTACTGGAACCGCCTCTACGAACCGGCGAGCGTCGCGCGCGACCGCGCGATCAAGGCCGCACTGCGCGAGCAGGGCATCGCCGCGCACAGCCACCGCGCCGCGCTGTGGCACGAGCCGTGGAACCTGAAGACCACCGGCGGCGAGCCGTACCGCGTGTTCACGCCGTTCTGGCGCAAGCTTTCCGCCGAACTGCCGCCGCTGCAGGTCGAGCCGGCGCCGCTGCATCTCAAGGGCACGGCCGCGCAGCTGCACAGCGACACGCTCGAATCGCTGCAGCTGCTGCCGAAGCTGGACTGGGACGCCGGCTTCTATGCCCAATGGCGCCCCGGCGAGACCGGTGCGCTGCACGCGCTCGACCGCTTCGTGCGCAATGCGCTCGGCCACTACCGCGGCGGCCGCGACTTCCCGTTCCGGGCCCACACCACGCAGCTGTCGCCGCATCTGCACTTCGGCGAGCTGTCGCCGCAACAGGTCCGCGCCGCGCTGCTGCGCCGCGCGCAGGGGACGGCGACGCTGGAAGCCGACGCCGCGCAGGTGCTGCGCGAACTGGGCTGGCGCGAATTCGCGCATCACCTGCTGTTCCATTTTCCGCACACGGCCGAGGCGCCACTGCAGGAAAAATTCGCGCATCTGCCGTGGCGGACGCGCGCCGACTACGCCGCCGACCTCGCCGCCTGGCAGCGCGGCCGCACCGGCATCCCGATCGTCGATGCCGGCATGCGCGAGCTGTGGACGAGCGGCTGGATGCACAACCGCGTGCGCATGATCGTGGCGTCGTTCCTCACCAAGAATCTGCTGATTCCGTGGCAGGAAGGCGCGCGCTGGTTCTGGGACACCTTGCTCGACGCCGACCTCGCCAACAACACGCTCGGCTGGCAGTGGACGGCCGGCTGCGGCGCCGACGCCGCGCCGTACTTCCGCATCTTCAACCCGCTGCTGCAGGCGCAGAAATTCGACCCGGACGCGCGCTACATCCGTCGCTGGCTGCCGGAGCTCGCACGCCTGCCGGCGGAGGCCGCGCACGCGCCGTGGCTGGCCAAGGCCGGCGTGCTGGAACGCGGCGGCGTGCGCCTGAACGAGCACTACCCGGAACCGATCGTCGCGCTCGGCGCCTCGCGCCAGCGCGCGCTCGACGCCTACGCGGCGATACGCGCGGCCTGACCCCAAGGCCCGGCGCGCGGCGGCCGGTATACTGGGCGCCCTTTTCGCTTTTGGACCCCACCGGGATGGATGCCGCGAAGCTGCAAGCCCTGGGCCGTCGCGCCCTCGAGATCGAACGCGATGCGCTGAGCGCGCTGCTGCCGCGCGTCGATGCGAGCTTCGCGCGCGCCTGCGAGCTGATGCTCGCCTGCAACGGCCGCATCGTCGTCACCGGCATGGGCAAGTCGGGCCACATCGGCAGCAAGATCGCCGCGACGCTGGCCTCGACCGGCACGCCGTCGTTCTTCGTGCATCCGGGCGAAGCCAGCCACGGCGATCTCGGCATGATCACGCGCCAGGACGTGGTGCTGGCGATCTCGTACTCGGGCGAGACCAACGAGATCATCACCCTGCTGCCGCTGTTCAAGCGCATGTCGGCACCGCTGATCGCGATGACCGGCAAGCCGCGCTCGACGCTGGCGACGACCGCCGACGTGCACCTCGACGTGTCGGTGACGATGGAAGCCTGCCCGCTGAACCTGGCGCCGACCGCGAGCACCACGGCGACGCTGGCGATGGGCGACGCGCTGGCCGTCGCGCTGCTCGAAGCGCGCGGCTTCACGCCGGAAGATTTCGCGATGTCGCATCCGGGCGGCTCGCTCGGCCGGCGCCTGCTGCTGAAGGTCTCCGACGTCATGCACGGCGGCGAGCGCCTGCCGCGCGTGTCCCCGGATACCCGGCTCAGCGACGCGCTGCTGGAGATGTCGCGCAAGGGCTTCGGCCTGACCGCGATCGTCGACGAGCAGCAGCGCGTGCTCGGCGTGTTCACCGACGGCGACCTGCGCCGCGTGCTCGACCAGGGCATCGACGTGCGCCAGGCGCGCGTCGATCAGGTGATGACCCGGGGCGGCAAGACCGTGCGCGCCGACCAGCTCGCCGCCGAAGCCGTCGCGCTGATGGAGAAGTACAAGATCACCGCGCTGCTGATCGAGGACGAAGCCGGCCACCTGCAAGGCGTGGTGCACATGCACGACCTGCTGCGCGCGGGGGTGGTCTGATGCGCGCGGCGACGAAGCGCAGGGGGACGGCGCGCCAGCGGGCCGCGCGCGACGCCATGGCCGGCCGCTGCGGAGCACGCGCATGAACCGGCTCGATACCAGCGAACTGGTCTGGCGCGCCCGCGACATCCGCTGCCTGTTCCTCGACATCGACGGCGTGCTGACCGACGGCAAGCTCTACATCGGCCCGAACGGCGAGGAAACGAAGACCAACTACGTGCGCGACGGCCTCGGCATCAAGATGATGCTGAAGGCCGGCCTGCACGTCGCCGTGATCAGCGGCCGGCCGTCGGAGTCGATGCGCCAGCGCCTGAGCTGGCTCGGCGTGAAGCACATCGCGCTCGATACCGAGGACAAGGCGCCGGCTTATCTGCGCATCCGCGACGAACTCGGCCTCAGCGACAAGCAATGCGCGCACATGGGCGACGACGTGCCCGATCTGCCGCTGATGCAGCGTGTGGCGCTGGCGCTGTCGGTCGCCGACGCCCATCCGAAGGCGCTCGCCGCCGCGCACTGGGTGTCGCGCTACAACGGCGGCTGCGGCGCCGTGCGCGAGGCCGTGGACCTCATTCTCGACGCCCAGGGCCTGGCGTGAAGCGCCTGCGCGCCTGGCTGCCGTTCCTCGCGCTGATCGTCGCCGCGGCGCTGATCGTGACGAACAGCATGAAGCGCGATCGTCAGCTGGCGACGACGCCAGCCGCGGAATCGGCGCGCGTGCCGCAGTACGTCGCCGCCGGCGCGGTCTGGACGCGCTACGGCGCCGACGGCAAGCCCGTGGTCCGCGCGCAGGCACAACGCATCGATTACTTCGAGGACCGCTCGATGACCCTCGATACGGTCACGCTCGACCGCCTCGGCGGCGAGCAGGGCAGCTGGCATCTGCAAGCGCCGCGCGGCATCGTACCGGCCAACGAACAGCGCATGCGCCTGGAGCCGGACGTCGACGTGCGCGGCCAGGCCCGCGGCCTGCCGACGACGATCGCCGCCCGCGAGGTCTGGGTCGACTGGGAGAAGAAGACCATCCGCTCCGATCTGCCGGTGCAGGCGCGTGCCCCCGGCCGTACGGCGACCGCCAGCGGCTGGGAATCCGACTTCGACGCCACGCGCGTGCAGATGAAAGGCAACGTGGAGATGCACTATGACGCACCGCGCCGCTAGCGCCGTCGCCGGCCTGTTGCTGCTGCTGCTGCCCGCCATGCCGGCGCTGGCGCAGGACAGCGCCGCCGACAAGAAGACGAACCGCGAAGCGCTCGATCAGCTGCGCCCCAGCGGACCGATCACGGTCAAGGCCGATCGCGCCGAATGGGTGCAGAACAACACCATGAAGTACGCCGGCAACGTGTCGATGGACTCCAGCACGCTGACCGTGCGCGGTGACAGCATGGACGTGAAACAGGCGGCCGACGGCCAGTTCGAGGCCTGGATCCACGGCGCGCCGGCGCGGCTCGACCACGCCGCCGATCCCAAGGCCGACGGCCCGGCGGCGCAGGCCGTTCATGCCGAGGCCAGGGAAATCCACTACGACTCGCGCACCGGTACCGTCGACATGAGCGGTGGCGCGCACCTGAAGCGCGGCGACGACGAAGTGACCGGCGAGACGATCGGCTACGTCGTGCCGGAGCGCCGCATCCGCGCCGCCAGCGGCGGCAACGGCCAGGTCACCATCACCTTCCAGCCACCGCCGCCGAAGAGCGAGAAGCCGGCCGACGGCACGAACCCGGCCCCGCGCCCATGAAGGGACCTTCGACGCTGTCGGCCCATGCGCTGATCAAGCGCTTCAAGAAGCGCACCGTGGTGCGCGATGTGTCGCTGAGCGTGTCGAGCGGCGAGATCGTCGGCCTGCTCGGCCCGAACGGTGCCGGCAAGACCACCTCGTTCTACATGATCGTCGGCCTGATCCCGGCCGACGGCGGTCGCATCGAACTCGACGGCCGCGACATCACCGCGCTGCCGATGCACGCGCGCGCGCGCCTCGGCCTCGGCTACCTGCCGCAGGAGGCCAGCGTGTTCCGCAAGCTGTCGGTCCGGGACAACATCCTGGCGATCCTCGAACTGCGCCAGGATCTCGATGCCGCCGGCCGCGAGGCGGAGCTCGAACGCCTGCTCGGCGAGCTGCACATCACCCACATCCGCGACGCCGAAGGCCAGGCGCTGTCCGGCGGCGAGCGCCGGCGCGTCGAGATTGCCCGCGCACTGGCCGCGAACCCGCGCTTCATCCTGCTCGACGAACCGTTCGCCGGCGTCGACCCGATCGCGGTCGGCGACATCCAGCAGATCGTCCACCACCTCAAGCAGCGCGGCATCGGCGTGCTGATCACCGACCACAACGTGCGCGAGACGCTGTCGCTCTGCGAGCGCGCCTACATCCTCGCCGAAGGCCAGGTGATCGCCGAGGGCTCGCCGGACACACTGCTGGCCAACGAGACGGTCCGTCGCGTCTATCTCGGCGAGCAGTTCCGCCTCTAGCAGCCCGGCGCGGCCCCGCGCACGGCGCCGGCGCTGCGGCCCCGCGCCGCGCGCCGGTGCCGCCGCCGTACAGCACCGGTTCATCGCCGCCGCCTTAATCAGGACGCGGGCATCACCGGCGCGCGAGGCCGTCGTGAAGATCTTCCGCTGCGACCACTGCGGCCAGCTCATCGTCTTCGAGAATTCGCAGTGCACGCACTGCGGACGCACGCAGGCCTTCCAGCCGGATCGCCGCCGCATGGCGGCGCTGGAAGCGGACGGCGCGGAGCGCTGGAAAGTGGCGACCCGCGCCGGGCGCGGCCCGGTCTATCGCCTGTGCCGCAACTACCGCACCGCCCATGTCTGCAACTGGGCGATCCCGGCGCGCGAGGACCACGCCCTGTGTCCGTCCTGCCGGCTGACGCGCACGCTGCCCGATCTGGCGGTCGACGGCCACGCCCGGGCCTGGTACCGGCTCGAGGTCGCCAAGCGGCGCCTGCTGTACGGCCCGATCGAGCTGCGCCTGCCGATCGCCGGCCGCAACGCGAACCCCGCGCAGGGCCTCGCCTTCGATTTCCTCGCCGACCCGCCGCGGGGCAAGCAGGAGAAGACGCCATGAGCACGCTGTGGAGCATCGACTGGCACGCGCTGTTCGTGCCCGGCGGATCGCTGGCGGAGATCGTACTGCGCGGCACCGCGATCTACCTGTTCCTGTTCGTGCTGATGCGCGTGCTGCACCGCGAAGCCGGGCAGTTCAACATCGCCGATTTGCTGGTGGTGGTGATCATCGCCGACGCCGCGCAGAACGGCATGGCCGGCGCCTACCAGTCGATCACCGAAGGCGTGGTGCTGATTGCCACCATCGTGCTCTGGGACTTCGGCCTGGACTGGGCGTCGTTCCGCTGGCCGGCCGTGCGCCGCTTCGTGCAGCCGCGCGCGGTGGTGCTGATCCGCGACGGCCGGATCGAGTGGCGCACCATGCGCCGCGAACTGATCACCGAAGCCGAGCTGATGGGGCGCCTGCATCAGGACGGCCTGCAGCGCGTCGAGGATGTCTATCGCTGCTTCGTCGAGGCCGACGGCAAGCTCAGCGTCATCACCTTCGAGCAGGCGCGCGCCAGCCGCCAACGGCGCCGCCGCCGGAACTGAACACGCCGGCCTTCAGTCCGCCGCCTCGTCGGCGAGGCGCTTGCGCATCAGCGCACGCTCGAAGCGCTGGCCGCCGCGCTCGACGCACTGCCGCTCGACGATGGCGAAGCCCTGACGCGCGAAGAACGGTTCGGCAACGAGGCTCGCCTCGGTCGTCAACTCGGCGACACCGAGTGCCCGCAGCCGCCGCTCCGCCTCGGCATAGAGTCCGGTCGCGACGCCGCGGCGCGGCGCCAGCGGCGAGGTGAACAGCATGTCGATATGGCCACGCGCCTCGTAGGCGAGAAAGCCGAGCAGCACGCCGTCCTCGTCGGCGACGAGCGTGGTCGCCGGCCGCAGCCGCGCCGCCCAGTGAGCCGGATCCGGTGGCTGCGGGGCCCACGCGGCGCGCTGCGCGGCATCGTAATGGCCGGCCGCGAGACGATGGACCGACGCGGTGAACAGCGCCGCGATGTCGGCGAGCCGGCTACCGTCGTGTTCGAGGATTTGCATGGCGTCTGTCATGACAACAAGGGGCGGAAAAGCGAACGGCCCGCGAAGCGGGCCGTTGCCAACAAGCTGAACATCCTGCGGCGCCGATTCATCCGGCACCGCTCCACGCGCCTCGCCGGCGACTCAGCGCGGGTCGCGCTTGGCACCGGTCCGCAGGCGCAGGCCATTCAGGCGAATGAAGCAGAGCCGCGAGCCACCCGTCGAGGGACCCGCGCACCGCGCGGGATCGACGGCAAGGCGAGTCGGCTCCGGGGGCTGCACCTCAGCGTTCAGCGCTGGTCGCGCTTGGCGCCAGTGCGCAGGCGCAGGCCATTCAGGCGAATGAAGCCCTCCGCGTCCTTCTGGTTGTAGGCGCCGCGGTCGTCCTCGAAGGTCGACAGCGTGGCGTCGAACAGCGAGTCCTTCGAGCGGCGGCCGAGATTGTAGACGGCGCCCTTGTAGAGCTTGAGGCGCACTTCGCCGTTGACGCGCTCCTGGGTGTTGTCGATCAGCGCCTGCAGCGCGCGCCGCTCGGGGCTCCACCAGTAGCCGTTGTAGATCAGGCTGGCGTACTTCGGCATCAGCTCGTCCTTGAGGTGCGCCTGCTCGCGGTCGAGCGTCAGCGACTCGATCGCGCGGTGCGCCTTGAGCAGGATCGTGCCGCCCGGCGTTTCGTAGCAGCCACGGCTCTTGATGCCGACGTAGCGGTTCTCGACCAGATCGAGACGGCCGATGCCGTGTTCGCTGCCGAGCTTGTTGAGGCGGTCGAGGATCTGGAACGGCGTGCCGCGCACGCCGTCGACGGCCACCGCGTCGCCCTTCTCGAACTCGATCGTGATGACCTGCGCCTCGTTCGGCGCATCCTCGGGGTTCTTGGTCCAGCGCCAGATGCTGTCGTCCGGCGACCACCACGGATCCTCGAGGCCGCCGCCCTCGTAAGAGATGTGCAGCGCGTTGGCATCCATCGAGTACGGCGAGCCGCCGTCCTTCTTCTTGGCGATCGGGATGTTGTGCTGGGCGGCGTAGGCGAGCAGCTTCTCGCGCGAGTTCAGATCCCACTCGCGCCACGGCGCGATGACCTTGACCTCCGGCCACAGCGCGTAGGCGCCGAGCTCGAAACGGACCTGGTCGTTGCCCTTGCCGGTGGCGCCATGGCTGATCGAGTCGCAGCCGGTCTCGCGGGCGATCTCGACCAGACGCTTGGCGATCAGCGGCCGCGCGATCGAGGTGCCGAGCAGGTACTCGCCCTCGTACAGGGCGTTGGCGCGGAACATCGGGAACACGAAGTCGCGCGCGAATTCCTCGCGCAGATCGTCGATGAAGATTTCCTTGACGCCGAACTGCTGCGCCTTCGGGCGCACGTGGTCGAGCTCCTCGCCCTGGCCGATGTCGGCGGTGAAGGTCACGACCTCGGCGTCGTAGGTGTCCTGCAGCCACTTGAGGATGACGGAGGTATCGAGGCCGCCGGAATAGGCGAGCGCGATCTTGCGGCGCGAGGAACTTTGCTTGCTCATGGGTCGTCAGACGAACGGGAGGCGAGAGATCCGGAACAGGAGCGGCCGTGAGGCGCCCCGGGCCGGGGCGCGATTATAGGACTTTCACGCCACGACAGCGGCCGTTCAGGCCGGCAACGCTGCGGGCGCGGGCGCCCTGCCCTCGCGACGAAGCCGGTATCATGCGCAGCCCAGCCCCGCAGCCGCGGTCCACGCCGAGGAGAGCCGATGACGCCGCCCGTTCCGCCGATGCCCGCCGCGGCTGTCGCCGCCGCGCCGTGCCGAACGGCGCCGCTGCAGCCGGCCCGCGCCGGCGCGAGCGGCACCTGAATCCGCGTTATCGCCCCCAAAGAACACGATGTCCACGAGCAGCGAGACGGTCGCCGACAAACCCGCCGAGCGGAAATTCAAGATCGGCCAGCGTTTCCGTGGCTTCCTGCCGGTGGTGGTCGACGTCGAGACCGGCGGCTTCAACGCGCAGACCGACGCGCTGCTCGAAGTCGCCGCGGTGATCCTCGGCATCGACGAGCACGGCGATCTGGTGCGCCGGGAAACCGCGTTCGCGCACGTCACGCCGTTCCCGGGCGCCAACATCGAGAAGGCCGCGCTGGAAATCACCGGCATCCGCATCGACAGCCCGCTGCGCCTGGCGATGGCCGAGAAGGACGCGCTCGACCACGTGTTCCGGCCGATCCGCCGCGCGGTCTCCGAGAACGGCTGCACGCGCGCGATCCTGGTCGGCCACAACGCCCACTTCGACCTCGGCTTCATCAACGCCGCGGTCGCCCGCACCGGCTACAAGCGCAACCCGTTCCACCCGTTCAGCGTGTTCGACACGGCGACGCTGGCCGGCGCCGCGCTCGGCCAGACGGTCCTGGCACGGGCCCTGCAGGCGGTGCGGCTCGGTTACGATGCGGAATCGGCGCATTCGGCGATCTACGACGCCGAACGGACCGCGGACCTGTTCTGCCTGCTGGTCAACCGCATGCGGCCGCTCTTCGAGCAGGCCACCGCGGCGCCGCCGCAGACGCCCCCCCAATCGAACGACGGAATGTGATGGCACGCAAGGCATTGCTCGGTGGTTTGCTGATCCTGGCGACGTTCAGCCAGGCGGCCCTGGCCTTCGATTTCAACGACGTGGCACGCCGCGCGAAGGAACTCGCCGGCAAGCCCTACGTGCGCCCCGACACGCCGCTGCCGAAGCCGCTGACCGATCTGAACTACGATCAGTACAAGGAAATCCGCTACAAGGCCGACCGGGCGCTGTGGCGCAGCAACAAGCTGCCGTTCGAGGTGCAGTTCTATCACCCGGGCCTGTACTTCAATCAGATCGTCAAGCTCAATCTGGTCACCGCCGACGGCGTTCGCAAGATCCCGTTCCAGCCCGAGAACTTCGACTACGGCCGCAACAACATCGATCCGGACAAGCTGCGCGACCTCGGCTTCGCCGGCTTTCGCGTGCACTTCCCGCTCAACGACAAGAACGTGCGCGACGAGCTGATCGCCTTCCAGGGCGCCAGCTTTTTCCGTGCGCTCGGCAAGAACCAGGTCTACGGGGAATCGGCCCGCGGCCTGGCGATCGACACCGGCGAGCTGTCCGGCGAGGAATTCCCGGTGTTCCGCGAGTTCTGGATCGAATGGCCGCGCCCGGAAGACCGCGAGCTGACGATCTACGCCCTGCTCGATTCGCGCCGCGTGTCCGGCGCCTACCGCTTCAAGGTCCGCCCCGGCGACTCCACCGCCACCGAGGTCAAGTCGCGCCTGTATTTCCGCGACGGCGTCGGCAAGCTCGGCATCGCGCCGCTGACCAGCATGTTCCTGTACGCCTCGCACCAGCCGCCGGCGACCGACGACTATCGCCCCGAGGTGCACGATTCCGAGGGCCTGTCGGTGCAGACCGACGGCGAGTGGATCTGGCGGCCGCTGGTCAATCCCAAGCGCCTGCTGATCACCTCGTTCGGCGCCAGCAGCCCGCGCGGCTTCGGCCTGATGCAGCGCGACCGCGACTTCGCGCACTACGAGGATCTCGACACGCGCTACGACCGCAAGCCGAGCGTCTGGGTGGTGCCGAAGGGCGACTGGGGCCGCGGCCGCGTCGAGCTGGTGCAGATCCCGACCAAGGACGCGACCAACGACAACGTCGTCGCCTACTGGGTGCCCGAGCAGGGACCGCACGCCGGCGGCACGATGGATCTCGAATACACACTGTTCTGGCAGGCCAACCAGGAAACCCGGCCGCCGCTGGCCTGGGTCGCGCAGACCCGTCGCGACCGTGGCGGCGTCGGCCGCGATACCGACAACTCGCTGCGCTACATCGTCGACTTCCAGGGCGGCCCACTCGAATTCCTGAAGCCCGACCAGAAGCCGGTCGCCGGCCTGTGGATCAGCGACAACGGCGAAATCCTCGAGCGCCAGCTGGTCCGCAACGACGTCACCGGCGGCTGGCGCGTGATCATGCGCGTGCGCCGCGCCGACGACGCCAAGCCGCTGGAAATGCGCGCGGTGCTGCGCAACGGCGACGACAACATCTCCGAGACCTGGGCCTACATCCTGCCGCCGGAACCGCGCTGACGCCGGGCGCCGCCCGGCAAGGCGATTCATCGCCGCTTCAGCGCGGTGCGCGACGCCGCGGCGGGGCTCGGCAGCGGCCGGCATTGCCTTTAAACTCGACGGCCTGCGTCGACGCCGTGGTCGGCGCGGAACCGTCGACAGCCCCGCGCCGGGGCAGCGCTTCTCAGGGATAACGTGAACCAGGTTTCCGCCCCGGGCTCCGGACCATCGTCCGGGCCATCATCGGCTTCCGCGCCGCCGGCCCTGTCCCGGCTCGATCAATATCTGGACGAGCTGCCGCGCGCCGCGCGCGCGCGCGTCGAACCGGCGCTCGCGACCCCGCCCGACGGCGTCCCGGCGGCGAGCGACGACGCGCGCTTCGTCGCCGCCCAGAACGCGCTCGCCGACACCCGCGACGAGGACGGTGACCTCGCCACGCTGCATTCGAGCTACGCCCGCCTCCAGCTGAGCCTGACGCCGCCGCTGCCCGGCGATGCCGAACTCGACAGCGTGCTGCAGCCGCCGGACTACCGGGCGCGCCTGGCGACCACGCCGCCGCTGCTGCGCGCGTCGATGGCGCCGGTGCCGTGGAACCACAACCCGATCCGCCGCCTGTGGCGCTGGCTCGCGCGGCGCGCCCAGGGCGGCGGCGCCGGCCTGACGCCGCGCGGCGGCGTCGCGCCCGAAGCGCCGAAGGCCAAGGTGCTGGGCCCGGCGCAGACGCGCTGGCAGGGCTCGGCGTCGCTGCGCCGCCTGCTGCTGGTGACGCTGATCGTCGCGCAGACGATCGGCGCGACCTACCTGATGTCGGCGGTGCTGCCGTACAAGGGCCGGCACTGGCTCGAACTCGCCAGTCTGTCGCTGTACGCGGTGCTGTTCGCGTGGATCTCGGCCGGCTTCTGGACCGCGGTGTTCGGCTTCTTCGTGCTGCTGACCGGCCGCGACAAGTATTCGATCTCGGCAACCGCCGCGCCCGACACGCCGCTGGCGCCGGGCCGCAACACCGCGATCCTCGTGCCGATCTGCAACGAGGACGTCGCCCGCGTGTTCGCCGGCCTGCGCGCCACCTACGACTCGGTCGGCCGCGCCGGGCTGCTCGATTCGTTCGACTTTTACATCCTGTCCGACAGCGGCAAGGCCGACGCACGCGCCGCCGAGGCGGCGGCCTGGCTGCACCTGTGCCGGGCCGTCAACGGCTTCGGGCGCATCTTCTACCGGCGCCGCATGCACCGCATCAAGAAGAAGTCCGGCAACGTCGCCGACTGGTGCCGGCGCTGGGGCAGCAAGTACCAGCACATGGTCATCCTCGACGCCGACAGCGTGATGTCCGGCGAGTGCCTGAAGCGCCTCGTGCAGCTGATGGAAGCCAACCCGAACGCCGGCATCATCCAGACCGCGCCGAAAGCGGCCGGCCGCGAGACCCTGTACTCGCGCATTCAGCAGTTCGCGACGCGCGTCTACGGCCCGCTGTTCACCGCCGGCCTGCACTTCTGGCAGCTCGGCGAGAGCCATTACTGGGGCCACAACGCGATCATCCGCGTCGCGCCGTTCATGCAGCACTGCGCGCTCGGCCGCCTGCCGGGCCGCGGCGGCCTGTCGGGCGAGATCCTGTCCCACGACTTCGTCGAGGCCGCGCTGATGCGTCGCGCCGGCTGGAGCGTGTGGATCGCCTACGACCTGCCGGGCAGCTACGAGGAAATGCCGCCGACCCTGCTCGACGAGCTCAAGCGCGACCAGCGCTGGTGCCAGGGCAATCTGCAGAACTTCAAGCTGTTCTTCACCCAGGGCCTGCATCCGGCGCACCGCGCGGTGTTCATGACCGGCGTGATGGCGTATCTCTCGGCGCCGCTGTGGTTCATCTTCCTGGCGCTGTCGACGGCGCTGCTGTTCGTCTTCATGAAGACGGAGCCGACCTACTTCACGCAGCCCTACCAGCTGTTCCCGAGCTGGCCGGAATGGCATCCGGAATGGGCGATCCGCCTGTTCGCCGGCACCATGACGCTGCTGTTCCTGCCGAAGATCCTGTCGGCGCTGCTGCTGATCGTGCGCCACGAAGTCGTGCGCCCGTACGGCGGCCGCCTGCGCCTGGCGGCGAGTCTCGCCGCCGAAATGCTGTTCTCGGCGCTGCTGGCGCCGATCCGCATGCTGTTCCATACGCAGTACGTGGTCTCGGCACTGCTCGGCATCGCCGTGCAGTGGAAATCGCCGCCGCGCGAGGATGCGGCCACGCCGTGGAGCCAGGCGGCGCTGCGCCACGGCGGCGGCACGCTGCTCGGCCTGGCCTGGCTCGGCCTCGTCTACTGGCTGAATCCGAAGTTCCTGTGGTGGCTGCTGCCGGTCGCCGGCAGCCTGGTCATCGCCATCCCGCTGTCGGTGTGGAGCTCGCGTGCCACGCTCGGGCGCTGGGCACGCGAGCAGCGCCTGTTCCTGATTCCGGAAGAGTCGATCACGCCGCGCGAACTGCGCTGGCTGAAGGCCGGCCTGCGCCGCGCGCCGGACTATCCGGACTTCGTGCGCGCCGCCCGCGAGCCGGCCGCGAACGCGCTGCTCAGCCTGATCGGCCGCCGCCGCGCCAAGCTCGGCAGGCGCGCGCCGCGGCAGCTGATGAACCTCGCCGACGCCGCCGCCCGGCGCGATCCGGCGACGCTCAAGGACCCCGAGCGCAATGCCCTGCTGCTCGACGCTGCCGCGCTGTCGCACCTGCACCGCCGCCTGTGGACCACGCCGGACGCCCATCCGGGCTGGTTCAAGCCGTCCGCGGATTGACGCGGCACGGCCGGCAGCCGGCCGCGCGCGCACCGGGGCGTCCGCCGCGAAGCGCAGCACCGCGCCGGCGCGCACGTCGCCCGGCTCACCATCGCGGCGCGGCGGCACCCGTGTTCGGGGCCCGGCCCCCGACGATAGGCCGGCGCTTCGCAGCCCCGCCGACGTGAAGGGAAAGCCGGCGATGTCCTCGCGCTGCACCGGACGCTGATCCCGGCCGGCCGGCACGAAGCGCCATCGCCGCCAGGCCGCCGGCACCGGGCCCCGGTCGTCCGGGCGTGAAGGACGCCGGCACGCTCGCGACCGGCACACGACCGTCCGCGGCGATCGTCATCCGCACACGCAGCTCCGCCGCATCGGCATCTGCGGCCGGCGGGCAAGCATCGGCGAAGCGCAAGTTCGCGAGCCGCGCCGCCGCCGACCCCCCACGGCAGCCCCAGCGCCAGCGCTCGCCGCATGGCCATTCCCCGCAGCGCACCCCGAACCCTCTTGCAGGCCGACAGCGCCGCGGCCAGGCGCGAACGTCGTCATCGTTCTGAAATGCCACCGTCACATGGCAACAAACACCGCTACCTAGAGTGCGCGCCATCCGCAAAGGAACGACGCCCATGTCGACACGCATTGATGGTGATCTGCCGCGCCGCGCGCGCTTCGAGGTCCGTTTCGCCGAAACGGCCGAGGAAATCCGCGAGACGCAGAAGCTGCGCTACCGGATCTTCGCCGGCGAACTCGGCGCCGACATCGACGGCGGCGCAGCCGGCCTCGACCACGACCAGTACGACCCGCATTGCCGCCACCTGACGGTGCGCAATGTGGACAGCGGCCGCATCGTCGCCTGCACGCGCATCCTGACCGGCGAGCGCGCACCGGCGGCCGGCGGCTTCTACTCGGCCAGCGAGTTCGATCTGGCCATGCTCGATTCGCTGCCGGGCCGCGTGATGGAAATCGGCCGCACCTGCGTCGACGCCGAGTACCGCAACGGCGCGGTGATCGCGACGCTGTGGCAGGGCATCGCCAGCTACATCGTCAATCACGGCTACGACTACCTGTTCGGCTGCGCCTCGATCGGCCTCGAGGACGGCGGTGCGACGGCGCACGCCATCCTCGATCAGATCCGCGCGCAGTACATGGCGCCGGAGAGCCAGCGCGTGCGGCCGTACATTCCGATGCCGGCGGCCGACCGCCGCAGCACCGAGAAGCCGCGCATGCCGCCGCTGCTGAAGGCCTACCTGAGCCTCGGCGCCAAGGCCTGCGGCGAAGCCTACTGGGACCGCGACTTCAACTGCGTCGACGTGTTCATGCTGCTCAACGTCAGCGACCTGAATCCGCGCTACGCACGCCACTTCCTCGGCCAGACCCAGGCGGCCGCCGACGCCCCGGCGCCCGAACACGGCTGATGCGCGACGCATCGCTCGCCACGCTGCGCACGCTGTGGCGCGGCACCGGCGTCGCCACACACCTCGGCGTCGGCCTGCTGATGGCGATGCTGGTGGCGCTCGACATCGGCGAGCGCCTCGACCGCCTCGGCATGGCCGGCTGGTGGCATCGTCGCCTGCTGCGCATCCTCGGCCTGCGCATCGCGGTCCGCGGCACGCCGGCCGAAGGCGCGCACCTGACGGTCGCCAATCACGTGTCCTGGCTCGACATCCCGCTGATGGGCTCGGTCGAACCGCTGCGCTTCATCGCCAAATCCGAGATCCGCAACTGGCCGCTGGCCGGCTCGCTGGCGACCGCCGCGGGCAGCTTCTACATCCGCCGCGGCAAGGGCGGCTCGCGGCCGCTGCTCGATCGCCTCAGCGTCTACCTGCGCAGCGGCGGCGCGGTCGTGCTGTTCCCGGAAGGCACCACCACCGACGGCACCCGCGTGCTGCCGTTCCACGCCCGCCTGCTGGCGACGGCGATCGAAGCCAGGTGCGCGGTGCAGCCGGTCGCGCTGCGCTATCTGCCGGCCCCCGACGGCCGCCGCGTCGCGCCGTTCATCGGCGACGACGATCTGCTGCGCCACGTGCTGCGCGTGCTGCGCGAGCCGTGCATCGAGGTCGAGGTGATCTACTGCCCGCCGCTCGACAGCCGCGGCCGCGAACGCGCCGAACTGGCGCTGGCGGCGCAGACGGCGATCGAAATCGAACTGGGCCTGCACCAGGCGGTACCGGCCGCGCTGGCGGCCTGAGGCGCCCTGCCCGGCCGGTGCCCCGGCGGGTTGGCGCTACAATGGCCGCCCCGTTTCACGCGGAGTCGCCCTTGAGCGCCACCCCCTCCAATCCCGCGTCGCCGACCGACAGGCCGGCGATCAAGCCCGTGGTCCAGGGCGAGAAGCTGCGCGGCGCCGACAAGATGGCGCGCATCCCGATCAAGATCGAGGCGACCGCCGCGCCGCTGCGCAAGCCGACGTGGATCCGCGCCAAGAGCCAGGGCACGCCGGAAGTCGCGCGCCTGAAGAACGTGCTGCGCGACGCCAAGCTGCATACGGTCTGCGAGGAAGCCTCCTGCCCGAACCTCGGCGAATGCTTCGGCAAGGGCACCGCGACGTTCATGATCATGGGCGACATCTGCACGCGGCGCTGCCCGTTCTGCGACGTCGCCCACGGCCGGCCGAATCCGCTCGACGCCGACGAGCCGCGCCACCTCGCCGAGACGATCCGCGACATGGGCCTGCGCTACGTCGTCATCACCTCGGTCGACCGCGACGACCTGCCGGACGGCGGCGCCGCGCATTTTGCGGCCTGCATCGCCGAATCGCGCAAGCTCTCGCCGCAGCTGACGATCGAAGTGCTGGTGCCGGATTTCCGCGGCCGCATGGACCCGGCGCTGACCATCTTCAAGGACAACCCGCCGGACGTCTTCAACCACAACCTCGAGACCATCCCGCGTCTCTACAAGCAGGCGCGCCCGGGCTCGGACTACGAGTGGTCGCTCGACCTGCTCGAGCGCTTCAAGGCCCTGCACCCGAACGTGCCGACCAAGTCCGGCCTGATGCTGGGCCTCGGCGAGACGATCGAGGAGATCGAGCAGGTGATGCGCGATCTGCGCGCGCACGGCGTCGACATGCTGACGCTCGGCCAGTATCTGCAGCCGTCGAAGAACCATCTGCCGGTGGCGCGCTACGTGACGCCGGAAGAGTTCGAGCGTCTGCGCGTGGTCGGCGAGCAGATGGGCTTCTCGCACGTCGCCAGCGGCCCGATGGTGCGCTCCAGCTACCACGCCGATCTGCAGGCCGAGCACGTCCTGCACGCGGCAGGCTGACGGACGCCACCGGGGGCTCATCCCCCGGCGCGGCGGTCGGCCAGCAGCGGCAGCTGGCGGCCGCCGGCGCGGGCGCTCCTGTACGGGCGCTCAGCCGGCGCGCAGGCGCTGCAGCAGCTTGCCGTGGATGCCGCCGAAGTCACCGTTGCTCATGACCAGCACGCGATCGCCCGGCCGCGCCTCGGCGGCGATGCGCGCGATCAGCTCGTCCAGCTCGGTGGCGATGCGCAGGCGCGCGCCGACGCGTTCGAGCGCGCGCGGCGCGTCCCACTTCAGATCCGGACGCGCGTAGACGAAGCACAGATCGGCGTCGCGCAGGCTGTGCGCCAGCTCGTCGGCCTGCGTGCCGAGACGCATGGTGTTCGAACGCGGCTCCAGCACCGCGAGCACGCGCCCGCCCGGCTGGCGGCGCAGCGCGTCGATCGTCACTTCGATCGCGGTCGGATGGTGCGCGAAATCGTCGTAGACCGTGACACCGCCGGCCTCGCCGACCACTTCGAGCCGGCGCTTGACGCTGCGGAACGATTGCAGGCCCTCGATCAGCGTCGACAGCGGCACGCCGACGTGCTGCGCGGCGGCGAACGCGGCCAGCGTGTTGGTGCGGTTGTGCAGGCCGGCGAGCGGCGAGCTGACGCGGCCCTGCGCGCTGGCGCCGATGAACAGCTCGTAGTCCTGCGGCTCGCCCTCGGCATGCCAGCCTTGCGCCACGTCGAAGCGCACGACCTCGCTCCAGCAGCCCTGCTGCAGCACGCGCGTCAGCGCCTCGCTGCGCCCGTTGACGACCAGCCGCCCGGAACGCGGCACGGTGCGCACCAGATGGTGGAACTGGCGCTCGATCGCGGCGAGGTCCGGGAAGATGTCGGCGTGATCGTATTCGAGGTTGTTGAGGATCGCCGTGCGCGGCCGGTAGTGCACGAACTTGCTGCGCTTGTCGAAGAATGCGGTGTCGTACTCGTCGGCCTCGATGACGAAATACTTCGACTTGCCGAGCCGCGCCGAGATGCCGAAGTTCTGCGGCACGCCGCCGACCAGAAAGCCCGGCTCCAGGCCCGCGTACTCCAGCAGCCAGGCGAGCAGCGAGGTGGTCGTGGTCTTGCCGTGCGTGCCGGCGACGGCGAGCACGTGCCGGCCGTAGAGCACGTTTTCGGCGAGCCACTGCGGGCCGGAGGTGTACGGCAGGCCGCCGTCGAGCACGTATTCCATCGCCGCGTTGCCGCGCGTGACGACGTTGCCGACGACGACGATGTCCGGCACCGGCGACAGGTGCGCCGGCTCGTAACCCTGCATCACGGTGATGCCGAGCGCCTCCAGCTGCGTCGACATCGGCGGCCAGGCGTTGGCGTCGGAGCCGGTGACCTTGTGCCCGGCCTCGCGCGCGATCGCCGCGATGCCGGCCATGAACGTGCCGCAGATGCCGAGAATGTGCAGATGCATGGCGGACTCAGGTGGCGCTCGTGCCGACCACGAGGCTGACGATGACGTTGACGAAGACCTGCAGCGTCAGCGCGACGCCGAACGCGATCATCAGGCCGACGAAGTAGGTCGCATTGAGCGCGTGGCGGAAGATCGAGGCGTTGACCAGCAGGCTCCAGAACGACAGCAGCAGCATCAGGAAGGTCACGCCCAGCGGCAGCGTCGCCTTCATCTGCTCGGGATGCTCGATCAGCGCCGGGTTCGCGGAAATCTCGTGCAGCGCCGGCGCCAGCTGCGATGCGAACGGCACGATCAGCAGCGTCAGCACCGCGTTGGTCGCGAGCAGCGCAGCGAAGGTCTGGTGGAAACGCGCGTCGAGCTGGCGCATGCGCAGCACGAAGCGCGTGGCCATGGCCAGCGCCGCGACCGTGGCGATTGCCGCCGCGACGGCGCCGGCAAACGGCAGCAGCGGCATCGCCTGCAGGCCGGTGGCGAGCGCCGCCAGCAGCACCAGCGGCGCCGTCAGCTTCGGGTCGTATGGAAAGTCCTGCGGACCGGCGCGGAAAGTGAGGATGCGCAGGGTGGCGTTGACGATGGAAGCGAGCATGGCTGGTCGGCGGGTGACGAAGGCCGATATTCTAGTGGTCTGCACCGCGCCGCGCGGACCAACCGTCCGCGCGCGACCACGACACGACATGACCGAGCTGATCCAAACTCCCGAGGCCCTCGCGCCCCACCTCGAACGCTGGGCGCACCGCACCTGGCTCACCGTCGACACCGAATTCATCCGCGTCGACACCTACTACCCGAAGCTGTGCCTGATCCAGATCGGCGACGGCGCACACGCCGTCTGCGTCGACACCCTGGCCCTGCCCTCGCTCGAGCCGCTGCTCGACGTGCTGTACGCGCCCGGCTCGATCAAGGTCTTCCACGCCGCCGCGCAGGATCTGGAGATCCTCGTGCAGCTGCGCCGGCAGTGCCCGCAGCCACTGTTCGACACGCAGATCGCCGCGACCCTGCTCGGCATCGGCGACCAGATCGGCTATGCCGGCCTGATCGAACGCACGCTCGGCATCACGCTCGACAAGAGCCTGTCGCGCACCGACTGGGCGCGGCGCCCGCTGAGCGAAGCCGAGCTCGCCTACGCCGCCGCCGACGTCGAGCATCTGGCGACGATCTTCCCGCGCCTGCAGGACGATCTGGCCGCGCGCGGCCGGCTCGGCTGGCTCGCCGAGGACTGCGCGCGCCTGTCGAAGCCGGAGACCTACGAGACGCGCCCCGAGGATGCCTGGGAGCGCCTGCGCGGCCTGGCGCGCATGGGCGCTCCCGAACAGACCGTCGCCGCACGCCTGGCCGCGTGGCGCGAGACGGAAGCGCAGAAGCGCGACCGGCCGCGCAAATGGATCCTCGACGACGATGCCGTCTACCGCCTGGCCGAACGCCAGCCGCTGTCGATGGGTCAGCTCGAAGCGCTCGGCGTGCTGCCGGCGAAGACGCTGGAGCGGCACGGCCCGCAGCTGCTGGCACTGATCGCCGAGGCGCGCGACGAGCCGGCGCGCCGTCGCTACGCCGACGAAGAACTCAGCGCCGAGCAGAAGGCGCGCCTGCGCGAGATCCAGACCGCGGTGCAGGCACGCGCCGCGCAGCTCAGCCTGCCGCCCGGTTATCTGGCGCCGCGCGCCGACCTCGTCGAACTGCTGCGCCGCGGCGAGACCGCACAGGTGCCGGTGCTCGCCGGCTGGCGTCTCGAAGTGTGCGGCGACGACCTGCTGCGGCAGTTTTTCTAGGCGCGTCCTTGCGGAAAATTCCCGTCCAGCAAAAAGGCCCGCAATGCGGGCCTTTTTGCTGCAACGCCAAGGCTTACTTCAGCACGCCGACGATGCGCGCGAAGATTTCCTCGAGGCCGCCGACACCCGGCACGGTGACGAGCTTGCCCTGCTTTTCGTAGTAGTCGAGCAGCGGATGCGTCTCGGCGTTGTAGACCTTGATGCGGTTGCGGATCACGTCTTCCTTGTCGTCGGCGCGGCCTTCCTTCTCGGCGCGATCGAGCAGGCGCTTGATGATCTCCTCGTCGGTGACGGCCAGATGCACGGCCTTGTCGATCGCCGGCTGGCCGAGGCGCGCCAGCATCGCGTCGAGCACTTCGGCCTGCGCGGTGTTGCGCGGGAAGCCGTCGAGGATGAAGCCCTTGCGCGCATCCGGCTGGCCGAGGCGCTCCTCGACGATGCCGATGACGATTTCATTGGCGACCAGCTGGCCGGCGTCCATCGTCGCCTTGGCCTTCTTGCCGAGCTCGGTGCCGGCGGCGACCGCGGCGCGCAGCGCGTCGCCGGTCGAAATCTTGGGAATGCCGAAATGCGCGACCAGTTTTTCGCCCTGCGTGCCCTTGCCCGAGCCCGGTGCGCCCAGCAATACGATTCTCATCTTTGGAGTGACCCTGTCTATGCTTGGTACGCGCGCCTGTCCGCCGTAGGGGGGCGGCGCGCGGGCAGGCAAAAGTAACCGCTGGGTTCCGGTGCGTCAAACCTTGCAATTGCCAGCATTTTGCATTTGTTAGAATCGCCGTTCCGATTTCGCGACAGGCCTGCTCGCGCTCGGATCCGATCACCAAGCTCTAGGGAACGCGCACATGGGTTTTGAAACACTGGGTCCGGGCGACAAGGCGCCGGACGAGTTCTACGTCGTCATCGAAATCGCCGCCTACGGCCCGCCGGTGAAGTACGAAGTGGACAAGGAGTCCGGCCTGCTGATGGTCGATCGCTTCATGAACGTGGCGATGAACTATCCGGCCAACTACGGCTACGTGCCGAAGACCCTCGGCGGCGACGGCGACCCGGTCGACGTGCTGGTGCTGACGCCGCACCCGATCATCGCCGGCTCGGTCATCAAGTGCCGCGCCGTCGCCGTGCTCGACACCACCGATGAGAAGGGCTCGGACGCCAAGCTGCTGGCGGTGCCGACCGACAAGGTCAGCAACCACTACTACTCGTCGATGAAGGATCTGGCCGACGTGCCGGAGCGCCTCAAGAACGAAATCCAGCACTTCTACGAGCACTACAAGGAGCTCGAGAAGGGCAAGTGGGTGAAGGTCGCCGGCTGGCGCGACGCCGCCGCCGCACGCGAGGAAATCGCCAACGGCATCAAGGCCTACAAGTAAGGCCCGCGGACCGCGTCACGAGGCGGCCGGCGCGAGCGCCGGCCGCCTTTTTCGTGGTCGCTTGCAACCGGAGCCGCGGCCGCGCCATCCAAGGCATACGGCGATCGGCGCGGACCGGAGCGGCCGGGCCGACAACAACGAGCGACGAGCGACGAGACGATGGAATACCCGCAGCAAGGCGGCGACGGCCAGGACGCGAGCGAGAACGAACGCACCACGCTGCTGGTTGCCTACATCCTGCAGGCGGTCTCGCCGTTCACCGGCTTTCTCGCCTCGGTGGCGAGTCTCGTCATCAGCTACATCAAGGTCTCGGAGACGCGCAACGCGTTCATCCGCAGCCATCATCGCTACCTGATCCGCACCTTCTGGTGGACGTTGCTGTGGGGCATCGTCTTCGGGCTGCTCTGCTTCGTGCTGATCGGTTTCGCGCTGCTGTTCGGCCTGTGGGTGTGGTGGATCTATCGCCTGGCCAAAGGCTTCATCGCCTACTCCGAACGCCGCGCCATGCCCTGAGCGGGGCCGGCGTTCAGGCCGCGCCGGGCCACAGCCAGGCGGCGCCGCGCACACCGCTGGCGTCGCCGTACTGCGCCGGCAGCAGGCGCGTGCGCACCTCGTCGGAGAAGATCCACGGCTTCCACGCCTCCGGCACCTCGCGATACAGGCGCCGCAGGCGCGACAGGCCGCCGCCGAGCACGATCACCTGCGGATCGAGCACGTTGATGATGTGCGCGAGTCCGCGCGCGAGGCGCTGCACGTAGCGCTGCAGCGTCGCTTCCGCCGCCGCATCGCCGGCCGCAGCGGCGGCGGCGATGTCTTCGCCGCGCAGCGCCACGCCGTTGACGCGCGCGTGGTCGGCCGCCAGCCCGGGGCCCGATACCCAGGTCTCGATGCAGCCGCTGCGTCCGCAGTAGCAGGCCAGCCCCGGCAGTTCGCCCGGCTGCGGCCACGGCAGCGGGTTGTGGCCCCACTCGCCGGCGATCGCATTGGCGCCGCGCAGCAGTTGCCCGCGCACGACGATGCCGCCGCCGACGCCGGTGCCGAGGATCGCGCCGAACACCACCTCCGCGCCGGCCGCCGCGCCGTCGCTGGCTTCCGACAGGGTCATGCAGTCCGCGTCATTGGCGATGCGCACGCGCGGCCCGAGCCGCGCTTCCAGATCGGCGAGCAACGGCTGGCCGTTGAGGCAGGTCGAGTTGCAGTTCTTCATGCGTCCGCTCGCCGCCGACATTGCGCCCGGCGTGCCGACGCCGATCGGCAGCGCCGCACCGCCGGCCGCCGCTTCGAGCCGCAGCGCCAGCGCCGCGACCGCGTCGACCGTCGCCGCGTAATCGCCGGCCGGCGTGGCGATGCGCTGCTGCGCGACGATGCGGCCCTGCGCGCCGATGACGACGCCTTCGATCTTGGTGCCGCCGAGGTCGATGCCGACCCTCAGCTCCGTGTTCAAGTTCATGTCTGCCCGATGATGGCCAAGGCCGGCTGCCCGCTCGCAGCCGGAACGAGGCCCAACACGTTAGCAGGCCGCCGCGCGTCGCGCGCCGGCGGCGGGCATCGTTCAGCCGGACCGACGATGGCGGTGCAGCTCGGGCCATCCGGCTTCGAGCGCCGGCGGATCGAACGCCGTCGCATCGCCCTTCACGTAACGATCGCAGAACGGTCGGACCACGCCCGCCACGAGCCTGTGCATGCGCTCGCCCGTCACCGTTCCCGTTCCAAGCGCCCTGCGCAGCAGGCCGCGGCCGAACAGCACCAGATCGCTGTAGCTCAAATGCGCGCTGCCTTCGACCCGGAAGCGCAAGACCGTGCCGCTGCGGCCGGTGCTGTCGATCGGTTCATAGAAGCTGTCGTTGCGACCGCTGCCGTCGGGAGCCCGCTGTGCGCCGGACTGCATGACGAGCAGCGGCACGCGAATCTGCGCGTCGTACAGCGCCGGACCGATCTGTCCGCCGTCGAGGTTGACGACGGCGCCGATCCGCGGCTCGACGCAGGCGGCGGCGGCGCTCGCCGATCCGCCAAACGACATGCCGATCAGGCCGACGCGGCCGAGATCGAATGCGCCGCGATGGCGCTGCATGAACGCAGGCGCATTGCTGCCGGCGAGGCCATCCAGCGCGTCCCGGATGTCGGCGACCCAGCGTTCCTGCTCGACCTGCAGCGATTCGATTCGGGCGAGGCAGCGCGACGCCTCGTCCTGCGCCGCCCGGTCGCGCGCCCGGCGCCGCCGGCCGGCGCAGACGTACAGCCACGGATCGAGCGCCTTCGCCCGATCCTGTCGCGGCAGCGCCTGGTAAGAACCGTCCGCCTGCCGCGCGGCGGCCGAACCCGTCGCGTGCGTCAGCGCCACGACGAAATAGCCGTGGCTCGCCAGTTCCTCGCAAAGCGCGGTGTTCTGCGCCGCGTAGCCACCCAGCCCGTGCGAGAAGATCAGCAAAGGCCAGCCCGGCCCGGCGGGCGCCAGCAGCGCCGCGTCCGGCACGGACGCGGTCCGCACCGTTTGCATCTGGCGCAGGATGGCGCCGGGGATCGTGCCCGAACTGCCGGTTCGGATCGCCGCCGCTTCCGCCGCCGTGAGCAGCGGCGCCGTGCCGCGCGTCTCGGCCACGGCGGGATACCAGACCCGCGCCGCCGGCCGATCGAGATCGCGCACGCCGACCGCATACGGCCCGGACGGCTTCGGCCAGCGCACCGGCGCGAGCAAACGTGCCGGCATCGCCCAGGCGCAGACATCGAGCCCGCAGACGACGAGGCGCGCCAGAACGGCGAGCACACGAACAGCGATCCGCGCCCGCAGCGGCGCGGCGCGACGCCGCAAGGGACTCCAGTCGTCCGGATCGCGGCGCGCGTGCGAACGGGGCTTGCGGTCCGCCACGCGCTCAGGCCGCATCGGTCGGCGGCCGCGAGGCGGGCCGCGCATCGCCGGCGGCCCGCGCCGCGAGCGCGCGCTCGATCACCCGCAGGCGCTGGCGGTGCAGCGGGAAGTTCCAGATCACCGCCGCCGCCGCGATCAGGCTCAGCGCCGGAATCCAGACGGCGACCAGCTTCAGCCCGAAGACCTCGGCGGCGGAATGGGTCGTCGCCGTCGCGTCGAAGCCGAACCAGCCGGCGATCGCCAGGCCGAGCGCGGCGGACACGCCCATCAGCGACTTGTTGAGGAAGGCGAACAGCGCCGTATAGACGCCGGCCCGATCGTGCCGGAAGCGCAGCCGCCCGTAGTCGACGATGTCGCCGGTCATCGCCGGCACGGCGACGCTGACGGCGACGAGCGCGAACATCGTCAGCGGATAGAAGACCATCAGCCCGGCCAGCGCATGCGGGCCGGGGCCGACGAAGCCGAGCGCGATGCAAGGCACGGCGCCGAACAGCAGCGACATCGCCCAGATGCGATGCCGCTCGTAGCGCGAACACAGCCAGCCCCAGAATGGCAGTCCGACCAGGGTCAGCGGCACGGTGATGAGGAACACCGCCGGCAGATGCTCGCCCTGCCGCAGATAGGCGTCGGCGAACAGGTACACCACCCCGCCGGCCATGCCCGAGCAGATCGAAACCGGGACGTAGGCGACGAGCAGGCGCAGCAGCGGCGCGTTGCCGGCGATCGAGCGCGCGAACGCGCGCAACGAACCCGACGCCGCGCGGCGCTCGCGCGGCGCCGCGCTGCCGCGACCGGGCACCGCGAGCAGGCACCAGGCGTTGAGCACCGGCACCAGCAGCAGCACGACCACCGCGGTCAGCGACAGCGTCTGCAGGTCGAGTGCCGTGCTTTGCGTGAAGCCGAGCGCCTTGGCGGCATACGGCACGGCATAGAACACCAAGGTTCCGGTCAGCACGCCCATGCCGCGCCAGACCTGGATCCGGGCGCGTTGCGCGTAGTCGGAGCTCAAGGCGAGGCTCCACGCGCCGTACGGAATCTCGGTCATCTTCCAGCCGCGCGTACTCGGCCTTGCGCACCTGGTCGAGTGCCTCGCCCAGATGGCGCATGACGTGGAACTTGTCGAACAGAATCGCCGCCTGCGGCGCGTGGGCCTGCGTGGCCTTGCGAAACGGCTTCCACATGTCCATCAGCGCCAGCCGGATCTGGCGGCTCTTCTTCTCGCCCAGCCAGGCGTAGAACTGCGCCATGCTGGCCTCGGAGCGATCCTCGCCGCCGAACCCGATCGGCCGGCCCCGATCGAGATCGCTGACCACGATGCGGTAGGTGTGGCGCTTCTTGATCGAGATCTCGTCGATGCCGATGCGCTTGGGCCCCGGCGAGCCCGCCTTGGCCAGGTGCTACGAAGTCGAGGTGCTCGACCCGCCGGTCGCGCGCGCCGACGGCAATCTCCAGGTACTCGATGTCCAGCGCCACCCGATGCCCGGCCATCGGCACGTCCCACACCGTGCGCCGTCGCCAGCGATGGGCTCGACCTCGTTGTCCCGTGCGCGGGTCGATCGGACGCCGTCGCGCATCCCGACGACAGCTCACCCGAATCACGCCCTCGCCACCCACCGTCACCGCATTGACCACTTGCCCGCGTAGCCCAAGAATCTGGGCTGGGACAGCCGCTCCCATTGGTCCTCGTCATCGAAAGCCTCAGAACCTTCGCTCTACAAGGGCTTGCCGCAGGCGGCTATCCCTTCTCTACCTCAGGCTTCTGACGAAGAGCCACTATTTGCTGCTTCGATGCCCATCCCTCGCCTTCCTGTTGGCGGTCAGTTTGACCATCATCTTTGAATAGCCTCTCACGAAGTTGGATTGCACGCGCTCTGGTTCGCCGATCACTTCAATCTTGTCGAAACGTGCCAGCAACTCTTCCCAGAGGATGCGTAGCTGCATCTCGGCCAGACGATTGCCCATGCAGCGGTGAATACCATAGCCAAAGGACAGGTGATTGCGAGCCCCTTCGCGATCAATGATGAACTGATCCGGTTGGTCGAATGCACGTTCGTCGCGGTTGCCGGAGGCGTACCACATCACCACCTTGTCGCCCTTCTTGATACGCTGGCCGTTCAGCTCGACGTCCTCTTTCGCAATGCGGCGCATATAGGCCAGCGGCGTTTGCCAGCGGATGATTTCCGACACCATGTTCGGAATCAGACCGGGGTTGTTCTTGAGTTTGGTGAATTCGTCCGGAAACCGATTCATGGCATAGACACCCCCGCTCATGGAGTTCCGGGTGGTGTCGTTGCCACCAACGATCAACAGCACAAGATTGCCCAGGAATTCCATCGGCTTGTCGATCAAATTCCGGGTGCTGTCATTGCTCTGCATCAGGCTGATCAGGTCAAAACCACTTTCGCCCCGAGCGGCTTGCTTCTCCTTCACACGCCAAAGGTGCGTAAAGTGTCTGGCCATATCCGCCATGCCCCTGAACAGCTCATCGGTGTCGTTCGACCCGCCCGTCATCTCGGCGCCGCCACCTGCCAGATCGGACCAGTAAACGAGCTTTCGGCGCTCTTCGTAGGGGAAGTCGAGCAGCGTCGCCAGCATTCTGGCGGTCAGCTCTATAGAAACATCGTCCACCCAGTTGAAGGGCTTACCTAATGGCAGGTGATCCAGAACATCCTGGGTGCGGCCACGAATCAGCCCTTCCATTTCCTTGAGATTCTTCGGTGCGACAACCTCCTGGACAGCCTGTCGCTGTAGATCGTGCTTGGGGGGGTCCATGGCGATGAACATCTCAAGGTAAAGCTCTTTAGGCGCCTCACCGATGACGATAAACGGCTCCGCGGAAAACAGCTCGTGGTGCTTGTCCACGAACTTGATGTCCTCAAAGCGGGTAATGGACCAGTACGGACCGAACGGGCTGTTTTTCTGGAAATGTACCGGACACTCGTCGCGTAAGCGCTTGTAGTAGGACTCCCAACGATTTTGCCTGTACAGGAACGGGTTGCTGAGATCGATATCTTCTATCGCCAGCGTTGCCACATCAGGCACCGGCTTTTCAACGAATTCGGGGAACTCTGCGTAGATGCCCAATTTCGTTTTGGCCTTGTAGATGAAATGGCCAGCCTTGATTTGCAGAGGCATCGGTACGAATGCAGCGCCTTTCTCTGCCACCAGATCAACGATATTCATAGTGCTTCTCCAAAGATTGGTACGTACTGCTGTGAGGGAGGGGTAGCCAGGATGGCTACATCTGAAATTCAGGCAGACGCACGACCATGCCATTCATCGCTTCAGTGGTGCTGATCTGGCAGGCCAGCCGTGACGTATCGGCACGCTCCGGGGTCATATCCAGCAACTGCAATTCCCCATCGCTGGCGACCCCGGTGGCCTTGATCCAATCGCCTGCGATGATCACATGGCAGGTGCCGCAGGCACATTCACCGCCGCAGTCTCCGTCGATGCCCGGTACACCATTGTCCTTGGCGGTTTGCATCAAGGACTTGCCCGGTTCTATTTCCACCGTGTGTTCGGTGCCATCGTGTTCGACAAAGGTAATGCTGCCCATTGCTTTCTCCTCGAAAATCGATTGATTCACTTGATGCTGGCGTGACAGCGGTACGCGTCAAGGTAGTTGTTGCCTGAAATTTCACGCTGCGACCTGAATATCGGCGAGCATGATCGGCACGACAGCATCGCGCTCGGGATTGAGCGTGACGGCACCGATCGGCGTCCAGTTCCGCGTGCTTGTCGTCCAGCGCCGGGGATGGCGCTGGCGAGCCGCCTGATACAGCGCGTGCCGCTCGGCCAGGATCGCGCGTGGTCATGGCCGGTGTGGCGCTGCGCTGGCGCAACGTAGCGAATGCCGCTGTGGCGGCGGTCGTGGTTGTACCAGTGCACGAAGCGCTCGGCCCACTGCCGAGCATCGTCCAGCGTCTTGAAGCCGTTGGCCGGGTAGCCGGGCCGGTACTTGGCGGTACGGAACAGCGATTCGACAAAGGCGTTGTCGCCGGACACGCGCGGACGCGAGTACGACGGCGCGATCCCGAGCCAGTGCCAGTGCAGCATCGCCAGCACGGTCGTGGCCTTGAGAATGCCGCCGTTGTCGCCATGCAGGACCGGACCGTCTTCCCTGACGTGCACGCCTTCGGCCAGGGCGGTGCGCTTGACCAGATGCGCGGCGTGCTCGGCGGCCTCGACCTCATGAACCTCATGACCGACGATCTTGCGACTGTAGATGTCGAGGATCAGGTACAGGCAGAACCAGCGACCGACGACCGGGGTCGGCAACCAGGTCACGTCCCAACACCAGACCTCGCCTGGGCCGTGTGCGACGCGCGCGCCGAGTAGCGCCGCGAGCGCGGCCGGTTCGATGCGCCCGCCATGGATCTCGCCGCCGAGCAGTCCGGCGCTGTCACCGGCCGCCGGCCGCGACAGGCAATGCAGCAGTTCGAAACGCTGCGGATACTGCTGCTGCAGCTCGCGCAGCTCGTCGCGGAACATCGTGCTGGCCGCGCTGCGGTTGCCATAGATCAGCACGAAGCGGCTGCGCGGCTCCGCGGCCAGCGTCGTCATCGCCAGCGGCAGGATCGGCGTGATGCCGCTGCCGGCGGCGATCGCGACGTGCGTGCGCGCGCGGCTGGCGCCGAGCGCGGTGCGGAACTGCCCGCTCGGCGGCATCACGTCGAGGCGGTCGCCGACGCGCAGGCGCTCGAGCGCATAGCCGGAGAAGACGCCGTCCGGCACCCGGCGCACGGCGACGCGAGCGCCCCGTCCGGCGCCGGCGAACAGATCGAGTGGCTGCGCCGGCAGCTCATGCCGTCGATGACTGCGCGCAGCGTCAGGTGCTGCCCGGCGTCGAAGCGGAAGGTCTCGCGCAGCGCGTCCGGCACCGCGAAGCGGATCGCGACGCTGTCGTCGGTGAGGCGCTGCAGGTCCGCCACGCGCAGCGCGTGGAACTCCAGGCGCCGCCCGCTGCCGGCGACCGCCGGCGGCGGCAGGCCGCGTGCGCGGCGATACGCCGCCGCCGTCAACGTGCGCCCGAACGCGGTCGCCAGCGGCGGCTCCTGCGCCAGGTAGTGCGCTTCGTTGCGCAGCCACACGCGGCGGTACGTGAAGAACGGAATCGACGGATGCAGATGATGGACGAGGTGGTAGTTCTGCCACAGCATCAGCGGGTTCAGCAGCCGTTCGCGGCCGATGCGGTTGCGCGTCGCCTGATAGCGGTTGCTGCGCGCGGTGTCGCGCAGGCCGTGATGCGGCAGCCAGTCGAACGACCAGGCCAGCACGAACACGGCGAGCCGCTGCGGCAGCAGCACCAGGCGCAGCGCCGGCCACAGGTATCCGGCCAGCGTCGCCCAGGTCAACAACGCCGCGTACAGGCCGCTCATCGCGAAGGTCTCGATAAGTAGACGGCGTCGGTCGCGGCGCGCAACGTGCGCATGAACGCGGCGTTGTAGATGTCGCCGGACTTCTGGCGCATGGCGACCAGCGTCACGTTGGCGCCGCCGAATTCCTTTTCGTACTGCTTGTAGACCTGGATATAGGGATGGCCGAGCGGCAGCTGCTTCTCGAAGCCGGTGTCGAGCCGCAGATGCGCCGCCTGCCAGGCGAGCAGCAGCGTGATCAGGCCGAGCACGCTCAGCGTCAGGTAACGGCGGCTGAATATCAGCGGCTCCGTGAGGCGCACGAAAGCCTGCGCGAACGCGCTTCTCGAATCATGCATCGCTGCGCTTCTCGAATCATGCATCGCTGCTGCTCCTCTCCAATCACCGCCGCGCTGAGACGCGCGTTGTCGTTGTCTTGCGCCGGTTCTTCGGGTGACCGGCGGCGCCGATGGTTCGGGCGATCGGCTAGTGGGCTTGATGCTGCCTTGCGCAGCGATCGCGGTCTTATCATTTCACGCCACTTGCTTGTCATAATGCGACAACACGGAAAGACCCGACAGCCATGGCGAAGATCGACTACCTCGTGCCGGTGCGGTATTACCTGCGGCTCGCCGAAATGCTGGCGCGCGACCACGTCGACATCGCCGACCTGCTGATCCAGCCCGGGACGCCGCCGGCGGCACTGGAGGCGGCCGACGCGACGATCCGCTTCTCGCGCGTCGAACGGCTCGTGCAGCAGCTCGACCTGCGCAGCCCGCGCACCGATCTCGGCTTCGAGATGGGACGGCTGCTGACGCCGAGCACGCACAGCATCGTCGGCTTCGGCATGCTCAGCTGCCCGACCGTGCTGGGCGCGCTGCAGTTCATCACGCGCCACTTCCGCCTCGTCATGCCGACGTTCCGCATGCGACCGCGACGCGGCGCTGGCGCTGGCGCTGGCGCCAGGAGCCTGGGCGGCTGAAAATTTCAGCCGAGCTTGATTTGCGCGAGGCAGTGCGCGCGAAGCGACGATCGGTCTGGCGCGTGGCGCAGACGAGTCGCATCGAAGCGGGTCGAGAATTGGCGGCCTGCGGTGCGTGGCGCGTTGCCCCCTTGATCGGTTACGCCGGCACCCATCCCAGCCGCTGCATCCGCCGCAGGTTGAGCGCCAGACATACCAGATTCCACTCTCCGGTCACTGCGTCCCGGCCGCGGACACTGAATCGCCGAAAGCCCAGCGCCTGTTTGACCCAGCCGAAGACCGGCTCGGGAATGTATTTGCCCGCCGGTCGTGGTCCTTGCCCTCGGGCGTGGCCAGGCGCTCGGCCATGCGCTGCGTCGCCGGGTGGTGCTCTGGGTCAACCGGGCGCAACGTCTTGCCTTCACGCGCCAGCGCCACGCACGCCGTGAGTTGCCGCGCCTCCAGCGTCGCGAAGTTGTCCTCGCTGGCATAGCCGCTGTCGGCCAGCGTCATCATCGGTGCGGCGCCCGTGTTGCGCGTCGTCGCCTCGATCATCGGCAGCAGTTGCCCGCTGTCCGCCGCGCAGTCCGTCAACCCCGTCGCGACCATCAGGTGGCTGTCTTCGTCCACCGCCGCCTGGCGTTGTAGCCCTGCTGAAAACCATCGGCCGTCTTCATGATCCGCGACTGCGGACCGGTGAAGTTGTCCTGCGCCTTGTCGTCGGGCACACGAAGGCGCGCTTGCAGGGGCGTCCACCCGGACCGCGCGTCTGGCCGTCGTCGTCCATGCTGCGTCCGTCTTTCTGGTCCTGCTCGTGCTGCCGGGCTTCGAGCCGCGCCTTGGCGGCCTGGATCACTTTGAGTCGCTGCTCGCGGCGCGCCAGCTCGTCAGGCAGCTCGTCGCCGCGCCGGTCCGCACCGAATTGCGCATCTTCCTGCGTGTCCTGCGCCTCGGCCTGCTTCATCAGATCCGCGATCTCGGCCTTGAGCCGCCGCTCCTGCTCCAGCATCCGGCCATCGCTCATCGCCTTGCGCTTGCTGGCGTTGGCCTTGATCCTGGGGCCGTCGATGCCGATCCGGCCCAGTTTCACCAGGCCGGCTTCCCGCGCCAGCTGCACGATCTGCACGAACAACGCCGAGAACTCGGCCAGGTGCAGCTGGCAAAACTCGCGCAGCGTCCGGTGCGCCGGGAAATTCCCCGCGCCCAGGACGCGAAACGCCACGTCCTCTTCCAGACGACCTGCGATCTTGCGCGACGAGAACACGCCGCTGGCATAGGCATACACCAGCACCTTAGACCATCATCGACGGATCGAACGGCTGCCGCCGTCGACCGTCGCCTTCATAGCGTGCGTGAAACGCCTTGAGGTCCAGCGCGGCCACGGTGTCGGCGATGAAATAGGCCAGGTGCTGCTCCGGCAGCCACTCCTTGAGTGACGCGGGTAGCAGCAGAAGCGGGTCGGGGTCGTATGGGCGGCAGGTCGTCGGCATCACCCAATCGTAGCGCCATGGCTTTCTACCGCCCAGGCTCCTAGCGGCGCCAGCGCTGCACGCCGCTGCTGCCGACCGTGATCAGCTCATCGCGCCAGGCGACCACGCCGCTGAACGTGCTGCTTTCGCTGTCGCGCGCCGCCTCGGGCGACACGCCGTCGGGGCGTGGCGGCGCGACGCGCCCGTCCGGGCCGAGCACGCGCAGGAAGCCGCTGAAGCCGGCCAGCGCGACGCTGCCGTCCGCCAGGGCCGACAGGCCGAACACCGATTGCTGCGAATCGGTCGCCACACGCGTCCACGTGCCGGCGGCGACGTCGTCGGTGCGGAACACGTTGCCGCGCAGTCCGGCGACGACCGCGCCGCGGGCGCCGCTCGGCAAGGCGCCGAACAGCGAACTCTCGTACGGCGACTGCAGACGCTGCCAGCTGGCGCCGTCGTCGGCGGAACGCGCCAGCATGCCGGCCTCGCCGGCCAGCAGCAGCGAGCCGTCGCCGAGGCGCGCCAGCGCGTTGAAGTGCAGCCCTTCCTCGGTCAGCGCCGACTCGCGCCGCTCCCAGCTCGCGCCGCCGTCGCGCGTCTCCAGCATCAGGCCGTACGCGCCGACCGCGAAGCCGTGGCGCGCATCGAGGAACAGCACGTCGAGCAGCGGCACGTTCGGGCCCGGCTCGAAGTGCTGCAGTCGCCAGCTGCGCCCGCCGTCGTCGCTGTGCAGGATGGTGGCGTCGTGGCCGACGGCCCAGCCGTTGCGCGCATCGACGAAGCGCACCGCGGTCAGCAGCACGTCGACCGGCGCTGCCACCTGTTCCCAGCGGTCGCCATCGCCGGAACGCAGGATGTGGCCGCGCGCGCCGACCGCGATCAGCTGCTCGCCGGCGACGGCGATGCCGGTGAGCGAGCTGTGCGCGGCGCGCGGCGCCATTTCGGACGGCACCGGCGCCGGCGGTGACGCGGTGGCGCCCAGCGCGAGCAGCGCGGCGCTCAGGCCGAAGACGAATCGCATGGCGGTTCTCCCTTAGAACTGGTACTTGGCGAAGAAGCCGAGGTTGTCGCGATCGGCGTAGAGATTGTTGTGCCCGCCGCCGAAGAACATGTTGTAGGCGATCGTGAACGAGTAGGACTTCTCGTAGCGCGTCTCGAGCAGCAGGTTCAGCGACTTGCGGCCTTCGACGAAGTTGCCGGCGGGGCCCGGTGAGTTGCCCTGGATGTCCTGCTGCCAGATGAACAGCGGCTGCACGCTGATGCCGGGCAGCACCGATTCGTAACTGATGCGGCCGACCACGCGATAGCCCCACGAGAACGGATCGGCGAAGGCGCTGCGCCGCGCCTGGAACGGATTGAAGCGCAGGCCGTCCGGTCCGTACGAGCAGGCCGGATTCGTCGAGCAGGCCAGTCGCGAACCGTCGGCGCCGCTACCGTCGGCGCCGGCGCTGGCGTGCGTGGTCGCCGTCATCGGCCCTTCGATCTGCAGGCGATCGAACTTCGGCATGTTCAGCACGTGCGTCGCCGCCAGTTCGTAGAGCAGGATCACCTGATCGGCACCGATCCAGTTGTCGGACGCGCCGAGCACCTGCGTGGCGCCGAGGTTGTACTGCGCGACCTTTCCCGGGATCCAGCCGCGGATGTAGCTATTCGGCGCGTTTTCGCCGACCATGCCGCCGCGGTACGGAATGATGAAGTTCGGGAACGAGCGCGCCGAGCCGGGCGCCGCGCCGACGATCAGGTTGACCGCGTCCGGATACGGATTGTTGCCGGCGGCGTCGACGAAGTTGTTCTGGTCGTAGACGATGTAATTGCCGTTGGCATCGTAGCCGACGCCGGCCGAGGCGCCGGCGCAGCCGAGCGACTGCTCGTGGCAGCGCGTCAGCGTCGGTCCGAACGACGCGAACGCGAGATCGACCAGCGCGACCTGCAGCGGCACGTTCGGCCGATACGAGACTTCGCCCTGGAACGACAGATCGCCGGCCGTGGTCGTGAAGCTGAAGCCATACATCTTCAGGTTCTCGGGGTATTCGAGCCGGAACTTCGCGGTGTCGAGCGGCACGGCGTCGCTCTCCGGCAGGCCGGGGCGCGGCAGCAGCAGATTGACGAGGCCGCCGACCGTGCTGCCGCCGCCCGACAGCAGGCCGAGTTCGGGCAGGATGCCCGGCCGCGCCAGCGTCAGCCGCGTGAGGTCGCCGAGGATCTGCGTCGACGCCGAAGGCTGCGACACCGGCAGGTTCGGACAGGCCTGCAGGAACTCCAGCGTGTTGGTCGCGTCGATGCCGAGGCGGTTGCCCTCGCGGCGCGCGCAGCTGGCGTCGGTCGAGTAGAAGCTGACGTACGGCAGCTTCGAGTGGTAGTTCATCGCGTACAGGCTCAGCTCGGTACCGTCGTTGAGCCACTCGGCGTAGTACTTCAGCGCGACGCCCCACTGCCCCTGGTCGCTGGCCTTCTTGTCGCGCAGGCGGTCGATCGTCAGCGTCGTCGGCGTGATCAGCCCGAGGGGGTTGTTGAGCAGGGTGCCGCGATGATCCGGATCGTCCGCGGAGCCGCCGAACGCGGCGTTGATCGAACCGCGCAGATTGTCATTGCCGAGGTCGACGAACGACATGTAGCTGCCGGGCGTCGGGATCTCGATCGGCTCCCACTCGTACTGGTAGTAGCCCTCGACGCTGACGCCGTCGGCGACGTCGGTCGCCGCGCGCACCATGCCGACCGGCACGAACAGCTCTTCGAGCAGACCGAAGCCGAGACGGTAAAGGCTGTTGGCGTTGACCGGCTGCGCCTGGTTGACGCTGTTGATCACGGCGACCGTGCTCTGGCCCCAGTTCACGGTCTGCCGGCCGACGCGGAAGATCAGCTCGCGCTCGCCGTCGAGGTACGGCAGCGTGCCGTAGAAATTGGCGTCGAGCAGGTCGTAGCGCAGGCCGATCTGCTTGGCCTCGCGCTCCGAGCGCTCGCTGCGCATGCGCGCGCCCGGACCGTAGGTGCGCGCGAAGTAGCGGTTGGCGGCGACGTCGCCGGTGCTGCCGACCGACGTGTAGTTGTCCGCCGTGATGCGGTTGTAGTGCCGCTCCTTGAAATGGTTGTAGTTGACGAAGTCGTAGATGCCCATGCCGCGCACGAACACGCCGAAATCGCCGAACTTGATGTTGAGGTCCTGCGACAGCTTGAGCGGCGCCTGCGTGACGTCACCCTTGTTGTAGTTGAGGTTGCCGTCGTCGAAGTTCATCGACGCCATGCCCGGCGCCGAGAACAGGCGCTGCGCCGGATAGACCTGATCGCGATGCACGCCCTGGCAGGACTGGTAATAGCCGCCGCAGACGTCCGGATCGAGGCTGGACTTGCCGACCAGATAGCGCGCCTGGTCCTCGACGCGCCACGACGCGCCCATCGTCACCGTGTTGTTGAGCACGGCGGTGAAATCGGTGTCGCCGACGCTGAAGTCGAATTCGACGGCCTGCGCCGGCGTCGCGCCGAGCAGGATGAAGCCGGCCGCCGCGGCAGCCGTCGCCGTAATGGCTTTCATGTTTTTCTCCCCCGCAAAAGGCTGACAAAGCCCGGGGCACCCTGCCGAGGGCCCCCGCCTTCAGGCCGGCGGCGCACGCGCCGCCGGCCCTCCCGGTATGAACCGACCTACTTGGACGTACGCTTCTGCACGGTGTCGGCGTCGAACGCGCTGTCGTTGAAGCGGACCGTGGTGTCGTACGGCTGGTCCTCGTTGATCATCGCGGTGACGAAGTAGCGGCCCGAGTTGAGGTGATAGATCACCTCCGGCTGCGTGGTCGCGCCGAGAATGTTGTAGTACGGCACCAGGTGGCCCTCCTGGAACTGCATCAGCTTGTCCTGCTGGTCGTAGTTGTCGATCGCCACGATGTTCCAGCTGTCCTCGTCGATGTAGAAGCGGCGCTTCTTGAAGGTGTGGCGCATGTCCGGCTTGTTGTCGGCCTCGACCACCCAGACGCGGTGCAGCTCGTAGCGCGGCAGGTCCTGGTTCAGATGGTTCGGACGCGCCATGTCGGCGTAGCGGGTCTTGCTGCCGGCGATGCGGAACGCGTCATACGGAATGTAGACCTCGCGCTTGCCGAGCAGCTTCCAGGTGAAGCGCTCGAGCACGCCGTTGTACATGTCGACCTGGTCGTAGAACTGATGGCCGTCGGTGCCCTCGTAGGGGTTGTCGCAACAGACCGCCGGCGCGCGGCGGATGCGCTTGAGGATCGGCGCGTACAGCCACGCGGCGCGGCCTTCGGTGCCGAAGCCGGCCTTCTCGTGCACCAGGATGAAGGTGCCGGCGATGCGCGGCGGCGAGATCGTCTCCGAGAGGTAGCGCAGGAAGTCGACGCCCGGCTTGAGTTCGGGCGGGTTCGGATCGGACAGGTTCGCGTAGTAGAACTTGGCGTCCTCGACGATCTTGGTCAGCGTGAACGTGCCGCTCTGCTGCACGATCATCTGGTTGTTGTAGCGGCGCACGGCGTCGCCGCGCCACTTCACGCGATGGTTCCAGATCGGCTCGGCGCCGGACTTCGGGATCGGGAACGGAAAGCCGACGTAGGCGCCGCTGACGTTGTCGACGCCTTCGAGCACCGCGCGCGTCGCGTTCTTCTGCGTCTCGGCGAGGATCTTGTCCGGAAAGTTCACCTTGCGATGCGTCTTGTAGACGTTCATCTTGTAGGTGGCCGGAAAGCGCTTGAGCAGCTCCTTGTGGCCTTCGGTGAGCTTGCCTTCGTACTGCGCCATGTTCTTGGCGTCGATCGTGAACAGCGGCTGCTCGGCTTCGAGCTGCGCGTCGCTCGGATACTCGCCCTTGAGGGCGCCGGACTGCTTGGCCGGCGTCCACTCGGGAATCGTGCCGTCCTTGTTGCCGGCGCGCTCGGCGCCGACCGGCGTCAGATCCTTGCCGAGGCGCGCGGCCTCGTCGGCGGACACCTTCGCCCACAGCGGCAGTGGCGCGAACACCATCGCCACCATCGCCGCCATCAGTTTTTTCCTCATTTCTCTCTCCATGTCATGGGCTCGCTTGCGCGATGCCGGTCAAATCGTCGGGCCGGCGACGGGCGCGGCGGCGACCGCAGCGGTCTCGGCGACCGCGGCGGGTTTGGGCTTGAGCAGGAAGGCGGCGAAGGCCGGCAGCAGGACCACGGCGGCCACCGCGTTGGCGACGAACATCATCGTCAGCAGGATGCCCATGTCGACCTGGAACTGCAGGTCCGAGAACATCCAGGTGCAGACCGTCGCCGCCAGCGTCAGCGCCGTGAACACCACCGCCTTGCCGGTCTGGTGCAGGGTGTTCTCGTAGGCGCGCCGCAGCGTCATGCCCTTGTTGAGCACGTTCTCCTCGAGCACGCTGTAGATGTAGATGCCGTAGTCGACGCCGATGCCGGCGGCGAACGCGGCGACCGCGAGGTTGGAGATCTTCACGCCGATCTGCAGGTAGACCATCACCGCGTACGAGACGATGTGCACGAGCGCCAGCGGCACCAGCACGCAGACCAGGCCGGCGAAGCTGCGGAACGAGGCCAGCACGCAGACGCCGATGCCGACGAACAGCCACAGCAGCACGCGGTACTCGGTGTCCTTGATGACGTCGTTGGCGGCGGCCATGACGCCGACGTTGCCGGTCGCCAGGCGCAGCTTCACCGGCGCGTCTTTGGGCTGCTCGGCGATGAAGCGCTGCACTTCGGCGACGATCGCGTCGATCGTCTCGGCCTTGTGGTCCTTGGTGAAGACCAGCACCGGCAGCGCGCTGCAGTCCTCGTTGAGCAGGCCGGTCGAGCTCGGAAACGGCTGCACGGTGATGACCAGCGCGCCGCTCTCGCGCGGCAGCGTGTCGAACTTCGGATTGCTCTCGTTGTAGCTGTTGTAGACCTTCTGCTGCAGTTTCGGCAGTGACAGCGTCGACTGCACGCCGGCGGTGTTCTCCATGCGCCACGCGAAACGGTCGACGAGCGAGACGATCGAGTGGTCGATACAGCCGTCGGCCTTGCCCTCGGCGACGATCTTCAGCACGTCGACGCCGATCGAGAAGTCGTGGACGATCTGCGCCGAGTCGCGGTTGTAGCGCGAGTCGGGGCGCAGCTCCGGCACGCCGTCATGCAGCTCGCCGATCTTCAGGTCCTGCGAGACCCACGCGCCCCAGCCCCACAGCAGCGCGGCCGACAGCAGCACCACCGCGGCGACCGGCTTGCGCGTGATGCCGGACAGCGCGTGCCAGACCGGCGCGAGGTGGCGGTCGCGGCGCTGCTGGTGGGCGCGGAAGGCGACCGGGTCCTTCAGCGAGGCGAAGCTCAGCAGGCACGGCAGCAGCATCTTCTTGCACAGCACGATCGCCAGCAGGCCGAGCATGGCGTTGATCGCCATCTCGCGGATGATGTCGATCGGGATCAGCAGGATGGTGCCGAAGCCGACGAAGTTGGTCGCCAGCGCCGACAGGCCCGGAATGACGAGGCGCCGATAGGTGGCCTGCGCGGCGTCGAACGAGGACAGGCCGTTGTCGGCGATCTCGTTGAGCCAGAAGCTGGTGATCTGGATGCCGTGCGAGGTGCTGATCGCCAGCACGATGAACGGCATCAGCACCGCGAACGGATCGAGCGCGAGGCCGACCAGATGCAGCAGGCCGAGCTCCCAGATCACCGCGAGAATGCCGCAGGCCAGCGGCAGCAGCGCGACCTTCGGCGAACCGCAGTAGCGCCACAGCAGCAGCCAGACCAGGAACACGGTCAGGCCGAAGAAGCTGAACACTTCGATCGCGCTGTCGGCGATGTCGCCGACCGCCTTGCTGAAGCCGATGATGTGAATGTCGACGTCCGGGTTGTAGTCCGGGTTGTCGACGGCCTCGATCTCGACCTGGTAGCCGCGCACGACCGGCGGCGCGGCGCCGTCGGCGGCGAGCGCCGGATCGGTGTCGATGCGCTGCAGCGGAAACGACCAGGCGCGCGGCGCGTGATAGGCGCTGCCGACCACGGTGCCGGCCTTCAGCGCGCCGAGTTCGTGCTTGAGCCGGTAGCGGTAGAGGCGCGGCTGCGTGAAGCGCTCGCGGATGGTCTCCAGCAGCTGCGCGGTCTTCAGGTAATCGAGCTTGGCGCCGCTCACCGGATCGCGTTCGAGCAACTCCGAGAAGATCATCGCCGCGCTCTGGTCGTTGGCGACCAGGCGGCCGATGATGCCGGCCTTCTCGACGTTGGCGCGCACGCGCGCCAGCATCTCCGGCGTCGGCTGGAAATCGGCCGGCACGACGTTGCCGCCGGCGAAGCCGCCTTCGACGACTTCCAGATAGCGCACGTCCGGCGTGAACAGCGAGCTGACGCGCGCGCGGTCCATGCCCGGCGTGAAATAGACGGCGTCGGTCGCGGCGCGCAACGTGCGCATGAACGCGGCGTTGTAGATGTCGCCGGACTTCTGGCGCACGGCGACCAGCGTCACGTTGGCGCCGCCGAATTCCTTTTCGTACTGCTTGTAGACCTGGATATAGGGATGGCCGAGCGGGTGCTTTTTTTCGAAGCCGGTGTCGAGCCGCAGATGCGCCGCCTGCCAGGCGAGCAGCAGCGTGATCAGGCCGAGCACGCTCAGCGTCAGGTAACGGCGGCTGAATATCAGCGGCTCCGTGACGCGCACGAAAGCCTGCGCGAACGCGCTTCTCGAATCATGCACCCTGCTGCTCCTCTCCAATCACCGCCGCGCTGAGACGCGCGTTGTCGTTGTCTTGCGCCGGTTCTTCGGGTCACCGGCGGCGCCGATCGATCGAGCGATCGGCTAACGGGCTTGATGCTGCCTTGCGCAGCGATCGCGGTCTTATCATTTCACGCCACTTGTTTGTCATAATGCGACAACACGCAAAAACCCGACAGCCATGGCGAAGATCGACTACCTCGTGCCGGCGCGGTATTACCTGCGGCTCGCCGAAGTGCTGGCGCGCGACCACGTCGACATCGCCGACCTGCTGATCCAGCCCGGGACGCCGCTGTCGGCACTGAAGGCGGCCGACGCCACGATCCGCTTCTCGCGCGTCGAACGGCTCGTGCAGCAGCTCCACCTGCGCAGCCCGCGCACCGATCTCGGCTTCGAGATGGGACGGCTGCTGACGCTGAGCACGCACAGCATCGTCGGCTTCGGCATGCTCAGCAGCCCGACCGTGCTGGGCGCGCTGCAGTTCATCACGCGCTACTTCCGCCTCGTCATGCCGACGTTCCGCATGCGGCTGCGGCTCGACGGCGGCAGCACCGAGCTGTTGTTCGAGCCCGTCGTCGGCATGTCGCACATGTGCCTGGCCTTTCACCTCGAAGCGATCGCGATGGCGGCGCTGCGCGACATGAAGGACATGACCGGCGATCCGTCGCTGCCGGCGAAGCTGTACTTCTCGATCCCCGAGCCGCCACACGTGAAGCGCTACGCCGAGCTCGAACATCTGCAGTACCGCTTCGGCGTCCAGCGCCAGCCGGGCGTCCGCGTCAGCTACGCGCAGGACTTCGAGCGCTTCCCGATGCACATGGCCGACGCCAACTCGCTCAAGGTCGCCGAGGAGCGCTGCAACGCGCTGGTGCAGCACGCGGCGCGCGAGCGCCGCTTCTCCGACTGGGTGGCGATGACGCTGCGCGAAGTCGGCGACGGCGGCCCCTCGCTGCAGGAAATGGCGCGCACGCTGAATCTGTCGATGCGCACGCTCAACCGCTATCTGCAGCGCGAAGGCAGCAGCTTTCGCGAGATCGCCGGCCGCATCCAGCACGAGCTCGCCTGCGAGCGTCTCGCCGCCGGCACCCTGAGCGTCACCGAAGTCGCCTACTCGCTGGGCTTCAGCGACATCGCCAACTTCACGCGCGCCTTCCGCCAGCGCGCCGGCTGCAGCCCGTCGACCTACCGGCTGCGCGATCGCGACCGGCGCGAACCGTCGCCATGACGGCCGCGACCTGGACGCCGGCCGCGCGCAGCGCGGACAATCGCGGCCTGCCGCGCCGGTAGCTGCCGGCGCCGCCGAGACGAATCACGATGCCCGCCGAAGCCGAACCGACCGTGACCCGCTGCCGCGAAATCGGCGACGCGGCGCTGCGCGCGCTGCTCGAACCGCTCGGCATGCGCGTCGCGGTCGTCGACGACGGCGTCGAGATCCCCGGCAGCTACTGGGGCGAGACCGAGGCCGGCCTGATCGGGGCGACGCTCTACGTGCGCAGCGACACGCCCGTGCACTCGGCGCTGCACGAGGCCTGCCACTGGCTGTGCGCCGACGAGGCGCGACGCGCGACGATGCACACCAACGCCGGCGGCGAGGACGTCGAGGAGCACGCGGTCTGCTATCTCGAATGCCTGCTCGCCGCGCGCCTGGCCGGTTACACGCGCGCGCAGTGCTTCGCCGACATGGACGCCTGGGGCTATCACTTCATCCTCGGCTCGGCGCAGGCCTGGTTCGAAGGCGATGCCGACGACGCCATCGCCTGGCTGGAACGACGGCGTCCGCCGGGCTACTGAGCATGCGCGGCGCGAGCGGCGTCGGACGCAGCCTCGGCCGTCAGCCGCGGTTCAGCCGCGGTGGCGAGCCTTGGAAGCCGGATCGCCGGACGCCCGCGATGGACCACGCCACCGACACCAGCGTCGCCTTCAAGCTGCTGACGCTCAACACGCACAAGGGCTTCAGCTCGTTCAATCGCCGCTTCGTGCTGCACGAGCTGCGCGAGGCGGTGCGTGGCGTTTCGGCGGACATCGTCTTCCTGCAGGAAGTGCTGGGCATGCACAGCGCGCATGCCGTGCGGCATGCGACCTGGCCGGCGGCGCCGCAATACGAGTTTCTCGCCGACACCATCTGGCGCGACTTCGCCTACGGCCGCAACGCGGTCTATACCGAGGGTCACCACGGCAACGCCGTGCTCTCCAAGTTTCCGATCGTGCGTTTCGACAACCATGACGTCTCGGTCGGCCGCCACGAGCAGCGCGGGCTGCTGCACTGCGTGCTGCGCCTGCCGAACCATCCGCTCGACGTGCACGTGATCTGCGTCCATCTGGGCCTGCGCGAAAGCCACCGGCGCGTCCAGCTGTCGCGGCTCTGTACGCTCATCGCCGCCGAGGTACCGGCGGCCGCCCCGCTGTTCGTCGCCGGCGACTTCAACGACTGGGGCCTGCATGCCGACCGCCGCCTTCAGGACTGCGGCCTGCGCGAAGCCTTCGCCCTGCGCCGCGGCCGCCCGGCGCGTTCGTTTCCGGTGCGCTGGCCGCTGCTCAGGCTCGACCGCATCTATTTCCGCAACGCTTGCGTCGAGCGCCCGCAGGTGCTGTCGGCGCCACCCTGGTCGCGACTCTCGGACCATGCCGCGCTGACCGCCGAGGCGCGCCTGTGATCACGCACTGGCGCAACGGCAATCGCCTCGAACTGCTCGAAAACGGCGAGGCCTACTATCCGCGTCTGTTCGCGGCGATCGCCGCCGCCCGCGAGGAAGTGCTGGTCGAGACGTTCATCCTGTTCGACGACCCGGTCGGCCGGCAGTTCCGCGACGCGGCGATCGCCGCCGCGCGACGCGGCGCGGCGGTGCGGATCACGATCGACGGCTTCGGCTCGGCCGACCTCGACGCCACGTTCACGGCGCCGCTGCTCGAGGCCGGCGTGCACATCCATGTCTACGATCCGGTGCAGCGTCTGTTCGGCCAGCGCACGCGCATCTTCCGCCGCCTGCACCGCAAGCTCGCGGTGATCGACCGCCGGCTCGCCTTCTGCGGCGGCATCAACCTGTCGCACGATCACCTGCGCGACTTCGGCGAGCAGTCGAAGCAGGATTACGCGCTGCAGATCGAGGGCCCGGTCGTCGCCGACATCCACCGCACGATGCTCGAGGTGCTGGCGCCGCCGCCGCGACGCTGGCGCTGGCTGCGCCGGCAGCGGCTGGCACCGGTGTCGCCGCAGCAGCAGCCGCAGGACGGGCCGGCGGTCGCCGCCGTGGTGATCCGCGACAACGATCGGCATCGCGCCGACATCGAGCGCCTCTATCGCCTCGGCATTCGCGCCGCGCGCCACGACATCGTCATCGCCAACGCCTACTTCTTCCCGGGCTACCGGCTGCTGCGCGATCTGCGCCACGCCGCGCGACGCGGCGTGCGTGTGCGCGTGATCCTGCAGGGCAATCCCGACATGCGCTTCGTGCAATGGGCCGCCAACACCCTGCATGACTACCTGCTGCACGCCGGCGTGCGCATCTACGAATACTGCGAGCGGCCGATGCACGCCAAGGTCGCGCTGATCGACGGCGACTGGCTGACGGTCGGCTCCAGCAACCTCGACCCGCTGAGCCTCTTCCTCAATCTCGAAGCCAATGTCTTCGCGCGCGACCACGGCGCTGCCGCGGCGCTGCGCGACAGCCTCGAACACCTGCTCGCGGCGCACTGCCGCGAGATCGATCCGGCGACGGCGCGCCGCCGCACGCTGGTCCGCCAGCTGCTCAGCTACCTCGCCTACCATGCGACGCGGCGCCTGCCGGCCTTCGCCGGCTGGCTGCCGGCGCACGCGCCGACGCGCGCGACGCTGCCGCAGGCCGCCGCCGGCGAGATGCGCGAACCGTAAGCGCGTTCGCGCCGTTGTCGCGGCGCTTCCTGCGCTAGAATCGCCGCCGATGCGTCTGCGCTCGCCGAAAACCCTGCTGCTCGCCCTGGCCCTCGTGCTGGGTCAGTGGCTGGCGCTCGCGCATACCTTCGAGCATCCGGCGCTGCAGGCCGATGCGCTGTGCCAGATCTGCGCGCACGCGCAGGGCCTGGACGGCGCGGCGCTGTCGCCGGCGCTGCCGCTGCCGACGGCACTCGCGCACGGCGAAGCGCCGGCCGGCGCCGCCACGCGCAGCACACTTGCCGCGCCGCTCGCGGCCTACGACATCCGCGGTCCTCCGGCGTTCGCGATCACCTCTGCTGCCTGATCGCCACGGCGCGCGCCTGCGCGCCTCTTTCGCCGTTTTAAAGGATTTCGTCCGATGACCGCTGCTTTCCTGCGTGCGCACGCTGCGCGCGCGCTGCCTCCTGTCTTTTCGCTGACCGCCGTCACTCGCGCCGGCCTGTGTTCCGTCTGCGCGCTGAGCCCGCTGCTCGCCGCCAGCCTCGCCTTCCCCTCGCTGGCCCGCGCCGAGGCCGCCGCGCCCGGCGACAACGACCCGCACAATCCGCCGATCGCCGAGATCGTCGTCACCGCCAACCCGCTCGGCCGCACCTCGGACGATCTGGTCCAGCCGGTCGAGGTGCTCAGCGGCGAGGACCTCGACCGCGTGCGGCGCGGCACGCTCGGCGAGACGCTCGAAAGCCAGCCGGGCGTCTCGACCACCGACTTCGGCGGCGGCGCCGGCCGGCCGGTGATCCGCGGCCTCGCCGGCCCGCGCGTCGAAATGCTGGAGAACGGCCTGAGCGCGATGGACGTCTCCGACCTGTCGCCGGACCACGCCGTGACGATCGCGCCGGCGCAGGCCCGACAGATCGAGATCCTCAAGGGCCCGGCCTCGCTGCTGTACGGCAACAGCGCCTCGGGCGGCGTCGTCAACGTCGACAACGGCCGCCTGCCGACCGCCGTCGAGGAAGGCCTGCACGGCGCCGTCGACACTTACTACGGCACGAACGGCGACGAAGGCTCGTTCAGCGGCGAGCTGAACTACGGCCGCGGCGCGCACATGCTGCACGCCGACTACGGCTTTCGCGAGGCCGAGGACTACCGCATTCCCGGCTGGTCCAACGTCGACGGCAGCGGCAACCACGAGACGATGAACAACAGCCAGGTGCGCGCGCAGTCCGGCGCGGCCTCGTACTCGTACATCGACGGCAGCGGCGACGTGTTCGGCGTCGCCGGCAGCCGCTACGTGACGAACTACGGCCTGCCGGTCGAGGACACCGCGTTCATCCAGATGCACCAGACGCGCTTCGACGCGCAGGCGATCCTGGCGCGGCCGATCGACGGCCTGGAGTCGCTGAAGTTCCGCGGCGGCAGTTCCAACTACGATCACACCGAGTTCGAAGCCAAGCGCGAGCCGGGCACGATCTTCCACAACCAGCAGTTCCAGGGCCGCGTCGAGGCGGTGCACGTGCCGGTGCTCGGCTTCCGCGGCGTGTTCGGCGTGCAGATGAATTGGCGCGACTTCAGCGCGCAGGGCGAGGAAGCCTACGTGCCGTCGGTGCTGAGCCGCCAGTACGGCGTGTTCTTCCTCGAGGAACGCCCGTACCGCCTCGGCAAGCTGGAGTTCGGCGCGCGCGTCGAACGCAACACCAACACGCCGGACGGCCATCCGCAACGCGACTACACGCCGTTCTCCGCCTCGCTCGGCTCCAGCTTCAATCTCGGCGAGCACTCGCACCTGAAGCTGTATGCCACGCACGGCGAGCGCTCGCCGGTTCCGGAGGAGCTGTACGCGTTCGGCCCGCACGGCGCGACCTCGACCTTCGAGCGCGGCAATCTCGACGCCCGGAAGGAAACCTCGAACAACTTCGAGCTCGGCTTCGATCATCATCAGGGCCGCTTCAGCGTTGACGCCAGCGTCTACTACAACCGCATCAGCGACTATCTCTACCTCGCCGAGGTCGACCAGGGCCTCAACGCCGACGGCAGCGGCACGCCGTCGAGCGATGGCATCGCCGACCGCGTCGACGGCGACGGCACGTTCGATCCGGCCGGCGAGATCCTGCTCGTCGACTACCAGCAGGCCAACGCCAGGCTCTACGGCTTCGAGGCCGAGGCCCGCTACGCGCTGCTGGTCGAAGGTCCGTTCAAGCTCAACGCGCGCGTGTTCGGCGACTCCGTGCGCGCCAAGCTCAGCGGCGGCGACAACCTGCCGCGCATCCCGCCGATGCGCTACGGCCTCGGCCTCGACGGCAGCTGGCAGCGCATCGACGGCGGCCTCAGCTACACGCGCGTCGACCGGCAGAACGACGTCGCGTCGCTGGAGACGCCGACCGCCGGCTACAACCTGCTGAACGCTGACCTCAGCTACAAGTTCTTCGTCGCCGCCGACGGCGAGCATGCGGCGGCCGTCTATCTGCGCGGCAGCAACCTGCTCGACGAGGAGATCCGCCGCTCGACCTCGTTCATCAAGGACCAGGTGCCGGCGCCGGGCCGCTCGGTCTACCTCGGCGTGCGGATGTCGCTGTGAGGGCGCGCGACGGCATGCGTGCGCGGCGCCGCGCCGCCGCCACGGGGCCTGCCCGGCGCGGTCTGCGCCGCGGCGCCGGCGACGTCATCGCGCTGCTGCTCGGGCTCGCGGCGCTGGCGCACGGCGCGCATGCCAAAGCGGCGAAGGCTGCGGCGTGGCCGCAGATCCACGACCAGGCGCTGGCGATGCTCGGCACCGCGTACGGCTTCGGCCGCAACGACGATGAAGCGGTCGACTGCTCGGGCCTGATGCAGCGCATCTTCGCCAGCGCCGGCGTCGCCTTGCCGCGCACCGCGCGCGAGCTTCTGCACACCGGCGTGCCGGTGGCGCGCACGCGGGCGCGGGCCGGCGATCTGCTGATCTACCGCTGGCAGCCGCACCAGCTGCACGTCGCGCTGGCGCTCGACCGCACGCACATCGTCCACGCCTCGCCGAGCGCCGGCGAGGTGGTGGTCGCGCCGCTCGACGCGGCCTGGCAGCGGCGCCTGATCGCCGTGCGCCGCGTGCTGAAACCGTGAAGTGAGCTGAAACGAAAGAAGCCGGGCATCGCCCGGCTTCTTTTTTGGCCTGATCGCCGCCCTACGTCGCCAGCGCCGCGCGCACCGCCGCCGCGGTGATCGGCAGATCGCGCACGCGCACGCCGACGGCCGCGAAGATGGCGTTGGCGATCGCCGGGGCGACGATCGTCGTCGCCGGCTCGCCGAGTCCGACCGGCACCTCGGCGCTGTCGACGAAGCTGATGTCCAGTTCCGGCACCTGGTTGATGCGCAGCGGCGTATAGGTGTTGAGGTTCACGTCGCGCACCTGCCCGTTCACGAACTCGGTGCCTTCGTGCAGGGCCATGCTCAGGCCCCACAGCGCGGCGCCCTGCGTCTGTGCCAGCGCGCCGTCCGGATCGACGATGGTGCCGGCGTCGACCACGATCGTCAGCTTCTCGACCGTGACCTTGCCGCTGGCGCGATCGACGCGCACGCGCGCGACGCAGGCGCCCCAGGTCGGCATGTCGCGCTCCTGGCCGAAGCTGGTGCCGATGCCCAGGCCGCTGTCCTTCGGCAGCGCGCTACCCCAGCCGGCGCGCTGCGCGGCGCGGCGCAGGACTTCGGCCTGGCGCAGCGCACCGCCGACCGCACTGGGCGCGCTGCCGGCGTTGCGGCCCTTGCCGCTGAGCCGCTGGAGGCGGAACGCCAGCGGGTCCTGCCGCACATGATGCGCGGCTTCGTCCATGAAGCTTTCGAGGGCCCAGTTGGTCCAGCCCGGACCGACCGAGCGCAGCCAGCCCGGACGGAAACTGCGGTTGGCCAGATCGTTGGGAATCGCGCGCACCAGCTGGCGACCGACGTCGTACCAGTGGTCGGCGCCGGCGATCGCGAACGGGTCGTAGCGGCCGTCGTCGAGGCCCTTGGCCAGCAGCGCGCCGGCCATCACCTGCGTCGGCCAGCCGGCGCAGGCGTGGTGCTCCATGGCCTGCACCTCGCCGTCGGCCCCGAACGCCATGCGCAGGCGCTGCACCGACGGCGAGCGCACCGAATCGAAATGGCAGTCGTCCTCGCGCGTCAGCACCAGCTTGACCGGCACGCCGAGCGCCTTGGCGGCCAGCGCCGCCGGCACCGCGTAATCGCCGTTCAGACGCCGGCCGAAGCCGCCGCCGAGCAGATAGGTGCGCAGCACGATGCTGGTCTCGGCACGGCCCAGCGCCTTGGCCAGCGTCGGCAGGATCAGCGACTGCCACTGGTTGCCGGTGTGGATTTCCATCACGCCGTCCTTCTCGAAGGCCAGCGCGTTGACCGGTTCGAGCTGGAAGTGCAGCACGGTCGCGGTCGTGTAGGTCTGCTCGACGATGCTGGCGGCGGACTGGAACAGCGGCGCGGGATCCTCGCTGCCGACGTCGAGCCGTACGCCGGCGTCGGCGCGATCGATCAGCGCCCGCGCGTGATCCTGCAGCTGCGGCTCCGAGACATCGGCGCCCGGCCCGGCCGTCCACTGCACCTGCACGAGCCGCGACGCGCGCAGCGCCGCCGGATAGCTGTCGGCGATCACCAGCACCCAGCCCGTCACCGTCTCCGACGGATCGTCGAGCGCGAGGCACTGCCGGTAGCCCTTGATCGCGCGCGCGGCATGATCGTCGATCGACACGACTTTCGCGCCGTTGCGCGTCGGCGGCAGCTTCGGCCGCGCGTAGACCATGCCGGGCACCTTGGCGTCGATGCCGTACAGGCCGCTGCCGTCGACCTTGCGCGCGATGTCGAGCGCCTGCGTCGGCCGCCCGATCAGCCGTCGCTCGGAAACCGGCTTGAGCGGCAGGCGATCGAGTTCCTCGGCGCTGAAGCGGCGCGCCGGGCCGCCGCGCCGCGCGATCTCGCCGTAGGTGATCGAGCGGCTGCCGGCGCTGACCTTGCCGGCGCGCGCCGTGCACTGTGCCGGCGACACGCCGAGCAGTCTGGCGCCGGCCTCGATCAGGGCGAGGCGTCCGGCAGCGCCGGCGCGACTGAAGACCGGGAACGTCTGCCACACCGACCAGCTGCCGCCGGTCACCATCAGGCCCCACTTCGGATCGGTGTCGACGTAAATCACGCGCACCCGTTCCCAATCGGCCTCGAGCTCGTCGGCGAGGATGCGCGCCAGCGCGGTGCCGACGTGCTGGCCCATCTCGGCGCGAATGATGTTGACGCTGACGGTGCCTTCGCTGTCGATCGAGAACCACAGCCCGGGCGCGAACTCGGGGCCGAGCGCCGCGGCCGGCGTGTTGCCGGGCATGGCCGGATCCATCGCCGCGCCGGCCAGCCGCGTGAAGCCGAAGGCGAGCGCGCTGCCCGCCGCGGCAACCAGGAAGCCGCGCCGCGACAGCGGATGGCCGGCTTCGGCGAGCGCCTGCACGCGGCTCATGACGAGGCTCCCGGCGCGGCCGCGGGCGCCATCGCCGCGGCGGCTTTCTTGATCGCCTCGCGGATGCGGACGTAGGTCATGCAGCGGCACAGGCAGCCGGCCATCACCGCGTCGATGTCGGCATCGGTTGGCTGCGGAAAATCCTGGAGCAGCGCCACCGCCTGCATGATCTGGCCGGACTGGCAGTAGCCGCACTGCGGCACCTGCAGCTCGCGCCAGGCCCGCTGCAGCGGATGCGCGGCCTGCGGATCGAGGCCCTCGATCGTCGTCACCGCGGCGCCGTCGACCGCCGCCAGCGGCGTGATGCAGGCGCGCGTCGCGCGGCCGCCGACGTGCACGGTACAGGCGCCGCACATGCCGATGCCGCAGCCGTACTTGGTGCCGGTCAGGCCGAGGTCGTCGCGGATGATCCAGAGCAGCGGCGTATCGCCTTCCGCCTCGCTCGTCGCCGCGCGTCCGTTGATGGTGAAGCGGATCGTCATCGCGTTCTTCCTGACAGAGCCTGCTGCCGCTATTCGGCGCTAGCGCCGGTGGCGCGCACCTGCGCGACCTTCTTGTCGAGATCCGGCCACGGCGGCCGATCGCTGCGCGTCGCCCGCAGATACGCCGCGAGACGCGCGACGTCGGCATCGGACAGGCCGCGCCCGAATGCCGGCATCACCACGCCCGGCGCGCCGTCGAGCGCGTCGAGGCCGAACAGGATCACCTGAATCAGATTGGTCGGATCGTCGAGGTGCACGGCGCTGCCGAGCGCCAGCTCCGGCCGCAGCGGGTTCACGCCGTCGGCGCCGTTGTAGTGGCAGGACGCGCAGGCGGCGGCGTAGAGCGGCTCGGCCGCGTCGTCGCTGCGGCCGCTGCCGGCGGCGCCGCGCGCGAGCGCGGTGGCGACCGCCGCCGGCGTCGCATCGGCGCGCGCCGCGGCGCCGGCGAGATCGGCGAAGTAGACGGCGATCGCGCGAATGTCCTCGGCCGGCAGCTGCGCAATGCCGCGCGTGACCGCGGCCATCGGCCCGGCGACGGTGCCGTGATAGCGGGTCACGCCGGTCGACAGATAGGCGACGAGCTCATCGACGTCCCAGGCGACCGGCGACGGATTCGCGGCATCGAGCGGCGGCGCGATCCAGTGGTCGATCTCGGCGCCGGCATAGGCCTGCGCGCGCCGCTCGGCGCCGAGCGCGTTGCGCGGCGTATGGCAGGCGCCGCAGTGCGCGAGACCTTCGGCGAGATAGGCGCCGCGATTCCATTCCGCCGAGCGGTCGGCGCGCGGCTCATCGCGCTGCGGACGGAAGAACAGCAGCTTCCAGCCGGCCTGCAGCAGGCGCACGTTGAGCGGGAACGGCAGCGTATTGCGCGGCGCCTCGGCCTGCACCGGCGGACGCGTCATGAAGTACGCATACAGCGCGACAAGGTCGTCGTCGCTGAGCCGGCTGAAGTGCTCGTACGGAAACGCCGGGAACAGGTGCGAACCGTCGCGCGCCACGCCCTCGCGCATCGCCCGGTTGAACGCGGCCTGGGACCAGGCGCCGATGCCGGTCGCGACGTCCGGCGTGATGTTGGTCGAATGGATGACGCCGAACGGCGTCTCCATCGCGTAGCCGCCGGCGTAGGGCTGGCCGCCCTTGGCGGTATGGCAGGTCGCGCAGTAGCCGGCGCCGGCGAGCACCGCGCCGCGGGCGATCTGCTGCGCGGCGAACGAGGCGGCCGGCGGCGGCGCGATCGGTGCGAGCGCCGGGCGCCAGGCCAGCGCGAGCGCCGCGCCCGCGACCACGACGATCACCCCGCCCGCCACGATCACTCGCCGTTTCAGCACAACGCATCCCCGGAGCCGCGACTGGCCCGATCATAGCCCTGCCCGCCGCACCCGATCCAGCGCGTGCGTGCGCATCCCCTCGCGCCGGCCGGCGCGCGGCCCGGCGCCGCGATGCGTATGACGCGATGCCGTATGCCGCGGTGACGCATGACGCATGACGCGGCAACTTCGTGGCCGGCCGCCGAAACCAAAAGACCGGGCACGAGGCCCGGTCCTGGCTTGCCACACGGCGCGAGCGCGACGCTCAGCTGCGCGTCTTGCCCTGGTTGGCGACCGCCTCGGCCGCCTTCTTCGCCGCTTCCGGATCGCCGAGGTAGCGGTAGGACTTCACGCGCAGGTCCTCGTGCAGTTCGAACAGCAGCGGAATGCCGGTCGGGATGTTCAGCTCGAGGATGTCGTGGTCGGAGACGTTGTTGAGGTACTTGTAGAGCGCGCGCAGCGAGTTGCCGTGCGCGGTGACCAGCACCGTCTGGCCGCTCTTGAGCTGCGGGGCGATGGCGTCGTGCCAGTACGGCAGCACGCGCTCGAGCGTGGTCTTCAGCGACTCGGTGGCCGGCAGCACGTGCTCGTCGAGCTTGGCGTAGCGGCGGTCGAACTTCGGGTGGCCGCCGTCATTGTCGGCCATCGGCGGCGGCGGAATGTCGTACGAGCGGCGCCAGATCTTGACCTGCGCCTCGCCGTGCTGGGCGGCGGTCTCGGCCTTGTCGAGACCCTGCAGGGCGCCGTAGTGACGCTCGTTGAGGCGCCAGGTCTTGTCGACCGGGATCCACATCTGGTCCATTTCGTCGAGCGCGGTGTAGAGCGTACGGATCGCGCGCTTGAGCACCGAGGTGTGGGCGACGTCGAACAGCAGGCCCTCCTCGCGCATCAGCCGGCCGGCGGCGGCGGCTTCCTGGCGGCCGGCCTCGGTGATATCGACATCGACCCAGCCGGTGAAGCGGTTGTCGAGGTTCCACTGGCTCTGGCCGTGGCGCAGCAGCACGAGTTTACGGGTCACATCAGGCTCCAAACGCCGCGCCACGCGCGGCAGCTACAGGTGGCGATCAATCCAGGCTCTCGGCTTCCGGCTTCTGCGGCCGGAAAGCGCGAACCCCGCCGGACGGCAGGGCTCGTCTTCGCGGCGAAGACCCTCCGCCGCGATCCGGCAATTTTAGCGCCGAACGGGGGCGATGCTGTGAGGAATGCGGCGAGCGACGCGAGCGGCGCGCCGGCCTTAGCCGGCTTCGAGATAGCGGTTCTTGAGCCGCACGTAGTGCTCGGCCGAATAGCGGAAGTGGGCGCGCTCCTCGGGCGTCAGCGCGCGCGCAGGCTGCGCCGGCGCGCCGCGGTACAGCCAGCCGGACTGCAGCAGCTTGCCCGGCGGCACCATGCTGCCGGCGGCGATCAGCACCTCGGACTCGACGACGACGCGGTCCATGACGATCGCGCCCATGCCGATCAGGCAGCGGTCGCCGATCGTGCAGGCGTGCAGGATCACGCCGTGACCGACGGTGACGTCCTCGCCGATCGTCAGCATCACGCCGCCCGGCGAATACGGGCCGTCGTGCGTGACGTGCAGGACGCTGTTGTCCTGGATATTGGAGCGGGCGCCGACGACGATGCGGTTGACGTCGCCGCGCGCGGCGACGAAGGGCCAGACCGAGACGTCGTCGCCGAGCGTGACGTCGCCGATCACCGCGGCCTGCTCGTCGACGTAGACGCGCGCGCCGAGCGTCGGCGCCAGACCGCCGTAGCGGCGGATCATCGCCCGCTCACCGCAGCGGCACCGGCGGCGCCGCTTCGATCGAATCCGAGTACGGCACGCCCTGCGTGTCGGGCGCCGCGTCCGGCTGCAGCGGCGCGGCCTTGAGACTGCCGGCCTGCGGCGTCGGCTGGCCGGCGGACTTGCGCCGGATGAAATCCTCGACCTGGTCGAGCACGTCGGAGCGGCCGCGCAGCAGCGACGCGAACGAGCTGATGATGAGGTCGTGCGACATCTTCGGATAGATCAGCGTCTCGACCGGACCGCCCGCCTTGGTCACCGCCTGCGCCAGCGTGCGGGTGTTGGCGACGTCGACGATCTGGTCGTCCTCGCCGTGCACGAGGAACAGCGGCGGGTTGCTGCCATCGACGAAGAAGATCGGCTGCGTGTACGGGAAGCGGTCGACCGGACCGAACAGGTCGCGCAGGTCCGGCGCGGTGATCGGCATGAAGTTGTAGAGCCCGGCGAGACCGACCATGCCGCGCAGCCAGCTGCGCGAGCCGCCGACGCCCTTCAGATATTCCTCGTTGAGCGCCAGCATCGCCGCAATGTGGCCGCCGGAGTTGTGGCCCATGACGAACAGCTTGTCGCTGCGCCCGCCGTAGTGCGCGGCGTTGTCGCGCGCCCACTTCACGGCCCGCGCGCCGTCCTCGACGAAGTCCGGGAAGCGCACGCGCGGATACAGGCGCACGTTCGGAACCACCGCGACGAAGCCGCGCGAGGCCAGCGCCTGGCCGACGAACTTGTAGTCGGACTTGTCGCCCTGCTGCCAGCGACGCCCGTAGAAGAACACCACGACCGGCGCGTTCTGCGCGCTATCGGGCATGTAGACGTCGAGCGTCAGATTGTTGGTGCGGTCGTACGGGACGTCGGCGGTCAGCGTATAGCCGCGCCGGGTCGTCATGTCGTTGAGGACTTCCTGGCCGGTACAGCCGGCAAGCCCGGCCAGCGAGGCGGCGCCGAGCAACAGCATCACGAGGATTCGCAGCATGGGGTTTTCGATCGATGTCACGATTCGTCCGTATGGTAACGTGCGCTCCCGATTCGCTGCACCACTTTCAAGTCACGCTTCCTGTGGGGGGAACATGCTGACTGCGTTCATCTGGCTCGCCGCGGGCCTGGCGGTGGTCGCCTACGCGATCATCGTCTACAACGGCCTGGTCAACCTCAAGCACGCCATCGGCAAGGCCTGGAGCAACATCGACGTGTTGCTCAAGCAGCGCCACGACGAGCTGCCGAAGCTGGTCGAGACCTGCCGCCAGTACATGCAGTTCGAGAAGACCGCGCTCGAGCAGATCATGGCGGCGCGCGCCGGCTCGCAGAAGGCGCGCGAGGCCGGCGACGTCAAGGGCGTCGGCCAGGCGGAGAGCCTGCTGCGCGGCGGCCTCGGCACCGTGGTGGCGACCGTCGAGGCCTATCCGGAACTGAAAGCCAACCAGTCGATCCAGCAGCTGCTCGGCCGCATCACCGGCCTCGAGAACGCGATCGCCGACCGCCGCGAGTTCTACAACGAGGCCGTCAATCTCAACAACGTGCGCATCGAGCAGTTCCCGGACGTGCTGGTCGCCCGTCTGTTCGGCTTCAAGCCGGCCGAGCTGCTGCAGTTCAGCGCCGACGAAACCCGCGACGTCGATCTGCGCGCGCTGTTCCGCAACTAGCCGCCGCGGTGCCCCTGCTCGAACTCGGCCGTGAGCTGGCGGCCACCCCGCCGGCGCCGTTCTGGCTGATGTGCACGCTGCTGGCGCTGCTCTCGGCGGGGGCGTTCCTGAGCGGCTTCCGGCGGCTGCGTCGCGCCCGCCACCTCGAAGACACGCCGACCTCGCGCATCCGCTCGGCGGCGCAGGGCTACGTCGAGCTGCGCGGCTACGCGCGGCTGCTGCCCGGCCCCGATATCGTCTCGCCGCTGTCCGGCGTGCGCTGCGCGTGGTGGCGCTACCGGATCGAATACCGCCGCACCGAGGACGACAGCAGCGGGCACAGCAGCGACTGGGAAGTGATCGAGCAGGCCAGCTCGGAGGAGCTGTTCCTGCTCGCCGACGACAGCGGCGAGTGCATCGTCGATCCGCATCGCGCGCGCGCCTGGCCGAGCCTGTCGCGGCGCTGGCAGGGCGACTCGCGGCGGCCGGCGCGCATCCCGGCGCGCACGCCGTGGCTCACCAGCGGCAACTACCGCTACAGCGAGCAGCTGATCGGCATCGGCGATCCGCTGTACGTGCACGGCTGGTTCCGCACGCAGTCGGCGGCGCAGCAATACGACGAAGCCGCCGAGGTCCGCGACCTGCTGCGCGTCTGGAAAACCGACCGCCACGAGCTGCTGCGCCGCTTCGACGCCAACGGCGACGGCGAGGTCGATTTCGCCGAATGGGAACAGGCGCGCCGCGCCGCGCAGCAGCAGGTGCGCGCCGAGCACCTCGAGCAGAGCCTGCACCCCGAGCTGCACGTGCTGGCCGTGCCGCCGGACGGCCGCGATTTCATCCTCTCGACGCTGGACGAACACGTGCTGGCACGGCGGCTGCGCGCGCAGGGGCTGGCGCTGCTGGCGCTGGGCCTGGCCGCCGGCGGCGCCCTGAGCGGGCTGCTCGGCCTGCGCGGCGCCTGACGCCGGCCCCGCGGCCGCCTGTGGATAAGCGCCAAAAAACGCCGCAAAACCGGCCGTTCCGGCCATCCTGAACGAACGGTCCTCGAAAACGGGCCGGACCGTCCCCAGAATAACGATCCCTTCCGCTGTACCGGTCCGCCATGCAAAACCCGCTACTTCTCGACGCGCTCGCCCAGCCGCTGCCGGCCTTCGACGCCATTCGCCCCGAACACGCCGAACCGGCCCTCGACGAGGTACTGGCCCGCAATCGCGCCGAGCTCGAACAGCTGCTCGCCCGCAACGAGGCGCCGACCTGGGACACGCTGATCGAGCCGCTCGAGGACATGAGCGACCGCATCCAGCGCGCCTGGGGTCCGGTCTCGCACCTGTTCAGCGTCGTCTCGACCGCCGACTGGCGCCGCGCCTACAACGCCTGTCTGCCGAAACTCACCGAGTACAGCGTCGAGGTCTCGCAGTCCGAGCCGCTGTTTCGCGCCTACGAGGCGCTCGCCGCGTCCGCCGAATACCAGCGCTACGGCGCCGTGCGCCGCAAGGTGATCGCCGACGCGCTGCGCGACTTCCGCCTGTCCGGCATCGCCCTGCCGGCCGCCGAGAAGGCGCGCTACAAGGACATTTCGCTGCGCCTGTCGGAACTGCAGACGAAGTTCGAAGAAAACCTCATGGACGCGATCCAGGCCTGGGGCAAGCACGTCGAGGACGAGGCGCTGCTGGCCGGCATGACCGACGCCGCCAAGCAGGCGGCGCGCGCGCGCGCCGAAGCCAAGGGCTTGAAGGGTTACTGGCTGACGCTGGATTTCCCGAGCTACGACGCCGTCATCAGCTACGCCGACCACCGCGAGCTGCGCCGCGAGCTGTACGAAGCCTTCGCCACGCGCGCCTCGGACCACGGCCCGCAGGCCGGCCAGTTCGACAACGGCGCGCTGATGGAGGAAATCCTCGCCCTGCGCCACGAGCTGGCGCGGCTGCTCGGCTACGCCAACTACGCCGAGCTGTCGCTGGCGACCAAGATGGCCGAATCACCGGACGAGGTCGAACGCTTCCTCGTCGACCTCGCGCAGCGCGCCAAGCCGCGCGCGCAGGCCGATCTCGACGAGCTGCGCGCGTTCGCTCGCGAACGCGACGGCCTCGATGACTTCGCGCCCTGGGACGCGGCCTACTACAGCGAGAAGCTCAAGGAGCAGAAGCTCGGCCTGTCCGACGAGGAACTGCGGCCGTACTTCGCGTTCGATCGCGTCGTGCGCGGCATGTTCGACGTCGTGCAGCGCCTCTACGGCATCGGCATCGACAAGGTCGACGGCATCGCCACCTGGCATGCCGACGTCAGCACCTACGTGCTCAAGGACGGCGACGGCGTGCCGTTCGGCCTGTTCTATCTCGATCCGTACGCGCGCGCCGAGAAGCGTTCGGGCGCGTGGATGGACGAGTGCATCAACCGCCGCCGTACCCCCGGCGGCGTGCAGCAGCCGGTCGCCTACCTGACCTGCAATTTCACGCCGCCGCTGCCCGGCCAGCCGGCGCTGCTGACGCACGACGAAGTCGTCACGCTGTTCCACGAGTTCGGCCACGGCCTGCACCACCTGCTGACGCGCGTCGACGAAGCCTCGGTCGCCGGCATTCACGGCGTCGCCTGGGACGCGGTCGAACTGCCGAGCCAGTTCATGGAGAACTGGTGCTACGACGCGGCGACGCTGAAGCACTTCGCGCGTCACTGGCAGAGCGGCGCGCCGATGCCCGAGGAACTGCTCGGCAAGCTGCGCCAGTCGCGCAGTTTCCATGCCGGCCTGGGCACCGTGCGCCAGCTCGAATTCGCGCTGTTCGATCTGCGCCTGCATCGCGACTTCGATCCGGCCCGCAAGTCCGAGCACGGCGCGCGCGTGCTGGAACTGCTCGACCGCGTGCGCGACGAAGTGGCGGTGATGAAGCCGCCGGCCTTCAACCGCATGCCGTGGAGCTTCTCGCACATCTTCGCGGGCGGCTACGCAGCCGGCTACTACAGCTACAAGTGGGCCGAAGTGCTGTCGGCCGACGCCTTCGCGGCCTTCGAGGAAAGCGAGTTCTCGCCGGAGATCGGCTACCGCTTCCGCGACACCATCCTGGCCCAGGGCGGCTCGAAGGACGCGATGGACCTGTTCGTCGAATTCCGCGGCCGCAAGCCGAGCATCGACGCACTGCTGCGCCACAACGGCCTCGGCGAAACCGCCTGAGGCCTGGCGCCACGCGGCCCGGCGGCGAACGCGCCGGGGCGACGGCAGACTTGCAGCGATCCGCCGCCCGGCCGGCCCGCCGCGCCTAGCGCACCGGCGGCACGCTGGTCGGTGACGGCGCCACGCAGAGCCTCGTCGCGCCGTACGGCGTACGCGCCGGCGGCGCGTTGTTCGACAGCACGCAGGTCAACGCGGCGCCGCGATCGAGATCGCGGCAGACGCCGTCGACGGCCGGCGTGGCGACGCCGACCACGGCGGCGAGCGTCGGCGCGATATCGACGGTCGCGATCGGCAGCGACTGCTCGAAGCCGCGCGCGCCCGGCCACCAGAAAATGATCGGCACGCGCCGGTCGTAGTTCCACGGCGAGCCGTGGCCGGCGATCGTATCGCCCGGCTGCTCCGGCTGGCCGTACGAGATGTAGGGCTGCCAGATCAGCTGCAGATCGCCGGAGCGCTGCGCGTCGGTGCTCTCGGCGATGCGTTCGAGCAGGCTCAGCTCGTCAGCCGGCCGCTCGCGCGGGATCTTCGCGTCCAGCGCCTCGTCCTTGGTGTACGCGGCAACCAGCTGCGGCGTGCCAGCGAGCGCCGCCCGCGCCGCCGCGACGATCTTTGCGCGCTGCGCGGCGTCGGCCCGGGCCGAGACATACAGCGCCTGCTCGTCGCCGAACAGCGGCGCGTAGGCGAGCCCGAGTTCGCCGCGGATGCGCTCGTTGAGCTGCGCGAGCCAGGCCTTGCCGCCGGACAGGCGCTGCGCCGGGACGCCACGTTCGGCGACGCGCTCGGCGGCATCCATCGCGCCGTGGTCGGCGCTGAGCACGACCAGATACGGCAGGCCGCGACGATCGAGGCGCGCCAGGAAATCGCCGAGCATCGCATCGAGCTGCGCGAGCTGCTCGCACATCTCCGGACCCTGATTGCCGTAGCGATGGCCGACGTAATCGGTCGCGCTGAGGCTGACGGCGAGCAGGTCGGTCGCACCGCGTGCGCCGAGCGCGAACTCGTCGACGAGGTGTTCGGCCAGCGCCAGCGTGAGGCGATCGAGCTCCGGCGACGCGCGCAGCCAGCGCTGGAAGCCGGGGTCCGCGCGCAGCGGCCGTGCGCCATCGCGCGGCAGCGGCGGCGGTACGCGATGATCGAGCCGCAAGCTGCCGTAGGTCCGCGCGCCGTCGAGGGCGGCGCAGCGCCGCGTCGTCGGCCGCCACTGCGGCGGGGCCTTGGCCCAGCGCCGCTCGATCTCGGCATTGAACGCGACCACCGGCCGCAGGCGCGCGGCGGCGGTCTGGCCGGGGCCGACGTAGGTGTTGAAGCCGCGCTCGTCGTCCCACCAGTAGATGGCGGCCGGATCGTGGCCGGACATCATGATCGCGGCGCGGTCCTTGCCGGACACGGCGACCGTGCGCGACGCCGGATCGGCGGCGTGCAGCCATTCGCCGAGCGTCGACCCGCGCAAGTGCGCCGGCCCGCGACCCTGCTCGCGGCCCGGTACCGTGTTGGCGTCGTCCTGCACGCAGTAGATCTTCTGCCCGTCGGGCGCGAACCAGGTGTTGGCGACGATGCCGGTCGCGGCCGGATGCCGGCCCGTCAGCAACGTCGAGTGGCCCGGGCAGGTCTCGGTCGCGGCGTGGCTCTGGTAGCCGTTCGGGAACACCACGCCCTCGCCGGCCAGACGCGCGAGCCCGCCGCGGAACTGGCTGCGGTACTGCTCGAACAAGTTGGCCGAGAACTGATCGATCGAGATGGCGACGATCAGCTTCGGCGGCGGTGCGGCGGCGAACGCCGGCGCGCCGGACCACACCGCGAGCGCCGCCAGCGCGGCGATGCGGACACGATTCATGGAGAAGTCCCCTCGGACCTTGCTTACGCCCATAGCGTCACCGTACTGCCCGGGCCCGTCCAGCATGCCGGCGCCCGATGACGGCGGCGGGACAGCGGGCGGCGCCGTCGGCGCGCGGCCCGAGCCTCTAGAATGGCGAGCCCTCCCTGCGCCGCGCCGCCCGATGAAGATCGCCACCTGGAACGTCAACTCGCTCAACGTCCGCCTGCCGCATCTGCTCGACTGGCTGAAGGCGCAGGAGAGCAGCGGGCCGGTCGACGTGGTGGCGCTGCAGGAGCTCAAGCTGGTCGACGAGGCTTTTCCGCACGCGGCGCTGGCAGAGGCCGGCTATCGCGCGGTCAGCAACGGCCAGAAGACCTACAACGGCGTCGCGCTGCTGGCGCGCAGCGAGCCGCAGGACGTGGTGCGCGACATGGACGGCTTCGGCGACGACCAGAAGCGGGTGATCGCGGCGACGATCGGCGGCATTCGCTTCGTCAGCGTCTATGTCGTCAACGGCCAGGCGCTCGGCAGCGAGAAGTACGCCTACAAGCTGCGCTTCCTGGAAGCGCTGCACGACTATCTGGCCGCCGAGCTCGACCGCTATCCGCTGCTCGCGGTCGGCGGCGACTACAACATCGCGCCGGCGCCCGAGGACACGCACGATCCGAACACCTGGGAGGGCGAAATCCTCTGTTCGGAGCCGGAGCGCGCCGGCCTGCGCCGCCTGCAGGCGCTCGGTCTGCACGACGTCTACCGCCTGTTCCCGCAGGCGCCCGGCGGCTACACCTGGTGGGACTACCGGGCCGGCGCCTTCGCGCGCAACCAGGGCCTGCGCATTGACCACTGGCTGCTGTCGTCGCCGCTGGCGGCACGCGCCCGCGCCGCCCGCATCGACCTGGCGCCGCGCCGCCTCGAACGGCCGTCCGACCACGCACCGCTGCTCGTCGAGCTGGGCCTGCAAGCCTGAGCCGCCGCTACCATCCGGCGGCGGCGCGCGACCCTCCGTCAGTCGCTGGCCGAACCCGGCCGGCGACTGAGAACAAGGTCCTTCCGGCTGCCCCGGCGAGTGCCTAAGATCGGGCGCTTTCACGCGGTTCACGCAAGGAGTGAATCGATGGCGGCAGAGCGGCGCAATCACTACGACGTCACCGACACGGTGCAGATCTCGCATCCGCAGGATGTCTGCGCCGCCGTCTGCACGCTGCTGCGCAGACGCTATCCGGGCCTCGACCTCAAGCCGCTGCGCCAGGGCTTCTCGACCTTCGGCCGGCTCTACGCCGGCACCCTGCCCGGCTACGCCGGCTGCGACACCTGGTACCACGACGCCCAGCACAGCCTCGACTGCGCGCTGGCGATGGCGCGTCTCATCGACGGCCACGAGCGCAGCGTCACGGCGGCGCAGCAGCTGGGGCCGCGGCGCGCCGTGCTCGGCCTGCTGATCGCGCTGTTCCACGACGCCGGCTACATCCGCCGCCGCGGCGACAGCGCCCGCAACGGCGCCGAGTTCACGCTCACCCACGTGCGCCGCAGCGGCGAATTCCTCGGCGAGCTGCTGCCGCGCATCGGCTACGGTGAGGACGTCGCCAAGGCGCGGCAGATCGTGCACTTCACCGGCTACGAAATCGCGCTCGACGAAATCCAGGTCCGCAACGCCAAGGACCGCCGGCTCGGTTTCCTGCTCGGCAGCGCCGACATCCTCGCGCAGACCGCCGACCGCTGTTACCTCGAGAAATGCCGCGACTTCCTGTTCCGCGAGTTCTCGATCTGCGGGCTCGCCGGCGAGCCGCAGCCGGGGCGCCCGGCGCCGATCTACCGCACTGCGCGCGAACTGCTCGAGAAGACCTGCGCCTTCAACCATCAGCTTTGGGAAGAGCGCCTCGACGGCTACTTCGGCGGCGTGCATCGCTATCTCGCCGCGCATTTCGGCGGCCATGATCCGTACAGCGCAGCGATCACGGCGCATCTTTCGCGCATTACCGCGCTGGTGCGCGACGAGCGCCTCGACGAACTGCGCCTGCGCCCGGTCGCGATCAACCGCGAGCGCCTGCGCGAAATCCTCGCCGAGGCTGCGCCGAGGCGGCCGACGCCGGCGCTGGCGCACGCCGCGTAGGCGCCGCGCGGCGGCGCAGCGGCGCTACGGCGCCGCGCGCGTGCGCACGGCCGTGCCGCGACCGCTGCCGCGCGGATCGGCGGCGGCCGAGAGCGTGTCGCCCGCCACGTCCCAGCCGAGCACCTGCAGCTCGCCGTAGGCGGGCACCGCTTCGAGCGTATGGCCGAGCGCAGTCAGTCCCTGGCGCGTGGCGGCGTCGAGCGCCCCTTCCTCGAACTGCACGCGCGGCGGCGCACCGGCCAGCGCCAGACGCGGTGCGGCGACCAGCGCCGCCGGATCGAGGCCGCGCGTCCAGGCGCTGATCGCCGCGCCGGTCGTCGCGACGCCGCGCGGCCCGCCCGCGGCACCGAGCACCAGCAGGCCGCGCGGCCCTTCGACGAAGACCGGCGCCAGCGGCGACAGCGGCCGCTTGCGCGGCGACAGCGCGTTGGCCGGACGGACGGTGGCCGGCGAGAAATCTTCCATCGCCGCGTTGAGGAACACGCCGGTGCCCGGCGCGACGAAGCCCGAACCGAACGGCCGCGCCAGCGACAGCGTCGCCGCCACCCGGTTGCCCTGCGCATCGAGCACCACGATCGGCGCCGCGGCCGCTTCGCCAGCGGGCGCCACCAGCAGCGCTTCGGCACCGCTCGCCGCCGGCGTCGCATGGTTCGCGGCGATGCGCCCGGCCAGCGCGCGCAGCTGCGCGCGCGACACCCGTTCGGCGGTCGGCACACGCACCCGGTCCGGATCGCCGAGGTCCGCAGCGCCCTCGCCGCCGGCGCGCCGCTGGCTTTCGATCCAGGCGTGCCGCGACGCAACCGAACCGTCGTCGCGCCAGCCGAGAATTTCGAGCTGGCCGAGCAGTTGCGCGAGCGCGACGCCGCCGGACGAAGGCGGCGGTGCGGTGATCACGCGATAGCCGCGGTAATCGAATAGCAGCGGCTCGCGTTCGGCCGCCGCATAGCGGCCGAGATCTTCGCCGCTCCAGACGCCGCCGGTCGCCTGCACGGCTTTCAGCAGCTGCGCGGCGACCGGACCTTCGTAGAAGCCGGCGCGGCCGCGCTGCGCGAGCTGCTCCAGCGTCGCCGCCAGATCCGGCTGGCGCAGCACGGCGCCGGCCGCCAGCGGCCGGCCGTCCGGCACCAGCAGCTTGCGCGCCGCCCACGACAATTGCGGCGTCTGCGCGACGATCGCGCGCGCCAGCGCCGCGTCGACGGCGACGCCGTCGCGCGCCTGGCGGATGGCCGGTGCCAGCAGCGTCGCCAGCGGCCAGCTGCTCGAGGCAGGCCTGCGTCGCCAGCGGATGCGGGGTCGCGCAGGCGTAGCCGGGCGGGGTCGGCGACGGCGGCGCGGCCTGCGCCGCGGCGGCACACAGCGCACACGCGGCGAGCAGCGGACGTAGTCGGTTTTTCATCTGGGCGGCTCGATGCGAGGAACGGCTGGCGCGGCCGCGCGACCTAGAGCGTGATCAGCCGCTTGTACTTCGCCAGCAGCTGCTCCGGCGTCTCGGCATGATCCGGATCGAGCGGAATGCAGGCGACCGGGCAGACCGCCTGGCATTGCGGCTTGTCGAAATGGCCGACGCACTCGGTACAGAGATCGGGATCGATCTCGTAGATCTCGATGCCCTGCGAGATGGCGTGATTGGGGCAGACCGGCTCGCAGACGTCGCAGTTGATGCAATCGTGCGTGATCTTCAGAGCCATGGCGCCATTGTAGCGCGCCGCTCGCGCGTGCCGAACCGCCGTGCGGCGGCCTTCAGCCCTTCTTCGCGTTCGGCGGCTTGCGTCCGAAACGCTCCATGAGGATCGGCATGACGGCCTCCGGCACCAGCTTCTCGACCGGCGCGCCGAGGCCGGCCAGCTCGCGCACCAGCGACGAGGACAGGTGCGCGTACTGCGGCGACGGATTGAAGAACACCGTGTCGAGCTGCGGATACAGATCGCGGTTCATCACCGCCATCTGCTTCTCGTAGTCGAAATCGGCGGTGGTACGCACGCCGCGCACCAGCACCGTCACGCCGTGCTCGCGCGCGAAATCGACGACCAGGCCCGAGAAGCCCTGCACCTCGACGTTCTTCAGACCGCGCGACACCTTGCGGATCAGCGCGATGCGCTCCTCGAGCGTGAACTTCGGATTCTTGGCGATGTTGCTGCCGACCGCGACGATCAGCTTCGGGAACATCTTCGCGGCGCGCTTGATGATGTCGTAGTGGCCGTAGGTGACCGGATCGAAGGTGCCGCTGTACGCCGCGATGATGTCCGCCATGTTGCCTCGTTCTTGGTGTTGTGCAGCCGAACCGCGCGCGTCGCGCGCGACCCGGGACAGCTACTTTTCGGCCGGGTGGTGATAGGTCGCGAGGCCGAAGCATACCTGACCGGCCTTCTTTTCCCGCAGCAGCTCGAAGCCCGGCGGCAGCTGCGGCGCCGTGCCGGCCGGCCATTCGAGGTAGATGCGGTTGTGCGGCGCCAGCGCCTTCGGCAGCTCCGGCAGCACGCGTTCGAGCAGGCCCTTGCCGTACGGCGGATCGAGGAAAACGAGATCGAAGCGATGCCAGGTCTGCGCCAGGTAGAACTCGGCATCGAGTTCGATCACCTCGGCGTGCTGTGCCTTCAGCAGCAGCAGCGCGGTGCGGATCGCGCCGGCCTGCTTGCGGCCCTGTTCGACGAAGCAGCACGAGGCCGCGCCGCGTGACAGCGCCTCGATACCGAGCGCGCCGCTGCCGGCGAACAGGTCGAGGCAGCGCGCGCCGTCGATGTACGGGGCCAGCCAGTCGAACAGCGTCTGGCGCACGCGATCCGGCGTCGGCCGCACGCCGCTCGCCGGGTCGAACTCGACGACGCGCGAGCGCCACTGTCCGCCGATCACGCGCAGCCGCCCTTCCGCACGCGGCATCAGACGCTCTCCCCGCGACGCGGCAGTTCGGCCGCAGCCTGCATCCATTGCCGCAGCTGCGCGCCGTCGGCGAGCACGTCGTCCGGCACTTCGTAGTAGCCGCGCATCGCGCGGCCGCCGTAGGGCTGGAACGCCGTCATGCCGGCGCGCTCGTGGCGCGCGCGCGTGACGTCGTCGACGCGCAGGTACAGGCGACCGCCGAAGACGATGCAGAACAGGCCTTGCGGCCCGTCGAGGCAAACGCCGCCGAACAGGCGCCGCTCGCGCCAGGCGCCGACACCGCCGTCGACGCGCGCGAACAAGGCCTGAGCACAGGCTTCGTTGTGCAGTGTGGCGGCTTGCTTGGGCATGGCGCCGACTTTAATGCGCCGCACGCCGCCGTCAACCCGGCGCTGCGCCGGCGATCCGCACCGCCTCACTCGGCTGCCGCCGGCGTTCGGCGATAGAGGTCCGGCACGTAGCGCTCCATCAGCGTCTGCGGCTTGAGCGGCGCCGTGAAACCGAACTGCGCGTAGAGTCCGTGCGCGTCGGCCGTGGCCAGCGTGAAGCGGCGCAGGCCCTGCAGCTGCGGATGCGCGTCGATCGCGCGCAGCAGCGCCTTGCTGTAGCCGCGCCCGCGGTACGCCGGCAGCACGAACACATCGACCAGATTGGCGAAGGTCGCGTAGTCCGAGATCACACGCGCGAACGCCACCTGCCGCGCCGCGCCAGCCTCGTCGAGATAGCCGCCGAAGCACAGTGAGTGACGCAGCGAGGTCTCGACGGTGGCGCGCGCAATGCCGCGCGCCCAGCTCGACTGCCGCGTCAGGAAATCGTGAATCAGCTCGACGTCGAGGGCGTCGCGATCGTTCGAAACGCGCAGCACCGCACTCATGCCGTCTGCGTGCCGCCGACGGTGATGGCGTCGAGCTTGAGCGTCGGCTGGCCGACGCCGACCGGCACGCTCTGGCCGTCCTTGCCGCAGACGCCGACGCCGGTATCGAGCTTCAGATCGTTGCCGACCATCGACACGCGCGACAGCGCTTCCGGGCCGTTGCCGATCAGCGTCGCGCCCTTCACCGGCCGCGTGATGCGGCCGTTCTCGATCAGGTAGGCCTCGCTCGCCGAGAACACGAAGTTGCCGGAGGTGATGTCGACCTGACCGCCGCCGAAGTTGACCGCGTACAGGCCCTTCTCCACCGAGGCGATGATGTCGCCCGGCTCGCTCTTGCCGGGCAGCATGTAGGTATTGGTCATGCGCGGCATCGGCAGCTGCGCGTACGACTCGCGGCGGCCGTTGCCGGTCGGCGCCATCTTCATCAGGCGCGCGTTGAGCTTGTCCTGGATGTAGTTCTTCAGCACGCCGTTCTCGATCAGCGTCGTGCACTGCGTCGGCGTGCCCTCGTCGTCGACGGACAGCGAGCCACGGCGGTTGAGCAGGGTGCCGTCGTCGACGATCGTGCACAGCGGCGACACCACCTGCTCGCCGATGCGGCCGGAGAACGCCGAGGTGCCCTTGCGGTTGAAATCGCCTTCGAGGCCGTGGCCGACCGCCTCGTGCAGCAGCACGCCGGGCCAGCCCGGGCCGAGCACGACCGGCAGCGTGCCGGCCGGCGCCGGCACCGCTTCGAGCAGCATCAGCGCCTGGCGCACCGCCTCGCGCGCGTAGCGCTCCGGCATGTCGCCGTCGAAGACCTCGGCGTAGCGCGCGCGACCGCCGCCGCCGGCGTGCGCGGTCTCGCGACGGCCCTGGTGCTCGATGATGACCGACACGTCCATGCGCACCAGCGGGCGCACGTCGGCGCTCCAGGTGCCGTCGCTGGCGGCGATCAGCACGGTCTCGAAACTGCCGGCCAGCGAGCACATCACCTGGATCACGCGCGGATCGGCGGCGCGCGCGGCGGCGTCGGCGCGGCGCAGCAGTTCGAGCTTCTTGTCGGTCGGCCAGCTGGCGAGCGGATCGACCGGCGCGTACAGCGGCTTGACTGCGCGCGGCGCGAAAGCCTGCACCGCGCCGATCTGGCCGGCGCGCACGATCGCGCCGGCGGTGCCGGCGGCGTCGGCGAGCGCGGCGAGGCGCAGATCGTCGGAGTACGCGAGGCCCTGCTTGTCGCCGGCCACGGCGCGCACGCCGACGCCATGCTCGACGTGGTGCGCGCCGGACTTGATCAGGCTGTCCTCCAGCGACCAGGTCTCGGTGACGGCGTGCTGGAAGTAGAGATCGGCGCTGTCGACGCCGGGCCGCATCAGCCGGCCGAGCACGTCGGCGACGCGATCCTGGTCGAGCTCCGCGGGTTCGAGGAGCGTGGCTTGCGCAAGTTCGAGGCTGTCGGTCATGTCGGTCCGCTGGAAGTCGGTCCGCCGCTGCGGCGACGGAAAGCGCCGCAGCATAGCGCGGAAAAGGGGTGCCGCCGACCGGCGGCGTTCCTCTCTGAATGCGGGCGCAGCGCCGGTTTGCAAGCGCTCTTGCGGCGCCTTCAGAAGCGCGCCGGCAGACGCCGGTGCGCGAGCGCCGGGAATTCGCGGCGCAGCTCGGCCTGACGCTCGGCATCGCGCGTCGCCGTGACCACGCCCGGCGTGCCGGCGTCGCGGCTCGAAACGACGCGGCCCCAGGGCTCGACGATCAGGCTGTGGCCGTAGGTGCCGCGCCCGCTCGGATGCGTGCCGCACTGGCCCGGCGCGACCACATAGCAGAGGTTCTCGACGGCGCGCGCGCGCAGCAGCAGCTCCCAGTGCGCCTCGCCGGTCTTGACGGTGAACGCGGCCGGCACGACCAGGATTTCGGCGCCGGCCTCGACCAGCGCGCGGTACAGCTCCGGAAAGCGCAGGTCGTAGCAGACCGACAGGCCGACGCGACCGGCCGGCGTGTCGACGACGACCGGATGCAGCCGGCCCGGCGCGATGCTCGCGGATTCGCGATAGCGCTCGCCACCGCCGCCCGGCACGTCGATGTCGTAGAGATGGATCTTGTCGTAGCGCGCGACGCGCGCGCCGTCGCTGTCGTAGACGCAGCAGGCCGCGTACACGCGCTCCTCGCCGTCGACGCGGATCGGCAGGGTGCCGGCGATGATCCACAGGTCCAGCTCGCGCGCCAGCGCCGCGAGGCGATCCTGGATCGGCCCGTGGCCGTCGGCCTCGGCGTGGGCGAGCTTGTCGCGATCGCGACGGCCCATGAACGCGAAGTTCTCCGGCAGCACGGCGACGCGCGCGCCGGCGCGCGCCGCCTCGCGCAGCAGCTGCGCGGCGGCGTCGAGGTTGGCGGCGACGTCGTCGCCGCTGTTCATCTGCAGCGCCGCGAGGCGCGCCGGCCGGGCCGTTTCGCTCATTTCTTCTTCGCTCCCTTCTGCTCGGCGGCGCGCAGCGTGCGCGCATCGAGCTTCTCGACCTTCGGATTGTCCCAGCTGCCGGAGACGTGATAGCTGAGCTGCGTGACCTGGTCGAGCGGCTTGTCGAGCACCTGCTGCGCCAGCAGCACGATCGCACCGAGCGCGGGACCGCCGAGCAGCGCGGCGCCGAGCGTGACGCCGGACGAGATGCCGGTCGGGTAGACGGTGACGCGCTGGTCGTAGTCGCGCGCCGCCAGGCCGATGCGGCCGCGCAGATCCATGCGCAGCGACGGGCCGCGCACGGTCAGATCGTCGGTCACCGCCGCGCCGTTGCCGAGATCGAAGTGGCCGTCGACGCGGTCGAAGGCGAGCGCGTCCTCGGTGACATCGCTGAAGTTCAGCGTCAGACGCCGCGGCAGCGCATAGAAATTCAGCAGGCCGAGCACGCGGCTGGCGCCCGGCTTGACCGTGCGCACCTGGCCGCTCTCCGCCTCCAGCTCGACGCGGCCGGCGGCGGCCTGCCAGGCCAGGCCGGTCGGCGAGGGCGCCCACTTCAGATCGCCGTCGATGCGCGTGCTGCGCGCGCTGAAGTTCGGCTCCAGATCGAAGGCCTTGAGCACCGCCTCGAAATCGCTCGACGTCATCTTCGAGCGCAGCTCGGCGGTGGAGCGGCCGCCGCTGCGCGTCCACTGCCCGGCGGCGTCGAGGGTGACGATGCCGCCGCCGGCCTTGAGCCGCTCGATGCGCTGGCCGCCGGCGATGCGCGCGGTCTTCAGCTCGAAGCGGCCGAGGTCGGCGCCGCCGCCGCTGAGGGCCTCGCAGATCACGTCGAGCTCCGGCCAGCGGCCGGGCTCGACCGGCGTTGTATTGGGCTCGGCCGCCACCGGCGCGCTGCCGGCGGCGCCCGCCTTCTCCGCCTCGGCTTCGCCTGGCGGCGCCTGCGGCGTCAGCGCCAGACGCTCGAGCCGCGCGATCAGCCGGCCCGGCGCCGGCCCGGCGTATTCGACGACGCCCTGCGCGCCGTCGCCGCTGAGGTTGGCGCGCCAGCCGTTCTGCAGCGGCACCCAGCGCAGGTGCGTCGGCCCGCTGAGCTGATGCTGCCAGCGCACGTGGGCGAGATCGAGGTCGATGAGGTCAACGCGCGCGCCGCCGCCCGCCGGCGCCGGCGGCGCGGCCGCACCGGCCGCAGTGACCGGCGCCGCGGCGGTCGGCGCCGGCGTAGTGTCGCCGGCCAGCAGCGCGATCCAGGCGGCGAGATCGGCGGTGCCGGCATGGCCGTCGACGACGTAGCGGCCCTTGGTCGCCTTCGGCGCGGCGCCGCCGAAGCGCAGCGCCATGCCGTCGAGGCGCAGGCTGCGGCCGCCGCCGTCGCCGAACGCCAGGTCGCCGCCCAGGCGCTGGCCGTAGCCGATGCCGATGCGCAGCGGCGCCTCGGCGTCGCCGCCGATGCGCACGCTCAGTGGCAGCGCCGCGTCGGCCGGCTTGGCCAGCGGCTCGGGCAGCGTCACCTCGGTGCCGCGCATCTCGCTGCTCAGCAGCAGCGCGGTGTCGTGCTCCTGGATCGGCAGCTCGGCGTGCCAGGCGCTCTCGCCGTGCAGCCCGCCGCGGATCAGCGCCGGGATGAACTGGCTGGCGCCGATGCCGTCGTCGTTCGGTGCGAACGGAAAGTCGGCCATCACCACGCCGTGCGTGCCGGCGCGCGGCACGATGCGCACCGCCAGCGGCAGATCCTCGAAGCGGCCGGCCAGCCCTTCGCCGCTGACGCCGTGGTCGTCGAACTGCACAGTGCCGCGGATGCCGCTGATCGGCTGATCGAGCTTGGTGTAGAACATCTGCACGTTGTCGAGCGCGACGCTGCCGTTGACGCGGGTCGACTGGATGTCGTGCAGCGGCAGGTCGAGCTTGACGGCGACGCTGGCATTGCCGGCGGCGCGCGTCTGGTCGAGCAGGCCCGACAGGCGCGCGTGCAGCGGCGAGGCGCGCAGGAAATCGTAGAAGCGCGCGATCTCGCCGCTGGTCGCGGCGTCGACGGTCAGCAGCGACGTGGCGAAGTCGTCGAAGCGGGCGACGGCGCGGTCGATCCTGTTGCCGTTGAGCCTGGCCGAGATCGCGTTGATCGCCAGGCCGGCGCCGGTGAATGTCAGGCGCGCGGCGACGTCGTCGAGCTGCGGCCAGTCCGGCGCGAACTTGAGGTCGACGCCGGCGGTGTCGAGGTTGAGCTTCCAGACGCCGGTCGGATGCGAGGCGTACGGAAAGTCGGCGAGCGGACCGCGGATCAGCAGATCGCCGCGCGTCGCGCGGCCGCGCAGCAGACTGTCACGCAGCCAGTCGCGCAGATGCTGCGACCAGTGCGTCGGCATGTACGGCTTGAGCAGGTTGACGTCCTGCGCGCTGAAGCGCGCCTGCAGGTCGAGCTGCGGCGAACCGCCGGCCTGCGGCAGCTGCAGCTCGAAGCGGCCGCTGCCCTCGCTGCCGGCCAGCTGCCAGGCGAACGCCGGCGCGCCGAGCTTCCAGCCGTCGCTGGCGCGCGACCACTGCAGCTGCGCGTCGAGCGCGTCGAAACGCAGCGGTTCGCTCAGCGTCGACGGCAGCAGCAGATCGAGCGGCACGCGGCCGAGGCGCAGCTGGCCGCCGTTCTCGTTCGCCGACAGATCGCCGCTCAAGCCGGAGAAGCCGACGTGCGTGTCGGGGGCCAGCGCCAGACCGTCGAGCCGCGCGGTCGCCGAATAGCGCGGCGTCGCCTCGCCGTCGCGGCGCAGGCGCAGCACCAGATTGCGCAAGGTGCCCGACAGCCGCGCCGCCTGCGCGACCGCCGGCGGCGTGTCGCGCCAGATGCCGGTCCACGGCATCAGGCGGCCGAGCTGCAGCTCGTCGGCGTCGACGTCGAGCTCGTCGCCCTGCGCGTCGCGCGCCCAGCGCAGGCTGCCGTGGGCGAGACGCTGGTCGTCGAAGCGCAGCTCGCGCAGATCGGCGATCCAGCCGCGCGCCTCGCTGCGCACCGCGGCGCGCAGCCGCGCCTTGCGCGCGCCGTTCGACTTGCCGCCGCGCGCGACCACCAGCGGCCCGGAATCGACGGCGAGGTCGGCGTGCGCGAGGCGGCCGGCCTCGAGATGGCCGTCGATCGTCGCGTTGAGATTCTCGGCGCCGATCTGCACGCCGGGCTGCAGCAGCCCTTCGAGCCAGCCCTGCGGGCGCAGGCGCGCGAGGTCGAGCTCGAAGTCGCCGCGCCAGCGTGCCGGCTCGGCGATCGCGCCCTCGATCTCGGCCGACAGCTGGACGCTGTCGCCGTGCGTGACCGGCAGCTGCAGGCGACCGTCGACATCGAAGCCGGCGTCGGTCTGGTCGATCTCCATGCGCGCGACGCGCACCTGCTTTTCGAGCGCGCCGAAGCGCGGGCCGCTGAAGACCAGCGTGCAGTTCTGCAGGACCACGTGGCGGAAGCGCGCCAGATCGCGCGACCAGTTGTCGCGGCTCTGCGGCGGCAGCTGCGCGGCGCCGGACGTGAAGCCGGCGATCGTCCACTGGCCGTCCTCGTCGACCTCGATCACCACCGTCAGGCCGGACATCTCCAGGCGGTCCGGGAACAGGTTGCCGGTGAGCAGGCGCGGCACGCTGAAGCCGAGGCTCAGGCGATCCAGGGTCAGGCTCTCGTCGCCGTCGTCGCTGAACAGCGTGATGTCGTCGAGATCCAGGCGCGGCTCGATGCCGCGCCAGCCGAGATTGATGCCGCCGATCTGCACCGGACGGTTGGCGACGTGCGTGATCCACGCCGACAGATCGGCGCGATAGCTGGGCAGCGCCAGCACGGCGAGCTGGAACAGGCCGCTGATGACCGCGCCGACGATGACCAGGGCGGCCAGCAGCGTGATCGCCCAGGTCCACCAGCGGCGTTTGACGCGTTCCATGCTCTCAGGGTACGGGAGGGTGCAGCGGGATGGCGCTATTGTCGCGTGCCGCGCCCGCCGGAGCCACTGCACCGGCTGAACGGCACCTGAGCCAGATCACGCTTGGCCGGCGCCGCGCGCCAGGGTGCCGGCCGGCCCTAGAGCGGCACGACGTCGAAGGTCTCCTGCGTGTAGCCGTGCTCCGCCTGCAGGCGGATCGGCCGGTTCAGGCCGGCTTCCAGCGCGGCGAGCCCGGACGGCTGCTCCTCGACCAGTTTCTGCACCACGTGCGGGGCGGCCAGCACCAGAAAACCCTTGGCCTCGAACTGGCGGGCGGCGCGCTGCACCTCGCGGGCGATCTCGTGGCAGACCGTCTCGACGGTCTTGATCGTGCCGCGGCCGCCGCAGGCCGGGCACGGCTCGCAAAGGATGTGGCCGAGCGATTCGCGCGTGCGCTTGCGCGTCATCTCGACCAGGCCGAGCGCCGAAAACGGATAGACCTGGGTGCGCGCGTGGTCGGCGGCCAGCGCCCGCTCCAGCACGCGCAGCACCTGGGCGCGATGGTCCTCGGACTTCATGTCGATGAAGTCGATGATGATGATGCCGCCGAGGTTGCGCAGCCGCAGCTGGCGGGCGATCGCCTGCGCCGCCTCGAGGTTGGTCTTCAGCACCGTCTCCTCGAGGTTGCGATGGCCGATGTAGGCGCCGGTGTTGACGTCGATCGTCGTCATCGCCTCGGTCTGGTCGATGACCAGATGGCCGCCGGATTTGAGCTCGACCTTGCGCTCCAGCGCGCGGCTGATGTCGTCCTCGACGCCGAACAGATCGAAGATCGGCGCCGAGCCGCGGTACAGCTCGACCAGCGGCGCCGCCTGCGGGATGAAAGTCTGCGCGAACTCGCGCAGCGCCTCGCATTCGGCCGCCGAGTCGATGCGCACGCGCTCGACGGTGGTGCCGAGCAGATCGCGCAGGATGCGCATCGACAGCGGCAGGTCGCCGTGCACCAGCGTGCCGGGCGGCGCGGTCTCGGCCTGCTCGCGCACCGCCGCCCACAGCCGCAGCAGAAAGCCGAGGTCGGCCTCCAGCGCGGCGGCGTCGACGCCGTCGGCGGCGGTGCGGGCGATCACGCCGAAGTTCGGCGCCAGACGCTGCTGCAGTTCGTCGAGGAGGCCCTTCAGACGCGCGCGCTCGGCCTCGCCTTCGAGCCGCGCCGAGACGCCGACGTGCGGCTCGAACGGCAGCAGCACCAGATAGCGCGACGGGATCGACAGCAGGCTCGTCAGGCGCGCGCCCTTGCTGCCGATCGGGTCCTTGACGATCTGCACCAGCACCTGCTGGCCTTCGTGCAGCAGTTGCGTGATCAGCGGCAGCGGCTCGCCCGGCGGCGGCGTGGCGACCATGTCGTTGACGTGCAGGAACGCGGTGCGCGCCAGACCGATCTCGACGAACGCGGCCTGCATGCCCGGCAGCACGCGCTGCACGACGCCCTTGTAGATGTTGCCGGTCAGGCCGTGCCGCGACGCGCGCTGCACGTGGATCTCCTGCGCGGTGCCGCCTTCGACGAGCGCGACGCGCGTCTCCTGCGGCCCGATGTTGACCAGGATCTCGGTACTCATGAATGGGCGGGAAAGGACAAAGGTCGGATAGCGAATTGTTCCAGAAGCGCGGCCGTCTCGTAGAGCGGCAGGCCGACGACGCCGCTGTACGAGCCGCGGATCTCGCGCACGAACAGCGCGCCGAGGCCCTGGATGCCGTAGGCGCCGGCCTTGTCGGCGGGCTCACCGCTGGCCCAGTAGGCCTCGGCCTGTGCCGCCGCGATCGGCCCGAACGCGACCTGCGTCACCGACAGCGCGAGCGCCTCGCGCGTGCCGTCGACCAACGCGACCGCCGAGTAGACCTCGTGCACGCGATCCGCCAGCGCGGCGAGCATCGCCAGCGCCTCGTCGCGCCCGCGCGGCTTGCCGAGGATGCGGCCGTCGAGCACCACGTCGGTGTCGGCGCCGAGCGCGGGCAGGCGGCGATCCGAGGCCTGCCAGCCGGCGCGCGCCTTCTCCAGCGCGATGCGCCGCGCGTAGTCCGCCGCCGTCTCGCCGGCGCGCGCGCCCTCGGCGACGTCGGCCGGCGCGACGACGAAGCGCAGGCCGATCTGGCGCAGCAGTTCGGCGCGGCGCGGCGATTGCGAGGCGAGCAGCAGCTGAGGCGCGAACACGACGCGTGGACTCCGGAAACGAGGACGGGATGCGGTCAGCGTAGCCGAACTCGGCAGCCGGCCACAGCGCCACCCGGACGAGATCGGCGGCCCGGCGCAGGCGGCGCTGGCCGCGGCGGCCGGCGCTGCTCTACGCTGCGGCCATGTCCGCCCGTTCCCGCCTTCGCCTGGCCGCACGCCTGTGCGCCGCGTTCGCCGTCCTGCTGCTGGCCGGCATCACCCGGCTCGCCGCCGCCGCCGACTTCGAGCTGGTCACGCTCGGCAGCGAAGGCGGCCTGCACGAAGGCCAGCTCAATGCCTGGCTGCTGCGCGCCCCGGGCGAGGCGCACTATCTGGCGCTCGACGCCGGCACCCTGCTGCCCGGCATCGAGGCCGCACTGCGCGCCGGCGCGTTCGCCGACCGCGCGCCCGACGGCGCGCTGACGCCGGCCGGCGCCGTGCTGCGCCAAGCGATCGCCGGCTACTTCATCAGCCACGCACATCTCGACCATCTCGCCGGCCTGCTGATCGCGTCCACCGACGACACGCGCAAGCCGGTCTACGGCCTGGCCGCGACGCTGCAGACGCTCAGCGACGACTACTTCAACTGGGCCGCATGGCCGAACTTCGCCGATCGCGGCGCGGCGCCGGCGCTCGGCCAGTACCCGCTGCGGGCGCAGCCGCCGGAACAGGCCTTCGCGATCGACGGCACCGCGCTGCGCGCGCGCCTCTATCCGCTCGCGCACGATCGCCTCGAATCCTCGATGATCCTCGTGCAGCACGGCGACGCCTACCTCGCCTACTTCGGCGACACCGGCCCGGACGAAGTGCAGCGCAGCACACGGCTGGCGCGCGTCTGGCAGGTGCTCGGCCCGCTGCAGCGCCGCGGCGCGCTCAAGGGCCTGATCATCGAGTGCTCGTATCCGGACGCGGTCGAGGACACGCGCCTGTTCGGCCATCTGAAACCGCAATGGCTGCTGGCGGAACTCCGGCGCTTCGAACGCGAAGCCGGCGGCGCCGGCGCGCTGAGCGGCCTCGACGTCGTCGTCACCCACATCAAGCCGAGCCTGCAGGCCGGCGCCGATCCGCGCGCGCTGATCGCCGCGCAGCTGGCCGCCGCGCCGGCGCTGGGCGTGCGCTTCCGCCTGCCGCGGCAGGGCGAACACTTTTCGCTGCCGGCGGCGCCATGATCGCGCTCAAGGCAGCACAGCCGGCTTGCGCTACCGTCGCCGACGTCCCGTCGCCGGCGCCATCAGAACATCCGGCGACCCATCCGAGGAGAACCCCATGTCGAATTCCGTCTCCGTCCGCGCCCAGGTTTCCGCAGCCGAATGGCAGGCGCGCGTCGATCTCGCCGCCGCGTATCGCCTCGTCGCGCACTTCGGCTGGGACGATCTGGTCTTCACCCACATCTCGGCGCGCGTGCCAGGCGAGGAAGGCCACTTCCTGATCAATCCCTACGGCTGGCTGTTCGACGAGATCACCGCGTCGAGCCTGGTCAAGATCGATCTCGCCGGACGCAAGGTCATGGACTCGCCGCATCCGGTCAATCCGGCCGGCTTCACCATTCACAGCGCGATCCACGCCGCGCGGCCGGACGCGCACTGCGTCATGCACACGCATTCGCTGAACGGCGTCGCCGTCTCGGCGCAGAAGGACGGCGTGCTGCCGATTTCGCAGCAGGCGACGATCGTGCTCGCCTCACTCGCCTATCACGACTACGAAGGCATCGCCCTGCGCGACGACGAGAAGCCGCGCCTGGTCGCCGACTTCGGCGACAGGATCTTTCTGATGCTGCGCAACCACGGCCTGCTGACGGTCGGCGCGACGCCGGCCGACGCGTTCCTGGCGATGTACGTGTTCGAGGCCGCCTGCATGATCCAGGTGCGGGCGCTGGCCGGCGGCGGCGAGCTGGTCAAGGTCCATCCGCAGATCATCGCCGGCGTGCAGGCTGCCGCCGCGGCGGTGACCAAGGGCCTCGGCGGCGCGCTCGCCTGGCCGGGCCTGCTGCGCCGGCTCGATCGCCTCGATCCCTCGTTCCGCGATTAGGTTTCGACGGCAGCCGCGACCGCCGGCGCGGGCCGCGCGCCGTGGTGGCGCGCCGCGGCCACGCACAGCGCGACGGCGACGGCCACGCCGATCATCGCCGGCTCGACCGTCTCGCCGAGCAGCAGGCCGGCGAGCAGCAGCCCGAACAGCGGCTGCAGCAGCTGCAGCTGGCCGACCGCGGCGATGCCGCCCTGGGCGAGGCCGCGGTACCAGAACACGAAGCCGAGCAGCATGCTGAACAGCGAGACGTAGGCGAGCGCCAGCCACGCCGCGACGGCCGGCGGCGGCGTGGCCGGCCGCGTCCGCCAGGCGAGCGGCAGCATCAGCGGCAGCGCCAGCAGCAAGGCCCAGCAGATCGTCTGCCAGCCGCCGAGCCGGCGCGACAGGCGCGCGCCTTCGGCGTAGCCAAGCCCGCAGACCGCGATCGCCGCCAGCATCCAGGCGTCGCCGACGCCGAAACCTGCCGGCGCCGCCGTCTCGCGGCGCAGCGCGTAGCCGAGCACCAGCGCGCTGCCGAGCAGCGCGAACAGCCAGAACGCCGGCCGCGGCCGCTCGCCGCCACGCAGCACCGCGCAGCCCGCCGTCGCCAGCGGCAGCAGCCCGACGAAGACCAGCGCATGCGCCGAGCTGACCTGCTGCAGCGCCAGCGCACTGAACAGCGGAAAGCCGACGACGACGCCGAGCATCACCAGCGCCAGCGAAGCCAGCTCGTCGCGCCGCGGCCACGGCTGCCGCAGCGCGAGCAGCAGGCCGCCGGCGAGCAGGCCCGCGATCGCCGCCCGCGCCCAAGTCACGAACCACGGATCGAGCGCCGCCACCGCGACGCGCGTCGCCGGCAGCGAGCCACTGAAGATCAGCACGCCGATCAGACCGTTGCGCCAGGCGCTGGAAGAGAGGGAAGACATCGCCGCATTGTGTTCGGCACGACACGGCCGCGACAGCCACAGCGCGAGTACAGATCGCCGCAGAAGTCCGCGCACAGCACGAAACGGAAAGCGTCGGCGGCGCGTGCGCCGGATGCGCGTCGGGGCCCGGCCGAGTTCGCCTCCGGTGCAATCGAAAGCCGGCCACCTCATTTCGGGAGCCGGCTGCCGGGCCGCGCCACTATGCCGCCACGATCGGCGCACCGGGCAGGAAGCCGTACAGGAACCGACGATCGCCGCGCGTCCGCTCAGGACGGAGCGCGCGCCAGCGACGGAATCCGCTGCAGCTCGTGATCCCAGTCGGCGCGGCTGGCGGTGAAGATGTGCGCATCCGGCGCCAGCGCCAGCGGCGTGTCCAGGCTGCCGGCCGGCACCACCAGCAGCTCGCCGTTCATCTGCAGATCCGGCAGCGCCGAACCGCAGACCGCGCAGAAGCTGCGGCGATGCCGGGTGCCCGGCAACCCGAAGCTGCGGACGTTCTCCTGCCCCGACCGCCAGTGCAGCCGCGCGCTCGACGAGAACAGGTTGGCGGCGTGCGCCGAACCGGTGTCCTTGCGACAGCGCGCGCAGTGGCAGAGATAGAAGCGCTCGAAGTCGCCTTCCACCTCGAAGCGCACGGCGCCGCACAGGCACGATCCCGCAGTGTTCTGGCTCATTCGTCTGTCTCCTCCGCTCCGCTCACCCTCGCCTCGCGGCGCAAGGTCGCGCTGCAAGATTCGCGCGGCGCGACGGACGGGCTCCATGACGCTGTCATCGCCAGGCCGCGCCGCGCGCCGTGGCGATCCGGAAATGCCTTTGGCGTCGCGCGCCACTGGTCTGCGTCGTCGCCCGTGGCGCCGCGCCACGACGCCGCATGAACTCTTTCAGAGCCTGCCTAGCGCGACGACGCACGCGCGGCGCGGACGAGGCTCCGGGCCAGCGCCAGCTGCGCCGGCAGCCAGAGCGCGATCCACGGCAGATGGTGCTGCGCGCCCGGGAGCAGCAGCAGCGGCACGCTCAACGCGGCGCCGGCGGCGACGAGCACGGCGAGCGTGCGCTGCCAGCGGCGCGGCCGCCAGCCGGCGCGCGCCGACGCGATCCAGGCCGGCAGCAGCAGCAGGCACAGCGGGCTGAGCAACAGCAGATTGCGGTTGGCCCACATGATCCAGTGCTCGGTCAGCGTCCAGCCGGCGACCAGCACGAGTCCGCCGACGCCCGCCGTGAGGCTGATCGCGAACGCGAGCAGCGCGAACGCCCAGCGCGCCGGCGCGCGGCGCCGCGCGCGGTCGAGCAGGACCAGCAGCGCGCCGATGGCGAGGCCGGCGGCGAGCAGCGGCAGCAGCGCCGAGGGCGGTGCGGTGGGTTCCGGCCAGGCCTCGCTCTGCAGCAGCCAGCCCTCGCGCGCGACCAGCGGATGCGTGCGGCCGTCGGCATCGCCGAGCTGCACCTTGCGCACCGCGTCCATCAGCACCATCGGCACGAAGCTCTGCTGCCAGAGATCGATCGGCCGGTCGGCCGCCGGCCCCATGCCGAGATCCATGCCGAGCGCGAGCACGAGGTCCGGGCCGATCAGGCGCGTCGCCTCGAAGCGGTAGCTGCGCTGCGTCGCCAGACCTTCGCTCTGGCGCTTGAGCGCGCCGCCGGTGGCGACGTCGAGCGCATCGCGCACGCGCGTCGAACAGTTGGCGATGAAGTAGTCGTAGCGGTACTCGGCGTGCTCGGGCTCGGCGTTCCAGGCGAGAAAGGCGGCGAGCTCGCGGCGCGCGGCGGGCGGCAGATCGAGGCTCTGGAAGTAGACCCAGCGCGCTTCCTGCGCGTAGCCGTCGAGCGCCTGCGGGAAGCGCTGCACGGCGAGGCGGTACTGCATGTAGCCGCGCGCGAAGTTCAGGAAGAAATTCTTCTGCCCGAAATCGAACATGCCGTAGTTGTAGAGCAGGCCGCGGCTGCTGCCCGGCTGGCGCACGAGGATGGCGTTGTGGCCGAAGCGCTCCCAGTAGATCGGGCCGGGGCCAAAGGTGATCAGCTCGATGTTCGGCGCCGTCTCGTCAGCCGTCGCCGGCGCGGCGGCGGAATCGGCGGCCCCCTGCGCGAACAGCGGCGCGGCGAACAGCAGGCACAGCAGCGCGAGACAGCGGTACACGCTCGAACGCATGCGACGGTTCCTTGTCGGGCACATCGAAACGGCGATGGCGGGCGCACGAACGCCCCCGGTGCGCACCCGCCGCCGATCGGCGGCGGGCCGCGGGCGCGCCTTCAGGACGCGGACACGGTCACCATGAACTGGTGCACACGCCGCGTATCGGCACGCTGCACGTTGAAGCTGAAACGGTCGATGCGCACGTTCTCGCCGCGCTTGGGCATATGCCCGAAGCGGTGCAGCACGAAGCCGCCGATGGTGTCGAACTCATCGGTCGGGAACTGCGTGCCGAAGTAGGCGTTGAACTCCTCGACCGTCGCCAGCGCGCTGACCAGATAGCGGCGCTCGTCCTGCTTGAGGATGCGCGCGCCCTCGGCCTCGTCGTACTCGTCGTCGATCTCGCCGACGATCTGTTCGAGCACGTCCTCGATGGTGATCAGGCCGGCGATGCCGCCGTATTCGTCGACGACCAGCGCCATGTGGTTGCGGCTGCGGCGGAACTCCTTGAGCAGCACGTTGAGGCGCTTGGACTCCGGCACGAAGGTCGCCGGACGCAGCAGGCGCGACAGCTCGAAAGTGCCCGGCCCGAAACCCGGCACGCCGGAGCTCAGCTTGAGCAGGTCCTTGGCGAGCAGGATGCCGACGACCTCGTCCTTGGAGTCGCCGATCACCGGGAAACGCGAATGCCCGGATTCGATGACGACGCTGAAGATCCGGTCGGGCGTCCAGTCCGCCTCGACGATGACCATCTGCGCGCGCGGCACCATGACGTCGCGCACGTGCATCTCGGTGGTCTGCACGATGCCTTCGAACATCGACATCGCGTCGTTGTCGATCAGCTGCGCCTCGCGCGCGTCACGCAGCAGTTCGAGCAGGTCCTCGCGGGTCCGCGGCCCCCCGGCCAGGCGGTGCGTGACGCGCCGCCACCAGTTGCTCAGCTGGGTTTCTTCTCGCTGCGGACTGTCGTCTTCTTCGTCGTCGGTCATTGGTAAGGGTCTGGGAATCCCAGGCTCTTGAGGATACGGATCTCGCGGGCTTCCATGCGCCGGGCATCGGGCTCGATCTCGTGATCATAACCCTGCAGATGCAGACAGCCGTGCACGACCATGTGCGCCCAGTGTTCGCGCAGCGTCTTGTTCTGCTCGACGGCCTCGCGGGCGACGACCGGCGCGCAGATCACCAGATCGCCGAGCACGCCCTGCGCGCTCATCGCCGCATCGCCGTCGAACGACAGCACGTTGGTCGGTTTGTCCTTGCCGCGATAGTCGCGGTTGAGCGCGCGGCTCTCGTCTTCATCGACGATGCGGATCGTCAGCTCGCCGAAGCGCTTCGGCAGCGCCGCGCGCGCGAACGCGCGCAGGCTCGGCGCCGACGGCACGCCGCGCGCCGACGCCAGCTGGCGCTGCACGACGATCTCGCCGCCGGCGGCCGCGGCCTTCTTCGCGCTCATGCCTCGCCGCCTTCGCGCGGCGCGGCGCGCTCGTGCTGTTCGTAGGCGTGGACGATGGCCTGCACCAGCGGATGGCGCACGACGTCTTCCTTGCGGAAGTGCGTGAAGCTGATGCCCGGCACGCCGTCGAGCACGGTCAGCGCCTGCTTCAGACCCGAGGTCATGTGCTTGGGCAGGTCGGTCTGCGTCATGTCGCCGGTGACGACGGCGACCGAGCCGAAGCCGATGCGGGTCAGGAACATCTTCATCTGCTCGATGGTCGTGTTCTGCGCCTCGTCGAGGATCACGAACGATTCGTTCAGCGTGCGGCCGCGCATGAAGGCCAGCGGCGCGACTTCGATGACGTTCTTCTCGGTCAGGCGCGCGACGCGCTCGAAGCCGAGCATTTCGTACAGCGCGTCGTACAGCGGGCGCAGGTACGGGTTGATCTTCTCCGCCATGTCGCCGGGCAGGAAGCCCAGCTTCTCGCCGGCCTCGACCGCCGGCCGCACCAGCACGATGCGGCGCACGCGGTCGCGCTCCAGCGCATGCACGGCGCTGGCGACGGCGAGATAGGTCTTGCCGGTGCCGGCCGGACCGATGCCGAAGTTGAGATCGTGCGTGGCGATGTTCTTGAGGTATTGCTTCTGCTGCACGCCGCGGCCGCGGATCACGCCGCGCTTGCCGCGAATCACGACGTCGTCGCGCGAGGCCGGCTCGTCGTCGTCGGCCGTCTCGTCGGCGGCGCCGAGCTGCTCGGCCAGCGCCATGTGCACGTTCTCGGTCGTCACCGTGTCGTCGGCGGCGAAATTGAACAGCTCCTGCAGCACGGCTTCGCCGCGGCGGATGTCGTTGCGGCCGCCGACCAGCTGGAAGCGATTGCCGCGATTGCGGATCTCGATGCCGAGGCGCAGCTCGATCTGACGCAGGTGCGCGTCGAACGGCCCGCACAGATTGGCGAGACGCTGCGCGTCATCGGATTCGAGGACCAGGTCGAGCCTGGCGGTCGTGACAGGTTTGCTCATAGGGATCCGGCCAGTACGGCCGTGTAAAGCGGGCGGTCGATATTGCCGCCGCTCAATATGAGGCCGATGCGGCGCCCGGCAAGGGCGTCGCGCGCCTGCAGCGCGGCGGCGGTGCTCGCGGCGCCGGCGCCCTCGGCGACGTTGTGTGTGGTTTCGAACAGCAGGCGCATCGCCGCCGCGACCTCGGCGTCGGAAACCTCGACGACGCGCGCCGCGCCGGCGCCGATGATCGCCAGCGCCCGCGGCTCCGGCACGCGGCAGGCCATGCCGTCGGCGATCTGCGTGCTGACCGGATGCGGCAGCGCCCGGCCGGCGGCGAGCGAGCGCGCGTAGGCCGGCGCGCCGGCCGAAACGACGCCGACGATCTCGGTCGCCAGGCCCAGCGCGTCGCGCGCGGCGATCGTCCCGCAGATGCCGGAGCCGAGGCCGATCGGCACGTAGACCACGTCGAGCGGGCCGGCGCTCTCGAACAGTTCGAGCGCGTAGCTGGCGACGCCGAGCACGAGATCGTCGTGGAACGAGGGCACCAGATGCAGGCCGCGCGCGGTGGCGAGACCTTCGGCGTGCTCGCGCGCTGCCTGGAAATCCTCGCCGTGTTCGATCAGCTCGGCACCGAGCGCGCGCATCGCCGCGTTCTTCTCGCGGCTGTTGCCGTGCGGCACGACGATGACGCTGCGCAGGCCGGCGCGCGCCGCGGCAAAGGCGACCGACTGGCCGTGATTGCCGCGCGTCGCGCAGATCACGCCGGCGATGTCCGGCTCGCGACGCAGCAGACGCTCGAAGTAGACCAGGCCGCCGCGCAGCTTGAAGGCGCCGAGCGGCGTGTGGTTCTCATGCTTGAGCCAGACCTCGGTGCCGAGCGCGGCTTCGAGCAGCGGCCAGCGCTGCGCCGGCGTCGGCGTCATCGCCGCCTGCACGCTGCGTGCGGCGTCGCGCAGCTCGTCCAGCGTGTAGCGGGGCATGGCGGGGACGGCGCTCACGCCGCCTCCGCCCCCGACAGGCGGCCGCGCAGCGAGTTGCTCGCGGCCTCGGTGATCTCGACGTCGACGAGCTGGCCGATCAGCGTCTCCGGCCCTTCGAAATTGACCACGCGGTTGCTCGACGTGCGGCCGGCCATGCGGCCTTCGCCGCGCCGGGCCGGACGCTCGACGAGGATGCGCTGCGTGGTGCCGACCAGCGCGTGACGGAAAGCGTCGTCGAACTGGCGGATACGCGCCTGCAGGATCGCCAGACGCTGGTCCTTGATCTCCGGCGGCACGGTATCGCGCAGGTTCGCGGCCGGCGTGCCCGGACGCGGGCTGTAGTTGAACGAGAACGCGCAGTCGAAACGCGCCTCGGCGATCAGGTCCATGGTCTGCACGAAATCGTCGTCCGACTCGGTCGGAAAGCCGACGATGAAGTCCGACGACAGCGACAGGTCGGGCCGCGCCGCGCGCACGCGGCGGATCTTGTCGAGGAACTGCGCGCGCGTGTAGCCGCGCTTCATCATGCCGAGGATGCGGTCGGAGCCGGACTGCACCGGCAGGTGCAGGTACGACGCGAGCTTGGGCTGCGCGGCGAACGACTCGATCAGCGCGTCGGTGAACTCGGCCGGATGCGAGGTCGTGTAGCGGATGCGCGCCAGGCCCGGAATCTGCGCGAGGTAGTCGATCAGCAGCGCCAGATCGCAGGTCTCGGCGGTGTCGCCCATGCGCCCGCGGTAGGCGTTGACGTTCTGGCCGAGCAGGGTGATTTCCTTGACGCCCTGCTCGACCAGCTGCGCGCATTCGAGCAGCACGTCGTCGAGCGGACGCGAGACTTCGGCGCCGCGCGTGTACGGCACCACGCAGAAGGTGCAGAACTTCGAGCAGCCTTCCATGATCGAGACGAAGGCGGTCGGCCCCGAGGCCACCGGCTCCGGCAGACGATCGAACTTCTCGATCTCCGGAAAGCTGACGTCGACCATCGGCCGCTGCGCGGCGCGCGTGGCGTCGAGCATCTGCGGCAGGCGGTGCAGGGTCTGTGGGCCGAACACCAGGTCGACGATCGGCGCGCGCTCGGCGAGCGCCTCGCCTTCCTGCGAGGCGACGCAGCCGCCGACGCCGATCACGCGGCCCGGCGCGGCCTGCTTCCAGTCGCGCCAGCGGCCCAGCTCGGAAAACACCTTCTCCTGCGCCTTCTCGCGCACGGAACAGGTGTTCAGCAGCAGCAGGTCGGCTTCCTCCGGCTTGTCGGTACGCGCATAGCCGTGCGACGCGGCCAGGACGTCGGCCATCTTGGCCGAGTCGTAGTCGTTCATCTGGCAGCCCCAGGAAATCAGGTACAGCTTGCGCTGCGGGCGGCTCGGCGAAGCGGAGGGTACGGCGTCGGACATCGAAGATCGGCCATCGCGGCCGGCGGACATGAGGCCCGACAGTATAAAGGACGGCCGCCGGTGCAGCCGGCGGGCGGGATTTCACCCACTTTCACGGCGGCGCCCGCTGCTGGGCGGTCATCCGGCGCGCCGGTCCGGCCGCCGCCCGCCGGCGCGCGTCAGCCCAGCTTCCGCAGCCAGTCGTCGACGCCGGCGTCGATGTCGGACCAGGCCTGCTCGAAGGCTTGCTTGGGCTGGCGGTAGGGGTCGGCGACGTCGGCGTTCTCGCGCCATTTCAGCAGCTTGTGCACGCGGCCGCGCAGCTGCGGATAGCGCGCGTTGATCCAGTCGCTGTGGCCCTGGTCGAGCGTCAGCACCAGATCCATCGACGACAGCAGCGGCAGCGTCGCCTGCTGGGCGCGATGCGCGGAAATGTCGAGGCCGTGGTCGGCCGCGACTTCGACGGCGAGCGGATCGGCCGGAAAGCCGACGAGCGCGCCGGTGCCGGCCGAAAGGATCTCGATGTTGCGGCCGTTGAGGCGCTGCCGCAGCAGGCCTTCGCCGATGGGGCTGCGGCAGATGTTGCCGGTGCAGACGACGATGATGCGATTGAACATGCGATGGCGGCGGCTCGGCCGGTGGACGGCGCGGGCCAGTCATGAATGGCGGTGCGGAGTCCGGATTCTACCCGCAACGCCCGCGCCGCAATGCGCGGCGATGCACGGCCGCGTGCTGCGCCGCGCCGCGCAGGCCGCGCTCAGGGCACGACGACGATCTTGCCGGTGACCTTGCGGTCCATCATGTCGCGCAGCGCCTGCGGCGCCTGTGCGAGCGGATAGCGCTTCGACACGTGCGGCCGGATCTCGCCGGCGGCGTACCACGCGAACAGCTCGCGGAAGTTGGCGGCGTTGAGCTGCGGCTCGCGCTGCGCGAACGCGCCCCAGAACACGCCGACCGCCGACGCGCCCTTGAGCAGCAGGCGGTTGGCGGCGAGATTCGGAATCGGCCCCGACGCGAAACCGATGATGAGGTAGCGGCCGTTCCAGGCGATGCACGACAGGCATTCCTCGCCGAGCGCGCCGCCGACCGGATCGTAGATCACGTCGGCGCCCTGCCCGCCGGTCAGCTCCTTGACCGCATCCTTGAGGCTCTGTTTCGAGTAATCGATCAGCGCGTCGGCGCCACTGGCCTTGGCCAGCGCCAGCTTGTCGACGCTCGAAGCCGCGGCGATCACGCGCGCGCCCATCTTCTTGCCGAGCTGCACGGCGGAAAGCCCCACGCCGCCGGACGCGCCGAGCACCAGCAGGGTCTCGCCGGCCTTCAGCTGCCCACGCTGCTTGAGCGCGTGATACGAGGTGCCGTAGACCAGCGGAAAGGCCGCCGCTTCGGCGAGATCGAGCCCCGGCGGCAGCGGCAGGCACAGTGCCGCGTCGGCGACCACCTCTTCGGCGAAGCCGCCGACATTGGTGAACGCGACCACCGTATCGCCCGGCTTCACGTGTTTCACCTTCTCGCCGACCTCGAGCACCGTGCCGGCGACGCCGGCGCCCGGCACGAACGGCGGCGTCGCCTTCATCTGGTACTTGCCCTGGATGATCAGCACGTCCGGAAAGTTCACGTCGGCGCCGGCAACCTTGATGCGCACGCCGGACGGCCCGCAGGGCGGTGACGGCAGCGCCTCGACGACCAGTTGCTCGGGCAGGCCCAGCTCCTTGCAGACGACGGCTCGCATGACGCTCCTCCGGATCATTTTCGAGCGCGCAGTGTACGGCGCCGCGCGGCACGCCGGCCCGCAAAAACGAACAGGCCCGCACGAAGGCGGGCCTGCGGGTCACGCGCCGATGCGGCGCGGCACTCAGAACGGAATGTCGTCGTCCTCGAACGGCGCATCCATGTCGGCCGCCGGCGCGGCGGCCGGGGCGCTGCGCGCCGGCGCGCGCGCGGGAGCGCCGCCGCCGTAGCCGCCGCGGGCGTCATCGCCCATCGGCGCCGAGCCGCCCGGACGGCCGTCGAGCATCTGCATGTCCTGCACGCGGATCTCGGTGGTGTAGCGGTCTTTGCCTTCCTTGTCGGTCCACTTGCGCGTGCGCAGCGAGCCTTCGACGTAGACCTTCGAGCCCTTCTTCAGGTACTTGCCGGCGATCTCGCCGAGCTTGCCCGGGAACACGACGTTGTGCCACTCGGTCGCTTCCTTCTGCTCGCCGCTCTGCTTGTCCTTCCAGCTCTCGGTGGTGGCGATGGTCGCATTGGCCACGGCGTCGCCGCTCGGGAAGTAGCGCACCTCGGGGTCCTTGCCGAGATTGCCGATCAGAATCACCTTGTTGACGCCACGGGCCATGCTGCCTCCGAGAATCCGTACGAGAGCTACGAGAACGATCGCCGCCTATTGTTTCCCCGGTGCGGACCGCGCCGCGGGCGACGACAAAAATGACCGGCGGAATTAGACCACAAACCCGTTGCGGCAGCAGGCAGGCGTCAAAGGCAGCGGCGAAACGTGGCGCAGGCTTGCCTAAAAGTCCACGTCTGCCGGAGCGTCGTCCGCGCGCGCGGCGATTTGGGTAAGCTCGGCCGCTCCAGCCCAGCCCGCCGCCGGCCGCCCGCCGCACCCGGCGCCGCGCCCGCCAGAACCCAAGGGGGAGAAAATGATCACACTCAAGGTTAACGGCCAGACCCGCACGGTCGACGCCGATCCGCAAACGCCGCTGCTGTGGGTGCTGCGCGACGATCTCGGTCTCACCGGCACCAAGTACGGCTGCGGCATCGCCCAGTGCGGCGCCTGCACCGTGCATCTGGACGGCGCGCCGATCCGCTCCTGCTCGTTTCCCGTCGCCGCCGCCGCCGGCAAGTCGGTGACGACGATCGAGGGCCTGCAGTCCAAGGCGGCCAAGGCGGTGCAGAAGGCCTGGGTCGCGCTCGACGTCGTGCAGTGCGGCTACTGCCAGTCGGGACAGATCATGTCGGCGGTGGCCCTGCTCGAGCAGAAGCCGAAACCGAGCGACGCCGACATCGACGGTGCGATGGCCGGCAACATCTGCCGCTGCGCGACCTATCAGCGCATCCGCGCCGCGATCCACGCTGCCGCCCGGGAGGCCTGAAGCCATGCGCATGTTCGATACGCTGCAGCAGGCGCAGCTGCGCCAGACGCTCGCCGAGACGACGCCCGCCCCGGCGCTGTCGCGTCGCGATTTCCTGAAGTCCGGCGCCGCCGCCGGTCTGGTCGTCGCCGTGCCGCTCGGCTGGTCGGGTGCGGCGCTCGCCGATCCGGCCGGCCAGCCCGGCGTGCTCGCCGCCGACGCGTTCATCCGCGTCGCGCCGGACGACACCGTCACGATCATGATCAAGCATCACGAGATGGGCCAGGGCGCGACCACCGGCCTGGCGACCATCGCCGCCGACGAGCTGGACGCCGACTGGAGCCGGGTCGTCGCCGAGTACGCGCCGTCCGATCCGAAGCGCTACGCGAATCTGGCGATGGGCATCCAGGGCACCGGCGGCTCGACGGCGATGGCCAATTCCTGGGAGCAGATGCGCAAGGCCGGCGCGACCGCGCGGGCGATGCTGGTGCAGGCCGCCGCCGACAGCTGGAAGGTGCCGGCCGCCGAGATCAGGACCGCCAACGGCGTGCTCACGCACCCGTCCGGCAAGCGCGCGCGCTACGGCGAGATGGCCGGCGCGGCGGCGCAGCTGACGCCGCCGGCGAACGTGCCGCTCAAGGACCCCGCGCAGTTCACGCTGATCGGCAAGGATCGCAAGGGCCGCCTCGATTCGCTCGCCAAGTCGACCGGCACCGCGACCTACACCATCGACGTCAAGCTGCCGGGCCTGCTGACCGCCGTCATCGCGCGGCCGCCGGCGTTCGGCGCCAGACTCAAAAGCTTCGACGCGAGCGCCGCCCGGCAGGTGAAGGGCGTCACCGACGTCGTGCAGGTGCCGGAAGGCGTCGCCGTGGTCGCCACCGGCATGTGGCCGGCGCTGCAGGGCCGCAAGGCGCTGAAGCTGGACTGGGATCTCGCCGGCGTCGACGCGCGTTCGTCGGCGCAGCTGTTCGCCGAGTACCGCGAGCTGGCCAAGCGGCCGGGCGTGCCGGCGAGCAAGCCGCAGGCCACGGCGACTGCCGCCGCGCCGGCGGCGCGCAGCATCGAGGCGGTCTACGAATTCCCGTTCCTCGCGCATGCGGCGATGGAGCCGATGAACTGCGTGGCCTGGCTGCACGACGGCCAGCTGGAAACCTACAGCGGCCACCAGCTGCAGACCACTGACCAGATGAACGCCGCCAAGGCCGCCGGCCTGCCGCCGGAGAAAGTCACGCTGCACACCCTGGTGTCCGGCGGCAGCTTCGGCCGCCGCGCCAACGCCGAGGCCGACTTCGTCGTCGAAGCGGTGCACGTCGCCAAGGCGATCGGCGGCCGCGCGCCGGTGCGCGTGCAGCGCACGCGCGAGGACGACATGCAGGCCGGCTACTACCGCCCGCTGTACGTGCACGGCGTCAGGCTCGACCTCGACGCGCAGGGCCTGCCGGCGGCCTGGCAGCACACGATCGTCGGCCAGTCGATCGTTGCCGGCACGCCGTTCGCGATGATGATCAAGGACGGCGTCGATCCGACCTCGGTCGAGGGCGCCGCCGAGCTGCCGTACGCGATCCCGAACCACGCGCTGACACTGCATTCGACCAAGGTCGGCCTGCCGGTGCTGTGGTGGCGATCGGTCGGCAGCACCCACACCGCCTACGTGGTCGAGACGCTGATCGACGAGATCGCCGAAGCCGCCGGGCGCGATCCGGTCGAGCTGCGCCTGGCGCTGCTCAAGGACCGACCGCGTCACGTCGCCGCGCTCAAGCTCGCCGCCGACAAGGCCGGCTGGGGCCAGCGCAAGCCGGCCGCCGGCATCGCCCGCGGCGTGGCCCTGCACGAGTCGTTCAACACGGTGGTCGCACAGATCGTCGACGTGCGCCTCGTCGACGGCCAGCCGAAGGTCGAGCGCGTGGTGGTCGGCGTCGACTGCGGCACGGCGATCAACCCGGACGTGATCCGCGCGCAGATGGAGGGCGGCGTCGGCTTCGCGCTGGCGGCCGCGCTGTACGGCGCGATCGACCTCGACCAGGGCGCCGCCCGGCAGAGCAATTTCCACGACTACCCGGTCCTGCGCCTGCCGGCGATGCCGGCAGTCGAGGTCCATATCGTGCCGAGCGCGGCGGCGCCGACCGGCGTCGGCGAGCCGGGCGTGCCGCCACTCGCGCCGGCCGTCGCCAACGCGCTCTACCGGCTCACCGGGCAACGCGTGCGCAGCCTGCCGTTCGCGCGCCAGTCGTTCGGCACCGCCACGTAGGACACACCGTCGCGGCAACGAGAAAGGCGGCCCGCGGGCCGCCTTTTCTGCATGCCGGACCCCGGTCCGCGCGCGGCGCTACGACGAGCTCGACTCCAGCCGCGGCACCGGCGGCGGCGTCAGGCTGACGGCGAAGCTGAGCCACAGCAGCGGCAGCAGGCCGGCCACCGCGAACGCACCGTCGATGCCCCAGTGGCCGAGCGCGAAGCCGCCGATCGAGCTGCCCGCGAAACCGCCGAGGAACTGGCTGCTCGCGTAGATGCCGAGCGCCGCGCCCTTGTGCTCGGGCGGCGCGCGACGCGAGATCATCGACGGCAGCGTGCCTTCGAGATAGTTGAAGGCGACGAAGAACGCCAGCAGCGTCAGGCACAGGCCGACCGCGACCGTGTGCAGCTCCGCGGCGCCCAGCAGCGCGACCGACAGCAGTACGATCGCGCCGAGCAGCGTCGGCTTGAGCAGGCCGGCGCCTTCGACGCGGCGGATCAGCGCGAACACCGGCAGCACCGACAGCAGCAGCACCGGCAGGTACAGCTCCCAGTGGCGCGCGGCCGGCAGGTGCAGGGTTTCCTCGATCGCGTGCGGCGCGGCGATGAACAGCGTCGTCATCATCGCGTGCAGCAGGAAGATGCCGCCGTCGAGACGCAGCAGCTGCGTGTCGGCCAGCGCGCGACGCAGGCTGCCCGGCTGGCTCGGCACACGCGGCACGGTCGGCACCGCGAGCAGGATGCCGGGCACCGCCAGCAGCGCCAGCGCGCCGGTCAGCGTGAAGATGCCGTCGACCCCGATCCAGCCGCTGAGCACCGGCCCGAGCACCAGCGCGACGATGAACGACAGGCCCATGCCGGCGCCCATGATCGCCATCGCCTGCGTGCGCACCTGCGGCCGCGTGCTGTCGGCGAGCAGCGCCGACAGCGCCCCGGAGATCGCGCCCGCGCCCTGCAGCGCGCGGCCGACGAGGATCCAGTGGATCTCCTGGGCGTGGCCGGCGACGAAGCTGCCGAACGCGAACAGCAGCAGGCCGAGCACGATCACCGGCTTGCGGCCGACGCGGTCGGACAGCATGCCGAACGGAATCTGCAGGACGGCCTGCACGAGACCGTACAGGCCGATCGCCAGGCCGACCTGCGCGGGCGTCGCGCCGCCGGGCAGGTCGCGGGCGTAGAGCGCGAATACCGGCAGGATCATGAACATGCCGAACATGCGCAGAGCCTGCAGCAGGGACAGCGCGGCGGTGGCGCGCCATTCGAAACGATTCATGAACTTTCGCTGCGGTAACGAGAAAGACGACGGAGGGCATGAACCGCGCCGGCGCCGGCGATCCGGCACTGCGCGGGCTCACGGCCGGTGGCGGCGTTGCCCTGGCCTCACCACGTCGTGAGACCCGCCGGGCCCCGCCCGGCGAGTCCGCATGTTACCGCGTCACGCCACGAACCGGCGCAGGCTCAGCCGGAACGACAGACCGCGATCATCGCCTGCGGTTCCGGACGCAGCCACAGCCACACCGCGACCGTCGCCATGATCGCCGTCGCCAGTTCGGCGATCCACAGCTGCGGCGCGGTAGCGAACAGGATTACCGCACTCAGCGACATCATCGCCGTCGCGCTCCACTTGGCGCGGCGGCTGACGGCGCCGGTCTGCCGCCAGTTGCGCAGCATCGGCCCGAAGCGCGGATGGTTCTCCAGCCAGTCGTGGAAGCGCGGCGAACTGCGCGCCGCCGCCCAGCCGGCGATCAGCACGAACACCGTCGTCGGCAGGCCCGGCACGAAGATGCCGACGATGCCGAGCGAGAGGCTGAGAAAGGCGAGAGCGAGCAGGGCGTAGCGCATGACGAATCGTGTCAGGACGATGGCGGCAGCTTAGCGGCTGGCGATGGCGCGGCGCTGCGATTCTGCCGCGCTTTTCGACGAACGGCGCTCTTTAATACGCCGACTGCCGCCCCTATAGTGGAGCGTTCCGACTCCCCGCTTCTCCCCCCGATGGACTCCATCCGTATCCGCGGCGCCCGCACGCACAATCTCAAGAACGTCTCGCTCGACCTGCCGCGCGACAAGCTCACGGTCATCACCGGGCTGTCGGGCTCCGGCAAGTCCTCGCTGGCGTTCGATACGCTGTACGCCGAAGGCCAGCGCCGCTACGTCGAATCGCTGTCGGCGTATGCGCGCCAGTTCCTCGGCCAGATGGACAAGCCGGACGTCGATTCGATCGAGGGCCTGTCGCCGGCGATCTCGATCGAGCAGAAATCGACCTCGCACAACCCGCGCTCGACGGTCGGCACCGTCACCGAAATCTACGACTACCTGCGCCTGCTCTATGCGCGCGTCGGCACCGCGCGCTGCCCGGATCACGGCGTCGCGCTCGAAGCGCAGTCGGTCTCGCAGATGGTCGATCAGGTGCTCGCGCTGCCGCCGGAATCGGCGTGGATGCTGCTCGCCCCGGTCGTGCGCGGCCGCAAGGGCGAGCACCTGGAATGGTTCGAGCAGGCGCGCGCGCAGGGCTTCGTGCGCCTGCGCGTCGACGGTCGCGTCTACGAACTGGAAGAACTGCCCAAACTCAACCGCAAGCTCAAGCACGACATCGAGATCGTCGTCGACCGCTTCAAGGTGCGGCCCGATCTGAAGCAGCGCCTCGCCGAGTCGTTCGAGACCGCACTGCGCCTGTCGGAAGGCATCGTCTACGTGGCGCCGCACGGCGCCGCCGCGGGCGGCAACCCGCCTGCCGAAATGACCTTCTCGTCGAAGATGTCGTGCCCGCACTGCGGCTATTCGCTCGAAGAACTCGAACCGCGCCTGTTCTCGTTCAACGCGCCGCACGGCGCCTGCCCGAAGTGCGACGGCCTCGGCACGCTGCAGATCTTCGACGAGGAGCGCGTCGTCGCCCATCCGGAGCTGTCGCTGGCCGCCGGCGCGATCCGCTCCTGGGACAAGCGCAACCCGTACTACTGGCACTTCGTCAGCTCGCTCGCCAAGCATTACAAGTTCGATCCGGAGAAGCCGTTCGAGAAGCTCTCCGCCAAGGTCCGCAACGTGCTGCTGCACGGCAGCGGCGACGAGCGCATCGACTTCCAGTACCCGGACGAGCGTGGCCGCCTGCAGACGCGCAACCACCGCTTCGAAGGCATCATCCCGAACCTCGAACGCCGCTACCGCGAAACCGAATCCGACGCGGTGCGCGAGGAACTCGCCAAGTACCTCAGCGACAAGCCCTGCCCCGAATGCAGCGGCCAGCGCCTCAACCGCGCCGCACGCAACGTCTTCGTCGCCGACCGCAATCTGCCGTCGATCACCGAGCTGTCGGTGCGCGACGCCGAGGCCTTCTTCAAGGCCATGAAGCTGCCCGGCCACAAGCAGAGCATCGCCGACAAGATCATCAAGGAAATCGGCGCGCGCCTCGGCTTTCTCAACAACGTCGGCCTCGATTACCTGACGCTGGCGCGCAGCGCCGAGACGCTGTCCGGCGGCGAGGCGCAGCGCATCCGCCTCGCCTCGCAGATCGGCGCCGGCCTGGTCGGCGTGATGTACGTGCTCGACGAACCGAGCATCGGCCTGCACCAGCGCGACAACGAGCGCCTGCTGCAGACGCTGTTCAAGCTGCGCGACCTCGGCAACACCGTGATCGTCGTCGAGCACGACGAAGACGCCATCCGTCATGCCGATCACGTCGTCGACATCGGCCCCGGCGCCGGCGTCCACGGCGGCCGCGTGATCGCCGAAGGCACGCCCAAACAGGTCGAGAAGAACAAGGATTCGATCACCGGCCGCTATCTGTCCGGCGCGTCGCGCATCGAAGTCCCGGACCTGCGCACGCCGCGCCAGCCGGACAAGCACCTGACGATCCGCAAGGCGCGCGGCAACAATCTGAAAAACGTCAGCGCCGAGATTCCGCTCGGCCTGATCACCTGCGTGACCGGCGTCTCCGGCTCCGGCAAATCGACGCTGATCAACGACACGCTGTACGCCTACGCGGCGCGCCAGCTCAACAACGCGGCGACCCAGCACGCGATCTGCGACGGCATCGACGGGCTCGACCAGCTCGACAAGGTCATCGATATCGACCAGTCGCCGATCGGCCGCACGCCGCGCAGCAATCCGGCGACCTACACGCAGCTGTTCACGCCGATCCGCGAGCTGTTCGCCGGCGTGCCGGAATCGCGTTCGCGCGGCTACGAAGCGGGAAGGTTCAGCTTCAACGTCAAGGGCGGCCGCTGCGAGACCTGCGAGGGTGACGGCGTCATCAAGGTCGAGATGCACTTCCTGCCCGACGTCTACGTGGTCTGCGACACCTGCCGCGGTCGCCGCTACAACCGCGAGACGCTGGAGATCAAGTACAAGGGCAAGTCAGTCGACGAAGTGCTGAACATGACGGTCGAGGAGGCGCTCGAGTTCTTCAAGCCGGTGCCGGCGCTGCGCAAGAAGCTCGAAACGCTGATGGACGTCGGCCTCTCGTACATCACGCTCGGCCAGAACGCGACGACGCTGTCCGGCGGCGAAGCGCAGCGCGTCAAGCTCGCCAAGGAATTGTCGAAGCGCGACACCGGCCAGACGCTGTACATCCTCGATGAACCGACCACCGGCCTGCACTTCCACGACGTCGCGCAGCTGCTCAAGGTGCTCGAACGCCTGCGCGACCACGGCAACACCGTGGTCATCATCGAGCACAACCTCGACGTCATCAAACGCGCCGACTGGCTGATCGACCTCGGCCCCGAGGGCGGCAGCGGCGGCGGCGAGATCATCGCCGTCGGCACTCCGGAAGAGGTGGCGAAGAATCCGCGCTCGCATACGGGACGTTTTCTCAAACCGCTGCTGAAGCGTTGAGGACAATCTGCGCCGCTGCACATCGTCATGGCGAGCGCAGCGCAGCCATCTAGTGTGCGGCCCGATCCGATCACGCCGCCGGACGGCTGCGCCACCATGCGCCTCGCCCGTCATACCGACCGCGGAATGATGGACATCGCTGAACCGTCGACCGCACCGAGAACGCGCTCGGCAGCGCCGTAATAGCATTCACGCCCATGGAAGATACCCGCATCCGCCTCGCCGACTTCCGCTCCGCCGTGTTCTTCATCGGCGCCGGCATGTCGGCCGAGAGCGGTGTGCCGACCTATCGCGGCCGCGGCGGCATCTGGGCGCAGTACGACTACGGCGAGTACGCCTGCCAGCGCGCCTTCGATCGCGATCCGCAGAAGGTGCTCGATTTCCACGAGCTGCGCCGCCAGACCGTGCTCGGCTGCGCGCCGCACGCCGGCCACCACGCGCTCGCGGCGCTGCAGGCCGCGCATCCGCAGCTGCACGTCGTCACGCAGAACATCGACGGCCTGCTGCAGCGTGCCGGCGTGCGGGTCGCCGCCGAGCTGCACGGCTCGCTGTGGCGCGTGCGCTGCGCGCGGCACGGCGTGCGCGAGGATCTCGCGGCGGCGACGTACGCGACGCGCGCCTGCCCGGACTGCGGCGCGCCACTGCGACCGGACATCACCTGGTTCGAGGACCCGGTCGACGAGGATGTGTTCGCGCGCGCCGGCGAGCGGATTGCGCAGTGCGAGCTGTTCGTCGCCGTCGGCACCTCGGCCGTCGTCTATCCGGCCGCGAGCTTCATTCCGCTCGCGCAGCGCCATGGCGCCACGATGGTCGAGATCAATCCGCAGGCGACCGAGGCCTCGCCGCTGTTCATGCGCACGCTGCGCGAGCCGGCGAGCGCGGCGCTGTCACAGCGCTTCAGCGCCTGAGGCGCGCCGGCACCACGCCGGGCGCCAGCGCGTCGAGCAGCGCACGCAGGCCGGCGCCGACGTAGGCGCCGCGCCGCAGCACCACCATCAGTGGCCGGCGCAGGTCGAGAAACGGCGCCGGCAATTCGACGAGATCGCCGCGGCGCAGCGCGTCGCCGACCACCAGCCGCGACATGCAGCCGAGCCCGGCGCCGGCCGCCACCGCGCGCACCACGGCCTGCGGCGCGCCGAGTTCCAGCGCGACATCCGGCACGAAGCCGGCGAGCTGGGCGGCGTGCTCGAACATCTCGCGCGTGCCGGAGCCGCGCTCGCGCATGATCCAGCGCGCCGCCGCGAAACGTTTGACGGTCGGGCGCTGTGCGACGAGCGGATGCGAGGGCGCGGCGACGACGATCATCGCGTCGTCACTCCAGCGGTGTGCGACGACGTCGGCGCGATGCACGCTGCCCTCGACGAAACCGGCGACCGCGCGCAGCGAGGCAACCTCGTCGACCACCGCCTCGGTGTTCATCACCGCCAGCTCGATGCGCGCGTCCGGCTGCGCCTGCAGATAGGCGGCGAGCCGCTCCGGCAGCAGATAGCCGCCGACCGTGCGCGACGCCGCGATGCGCAGCGTCGGTGCCACGACCGTGGTGCCGCGCAGCGTGGCTTCGATCGTCGAGGCGCGTTCGAGCAGTTCGGCGGCTTGCGCGCGCAGCTGCTCGCCGCGCTCGTTGAGCAGCAGGCGACGGCCGATGCGCGCGAACAGCGCGCCGTCGAGTGCCAGTTCCAGCTCGGCGAGCGCCTGGCTCGCCGCCGACTGCGAGAGGTTCACCGCCTGCGCGGCGGCGGTGACGCTGCCGAGCCGGCAGACCGCGTCGAACACTTCGAGCTGGCGCAGGCTGATGCGCATCGAGCTCGCCTCTCTTATCCAGAAAACCGATTCATCTTATACGATAAATCCGTTGGATCGATTGATGTCCGCGCCTTAGCCTGCATCCGTTCTCCTCGCCCGCAGGCCGCGCCATGATCCATCACGAACGTCCCCGCTCGCCGTCCGCCGCGCTGCGCGCGACGCTGCCGGGCCTGCTGATCGTCGCCGCAATCGCCGCCGCCGCCATCGTCCTCGACCGCCTGCCCGGCCTCGCTTCGTCGGGCATCGGCGCACTGACGGTGGCAATCGCGCTCGGCATGCTCGCCGCGCATCTGGTGCCGGCCTCGGTGCACGCACGCGCCGGCGACGGCGCCGCGTTCGCACAGCGCACGCTGCTGCGCGCCGGCGTCGCGCTCTACGGCCTGCGCCTGACGTGGCACGACGTCGCCGCCTGCGGCGTGCGCGGCTTCGCGGCCGACGTGACGATGATCGCGCTGGTGCTGGCGACGGCCTGGTGGGTCGGCACGCGCTGGCTGAAGCTCGATCGCGACACCGCGCTGCTGGTCGGCATGGGCAGCGCGGTCTGCGGCGCCGCCGCGGTGATGGCCACCGAACCGGTGCTGCGCGCGCCGCCGCACAAGGTGGCGATCGCGGTCGCCACCGTCACCGTGTTCGGCTCCTGCGCGGTGTTCCTCTACCCTGCGCTCTATCCGCTGCTCGGCTTCGACCCGCAGCAGTACGGCATGTTCGTCGGCTCGACCGTGCACGAAGTCGCGCAGGTCGTTGCCGCCGGCAAGGCGGTCAGCGCCGCCGCCGGCGACGAGGCGGTGATCGTCAAGCTGCTGCGCGTCGCCCTGCTCGCGCCGCTGCTCGTGCTGCTCGCGCGGCACCGCCCGGACGGCACCGCCACGCAGGGCCGGCGCACGCCGCCGGTGCCGGGCTTCGTGCTCGGTTTCGTCGCGCTGGTCGTCGTGCACTCGCTGGGCCTGCTGCCGGCCGGACTCGAAGCGGCGCTGCTGCAGCTCGACGCGCTGCTGCTGGCGCTGGCGATGGCCGCGCTCGGCTGGTCGGCACGCCTGAGCATGCTGCGCGCCGCCGGCCCGCGGCCGCTGCTGCTCGGCGCGATCCTGTTCGCGGTGCTCGGCGTCGGCGGCTACGCCGTCAACCGCGCGCTGGCACTGCTGGCCTGAGCCGGCACGGTCTGTTCGAGCCAGGCGGCGATGCGCTGTTCGAGCCAGTACGAGAAGCCGCCGTCCGTGCCGGCGGCGACGAAGCCGACATGGCCGCCACGCCGCGACAGCTCCAGCGTCACCGGCGGCGCGAGTTGCTCGGCGCTCGGCAGGATCGAACGCACCATGAACGGATCGTCGACCGCGTTGACGATCAGCGTCGGCCGCGCGATCGCGCCGAGGAACTGTGCGCAGGAACAGCGCGCGTAGTAGTCGCGCGCGTTGGCGAAGCCGTTGAGCGGCGCCGTGTAGGCGTCGTCGAACTCGATGAAGTCGCGGGCGCGCAGCACGGCGCCGACATCGACACCGGCCGCGGCGAGCAGCTCGCGCTTGCGCCCGACCATCGCCCGCAGATCGCGGATCAGGCGCGCCTGATAGACGCGGGCGAAGCCGCTGCGCAGCTTGTGCGCGCAGGGTTCGAGCAGGAACGGCGCGCTGGCCGCGACCGCGGCCTCGACCGGCGCGTCGGCGCCGGCCTCGCCCATCGCCTTGAGCACGACATTGGCGCCGAGCGACCAGCCGACCGCGGCGATGCGCGCTGCCGGATCGCGCTCGCGCAGGCGCTGCCAGAACAGGCGCAGGTCGGCGGTGTCGCCGTGGTGGTAGCTGCGCGCGACGCGGTTCGGGGTGTCGGCGCCGCCGCGCAGTTCGAGCGCGGCGACGCGCCAGCCCGCGTCGCCGAGCAGGCGCGCGAGGCCGCGCAGGTACTTCGACTCGAACCCGCCGGTCAGACCGTGCACGAGCACGGCGATGCGGCCGCCGGCCTGGACCGCACCGCTCCAGCCGACGCGCACGAAGTCGCCGTCCGGCAGCTCCAGCGTCTCGATCTCGAAATCGACCGCCGGCGGCGGACGCAGCAGTGTCGGCAGCAGGGTCTGCGCGTGCGGGCCGCGCAGCCAGGGATGAGGGCGGAATTCGCTGCGGATGATGCGGCCGTGCGCGGCCGCGACGGGAGCGTTCATGGCGCCATTATGCCGGCGTCGGCGCGCGCATCAGGACAGCCATGATGGGCGGAGCCAGGCGGACGACGCGGCGCCGGTCGCGGCAGAGCGGACGACCGGCGGGCCGTCGGGGCCCGCCGGCGATGGCGCGGCGCGCAGCGCGCCGCGCCGTTTTCAGCTTCAGGCCTTGGCGGCCCAGGCGGCGCACCAGCCCTTGCCGGCGACCAGGCGGCCACCGAAGGCGCCGCACGGCGCGTAGTCGCCCTTGGCGGCGGCGGTCTGGTACAGCGCGCAGTTCGCGCAGTGGCTGCCCTTCTTGAAGGTCGGCGCCTTGGCCGGATCGACCTTGGCGGCGTCTTCCGTGTAGTTCAGCGCCTTGGCGGTCGGATCGCTCGGCGACAGCTTTTCCTGCGCGGCGGCCGGCAGCGTGAACAGGCCGCAGGCGGCGACGGCGGCGGCCGAAGTGGCGGCGGTCTTCAGGAAATGGCGGCGATCGAGGTTGTGCTTCATGACCCGTCTCCTCGGGGTTGGAGGCCCCAGAACGTGGTGGTGGTTGAACAAGGAAGCTGATGATGCCGGAGCGTCGGCCACGCTGTCGGAAGCGTTCTCATTTTGCTTTGCGCACCGCCGCTCAGGCCGGACGCGCGAGCGTGAAGCCGATGGTGTTGATGCCGTCGCGGCTGCGCGCGAAGACGGTGCCGCCGTGCATCGTCGCCACCGCCTTGACGATCGCCAGGCCGAGGCCGTGGTTGGCGGCGCCGCTGCCGCGCGATGGATCGACGCGATAGAAGCGGTCGAACAGGCGGCCGAGGTGCTCGCCCGGGATCGGCTCGCCGGGGTTGGCGACCGCGACCTGTACCGCCTGCTCGCGCGGCTCGATCAGCACGCGGATCTCGGCGCCCGGCGCCGAATACTGCACGGCGTTCTGCAGCAGGTTGGTGATCGCGCGGCGGAACAGCGAGGTCTCGATGCCGGCGCGCGCGTCGCCTTCGACCTCCACGCGCATGCCGGCCTCGTCGAGCACCACGTCCATGAACTCGACGGCCTTGCCGACCTCGTCGGCGAGCGACACGCTGGCGCGCGTCTCGGCCTGCGCGCCCTGATCGACGCGGGCGAGGAACAGCATGTCGTTGATGATCGCGCGCAGGCGATCCAGCTCCTCGAGATTCGACTGCAGCACGTCCTCCAGCTCCTCGGGCGCGCGCTTCTTGGCGAGCGCGACCTCGGTCTGGCCGATCAAATTGGTCAGCGGCGTGCGCAGCTCGTGGGCGACGTCGGCGTTGAAAGCCTGCAGCTGCATGTAGGCGCGCTCCAGGCGATCGAGCGCGCCGTTGAACGAGGCCGCCAGCTCCGACAGCTCGCGCGGCAGCGGCTCCAGCACGAGGCGCTGCGAAAGGTGCTGCGGACTCAGATGCTGCGCCTCGCGCGACAGGCGATCGAGCGGCGCCAGCCCGAGGCGCGCCACCCAGTGGCCGAGCAGCGCCGCGAGCCCGACACCGAGCGCCGAAATCAGTGCCAGCGCGATCGCGAAGGTGCGCTCGGTGTGCAGGTACGGCGAGGCGTCGATGGCGACGATGAAGCGCACGTCGGGGCGCTCGCCGCTGGCGGCGATGGTGCGCGCGAAGCTGCGCAGCGGCGCGCGGTGGCCGCTCAGTTCGAGATGGCTGAAGCCGTCCGGCACCGGCGGACGCAGGCTGTCGAGGCGGCCGAGATCGCCGAAGCGGAAGCGCGGGTCCGCGCTCTGCGCCCAGAACTGCGTGCTGTCGTCACCCGGCGACAGCCCGGCCAGGCGGCCGGTCACGAACTCCCACTTCACATAGGTCGTGCAGTGCTCGATCAGCTGCTCGCCGAGCCTGAACTTGGTCGACAGCTCGTTGAGCTGCTGGCGCTCAAGCTCGGTGCGCAGCACCTGGTAGAGGGCGACGCCGACCAGCGCGAAGATCAGCACGGCGACCGTCGCGAACATCAGCGACAGGCGCCGCGCGATCGACGTCGATGTCACGTCGCGCCGTCCTCGCCGTCGCGCGATTCGAGCACATAGCCCATGCCGCGGATGGTGTGCAGCAGCTTGTGCTTGAACGGGTTGTCGATCTTGGCGCGCAGGCGCTTGATCGCCACCTCGACGACGTTGGCGTTGCTCTCGAAGTTGATGTCCCAGACCTGCTCGGCGATCACCGTCTTGCTGATGATCTCGCCTTGGCGGCGCGCCAGCGCGGCGAGCAGCGCGAACTCCTTGGCGGTGAGGTCGAGGCGGCGGCCGTCACGCCAGGCGCGGCGGCTGAGCAGATCGATCTGCAGGTCGCCGACGTTGATCTGCATCGGATCCTGACCGCGGCCACGGCGCGTGATGGCCTGGATGCGGGCGACCAGTTCGAGGAACGAGAACGGCTTGACGAGATAGTCGTCGGCGCCGTCGCGCAGGCCCTTGACGCGGTCGTCGACGCGGTCGCGCGCGGTCAGCATGATCACCGGCGTCTGCTTGACGGCGCGGATCGCGCGCAGCACCGCGAAGCCGTCGGCGCCGGGCAGCATCACGTCGAGGATGATCAGGTCGTAGTCGTACTGCAGCGCGTAGTGCTGGCCATCGGGGCCGTTGTTGGCGACCTCGACGACGTAGCCCTGCTCGGTGAGGCCGCGCTGCAGGTAGTCGGCGGTCTTGCTTTCGTCTTCGACGATGAGGATCTTCATCTGGGGCGAGTCTCGGTTCAGGCGTGCCGGCCGCGTCGGCGGACCACCAGCCTTCCGCATCATATCGGGGCGGCCGGGATCCGGCGGGCGGCGCAGGCCGGGCACTGTAACGGAGCCCCGAGGCTGAACCGCTGACCCGAAGCTGACAGCCGCGTCACGGGCAGCGGTCGTCCAGCGGTGCGGCGTTCATGGGCGCGGCGCGCCGGTATAGCCGCCACGCCGCGAGGCGAGACGGTCGGCGAGTCGCGTCGGCTCGGGCAGGCGGTAGCGCGTCACCGTGCGCAGCACCAGCTCGGGCGCCGTGGCGAGGCTGACGCGGTGGCCCGGCGAGACGATCAGCGGGGCGACGCGATCCTTGCTGCGCAGCACGGTGCCGATCGGCGTCTCGCCATCGCGCAGCTCGGCGCGCGCGCCGCGCGTCTCGCCGACGGCGGCATGTGTGCCGACGAGAATGCTCTTGGCGACGCCGATGGTCGGCAGGCCGCTGACCACACCGACATGCGCGGCGATGCCGAGCCGGCGCGGATGGGCGATGCCGTGGCCGTCGACGAAGACCAGATCGGGCACTTCGGGCAGCGCGCGCAGCGCTTCGAGCAGCGCCGGCAGTTCGCGGAACGAGAGCAGGCCCGGCACGTAGGGCATGGTCGTCGGCCGGCGCACGACCGTCTCCGCCTGCAGCGCGAGACTGTGCGCATCGAGCAGCACGGCGGCAGCGCGCGTGACCGTGCCGCCGTCCTCGAAGCCGACGTCGAGCCCGGCGATCCGCCGCAGCGGCGCGAAGTCGTCGACCAGCCGCACGCGCTGCGCCAGTTCGCGCTGCAGGCGGCGCGCGCCGGCGATGCTGCCGTCCCAGCCGGCGAACGCAGCGGCATCGACGGGATAGGTCTTGACGCTCATCGCCGCATCGTCGCACGCCGGGCGTCACGCGCAAGAGCCGCGGCCTCGCGCCCCTCGCGCCGGGCGCGGCGCGCATCGGGTGGGCGGGCGCGCCCGCCCCAGCCGATCACGGCCCGCAGTCGCGCGCCGCGCGCGGGCGGCAGGAAACGCCGCTCAGGGCGTCGCGGACCCGTCCAGCCACAGACGGCCGTCCCGGTAGACGCGGCCGTCCACCTCGCGCAGGCCGGTCTCGGCGCCGTCGACACGGCGATGCACATGCGCCGCCGGCGCCGGCAGCGCGTCGCGGCCCAGCGTGAAGCTCTGTTCGCGGACCACGGCGCGATAGGCCTTGTCGAGCGCCAGCGCCCGCTCGCGCGACGGCAGGATCAGCTCGGCAACCGCGGCGGCGCGCACGCGCGCCTCGTCGAGCACGCCGCCCGGAAAGTAGCGCGCGAGCATCTCGTCGTTGGCGCGATATTCGTCGCCGCCGTGCGCGCGGCGCAGGTAGCGCAGATATTCGGGTTCGTCGCTGCCGGCCTGCGGCGCGTCGACGAGTCCGGCGAGACGCGCATAGCCCCAGCCGGCCGCGCCGGGCGGCTTGCGCGGCAGGCTGAAGCTGCCGTCGACGGTGACGCCGATGCCGCTGTGGCAGCCCATGCAGTACATCTGCTCCTCGCGCGTCTGCAGCCGCAGGCGGCCGTCGGCTTGCTCGATGTAGGCCTGCAGCTGCCAGCCGTATTCGCTGAAGAGGCCGCTGAAGGCGTCGCCGCCGAAGTACGGCCAGCCGCCGGTCTGCTGCTCGCGCGCGTCCTTCGCGTACTGCAGCGCGAGGTGCGCGTCGTCGAGCTCGAAGATCTTGCGCGCGTAGCGCAGTTCCTTGAGGCGGCGCGCGCGCATCTCGGGCGCGTCCGGATCGAGGTAGTAGACGCCGTGCATGAACTCGGTGCCGAGCGGATACGCGTAGCGCTTCACCGCGATCTCCTGCGCGGCGCCGGCGTAGTGCGCCGGCAGCGCGGCGATGCGGCGCGCCGTGCCGAGGCGGCCGTCGCCGTCGAGATCGAAACCGGCGGCGCGCTCGTCGAGCGGCTCGGTCGGCAGATCGAGCGCAGCGTCGCCGCGCGTGTCCGGCACCGCGACGGCGGCCTCGACGATCGCCAGGTTGACGCGATAGACCGCGTCCGAATCACGGCCGGCGGCATCGCGGCGAAAGGCCGGCGGCAGGCGGACCATGGCGTCGTCAGCGCTGCCGTTGGTGGGCCAGAAGGTGCCGGGGAACGGCTTGTAGCGGTACGCGCGCCAGCCGCTGCCGTCGCGCGCGAAACCGTCGGCGGCGAAGCCGCGCGCCAGATCGAGATCCGGCTGCCAGCGCGGACGCTGCGCCGCCGGCAGCCGCGCCAGCGCCGCGCGCAGCGGCGCGTAGTTGTCCTCGCGCACATAACGCAGCGTGTCGGCGTCGGTCTGCGCGGCGACCGCCGCGCGGCGGTCGGCGTGCAGGTTGGTCCAGTGATTGACGCGCCCCATCGGATTCAACTGGTACTGCGCCTGCAGTTCCCGGTCGTCGGCGCCGTTGCGGTTGTTCTTCGCCGTGTGGCAGACCCAGCACGGATTGGCGCCGCCTTCGGTCGCGGTATAGCACTGCGGCGGAATGTGCGCGAGCACGTTGCCGATACGGCCGCGCGCCTTCTCGGCGGCAGCCGCGGCGGTCGGATCGTAGGCCGGGCCGCAGGCGGCGAGCGCCATCGCCGCGAGCGTCAGCGCGGCGGCGCAGCGGCGGCGCAGCAGGAACCGCAACGTGCTCAGCCCGCCGGGCGCGGCGGCATGCTCGGCATCTGCCGCGTGTAGACGTCGGCGCCGAAGCTGCACGGCTGCTTGTCGTGCTCGCAGGGCGAGACCGAATTCGCGGTGTTGCCGTCCTTGGCGTGGCCGAGGTAGTCGAGGCCGAAGATATCCTCGACGCTGCGCAGCAGCGAATAGTGGTTGTAGGCGAGCGTCGACACCGTGCCGGGCTTGATGAACGGCGAGATCAGCACGGCGCCGACGCGGCCGCCGCCCGGGCCGAGGATGCCCGGCTTGAACAGCAGCTGCCAGCCGGTGCCCTTCTCGCCGCAGCAGGCGTCCATGTCGCCGGAATTGCTCGCGCTGTTCGAGGACTCGTCGTAGGTGACGACGATCAGGCCGTCCTTCTGGTAAGCCGGCGAGGCCATAATGATCGGGATCCACTTCTGCAGGAAACGGTCGATGCCGGTCAGGCCGCCGACTGTGCCGTCGGCGCAGCTCGAATCGTGGCCGTCGTCGCAGAGATTCGGCGTGATGAAGCTGAACGCCGGCGTCGTGTCGATGCGCTTGAGATCCTCGGCGAAAGCGTCGTCGAGATTGACGACGTGCTCGTCGCAGTACGGCTGATCGTCGATGACGCTGTGGAAGTACATGAACGGGTTGTGCCGCATCGCGTACTGATCGTCGGCGGTCGCCGACTGCGTGTTGTCGACGCCGCCGATCGCGGCGTGGCCGCAGGTGCGCGGGCCCTGCGGGCGGGCGTCCGAAGCAGCGAGCGCCGAGTCGTAGCGGCTCGGGTCGTTGCCCATGTCCTGCATGTAGCCCTTCCAGCTGATGCCGGCGGCGCGGAACTGGTCGGCGAGCATCGGCACGGTGTCGGGATACATGCAGCTCAGGCCCTGGATCTGGCCGTCGCTGTCGATGTTGCTGAGGAAGCTGTCGAAGACGATCGCGCAGTCGGCCTGCGTGTCGGCGTTCGGCCCCTGGCCGCTGACCATCGAGATGTAGTTGTCGAGACTGGCGTGGCCGGTCGCGTAGTAGTTCTCGAGCAGCACACCCATCGCCGGCAGCTGCGTGGCGAGGTACGGCGCCGCGCTATCCGGACCGAAGGTTTTGTCGTAGCTCTTGTTCTCCATCACGATGACGAAGACATGGCCGACGCTGTCGGTCTTCGCCGGCGAGCCGCCGGCACCGTTGCTGCCGCCGCAGGCGGCGAGCCCGAGCAGACCGAGTACTGCCAGCAGCGCCAAACCCAACCGCTTGTCCATTCTCTGATTCCCGAAACGACGCAGGGCCGCCTGCATGGCGGCTGTACGAGGCCGGCGCCGTGCGTGCGGCGTCCGGTCCCCTTCCGAACGCCGCACTCTAGCTGACGAGCGTGTCAGTGGTTTGACAGTTGACGCCACCCCGACGGCGTCGCGCGCCGCCTCAGTTCGGCGGCACCAGCCCGGCGTCGAGCGCCGCCTGCACCAGCCCCTTCCACTCGTCGATGTGCTCGGCGTGGCGGCGCTGCACTTCCGCGTAGCGCTCCGCCGTCATCGTCGTCTTGGCCGACGACAGCTGCGCCGAGCAGGCCTGGCCGTAGGACGCATCGTCCGGCACGTTGAAGGCCGGCGCGTCGAGCTTCGGCGCCGACTTGAAGTCGAGGATGTGCGCGAAGTTCATCGACGTGGTGCCGCGCGCGCCGAGCGGCGCGAAACCGAAGCGCCACGAGATCATGTTGAGGATCGAATTCGGATCGAGCTGCTGCTTGGCGATGTGGCCGCGCTTCACGCGCGGGCCGATCGCCATGCACGGCACGCGAAAGCCGAGGCGGCCGTCGTTGCCGGTGGCCTGGTATTCCTCGTACGTGACCGGCGCGAACGGCGGTTCGACGTGATCGTAGAAGCCGCCCCACTCGTCGTAGTTGATGATCAGCAGCGTCTTTTCCCAGGCCGGGCTGTTGCGCAGCGCGTCGTAGATCTCGTTGAGCAGCACCTGGCCCTTGCGGATGTCGGCCAGCGGATGATCGTCGTTGGAGGTGCCGGCGCCTTCGCCGAGCATCGACGGATCGATGTAGGTGACATCGGCGAGGTCGCCGCTAGCCGCATCCTTGAGGAACTGCGCGTACGGACGGATGTTGGCGACGCCCGGGTTGTGGCCGGCGAATTCGAGGCTGACCAGCGCCCAGCCGGCGAGATCGCCGTAGTAGTAGCGGCCGCTGCGGCCGACGCTCTTCAGACCGTCCCAGACCGTCGGCTGCGAGAAGAAGGTGATGTCGTTGTTCTTCTTGTCGGTCTGGCCGGCGTGCATGTAGTAGCGGTTCGGCTGGGTCGGGCCGAGGATGCCGGTGAAGTAGCGGTCGCAGAGCGTGAAGTTCTCGACCACGCCCTTGTAGAACGGCAGATCGTCGGCGGTGTAGAAGCCGATCGGGAAGTCGTCGCCGACCGGCTGCGTCAGCAGGAAGCCGTCCATCTTGCCGCCGTTGAGATGCAGGCGGCCGCCGTCGTAGCCGTGATCCGGGTCGGCGAGCTGGCAGTTCTGGTAGTCGGTCAGCTGCCGCCCGGCGACCGCGTTGCCGTCGCTGTCGAGCAGCTTGAGCCGGGACAGGTTGACCGTCGTCGCGCCCGGCACCCAGCTGAAGTAATGGTCGAACGAACGGTTCTCCATCATCACCACGACGATGTGGTCGATGCCGGACGCCTCGGGCGCGGGCAGCGGCTGCGTGGCCGCATCATCGCTGGTGTCGCCCGAGCCGCCGCAGGCCGCCAGACCGGCCGCGCCGGCCGTCGCGGCGATGCCGGCCAGCACCTTGCGCCGCGTCAGATCGACCGGCTTGCCGGCCCCGTTGTCGTTGTTGTCCATCGCGCGTTCCGCCTGATTCCCGAAAACCGGAAAGCGTAGACCGCTTGCTTGTCGTCGCCATGACAGGAAACGCCGGCGGCGCTGGTAAAAATGAATCATGGCCGCAGGGCCGCCGCGGCCCGCGCCGCTGCCGCCCGCGGCGTTCGCGCTGCAGGCGGCGGCCCACCCGCGGCAGACCGGCGCGGCGCCGCCGGAAGACCGTTCGCCCGATCGTCCGGCGGCGCCGGCCAGCGCCCGGCTACGGTTCCGCCGGCGGCTTGGCCTACACTGCCCGTGCGATGTCGCCCGACGTCGAACCAGAAGGATAGGGAGATCCATGACGACCAGGCGCCGACCGCGCTCGCGATGGCTGTCCTCTGCGGCCGCCTGCGCCTGCGCCGTGACGCTGGCCGCCGCGGCCGCGCCGGAGCAACCCGAGGCGCTGCAGCCGCCGGCCCGCGACGTGCAGATCGACTTTCGCGAGCTCGGCGTCGGCAGTCCGCTCGAACTGCGCGGCGTCGAGGGCATCGCCGGCGTGCCGCTCGGCATCCGCCTCGACGAAGTGGCGACGGCGGCGACGCTGCACCTGCGCTACACCTACTCGCCAGCGCTGCTGCCGGACCTCTCGCATCTGCGCATCCGCGTCAACGACGAAGTCATCGCCGCCGTGCCGCTCGACCATGAGCACGCCGGCGTCGAGGTCGAGCGCGAGATCCCGATCGACCCGGCGTATTTCAGCGACTTCAACCGCCTGCGCTTCGACCTGATCGGACACTACACGCGCGAATGCGAGGACCCCGCGCACAGCAGCCTGTGGGCGACCATCAGCACCGGCAGCCGCCTCGACCTGCGGCTGCGGCCGCTGCCGCTGGCGCCGGATCTCGCGCTGCTGCCGGCGCCGTTCTTCGACCGCCGCGACAACAAGCGGCTCGACCTGCCGGTACTGCTGCCGGCCAAGCCCTCGAAGGAACTGCTGCGCAGCGCCGGCGTCGTCGCCTCGTGGTTCGGCGTGCTGGCCGGCTACCGCGGCGCGCACTTCCCGGTTTCGCTCGACACGCTGCCGGACGGCCACGCGCTGGTGTTCGCCACCAATGCCGAGCGGCCGAGCGGCCTCGATCTGCCGGCCGTGCAGGCGCCGACGCTGAGCATGCTGCGCAATCCGCAGCAACCGCAGGCCATGCTGCTGGTCGTGCAGGGCGCCGACGCCGCGCAGCTGGCGCTCGCCGCCGAAGCGCTGGTGCTCGGCCAGGCCGCGCTGAGCGGGCCGCAGACCACCGTGCAGAAAGTCGAGCTCGGCCAGCGGCGGCCGGCCTACGACGCGCCGAACTGGGTGCGCGCTGACCGCCCGGTCAAGCTCGGCGAGCTGGTCGACGATCCCACGGACCTGCAGGCGCACGGCCACGCGCCGGCGCCGGTGCGCGTCAACCTGCGGCTGCCGCCCGACCTGCTGTTCTGGGATCGCGGCATCCCGCTCGACCTCTATTACCGCTACACGCCGCCGGCGGTACGCGGCAATTCGATGCTGTCGCTGAGCCTCAACGATCAGCTGATCCGCTCCTACGCACTGCGCGAAGCGCCGACGCCGGGCCAGGACGGCAATCTGCTCGACGGCGTGCTTGGCGACGGCAGCATCGTCGATCACCGCCGCCTCGAAATCCCGGCGTTCGCGATCGGCAGCGACAACCAGCTGCAGTTCCAGTACGCGATCGAGTACGACAAGCAGGGCCTGTGCCGCGGCACCTTCACCGATCTGCTGCGCGCCGGCATCGACGCCGACTCGACGATCGACATCAGCAGTTTCGCGCACTACACGGCGCTGCCCGACCTGGCGCTGTTCGCCAACGCCGGCTATCCGTTCACGACCTACGCCGACCTCGCCGAAACGGCCGTCGTGCTGCCCGACGCGCCGGGCGCGCACGACCTCGAGACGATGCTGTTCCTGCTCGGCCGCATGGGCCGCATCACCGGCGCGCCGGCGCTGCGCGTGCGCATCGCCGACAGCCACGACCTGGCCAGCCTGCACGACGCCGACCTGCTGGTGATCGGCCGCGGCCGCAATGGCGATCTGCTGTCGCAGTGGGGCCACGAGCTCAGCCTGACGATCGAGGACGCCAAGCGGCAGTTCCGGAACGCGCCGGTGCCGCCGTCGATGAAGGCCAATGCCCTGCAACCCGACCCGCACCGCGCCGCGGAACGCAGCGTCAGCCTCAGGACGACGGGACATCTCGCCGCCTTCCTGGCCTTCGAGTCGCCGCTGCGCCCGGGCCGCAGCGTGGTCGCGCTGGTCGCCAACACGGTGCCGGCGCAGGACGCGCTGATCGAGGCGCTCGACAGCCCCGGCATGATCCGCGACATCCGCGGCGACACCGCCATCGTGCGCGAGCACGAGGTGGCGAGCTTCGCCAGCGAGCGCCCGTACTACGTCGGCGACCTCAGCCTCTGGCGCCGCATCTGGTTCCACCTCGCCCGGCACCCCGGCCTGCTGCTGCTGCTCGCGCTGGTCGCCGGCTTCCTCTCCGCGTTCGGCATCTACGGCTATCTGCGGCGACGCGCCGAGACGCGGCTGCGGGCCGAGTGAACCCGGACCTGCGCCGACTGCTGGCCGTCGCCCTGCTCGCCGCGAGCGGCAACGCGCTGGCCGTCGATTCGGCGGACGCGGTGCTGTGGCGCAGCGCCTGGGTCTGGGAGGCGCACGGCCGCGGCGATCTGGCGCTGGACTCGCTGACCAAGCTGCAGCGCTCGCGCCCGGACGACCTGAACATCGCGCTGGAGATGGGCCTGCTGGAGCTGCGCTCGGGCCGCTTCGAGGACGCCGGCCGGCGCCTCGCCGCGATGCGGGCGCAAGCCCCCGACGCAGCGGCGACGCGCGAGTTCGACACTGCCTATCGCGTATCGACGCGCGACCGCATCAAGCTCGCCTCGATCCGGCGGCTGCTCGAAATCTCCGAATACGCACAGGCGCTCGCGGCGCTGCGCGAACTGTTCCCGGACGGGCCGCCGGGCCACGATCTCGGCATCGAGTACTACCGGGTGATCGGCCGCACGCCGGACGGCTGGAACGCCGCGCGCGAGGGCTTCGAAAAGCTCGTCGCCGACACGCCCAGCGATCCGCGCTACCTGCTGGCGCTCGCCGAGCATCTCGCCACGCGACCCGCGACGCGGCCGCGGGCGCTGGCCCTGCTCGCCGACCTCGCCGAGCGCGACGACGTCCGCCACGAGCCGGTGATGAACGCCTGGAAGGAAGCGCTCGAAGACGCCGGCCCCGGCGAAGTCACGGCGGCAATGCTGGCGCGTTACGCGCGCCTCGCGCCGGACGACGAGCCGGCGCTGCGACTGACGCCCCGCGCCGCGACCGCAACGGCAGAAGCGGCCACCACCCCGGCGCCGGCGGAAACCGCGGCCGCAGCCGAAGCGCGCCAGGCAAGCGCGCTCGCCGCGGCCGAAGCCCGGCGCCGCGCCGAAGCGCAGGCCGCAGCCGAAGCCGAGGCACAGCGGGCGCAGCAGCAGGCGGAAGCCGAGGCGCGCAGCGCCGCCGACGAAGGCGACCGCCTGCGCGAGAGCGGTGCGCTCGCCGCGGCGCTGGCCGCCTACGAGCGGGCCGCGGCGCGCGAGCCGACGCTCGCGCGCACCCTGCTCGGCCGCGTGCGCACGCTGGCCGCGCTGCGCCGCTACGACGAAGGCTTCGCGGTCGCCGACGCCTTCCTGGCGCAGGCGCCGGACGCGGGCGCCGACGTCAGCCGCGCCCGCGCCGTGCTCCACGAAGCGCGCGGCGAGCAGGCGCTCGCCGAAGGCCGCAGCGAGGCCGGCGTCGCCGATCTCGACCAGGCCCTGCAGGCGACGCCCGCCGATCCCTGGCTGCGCTATGCGCTGGCGCGCGCCTACGCACGGCTCGGCCAGGCCGAGCGCGGCCGTGCGCTGATGGCCGAGGGTGCGGCGCTCGCGCCGGCCGACGCCGACAGCCGCTACGCGCAATCGCTGTACCTGTCGGCCCTCGGCGCCGACGCCGACGCCCTGCAGGCCCTGCAGGCGGTGCCGGCGGCGCAGCGCAGCGCCGGCATGCAGCGCCACTACGCGAGCCTGCAGGTCGCCGTATCCGGACGCGCGGCCGTCGAGGCGCAACGCGGCGGTGATCTGGCGGCGGCGCAGAACCATCTGCTCACCGCGCAGCTGGCGGCCGGCCACGACCCCGCCCTGCTCGGCCAGCTGGCGCAGTACTGGGCCGCGATCGGCGACGCCGAGGCCGCGCTGGCGGTGCTCGACGCGCCGCCGCCGGCAATCGACGCCGCCGGCCGCGCCGAACTCGGCGCGGCGCGCCTGCGCGTGCTCGAAGCCGCCGGCGACGACGCGGCCCTGCGCAAGGCGCTCGATGCAGTGCCGGCCGACGCGCCGGCCGCGCTCGCCGCGACCGCCGCCGCACTGCGCCGCGGGCTCGTGCAGCGCGAGGCCGAGGCCGCGCTCGCCAAGGGCGATGCGCAGGCGCAGCTGGCCGTCTACGAACGCGCCCTCGGGCAGAGCGACGACGCCGGCCTGCGCCGCCTGTACGCCGACGCGCTCGCCGCGCAGCAACGCTGGCCGCAGGCCGAAAGCCAGTACACGCAGCTGCTCGCCGGCAGTCCGGACGACGCCGGCCTGCGCCTCGACCATGCGCGCACGCTCGAGGAAACCGGGCAGCGCAAGGCGGCGCGCGCCGAGATCGACGTCGCGCTGCGCCATGCCGGCGGCGACGCCGCGGTCCTGCGCAGCGCCGCGCGCCGCCTGCAGGCGCTCGGCGACTACGAAGCGGCGCGCCGCGCCCTCGACGCGGCCGGCGCCGCCGGCGCGCGCGACGCCGACTGGCTGGCGCAGTCGGCGCGGCTCAGCGAGCTGTCCGGCCATGACACGCGCGCGGTGCGCGAATACCGCGCGGCGCTGGCACAGCGCCCCGACGACGCCGCGCTCGGCGCCGCGCTCGCCGCACTCGCCGCGCAGCGCCACGCCGAAGTGATCGCCGGCCTCGACTGGCAGAGCAAGGCCGGCGAGCCCGGCTACTCGGACACGCGCAGCCTGCAGCTGCCGATCGAGGTCAGCTGGCCCTGGCGCTACGACGGCCAGCTGTTCGCGCATGCCGACATCATCGATCTCGATGCCGGCCGACTGCCCGGCAACTACGACGACGCGTCGCTGTTCGGCAGCGTGCAGGCGCGCGGCCCGGACGCGGTCCTGGCGTTCCCGTCCGGGCTGGAGCAGTCGGCCAGCGGCGTCGCGCTCGCCGCCGGCTACACCAGCGGCGGCCTGCGCCTCGATCTCGGCACCAGCCCGCTCGGCTTTCCGGTGCAGGATCTGCTCGGCGGCATCCGCTACGACGGCGAGCTGGGCCCGCTCGGCTACTCGATCGACCTCGCGCGGCGGCCGGTGACGAGCACGCTGCTGGCCTACGCCGGCACGCGCGATCCGGTCACGCACGAAATCTGGGGCGGCGTGCGCGAGAACGGCCTGACGCTCGATCTGGCGCAGTACGGCGGCGCGCTGAGCTGGCGCGCGTCGTTCGGCGCGTCGTATCTGGACGGCCGCAACGTCGCCGACAACCGTTACATCGGCGGCAGCGCCGGCGCCGACTACCGGCTCTACGACCGCAATGCGCAGCGCGTCTACATCGGCCTCGGCCTGCGTTACTGGGACTACGAGAAGAACCTGCGCTACTACACGCTCGGCCACGGCGGCTACTACAGCCCGCAGCGTTATCTGTCGCTGAGTCTGCCGCTCGAATGGCAGGGCCGCAGCGAGCGCTGGAGCTATCAGCTGCAGGCGGCGCTGTCGCACACCAACAGCCGCGAGGACGACGCGCCGTTCTATCCGGACGACGCGGCGCTGCAGGCGAGCGCCGCACTGTCGCCGCTGCCACCGCATTACACGCGGCCGGTCTACGACGGCGGTTCGAGCAGCGGCTGGGGGCGCAGCCTGCAGGCGCGCATCGAATACGCGCTGGACGGCGACTGGGCGCTCGGCCTGCGCGGCGCGCTCGACCGCTCCGACTACTACGAGCCGAACTTCCTCACGCTCTACGTGCGCCGCCTGCTGCTGCCCGGCAGCGTGCTGCGCGCGCCGCCGGAACCGCCGCGCCCCTACGCCGACTACTGATCGCTGCGGGTGTCGTAGCGCGTCCAGGCGCCGTCCGGCGTACGCATCTGGTAGTCGCTGCCAACGCGCATCAGCACCGTCTGCTCGTTCTCGGACACCGCATCGGTCTGCGGCAGGTTGGCCGCCGCCGCGGCCAGCGCGTCGCCGCCGGCGAACGGCGCATCGGCGATCAGATTCTCCAGCAGCTGCGCCACCGCGAGCAGCGCCGTCGGCGTCTCGACGGCGCGCTGCGGCTGCGCGGCGTAGCCCGGGCCGATCAGCTTGACGCCGACCGGCGCCAGCGTGATCGCCGGCGTCGGGATCTCGCGCAGGCCGGAAATCTGCATGCGGTCGCCGCGCACCGCGGCGCCATGCTCGGGCACCATGACGACGACCGCGCGCCGCCCCGACTGCGCAACCAGATCCAGGAAGCGGCCGACGTCGTCGAGGAACATCGTCACGCGCCGCTGGTAGCTGTCGTGCGAGTTCGCCGGGCGATAGCCGTCGATGCGGTTGCCGTCGTGCAGCGTCACCGTGTTGTAGAACAGCGCGACGCGCGCCGCCGGCAGGGCCTGCCGCTTCTGCCACCAGCGCGACAGCACGTCGTAGTCGTCGTAGATCGGCGAGCCGTCGAAGGCGTGCATCGCCACGCGTGCGCCGGGGTCGACGTCCTGGCGGGCGGCGACTCCGAGGTTGGCGCGCACGTCGCCGACGAAATCGCCGAAATGGCCGTCGTGGTTCATCGTCCAGTGCGGCTCGAAACCGGCCGCCGCGAGATCCGCCAGCAGGTGGCACTCGGGCGGGTCCGGCTTGTACAGCGCCGCGTGCGAAGTCTGCCCGCAGGCGCTGCGCAGCACGCGGATCGCCGCCGGCCCGCTGTAGCTCGCCGCCGTATTGAAATTGCGCAGCAGCAGGTCGAAGCGCTTGAGCAGCGCATGGTCCTGCGCGCCGACGTACTGCAGATCGTCCCAGGCCAGCGAGCAGACGTGCACGATCAGCACGTCGAACGCTGCGCTGTCGGCCGGCGGCGGCGTGAAGCGCACGCGGCGCGGCGCTTCGCTGGCGTAGAAGGCCTGCAGGCGCTCGCTCAGCGAAGCGTCGGTCAGCGCGACGCTCGCGCCGGCGGCAGCGGCGGCGCCGGGAGCGCCCGACGCCGCCACCGCCGGCGCCGCGACGCGCAGCTGCTGCAGCGCGCCGACCGCCGGCACCGTCAGGATGCCGATGATGGCGAACGTCGCCATGCGCAGGCGGTGCGCGAGCAGCAGCCAGGCCAGCAGCAGCGCGGCGAGCACCAGCGCCACGTGCGGATTGAAGAAGCGCGCCGCCAGCTCCAGCAGATAGGCGCCGGAGAACGTCATCACGTCGCCGGCCGTGGCCAGCACGCGCCGGATCGGCGGCAGGAAGGAGTCGTAGTAGAGCAGCGAAATGCCGAGCGGCACGGCGAGCACCTGACGCGTCACGCGCAGCCAGCGCCGCTGCAGCGGCCACGCCGTCAGCGCCGCGAAGCCGAGGTTGTAGAGGACGTGAAAGCCGATGTCGCCGCGGTAGTACAGCAGCAGCTTGGCGAAGAAGTAGAAGCTCCAGAATCCCATGGCACCCTCAGACCGGCTGCGGCGAGACGGCGGCGCGCCGCGCCGCGAGGCCGCGGCGCAGACCGCGCAGCAGCGATTCGCACAGGCGCACGTAGCCCAGGCCGCCGAAGCGGATGATCTCGGCGAGGCTGGCCAGCGGCCGGTCCGGGGTCGTCTGCTGATTCCAGTCGAGCCAGGCGTCGGCGCGGCCGAAGGTGCAGAGCAGCAGCCGGCGTTCCTGCTCGACGCTCATGTCGTCGAGCAGCACGCCGAGATGCTGGCCCTGGACGGCCGCCACCTGCGCGCCGAACGAGAACTCCTGATCGCCGTGGCGCAGCAGCACGCGCACCGGCGTGCCGCGCGCCAGCTCGACCGGCGCGGAGGCGACCAGACCCAGGCCCTGGATCGAGTAATCGCTGGTCGTGCAGGCCAGCGCGCAGCCGTCCGGCAGATACAGCGAGGCCGGCACGCGCATCGGCACGCGCGAGGCGACGCGCACCTGACGCATCTCCGCCGCCACGCCGAGCGCCGCGCCGAGCATGATCAGGCTGTACACCGCCCAGGCCATGTTCATCAGCACCGTCGCCGGTTCGAAGCGGTTCCAGTCGACCAGGCGCACGACACCGAGCGCCACGCCGACGACGTTGGCGATCATCAGCACCAGATACGGCATGGCGATGCGCCAGTCGAAATAGTCGCGCTCGACGAGGCCGCCCTTGGCGGTGACGTTGAAGCTGCCGGCATGCGGGCGGAACAGCGCCACCGTGGTCGGCCAGGCGATGTACCAGGCCAGCACCGTCTCGTAGGCCTCGGCCCAGAACGAATGCCGGTAGCGGCCCTGCACGCGCGAGTTGGTGAGGTTGGCGAGGAACAGATGCGGCAGCGCGTAAGTGATCAGCGTCGCCGCCGCCGCGTTGATGACGTGCATCTCGAAGTACAGATAGGCCAGCGGCGCGGTGAGAAAGACCAGGCGCGGCAGGCCGTTGAAGAAATGCAGCATGGCGTTGCTGTAGCAGAGCCGCTGGAAGAAATTCAGGCCCGGGCCGAACAGCGGATTGTCGAGACGGAAGATCTGCGCCATGCCGCGCGCCCAGCGGATGCGCTGGCCGACGTGGATCGACAGGCTGTCGGTGGCCAGGCCGGCGGCCTGCGTGAGGCGCAGGTAGGCGGTGTTGTATCCGCGGCGCTGCATCTTCAGCGCCGTGTGCGCGTCCTCGGTGACGGTCTCGACGGCGATGCCGCCGACTTCCTCCAGCGGCTTGCGGCGCAGCACCGCGCAGGAGCCGCAGAAGAAGGTCGCGTTCCACAGATCGTTGCCGTCCTGCACGAGGCCGTAGAACAGGCTGCCCTCGTTCGGCACGCGGCGGAAGGTGCCGAGGTTGCGTTCGAACGGGTCCGGCGAGAAGAAATGATGCGGCGTCTGCAGCATCGCGCACTTCGGATCGGCGAGCATCCAGCCGACCGTGGTCTGCAGGAACGAGCGCACCGGGATGTGGTCGCAGTCGAAGATCGCGATCAGCTCGCCGTCGGTCTGGCCGAGCGCGCGGTTGAGGTTGCCGGCCTTGGCGTGGGCGTTGTCCGGCCGCGTCAGGTAGCGCGCGCCGCACTCGGCGGCGAAGGCGCGGAATTCGTCGCGCCGTCCGTCGTCGAGGATGTGGACGCGCAGCTTGTCGCGCGGCCAGTCCATGCCGAGCGCGGCGAGCACCGTCGGCCGCACCACGCGCAGCGGTTCGTTGTAGGTCGGCACGAAGACATCGACGGTCGGCCACCGCGCGGTGTCGGCCGGCAGCGACACCGGCTTGCGGTGCAGCGGCCAGCAGTACTGCAGATAGCCGAGCGCGAGGATCAGCCAGGTGTAGCACTCGGCCGCGATCAGGCCGTAGCCGAACAGGCGGTCGAAGTCGGTCTGCAGATCGAGCGTGTGGGTGAGACGCCACCAGATGTAGCGGCTCGACGCGATCAGCGAGAAGGCGATCAGCACCAGCGTCGGCAGATTGCCGGGCAGACGGCGCAGCATCAGCGCGCTGGTCCACATCAGCGCGCCGAGCAGCAGCTGCTCGGCGTAGCCGAGCGGCGTGGTCGCGCAGACCCAGAGCAGGACGGCGGACAGCACGCCGGCGGTGACGCGCAGCGGCACGGGCACCGCATCGACGCGATCGGCGAGCCGGTGCAGGCGCGCGCTCGCGGGCTGGAAATCGTAGCGGTCGAGCAGCTGCTCGAAGCGCCGGAACGGCCACAGCAGCAGGCGCAGCAGCGCCGACACGGCGCCGCCGAGCTCGTGCAGCGCGCGCAGCAGCGGCGCGCGCGGAGCCGGCGTCGGCGCCGCGTCGAGCGGCAGGCGGAACAACAGCAGCGCCATGATCCAGTCGCGCGCCGAATCCGGCCGTGCGACGCCCAGCTCGCGCGCCGCCAGGCGCAGCGGCGGCGCGGCCAGCACCTCGAGCCAGGCCGGCCACGGCCGCATCTGCTCGGCCGGCAGCAGGAAGAGGTTGCGCAGCCATTCGCGCAGCGCGCGCGGATGACGCACGCCGAGCGGCGCCGCGAGCCGGCCCAGCAGCGCGTCGCCGTTCACGCCGTCACGTCCAGCGCGCGCAGCAGCCACGACGCCAGCAGCTGCAGGTCGGCGGCGGCCTGGCTGGCCGGCGCATCGGCGAGCAGCGCGCGGTTGCGCGCCAGCGCGTCGGCGACGCTGCCGTCGCGATGCACGGCATAGGGCGCGAGGCGCTCGCCGAGCTCGCGCCGCAGCAGCACGCGAATGTCGTTCTGCAGCGGGCGGTTCGGCTCGAAGCCGTTGACCACGTAATGCACCTGCCCGGGCCGCAGCGCCTCGGTGCGAGCGATGCCGCCGAACGAAATCGGGTCGGCGCCGAGCACCGCGAGCACGCGGTCGGCGACGGCCGCCACCTGCGCGGCCAGCCGCGACGGCAGCGACGGCGTGTCGACCAGGACGATGGCGTCGTCCTGCCATTCGCCGACGTCGAAGCGGCTGCGCAGCCCCTCGGGATCGGCGCCGAGCGCGACCGCGCAGGCCGAGGCGAGATCGTCGCCGGCGGCGCCGGCCGGCACGAACTGCACGCCGTCCGAGTTGGCGAGCGCGGTCTCGCGCCAGTCGCTGCCGTCGCTGATCGCCGCGAGAAAGCCGCGCTGCGGGCGCGCCGTCGCCCCGAGATGCAGGGCCAGGTCGTTGTGCGGATCGCAGTCGATCGCCAGCACCGGATGCCCGCGGCGATGCAGCGCATCGGCGAGCGCGGCGCTCAGCATGCTGCGGCCGACACCGCCGCACGGCGAGACGATGGCCACGAGTTTCATGCCGGCCTCACGGGCGCTTCGCGCCGGAGTCCGGCGGCGTCCACGGTTCGAGCAGGACCGGATACCAGGCGCGGCCGAGCAGACGGCGGCGCAGACGCCGCAGCCTCGGATACCAGCGCCGCGGCGCCAGCCGCCGGTCGGCGACGAACAGGCCGAGCAGCACGCCGAGCAGCAGCAGCGCGGCCACGGCGAGCTTCACGGCGAACGCGACGGCGGCGCTCATGCCGCGCTCCCGGTGCGCCGCGGCGCGGCGTGCACCGTGCGCGGCGCCGGCACCGCGGCCGCAAGCGGCTCGGCTTCCTGGCGCAACGGAATGCGCAGCAGCGCGTCGCTGAGATCGAGCGGCGGCTGTGCGGCCGCGCGCGCGCGCAAGGCGCGCATGGCCTCGCCGATCGGACCGGCACCGGTCTGCAGCAGGTAGCCGAGGAACAGATCGCCGGGCACGCGCGTGAAGATCCGTTCGAGCACGCCTTCGATCTCCGCCGTGGCGCAACCGGGCAGGAACAGATAAGCCTCGCGCTCGTCGGCGCTGAAGCAATCGCCGGGACGGCGCGGCCGGCAGTAGCGCAGCGCGTCGACCAGCGGCAGATCCGGCAGCGGCACCAGACGGACCAGCACGCTGTCGTCGCCCACCACGGTGTGCATCGCGCGCTCGACCTCGTCGACGAAGGCCGGCAGCGGCAGATAGCCGCCGCGCAGCGGCATCGCCGCGGCGATGGTGCGCTCGATGTCGACGTCGAGCGGGCGCTCGTAGATCCGGCCCTGCAGCGCCGCCACGCGCTCGACCAGCGCCGCCGGGGTCGCGCCGCGGTCGACGACGGCGTCGGCGCCGAGCGCCAGCAGCAGCTGGATCTGGCCGTGACGCAGGCGCAGGCCGCAGGCGCGGACCACGATCTTCAGCGCGCGCCCGGCCTGCTGGCGCAGGCGATATACGCGCCGCACCAGCGCCGCCTGCGCCTGCAGATCGGCGTAGTCGAGCACGCAGCAGGCCGCCTGCGCGCCGGCGGCCGCGGTTTCGAGCGCCGCGCCGTCGGCGACGATCGTCCAGTCGGCCGGCCAGTCGTCGCGGCCGTCGGCCGCGCGCTCGGTGAGGAGCACATGCGTGCGGTCCGCCGCCGTCGCCGCCACCTGCACCCAGCGCGCGCGCTCGGCGGCGTCGTCGAGGATCACCGTCAGCGCGCCGTCGTCGCCGAGCTTCAGCTTTTGCGCGGGCAGCGCCGGTCCGGGCCGTCCGGCGGCGCCGTTCCAGTGCCGCAAGCGCAAGGTCCATGGCGCCTCGCCGGCGCCCGTCCCGGCGTTCATCGTCGCGTCGCCGTCGAGCGCCGCGCGCGCCGCCACCGCGGCCTCGTCCGCGCCGTCGGCAACCAGCAGTAGCGACGCACGGCGGGCGCGCGCCCAGGCGGCGCAAGCGGCGGCCGAGGCCGACGGCGGCAGGCCATGCAGCCCCCAGACGACGACCAGCGCGCCGTCGGCGCAGCCGTAGTGATCGAGTTCGTCGAACAGCTGCAGCGCGCCGGCGCGCTGGCCGCGGGCCACGGCGTCGGCCCGCCATTGCAGCCAGCGCAGGCTGCCGCGCTGCTGCGCGCGCCGGATTTCGATGCCTTGCCCGGCCAGCTCCGCGGCGAGCGCGGCAGGATCGGCGCAGAGCACGAGCACCGGCCGCTTGGCACCGGCCGCCGCGCGCACGAGGCCGAGCAGCAGCGCCGGCGGCGGATGCGGCGCGCAGGCCAGGCCATAGCAGGCGCCGGGTCGCAGCGCGTCGGTGCCGGGCGGCAGACCGCCGATGCCGAGCGGCGTCGCCGCGCTTGTCGTCAAGCCGAGACCTCCGCTCCGACGCTCGCCGCGCGCCGCTCCGCCTGCAGCGCGTTCAGCAGCGGCCAGCGCGCGAGCGCGAGCGCCACCGCATCGAGTTCGTGCTGGTCGACATAGCGCAGGCTGCCCGGCGCGCCCAGATGCGCCTGGAGGCGGGCGATGTCGTTGTCGGCGGCCGGATCGTCATTCACGCGGACAGCATGCGCAATGGCACAGACCCGCGCAACAAAGCGGCTGCCGCGTGGCGACGCGCCTCAGCGCAGCAGCGCCACCTCGTCGTCCTCGCGCGTCGCGCCGGCGCCGAGGCCGTCGCGCACGAAGTGGATGTGGCGACGCAGGATGTAGGCCTGATCGGCGAACGCGCCCGGCATCTTGGTGCCGACCACCGACTTCTCGATCTTGTCGAGCTGCGCGAGCAGCGCGGCGCGCTGCTCCGGCGTCATCGGCTCCAGCATCGCGCGCTCCAGCGCCATCAGCTCGCCGTAGTGCTTGTAGATGCGCCGCTTGATGCGCCAGCCGTACAGATACGGCGCGAAGCGCAGGCCGGGGATCAGCACGACGACGATCGGCAGCAGCACCACCGCGGCGCGATTGACGAGGCTGGCGAGCCAGAACGGCAGATAGCGGTACGCCAGGCCCTTGCCGGACTTGTAGTAGCGCGCCGCGTCGTCGCTCATCGGGTAATCGTGTTCGATCGCGTGCGGGAACTCGCCGGGGTTCTGCATCAGCGTGCCGCGGCCGTGCACTTCCTGCGCGGCCTCGACCAGCAGATCGGACAGCGCCGGATGCAGATCCGCATGCGCGAGCAGCTCGACGGTCGGCGCCAGCATCGTGATGCGATGGTCCGGCAGGTTGGCGCCGAGATCGAAAGCGCCCGGCGGCAGCTCGAAGCGGTTGAGGTAGCGATAGCGGCGCTCGTAGGCCTCGCCCTGCACGAAGTCGAACAGGCGGATGCCGTCGGCATGCAGCAGATCGCGTACGGCGCCGAGGTTGGCCGAATCGCCGGACAGGAACGCCGCGTCGATCTTGCGCGCCAGCAGCGCCGCCGCCGCGTCGCCGCCTTCGAGATCGAAGAACTGCGTCGCGCCGCCGGGCTCGATGCCGTTGCCGTCGAGCAGCGTCATCGCCAGCACGCGCGTGCCGCTGCCCTCGTGGCCGATGGCGATGCGCCGGCCGGCCAGCTGCGACAGGCGCTCGATCGGCTTCGGCGCGCGGTAGAAGATCGTCACCGGCTGGCGAAACATGGTGCCGAGCGAGACGATGTCGGAAACGTCGCCGTCGCGCGTCACGCCGGACTGCACGAGGGCGATGTCGACCTTGTTCTCCGCCAGCATGTCGAGGTTGTCCGCCGAGCCGTGCGAGGACAGCACCTGCAGCTCGATGCCGTTGCGCGCGAGGATCTGCCGGTAGCGCTCGGCGACCGCGCGGAAGTTGCTGCCGTCCGGGCCGCCGGCCATGACCAGATGCAGCGGCGGCGCCGGCCGCACGAAGTGCAGGGTCGCGAAGATCGCCGCGGCGCTGAGCAGCACAATCGGCGTCAGCGTCGCGATCGCGTCGCGCCACGACACCAGCGACACCGGCCGCAGGCCGAGCAGGCGGCGGCGCACGCCTTCGATCTTGCCGTTCTTCCCGGCTTCAGCGTTGGTCACAACGGGGCTTCCTGCAAAGTTCCGGCGCGCAGCTTGCCAGAACGGCGGCGACGATCAATGCCGCGCCGGCCGCGACCACGGTGCATCGCGGCACATCGCGGCGCCGACGATCGCGCGGCGCTCGGCCGACGCTCGTGCGCCGGCGCGCAGTGAACTGCTGAAAAACCGTACCTCATCATGGCGAGGCGCCCGCCCGCGGCGCACGCCGCCAGTGACGTCTCAGCATCGCCACGGGGCGCCATCGCCACGGTGCGCCGGCCTCGCGACGGCGGCGCCATCCGGATCGGCGCTAGCTCGCCGCGCCGCGCTTCGGGCGGCGCAGCGTGCGCAGCTTGCCGCTGTTGCCGCCGCCGCAGAAGAAGCGCTCGCCGCCGTCGAACTCGAGCCCGGAGACGCCGACGCCCGGCGGCAGTTCGAGCGCATCAAGGACCTCGCCGCTGCGCGGATCGATGCGCCGCAGTTCGCTCTGCTCGCCTTCCCAGGTGCCGTGCCACAGCTCGCCGTCGACCCAGGTCACGCCGGTGACGAAGCGGTTCGACTCGATCGTGCGCAGGATCGCGCCGCTGTCGGGATCGATCTGATGGATCTTGCGTTCGCGATACTGCCCGACCCACAGCGAGCCTTCCGCCCAGGCCATGCCGGAATCGCCGCCGCCGCCCGGCGCCGGGATCGTTGCGACGACGCGGCCGCTGCGCGGATCGATTTTCTGGATGCGGTCCTCGGCGATCTGGTACAGGTGCGCGCCGTCGAACGCGGTGCCGGCATGCGCGGCGATATCGAGCGCGCGCTGCATTTCGCCGCTGTCCGGATCGAGCGCGGCCAGACGGTCGCCGCCGGCGATCCAGACCGCGTGGCCGTCGTAACTCACACCGTGCACCTGGGCGATGCCCGGAAACGGTCCCTGCTCGCGAATGATCTCGGCTGCCTGTCGTTTCATGCGGTCATCCTCCATCGTCGGGCGCGATCGGCGCCGGACTCACCTTAATCGCCCGGCAGCGGCGTCGGGAGTAACAAGCTTGTCGCGAATCCGGGCAGCGGCGGCGTCAGCCAGCGCCGCGCGCGGCCGCGACCGAAGGCCTGCACCTTGCCGTCGGCGGCGAGCGCTTCGAGCGCGCGCTGCACGCTGCGCTGGCTCGTCGCCAATGCCAGCGCCAGCGCCGAGCTCGACCAGGACTCGCCGTCGGCGAGCAGCGCCAGCACGGCGGCGTGGTTCTCGTGCCGCGGCCGTGCCAGCACCACGACCTCGCGCGCCCGGTGCGGGCGCAGCGCGAAACCCGCCGCCGTGGCATACACCTCGGCGAGCGGCCGCAAGGCCCGGCGCAGCCGTCCGATCTCGACGCGCAGGCGCGCGCGGTACGACGCATCGAGCTGCCGCGCACGAAAAGCCTGCGCGGCCAGATGGTCGCGCGAGGCGTCGGCCGGCCAGGCCTCGGCGAGCACGCGCACGAGCGTGAACAACACCGGGCGCCGCGCCAGCGAGACCTGCACGTCCGCATCCCGCACCGCGTAGCGGCAGGCGTCGACGACGAAGCGACGCGAGGCGAGCAAGGCCTCGACCTCGGCGAACCGCAGGCTGCGTTCGCGACCGCGCGCGATCAGCCGCGCCGCCGGCTCGTGCAATGCGCGGGCCGCGTGCTCGACCTCCGCGCCGAGCGCCGCGATGCGCGCCTGCGCGGCCGCCTGCGCCGCGCCGGCCAGCGCGCGCTGCGCCGCATCGGTCCGCAGGCGCCGCAGCGCGATGCCGGCGACCAGCAGGCCGTGCACGGCGCGCAACGCGGGCGGCAATGGCGACGCCGCGCAGCCGTCGAGCGCCTGCTCGGCTTCGTCGAGGCGGCCGAGCAGCAGCAGGCGGCGCACGTCGAGCAGTTGCGCGTGTGCGGCATTGACGGCGTCGCCGTGCGCGGCCAGCGTCGCGCGCGCCAGATGCAATGACTTCACCGGCCAGCCGAGCTCGCGCGCAGCGAGCGCGATCTCGGCTTCGGCGACGACGCAGCGTGCGCGCGACACCGGCGCGCGGGCGCCGAACGCCCGCGCCGCACGTCGCACGAGCTGGCGCGCGCGCGGCAGATCGCCGAGCTGCGCCATCGCGATGCCGCGCAGCGCGAGCGCCGGCGCGTCGTCGCGCAGGGCCACGCGCTGCAGGGCGCCGAGCGGATCGCCGGCGGCGAGCGCGCGCCCTGCAGCCGTGATCAGCGAATCCATCGCAAGCGCTCACCGCAATCGCGACACACTTGTCACTCCCTGCGTTGCCCGGTCCATTCCTAATCTAGCGCAAGGCCGACGACCGCCGTCGCCGGCGACGACGCAACGACCGATCCGCAGGAGACAAAGCCAGTGGAAGCCATCGCGACCGAAAGACTCCTGCGCACCGCCATGTCGACGCTGCGGCGCGCCGCAGGTGCGGACGCAAGCCTCACCCGATCCGCTCGCAGACGCCGGCCATCCTTCGCCCGCGGTCCGGATGCACGGCACATACACCGGCCCGGCCGCCCGTCGTGGCGAACTTGAACGGTCGTGCGGCACGAACCTTCGCAATCCCACCCAGGAGTCCCGTCATGGAAAAGCACAAAACCGCCACCCGCGCGCAGTGGCTGCAAGCGCGTCTTGATTTGCTCGCCGCCGAGAAGGAGTTGACGCGGCGCAGCGACGCGCTCGCCGCGCAGCGCCAGGCGCTGCCCTGGGTCCGCGTCGATCAGGATTACCGCTTCGACACCGAGCAGGGCCCGGCGACACTGGCCGAGCTGTTCGGCGGCCGCTCGCAACTGATGGTCTATCACTTCATGTTCGGCCCGGACTACACCGCCGGCTGTCCGTCGTGCTCGGCGATCGCCGACGGCTTCAACGGCATCGCCGTGCACCTCGCGAACCACGACGTCGCGCTGACCGCGGTCTCGCGCGCGCCGCTCGAAAAACTTCAGGCCTACAAGAAACGCATGGGCTGGACCTTTCCGTGGGCGTCCTCGCGCGACAGCGACTTCAACTTCGACTTCAACGTCGCCTTCACCGAGCAGCAGCAGCGCGACGGCAGCATCGAATACAACTACCACCGCGCCGGCCACGTCATGGACGCGACGACCGCGGTGCCCGAGCCGGTCGCCATCCAGGCGGCGATGAGCGGCACCGACGCACCCACGTACACACGCGACCGACCGGGGCTCAGCACCTTCGTGCTCGAAGACGGCGTCGTCTACCACACCTACTCGGCGTACTCGCGCGGCGTCGATCGGCTGTGGGGCATGTACCAGTGGCTCGACCACGCCCCGAAGGGCCGCAACGAAAGCGGCGTCTGGTGGCGTCGCCACGACGAGTACGGCGCGCGCTGAGCGGCGCGTGGACGCGTCGCGACGCGCCTTCTTCGGCGGCGCGGCCCTGCTGTTCGCCGGCAGCGCCGCGCTGACGGTCGCGTGGAGCCTGCCGGCGCCGCCCTTCGCGGCGCTGCCGATGTGCGGCGGCGGCGCGATGAAGACGATGTGGCTGCCGGAGCGCAGCGGGCCGGGCGCTGCCGCCGCGTTCATCGTCATGTGGATCGTGATGATGGCGGCGATGATGCTGCCGGTGGCGACGCCGCCGCTGTGGCGCTACCGGCAGGCGCTCGCCGCAGCGTGCGTGCCCCGCGCCGCGCGTCTGACCGCGCTCGCCGGCCTCGGCTACTGCAGCGTGTGGACGGCGGCCGGCGCAGTGGTCTTCGCGCTCAGCGTCGCGCTGACGGCGGCCGAATGGCGGCTGCCGTCACTGGCGCGCGCCGAACCGCTGGCAAGCGCCCTCGTGGTCCTGATCGCCGGCGCGATGCAGCTCGGCACCTGGAAGCAGCGTCGTCTGGCCTGCTGCCGCGAGGCCGATGCGTGCGCGCACGCCGCGCCCGGTGCCGGCGCCGCGTGGCGGCACGGCCTGCGCCTCGGGCGGCGCTGCGTGGCCTGCTGCGCCAATCTCACGGCGGTGCTGCTCGTCACCGGCCTCATGGACCTGCGCGCCATGCTGCTGGTGAGCGCCGCGATCAGCGCCGAGCGGCTGACGCCGCGCGGCGTACGCATCGCGCAGTTCGTCGGCCTCGGCCTGATCGGCGCCGGGCTGGTGTTCGTCGCGCGCGCGGCCGGATTGTGAAGGCCGCGCACGCAGACCGCTCCGCGTACGCGCCGACCTGTGTACGTCCGGCGTGCGCTCGGACCACGCCGCTCAGAGCGCGTACAGATCGACGTACTCGTGCACCGGCAAGCGCTCCAGCGTGGCCGGGTCGAGTGAGGCGTCGAGGATGCGCTGCTGCTGGCGCGGCGCGAAACGGCGCGCGAGATTGGTCTTGAACTTGGCTTCGAGCAGCGGCAGGCCCTCGGCACGGCGCCGGCGATGGCCGATCGGATATTCGACGACGACCTCGTCGAGCGCGCTGCCGTCCGTGAACTCGACGCGCAGCGCATTGGCGATGCTGCGCTTGTCCGGGTCGTGATAGTCCTTGGTGAACTGCGGGTCTTCGACGCAGACGATCTTCTCGCGCAGCGCGTCGATGCGCGGATCGGCGGCGACCTCGTCCTCGTAATCGTCCGCCGTCAGGCGGCCGTAGAGGATCGCGACCGCGACCATGTACTGGATGCAGTGGTCGCGGTCGGCCGGATTGTCGAGCGGCCCGTGCTTGTCGATGATGCGTCGGCAGGCTTCCTGCGTGCGGATGGTGATGCGGCGAATGTCCGCGGCCGTCCTGCCGCAGGCCTTCAGCAGCGCATGCACCTGCATCGCCGCCTCGGCGCCGGTCTGGCCGTGGAACTCGGCGGGGAAGCTGATCTTGAACAGCACGTTCTCCATCACGTACGAGCCGTACGGGCGCTGGAAGCGGAACGGCTGGCCGCCAAAGCTGACGTCGTAGAAGCCCCAGGTCCTGGCCGTGAGCACCGAGGGATAACCCATCTCGCCGGTGCGCGCCATCAGCGCCAGACGCACGCCGCGACTGGTCGCGTCGCCCGCCGCCCAGCTCTTGCGCGAGCCCGTGTTCGGCGCGTGGCGATAGGTGCGCAGCGACTGGCCGTCGACCCAGGCCAGCGACACCGCGTTGAGCATTTCCTCGCGCGACAGGCCGAGCAACTGCCCGACCACCGCCGTCGTCGCCACCTTGACCAGCACCACGTGGTCGAGGCCGACGCGATTGAACGAATTCTCCAGCGCGATGCAGCCCTGGATCTCGTGTGCCTTGATCATCGCCGTGAGCACCGCGCGCATCGCCAGCGGCGGCTTGCCGGCGGCGACCGCCTCGCGGCTCAGCCAGTCGGCCACAGCGAGGATGCCGCCGAGATTGTCGGAAGGATGCCCCCACTCCGCCGCGAGCCAGGTGTCGTTGAAGTCCAGCCAGCGGATCATCGTGCCGAGGTTGAACGCCGCCTGCACCGGATCGAGCCGGAACGGCGTGCCCGGCACCTTCGCGCCGTTCGGCACCACCGTGCCCGGCACCAGCGGCCCGAGCAGCTTGGTGCAGGCCGGATACCCGAGCGCTTCCAGCCCGCAGCCGAGCGTGTCGATCAGGCAGTGGCGCGCGGTCTCATAGGCCAGCGCCGACCGCACCTCGTGGCGCTCGACGTAATCGACGATGTCGACGAGCACCGCATCCCATTCGGGGCGGGCGGCGGACGGCGTATCGGGAGAAGACATGGCGGCGGCTCCTCGCATGGGATAGGCGCCGCCATGATGCACCTTCGGGCAGCGTGCGCCAGTTCTCAGGATCGTGGGACATCCCGTTGTGCGATACGGCATCATGAGGCGGGGATCGCTCGGCATGCTTATGCCGCATCGCAGGGGAACGGGATATGGGAATCAATCGCTTATCGGGATTTACAGCCGTAGCCGGCGGAATGAATAAGCTGACCCCAGCATCCGTCTATTAGCTGTTGGGCATGAACAGCATGAGCCGCGTGTTCTACCTTGAGGTCGGGCTGCGTCGCTGGTGGCTTCTACTCATTCTTCTCGGTGTGCTGCTCTTAGCTCTGTGGCCCCACTATTGGGTTGCGGTCGCCTTAACTGCAAAAGTGGTGCTCATGCTTGCCATGTGCGTGGCTATTTGCACCGTGTCAATCAGTGAGCAGGGTCTGGTGCTCTACCGAGTCAGCCGTCTGAGCTGGCCCGACATAACAGAAGCAAAGGCGCGTTCTTTTTTGGGGCTGCCTTATGTCCGTATTTCACGAGCCTCGGGCATGGCTTGGTCAGTGCCGCTCTATCTTCGTTCGCCTCAAGATTTTTACTCCGCCGTCATCTCGGCGGCACCACAAGACAACCCTCTGCGCTCCTTCGCTGAGGCTGCGGTTCATGCCCAACCAACGCTTCCACCCGACGTCCTTGCCGCCGCTTCGCGTCGTCAAGGCCGCAGGTGAAGCTAGGCGTTAAACGACCGCAATTGGCACCAAGCCGCCACAGCACTAGATGCAGAAAGGCCCGGACGTCGCCGTCCGGGCCTTTGCTTTACGACCGCATCATGAGCGCAAGCGCTTAGAACGCATCGCCCGGCACGCGCACCCAGCCTTCCATCAGCACGCGCGCGGAGCGCGACATGATGGCTTTCTTGACGACCCACTGAGCCCCCCCGTTCGGCAAGGGCTCCTGCACGGCGGCAGCGCCGACGCGCAAGGAGCCGGACGGGTGGCCGAAGCGCACCGCTTCGCGTTCGCCGCCGCCGGCGGCGAGGTTGACCAGCGTGCCGGGGATCGCCGCGGCGGTGCCGATCGCCACGGCTGCGGTGCCCATCATCGCGTGGTGCAGCTTGCCCATCGACAGCGCGCGCACGTTGAGATCGATGTCGCTGGCCTTGATCTCCTTGCCGCTCGACGCCTTGTAATCCTTCGGTGGCGCAACGAAGGCGACCTTCGGCGTGTGCTGGCGCTTGGCGGCTTCGCTGACGTCCTTGATCAGGCCCATGCGCAGCGCGCCGTAGGCGCGGATGGTCTCGAACATGGCCAGCGCCTTGGCATCGCTGTTGATCGCTTCGCGCAGCTCGGTGCCGGTGTAGCCGATGTCGGCGGCGTTGATGAAGACGGTCGGGATGCCGGCGTTGATCATCGTCGCCTTGAGCGTGCCGACGCCCGGCACTTCGAGGTCGTCGACGAGATTTCCGGTCGGGAACATCGAGCCGCCTTCGTCGCCCTCCTCGGCGGGATCGAGGAATTCGATCTGCACTTCGGCGGCCGGGAAGGTCACGCCGTCGAGTTCGAAGTCGCCGGTTTCCTGCACCTGGCCGTTCGTGATCGGCACGTGGGCGATGATGGTCTTGTTGATCTGCGTCTGCCAGATGCGCACGACGCAGTGACCGTTCTGCGGGATGCGCGCCGCATCGACGAGGCCGTTGTTGATCGCGAACGAGCCGACCGCGGCGGTGAGGTTGCCGCAGTTGCCGGACCAGTCGACGAAGGGCTTGTCGATCGACACCTGGCCGAATCGGTAGTCGACGTCGTGGTCGGGCTTGGAGCTCTTCGACAGGATCACGGTCTTGCTGGTGCTGGACGTGGCGCCGCCCATGCCGTCGATCTGCGCGCCGTACGGATCCGGCGAGCCGATCACGCGCAGCAGGAACTTGTCGCGCGCCTCGCCGGGCACGCGGCAGCGCTCCGGCAGGTCGTCGAGCTTGAAAAACACGCCTTTCGACGTGCCGCCGCGCATGTAGGTGGCGGGGACTTTGATCTGCGGTACGTGGGTCATGTGAGCCTCTGTGGGCCGACGCGCGAGGACATCAGGCGCCGTCGGGAATATCGGGTTCGACGAGGTTGGCGAGCATCGCCAGCGATTCCTGCCAGCCGAGATAGCAGAACTCGGTCGGGATCGCGTCGGGGATGCCTTCCTGGACGATCGTGACTTCGGTGCCGCAGGAAACGGCCTTCAGATCGACGCTCACCTGCATCTCGCCGGGCAGGTTCGGGTCTTCGAACGCGTCGACGTAGCGCAGGCGCTCGCCGGGCTTCAGCTCCAGATACTTGCCGCCGAACGAATGCGTGTGGCCGGTGCCGAAGTTGGTGAATGACATGCGGTAACTGCCGCCGACGCGCGCATCCATGCTGTGCACGGTGGCGGTGAAACCGTACGGCGGCAGCCATTTGCACATCGCCGCCGGGTCGATGAACGCACGGTAGATGCGCTCGGCCGGCGCGCGAAGGACACGGTGGAAGCGGACGGTACCGGTCATGGCAGTTTCTCCTTCAGAAAATCTCATCCGGGGACAGCACCCCTGTGCTGTCCTCCTGCCGATACGTCGAACGGGCGCCGGCGAAATCGACAACCGGATGAGATTCTGACCGCGCTCAGGCCGCCTTGCTGGACTCCAGGAAGTCCTGCGCGAAGCGCTGCAGCACGCCGCCCGCCTGGTAGATCGAGACTTCCTCGTCGGAATCGAGACGGCAGGTCACCGGCACTTCGACCTTCTCGCCGTTCTTGCGATGGATCACCAGCGTCAGCGTCGTGCGCGGCGCGAGCTTGCCGACGACGTCGAAGGTCTCCGTGCCGTCGATGCCCAGCGTCAGGCGCGTCGTGCCCGGCTTGAACTCGAGCGGCAGGCAGCCCATGCCGATCAGGTTGGTGCGGTGGATGCGCTCGAAGCCTTCGGCGACGATCGCCTCGACGCCGGCCAGACGCACGCCCTTGGCCGCCCAGTCACGCGACGAGCCCTGGCCGTAGTCGGCGCCGGCGACGATGATCAGCGGCTGCTTGCGCTCCATGTAGGTCTCGATCGCTTCCCACATGCGCATGACCTTGCCTTCCGGCTCGACGCGCGCCAGCGAACCCTTCTTCACCGTGCCGTCCGCGTTGCGCACCATCTCGTTCATCAACTGCGGATTGGCGAAGGTTGCGCGCTGCGCGGTGAGGTGATCGCCGCGGTGCGTCGCGTAGGAGTTGTAGTCCTCCTCCGGCAGGCCCATCTTCGCCAGGTATTCGCCGGCGGCGCTGTTGCCGAGAATCGCGTTCGACGGCGAGAGATGGTCGGTGGTGATGTTGTCCGGCAGCACGGCGAGCGGACGCAGACCCTTCAGCGTGCGTTCGCCGGCCAGCGCGCCTTCCCAGTACGGCGGGCGGCGGATGTAGGTGCTCTGCGGGCGCCAGTTGTAGAGCGGCTTGGTGCTCTTGTCGTCGACGACCTTGAACGTGAACATCGGGTCGTAGACCTTGCGGAACATCTCCGGCTTGACGCTGCTGGCGATGACGGCCTTGATCTCCTCGTCGCTCGGCCAGATGTCCTTGAGACGGATTTCCTTGCCGTCCTTGTCCTTGCCGAGCACGTCCTTCTCGATGTCGAAGCGCACGGTGCCGGCGATCGCGTAGGCGACGACCAGCGGCGGCGACGCGAGGAAGGCCTGCTTGGCGTACGGATGGATGCGGCCGTCGAAGTTGCGGTTGCCCGACAGCACGGCGGTCGCGTACAGATCGCGGTCGATGATCTCCTGCTGGATCTTCGGATCGAGCGCGCCGGACATGCCGTTGCAGGTCGTGCAGGCGAAGGCGACGATGCCGAAGCCGAGTGCTTCGAGATCGTCGAGCAGGCCGGCTTCCTTCAGGTACAGCTCGACGGCCTTCGATCCGGGCGCGAGCGAGGTCTTGACCCAAGGCTTGCGCACGAGACCCTTCTGCACGGCGTTGCGCGCGAGCAGGCCGGCGGCGATGACGTTGGCGGGGTTCGAGGTGTTGGTGCAGCTGGTGATCGCGGCGATGATCACCGCGCCATCCGGCATCAGGCCCTGGCTTTCCTGCTGCAGCGCCTTGTCGAGATCGACGGCGATGCCGCGCTCGTGCAGCGCGCTGACCGGCAGGCGCTTGTGCGGGTTCGACGGGCCGGCCATGTTGCGCACGACGGTCGACAGGTCGAACTTCAGCACGCGCTCGTACTGCGCGGTCTTCAGATCATCCGCCCACAGGCCCGCGGTCTTCGCGTAGGTCTCGACCAGCTTGACCTGCGCGGCGTCGCGGCCGGTCAGCGTCAGGTAGTCGAGCGTGTTCTGGTCGATGAAGAACATCGCCGCCGTCGCACCATACTCCGGCGCCATGTTGGAGATCGTCGCGCGATCGCCGAGCGTCAGCGCCGCAGCGCCTTCGCCACGGAATTCCAGATATGCACCGACGACCTTTTCCTTGCGCAGGAACTCGGTCAGTGCGAGCACCACGTCGGTCGCCGTGATGCCCGGCTGCGGCTTGCCGGAGAGCTCGACGCCGACGATGTCCGGCAGGCGCATCCACGACGCGCGGCCGAGCATGACGTTCTCGGCTTCGAGGCCGCCGACGCCGATGGCGATGACGCCCAGACTATCGACGTGCGGCGTGTGCGAGTCGGTGCCGACGCAGGTATCCGGGAAGGCGACGCCGTCCTGCGTGTAGATCACCGGGCTCATCCGCTCCAGATTGATCTGATGCATGATGCCGTTGCCCGGCGGAATGACGTCGATGTTCTTGAACGCTTCCTTGGTCCAGTTGATGAAGTGGAAGCGGTCGTCGTTGCGGCGATCCTCGATCGCGCGGTTCTTGGCGAACGCATCCTTCTCGAAACCGGCGTGCTCGACGGCCAGCGAGTGGTCGACGATCAGCTGCACCGGCACGACCGGATTCACCTTGGCCGGATCGCCGCCCATGTCGGCGATCGCATCACGCAGGCCGGCGAGATCGACGAGCGCGGTCTGGCCGAGGATGTCGTGGCACACGACGCGCACCGGGAACCACGGAAAGTCGAGATCGCGCTTGCGCTCGATGAGCTGGCCGAGATACGCATTGAGCTTGCCGGGCTCGGCCTTGCGCACGAGGTTCTCGGCGTGCACGCGCGCCGTGTACGGCAGCGTCGCCCAGGCGCCGGGCTTGATGGCATCGACGGCGGCACGCGCGTCGTAGTAGTCGAGCTGCGTGCCCGGGAGGTTCTTGCGGAAGGCGGTGTTGGTCATGGCTTGCACTGAACGCTGGCTGCAACAGAAGAAGACAATGGTTTCGCAACGATCGGCGCCTCGCTATCGCGAGACGCCGATTGCGCTGACTCGTAACGCTAGGATCCCCACGCTTTCGCGTGGGGGCCCGCCACGCTACTCGCAGCGCTACTTTCTGTCCTTCAGCGGCACGAACTTGAGATCTTCCGGGCCGACGTAGTTGGCGGACGGACGGATGATCTTGCCGTCGATGCGCTGCTCGATGATGTGCGCGCTCCAGCCCGAGGTGCGGGCGATGACGAACAGCGGCGTGAACATGTCGGTCGGCACGCCCATCATGTGATAGCTGACGGCGCTGAACCAGTCGAGGTTCGGGAACATCTTCTTGATGTCCCACATCACCGTTTCCAGACGCTCGGCGATGTCGAACATCTTCATGCTGCCCGCTTCCTTGGACAGATCGCGCGCGACTTCCTTGATGACCTTGTTGCGCGGGTCGGCGATCGTGTAGACCGGGTGGCCGAAGCCGATGACGACTTCCTTCTTCTCGACGCGGGCCTTGATGTCGGCTTCCGCTTCGTCCGGATTGTCGTAGCGCTTCTGGATCTCGAACGCGACTTCGTTGGCGCCGCCGTGCTTCGGGCCGCGCAGCGCGCCGATGCCGCCGCAGATCGCCGAGTACATGTCGGAGCCGGTGCCGGCGACGACGCGGCAGGTGAAGGTCGAGGCGTTGAACTCGTGTTCGGCGTACAGCACCAGCGAGGTGTGCATCGCCTTGACCCAGCTCTCCGGCGGCTTGACGCCGTGCAGCAGGTGCAGGAAGTGACCGCCGATCGAGTCGTCGTCGGTTTCGACGTCGATGACCTTGCCGTTGTAGGCGTAGTGGTACCAGTACAGCAGCATCGAGCCGAGCGAGGCCATCAGCTTGTCGGCGATGTCGCGCGCGCCCGGATGATTGTGGTCATCCTTCTCCGGCTTGACGCAGCCGAGCACCGAGACGCCGGTGCGCATGACGTCCATCGGATGCGCCGACGGCGGCAGCTGTTCGAGCGCAGTCTTCACGGCGGCCGGCAGGCCGCGCAGCGACTTCAGCTTGGCCTTGTAGGCGGCCAGCTCGGCGACGTTCGGCAGCTTGCCGTGCACCAGCAGGTGGGCGATTTCCTCGAATTCGCACTGCGCGGCGACATCGAGGATGTCGTAGCCGCGATAGTGCAGGTCGTTGCCGGAACGGCCGACGGTGCACAGCGCGGTGTTGCCGGCGGCGGTGCCGGACAGCGCGACGGACTTCTTCGGCTTGAAGGTCGGGGCAGCGGTGGTTTCGCTCATCGTGAATGCTCTCCTGTTGTGTGGGGCGACGCAGCCTTACTTCTTCTTGGCGGCGAACAGTGCGTCGAGCTTCTGCTCGAAAGCGTGATAGCCGATGCGGTCGTAGAGCTCGGCGCGCGTCTGCATGAGATCGAGCACGTCCTTCTGGTGACCGTTCTGGCGGATCGAGGTGTAGACCGCCTCGGCGGCCTTGTTGGCGGCGCGGAACGCCGACAGCGGGTACAGCTGGATGCCGACGCCGACCGAGGCCAGCTCGTCGCGCGAGAACAGCGGCGTGGCGCCGAATTCGGTGATGTTGGCGAGCACCGGCACCTTCAGCGCATCGACGAACTTCTTGTACGTCGGCAGATCGTAGGCGGCTTCGGCGAAGATCGCGTCGGCGCCGGCCTCGACGCAGGCGATCGCGCGTTCGAGCGCGGCGTCGACGCCTTCGGCCTGGATCGCGTCGGTGCGGGCGATCAGGAAGAAGTCCGGATCGGTCTTGGCATCGGCGGCGGCCTTGACGCGGTCGACCATCTCGCCCTGCGAGACGATTTCCTTGCCGGGACGATGACCGCAGCGCTTGGCGCCGACCTGGTCCTCGATGTGGCAGGCGGCGGCGCCGGCCTTGATCAGGCTCTTGATCGTGCGCTCGATGTTGAACGCCGAAGGACCGAAGCCGGTATCGATGTCGACCAGCAGCGGCAGCTCGCAGACGTCGGTGATGCGACGGACGTCGGTGAGCACGTCGTCCATGGTGTTGATGCCGAGGTCCGGCAGGCCCAGCGAACCGGCGGCGACGCCGCCGCCCGACAGATAGATGGCCTTGAAGCCGGCGCGCTGCGCGAGCAGCGCGTGGTTGGCATTGATGGCACCGATGACCTGCAAGGGCTTTTCGGCAGCAAGGGCGGCGCGGAAACGCGCACCGGCGGAAGACGTCATGACGGCTCCTCAGTGATCGGCGGACGAACAGCGCGGCGCAGGGCCGGGGCGTCCACCGGTGAATGGTGGCGCTTTGCACTCAAGGGCCGTGCCAGCCGGCCCCGAATTGCCAGACCGTTCATAGCTCTTTGATTGAAAAGAAATATCGTCGAGCACCGGACAAGGCGCCACGACGCGATGAAACACGCAATGTTTCAATCTCGAGTTTCACGAAACACGTGAACGCCGACTTGGAACATAATGCGCGCCATGCAAACCCCGGATGGCTTCCTGCCGACGATCTGGACGGTCAGCGTCACGCGGCTGTCGAGCCTGCTGCGCGACATCACCCCGGAGTTCGACGGCCGCGCCCATATCGAGACGCTGGATGTCGGCTTCGAGGAAGCGGTCACGCGCATCCGCGAGCGCCTGCGCACCGAAGACTGCGACGTCGTGCTCTCGGCCGGCAGCAACGGCGAGTACCTGCGCAACCGCATCGACAAGCCGATCGTCCTGATCCGCCCGGACGGCTTCGATCTGATGCAGGCGCTGACGCGCGCCCGCCACCACTCGCCGCGCATCGGCATCGTCACCTACGGCGGCGACCTGCCCGCGTTCAGCGCCTTCAAGCAGCAGTTCGGCCTGCAGATCGAGCAGCGCTCGTACAGCAACGCCGAGGAAGCGCGCGACGCGGTCGCCGAGCTGGTCGCGCTCGGTTGCGGCGCGATCGTCGGCACCGGCTACATCTCCGAGCTGGCCGACCGCGCCGGCGTCGCCGGCATCCTCATGTACTCGCCGGCGTCGATCCGCCGCGCGTTCGAGCAGGCCATCGACCTCGCGCGCCTGCTGGCGAGCGCGCGCAGCGGGCCGCGCCGCAATCCGGCCTCGTCCGACGCGCGCTACAGCCTGCGCCGCCTGATCGGCAACAGCGAAACGATGGTCGCGCTGCGCGACCAGGTGCGCCTCTACGGCATCTCCGACCGCACCGTGCTGATCACCGGCGAGACCGGCACCGGCAAGGAACTGGTCGCGCAGGCGCTGCACGGCGCCAGTCCGCGGCGCGACGCGCCCTTCATCGCCGTCAACTGCGGCGCGATCGCCGAATCGCTGCTCGAATCCGAGCTGTTCGGCTACACCGAAGGCGCGTTCACCGGCTCGCGGCGCGGCGGCCGCGTCGGCCTGATCGAGGCGGCGAACGGCGGCACGCTGTTCCTCGACGAGATCGGCGAGATGCCGCTGCCGCTGCAGACGCGCCTGCTGCGCGTGCTCGAAGAGCGCGAGGTGCTGCGTGTCGGCGCGACGCGGCCGACGCCGGTCGACGTGCGCGTGATCGCCGCCACGCACTGCGCGCTCGACCGCCTCGCCGCCGACGGCCGCTTCCGGCGCGATCTCTACTATCGCCTCAACGTGCTGCGCATCGCGCTCGCGCCGCTGCGCGAGCACCCGGACGACATCCCGCTGCTGCTGATGAACTTCCTGCGCGCCGCCGGCGCCGGCGCGATGACGCTCGACGATCCCGCGCAGACGCTGCTGCTGCAGTACGCCTGGCCCGGCAACGTGCGCGAGCTGCGCAATCTCGCCGAGCGGCTCGCCGTGCTCGCGCATGCCGAATCGCCGCTGTCGGCGCTGACGCGGCCGCTGCTGCTGCGCTGCGCGCCGGAGCTCGCCGATGCCGCGGCGTCCGCGCCGGTCGCCGCCACGCCGGCGCCGCAGCCCGCGCCCGTCGCCGCCGACACGAAGGCCGCGCGCGGCACGCTCGACCCGGCGCGGATCGCCGATGCCCTGCGGCGCCATGGCGGCGACCGCCAGCGCGCCGCCGACGCCCTCGGCATCTCGCGCACGACGCTGTGGCGGCATTTGAAGGCGATGGAGAAGGCGCGACTCTGAGGCGCCGAGCTTGTCGTCCGCAGCAACGGAAGTCCACCAGGCCCGGGACCGTCATCGTGACGAAAGCGGCGTTCCCGGCCCTGCGCGCGTGCCGCATCTTTGCGCCGTGCTTCTGGATCCGGCCTTTTCATTTCGCCTTTCGGCCAAAAGAAAGTATACCCTGAGGGCCGCACCGCTCGCTGACGCGAGCGGAGTCTGCGCTGCTCACGTGTTCGGGGTCGTTGCCAACGCGACATCCCGGTCGCGATGGCGACTGGTCGCGCCGTCCTGGCACGCCATCCCCTGTGCGCGCTGCACTGCTCGGTGCGCCCCTCAGGGCCCCCAAAAAAGCAAGAGCCGACGCAACGGCGCGGCGCTGCGCTCCAGCTGGATGCCTGGCTGCACGGACTCTTCGGGACTCTTGCGGCGCGCGCGAAGCGCCGCGCCGCGCCCGGCCACATCCCGCTCACCGCGCGGAAAAGTCGCCGTTGCAAGCAGGGCCGAGGCCGCGTTCGCCGCGCACAGCGGTACTAGTGCACAGCGAGCACGAGGGACGCGAGATCGGCCCGCGCAGCAGGCGAATTCGCGCTCAGAACACCAGCAGCGCGGCGCCCCAGGTCATGCCGCCGCCGACCGCTTCGAGCATGACCTTGTGGCCGCGCTGGATGCGGCCGTCGCGCACCGCCGCGTCGAGCGCCAGCGGCACCGAGGCGGCGGAGGTGTTGCCCTGCTGCTCGACCGTGGTGACGATGCGCTCGCGCGGCAGACCGAGCTTGTCGGCGGTGGCCTGGATGATGCGGATGTTGGCCTGGTGCGGCACCAGCCAGTCGAGGTCGCTGCCCTTCAGGCCGTTGGCGTCGAGCGCCTCGCGGCAGACCTCGTCGAGCACCTTGACCGCGAACTTGAACACTGCCGGACCGTCCATGTAGACGAAGGCGCGGCCCTGGATCTCGCCGTTGTGGACCGAGCCCGGCACGTTGAGGATGCCGCTCTGGCTGCCGTCGGCGTGCAGATGCGTCGACAGAATGCCCGGCGTGTCGCTGCGCTTGAGCACCACCGCGCCGGCGCCGTCGCCGAACAGCACGCAGGTGCGCCGGTCGCTCCAGTCGAGCAGGCGCGAGAACACCTCGGCGCCGACGACCAGCGCGCACTTGCTCTGGCCGCTGGAGACGAACTTGTCGGCGATCGCGAGCGCGTAGACGAAGCCGGTGCAGACCGCCTGCACGTCGAGCGCGGCGCAGCCCTTGATGCCGAGCTTGTGCTGCAGCAGCGCCGCGGTCGACGGGAACATCATGTCCGGCGTCGTCGTCGCGACGACGATCAGATCGACCTCGGCGGCTTCGATGCCGGCGGCGTCGAGCGCCTGGCGCGCGGCGTTCAGCGCGAGATCCGAGGTCTTTTCGTCCGGCGCCGCGACGTGGCGGCTGCGGATGCCGGTGCGCGAGAAGATCCACTCGTCGCTGGTGTCGATGCGGCTCTCCAGCTCCTGGTTGCTCAGGGCCTGGGCAGGCAGGTAGCTGCCGGTACCGACGATACGGGAATACGCCATCTCTTTCTCGCAGGGGATATGAGGACTTGTCGTCCGGGGGCCGTGCGTTGCGGCCGGTCCGCCATCTTAGCGCGGCGCGCGGGCCAAACGAAAAAAGCCCCGCGGCGAGCCGCGGGGCCAGATCCGACGCGAGAGCGCGGCGCGCCTCAGGGCACGCCGGGTGCCGGATGGACCGCGTCGACGTCCTCGTCGGCGCCGACTTCCTTCTGGCGATGCTCGGCGGCGAGCCACAGGTACATCGCCGGCACCACGAACAGCGTGAACAGCGTGCCGATCGAGATGCCGGCGAAGATCACCAGACCCATGTGGTTGCGGCCGACGGCGCCGGCGCCGGTGGCGATCACCAGCGGCACGACCGACAGCACCATCGCCGCCGTCGTCATCAGGATCGGACGCAGGCGGATGCCGGCCGCGGCCGTCACCGCGTCCCACTTCGAGCGGCCGGCCTTCTGCTCGTCGTTGGCGAACTGCACGATCAGGATGCCGTGCTTGGCGATCAGGCCGATCAGGGTGACGAGACCGACTTCCGTGTAGATGTTCAGCGTCGCCTTCTTGACGCCCCAGAAGATGAACACCATCGCGCCGAAGATCGCCATCGGCACCGACATCATCACGATCAGCGGATCGCGGAAGCTGCCGAACTGCGCGGCGAGCGCCAGGAAGATGATGATGACGGCGAACGCGAAGGTCAGCGCGAACGAGCTCGACTCCTGCATGTACTGGCGCGACTGGCCGGCGTAGTCGACGGTATAGCCGAGCGGCGCCATCTCGTCGGCGAGGCCGCGCAGGTACGTCAGCGCATCGCCGAGCGTGACGCCGGCGAACGCGTTCGGCACCGCCGAGAACGTCGCCGAGTTCAGCTGCTGGAAGTGGCTGATGCGCGTCGGGATCGCCTCGGTCTTCATCGAGATCACCGTCGACGCCGGGACCACCGCGCCGCTGGCGGTACGGATGTAGTAGTCCTTCAACTGCTCCGGATTGATGCGGTCGAACTGCTGGACCTGCGGGATGACCTTGTACGAACGTCCCGAGATGCTGAAGTAGTTGACGTAGCCACCGCCGAGCATGGCGCCGAGCGCGCTGCCGACGTCCTGCATCGTCAGGCCCAGCGCCGCCACCTTGTTGCGGTCGACATTGACCGTCACCTGCGGCTTGTCGATCTTCAGATCGGTATCGATGTAGAAGAACTTGCCGCTGGCCTGGGCCTTGGCGAGGATGCGCTGCGCGACCTCGTCGAGGTTGGCGAACGGCTCGGTCGTGCCGAGCACGAAGGCGACCGGCGTGTTGACGCCGCCGGTGCCGACCGGCAGCGGCGGCGGCAGCGACGCGTACACGGTCGCGCCGGCGACGCCGTTGACCTCGTTCTGCAGGATCGGCTGCAGCTGGCCGGCGGTCATCTCGCGCTGGTCCCAGGGCTTGAGGATGATGCCGGAGAGCGTCGTGTTCTGGCCGTTGACGCCGGTGAACTGGAACACCTGCTGGTGCTCCGGATGCGAGGCGATGATGTCGTAGATCTGCTTGCTGTACCCGCGCATCTGCTGCGTCGAGGCGTTCGGCAGCGAGTAGCCGTAGACGATCATGAAGCTCTGATCTTCCTCCGGCGCCAGCTCCTGCTGCGACATCTTCACCATCACGAAGATCAGGGCGATGATGATGAAGCCGAACGTCACCACCGCCGGCCAGCCCTTGAGAATCGCGCCGAGCATGCGCTCGTAGCGGCCGCGCGCCCACTCGAAGTTGCGGTCGATCAGCTTGACCAGCCGGCTCTCCTGATGCTCCTGCTTGAGGAAGCGCGAGGCCAGCATCGGCGACAGGGTCAGCGCCACCACCGCCGACACGCCGACGGCGCCGGCCAGCGTGAACGCGAACTCCGAGAACAGCGAGCCGGTCAGGCCGCCCTGGAAGCCGATCGGCACGTAGACCGCGATCAGCACCACCGAGATCGCGATGATCGGACCGGCGAGTTCGCGCGCGCCGATCAGCGCCGCCTGCATCGGCGTCTTGCCTTCCTTCAGATGGCGGTCGACGTTCTCGACGACGATGATCGCGTCGTCGACGACCAGGCCGATCGCCAGCACCAGCGCCAGCAGCGTCAGCAGATTGATCGAGTAGCCGAGCACCAGCATGATGAAGAAGCCGCCGATCAGTGACAGCGGAATCGCCAGCGCCGGAATCAGCACCGAGCGCGGCGCGCCGAGGAACAGGAAGATCACCAGCGTGACGATCACCAGCGCCTCGATCAGCGTCTTGATGACCTCGTCGATGGCGTTGTTGATGTAGTCGGTGGCGTCGTAGTTGATCTTGCCGTTGATGCCGGCCGGCAGCTGCGCCTGGATGTCCGGGAACGCGTCGCGGACCTTCTTGATCACTTCCAGTACGTTGGCTTCGGGCGCGACCTTGATGCCGACGAACACGGCCTGCCGGTCGTCCATCAGCGCGTCGAAGTCGTACTGCTCGGCGCCGAGCGTGACGTTGGCGACGTCCTGCAGCCGCACCACCGAGATGCCGCTCTGCTTGACGACGAGCTGCTTGAATTCCTCGACGGTGTGCAGATCGGTGCCGGCGGTGATGTCGACCGTCACCATCTGGCCCTTGGTGCTGCCGAGCGCCGAGATGTAGTTGTTGGCCGACAGCGCCGTGTAGATGTCCTGCGCGGTCAGGCCGTGCGCGGCGAGCTTGTCGGGATCGAGCCAGGCGCGCAGCGCGAACTGCCGCTCGCCGAGGATCTCGGCCAGCTGCACGCCGGGAATCGTCTGCAGCTTCGGCTTGACGACGCGGATCAGGTAGTCGGTGATCTTGTTGCCCGGCAGCGTCTCGCTGGAGAAGCCGAGATACATCGAGTCGGTCGATTCGCCGGTCGACACGGTGATGACCGGCTGCTGCGACTGCGGCGGCAGCTGGTTCAGCACCGAGTTGACCTTGGCGCTGATCTCGGTCAGCGCGCGGTTCGAGTCGTAGTTGAGCTGCAGGCTGGCGGTGATCGTGCTGGTGCCGGCCAGGCTCGTCGAGCTCATGTAGTCGATGCCCTGCGCCTGCGCGATCGCCGCCTCCAGCGGCGTGGTGATGAAGCCGGCGATGACGTCGGAGTTGGCGCCGTAGTACTGCGTGGTCACCGTGACCGTGGCGATTTCCGACTGCGGGAACTCGCGCACCGGCAGCTGCGCGAGCGCGCGCAGGCCGAGCACGAGGATCAGCAGGCTCACCACGGTCGCCAGGACCGGATTGCGGATGAAGATGTCTGTGAATTTCATGGCTGCGCCCCGGGCCGCCCCTTCATTCTTCGGTCGGCCGCGGATCGGCCTCGTTCAGCGGCTGCACCTTGTTGTCGATGGTCACCGCCGTGCCGGTCTTCAGCTTGAGCTGGCCGCTGGTGACGACTTCGTCGCCCGCCTTCAGGCCCTTGAGGATCGCGATCTGGTCGCCACGCGTCGGACCGACAGTAACGAGTCGGCCCTGAACAACCCGCCCGCCCCTTACCCGGCGCGGGCTGAGCACCCTTGAGGCCTTGCCGAATCCTCCAGTTTCCAGTGCAATCGCATTCACTTTCTGGAAGATTTGGAGCGCAGGTTTTCAATGACCACCCCGGACTTTTTCCGCGCCCGGCTGGATGCGATGATCGATCTGCGTCACCCGCTCGCGGTATTGGCAACCCGCATGCCGTGGGCCGAGATCGAATCGGCGCTGGCGCCGTGCTTTGCCCGTCAGGACCGGCAGGGACGCCCGATCGAAGGCCT
>NZ_KB907928.1 GCF_000382285.1 Solimonas variicoloris DSM 15731 | reverse complement strand
CTTGTGTGGGCGCTCCCAATTGCGCTTGGAAGCATTCTTGAAAGGAGGTGATCCAGCCGCAGGTTCCCCTACGGCTACCTTGTTACGACTTCACCCCAGTCATCGGCCACACCGTGGTAAGCGCCCCCCTTGCGGTTAGACTACCTACTTCTGGTGCAACAGACTTCCATGGTGTGACGGGCGGTGTGTGCAAGGCCCGGGAACGTATTCACCGCCGCAAATGCTGATCGGCGATTACTAGCGATTCCGACTTCACGAGGTCGAGTTGCAGACCTCGATCCGGACTACGAACAGCTTTTTGGGATTAGCTCCACCTTGCGGCTTGGCGACCCTCTGTACTGTCCATTGTAGTACGTGTGTAGCCCTGGGCATAAGGGCCATGATGACTTGACGTCATCCCCACCTTCCTCCAGTTTGTCACTGGCGGTCCCCTTAGAGTGCTCAACTAAATGGTGGCAACTAAGGGCAAGGGTTGCGCTCGTTGCGGGACTTAACCCAACATCTCACGACACGAGCTGACGACAGCCATGCAGCACCTGTGTCTAGGTTCCCTTGCGGGCACTCCCACATCTCTGCAGGATTCCTAGCATGTCAAGCCCAGGTAAGGTTCTTCGCGTTGCATCGAATTAAACCACATACTCCACCGCTTGTGCGGGCCCCCGTCAATTCCTTTGAGTTTCAACCTTGCGGCCGTACTCCCCAGGCGGAGAACTTATCGCGTTAGCTACGACACCGACTTGCAGAGCAAACCGACGTCAAGTTCTCATCGTTTACGGCGTGGACTACCAGGGTATCTAATCCTGTTTGATCCCCACGCTTTCGTGTCTCAGTGTCAGTACAGGCCCAGGTGGCTGCCTTCGCCATTGATGTTCCTTCCGATATCTACGCATTTCACCGCTACACCGGAAATTCCACCACCCTCTACCGTACTCTAGTCATTCAGTCTCAGAAGCAGTTCCCAGGTTAAGCCCAGGGATTTCACAACTGACTTGAATAACCACCTACACACGCTTTACGCCCAGTAAATCCGATTAACGCTAGCACCCTCTGTATTACCGCGGCTGCTGGCACAGAGTTAGCCGGTGCTTATTCTTCAGGTACCGTCAAGACTCGATGTATTAGACCGAGTTTTTTCTTCCCTGCTTAAAGTGCTTTACAACCCGAAGGCCTTCTTCACACACGCGGCATTGCTGGATCAGGCTTGCGCCCATTGTCCAATATTCCCCACTGCTGCCTCCCGTAGGAGTCCGGACCGTGTCTCAGTTCCGGTGTGACTGATCGTCCTCTCAGACCAGTTACTGATCGTCGCCTTGGTAGGCCTTTACCCTACCAACTAGCTAATCAGACATAGGCTCCTCTCAGAGTGCTAGGCCTTGCGGTCCCCAGCTTTGGTCTTGCGACATCATGCGGTATTACTCCAAGTTTCCCTGGGCTATCCCCCGCTCTGAGGCAGATTCCTATGTGTTCCTCACCCGTCCGCCGCTAACAGTATTGCTACTGCCCGCGCGACTTGCATGTGTTAGGCATGCCGCCAGCGTTCAATCTGAGCCAGGATCAAACTCTCCACTTTAAAGTGTAAAGCTTAGATCCAATTACGCCTCGACGTGGCTAAACGTCTTCGGCGTCGAAGAGTCATCTTCGTAACTCAATTAACTTGGCTACGTTGATACTCTCATGTCACGTGGCTTCGCCACGCTCATGGGAGCACCCACACAAATCACTTGCTTGTTCTTAAAGATCTGGCCAACCCGGCGTCTCGTTACTGCGTCGCCGGTCAGCGGGGAGGCGAATAATAGGGTTTTTTGAGAGTACCGCAAGCTTTCTTTTCTATTTTTTTTTAAGTCTTTGACTTTATTGTAATTTTATATACTCTTTCCGGATAGAAAGTGTCCACGCCTTGCACCGCGTAGCGCCAGCGACCTGCTCTCAGCCGGAATTCACCGACGGAGGACGCTGGCATTGCGCATTGCGGGGGCCTTTTGCTCCCGCGTTTCGCGGTCGAATCCCCGCGATCGCGCTTCGACATCTGAAATGGGCGACCATGGCGGCCACTCCACGGCTCCTGCCGAAATCACGCGAAGGAAACTTCATCGGCATCCCGGCCGAGCACCGCGCACGCAGCCCTTCATGGCTGAACGGCTATTGCGACTCCGGCTTCTTTCGGCCGGAGGGAAGCGGGCCCTGGCTTGCAGCGCTGAGCTGGGCCGCGCGCAGCCCCTTCTCGAACTCATGAGGTGCCATTGCCTTGGCGAAGAGAAAGCCTTGGCCATAGCGATATCCCAGCTTCATCAAGGCCGCACGCTGCTCCTCGGTCTCTACGCCTTCGGCGACCGCATCAAGCTTGAGCCCTTGGGCAAGGGTCGCGACCGAGCGCACGATGGCACAGGAAGCATCGTCTGCTGGCAAGCCGCGCACGAACGAGCGATCCACCTTGATCTCGTCGAGCGGCAAAGTCTGCAGCTGGCCCATCGAGGTGTAGCCGGTCCCGAAATCGTCCAATGCAATACGGACGCCGAGGTTGCGCAACTCCGCGAGCAGCGCATGCGCCCGATCCGGGTCGTTGACGATGATGGTCTCCGTCAGCTCCAGCATCAGCGCGTCGCCCGGCAGCTGGTTGTAGTTCAGCACGGCGCGAACGGTGCGCATCAACTCCCCTTCAAGTTGCGCGCCGGCAAGGTTGACAGCCACCCTGAACTGATCGCCGATGAGACCGTCGCGTCGCCACTGCGCGACGAGCGAGACGGCCTCCCACAAGATCCAGCGGCCGATATCCTTGATCAGCCCGCTTTCCTCGGCGATCGGGATAAAGCGCGCCGGCGAGATCCAGGTATCGCCGATCCGCCAGCGCATCAAGGCTTCCGCGCCGATCCAGTGGCCATCCTCCAGCCGCACTTTCGGCTGCAGATGACACTCGAAAGCGCCGAGCTTGAGCGATTTGCGCAGACTCGCTTCGATATGGACGCGATCCGACGCGTAGTCACTGAGCTGCGGCTTGTACATCTCCAGTCGTCCTCCGCCGCGCCCGCGGCGCAGCGTCTCTTCCAGAGCACCACCCGCGCGCTGGAAGAGCACCTCCGCTGTGGTGCCGTCGAGCGGAAAGACCGCAACCCCCGCACTGACCGAAAGATGAAAGATCCTGTCGTCGATCTGCACCTCGTCGAACGCGCGCTGGATCTGCGCAAAAGCCTCCGCCGCCGCGCGCTCCTCCATGAGATCGGAGATCGCGACGACGAAATGGTCGCCATCGGTCCGCGCGGCCACCACGACGTCGTCGCTCAGCTCCTTCAGATTTCTCTCGCACACTTCAAGAATGCGCTCGATCCGCGCCCGGCCATAGGTTTCGATCATCGACATCAGACGATCGATGGACAGCATGAAGACGGCAAGGCCATTGCGCATGGCGATGGCTTCCTTGATGGCCCACTCGAGGCGCGGCAGCAGCGCCTCGGCATCGGCGCGCCGCACCGGCTCGACGGCCGCACCGGCCAAAGTTCGATTCATGGCGCGCAGATCGAAGACCACCGCTGCATAGTGAGTAGCCACACCGCCGGCGTCGCAGATCGCGCTGAGTCGAATCTCCGCTTGGTAAGAAGAACCGTCGCGGCGCTTGAGTTTCAGCTGACCGATCCACGTTCCGCGGCGCCGCGCCACCTTGCAGGCACGCACAGCGTGTGGCTCACCGCCCGAACCGAGAATCGACTCGCATAGCGAAGCGCCGCGCAGCTGTGCCTCGGCCCATCCGCTGATCTCACAAAGGGCCCGATTCACCTCGATGACGTTGAACTCTGCATCGCAAATCGCCACCCCGCCGATGGCTGAATCGAACGCGCTAGCGATCAGGTCGGCGCGCGCATGCCCAGCGAGGTCTTGCGAGATGTCCCACGTCAGTCCGCAAAGGCGGCGCGGACGTCCGTCGGCATTGCGCTCGACATGTCCGGCATGCCGCACGCTCAACACCCGTCCATCGCGGTGGCGGACACGGAAGCGGATATCGAGGCGATCCGCCAGTCCATAGAAGCAACGACCAAGGGCCGCACGAAAGCCCGGAATATCGTCGGCCAGGATGAGCGCCTGCCAGTCCTCGGGACTGTCACCGATTTCATGCTCGGCATATCCGACCAGCGCCTTGAGCTCGGGCATGGCGTGGAAACGCCAGCCGCTCGCGGTCGGCAGTTCGTCGGCCCGAACGTATTCCCAACCCGCGACACCCGCGCCGCGAATAGCATCGAGCGCGAGCTTTTCCATCAGCGACCTCTGATCCTCTTCATCTGATCCGGATCTCCTGACCAACCGCCAGCGGGCTTAATGCAACGCATTTCGATCTTACGCGCAAGCGGCGGTCCTGGCTCCCAGGCCCGCGCGCAGCGATTGAACAGCATCGCCCGAACCAGATTCAAACGACGTCCCTGAACTGCTGGCGGACCACCCGGCAGGCCTGGAGCGCCGAATCCATTCGATCATTGATGCATGTCAGCGCCACCGCACCATCCCTGGTTTACGTTGTCTCCCATATTCGAAAAACCGGGAACCGACGATGAGCACCGCTCTAGCCGAAGCACAGCGTGCCGCGTTCATGCTCCAGCTCCGCCGGCGTTATCGCGACCTGTGGATGGATATCCGCCGCGAGATCTCGCGTGCGGACCTGGAGACCTATCAGGACACCGCAGGCGAAACCCATGACCTCGCCGACGAGGCCACTGCCGATCTGGTTGCGGATCTCAATCTCGCCGACATTCATCGCGATGTCGTCGAAATGCGCGAAGTCGAAGCCGCCATCCACCGTCTGATGGAAGGCCGCTACGGCGCCTGCGCAGACTGCGGCAAGAGCATCGACGTGGCACGGCTGCGAGCCAATCCCGCAGCGCAGCGCTGCGAGCGCTGCCAGGAACGCTACGAGCAGCTGCACATGCCGACCGTCGGCCCGAGCCTGTAGCAAAGGTCCGCCGCCATCGCGCGAATTCGGCTTTGCGTCACATGCACCAGGCCTTCGCGCTCGACACGCCCTAGCACACGCCCTGGCTGCAACGCGTGTTGCCCATGTCGCGGCGCTGAGCCGCGCCAAGGACGCGCGCTCGATCTTTACCCGGTTCATGCCACCGCATGAGCCGGAGCAGGGCCCTGCATCGATGTGCATCGCGCCCCTCGCAAGGCCGAACGTGATGTCGTCTGCCTGCTGCGATGCCATGCTCGGCGCCAGAGCATCACGAACAGCGGCCGAGCCAACCCTCGCCGCGGCGCGAACCGCCACGGACGCACGGCGCGAAAATAGGCGAAGGCGGCCGGCGCGCAGAAATCGCGAGGCACAAAAAAACCGCCTGGCAGGCGGTTTTTCGAACATCTGGTCGGGGTGACAGGATTCGAACCTGCGACCTCTTGCTCCCGAAGCAAGCGCTCTACCAAGCTGAGCTACACCCCGTTCTTTCAGATCAGGCGGCGCGGTTCGTATTGAACCGGGCCAACTCGATCATCGCCGCTTTGTGAGGTGAGTCGGGAAGATCACCGAGCGAATCGATCGCTTTTCGGCCGTGCCGTTCAGCGAGGGCGCGAGTGTAAGGAATCGCTCCGGTGGATTCAACTGCTTTCAACACATCCGCGAGCTGGTCGTCCCGGCCATGCGCGATCGCATCCCGGATCAGCGAGCGTTGCCCGGCGCTGCCGTTCTTCATCGCATGGATCAGCGGCAGCGTCGGCTTGCCTTCGGCGAGGTCGGTGCCGACGTTCTTACCGCTGACGGCGGCGTCGGCGGTGTAATCGAGCACGTCGTCAACCAGCTGGAAAGCCAGTCCCAGATGGTGGCCGTAGTCGTGCAGCTGCTGCTGCACGCCTTCATCCTGCCCGGCAGCGATCGCGCCGAGACGGCAGCCGGCTTCGAACAGTCGCGCGGTCTTCAATTCAATCACGCGCATATAGCGAGCCTCGTCGGTATCCGGGTCTCCGCAGTTCAGCAGCTGCAGGACCTCGCCTTCGGCGATCGCATTGGTGGCGTTGGCCATGACGTCCATGACCTGCATGCGCCGCGACTCCACCATCATCTGGAAGGCGCGCGAATAGAGGAAGTCGCCGGACAGCACGGCGCCGGCGTTACCCCACACGGCATTGGCCGTCTTGCGGCCGCGGCGCAGGCCGGATTCATCAACGACGTCGTCATGCAGCAGCGTCGAGGTGTGGATGAACTCGATCATCGCCGCGTGCAGCACCGGCTCGTCGGTCCTGCAGCCGAGCGCGCGCGCCGCCATCAGCACGAGCGCCGGGCGCAGCCGCTTGCCGCCGGCCGAGGTGATGTAATGGCCGATTTCGCTGATGAGCGCGACTTCCGAGCGCAGCCGGGCGTGTATCGTCTCGTCCACCTGCCGCATGTCGTCGGCGATGGGAGCTAGGATGGTCTTGAGGTCCATAGGGGCGGCGCGATGCTAGGCGGAGTTACGCTTGGCCGTCAACGACTTAGGAATCTCCGCGAGAGGGGCGCCGGGATCGCGCGGCAGCGTACCGCGACGTGAGAATCTGTTGACGTTTCAAGGGGGCATCCCTACAATCACGCGCTTCATTCGGGCCGGGCAGCGTAATCGCCGCGGCTTACAATCAAAATTAGATTTGGAGTCAACGATGTACGCCGTGATCAAGACGGGTGGCAAGCAGTACAAGGTCGCCCAGGGCGATACGCTGAAGATCGAATCGCTGACGGCGGAAGTCGGCAGCGTCGTGTCGTTCGACGAAGTGCTGATGGTCGGCGAAGGCGAGCAGATCAAGGTCGGCACGCCGACCGTCGCCGGCAGCGCCGTCAAGGCGGAAGTGCTCGGCCACGGCCGCGGCGACAAGATCCGCATCGTCAAGCACCGCCGCCGCAAGCATTATCACAAGGAACAGGGCCATCGTCAGAACTTCACCGAAGTGAAGATCACCGAGATCGTCGGCGCCTAAGCCGGCCACCCTTTCCAGGATTCAGGAGCACCCAACATGGCACATAAAAAGGCAGGCGGCAGCACTCGCAACGGCCGCGACTCCGAGGCCAAGCGACTCGGCGTCAAGAAGTTCGGCGGCGAGAACGTCGTCGCGGGCAACATCATCATCCGCCAGCGCGGCACGCAGTACCACGCCGGCGTCGGCGCCGGCCTCGGCAAGGATCACACGATCTTCGCGCTGGTCGAGGGCAAGGTGCAGTTCCGTCCGCGCGGTCCGGCCGGCAAGCTCCACGTCGACATCGTTCCGGCCTGATACATTGCGCTTTTTCGCAGAAGAGCCCCGGAAACGGGGCTTTTTTGTGCGCTACTCTCTTGCGCATCCAGCAGGAACTGAACGATGAAGTTTGTTGATGAGGCCAGGATCCGCGTCGAAGGCGGCAAAGGTGGCAATGGCTGCATCAGCTTCCTGCGCCTCAAGTACATGCCGTTCGGCGGGCCCGACGGCGGCGACGGCGGCGACGGCGGCAGCGTCTGGGCCGTGGCCGACGCCAATCTGAACACCCTCGCCGATTTCCGCTACACGCGTCTGTTCAAGGCGCAGCCGGGTGTCAACGGCCAGGGCTCGAACTGCACCGGCGCTGCCGGCGCCGATCTCGACATCCGCGTGCCGCTCGGCACGCGCATCTTCGACGACGGTACCGAGGAGCTGATCGGCGAGCTGACCCGCGATGGCCAGCGCGTAAAGGTCGCCCAGGGCGGCAGCCGCGGCCTCGGCAATCCGCACTTCAAGTCGTCGGTCAACCGCACGCCGTACAAGGCCACGAAGGGCTCGCCCGGCGATGTCCGCGAGCTGCGCCTCGAACTGTCGCTGATGGCCGACGTCGGCCTGCTCGGCCTGCCGAACGCCGGCAAGTCGACGCTGCTCGCCTCGGTGTCAGCGGCGCGCCCGAAGATCGCCGACTATCCGTTCACGACGCTGTATCCGCAGCCGGGCGTGGTCGCGGTCGGCCCCTCGCGCTCGTTCGTGATGGTCGACATCCCGGGCCTCATCGAGGGCGCCGCCGAAGGCGCCGGCCTCGGCATCCGCTTCCTGAAACATCTGCAGCGCACGCGCCTGATGCTGCATCTGGTCGACGTCATGCCGCCGGACGGCTCGGACATCGTCGCCAACATCCGCACCATCAACGCCGAACTCAAAGCCTTCAGCGACGAGCTCGCCGCCCGCGAACAGTGGCTGGTGTTCAACAAGATCGACGTGATGCCGGAAGCCGAGTGGCAGACACTCGTCAAGCAGGCCCTGAAGAAACTGCGCTGGAAAGGTCGCTGGTTCGCGATCTCGGCCGCGTCGCACGCCGGCTGTGATGAGCTGGCCGAAGCCGCGATGCAGTGGGTCGAAACGCGCGCCCCGTCGGCGACGCCGGCGCTGTCCGCCGAAGCGCCGACGTCCGTGGCCGTCACCCCGGTCAAGCGCAACCGCGCGGCGCCGCGCCGCACGAGCACGGAGCCGGTGCCGAACAAGGACCTCGGCCGCAACGTCACGCGCAGCACGCGCGCCCGCCGCTCGAAGGCGAGCAAGCGCCCTCTCGACTGAATTTTCGCTTCCCCGCTCAGCCATGACGGTCTCCCCCGCCCCCGCCGCCGGCGTCGCCCGCGGCAAGCTCGTCGAAACGCATCGTTGGGTCATCAAGGTTGGCAGCTCGTTGGTGACCGCCAAGGGCCGCGGCCTCGACCACGACGCCATCCGCGACTGGTGCTCGCAAATCGCCGCGCTTCGCGCCGCCGGCAAGCAGATCGTGCTGGTGTCGTCCGGCGCGGTCGCCGAAGGCATGGCGCGGCTCGGCATCAAGAAACGGCCAGGCGCGCTGCATGAGCTGCAGGCCACGGCCGCAGTCGGCCAGATGGGGCTGGTGCGGGCCTACGAGGCCGAGTTCCACCGCCACGGCATCGAAGCTGCGCAGATTCTGCTGACCCACGAGGACGTTGCCGACCGCGGCCGCTACCTCAATGCCCGCGGCACGCTGAACACGCTGCTGGAATTCGGCGTGGTGCCGGTCGTCAACGAGAACGACACCGTCGCCACCGACGAGATCCGCCTCGGCGACAACGACACGCTCGGCGCCCTGACCGTCAACCTGATCGAAGCCGATCTGCTGGTCTTGCTGACCGACCAGGAAGGCCTGTTCGAAGCCGATCCCCGGGTACAACCCGACGCCCCCCTGGTCAGTGAGGCCTCACTGACCGACCCGCGCCTCGTCGACATGGCGGGCGACAGCAAGGGCGTGCTCGGCCGTGGCGGCATGCGCACCAAGCTCAACGCCGCGTACACGGCCGCGCGTTCCGGTGCCGCGACGGTGATCGCCCACGGCCGCAAGCCGGATGCGCTGCTGCAGATCGCGCAGGGCGCGATGATCGGCACGCTGCTGACGCCGGCGCAGGGCGTGATGACGGCGCGCAAGCGCTGGATCGCTGGCCAGCTGCAGGTGCGCGGCCGGCTTCATCTCGATGCGGGCGCTGCGCGCGTGCTGCGCGAGCAGGGCCGCAGCCTGCTGCCGGTCGGCGTCCGCAGGATCGAAGGGCACTTCTCGCGCGGCGACCTGGTCGCGCTGCTCGATCCGGACGGGCACGAGGTCGCGCGCGGACTCAGCAACTACGACGCCAATGACGCAGCCCGCATCGCCGGCGCCAAGGGCAGCGAGATCGCCGAACGGCTCGGCCACGTCGGCGAGCCCGAACTGGTCCACCGCGACAATCTCGTCGTCCGCAACTGAGCTCGCGCTTCGGACACCCGGCCCGATGGGGCCGCGGCCTTCCGCTGCAAACGAAAAGGGCGCCTTCCGGCGCCCTTTTCACATCCGCAGCTGACGCCGCCTTATTCCGGCAGACAGGCGTTCGACACCCGGATCGCCTTGCCGCTCAGGTTCACCTGCGCGACGCCGGCGTTGTTGCCGAGACGGAAGCGGCGGTATTCGACGTTGGCCGGCGGCACATAGGACACCTGCACCGTGTCGTAGCCCGGCACCAGATTCAGACCGAGCAGCGTCAGATCCAGCGCGTTGATATCGCCATTCGAAGCCGCAACACGACCGGTCAGCGAATCGTCACCGCCGGCATCCGAGTGCAGCGAGATATAGAGGATGTTGAACAGGCCGAGGTTCAGCACCGGGAAGGTGCCCTGATCGATCGCGATCAGGAAGCTGACTTCCTTCGGCGCCGGACCGGTGTTCAGCGCCGGCGCCGCGTCGTCCTTCAGGGCAACGTTGATCGCCGTCTCGCCGCCGAGCAGCGCCACATTATTGGTCAGCGTCGCGTAGTTGCTGTCGTCGGCATCGATCACGTTGCCGGCGCCGTTCGCCGAGCAGATCAGGCACAGCACCGGCACAAACCAGCCGCGAGCGACGAACTGATCGTCACGCGCCGGGTTCGTGCAGCTGGCGTCGACGACGCTCACGTCACGCGCCGCCGTCGCGCTGCCGCCGCCGGCCGGCGCGGTCTTCAGCGTGGCGCGAATCTTCAGCGTGCCCTTGGCCGTACCGCTGACATTGCCGCTGGCGTCGATGTCGGCCAGCGTGCTGTCGGCTGGCTCCTTGGTCCAGTTCAGCTTGTCGTCGGCGACGATGCCGGTCGTGCCATCCGTGTAGACGGCGATCGCCACCGCCTTCAGCGTCGCGCCCTGAGTCAGCTTCAGCGCCGTGGTCGGCGCCGGATCGGCGGCCGCCGGCACCGCATCGCTCTCCCACTGCACCTGCTTGAGACTGACGATCGCGGCACTGCTGACCGTCACCGCGAAACTGGCGGTGATCGGCGTCGAGCCGTCACGCTGCAGCACCGGCTCGCCGCCGAGCGTCTTGAGCGCCGCCGTTACCAGCACCGGCGCGGCGCTGACCTGCAGGGCCGAAGCCGTGGTCGTCGGACCTTCGGTCGGCGCCACGGCAACGCTCGCGTCGTTGCCGGAGGTCCACGGCACCAGATTGTCGGCGCTGGAGATCAGCCGCTCGGAACCATCCGAATAGACGCCGTAGGCATAGATCTGTACGGACTGGCCGACCGCGACCGACGCCTGCGTCGCGCCGGCGATCGTGCGCACCACCATGTTGCGGATCACTGCCGCGCCGACGTTCAGCTGGGCGCTGGCCTGATGGTCGCCGAGGCTGGCCGTGATGCCGGCGGTGCCGACCTGCGTGCCGGTCGCCACGCCGTTGGCGTTGATCGTCGCAACGCTGGGTTCGTTGCTCGCCCAGGTCACGGACGAGGTGATCTCGCGCGTCTCGGCGGTCTGTCCCGGGGGCGCCGAATAGAGCCCATAGGCGCGGAATTGCACGGTCTCGCCAAGGGCGACTGATCCCGTCGCCGGCTCGATCGAAATCGATTCGAGCTCCGCGGTGAAATCGGGACTCTTGATGCTGCCATCCCCGCAAGCCGCCAACGCGAGCGCGAACAGCGCGGCCAGTAAGCGAACTGCCTTCATTTCGAAACTCCCTCTTCCTACAACTTCCGTGTCCGGGCGGTGATCCCCCGGCCCGCCCCATGTTTACTGCATTCCTTTTCGCAATCATAATCGAGAACGGCTCACGAAAGAGAGCGTAGACAACGAAATCGCGGTGTGCGATTCGTCGCGATGGCGTCTTTTCAAATCGGGTAGAAGACGCGTGCAGGGATGCCGAGAGCGGTTCTAGGGATGGGAGACAACTAATGCGGAAGTTCGGATGGCTCATGCTGGCCGGCGCGCTGTGGTCGGGCGCTGCGGCGGCAGAGGTGGAGTACGACGGGCGCTGGTACGTATCGCCGTCCGTCGGCGTGATCTTCTCTGACAAGAACGACGTCGACGTCGGGCCGATGGGCTCGATTGCCGTCGGTCGCTCGATCGCGCCCTGGCTCGGCGTCGAAATCGAGGGCGGCTACAGCAAGCTCGACGTGTCCGACCTGTCGTCGAGCAACGACTACAGCCGCGCCGTGCTCGGCTTCAACGTCATGCAGTACCTGGCCGACGAGAAGGCGACGGTGCGTCCGTACCTGCTCGGCAACCTCAACGGCCACTACATCAATTTCCTCGATGAGAACATCGGCGGCGCCGGCGTCGGCGTCGGCCTCGGCACGTTCTTCAACCTGACGCAGAATCTCGACCTGCGCCTCGAGGGCCGTTACAACCTCGACTTCATCAGCGGCAAGGGCGCCGTCCAGGACGACACGTTCTACGTGTGGACCGCCGGCGTCGGCCTGCGCTGGAAGTTCGGCGCCGATCCGAACGACGACGACGGCGACGGCGTGCCCAACTCGCGCGACAAGTGCCCGGGCACGCCCAAGGGCGTGACCGTGTACTCGGACGGCTGCCCGACCGACCTCGACGGCGACGGCGTGCCGGATTATCTCGACAAGTGCCCGAACACGCCGAAGGGCGTGCAGGTCGGCGCCGACGGCTGCGAGCTCGACTCCGACGCCGACGGCGTGCCGGACGTCCGTGACCGCTGCCCGAACACGCCGAAGGGTGTGCAGGTCGACGTCAACGGCTGCCCGCTCGACTCCGACGGCGACGGCGTCCCGGACTACCTCGACAAGTGCCCGAACACGCCGCCCGGCACCAAGGTCAACGCCGACGGCTGCTCGTCGAACGACTCGGACGGCGACGGCATCCCGGACGACCTCGACCGCTGCGCGAACACGCCGAAGGGCGTCGCCGTCGGTCCGGATGGCTGCCCGCTCGATTCCGACGGCGACGGCATCCCCGACTACCTCGACGAGTGCCCGCACTCGCCGCCGGGTGCCAAGGTGCTGCCGAACGGCTGCGCGCTGGTCGGCGACTGCCGCAAGCCGCGTCCGGGCGAGCAAGTCGACGCCAACGGCTGCGCGATCGACAAGAACTTCGTCCTCAAGGGCGTGAAGTTCGAGTTCGACTCGGATCGTCTGACCGAGGAAGCCAAGCGCATCCTCGAGCAGGTGGCCACGACGCTGCAGGCCTACCCGAACGTCAACGTCGAGGTCGAAGGCCATACCGACAGCATCGGCTCGGATTCGTACAACCTCGGCCTGTCCGAGCGCCGTGCGATCGCGGTCAAGAAGTATCTGAGCGATCACGCCGTCATTGCCAAGCGCATGACGCCGGTGGGCTACGGCGAGACGCGCCCGATCGACTCGAACGAGACCGAGACCGGCCGCGAGAACAACCGCCGCGTCGAGCTCCACGTCGTCGAATAAGACGCGCTGCGAAGCACTTCGAAAGCCCCGCTCCGGCGGGGCTTTTCTTTTGTGCGCGGGCACGCCCGGGGGGGCGCCGTTCGGCCCCGACCAACGGCAGCGCCTTCAGGAAGCCCTCATGGCTGCCGCTAAGGGAACGTAAACCGTCGATGGCCCCGCCATGTCCAACTCCAACTTCGAACGGTTCTGCCGTCAGCTCAGCGAATGGAACGCCTTCCCCGGTGCCGTGCTGGTGCACGTCGACATCCGCCAGATGCGCAGCATCAACCAGTGGGCGGCGCCCGGCATCGGCGACGAGCTGATCGAGCGCACGCTGGCCGAGCTCGGCGACTGGGCCGGCTGTCACGGCCTGGCGAGCCGCCTGTGGAGCAACGAGTTCGTCGCCGCCAAGCCGATCGACCATGGCCAGACCGCGATCGACGAGAGCCACGCACTACGCGAGCGCCTTTGCGCGATCCGCTATCCATCGATCCTCGGCGAAAGCGCGCTGAGCGTGTCGATCGGCCTGGTCACTACCCAGATCAGCAAGCCGGACTGGCGCCAGCTGCTCATGCAGGCCAGCGATGCCTGCCAGGAGGCCAAGCGCCGCGGCCTGAACCAGATCGTCAGCGGCAATCGCGGCCTGGCCACGCCCGTCGCCGCATATCGTGATGCCGGCGCCGTCCTGAATTTCCGGCGCCTGCGACAGGAACAGCGCCTGACCCTGCTGCCGCAACCGATCATGGACATCCGCGGCGCCAAGCCGCGCCTCGCCAAGGCCGAGTTCCTGCTGCGCATGGAACAGCGCGGCGAGTTCCTGCCGCTGCCGGCGGGCACGATCGAGACGCTCGAATACTTCGGCCTGACGCCGGAACTCGACGCCTTCACCGCGCAGTCCGTGCTCGGCTGGATCGACCAGCATGCGGATCTGGTGCGTCGGCTCGACGGCCTGACCATGAACCTGTCGGCACGCTCGGTCGCCGACGCGCGCTTCATGCAGAAGCTGTTCGCCGACGTGCGCGCGCTGCATCCGCCGCCCGGCAAGCTCGGCTTCGAGATCACCGAGACCGCCGCGATCGAGCAGCTCGATGTCGCCGCCGACATCATCGCCGACTTCCGTGCGATCGGCTGCACCTTCAGCCTCGATGACTTCGGCTCCGGCCTGTGTTCGTTCGGCTACCTGCACCGCCTGCCGGTCAGCGAGGTGAAGATCGACGGCCGCTTCGTGCGCGACATCGTCGACGATCCGCTCGCCCAGGAGATCGTGCGCGCGATCCGCCAGGTCGCCCACGCCGCCGGCAAGAAGACCGTCGCCGAGTTCGTCGACGACCCGCGCAAGCTCGCGCTGCTGCGGCGCATCGGCGTCGACTACGCGCAAGGCTTTCTGTTCTATCCGGCAATCCCGTCCGAGCACCTCGCCGCGCTGCTGCGCGAGCCCGCCGTCGTCGAGTTCTGAAAGGTCAAGGCGGAGGGCAAACGCCGGCGGCTTCGCCGACAATGCGCGCCTGCCCTCTTTTGCTGGAGACCTGCATGCTTTACCGCCTCGGCGACCGCCATCCGCAGTTCGAGGGTCCGCACTGGATCGCGCCGAATGCCACCGTCATCGGCTCGGTGCACTGCGCCGCCAACGTCAGCATCTGGTTCAACGTGACGATCCGCGGCGATAACGACGAGGTTCGCATCGGCGAGAACAGCAACATCCAGGAAGGCTCGGTGCTGCATACCGATCCCGGACTGAAGCTCGTGGTCGGCGCCAACTGCACGATCGGCCACATGGTGATGCTGCACGGCTGCGAGATTGGCGACAACACGCTGATCGGCATCGGCGCCGTGGTCCTGAATCGCGCCAAGATCGGCCGCAACTGCATCGTCGGCGCGCAATCGCTGGTCACCGAGGGCAAGAGCTTTCCGGACAATTCACTGATCGTCGGCTCGCCGGCCAAGGTCGTGCGCACGCTGTCCGATCAGGAAGTGCAGATCCTCAAGATGCAGGCGCTGCACTACGTCGACAATGCCCGGCGCTTCGCCGAGCAACTGCAGCCGCTCTGAAGCCCCCGGCGCGATCAAGGCGCCGGCAACGAAAAAGGCCGCGCGGTGCTCCGCGCGGCCTTTTCATTCGGCAGGCTGATCGGCGCGTCGCGCCTTACGCCATCGCCTCGTACAGCGGCAGTGTCAGGAACTCCGGGAAGTTCTCCGACAGCGACATCTCCTCGAAGATCTTGGCGGCCTGATCGTAGGTCGCGGTGTCTTCGCCGCCGGCGGCAACGGTCGCCTTCACCTTGGCGAGCTCTTCCGGAATGATCGCGCGGACCATCGCCGCGTCGACCTTGCGGCCGTCGTCGAGCTTGCCCTTCGGGCTCACCACCCACTGCCAGATCTGCGAGCGGCTGATCTCGGCGGTAGCGGCGTCTTCCATCAGGTTGTGGATCGGCACGCACCCGTTGCCGGCGAGCCAGGCACCGAGGTAGTGGATACCAACGTTGATGTTGTTGCGCACGCCGGCCTCGGTGATCGGCTGCTCCGGCTGGAAGTTCAGCCAGTCCTTCGGGCCATAGGTATCGTCGCGCTGCTTGTCCCACTGGTTCGGGCGGTCGCCGAGCACCTTCTGGAATTCCTCCTGGGCCAGCGACACGAGGCCCGGGTGCGCGACCCAGCCGCCGTCGAAGCCGTCACGTGCATCGCGCGCCTTGTCGTTGCGGATGCCGGCCATCGCCTTGTCGTTGGCAGCCGGATCGTTCTTGATCGGAATCAGCGCGCTCATGCCGCCCATCGCCGGCGCACCGCGCTTGTGGCAGGCCTTGACCAGCGCCAGCGCGTAGGCGCGCATGAACGGCACTTCCATGGTGATGACGCTGCGCTGCGCGAGGCAGAAATCGCGGTTGCGCTTGAACTTCTTGATGCACGAGAAGATGTAGTCCCAGCGGCCGGCATTGAGGCCGGCGCTGTGGTCGCGCAGTTCATACAGGATCTCTTCCATCTCGAACGTGGCGAGAATGGTCTCGACCAGCACCGTCGCCTTGATCGTGCCCTTCGGCAGACCGATGTGCTCCTGCGCCATCACGAAGATGTCGTTCCACAGGCGTGCTTCGAGATGGCTCTCCATCTTCGGCAGGTAGTAGAACGGACCGGCGCCGCGCGCGATCTGCTCCTTGGCGTTGTGGAAGAACACCAGCGCGAAATCGAAGATGCCTCCGGACACGCGCGCGCCGTCGACCAGCACGTGCTTCTCGTCGAGATGCCAGCCGCGCGGACGGATCTGCAGCGTCGCGATCTTGTCGTTGAGCCGGTATTCCTTGCCCTTCTCGTTGGTGAAGCTGATCTGACGGCGGATCGCGTCGTACAGGTTCACCTGGCCCTGGATCTGGTTGAACCAGTTCGGGCTGTTCGAGTCCTCGAAGTCCGTCATGTACGAGTCGGCACCCGAGTTGAACGCATTGATGATCATCTTGCGTTCGACCGGGCCGGTGATTTCGACACGGCGGTTCTCCAGTGCCTTCGGCAGCGGCGCCACCTTCCAGTCGCCCTCGCGGACGTGCTTCGTTTCCGGCAGGAAGTCCGGCAGCTCGCCGGCGTCGATGCGCGCCTGGCGCTCGACGCGCTTCTTCAGCAGCTCCTGGCGGCGCGGTTCGAAGGCGCGATGCAGCTTGGCGACGAACTCCAGCGCCTCCGGCGTCAGGATCTCGTCGAAGCGCGCTTCGATCGGGGCATTGATCTGCATGCCGGCAGGCAGTTTGAGCGTCATGGGAAGGCTCCGGTGGGGTTTCGAATGCCGCGCATGATAGGCCTCCGCGCTGCGCGCTTGAATGCACTACACTGCAAATCATCTTTTACTTTATGTATGAAATAAGGCCGCCCTCACCGTGAACCCTTTACGTGAGATCGAGACCTTCGTGCAGGTGGCACAGCGCGGCAGCCTCTCAGCCGCCGCCCGCGCGCTCGATCTGACCCCGGCGATGATCGGCCGTCGCATCGATGCGCTCGAAGGGCGGCTCGGCGTGCGCCTGATGACGCGGACCACGCGCAGCCTGACGCTGACCGCGGAGGGCAGCGCCTTTCTCGAGGACTGCCAGCGCATCCTCGATGACCTCGCCACCGCCGAGGCCGCGGTCAGCCACGGCGGCCGCAGCGCCAGCGGCCATCTGCGCATCACCGCGCCGGCCGGCTTCGGCCGGCGCCATGTCGCGCCGGCGGTCGCCGACTTCCTCGACCAGCATCCGGAGCTAGCCGTCTCGCTCGACCTGTCCGATCGCATCGTCGATCTCGCCAACGAGAACATCGATTGCGCGATCCGCGTCGGCGAGCTGACCGATTCGCGTCTGGTGCGCGTGCGCCTCGCCGAGAACCGCCGTGTCGTGGTAGCGAGCCCCGCCTATCTGGCGCGGCGCGGCGAACCGCGCCATCCCGACGAGCTGGCCCAGCACGACGGCCTGAGTCTCGGCGAGACCGGCGGCCAGGCGCGCGGCTGGAGCTTCATCGTCGACGGCGAACTGCGCAGCGTCCGCCCGCGCGGCCGCTTCGACTGCAACGACGGTGCGGTGCTGCATGAGTGGGCGCTAGCCGGTCGCGGCCTCGCCTGGCGTTCGATGTGGGAGGTCGGCGACGACCTCGCACAGGGCCGTCTCGTCGAAGTGCTCGCCGACTACGCCGCACCCGCGAACGGCATCTACGCGCTGTTCCTCGAACGCCGCCACCTGCCGCTGCGGACGCGGCTGTTCGTCGAACATCTGAAGAAAACCTTCGGCGATCCGGGCTACTGGCAGGACACCGCGCCGCGGCCCTGAAGCGTCGTCAGAGCGAACGCCACACGGACGACAGAGACCCCGGCCCGCCTGCGCGGGACCGGGGCCTTTACGTCGGCAGTCGATTCAGACCACCGTCAGCCGCACATCGATGTTGCCGCGCGTCGCATTCGAGTACGGGCAGACCTGATGGGCCTTGGCGACCAGCGCCTCGGCATCGGCGCGGGCCAGGCCCGGCAGCGCCACCTGCAGCTCGATGTCGAGCCCGAAGCCGCCTTCCGAGCGCGGGCCGATGCCGACGATCGCCTTGACCGTGGTGTCGGCCGGCACCTTCGGGCCGCCCTGCGAGGCGACGAACTTCATGGCGCCGATGAAGCAGGCCGAGTAGCCGGCGGCGAACAGCTGCTCCGGGTTGTTGCCGGCGCCGCCGGCGCCGCCCAGCTCGCGGGGCGTCGTCAGCTTGATGTCGAGGCTGCCGTCCTCGACGACGCTGCGGCCGTCACGGCCGCCGGTGGCGGTGGCGCTGGTGCGATAAAGAACCTGGGTGCTCATGGGATCACTCCTGTTGGGATTGGATAAAAGTCGGGTTGAGGCATTCGAAAAGCGCGGGACGGCGGCTCAGCGGGCCAGCGCCCGGCGCAACGCGGCATTGGCCTGCTTGATCGCGGCGCGCGTCGCCGGCGTTGCGGCGAGGCCGTTGAGCATCACGAAATCGTGAATCGTGCCGAGATAGCGGACCTGCGTGACCGGGACGCCGGCGCGCGCCAGCTTGGCGGCATAGGCCTCGCCCTCGTCGCGCAGCACGTCGTTCTCGTCGGTGATGACGAGCGCCGGCGGCAGGCCCTTGAGCTGCTCCAACGAGGCCCGCAGCGGCGAGGCCGTCGGCTCGCGGCGCTTGGCGACGTCGGGCAGGTAGGCGTCCCAGAACCACGCCATCGCCGGCCGGGTCAGCCACGGACCATTGGCGAATTCGCGGTACGAGCCGTTGTCGAAATCGGCGTCGGTGACCGGATAGAACAGCAGCTGGAAATCGATCTGCGGACCGCCGCGCTGCTTGGCGAGCAAGGTGTTCGCCGCCGCCATGTTGCCGCCGACGCTGTCGCCGGCGACGGCCAGCCGCGAGGCGTCGACCTTAAGCTCGGCAGCGTGCTCGGCGACGTATTTCAGCGCCGCATAGCCCTGCTCCAGCGGCACCGGATACTGCGCTTCCGGCGAGCGGTCGTAGTCGACGAACACCACCGCCGCCTGCGCGCCGTTGGCGAGCTCGCGGATCAGACGATCGTGCGTATCGGTGCCGCCGAGCACCCAGCCGCCGCCATGGAAGTAGACGATGACCGGCAGCAGCTCGGTCTTGTTGCCCGCGGGGCGCACGATGCGCACGCGCACCTGGCCGGTCGGCCCGGTTTTCAGCACGCGGTCCTCGATCTCGGCCGGCAGCGTGGCAACCGCGCCGGCCTGGGCGCCGGACAGCACCTGCCGCGCCTCGGCTGGCGACAGGGTGTAGATCGGCTTGCCGCCCTGGGCGGCGACGGCATCGAGGAACGCCTGCGTGCCGGGTTCGACGGCAGCGGCGAAGCTGGTCGAGGCGGCGCCCAGCGCGGCGGCGACGGCAGCGATCCTGGCGGTTCTGGCGATGGGATTCATGACGTAAGGTCCTTCTGTCGGGGGTGGAGAGGCGACCCGTTTGGAGTCGACGGAATGAATATTACGAACAATTAAATTGCTTACAAAATATTTGTTCGAAATTAGAAAGTCAGCGCTTATGCGCTTTGATTGCGTACAATTGAATTGCGCCGCCAGGACTCCACAGAGCTGGCGTCAGAACCCTCTGGCCACGGAGAGCCCGTCATGCCGAACCGGAATGCCGACGACGACGCCCTGCTCGCGCTGTCGAATCAGCTGTGCTTCGCCGTCTATTCGACGGCCCTGGCCTTCAATGGCGTCTACAAGCCGCTGCTCGACGGACTGGGCCTCACCTACCCGCAGTACCTGGTGATGCTGGTGCTGTGGGAGCGCGACGATGTGCCGGTCAAGGACATCGGTCAGCTGCTGCACCTGGATTCCGGCACGCTGACGCCGCTGCTCAAGCGGCTCGAAAGCGCCGGTCTGGTTTCGCGCCAGCGCAGCGCCCGCGACGAGCGCCAGGTGCGGATCACGCTGACCGAGGCCGGCCGCGCGCTGCGCGAACGCGCCAAGGCGGTGCCGCAAGGCATCTTCGCCGCCTGCGGCCTGTCGGCACCGACGCTGCTGAAGCTCAAGGACGAGCTGATCGCGTTGCGCGATCGCCTCGACGCCACCGGCGGATAGCGGCGCGCCGGCCGGCGCCGACGTCGCCACGCCGGCAGGCGCGCGCGGCGACCGGCGCTCGGCCGCTCCGGGATCAGTCGGCCGGCTGTTCGTGGCCGACGTAGGCGAAGCGCGGCACCGGCGCCGCGCCCGGCGCGACGACCACCGTCTCGTTCCAGACCGACAAGCGGCGCGTGCTCATCGGCAGACCGTCGCGCGGATACAGGCGCGTGTAGACGACCACGGTTTCGTTGCTCTCGTCCTCACGCGCCAGACCCAGCGCGAGGTAGTAGCGGCCCTTGTAGTGACGGTAGACGCCGGGGCGGAAATCAGCGATCGACATGGGCGCGACGGACGGTGGATGAGGCCGGCCAGCATCGCAGATCGCACACACCGGCGTCCGCACGTGCATCCCTCGTCTGTCCGGATGACGGTCGCGCCGGCCCCGAGCCGCTAGAGTCCGCGCAAAGCCGGCCGCGGGGCGCGGGCCGGCCATCCACGGGAGGAGATCCATGAAGCAGTCGGGCATGGCGGCGCTGGGCCGCCGCGCACTCGCGGGCCTCGTTGCGGCCGTCAGCCTCGGCCTCGCTGCACAGGCGGCGGCGCAGATCGACAACGCGGCACTGTCGAACGAGACCGATGGCACCAACTGGGCCGCCAACGGCCGCACCTTCAGCGAGCAGCACTACAGCCCGCTCGAGCAGATCAATACGCAGAACGTCGGACGCCTCGGCCTGGCCTGGGCGCTGGATTTCGACGACGTCTGGAACCTGGCGACGATGCCGGTCGCGGTCGACGGCGTCGTCTACGTCGCCGCCGGCTATTCGGTGATCCACGCCATCGACGCGCGCAGCGGCCAGCTGCTGTGGAAGTACGACCCCAAGGTCGATGTGCAGAAGATGCGCATGGCCTGGGGCATCCGCGGCCTCACGTACTGGAACGGCAAGGTCTACGCCGGCGTGCAGGACGGCCGCCTGTTCGCGCTCGACGCGAAGACCGGCCGGCTGGTCTGGGAAACGCAGACCACCGAGCCCGGTGACAACCGCTACATCACCGGCGCGCCGCGCGTCTGGCAAGGCAGCGACGGCCGCGCGCGCGTGATCATCGGCCACGGCGGCGCCGACTTCGGCCACGTGCGCGGCTACGTGACGACCTACGACGCCGAGACCGGCGCGCCGATCTGGCGCTGGTGGATCGTGCCTGGCAATCCGGCCGACGGCTTCGAGAACAAGGCCATGGAAATGGCTGCGAAGACCTGGAGCGGCGAATGGTGGAAGTACGGCGGCGGCGGCACCGCGTGGAACGCGATGACCTACGACCCTAAGTACAACCGCGTCTACATCGGCACCGGCAACGGCGGCCCGTGGAACGCCAAGCTGCGCTCGCCGGGCGGCGGCGACAACCTGTTCCTGTGCTCGGTGGTCGCGCTCGACGCCGACACCGGCGAGTACGTCTGGCATTACCAGACCACGCCGGGAGAGACCTGGGACTTCAACTCGACGATGGACATCACGCTGGCGACGATTGCCATCGATGGCCAGCCGCGCGACGTCATCCTGCACGCGCCGAAGAACGGTTTCTTCTACGTCATCGATCGCGCGACCGGCAAGCTGATCTCCGCCGAGAAACTCGGCAAGGTCACCTGGGCGAAATACATCGACCTCAACACCGGCCGTCCGGTCGAAGTGCCGGGCGCGCGCTACGAGGACGGCGAGGCGCTGACCTGGCCGGGCTCCGCCGGCCTGCACAACTGGCCGCCGATGTCGTACAGCCCGAAGACCGGACTGGTCTACATCCCGGCGCACGAAATGGCCGGCTACTACAACGACGAGGGCCGCGATCCGAAGACCTGGACGATGACGCCGGACGACGTCATGGGCCTGCGCGGTTTCTTCGACGACGTGCCGAAGAACGCCGGCACCTCGTCGCTGATCGCCTGGAATCCGGCCGCGCAGAAGAAAGCCTGGGAGGAACCGGTACCCGGCGCCAACAATGGCGGCGTGATGGCGACCGCCGGCGGCCTCGTCTTCCAGGGCCAGGCAGACGGCCGGTTCGTCGCGCACGATGCGCAGACCGGCAAGATCGTCTGGAGCTTCGACATGGGCGTCGGCTCGATGGGCGCGCCGATCAGCTACGCGGTCGACGGCAAGCAGTACATCACCGTGCCGGCCGGCTGGGCCGGCGGACAGATGCTGCTCGGCTCGCTGTCCGCGCAGCACGGCTGGGTCGGCCGCCAGCATCCGCGGCGGCTGCTGACCTTCGTGCTCGACGGCCAGGCGGCGCTGCCGCCGACGGCGCCGCCGTCGCAGGTGACGCCGCTCGCCGCGCCCGAGTTCAAGCTCGACATGGCGCTCGCCGAGCAGGGCAAGCTGATCTACAACCGCTGCGTGATCTGCCACGGCGTCTCCGCCGTCGCCGGCGGCTACGCCCCGGACCTGCGCGCTTCGCAGATTCCGCTGTCGACGCCGGCGTTCACGGCGATCGTCCGCGACGGCGGCCTGCTCGCGCGCGGCATGCCCGCGTTCGGCGAACTGTCCGACGAGCAACTGCTCGCGCTGCAGCACTACATCCGCGAGCGCGCGCGCTACCAGCCGACGGCCTGGGAGAAGATCAAGACCGCCTGGCACTTCATCGTGCTGATGGTCAAGATGAAGCTGAAAGCCTGGGGCCTGTAGAACCCTCGCCGCACGCAGCGAAGAAGGGCCGCGCCAGCGGCCCTTCTTCGTTGGCGCGCAGCCGCGCGCCGTCCCCTTGACCTCATTTAGTTGCATTTATACAATTATTGCATGATTACAACTAATCATCCTTCGCCACCCGCGCGAAGCAAGCTCATCCTCGCCACCTGCTGCCTGAGTCTGCTGGTGGTATCGATGGACGTCACCATCGTCAATGTCGCGCTGCCGGCCATCCGGCGCGAGCTCGGCGCGTCTGTTGCCGATCTGCAGTGGGTGGTGGATGCGTACACGATCGTCCTCGCCAGCTTTCTGATGCTGGGCGGCGCGACGGCCGATCGGCTCGGACGGCGGCGGGTCTTCCGGTGGGGCATGGCGCTGTTCACTTTCGGCTCCGTGCTATGCAGCTTTGCCGACAGCACCACCGTCCTGGTGATGGCGCGCATCGTGCAGGCACTGGGCGGCTCGATGCTCAATCCGGTCGCGATGGCGATCGTCGTGCACACCTTCCCTGCGCCAGCCGATCGCGCGCGCGCCATCGGCATCTGGGGCGCGGTCGCCGGCATCGCGATGGCCCTGGGCCCGCTGGCCGGCGGCGTGCTCACGCAGGCCTTTGGCTGGCGATCGGTGTTCTGGATCAATCTGCCGATCGGCCTGCTCGCACTGTGGCTCACCTCGCGCTACATCCCCGAGTCGCGCGCGCCGACGCCGCGACGGCCCGACACGGTCGGCCAGATCCTGCTGCTGACCGGCCTCGCGGCACTGATCTACACGCTGATCGAAGCCCCGCGGGCCAACGGCGTCGAAGCCGGCGGCGCGGCGCTGCTCGCGGCGGCGGCCTTCATCGCCCTGCTGATCTACGAACCGCGCCGGCACGAGCCGCTGCTCGATCTGCGCTTCTTCAGGAGCCTGCCGTTCAGTACTGCCACGCTGATCGCGATCAGCATGTTCGCGGCGATGGGCGCATTCCTGTTCCTCGGCTCGATCTATCTGCAGGAAACGCGAGGCCTGTCGGCGCCGCTCGCGGGCCTGTGCCTACTGCCGATGGCGGTTGCGGTGATCGGCCTGTCGCCGCTGTCGGGCCGCATGGTCGCCGTGCGCGGCGCGCGACCCTCGCTGCTGATCAGCGGCGCCGCGCTGGTGCTCAGCACGTTGATGCTGACGCGACTCGCCGCCGACACGCCGCTGCCGATGGTGCTGGCCGCGTTCTTCGTTTTCGGCTGCGGCTTCGGCATGGTCAATGCGCCGATCACTTATGCCGCCGTGTCCGGTCTGCCACGTGCGCAGGCCGGCCTCGCCTCGGCCATCGCCAGCACCAGCCGGCAGATCGGCGTGTCGCTGGGCGTCGCGCTCGCCGGATCGCTGACCGGCGATCGCGTGGCCGATTTCGCGGCCGCGACGCACCGCGTGTGGTGGATACTAGCGGGCAGCGGCGCGCTCATCGTCGGCCTCGCCCTGCTCGCGACCGGCGCGCGCGGACGCGCCAGCGCCGAACGCGTTGCACACCTGCTGGAGGAGCCCAAGTGAAACCCGCACAGCGTGATGCCGAGCGCATCTGGCAGATTCTCGTCGCGCTGGTCATGGAGTCGCGCGGCGACTGGCGCCGCAAAGCCGCCGAAGCCACCGGCCTGCCGTTCAGTCGCGTGCGCGCCCTGCGGCGCTTGAAGGATCAGGATCGCAGCCTGCGCGATCTCGCCTGGGAGATGGGCACCGACGCGCCGGCCGCGACGGTGATCATCAACGATCTCGAGGAACGCGGACTCGTGGAGCGCCGCGCGCACCCGGAAGATCGCCGCTCCAAGCTCGTCTCCCTCACCGCCGAAGGGCGCAAGCGCGTTGCCGCACTGCGCAAGATCGCCGACGAGCCGCCGCCCAGCTTGGCCAGCCTGCCGGCAGAGGATCTCGCCCAGCTGCTGCGAATCCTGGAACGGGTCGGCGGAGCAGGCTAAGGCCTGCTCAAGACCGACCGAGCCCTCCCCGCCGCAGCACCGATCCGGCGCTGCGGCGGGACAGTCTCGTCGCTGCGCGCCTTGCGATGACGCGCTGAGTCCGCGCGGCGCCGCACTCAGCGGTGGTACAGGCTCGCGAAGTTCCAGATCTCCGTGGTCGCATCGACGTCGGTGCTGGTCGTGCCGATGATCGGCACCGGCAGGTACTGCCAGCCGCCCGGCCAGGCGTGGCCGCCGCCCTGGACGGTGTAGAGCCGGACCTCGCCGCCGCTGCCGCAGCCGGTGTTGCGCGCCAGACTGACGGTCGTGCCGTCCGCGGTCGAGTCCGGCAGCGCCGTCGTCAGCGTCGCCGAGGCGCTGCAGTTGAGACGGCCGAGCCAGAAGTTGAACGTGTCCGGCGCCGAACGCACGCCGAGGCGGCTGCCGTCGTACGGCACGATCGGGTCGGCGGTGCCGTCCATGAACATGATCGGCCGCGGCGTCGCCGGCGCACAGGCGTTCATCAGGCCGCCGCTGATGGTGCCGGAGATCAGCGCCGCGGCGGCGATCAGGTCGGAACGCTCGCAGGCGAAGCGCTCGGCCATGAACGCGCCGTTCGACAGACCGCTGACCGAAATGCGCGACGCGTCGACCTGGAAGATGTTGGTCATGACCGAAACGACATCGGACAGGAAGCCGACGTCGTCGATGCCGATCGAGTTGGCCGGATCGTCGTTCCAGGTGCCGTTCAGCGCCTCGGGCAGCACCACCCAGACGCCCTTGGCGGCGACCAGATCCGGCGCCTCGCTGAGATTGGACTGGTTCTCCGCGGTGCCGCCGTTGCCGTGCAGCATCATCAGCACCGGCGCGCCGGCGACCGGGTTCTGCGGGCGCACGACCAGCACGCGGCGCATCTGGCCGTCGTGCGTGAAGGTCATGTCGAAAGCCGAAGTGCCGCGCGTCAGCAGCAGGTAGCGTCCCTGGATGCGGACGATGGTATGCGCGACCAGGGGGCCGGCGTTCTGCGTGAGGTTGACCAGCACGTCGCCGATCGGGCTCGTGACCGTGCCGGAAATGTCAGCCAGCGTGCGCAGCAGCGTGCCGACCGTCGTCTTCAGCAGACCCGCCTGGACGGCAGAACTGCCGACCACCAGTGCCAGCGCCAGCGCAATACCGCTACCGCGTGCCACGAGTTTTCTCGCGTCCATGCCTGCTCTCCTGTCGTGATGGATCGTCCGTGACAGGCGAACGGGCGTTCGACGCCGCGGACGGATCAGCCTGCCCGCCGCGCGGGCGGCCGGGCAACGCCGGAAAATCCGATTCGCGCGTAGGAAAAACCTCCCCGCGACGATGCCAGGCGGCATACTGCGCGTCGCCCGCCCCGCCGCCACCCATGGCCGTCTCGCCCGAAACCGTCGCCTGGTTCCTGTACCTGCTCGAATGCGAGGACGGCAGCCTTTACGCGGGCATCAGCCCCGATCCGCAGCGCCGCCTGCAGCAGCACCTCGACGGCCGCGGCGCCCGTTACACGCGTGCGCACCGGCCACTGCGGCTGCTTGCACAGCAGGCGCATGCCTCAAGGGCGCAGGCGTCGAGCGCCGAGTACCGGCTCAAGCAGCTGCGTCGAGCGCAGAAGCTGGCGTGGGCGGCAGCGCATGCCGTTGCGCCGTCGACGCCGAGCGCTCCGGGCGATCCAGGCTGACGCCGAGCAGCGTGTCGAGCGCGCGGCAGTCCGCTTCGGCGCGCACGCGCTGCCACAGCGCATCGGCGGCCGGATAGCTGCGCGCCAGCCAGACCAGCCATTGCTTGAGCCGTCCGGCCGCGAAACGCGGCGGTGCGCGGCGGCGCAGCTGCCGCCAGAAATCCTGCAGCAGCGCCAGCACCTCGCTCCAGGCCATGGGCTGCGGCGCACGGCCGGCGCGCGCTTCGGCGATCTGCCGCGCCAGATCCGGCCGCGCGACCAGCCCGCGGCCGAGCATGAAGTGCTCGACACCGCTCGCCGCGCGGCAGCGCTGCCAGTCCTCGACCGACCAGATCTCGCCGTTGGCGTAGACGTCGATCGCCGCCGGCACGCACTCGCGCACGCGCGCGACCCATTCCCAGTGCGCCGGCGGCCGGTAACCGTCGACCTTGGTGCGCGCGTGCACGACGATCTGCGCGACGCCGCCGTCGACCAGTGCGCGCGCGCAGTCGAGCGCGGCGTCGGCGTTCTCATAACCAAGCCGCATCTTCGCCGTCACCGGAATCGCCGCCGGCACCGCGGCGCGCACGGCGCCGACGATGCGGCCCATGAGCTCCGGCTCCTTGAGCAGCACCGCGCCGCCGCGCGAGCGGTTGACGGTCTTGGCCGGGCAGCCGAAGTTGAGATCGATGACCGGCGCGCCGAGCGTGCACGCGAGCGCCGCGTTGTCGGCGAGGCAGCCGGGATCGGAGCCGAGCAGCTGCACGCGCATCGGCGTGCCGGCCGGCGTGCGCGCGCCGTGCGCGAGTTCCGGCGCATAGCGGCGGAACACCGAGGCCGGCAGGCGACGGTCGTTGACGCGGATGAATTCGCTGACGCACCAGTCGATGCCGCCGACGCGCGTCAGCACGTCGCGCAGCAGATCGTCGACGAAGCCTTCCATCGGTGCCAGCGCCAGCGGCATCGCCCGCCTCGCTCAGCGACGCCGGCTGCCAGCAGCGCGCAGGCGCACGCAGGGCTGCAGAACGGAAAGAGCGACGGAAAGCATCGGCATGCGACATTATGGCATCACCGCCTGCGGCCCTGGCCCGACGCCGCAGCCATCATCCGGGAGCACGAGCGTGAGCGAAAGCGAGGTCGAACGGTACCGGCGCAATCTTCAGGACGAACGCGACGGCGCGAGCCTGTACGCGGCGCTGGCCGCCGCCGAATCCGATCCGGTGCGCAAGGATCTGTTCACCCAGCTGTCGCAGGCCGAGGCCGAACACGCCCAGGTCTGGCACGCCAAGCTCGCCGCGCTCGGCATCCGTGACCCGGCCTACGCGCCGAGCCTGCGCACGCGCCTGCTGATGCGGCTGGCGCGCCGCTTCGGACCGCGCTTCGTGCTGCCGTCGATCGCCGCCGCCGAATTCGCCGACCGCGACAAGTACGCCGGTCAGGCCGACGCCGCGGCGCTGTCGAGCGAGGAGCGCGGCCACGCCGCCGTGGTCCAGGCCGCGGCTGCCGGTACCGGCGGCAAGGGCGTCGCCGGCAGCGAGATCGCGCGCGCCGAGCGCTGGCATCGCGGCGGCTCGGGCAACGATCTGCGCGCCGCCGTGCTCGGCGCCAACGACGGCCTCGTCTCGAACTTCTGCCTGGTGATGGGCGTCGCCGGCGCCGGCACCGGCGGCCGCGAGATCCTGCTGACCGGCCTCGCCGGGCTCGCCGCAGGCGCCTGCTCGATGGCGCTCGGCGAATGGCTGTCGGTCACCAACGCGCGCGAACTCGCCGAAACGCAGATCGCCCGCGAGCGCGAGGAGATCGAACAGACGCCGGAAGCCGAGCAGAAGGAACTGGCGCTGATCTTCCAGGCCAAGGGCATCGACCGCGCCGACGCCCAGCGCATCGCCGCCGAGCTGATGCGCGACAAGGACGTCGCGCTCGACACGCTGGCACGCGAGGAACTCGGCATCGATCCGGCCGAGCGCGGCGGCAGTCCGTGGCGCGCGGCGATCACCTCGTTCGCGCTGTTCGCGGCCGGCGCGATCTGCCCGGTGCTGCCGTTCCTGTGGAGCGGCGGCACGACGGCGATCGGCATCAGCATCGCGCTCAGCGCCGTCGCGCTCGCCGGCATCGGCTTCGTCACCTCGCTGTTCAGCGGCCGCACGCCGCTGTACTCGGCGCTGCGCCAGGTGCTGATCGGCTGCGCGGCGGCGGCCGTGACCTACGGCGCCGGCATGCTGTTCGGCGTGTCGGTGAGCTGAGGCGCGCGCTCAGCCGGCGCGGTAGACCTCGGCGACCGCGTCGGCGAGCCGCGCTTCGAGCGCGTTGCGCTTGAGCTTGAGCGTCGGCGTCATCAGGCCGTTTTCGATCGTCCACTTGTCGAGCGTCAGGCGCACCTGGCGCGGCATCGCGTAGCGCGGGAACGATGCCGTCGCCGCGTGAATGCGCTGCAGCGCCGCGTCGCGCGCCGCCTTCGACGCCAGCCCGCTCGCGTCGGCCGGCACGCCGAGCTGGGCGGCGAGCGCCTGCCAGCGGCCCGGCTCGAGCACCACGAACGCAGCGATGAACGGTCGGTTGTCGCCGATCACGAAGGCCTGCTCGAACAGCGGGTCGGCGATGATCGCCGTCTCCAGATCGCCGGGCGCGATCTTCTCGCCGGTCGAGGTGACGATGATTTCCTTGATGCGGCCGATGATGCGCACGCGGCCGTCCTCGAGCGCCGCCTGATCGCCGGTGCGCAGCCAGCCGCCGTCGAGCAGCGTGCGCTGCGTGTCCTCCGGCCGCTTCCAGTAGCCGCGCATCACGTTCGGCCCGCGCACCTGCAGCTCGTCGCGTTCGCCGAGGCGGACCTCGACGCCGGCGAGCGGCCGACCGACCGTGCCCGGCCGGTAGTCGTCGACGGTGTTCGCGGCGACCACCGGACTGCTCTCGGTCATGCCGTAGCCCTGGCGCAGCGGCACGCCCATGCCGACGAAGCAGCGCTCGACGGCCGGCGCCAGCGGCGCGCCGCCGCTGACGGCGATGCGCACGCGGCCGCCGAGCACGGCGCGCAGCTTGCGTGCGACCAGACGGTCGAGCAGCGGCCACAGCGCGGCGTCGAGCATGCGCTGCGCGATGCCGGCGGTGTTCGGCGCGTGGCGGCGCCAGCCGATCGCCTCGGCGCGCGCGAACAGCCAGCGCGCCAGCGCGCTCGAACGCGCCTGCGCGTCCTGCACCGCGGCGTAGAGACGCTCGTAGATGCGCGGCACGGCGACGACGATCGTCGGCCGCACGGTCCTCAGATCCTCGGCGATTTTGGCGATCGAACGCACGTAGACCACTTCGGCGCCGGCCGCGACCGCGAGGTAGTAGCCGATCGTGCGCTCGAAGGTGTGCGACAGCGGCAGGATCGACAGGAACACGTCGCCGGCCTCGACACGGAAATGCGCCATCACCGCCTCGACGTTCGCCACGACGTTGCGGTGCGTCAGCATCACGCCCTTCGGCCGGCCGGTGGTGCCGGAGGTGTAGACGATCGCCGCCAGATCGTCGGGCTGCGCCGGCGCCGGCGGCAGCGGCAGCGCGGCGGCCGCCGCCAGCCACTCGGCGGCGCGCGCGACCGGCACCGTGGCGCCGTCCGGCACGGTCTCATCGGCGCCGGCCAGCACGACTTGGCGCAGCTGCGGCGTCGCCCCGCCGGCGGCGGCGATCGCCGCCCATTGCGCGGCGCCGGCGACGATCAGCACCGACGCATCGCTGTCGCCGAGGATGTAGGCGATGCTCGCCGGGTTGTCGATCGCGTGCATCGGCACCGGCACGTAGCCGCAGGCCAGGCAGGCCTGATCGACGGCGACCGCGTCGAGGCCGTTCGGCAGCAGGATCGCGACGCGTGCGCCCGCCGCCAGCTGCAGGCCGCCGAGCGCGCGGCGCCAGGCGTCAACGCGCGCCGCCATCGTCGACCAGCTCAGCGCCTGCCACTGCCCGCGCGCAGCGTCGAACTGCCGATAGGCCGGCGTGTCCGGCGTCGCCGCGACGCGCGCCGCGAACAGGGCGGACAGCGTGCCGGCGCTGACGGCCGGCGCGGAGAGGCTTGCATCGTTCATGCGGACTCCAGGGAAAGGGCGAGCGGCCGGGGCGGCATCGCGCACGGCGCGGCGCCGAGCAAGCGGCGATCCGCCGCGGCGCCGGGCTCGCCGCCCGTGTGGCGTCGCGCGATCTGGCGGACCATACGGACGTTCCGGCGCGCGCTCAGCCAGCGGCCTTGCGGGCCGCGCGCCGCTCGCGCGTCAGGTGCACGGCGAGCGCGATCAGCACGCCGGCCAGCGCCGAACCGAACAGGCCGAGTACCGCCGACAGCGTCAGCATGCCCATGTTGCGCAGCGAGCGCGCCGCCGCCAGCACTCGCTCGCGCAGCGCCGCCGACTCGTCGACCCGCGCCGGCGGTGCCGGCGGCTGCGCAGCCTCGCGCTCGCTCATCAGACGGGGAAACACCGGTTGCGGCGCCGGGGCCGGAGCCGGCTCCTGTGCCAAAGCGGGTTCGGTCGCCGGCGCGGCGGGGGCCGCGGGCGGCGGATCGGCGCACCAGGCAGCGGACGACAGCAACAGCCCCAGCGACAGGAACAGCGTACGGATCGGCATGCGCCATTATGCCTCGCGGCCCGGCCCCCTTGTGCCGGCCGCGCCAGCCAGTAGACTCGCGCCCCCATTTTCGCCGCCGCGCCCCGCGCGCCTTCTTTTGCCCATGCGCGCCTACACCGCGATCGACTTCGGCACTTCCAACTCCGCCGTCTGCGTCGGCAGCGGTCCGCACGGCCAGCTGGTCGCGCTCGAACAGGGCCGCGAGACGATGCCGACCGCGGTGTTCTACAACGCCGACGAGCGCCGCGCCGCGTTCGGCCGCCAGGCGATCCACGAGTACCAGGCCGGCTACGCCGGCCGCCTGATGCGCTCGCTGAAGAGCCTGCTCGGCAGCGAGCTGATCGACGAAACGACGCAGATCAACGGCAAGGCGGTCGCCTACCGCGAGATCATCGCCGGCTTCCTGCGCCACCTGCGCGAAGCCGCGCAGGCCGAGAGCGCGGCGGCGCCGGAGCGGCTGGTGCTCGGCCGCCCGGTGCACTTCGTCGACGACAACGCCGAACGCGACCGCCTCGCCGAAAGCACGCTCGCCGCGATCGCGCGCGAGGCCGGCTTCGGCGAGGTGCACTTCCAGTACGAACCGATCGCCGCGGCGATGGACTACGAACGCGCCCTTGATCGCGAGGCGCTGGTGCTGGTCGCCGACATCGGCGGCGGCACCTCGGACTTCTCGCTGGTCCGCCTCGGCCCGACGCGCGCGCAGCGCGACGAGCGCAGCGCCGACGTGCTCGCCAGCGGCGGCGTGCACATCGCCGGCACCGACTTCGACCAGCAGCTGAGTCTCGCCAGCGTGATGCCGGTGCTCGGCCTCGGCCACGTCGCCGCCAGCGGCAAGCCGGTGCCCTCGCACGTCTATTTCGAACTGGCGACCTGGCACCGCATCAACTTCCTCTACACGCCGCGCGCCTTGTCGGAAGCGCAGACGCTGCGCCCCTTCTTCGCCGACGCCGCGCTGCACGAGCGCCTGATGCGCGTCCTGCGCGAGCGCGAGGGCCATCGCCTCGCCGGCCTCGTCGAGGACGCCAAGGTCGAGGTCGCCGACGGCGGCCGCACGACGATCGATCTCGGCTTCATCGCCGCAGCGCTGACGGCGCCGGTCGACGCCGCGTGCCTCGGCGACGCGATCGCCGCCGGCGTCGCGCGCATCGTCGACGCCGGCCTGCAGACCGCGCGCCGCGCCGGCGTCGCGCCGGCGGCGGTCGACGCGATCTACTTCACCGGCGGCTCGACCGGCGTGCGCGCACTGCGCGAGGCGATCGCCGCGGCCTTCCCGTCGAGCGCGCTGGTCAACGGCGACAAGTTCGCGAGCGTCGCGCGCGGCCTCGGCGTCTACGCCGGGCGGCTGTTCGCCTGAGAACGCCGGGCTGAGAACCGCGGACCGAGAACACCGGGCGCCGCGGCGCTCCCGTACAATCCGCCGACATTTCCACACGCGGTCACGCCGCCCGGCGCGCCGCGAGCGCCATGCACGACATCGTCCTCGACAGCGAACTGCTGGTCACGATCCTGCAGATCATCGCCATCGACGTCCTGCTCGGCGGCGACAACGCCGTCGTCATCGCGCTGGCCTGCCGCAAGCTGCCGCCCGAGCTGCGCAACCGCGGCATCTTCTGGGGCGTGTTCGGCGCGATCGGCCTGCGCACGCTGCTGGTGTTCTTCGCGCTCGAACTGCTGGCGCTGCCGTTCCTGCGCATCGCCGGCGCGCTGCTGCTGCTGTGGATCGGCGTCAAGCTGCTGCGCCCGCAGGACGAAGACCACGCCGAGGTGCCGGCGAGCACGCATCTGCTCGGCGCGATCCGCACCATCATCGTCGCCGACGCGGTGATGAGCCTCGACAACGTGGTCGCGATCGCCGGCGCCGCCGACGGTCACATCGCGCTGGTCGCCGCCGGCATCCTGATCAGCGTGCCGATCATCGTCTGGGGCAGCAAGCTGGTGCTGCGCCTGATGGACCGCTTCCCGGTCGTCATCACGCTCGGCGCCGCGCTGCTCGGCTGGATCGCCGGCGAGATGTGGCTCGGCGACCGCGCGCTGGCGACGCACGCCGCCGCGCTGCCGGCGTGGACGCACTACGTGTCGTCGCCGGCCGGGGCGCTGCTGGTGGTCGCGATCGGCCGCTGGCTGGCCCGCCGCGACGCCCGCGTGCAGGGGGCGGCGGCGGCGCGGCGCGACGCTCAGGACTGAGGCTTGCTGGCGAGGTCGATCGCCTGCTGCGAGCCGGCCAGCTTGCGCAGCTCGAACTTCTGGATCTTGCCGGTCGAGGTCTTCGGCAGCTCGCCGAAGCGCACCGCGCGCGGCAGCTTGTAGCCGGCCAGCCACTCGCGGCAGTGCGCGATCAGCGCCTCGGCAGTGACTTCAGCACCGGGCTTGAGCTCGACGAACGCGCACGGCGCCTCGCCCCACTTCGGGTCCGGCATCGCCACCACGGCGACCGCCGACACCGCCGGATGGCGGTACAGCGCGTCCTCGACCTCGATGCTGGAGATGTTCTCGCCGCCGGAGATGATGATGTCCTTGCTGCGGTCGCGGATCTGCACGTAGCCGTCCGGCGCCATCACGCCGAGGTCGCCGGTATGGAACCAGCCGCCGCGGAACGCTTCCTCGGTCGCGCGCGGGTTCTTCAGGTAGCCCTTCATGCAGATGTTGCCGCGGAACACGATCTCGCCCATCGTGCGGCCGTCGGCCGGCACCGGCTGCAGGGTGGTCGGGTCGAGCACGCTGACTTCGCGCTGCAGGTGGTAACGCACGCCCTGGCGGGCGTTGAGACGCGCGCGTTCCTCGCCGTCGAGCGCCTGCCACTGCTCCTGCTGCGCGCAGACCGCGGCCGGTCCGTAGACCTCGGTGAGGCCGTAGACGTGCGTCAGCTCGAAGCCCATCGCCGCCATCTGCGCGATCACCGACGGCGACGGCGGCGCGCCGGCGACCATCGTGCGCACCGTGTGCGTGATGCCCTCGCGCCATTCGGCCGGGGCGTTGGCGAGCGCGCTCTGCACGATCGGCGCGCCGCAGTAATGCGTGACGCGCTCGTCGCGGATCAGCTCGAAGACTTTCCTGGCGTCGAACTTGCGCAGGCAGACGTTGACGCCGGCGCGCGCCGCGACCGTCCACGGAAAGCACCAGCCGTTGCAGTGGAACATCGGCAGCGTCCACAGGTAGACCGGGTGCTTGCCCATGTCCCACTCGAGCACGTTGCTGACCGCGTTCAGCGCCGCGCCGCGATGATGGTAGACGACGCCCTTCGGGTCGCCGGTGGTGCCCGAGGTGTAGTTCAGCGCGATCGCGTCCCACTCGTCGGCCGGCAGCTGCCAGGCGAACGCCGGATCGCCGCCGGCGAGGAAATCTTCGTACTGCGTCCATTCCGGCACCGGCGCGGCGCCGGATTCGGCGTCGTGCACGGCGATGATCTGCAGGCCGCGCAGCTCGCCGAGCATGCGCCGCACCTGCGGCGCGAATTCGGTGTCGACGATCAGCGCGCGCGCCTCGCCGTGGCTCAGCATGAAGCGCAGGCTGGCCTCGTCGAGGCGCGTATTGAGGGTGTTGAGCACGGCGCCGGCCATCGGCACGCCGAAATGCGCCTCGACCATCGGCGGCGTGTTCGGCAGCAGCACGGCGACAGTCTCGCCGCGGGCGATGCCGGCCTTCTGCAGCGCGCTCGCCAGACGCCGCGCGCGGACGTAGGTCTCGGCCCAGCTGCGCCGCTCGGCGCCGTAGACGACGGCCGTGCGTTCGCCGTAGACGGCGGCGGCGCGGGCGATGAAATCGATCGGCGTCAGCGCCGCATAGTTGGCTTCGCTGCGCGCGAGCCCCTGTTCGTAGGCAGTGGTCATCTGCGTCTCTCTCCCCGGCCGCGGCCGGCGCTTTGGCATGCCCGCGGACGCGGGAACGGTTTCGATGTCATGGCCCGTCGCCGCTGCGTGCGGCGCGCCGGGCGCGGCGAGCTTAGCGACAAGGCTAGCCCCTGCTCTGTCATCTGGACGACAATCGAAGCCCCCGAGCGCCGATCCGGTCCATGTCCGAAGCGTCCCCCGCCAGCCTGTCCGCCGCCCTCCGGACCCATCCGTGGTTCGGCGAGCTGGCCGACGCGCACCGCGCGCTGGTCCTGGACACGGCGCGGCTCGTGCACTTCGACGCCGGCGAGTTCGTCGCGCGCCGCAACGCACCGTCGGCCGACTGGATCGGCGTGCATCGCGGCCTCGTCAAGCTCGCCGTCTACAACGCCGCCGGCGACAGCTGCACGTTCTCTGGCGTGCCGGCCGGCGGCTGGTTCGGCGAAGGCAGCGTGCTCAAGCGCGAGCTGCGCCGCTACGACGTCATCGCCGTGCGGCCGTCCGACGTGATCCTGGTGCCGACCGAAACTTTCCACCAGCTGCTCGCCGCCAGCCTGCCGTTCTCGGGTTTCGTGATCCGCCAGCTCAACGAACGCATGGGCGAATTCATCGCCGCGATCCAGAACCAGCGTCTGCTGTCGGTCGAAGGCCAGGTCGCCGGCGCGCTCGCGCAGCTGTTCAATCCGCAGTTGTATCCGTTCACCGCGACGGTGCTGGAACTGTCGCAGGAAGAACTCGGCCTGCTGACCGGCCTGTCGCGGCAGCGCGTCAACCGCGCGCTGCGCGCGCTCGAAGCACAGGGCCTGCTGGCGCTGTCGTACAACCGCATCGAGATCCTCGACCTGCCGCGCCTGCGCGCGTTCTGGCAACGCCAGACCTGAAGACCGCGCCGGGCCCGCGCCGCAGCCGGCCGCGCCGCAGCCCCCACGCCGGCGTCGCCGCCGGCCCCTGGCGCCAAGGCCCAAGGAACCGCTGAATAACGCCGTTATCGCGAGGCCGCGCAGCGGTCGCGGCGATCCAGATACATCGCTTGCGCAGGGCGCTACTGGATGGCTTCGTCGCCTGCGGCGCCTCGCCATGACAGAACAGGGCTGCTTCAGACCGTCCCTAAGACCAAGGCCCTAACACCAAGGTGTTATTGGGTCGGCAGCGACGCGCGCGTTACAAAGCCGCATGCCGATCGGGCGCGCTGCGCGCCACGCGCGGCCCCCGCCCCGCGGCGGCGACAAGAACCACAAGCGCGCCGTCCGCGGCGCAGGAGGAGCGTCACCATGGCTTCGATTTCCCGTGCCTGCCGCGCGTTCGCGATCCTCGTGCTCGCGTGCGGCGCCGGCCCGGCCGTCGCCGCAGCCGGCGCCGCGCCGACGCTCATCCCGCTGTGGCCGGACGCGGTGCTCGCCGATGCGCCGGTGCGCGGCCCCGAGCGCGTCGGCCGCGACGGCAAGGGCACCGGCGCCATTTCCAACATCCGCACGCCGCGCCTGGAGCTCTACCGCCCGGCCACACCGAACGGCACGGCGGTGCTGATCGCCGGCGGCGGCGGGTACTTCCGCATCCAGATCGGCAACGAAGCGGTGCCGACCGCGAAGTGGCTGGCGGCGCTCGGCGTCACCGCCGCGGTGCTCTATTACCGTCTGCCCGCCGACGGCTGGCCGGCCAGCGCGCCGTTCGCCGATGCGCAGCGCGCGATGCGCATCCTGCGCAGCCGCGCCGGCGAACTCGGCATCGATCCGCGGCAGATCGGCGTGCTCGGCATGTCGGCCGGCGGCCACCTCGCGGCGATCACCGAGACGCGCTACGCCGACGCCTTCCATGAACCGCTCGATGCGATCGACCAGGTTTCGGCGCGGCCCGACTTCGCGGCGCTGATCTTCCCGGTGATCTCGCTGCAGGCACCGCTCGACACCACGCGCAGCAAGCGCGAGCTGTCGACGCAGAAGGACGCCGTCGAGGCGTACTCGGCCGAGATGCACGTCAGCCACGACACGCCGCCGACCTTCCTCGCCCACGCCGCCGACGATCCGATCGCCGACGTCGGCCACAGCCTGGCGATGTTCAACGCGCTGCACGCGGCATCAGTGCCGGCCGAGCTGCACGTGTTCGAAGCCGGCGGCCACGGCTGGGGGCTCGGCGCGCCGAGCACGCTGGTCGCGCAATGGCCGCGCCTGTTCGCGACCTGGGCGCGCAGCCACGGCTTCATGTCCGGCACCGGCTACGCCGTGCCCCTGCCTGCGCCGGCCAGGGCGCAGCACAACGACGACCGCAGTGCGCCGCGCGACGAGTGACGCTCGTCCGCACATCGACCGCATTCACCAGACCAGGCATTCCGATGATTCCCTTTCGCAAGACCGCGCTGGCCGCGACGATCGGCGGCACGCTGCTGGCGTGCACGCTGCCGGCGCAGGCCGCCGACGTCAGCAACGCCGAACTGCTCCGGCTGGTCCGGCAGCAGGCCGAACAGATCCAGCAGCTCGAAGCGCGGCTCGCCGCCGTCGAAGCCCAGGCGCACGGCGCCGCGACCGCCGGCGCTGCAGCGCCAGGTGCTGATGCACCGGCGGCGCAGGCCGCGAGCACGCAGGCGCAGATCGACGCGGCGATCGCCGACACCCAGCAGACCCAGCTCGACGCGCTGCAGGCGCAGCTCGCGCAGCTCGCCGCCGGCGGCGTCAGCGGCGGCGGCAACGTGCGCTGGACCGACGGCGGCCCCGAGTTCCGCAGCGCCGACGGCTTCTTCAGCTTCCATCCGCGCGGCCGCGTGCTGCTCGACTTCTCGCATACCGACGGCTCGGCCTACGCCGCGCGCAACATCAGCGGCACCGAGGCGCGCGACCTGCGCCTCGGCGCCGAAGGCTCGATGGGCGCGCTCGACTACAAGATCGACGTCGACTTCTCCGACCAGGCGACTTCGGTCAAGGACGCCTGGATCGCCTACGACACGCGCCTGCTCGGCATCCCGGCGACGTTCACGCTCGGCAATCGTCTCAAGGACCGAAGCATCGACGGCTCCGGCACGCTGTCGCGGCAGCCGTTCATGGAGCGCAACGCGGTCGCCTCGGTCGGCCAGGGCGTCAACGGCTACTACGGCGTCGGCGGTTTCGTGAAGCTCTACGGCGACGGCTGGCACCTCGGCGCCAGCATCACCGGCGACGATCTCGACAACACCGGCACCGACAGCGATTCGATCATGTACGCCGTGCGCGCCCACTGGAACCCGCTCAAGGGCGCGCAGGGCTTCGTGCACGTCGGCAGCTGGTACTGGTACGAAAAGCTCGCCGACGACGTCACCTCGATCAACAACACGCCGCGCATCGGCCAGGACTTCAACGACAACCTGCGCGTCTCGGCCAGCTCGATCGCCAGCCCGACCCAGGACGAGGCCTACGGCTACGAACTCGGCGGCGTGTGGCGCAGCTTCTGGACCTTCGGCGAATACACCAAGCGCACCATCGATTCGGCGAGCACCGACGTCAGCGAGCGCGTCGCCACCTCGGTCTCGGCCGGCTGGCTGCTGACCGGCGAGAAGCCCGGCTTCTCGCGCCGCTCCGGCATCTGGGCCGGCACCAAGGTGCTGAACCCGGTGACCTCCGGCGGCTGGGGCGCCTGGGAGCTGGCCGCGCGCTTCGACCGCTACGACTTCCGCGATCTGCCCAAGGGCGGCAACGGCCGCGGCAGCACGATCGGCGTCAACTGGTATCTCAACGACTGGTCGCGCCTGATGTTCGACTACGTCGACTGGAGCACCGACAACCGCGTCGGCGACTACAAGGGGCCGGATTCCGGCCAATCGATCGGCGTGCGCGCGCAGGTCGTCTGGTGAGCAGCGGCACGAGGAGCACAACGATGATGGACAAGAACCCCCTGCGGACCCGCCTGCTGCCGATCGCCGCGCTCGCCGGCCTCTGCCTCGGCCTGCACGGCTGCATCGAGCGCGACGGCCCGGCCGGCAGCGACGGCGGCAGCACCGGCGGCGAAACGACCGGCGGCGGCACGCCCGACCCGGGCGTCTGCGCCGCGCTGCCGGCCGCGGCCACCACCTACAAGGGCGGCGATGCGCTCGGCGAGGAGCTGAGCGTCGCGCTCGACCCGGCGACGCTCGCCTACACCATCACCGTCGACGCCAGCCTGCAGCGCAGCGCCGGCACGCAGCGCAGCGGCACGCTGGTCGCGGTCGACGGCTGCACCTACGAAAGCGCCGAGAACGGCGCGCGCTTCACGATCGGCGCCGGCGGCGTGCTGCTCGGCGGCATCGCGGCCCCGCAGGGCACGGCGGCGACGCCGCTGCTGGCGTTCGCGACGAGCTTCAGCAATGCCGACACGCCGACCGTGTTCAACCCGGTCGCGGCGATCTACGACGTCATCGGCGTGACGCGCAGCGGCGCCAGCGACACGCCCTACGGCGGCGCCGGCCGGATCCGCAACGCCGGCACCTTCCAGCTCTGCGTCGACACCGCCAACGGCGGCTTCATGAGCTACGACACCGGCTGCGCGAACACCGCCAAGGGCTATCTGAACTACAACGCCACACGCGGCGCCTTCGATCTCTACGCCACCGACCCCGCCGGCGGCGCCAGCACCAGCGGCGGCACGCTGGCCGGCTCGATGGTGATCGGCCTGGTCGACGGCGCGGCGCTGCCGCTGCAGCTGCTGCGCACCTCGGCGAGCGAAGTCGGCCTGCGTCTCTACGCGCCGCAGGCGGCGCTCGCCGCCGGCAGCGCCGACGGCGACTACGCGAGCCTCGACAGCGACGGCGCCAGCGGCAGCGCGAGCTGGAGCGACAGCACGTTCAGCGACGGCAGCGGCAGCGCGACGCTGGCCTACGACACGCCGGTCGCCGGCGTCGTGCAGGCCAGCGGCGCGCCGGCCGGCTGGCTGCTGTACGGCAGCGGCGTCTACGGCTTCGTGCCGGCCGACGGCAGCGGCGCGGCGCTGACGCTGGGCCTGCGCCGCTGAAGGTAGCGCTGAGGGCGCGCGCGCCGGCGCGGCCGGCTTGCATCGTCGCCGCGGCTGCCACAAGGTAGGGCGACGAGGCCGCCATGAAGATCGTCATCGCCGACGACCACCCGCTGTTCCGCTCCGCCGTCGCGCATGCGCTGCGCGAGATCACCGGCGCGCTCGCGCCGCTCGAAGCGTCGAGCCTGCGCACGCTGGAGGACGCCGTGCACGCGCAGGCCGAGCTCGATCTGGTGCTGCTCGATCTGCACATGCCGGGCGCGCGCGGCTTCTCGTCGCTGATCTTCCTGCGCAGCGAGCGGCCGGAGGTGCCGGTGATCGTCATCTCCTCGAACGACCACCCGCGCACGATCCGCCGCGCCCAGCAGTTCGGCGCCGCCGGCTTCATTCCGAAGTCGGCGCCGGTCGGGCGCATGCTGGAAGCGGTGCGCACCGTGCTCGACGGCGGCGTCTGGTTCCCGCCGCTGGCCGCCGAGAAGAGCGAGGACGACGCCCGCCTCGCCGCGCGCCTCGCGCAGCTGACGCCGCAGCAGGTGCGCGTGCTGATGTGCCTGGCCGACGGCCTGCTCAACAAGCAGATCGCCTATGAGCTGGGTCTGGCCGAGAACACCGTGAAGGTCCACGTCACCGCGATCCTGCGCAAGCTCGACTGCCACAGCCGCACGCAGGCGGCGCTGCTGGTCAAGGCACTGGAGCCGGACCCGCCGCCGGAACGCGAAAGCGGCGGCTCAGGCGCCGGCGACGAGCAGCCGGCTGACGAGCGCGCGTAGCGCCGCCGGGCGGATCGGCTTGGCCAGAAAGCTCCAACCGCCGGCGCGTGCCGCCGCCTGCGCGGCCTCGCGCTCGGCCGACACCACGATCACCGGCGGTTCGCGCTGCCAGCGCGCGAACAGGGCCGGCAGCACGTCGGGGCCGACCGTGTCGCCGAGCCGGTAGTCGAGCAGCAGCAGATCCGGCGCCGTCGCCGGCGCGGCCTGGGCCAGGGCCTCGTCGCCGCCGGCCGCGAGCGTCACCGTGCAGCCCCAGCCCTGCAGCAGCGCGCGCGTCGCCGCGCGCACCGCCGGATCGTCGTCGAGACACCAGAGATGCCGGCCGTGCAGCGGCGAATCGTCGCCGGCGCCCGGCGCCGCCTCGGCGGCGGCAAGCTGCGCGACGCTGCCGCGCGGCACCGTCACCGAGAACACGCTGCCGCGGCCCGGCCAGGAGCGCAGACCGACCGGATGGCCGAGCAGGCGCGCGACGCGCTCGACGATCGCCAGGCCCAGGCCGGCGCCGCGGTCCTGCGCGTTGCGCCCGGTGTCGAGGCGGCGGAACTCCTCGAAGATCGCCGCGCGCTGCGCCTCCGGAATGCCGATGCCGGTATCCCAGACCTCGATGCGCACGGCGCCGCCGGCGCGGCGCGCGCCGAGCAGGATGCGTCCGGCCGGCGTGTAGCGGATCGCGTTCGACAGGAAGTTCTGCACGATGCGGCGCAGCAGGTCCGGATCGGTGTGCACGACGGCGCGCGTCGGCACCGCGCGCAGCGTCAGGCCGCGCGCCTGCGCCAGCACGCCGAACTCGCGCGCCAGCGCGCCGAGCAGCGGGCCGAGCGCGACGTCGCGGCGCCGCACTTCGAGCGCGCCGGATTCGAGCCGCGAGATGTCGAGCAGGCCGCCGAGGATCGCGTCCTGCGCGGCCAGCGCACCGTCGATGCTGTCGAGCAGCGCGCGCGACTCGGCGTCGGCGCCGCGCCCACGCAGCGCCGAGACGAACATGCGCGCGGCATTGAGCGGCTGCAGCAGGTCGTGCACGGCGGCAGCGACGAAACGCGTCTTGTAGCGGTTGGCGCGCTCGGCCTCGCCCTTGGCCAGTTCGAGGTCCTGGGTGCGCGCCTCGATGCGGCGCTCCAGCGTGCCGGCCAGCGTGCGCAGATCGCGCGCGGCGTTCTTGTACTGGGTGATGTCGGCGTAGCTGGTGACGAAGCCGCCGCCCGGCAGCGGATTGCCGCGAATCTCGATGACCGAGCCGTCCGGACGCTCGCGCTCGTGCAGATAGGCGGTGCCGGCGCGCAGGTGATCGAGACGGCGGCGGATCGCCTCCTCCTCGTTGCCGCCGGCGACCAGCAGGCCGCGCCGCGCGTTGTGGCGGAACAGATCCTCGATCGGACGGCCGACCTGCATCAGCTCGGGCGGGTAGCGGAAGATTTCGACGTAGCGCCGGTTCCAGGCGACCAGACGCAGCTCGGCGTCGACCACGCTGACGCCCTGCGGCAGGTGCTCCAGGCTGGCGCTCTGGCCGAGCGCCGCGCGGCGCGCCGCCTCGACCACGCTGTCCTGCGCGGTGCGCAGCGCCGCGGCGTGCTGCTTGACCATCTGCTCCAGCTCCTCGCGGCTGCGCCTGCGCAGGCGCGCGAGGCGCACGCGGCCCTGCGCGAACAGGGCCAGGAACAGCAGCGCCAGCCAGCCGCCGGCGGCGGCCAGCGCGGCGACGCGGCCGGCGCCGAGGGCCGGCGCCGGATCGCGCAGCAGGTGCAGCGTCCAGGTCTCGCCGGGCAGCGGCAGCGTCTGCCAGAGCAGCTCGCGGCCCGCGCCGGGCCGGGCCGGATCGTCGAGCCGCACGCGGCGGCCGTCGTCGCCAAGCGAGTCCTGCGCGCCGATGCGCAGCGGCTCCAGCGCGCGGCCGGCGTACTGGCGCGTACGCGCGATCTCCTGCGCCTCGGCGGCGGCCAGCGGGCGCAGCTCGCGATAGCGCCAGTGCGGACGGTTGGCGAGGATCACCACGCCGTGCTCGTCGCTGACCAGCACCGTGTCGCGCGCCGCCGCCCACTGCGCCTCCAGCTCCTGCAGATCGAGCTTGATGACGATCACGCCGAGCAGGCCGCCGCCGTCGGCGCGGATCGCCTCGGACAGGAAGTAGCCCGGCACGTTGGTGGTCGCGCCGACGCCGTAGAAACGGCCGCTGCCCTGCGCCGCGGCGCGCTGGAAATACGGGCGGAACGCGTAGTCGTGGCCGACGTTGCTCGCCGGCTCGCGCCAGTTGCTGGCGGCGACGCTGATGCCGCGGCGGTCGAGCAGCGTCAGCGTCGATGAGCGCGTCACGCCGTTGACTTCTTCGAGGCGCGCGTTGAGACGGGCCTGCGCGGCCGCGTCGACCGGCGCCGCCAGCGCGGCGCGCAGCTCGGGATCGAGCGCGAGCACCGCCGGCAGCGTGCGGTAGCGGTCGATGTAGCGCTGCAGCGGGTCGGCGTACAGGCCGAGCTGTTCGCGGGCCTCGGCGCCGTCCTGGTGCAGCGCGCGCTGCGTCGCCAGCTGCCCGGCGGCGAACGCCGCCAGCAAAGTGCCGCCGGCGCCGAGCGCGATCAGGCCGAGGACGGCGCGCGAGCGCATCGCGCGCAGCCGCGCCCGCCACCGTCCCGCTCGCCTGCCGATGCCCATCGCCGCATTCTAGGGCCTGCCCGGCCGCGGACCGGCGGCGTAGCGCGAAGGTGTTATAGGCAGGCCGGCGCCGGGCTGACATGCTCCGGACTTCTGCAAGCGCGCCGAGGAACGCCGCCGACATGAGCTCGAAAGCCTCTCGTTTCTACCTGCTGGTGCTGGCGGCGATCGTCGCCGGCGGCCTGCTCGGCCATTTCGCGCCCGATGTCGCGGTCCAGCTCAAGCCGCTCGGCGATGCCTTCATCGCGCTGGTCAAGATGCTGATCGCGCCGGTGATCTTCCTGACCGTCGTGCTCGGCGTCGCCGGCGTCGCCGACGTCAAGAAGGTCGGCCGCGTCGGCGCCAAGGCGATCCTCTACTTCGAAGTGGTGTCGTCGGTGGCGCTGGTCATCGGCCTGATCGTCGCCAACACGCTCAAGCCCGGCCACGGCTTCGACGTCGATCCGGCCACGCTCGATGCCGGCGCCGTCGCCAAGTACGCGCAGGCCGCGCACGAGCAGTCGACCGTCGCCTTCCTGCTGCACATCATCCCGAAGACCTTCGTCGACGCCTTCACCGGCAACGGCGATCTGCTGCAGGTGCTGCTGCTGGCGCTGATGTTCGGCTTCGCGCTGATGCACATCGGCGAGAAGGCCAAGCCGGTCGTCGTCGTGCTCGACTCGCTGTCGCAGGCCTTCTTCCGCATGATCGCGATGGTCATGAAGCTGGCGCCGCTCGGCGCCGGCGGCGCGATGGCGTTCACGATCGGCAAGTACGGCCTCGACAGCCTTGGCCCGCTGCTGAAGCTGATGGGCAGCTTCTATCTGACCTGCGCGCTGTTCGTGCTGATCGTGCTCGGCACGATCGCCCGCCTCACCGGTTTCTCGATCCTCAAGTTCCTGCGCTACATCCGCGAGGAGCTGCTGCTGGTGCTCGGCACCTCGTCGTCGGAATCGGCGCTGGTGCCGCTGATGCAGAAGCTCGAGAAGCTCGGCTGCCCGAAGGCCGTCGTCGGCCTGGTCGTGCCGAGCGGCTACTCGTTCAATCTCGACGGCACCAACATCTATCTGACGATGGCGGCGATCTTCGTCGCCCAGGCGCTCAACGTCGACCTGACGCTGACGCAGGAGATCACGCTGCTGGCGGTGGCGATGCTGACCTCGAAGGGCGCCTCCGGCGTCACCGGCGCCGGCTTCATCACGCTGGCGGCGACGCTGGCCGTGGTGCCGACGGTGCCGGTGGCCGGTCTGGCGCTGATCCTCGGCATCGACCGCTTCATGAGCGAGGCGCGCGCGATCACCAACATCATCGGCAACGGCGTCGCCACCATCGTCGTGTCGCGCTGGGAAAAGGAACTCGACGTCGCCCATCTGCGCCGCGAACTCGACGGCCACGGTTCGGGCGGCAACAACTATCCGGCCGCCGCGCCGGCCGGGCCCTGAGCGCGCTCGTTCGGCGCTCAGTGCTCGACGATGCGCGAATGCCGGCGGGTGTCCGGCATGGTCGCGTAGACCAGCAGCGAAATCGCGATGCAGGCGCTGACGTACCAGTAGTAGCCGCTCTCATGGCCGATGTGCTTGAACCACAGCGCCAGGTATTCGGCCGTGCCGCCGAACACCGATACCGTCACCGCGTACGGCAGGCCGACGCCGAGCGCGCGGATTTCGGTCGGGAACAGCTCCGCCTTGACCACCGCGTTGATCGCCGTGTAGCCGCTGACGATGACGAGCGCGGCCATGATCAGCCAGAACGCGCCGGCCACGTCGTGCACGTTCTGCAGCGCGCCGAGGATCGGCACCGTACCGACCGTGCCGAGCACGCCGAAGGCGATCAGGATCGGCCGCCGGCCGATGCGGTCGGACAGCGCGCCGACCAGCGGCTGCAGCAGCATGTAGCAGAACAGCGTCGCCGCCGAGACCAGCGTCGAGTCGGTCTTCGAGAAGCCGGCGCTGTTGACGAGGTATTTCTGCATGTAGGTGGTGTAGGTGTAGAAGGCCAGCGTGCCGCCCATGGTCAGACCGACGACGGTCGCCAGCTCGCGCGGATGGCGCAGCAGCTCGCGCATCAGGCTGCGGCCGCGCGACGGCGCCCGGCGCCGGAACGACTCGGTCTCGGCCATGTTCCGGCGCAGCACCAGCGCGACCAGGGCGAACAGCGCGCCGATCGCGAACGGCACCCGCCAGCCCCAGTGCTCCAGCTGCTCGGGCGTCAGCAGCACGAACTGCAGGAGCAGCAGCACGCCGATCGCCAGCAGCTGGCCGGCGATCAGCGTCACGTACTGGAAGCTCGAATAGAAGCCGCGATGCTCGCGCGTCGCCATTTCCGACAGATAGGTCGCCGAAGTGCCGTATTCGCCGCCGAGCGACAGACCCTGCACCAGCCGCGCGACCAGCAGCAGGATCGGCGCGGCGACGCCGATGGTTTCATAGCCGGGCGTGCAGGCGATCGCCAGCGAGCCGGCGCACATCATCGTCACCGACAGCAGCAGCGCCGCCCGGCGGCCGTGGCGGTCGGCGTACCAGCCCATCAGCCAGCCGCCGAGCGGACGCATCAGAAAGCCGACGGCGAAGATCGCCGCGGTGTTGAGCAGCTGCGTGGTGCGGTCGCCGGCCGGAAAGAAGGCCTTGGCGAAGTACAGCGAGAACGCCGAATAGACGTACCAGTCGTACCACTCGACCAGATTGCCGATCGAGCCGCTGAAGATCGAGCGGATGCGCCATGCCGCCGTGCGCGGCGGCGCGCCGGCCGCTGTGTCCTGCGTCATGCAAGCCTCCCCATGCCTGCCGCTTGCCTATAATCCGCCCACCCCGATCCCCGCGATGGGCGCCGCACGCGTCCACCTTACCGCAGACCCTCCCCCAGAACCCATGCGCGATCTCAAAGCCCTACGCAAAGCCGCCCTCGACTACCACGAGTTCCCGACGCCCGGAAAGCTGTCGGTGACGCCGACCAAGCAGATGACCAACCAGAGCGATCTGGCGCTCGCCTACTCGCCGGGCGTCGCGGCCGCCTGCGAGGAGATCGTCGCCGATCCGGTCAACGCCTTCCGCTACACCGCGCGCGGCAATCTGGTCGCCGTCATCAGCAACGGCACCGCCGTGCTCGGCCTCGGCGCGATCGGCCCGCTCGCCGCCAAGCCGGTGATGGAAGGCAAGGCGGTGCTGTTCAAGAAGTTCGCCGGCATCGACGTGTTCGACATCGAGCTCGACCAGCGCGATCCGGACAAGCTGATCGAGATCGTCGCCGCGCTCGAACCGACCTTCGGCGGCATCAACCTCGAAGACATCAAGGCGCCGGAGTGCTTCTACATCGAGCGCGAGCTGCGCAAGCGCATGAAGATCCCGGTCTTCCACGACGACCAGCACGGCACCGCGATCATCGTCGGCGCCGCCGTCACCAACGGCCTGAAGGTGGTCGGCAAGAAGATCGACGAAGTGAAGCTGGTGGTGTCCGGCGCCGGCGCCGCGGCGCTGGCCTGCGTCGAGCTGCTGGTCGACCTCGGCCTGCCGAAGAAGAACATCTGGCTGACCGACCTCGCCGGCGTGGTCTACGAAGGCCGCACCGAGCTGATGGATCCGAACAAGGCGCAGTACGCGCAGCCAACCGCCGCGCGCACGCTGGCCGAAGTGATCGGCGGCGCCGACCTCTTCCTGGGGCTTTCGGCCGGCGGCGTGCTCAAGCCGGAGATGGTCGCGAAGATGGCGGCGCAGCCGCTGATCCTCGCGCTCGCCAACCCGACGCCGGAGATCAGGCCGGAAGAGGTCAAGTCCGTGCGCGACGACGCGATCATCGCCACTGGCCGCACCGACTATCCGAACCAGGTCAACAACGTTCTCTGCTTCCCGTTCATCTTCCGCGGCGCGCTCGACGTCGGCGCGACGACGATCACGCGCTCGATGGAGATCGCCGTGGTGCACGCGATCGCCGAGCTGGCGCGCCAGGAGCAGAGCGACGTCGTCGCCCAGGCCTACGGCATCGAGGACCTGTCGTTCGGTCCCGAGTACATCATTCCGAAGCCCTTCGATCCGCGCCTGATCGTACAGATCGCGCCGGCGGTGGCGAAAGCGGCGATGGATGCCGGCGTCGCGACGCGGCCGATCGAGGACTTCGACGCCTATCGCCAGAAGCTGCAGCAGTTCGTCTACCACAGCGGCACGCTGATGAAGCCGATCTTCTCGGCGGCGCGCAAGCTGGCCCCGGAAAAGAGCCGCATCATCTTCGCCGAGGGCGAGGAAGAGCGCGTGCTGCGCGCCGTGCAGATCGCCGTCGACGAAAAGCTCGCCAGGCCGATCCTGGTCGGCCGCCCGTCGGTCATCGAGAGCCGCATCGCCCACTTCGGCCTGCGCCTGAAGGCCGGCCAGCACTACGAGGTCGTCAATCCCGACCACGACGTCCGCTACCGCGAGTACTGGCAGTCCTACCACGAGCTGATGCAGCGCCGCGGCATCACCGAGCAGTACGCGCGCCTCGAAATGCGCCGGCGCACCACGCTGATCGCGTCGATGCTGCTCAAGAAGGGCGAAGGCGACGGCATGATCTGCGGCACGATCTCGACGACCGGCCGCCATCTGCACTACATCGACCAGGTCATCGGCCGCCGTGCCGGCGCCTGCACCTACGGCGCGATGAACGCGCTGATCCTGCCGGACCGCCAGGTCTTCCTCGTCGACACGCACGTCAACCTCGATCCGAGCGCGACGCAGCTGGCCGAGATCACCATCATGGCGGCCGACGTGATCCGCCGCTTCGGCATCGAGCCGAAGGCGGCGCTGGTCTCGCACTCGAACTTCGGCACCTCCGACGCGCCGTCGGCGGTGAAGATGCGCGAGACGCTGGCGCTGCTGCGCGAGCGCGCCCCGGGCCTCGAAGTCGACGGCGAGATGCACGGTGACTGCGCGCTCGACGAGGACATGCGCCGGAGCATCCTGCCGGCGACGACGCTGCACGGCGACGCCAACCTGCTGGTGCTGCCCAACCTCGATGCCGCCAACATCGCCTACAACCTGCTGAAGACCGCCGCCGGCAACAATGTCGCGATCGGCCCGATCCTGCTCGGCGCCGCGCTGCCGGTGCACATCCTGACGCCGTCGGCGACGGTGCGGCGCATCGTCAACATGACGGCGCTGACGGTGCTGGAAGCCAACGCGAGCAAGTAGGCACCTCGCGGGGCGATCTGCAGACGGCGCCGCAAGGCGCCGTCCTGGTTTGCGCCAGCGCGCGACGCTTCAGGGCGCCGCCGTCGATTCGCGGCGCACCAGCGTGTGGCGCAGCAGGCGCTGCGCCGGTCCGCTGGCGCCGACGCGCGGCCGCCGCCGCAGCTCATCGACCAGCAGCTCGACGGCGGCGCGCGCCATCGCCGCGATCGGCTGGCGCACCGTCGTCAGCGCCGGCCACACCGTCGCGGCGATCGGACTGTCGTCGAAACCGGCGATCGACAGCTCGGCCGGTACCTGCAGCCCCATGCGATGCGCGACGCTGAGCGCCGCCGCCGCCATGTCGTCGTTGGCGGCGAAGATCGCCGTCGGCCGCGGCCGACGCGCCAGCAGCTTCTCGGCGGCGGCGAGTCCGGAGCGGTAGCTGAACAGGCCGGCCTCGACCGGCGCATGGGCGGCATCGAGGCCGGCCGCGGCAAGCGCGTCGACAAAGCCCTGCAGCCGCTGCGCACTGACCGACTGGTTCGGATGGCCGCGGATGAAGCCGATGCGGCGATGGCCGAGCCCGAGCAGGTACGCGGCCATCTCGCGCGCGGCCTTGTAGTTGTCCATGCGCACGCTCGGAAAGCTCGCGCCGGCGTGGCCGGCGCCGACTTCGACGGCGATCGCGCCGGCGGCGCGGATCGCGTCGAGCACGGCGGCCGCCTCGCACAACGGCGGCGGCAGGATCACGCCGCGAATGCCGTCGTTCAGCAGCTTCTGCACCGCGGCGCGCTCGGCCGCCGCCGTCGTGCCGCATTTCTCGACGACGATCTGGCAGCCGCCGCGGCTGCTCGCGTCGAGCGCGCCGAGCAGGAACTCGCTGAGAAACGCGCTGCTGGGATTGCTGTAGAGCAGGCCGATGCGGTGGGCCTGCGCGCCGGCCAGGCGGCGCGCGGCCGGATTCGGCGCATAGCGCAGTTCCCGGATCGCCGCGGTGACGGCGGCGCGCGTCGCGTCGGTGACGTTGGCGCCGTGGTTGATGACGCGCGACACGGTCATCGGCGAAACGCCGGCACGCGCAGCGACTTCGCGGATCGTCACGGCCTGCCCGCCGCGGCAGCGCTTCTTGTGCATGGGCTCCGAACGTGACAGGCGTGACAGGATTCTTTCAGTTCGGCGCACGCGCCCGCAAGCGCGGCGGCTGCAACAACGCAAACGGCCCGCCGGAGCGGGCCGTCACGGGCGTGCAGCGTACGGCGATCAGCCGGCGGCGAACCGGCGCCCGGTCGGAATCGCCATGCGCCGGTAGACCGCATCGAGCAGCCACAGCGGCCCGATCAGCAGGAACTGCAGGTCCTTGAAGAACGACGGCCGCGCCCGCTCGACGTGGTGGCCGATGAACTGGCCGATCCAGGCGACGACGAAGATCGCCAGCGCGACCCAGATCAGCTGCGCGCCGAACGCCGCCTCGGCGGCGAGCACCAGGCGGTAACCGACGAGGAACACCGCGCTCATGCCGAGCGCGAGCTGCCACGACAGGCGGAAGTAGTAGAGCAACACCAGCACGCCGACCACGCTCAGGGCGTTGAGGTAGCCGTGGCCGACCGGAATCAGCTTCAGCGCGCAGGCGATCGTGAAGGCGATCAGCGGCACGCAGATCCAGTGCAGCGTCTTGTTGACCGGATTGCGGTGGCTGACGTTGTACTCGTCCAGCCATTGACCGAGCGTTCTCATTGTTCTGGCTTCTCGCGCATGAGTGCGCGTCTCCTATGCTGTTAGTATGGGCAGTGCCCACGCACTGCCCGATAGTAAAAACCGCCCACGGAAATCGGACAGGCCCGTCGTCCGAAAAATAAGCAGGAAGCGCTCGAAGCCGGCATGCAAAAGCCCTCCCCCGTCGACGCCATCGATCCGGTCGATCGACTGATCGCCCGCGCTTACCGTTCCGGCCTGCAGGTACCGGCCGGTCAATTCCGCGAGTGGGCCTTGTCGCAGCTCGCACGCGTCGTGCCCTGCGACGGGGCGCTGTGGGGCAGCGGCAGCGTCTCGCAGATGCGCTTTCATACCGTCACCGTGCACGGCCTGCCGGTGGAATTTCCGCGGCAGCTGCAGTCGACCACGGCGATCAACCCGATCATCGCCGAGATCCTGCAGAACCTCGACACGCCGGTCGACATGCGCGACGTGTTCCCGGACGCCGAGTTCTTCGCCTCCGAGCTGTACGCGAGCACCTTCGCGCCGTACGGCATCCACCGCATCCTGTCGACCGGCCATCTCGATCGGCGCAGCGGCCTGTATTCGCTGCTGACGCTGTACCGGCGCGACCGCGACGCGCCGTTCAGCGACGTCGACCGGCAGCGCCAGAAGCGCGTCATCTATCACCTGTTCAACGCCGCCTCGCATTCGTTCTTCCTGCATCTGGCGCGCACGCACGCGGATCGTCCGCCGGGCGCCGCCGGCGCGGTGGTCGACGGCGCCGGCATTTTCCACGAGGCGCAGCCGCGCTTCCTCGACCTGCTCGACGAGCGCCTGCCGAACCGCGAACCGCAACGCCTGCCGTTCGCGCTGCCGGCGCCCGGCGAGATCGCGCCGTACGCGGACCTGATGGTGCGCTGCGAGCGACTCAGCGATCTCTACCTGATCATCATGTGGCCGGCCGGACCGCTCGACCGCCTGACCGCACGCGAGCGCGAGATCGTCTACTGCGTCGCGCAGGGCCTGTCGTTCAAGCAGGCGGCGAAGAAGATCGGCGTGGCGCCGTCGACGGTCGCCAATCACCTGTACCGCGTCTACCGCAAGCTCGGCGTCTACAGCCGCACCGAGCTGGCCAATCTGGTGCACCCGCAGGCGGCGCCGACGCAGGACCCATGAACGGCCGCCTCGACGCCCGCACGCGGCTCGCCGCACTGTGGGCGCGCTACAAGCATCTCGTCGCGCTCGGCAGCTTCCTTGCCGGCGTCGCCAGCCTGCTGCTGATCCAGCGCCAGGAGAAAGTCGCGCAGACGCTGGTGATCCTGCTGCCGCTGTCATGGCTGGCGGCGCTGAGCGAGCCGTACTGGATGCGCTTCGCCGAACGCGGTCGCTGGCTGCGCTATTCGCCGGCGCTGCTGCGCTACCTGCTGCAGGGGCTGCATCAGGAATCCTTCTTCTTCACGCTGCCGTTCTTCCTGGCAACGACCACCTGGACCAGCACGCAGCCGCTGTTCGTGCTGCTGCTCGCCGCCTTCTCGCTGGTGTCGATGATCGACCCGCTGTACTTCGGCCGCGTCGTCGTCAGCCGGCCCTTGCTGTGGAGCTTTCATGCCGCGGCCGGCTTCACGACCGTGCTGACGGCGGCGCCGATGCTGTGGCAGATCACCACCGCGACCAGCCTGTGGCTGGCGATCGGCGCCGCCGCACTGCTGTCGCTGCCGGCCTTCGCCGCGGCGCTGCCGTGCGGGCGCTGGCTGCGCTGGCCGGCGGCGCTCGCCGGCGCGCTGCTGCTCGCCGGCACGCTCAGCGCGCTGCGCTTCGCGATCCCGCCGTCGACGCTGCGCGTCTACGACGCGCACGCCACGCAGACGCTCGACGTCGAGCGGCGCAGCGCCGGCCCCAGCGTCGAACGCCTCGGCGCCGACGCGCTGCGTGACGGCGGCCTCTACGTGTGGACGCCGATCCACGCACCGCGCGGCGTCGAGGAACGCATCGTCCATCAGTGGTGGCACGAAGGCCGGCTGATCGACAGCATTCCGATCGAGATCCGTGGCAGCCGCGAATCCGGCTACCGGACCTGGACGCACAAGACCGCGTTCCCGCCCGATCCGCGCGGCCGCTGGGAGGTACGCGTGGTCACGCAGAGCGACCAGCTGATCGGCGTCGTGCGCTTCCGCGTCGAGTAGCGGCACGGCCGCGCCGCGCGCCCTCTACCGGCATCGCCCGCGCCCGCCCTACACTGCCGCCATGAAGATCATTTCCGTCACCGAACTCCAGGAGCAGCTGGCGGCGCAGGCCGTCACGCTGATCGACGTGCGCAGCGCCGACGAACTCGCCCTCGCCGCGATCGCCGGCGCGCGGCACATGCCGATGCACGAACTGCCGCAGCGGCTCGGCGAGCTCGATCCGGCGGCGCCGATCGCCGTGCTGTGCCATCACGGCGTGCGCTCGGAAATGGCCGGCCGCTTCCTGGAGAAGAACGGCTTCGCCGATGTCGCCAGCGTCGCCGGCGGCATCGACGCGTGGTCGACCGACGTCGATCCCGGCGTGCCGCGCTACTGAGCCCCCTCGCCGCGGCGACGCGTCCGCCCGCGAAACCGACCGGCAGGTCGGCACGCGCGACACGACCGACGTGGTCGGCGCGCCACGACGACGCCATCCATCCCCAAGCGGCAGCCGGCCGCCCGGCAAGCCGCGAGCCGGACCTGCGGCCGAACCGTCGCTTGATCACCCCCACGCTGCAAGCGAAAGCCGCACCGGATGCCCGGCACGGCTTTTCTGTCGGCGTGATTAAAACTTTCAGAACTATAAAAGTCTCCATATATTCTTTTACTGGCCGTCCTTGGCCCGGCAGCATGTGCGCACTTTCAGACCTCGTGACCAGGGAGTCGCGTTCATGCCGAAGCACATCAACAAGCGCATCAAGGGGAGCATTCAGCGGCTGAGCGTCCTGCCGCTGCTGGCGGCGGCGGTCGGCGCCCAGGCCCAGGAGGCGCCGAGCACCGAACAGCTCGATCAGCGCATCCGCGTGCTCGAGCGCCAGCTCGAGATCCAGAAGGAAGAAAGCGACGCCAAGGCCAAGGACGCGGCGACCGTGTCGGCCGGCGAGAAAGGCTTCAGCATCAAGTCGGCCAAGGGCGACTACGAATTCAAGTTCCGCGGCCTGCTGCAGGCCGACAGCCGCTGGTACTTCGACGATCAGGCGCCGCGCAGCAACGACGGCTTCCTGCTGCGCCGCGTCGAGCCGACCTTCGAGCTCACGCTCGGCAAGTCGCTGTTCTTCCGCATCCAGCCGAACTTCGCGCCGGACAGCGCGACGGTCTCCGACGTCTACGGCGAACTGCGCCTGTCGCCGGCCTTCAACATCCGCGCCGGCAAGTTCAAGGCGCCGGTCGTGCTCGAGAATTTGCAGGCCAGCGCCGCGATCGAGTTCAACGAACGCGGCTTCCCGAACGAGCTCGGCCCGAACCGCGACTACGGCGTGCAGCTCGGCGGCACGTTCCTGTCAGGCACCACGAACTACGCGATCGGCGTGTTCAACGGCGCGCCGGACGGCCGCGACGGCAAGCAGCAGCCGGACAGCGACAATCGCAAGGAGCTGGCCGCGCGCCTGTTCGCCGAGCCGTTCAAGAACGATCCGGGCTTCTTCCAGGGGCTGGGCTTCGGCGTCGGCGCCTCGCATGGCGACAAGCAGGGCAGCGCCGACGCGACGCAGGTCAAATACCGCACGCCGGGCCAGAGCACCTTCTTCAACTATCTGGCGGCGACCGGCAGCACGGTCGGCTATGACGGCGCCGAAACGCGCATCAGCCCGCAGGCGTACTTCTACCGCAACGGTTTCGGTCTGCTCGCCGAATACATCGTCGCGCGCCAGGAAGTGGTGCTCGGCGCCAGCCGCGAGAAGCTCGACAACAAGGCCTGGCAGGCGGTCGCCAACTACGTCCTGACCGGCGAGGACGCCAGCTTCTCGGGCCTGAGCAAGCCGAAGAACCCGATCGACAAGGGCGGCTTCGGCGCCTGGGAACTGGTGGCGCGCTACGGCGTGCTCGACATCGACGACGACGCCTTCCCGATCTTCGCCGATCCGGCCAAGTCGGCGAGCAAGGCCACGACCTGGGCGGCCGGCGCCAACTGGTATCCGGTCAACAACCTGAAGGTTGCCCTGAGCTACGCGCAGACCGGCTTCGACGGCGGTGCCGCGAGCGGCGACCGCGAAGACGAAAAACTGCTGCTCACCCGTTTCCAGATCGCGTTCTGAACACCGACGAACGCCAGGAGCTTGTCATGATCAAGAAGATTCTCGCCGCGGCCGCGCTGGCCGTCGCCGTGCCGGCGACTTCGTTCGCCGCCAGCTACAACCTGCTGAACGTTTCCTACGATCCGACCCGCGAGCTGTACAAGGCCGTCAATGCCGCGTTCGCCGCCGACTACAAGGCCAGGACCGGCGACACGGTGACGATCCAGCAGTCGCACGGCGGCTCGGGCAAGCAGGCGCGCGCCGTCATCGACGGCCTCGACGCCGACGTCGTGACGCTGGCGCTGGCCGCCGACATCGACGCGATCGCCAGGAACGCCAAGACCTTGCCGGCGAACTGGCAGTCGCGGCTGCCGAACAACTCGTCGCCGTACACCTCGACGATCGTCTTCCTCGTGCGCAAGGGCAACCCGAAGAAGATCAAGGACTGGGACGATCTCGTGAAGCCGGGCGTCAGCGTCGTCACGCCGAACCCGAAGACCTCCGGCGGCGCGCGCTGGAACTACCTAGCCGCCTACGCCTATGCGCTGAAGAAGCACAACGGCGACGACGCCAAGGCGCGCGAGTACATCAAGGCGCTGTTCAAGAACGCGCCGGTGCTCGATACCGGCGCCCGCGGCGCGACCACGACCTTCGTGCAGCGCGGCATCGGCGACGTGCTGCTGGCCTGGGAGAACGAGGCCTTCCTGTCGCTCGAGGAGTTCGGCGCCGACAAGTTCGAGATCGTCGCCCCGTCGCTGTCGATCCTCGCCGAGCCGCCAGTCACGGTGGTCGACAAGAACGTCGACAAGAAGGGCACACGCAAGGTCGCCGAGGCGTATCTGCAGTACCTGTACACCGACGCGGCGCAGGAGATCATCGCCAGGAACCATTACCGCCCGATCAATCCGGCGGTGGCGGCCCGCTACGCCGACAAATTCCCGAAGCTGAGCCTGGTCACGATCGCCGACTTCGGCGGCTGGACCCAGGCGCAGGCGACGCACTTCGCCGACGGCGGCGTCTTCGACCAGATCTATCTGAAGAACTAGCGCATCCCGGTGGTGGGCGGGACGGTCGCACGCACGCGACCGCCCCGCCACCCTTTTTAGCCGCCACGGAGAATTCCCCCATGTCCGTCACCGCCATCAACACCCGCAACCAGTTCAAGGGCAGCGTCGTCTCGATCAACCGAGGCCCGGTCGTGTCCGAAGTCGAAATCGAAACGCCGGCCGGCATCATCAGCGCCGTCATCACCACCAGTTCGATCGACCGCCTCAAGCTGCGCATCGGCGACAGCGCGCTGGCGCTGTTCAAGGCCACCGAGGTGCTGATCGCCAAGATCGGCGACCAGGCCGCGTAGCCGCCAGCCTTTTTTCGCATCCCCCGACCGGAGTCCGTCCGTGAGCGTCACCGCCATCAACACCCGCAACCAGTTCAAGGGCAGCATCGTCGCGATCCATCGCAGCCCGGTGATGTCGGAGATCGAGGTCGAGACCCCGGCCGGCATCATCAGCGCGGTCGTCACCACCAGCTCGGTCGACCGCCTGCCGCTGCGCATCGGCAGCGACGTGCTGGCGATCTTCAAGGCCACCGAAGTGCTGGTGGCGAAACTGGGCTGACGCCGATGTGCCTGATCATCCACAAACCGGCCGGCGCCGAGATTCCCGCCGACCTGCTCGCCGCCGCCGCCGTGCACAACGGCGAAGGCTGGGGCCTGATGGGCTTCGACGACGGGGGCCGCGTGCTGATCGAGAAGCGCGCGCTGGTCAACGTCGACGAGTTGGTCGACGTCGAGCGCGCCTACCGCAGCGCCGAGTACGTCCTGCATCTGCGCCGCCAGACCCGCGGCGGCAGCGGCATCGACAACGTGCATCCGTTCAAGATCGTCGACGGCGTCTGGCTGATGCACAACGGCACGCTCAAGCTCGAAACGCGCGTCGCCGGCAAGTCGGATACCTGGCACTTCGTCACCGACGTGCTGCGCCCGCTGGCGCAGCGTCACCCCGGCCTGCTCAGCGACTACGCGTTCATCCAGGTGCTCGAACACGGCCTCAAGGCCGAGAACAAGCTGGCGCTGCTCGACCAGCGCCTGCGCCGCATCGTGCTCGTCAACCGCGCGCACGGCGCCGAGGTCGACGGGCTCTGGCTCAGCAACACCCGCTGGCTGGATCGTCACCGCTATCCGCTGGCCCAGCCGCTGCAGCCGCAGGAGCGCCAGTACGGCGCCCACGAGCTGCGCTTCGTCTGAACCGATCCGAACCTCCCGAACCCCCGCCATGAAATCCTGGACCCGCACCCTCGCCGCCGCCGCGCTCGGCCTTGCCGCACCGTTCGCGCAGGCCGACACGCCGCTGCTCAACGTGTCCTACGACGTCGCCCGCAACTTCTACCGCGACTTCAATCCGGCCTTCGTCGCCGACTGGAAAGCCAAGACCGGCACGAGCGTCGGCATCGACCAGTCGCACGGCGGCTCCAGCAAGCAGGCGCGCTCGGTGATCGACGGCCTGGAAGCCGATGTGGTGACGATGAACAACCCGCTCGACATCGACGCGATCGCCAAGGCCGGCGTGCTGTCGCGCGACTGGGCGAACCAGTTCCCGCACGGCGCCAGCCCGTCGTGGTCGCCGATCCTGTTCCTCGTGCGCAAGGGCAATCCGAAGGGCATCCGCGACTGGAACGATCTCGTCAGGCCTGGCGTGCAGGTGGTGATCCCGAATCCGAAAACCTCCGGCAACGGCCGCTACAGCTATCTCGCGGCGTGGCAGTACGCGCGCCAGCAGCCGGGCGGCAGCGACGCCGGCGCGCAGGCCTTCGTCGCCAAGCTGTTCGGCAACGTGCCGGTGCTCGACACCGGCGGCCGCGGCGCGACCACGACCTTCGCCCAGCGCGGCATCGGCGACGTGCTGCTGACCTTCGAGAACGAAATCCGCCTGATCCAGAAGGAGCTCGGTGCCGACCGCTTCGAGGTCGTCGTGCCGTCGCTCACCGTGCGTGCCGACAATCCCGTCGCCGTGGTCGACAAAGTCGCCGCCAAGAAGGGACACGAGAAGCTGGCACGCGCCTATCTGCAATTCCACTTCAGCCCGGCCGGCCAGGAGATCATCGCCCGCAACGACCTGCGCCCGGTCGACGAGGCGGTGCTGCAGAAGCACGCCGAGCGCTTCCCGGCGGTGCAGGCCTTCACCGTCGCCGAAGCCTTCGGCGGCTGGCCGAAGACCCAGGCCACGCACTTCGCCGACGGCGGCGTGTTCGACCAGATTTATGCGAAGCGCTGATCCGCCGGACACCGCCATCGGCATTGTCCGATGGCGGCCGGCGCCGGCCGGGCCGACACTAGCAGCGTTCCGCGGCGGCGCATCGCCATGCGCCGCCTTCGTTCCATCCGTCACGAGTTCCATCTCATGAGCGCCGTCCCCGGCCCCCGCCCTCGTCCCCGAACCGTGATTCCCGGCTTCGGCCTGACGCTCGGCTACACCCTGCTGTACCTGAGCCTGCTGGTCCTGATCCCGCTCGCCGGCGTGTTCGTCCACGCCGCCGGGCTCGGTGCCGAGGGGTATTGGCAGGTCGTCAGCTCGCCGCGCGTGCTCGCCGCGCTGAAACTCAGCTTCGGCGCGGCGCTGGCCGGCGCGGCGATCAACGCCGTGTTCGGACCGCTGATCGCCTGGGTATTCGTACGCTACGAGTTCCCCGGCAAGCGCTTCTTCGACGCCGTCATCGATCTGCCGTTCGCGCTGCCGACCGCGGTCGCCGGCATCGCCCTGACGGCGCTTTACGCCGGCAACGGCTGGATCGGCCAGTATCTCGAACCGCTCGGCATCAAGGTCGCCTACACGCCGCTCGGCATCATCGTCGCCTGCACCTTCATCGGCCTGCCGTTCGTCGTGCGCACCGTGCAGCCGGTCCTGCAGGACGCCGAGAAGGAGCTGGAGGAAGCCGCCGCCTCGCTCGGCGCCAATCGCTGGCAGACCGTCACGCGCGTGATCCTGCCGACTGTGCTGCCCGCCGCACTGACCGGCTTCGCGCTCGCCTTCGCGCGCGCGGTCGGCGAGTACGGCTCGATCATCTTCATCGCCGGCAACCTGCCGATGGTGTCGGAGATCGCGCCGCTGCTGATCATCATCAAGCTCGAAGAATTCGACTACGCCGGCGCCACGGCAGTGGCGAGCGCGATGCTGATCCTGTCGTTCGCGCTGCTGCTCGTCATCAACGGTCTGCAGGCCTGGGCGAGGCGGAGACATGCGCATGTGCGCTGAAGCTTCGCGCCGCCGAGCGCCCGGCCATGACAAGAATCGCCGTCGCGCCACGGACGGCAACACCCACGCTTCGAGTTCGCCCGCATGAGCGCCATCACTGATTCGACGCTGCAGGATCCGCCGCGCCTGCCGCCGGAGTTCGACCGGGGGCCGCTGATGCGGCGCAACGCGGCGGTCACCGAGGCGCCGTGGGTGCGCTGGACGCTGACCGCGGTGGCGCTGCTGTTCCTGCTCGGCTTCCTGTTTCTGCCGCTGCTCGCGGTGTTCGTCGAGGCGCTGCGCAACGGCGTGTCCGCCTACTTCGCCGCGCTCGTCGAACCCGACGCGCTGGCGGCGATCCGGCTGACCCTGCTGATCGCCGCGATCACCGTGCCGCTGAACCTGGTGTTCGGCGTCGCCGCGGCCTGGGCGATCACCAAATTCGAATTCCGCGGCAAATCCTTCCTGATCTCGCTGATCGACCTGCCGTTCTCGGTGTCGCCGGTGGTCGCCGGCCTGATCTACATCCTGATCTTCGGCGCGCAGGGCTGGGCCGGGCCGTGGCTGATGGACCACGGCATCAAGGTCGCGTTCGCGGTGCCGGGCATCGTGCTGGCGACGATCTTCGTGACCTTCCCGTTCATCGCCCGCGAGCTGATCCCGCTGATGCAGGAACAGGGCACGGAATACGAGCAGGCGGCGCTGTCGCTCGGCGCCAGCGGCTGGCAGACCTTCTGGCGCGTCACCGTGCCGAACATCCGCTGGGGCCTGCTCTATGGCGTGCTGCTCTGCAACGCGCGGGCAATGGGCGAGTTCGGCGCGGTCAGCGTGATCTCCGGCCATATCCGCGGCCAGACCAACACCATGCCGCTGCACGTCGAGATCCTCTACAACGAATACCAGTTCTCGGCCGCGTTCGCCGTGGCCTCGCTGCTGGCGCTGCTGGCGCTGGTGACGCTCGGCGTCAAGACCTATCTCGAATGGCGGCACGGCGATGAACTCGCCGCCACGCGCAAACACTGAGAAGCAACATGGACATCAAGATTCGCGGCATCCACAAGGCTTTCGGCAGCTTCCCCGCGCTCGGCGGCGTCGATCTCGACATCGCCTCCGGCGAGCTGGTCGCCCTGCTCGGCCCGTCGGGCTCGGGCAAGACCACGCTGCTGCGCGTGATCGCCGGCCTGGAATTTCCCGACCGCGGCGCGATCGTGTTCGGCGAGGAGGACATGGCCGGCCGCCCGATCCGCGAGCGCCGCGTCGGTTTCGTGTTCCAGCACTACGCGCTGTTCAAGCACATGACCGTGCTCGACAACGTCGCCTTCGGCCTGCGCGTACGCGAACGCCGCGAGCGGCCGCCGGAAGCGATCATCCGCGAACGGGCCCGCGAACTGATCGAGCTCGTACAGCTCGCCGGCCTCGAAAAGCGCTATCCGGCGCAGCTGTCCGGCGGCCAGCGTCAGCGCGTGGCGCTCGCTCGCGCGCTGGCGATCGAGCCGCGCGTGCTGCTGCTCGACGAGCCGTTCGGCGCGCTCGACGCCAAGGTGCGCAAGGACCTGAGGCGCTGGCTGCGCCAGCTGCACGACAAGACCGGCGTGACCACGATCTTCGTCACGCATGACCAGGAAGAGGCGCTCGAACTCGCCGACCGCGTCGTCGTCATGAACCGCGGCCGCATCGAGCAGGTCGGCACCACCGACGAGGTCTACGAGCAGCCGGCGACGCCGTTCGTGTTCGACTTCCTCGGCAACACCAACGTGCTGCCGGGCGAAGTGCGCGGCCGCGAGGTCTACGTCGACGGCCAGGACACGCCGATCGTCACCGCCAGCCTGCACGGCTCCGGCCCGGTCGACGTCTACGTGCGGCCCGGCGACCTGCGCGTCACCGACGCGGGCGCGCCCGGCTTCGACGCGGTCATCCGCAGCACGCAGCGCACCGGACCGATCCTGCGCTGCGAGGCGGTGACCGCATCCGGCCAGGCGATCGAGATCGAGGTGCCACATCTGCACTACGACACGCAGACGCTGCGTCCGCAGCAGCACGTGCGCCTGCGCCTCAACCAGTTCAGCGTTTTCCCGCGGCAGGCGCGCAGCGGCGACGGCACGCTGCCGGACGTGGTGCCGAACGCGCCGGCCGAGTACCGCAAGCGCAGCCGCAGCGGCTGACGGAGATATCCGATGCCAGTGTTTTCGAATGCCGGCCGCGCGCCGGCACGGGGTTCTTTTGCGCCGCGCATCCACTTCGCGGCCACCGTCCTGCTCGCCGCCGTCCTGGCCGCCTGCGGCAGCGGTAGCGATCCGGCCACGGAAGACAATCCGCTGGCGGCGGATGCACAGCGCGCGCTCGACGCCCGTGCGATCGCAATCCGCGACAGCAGCGACTTCGCGGTCGCCAAGGGCCTGGCCAAGAGCCAGTACCAGATCGCGCATGGCCTGCCGATCAGCGACGAAGCTGCCGCCCGGCTCGACGCCGCGATCGACGAGCTGGCCTTCAGCGCGATCCAGAAGGCGGTCAACGACGACGCGCTGCGGCCGCAGGTCTACTGGGTCAATAACGCCGCGCCGAAGACATGGTTCGGACTGCAGGTGCCGGGCGGCCGCTACTCCTACGACAATCCGGACAACATCTACCGGACGATCCCGATCGACGGCGGCGAGCGCTACGTGCTTCGCGGCCACCGCCACGCGCACGGCCCGGCCGACGTCACTTTCTCGCTGATCAGCAATCCGAACTCGCAGAACACGATCGATTACATCAACGGGCCGGATCTGGCGATCGACGCCGACGGCGACTACACGATCACGATCGACGCCGATCCGGCGAACGGCTGCGTCAACCACATTCAGTCCGACGCCAGCGCCCGGCAACTGTTCGTGCGCAACAACCTCGGCGACTGGTCGCGCGACACGCCGGACACGCTGACCGTCGAGCGCCTTGGCCCGGCACCGGGCGCGGCAGCGCCGAGCGACGACGACATTCGCGCCACCGCGACGCAGAATCTGCTCGAGAGCGGCTTCTTCTACGGCATCGGCGCGCTCGGCATCAAGACGATGGTCAACCCCGTCAACACGCTGCCGTCGCCGCAACAGTCGTCGACGCTCGGCACGCTGGTGACGCAGGCCAGCTCGTTCGGACACTTCTCACTCGACGACGACGAGGCGCTGGTGATCACCCTGCAGGACGGCGGCGCCGGCTACTTCGTGGTGCCGGTCACCGACCCGTGGCTGGTCACCGCCGATCCGGTCGGCCATCAGTCGAGCCTGAACAACCGCCAGGCTGTCGCCGACCTTGACGGTCGCTACACCTTCGTCGTCTCGATCGCCGATCCCGGCGTGCAGAACTGGCTCGACCCGGTCGGCCTGCACGAGGGCACGATCATGGTCCGCTGGCAGAACCTGCCAGCCGAAGCGCCCGCGCGCGGCGGCCCGGCGGTTGAAGCCCGGGTGGTCAAGCTGGCCGATCTCGACAGCGTGCTGCCGGCCGGCACCCGCCGCGTCAGCGCTGCCGAGCGCACACGTCAACTGCAGGCGCGCCGCAACGGCTACGAGCGCCGCATCGCGGTGCCGTAGCAGAGCGCCCTACAACTCGGCCGAAACCTTCGGCACCAGCAGGTGCAGCAACGTCACCGCGGTGATGCCGCAGGCGGCCATCACCGCGCCCATCGGCACCGGCGTGCCGTCATGCAGCGCGCCGGCGATCGCGCCGGTGGCGGCGGCGATCGTGAACTGCAGCGTGCCGAGCAGCGCCGAGGCGATGCCGGCGCGATCGCCGAACGGCGCCATCGCCGCCGCGGTCGCGTTCGGGAACGAGAAGCCGAGGCTGGCGATGGCGAAGAACAGCGGCACGACGATGCCGGCGAGGCCGCCGAAGCCGGTCACGGCGTCGAGCAGCAGCACGCAGCTGGCGCCGGCGCTGCTCGCCAGCGCGCGCCGCATCACGCGCTGCGCCGGCAGGCGCCGCAGCGCCAGCGCATTGAGCTGCGAGGCGACGATCAGGCCCGCGGCGTTCATGCCGAACAGCCAGGAGAAATGCAGCGGACTCAGCTGGTAGGCGTCGATGAAGACGAAGGCGGCGACCGAGATGTACGCGAACATTGCCCCCTGCGCAGTACCGCCGGCCAGCGCATAGCCCATGAAGCGGCGATGGCCGAGCAGGTGCAGGTAGCTGCGCGCGACCTCGGCGACGCCATGCGCGCGACGCTGGGCGATGGTCTCCGGCAGCACGCGCGCGGCAAGCAGCATGCAGAACGCGCCGAACAGCGTCAGCGCCGCGAAGATGCCCTGCCAGCCGAAGGCGTGGAAGACCTGTCCGCCGATGGTCGGCGCCAGCACCGGGGCGATGCCCATCACCGCCATCATTGCCGACAGCACCTGCGCCATCTGCTGCGGCGGGAAGCGGTCGCGCACCATCGCACGGACGATGACCATGCCGGCCGAGCCGCCGAGCGCCTGCATGAAGCGCAGCAGCGCCAGGCCCTCGATGCTCGGCGCGAAGATGCAGCCGGCCGAGGCCAGCGCGTAAAGCGCCAGGCCGAACAGCAGCGGCTTGCGTCGCCCGTAGCGGTCGGCGAGCGGACCGTAGACGAGCTGGCCGATCGCCAGTCCGGCGAAGAAGGTCGACAGCGTCGCCTGCACGGCGGCCGCGTCGGCGCCGAAGTGCGCCTGCAGCGCCGGGAAGCTCGGCAGGTACATGTCGATCGAGAACGGCCCGATCGCGATGATCGCGGCGGCGGCGACGATCCAGATGCGCAGCTGACGATCCATCCGCTCCTCGTTCGCTTGCGGGGCCGTGGCGCGGCGCCGCTTCGTTCACCGCGCTCCGCCGCGGCGGCGGGCGACGCCGGGCGCGCGCCGCGCTGGGTCCGGCCGGGCGCGGGCCGCCGCGGCGGCCGCGCGTCAGAGGCAGCCCCTGCCCGTCGGGTCTGCCCGGGGAACCGGCCGGGCCGGGACCCCGCCTGCTCACGCCGCGCGCCGCCGGTCGATGCCAGGCAGCGAACGCGGCTGCCGCCGCGAAGCCCTTATGCCTCGGGCCGCATCTGCGGAAACAGCAGCACGTCGCGAATGCTCGGCGAGTCGGTCAGGAACATCACCAGGCGATCGATGCCGATGCCGACGCCGGCGGTCGGCGGCAGGCCGTATTCGAGCGCGCGGATGTAGTCGGCGTCGTAGACCATCGCCTCGTCGTCGCCGGCATCTTTGGCGGCGACCTGCGCCTTGAAGCGCGCGGCCTGATCGTCGGCGTCGTTGAGCTCCGAGAAGCCGTTGGCGACTTCGCGGCCGCCGATGAAGAACTCGAAGCGGTCGGTGACGTCCGGATTCTCGTCGTTGCGGCGCGCCAGCGGCGACACCTCGGTCGGGTATTCGGTGATGAAGGTCGGATCGAACAGGTTCGGCTCGACCGTCTTCTCGAAGATTTCCGTCAGCAGCTTGCCCGGGCCCATGCCCTTGGTCTTCACGCCCCAGGCGCCGAGCACCTGCTGCATGTAGACCTCGTTCATGTTGCGCAGCTGCTCGGCGTCGAGCGGCTCGTAGCCGCTCGGCGTCCGCGATTCGTCCGCGATCGGCGTGTTGTATGCGATCACGGCGTCGAGCATCGAAATGCGCCGGAACGGCTGCTCGAGGTCGTAGTCGCGACCCTGATAGCTGAGCTTGCCACTGCCGTTCACCGTCAGCGTCAGATCGCGGATCAGCGTCTCGACCAGATCCATCGCGTCCTTGTAGTCGGCGTAGGCCTGGTAGAACTCCAGCATCGTGAACTCGGGGTTGTGTCGCGTCGACAGCCCCTCGTTGCGGAAGTTGCGGTTGATCTCGTAGACCTTCTCGAAGCCGCCGACCACGAGGCGCTTGAGGAACAGCTCCGGCGCAATGCGCAGGTAGAGATCGCGGTCGAGCGCGTTGTGATGGGTGATGAACGGCCGCGCCGTCGCACCGCCGGGAATCGGCTGCAGCATCGGCGTCTCGACTTCGATGAAGCCGAGCGTGTCGAGAAAGTTGCGGATGAAGCGCACCGTCTGGCCGCGCTTCTCGAAGGTGCGCTTCACCTCCGGATTGACGATCAGGTCGACATAGCGCTGGCGGTAGCGGATCTCGGTATCGGTGAGGCCGGCCCACTTCTCCGGCAGCGGCCGGATGCCCTTGACCAGCAGCTCCACCGTCTGCGCCTTGACCGACAGTTCGCCGGTCTTGGTCTTGAACACCGTGCCGCGCACGCCGAGGATGTCGCCGACGTCGTAGTGCTTGAAGGCGTCGTAGGCCTCGGCGCCGACCGCGTTCTGCTGCACGAAGATCTGGATGCGGCCGGACATGTCCTGCAGCTGGCCGAAGCTGGCCTTGCCCATCACGCGCTTGGCGATCAGGCGGCCGGCGAGCGCGAAGACCTGCGTCTCGGTCTCCAGCGCCGCCGCGTCGCGCTCGCCGTAGCAGCCGTGCAGGTACTCGGCCAGCGTGTCGCGGCGGAAGGTGTTCGGGTAAGCGCTGCCGGCGGCGCGCAGCTTGTCGAGCTTGTCGCGGCGGGCGGCGATGACGTAGTTCTCGTCGACGGGCGCGGCGCCCTCGGCGGCCGCGGTCGCGGGCTTCTGTTCTTCGCTCATTCTCACAATCCTTGCTTGAGGCTCGCCTCGATGAACGGGTCGAGGTGACCGTCCAGCACTTTCTGCGTGTCGGCGATCTCGACGCCGGTGCGCAGATCCTTGATGCGCGACTGATCGAGCACGTACGAGCGGATCTGGCTGCCCCACTCGATGTCGCTCTTGGAATCCTCGAGCGCCTGCTTCTGCGCGTTGCGCTTCTGGATTTCCTGCTCGTACAGACGCGCCTTGAGCATCTTCATCGCGCGATCGCGGTTGGCGTGCTGGCTGCGCTCGGTCTGGCAGGCGACGACGATGCCGCTCGGCACGTGCTTGATGCGGATCGCCGACTCGGTCTTGTTGACGTGCTGGCCGCCGGCACCGGACGAGCGGTAGGTCGCGACTTCCAGGTCCGCCGGATTGATCTCGATGTCGATGTCGTCATCGACTTCCGGCGCGACGAACACGCCGGCGAACGAGGTGTGGCGGCGGTTGCCCGAGTCGAACGGCGATTTGCGCACCAGGCGATGCACGCCGGTTTCGGTACGCAGCCAGCCGTAGGCGTACGGGCCCTGGATGTAGAGCGTCGCCGACTTGATGCCGGCGACTTCGCCGTCCGAGCGCTCCATCAGCTCGACCTTGAAGCCCTTGGCCTCGGCCCAGCGGATGTACATGCGCGCCAGTATCTCGGCCCAATCCTGGGCTTCGGTGCCGCCGGAGCCGGCCTGCACGTCGAGATAGGCGTTGGCGTTGTCGAGCTCGCCGCTGAACATGCGGCGGAACTCCATGTCGGCCGCCATCTTCTCGAAGCGGGCGACGTCGCGGGCGACCTCGTCGACGGTGGCCTGGTCGTTCTCGGCCTCGGCGAGGTCGAGCAGGTCGAGCGCGTCCTTGAGGCCGTTGTCGGCCGACTCGATCGGCTGGATCACGTCCTCGAGCTTGGCGCGCTCGCGGCCCAGGTTCTGGGCGTACTCCGGATTGTTCCAGACCTCGCCGCGCTCGAGCTCGGCGTTGACTTCGACCAGGCGGTCCCGCTTGGTTTCGTAGTCAAAGATAGCCCCGCAGCGCGTCGAAACGCGCTTGCAGGGCCGTCACCTCATTGCGTAACTGATGCGCTTCCATTGCGGATGCGATGTCTTCAAGGGGAAAAGGGCCGAGATTATACGTTGCCGCCACGCCCGTCGCGTGGTCCGCGCGCAGCGCGGCGGCCCGCTGGAGGCGCTGCTATAGTCGAGCGGAGCGATTCTCAAAACAAATCCACTGGGGGATGCCATGAAGGGACTCAAGGTAATCGGCCTGCTGTGCGCGCTGCTCGGCGCCGGCCAGGGCTGGGCGCAGGACGAAAGCACCGAAAAGGGCCCGCGCGGGCTCGAAGGCACGCCGTGGTACGTCTCGCCGATGTTCTCGTACACCGACTCGGACAGCGACCGCGGCACCGACGGCGGCCTCGGCGGCATCCTCTCGGTCGGCAAGAAGCTGACCTGGGGCCTGACGCTCGAAGCGACCGGCTTCTATTCGACGATGGACGCCAAGAGCGGCGGCGGCAGCGCCGAGCTCAACGGCTACGGCGCCAGCGCGCTGTTCTTCCCGTCGCAGACGCTGCCGAACCTGTTCGGCGTGGTGTCGCTGATGGTCGGCCACACCAGCGACCTGCCCGGACCGCGCGCCAACTACGACTCGACCGTGTTCGACGTCGGCCTCGGCTACCTGCAGCCGGTCACGCGCCACATCATGATCCGCGCCGAGGCGCGCTACCGGACCGACGCCAAGGGCAGCGAGCCGACCGGCGCCAAGGGCAAGGATTCGAACTTCGCCGAGGGCGTCTACAACCTCGGCCTGCTGTTCCCGTTCGGTCTGCCCGAGGAACAGGCGCAGGACAGCGGCACCGAGATCGCGGCGACCACGTCCGCGGACGATGACAACGACGGCGTGCCGAACGACGCCGACCAGTGCCCGAGCACGCCGGCCGGCGCCGTGGTCGACGCCAACGGCTGCGAGGCCGATGCCGACGGCGACGGCGTGGCGGACCGCGCCGACCAGTGCCCGGACACGCCGGCCGGCCTGCAGGTCGACGACAAGGGCTGCCCGCTCGACGGTGACGGCGACGGCGTGCTCGACACGGTCGACGAATGCCCGCACACCCCGGCCGGCGCCAAGGTGCTCGCCAACGGCTGCGCGCTGGTCGGCGACTGCCGCACGCCGAAGGCCGGCGAACAGGTCGACGAAAACGGCTGCGCGGTCGACAAGCGCTTCGTGCTCAAGGGCGTGAAATTCGAGTTCGACTCCGACCGCCTGACCGACGACGCCAAGACCGTGCTCGCGCAGGTCGCCGAGACGCTGCAGGCCTATCCGGACGTCAAGGTCGAGATCCAGGGCCACACCGACAACATCGGCTCGGACGCCTACAACCAGGGCCTCTCCGAGCGCCGCGCGCGCGTGGTCAAGGCCTTCCTCGCCGAGCACGGCGTCGCCGTCGCGCGCATGTCGCCGGTCGGCTACGGCGAGAGCCAGCCGATCGAGAGCAACGACACCGAGCAGGGCCGCGAGAACAACCGCCGCGTCGAACTGAAGGTGATGGAGTAAGAACCGGCGGCGCGCGCCGCCAGCCGCACGAAAAGGGGCCGCAGCGCGGCCCCTTTTTCTTTGCGCGGTGACCGGCGGACCACCCGCGGCAGCGCCGGCGACGCCTCAGAACGCGTAGCTGAAGCTCAGCGCGAGATTGTCGCGGTCGCGGCGGGTGTTGTAGCCGCCACCGCCCGTGTACCACTGGTAGAGCACGCGGGCGCTGAGCCCCTCGGTGAAATTGATGTCGGTGCCGGCGGCGATTTCCTTGCGGCCCTCGACGAAGTTCTGCATCGGCGACGGCGCGATGCCGCCGATGTCCCAGAAGTAGCCGAGCGTCGGCTTGAAGTTCCAGCCGAACAGCAGGTCGTTGTACTCGGCGCGCAGCGCGAAGCGCAGCCCCCAGGCGAACGAATCGGCGAAGCCGCGGTTCTGCTGCGTCGGATTGAGGCGGCGCGTGTCCGGTTCACCGTCGGCGGTGCCAGTGCCGTCGGCGCCCGGGCTGTGGTGCGTACGGCTGGCGCCGGAGCCCTCGAACTGGATCTGGCCGTGCCGCGGCATGTCGACCACATGCGTCAGGCCGAGCTCGCTGATCAGGATGATCTGGTCGGCGCCGAACGGATTCTCCGAGAACGCACGGATCGCCGTCAGGTCGAGCTGGCCGACCTTCAGTCGCTCGTAGCCGCGCACGTACTGGCCGGCCTCGATGCGGCCGAGGTGGCGATAGGACTTGATGAAGCTCGGCACCGCGACATCAGCCGACGGGAAGGTCGAACCGAGCAGCTCGACGATGTCGCCGAGGCCGCCGCTGCCGGTCGGCAGCAGGTTGATGAGATCGCTGAGGCCGTTCGGCGTCACCGAGTACTGCTGCACCGGAAACGCCGGCTGCGCGGCGGTGAAGATCACGTCGGTCAGCTGGATCTGCACCGGCAGGTTGTCGCGGAACGCGTACTCGCCGGCCAGCGACCAGGCACCGACATTGGTGTTGAAGCTGACGCCGAACAGGTGGATGTCCTCGGGATACTCGAGCGCGAGGCGGATGGTGTCGAGCGGCAGCGGCTCGCCGCGCGGATCGCCGGGCCGCGGCCTCGGCAGCGGCAGCGTGCCGTTGAAACCGTTGCAGGCGAAGTACGCGCTGACCACGTTGCTCTCGTCGCGCGTGCAGGAATCGTCGGCGGCGTACGCCGAGGCGTACGGCAGGCGCGAGTGATAGTTCAGGTAGTAGAGGCTCAGCTCGGTGCCGCCGTTGAGCCAGTCGGCGAAGTAGTTCAGGCGCACGCCGTACTGGCCGTCGTTCGATGCGCGCCCCTCGTGCGCGAGCATGCGCGCCGAGGTGCCGCTGATCAGGCCGAGCGGACCAGCCAGATGGCCGATACCGTCCGGGTCCTCGCCGAGCTGGCCGAGGCTGAACATCGCGTAGCGGCCGCCGCCGGCAATATCGCTGTCCGAGTAGAAGCTGCCGCGCGCATCCGGCCGCGTGCGCCGCCAGCCGAGCTGGTAGAAGACCTCCGCCGAAACACCGTCGAACAGATCCGACGACAGCAGCGCGACCGGCACCGGCTGGAACACCTCGCTGAACTCGGAGCCCGGCATGTGCAGGATGTTCGAGTCCGGCGGATTGACCTCGGCGATGCTGTTGAGCGCGACGAAGGTGCTCTCGCCCCAGCGCACCGTCTGGCTGCCGACCGACACCGTGCCCTGGCGCTCGCCCCAGGTGAAGGCGTACTGCACATAGGCATCGTAGAGGCGCGCGCCCTCAGCGTAGCGGCGGTCGATCTGCTCCGGCCGCTCGGTGCGGCGCGGCTGGTAGGTGGTGTCGTTGTGGCGCTCGTCGAAATCGTTGTTGACCGGATCGAAGAAGCCGAGGCCGCGCACGCGCGCGGTCCAGTCGTTCCAGGTCAGCGTCAGGTCCACCGACAGCTTGGTGGTCGCGGCGACGATGTCGTGCTGCCGGTAGTTGAGATCGCCGTCGTCGCCGTTGACGCCGCTGAACGCGCCCTTGGCGTCGATCAGGCGCTGGTTCGGCGCCGGATCACCGGTCAGCGACAGACAGTTGTCGGCGGCGCAGAGATCCTGCTGGCCCGGCACGTTGAGCTTGCCGATCTGGTGCCGGTAGTCGATGTCCTGCATGCGTATCGCGGCGCCGGCACTGAAGCGGTTGTTCAGCATGAAGTTGACGTCGCCGAGCTGCCAGTCAGCGGCGCCGGCCGCCGGCGCCGCGAGCGCCAGCACCCACGCGTGTCGTGCCAAACGCATCCTTGCTCCTCCCGTCCATGACCCCGCTCTGCCGGCGGGTAATGGCGACGGACGCTAGCAGTGCCCCTGCCGGGCGGCATTGCCCGAGCGTGACCTGGCGTTGTCATTTCGGCAAACTGTCGCATCGGCAGCACAGCCTCGGACCATTTCCATAGGACCACGCGCATGCGGGATTCGGGTTACTTCCTGGAGATCATTCACACCGGCATGGTCAACGCCGGCCTGAAGGTCAACGCTATCTACGAGCGGCTCGGCTACAACGCCGAAGAACTGCCGCTGCGCGAGATGCGCACGCCGCACCAGCTGCAGGCCTACTTCTGGGAAACCGTCGAAGCCGTCACCGGCGATGCCGAGATCGGCCTGCACCTGTGCAAGCACCTGCCGGTGTTCCACGGCGAAGTGCTCGAATACCTGATCTTCAGCAGCGCCACGCTCGGCGAGGGCGTCGAGCGCGCACTCAAGTACCTGCGCCTGCTGTCCGACGCGCTGAACGTGCGCATCGTCCACGACGGCGACGGCGCGCGCGCGCTGGTCAAGGGCACCGCGGCCGATGCGCCGCAGCTGCGCCATACCGAAATCTGCGTGGTCTACGAGCTGATCCAGTTCCTCAAGAGCGTCACCGAACAACGCTTCGCGCCGCTGCGGGTCTCGCTGCACTGCAGCCAGCGCGCCGGCCAGGCCGAGTACGACCAGACCTTCGGCTGCCCGGTCAGCTTCGGCGCGCCGGAGAGCGAGATCTGGTTCGATCCGGCGATCCTCGAATACCGCTCGCCGCGCTGGGATCCGGACCTGCTCAAGCTGCACGAGGATCTCGCCGAACGGCGCCTGTCCAAGCTGCGCCGCCACGACCTCATCGAGCGCATCCAGAAGCTGTTCGCGCAGCGCCTCGAACTCGACCAGCTGACGCTCGAGGACGTCGCCGAGGAGCTCGGCGTGCCGACGCGGCGCCTGCGCTTCGAGCTGTCGCGCGCCGGCACCAGCTTCTCCGAGCTGCTGTCGGATTTCCGCTTCGCGCTCGCCAAGCGCCTGCTCGCCGGCACCGATGAGCCGATCGAGAACATCGTCTACCTGACCGGCTTCTCCGAGCCCAGCACCTTCTACCGCGCCTTCAAGCGCTGGTCGAACATGACGCCGGTGCAATACCGCGAACAGAAGCGCTCGCATCGCCGCCTGGCACGCGCCTCGGCCCGCTGAGCGACTGGCCCTGCCGCCAAGCGCCGGCGCCGAGCAGCCAAGGACGCCTCCCCGCCCGTCTCTTACCTTGCGTCGCACAAGCGGACTGCCAAGAGCCGCGCCTGCCAGCCCAGGAAGGGCGGCTCCAGGAGGAGAGAGGGATGAAGCCGATGCACCGGGCCGCGCTCGCGGCCGCCGTCGCCTTGACCGTGAACGCCGGCGCGTGGGCCACCGCCACGCCCGACGAAGCCGCGCATCTGGGCAAGGATCTGACGCCGGTTGGCGCGATCCGCCAGGGCAATGCCGACGGCTCGATCCCCGGCTGGACCGGCGAGAAGAACTTCCCCGAAGAGACCAAGCACTACACGCGCGCCCAGCTTGAAGACCTGCGCAAGAACAAGCCCGACGAGCTCGAAGCGAAGTTCAAGGGCACGATGGCGCCGGACTATCTGAAGCCGGTCGCGACGATCACCGCCGCCAACATGGCGCAGTACGCCGACAAACTGACCGAAGGTCACAAGGCGCTGCTGAAGAAGTACCCGACGTACAAGATGAACGTCTACAAGTCGGTGCGCACGGCGTTCTATCCGGACGCCGTCTACCGGGCGACGATCGACAACGCCACCCGCGCCAGCCTCGAAGGCACCGACACGATCAAGAACGCACGGCTCGGCTTTCCGTTTCCGATCCCGAAGTCGGGCGCCGAGGTCGTCTGGAACCACAAGCTCAAGTACAAGGGCTCGGCCGCCAAGCGCTTCAACAACCAGGCGATCGTCAAACCGGACGGCAGCTACATCATCACGAAGATCATCGAGGACGTGAAGTTCAAGTACGCGAACCTCGATGAGCCGGGCGACACCAACACGCAGAAGCTGCTCGCCTACTATCTGTCCACCGTCGTCTCGCCGCCGCGCGTCGCCGGCCAGATCACGCTGGTGCACGAGACGCTGGACCAGTCGACCGGCGGCCGTCTCGCCTGGATCTATTCGCCGGGGCTCGGCCGCGTCAACCGCGCGCCCGACGTCGGCTACGACAATCCGGCGGTCGGTACCGACAACGAGCAGTACAACGACCAGATCGACGTCTTCAACGGCGCGCTCGACCGCTACACCTGGAAGCTGGTCGGCCGCAAGGAGATGTACATTCCGTACAACTCGTACCAGATCAATTCGCCGAAGGTGAAGTACGCCGACATCCTGCGCCCGCATCACATCAACCAGGACCTCGCCCGCTACGAACTGCACCGCGTCTGGGTCGTCGATGCGACGCTCAAGCCGGGCATGCGCCACAATTTCGCGCGGCGCACCTTCTATATCGACGAGGACAGCTGGGCGATCGCCGCCGAGGATTGCTACGATGGCCGCGGCCAGCTCTGGAAAGTCCAGGAAGCGCACCTGCTGACGGTGCCGTTCATTCCGACGACGACGGGCATTCCGGAACTGATCTACGACCTGCAGTCGACGCGCTACTTCGCGACGACGCTGGCCAACGAGGACGCGATCACGGATTTCGAGATCCGTTTCCCGGATTCTTATTTCGATCCGGCGAATCTCAAGCGCAAAGCGCGCAGCAGATAAGCAGTATGAAAGGTTGGGGATGTGTGTTCTTCGGCGGCCGCAAGGCCGCCTTCTTTTAAGCCCCACGGACCGGACATGAGCAGCAAAGCCAGCAAACTCCAGATCGTCAGCCGCGAACTCGGCGCACCCGCGCCGGACGCCCTCGCCGCGCTCGACGTGCCCGCGCTGCAGCAGCTCGCCGACGCGCTGCGCGACGCGCGCCGGCGCCAGCGCGCGCAGATGGCGGCCGCCACCGACAGCGCGCTGCAGCATGTGCCGCTGCTGCTGCGCGGCGCCGTCCGCAAGATCCTCGGCATCCGGTAGCAGCCGGAGCCGATCGCCATGAGTACCCTGCGCACCCGCGCCGAACTGCAGCGCCTCGCCCGCCTGCTCGACGTGCCCGGCGAACGCCTGCACGCGCTGGCGGCGGTCGGTCACGGCCCGCTCGCGCAGCTGCGCGAGCGGGCCACGGCGATGCTCTACGACGCCGACCGCGAGCACCTGCAGCGCATCGCCGCGGCGACCCGGCTGCTGCCAGCGGCGATCGCCGCGCTGATCGCCGAGAAAAGTCTCGGCCCCTTGCTGTGCGCACGCATCGCCGGCCTGCTGCCGGCGGATACCGCGCTCGATATCGCCCGGCGCCTGCCGGACGCGTTCCTCGCCGATCTCTGCCTCGAGCTCGACCCGCGTCGCGCGCGCGCCGTCGTCGAGCGCATGCCGATCGAGCGCTGCGTCGCGGTCTCGCTGGAACTCGCACGCCGCGGCGAATACGTGACGATGGGCCGCTTCGTCGACATTCTCGGCCTCGACGCCTTGCTGGCGACGGTCGCACGACTGACGGACGACGCCGTGCTGCTCAAGGTCGCGTTCTACGCCGAGGACCGCACGCGTCTGGATCGCGTGATCGAGCGCCTGCCGGAGGCCCGCTTCGGCGGCATCATCGATGCCGCGCTCGACGGCGGCGGCGAGTTGTGGCCGGAAGCGCTGTCCCTGATCGCCGAGCTGGAGCCGCGCTGGCGGCGCAAGTTCGGCGAGCTCGCGCTGTCGCGCGCCGAGGCCAGCATCCGCCAGATCGTGCAGCTCAGCGACGCACATCAGCTGTGGCCGGCGCTGCTGCCGGTCGCCGACAGCATCGACGAACCCGAGGCGGTGCGCCGCCTGCATGCGGCGCTGCTGGTGCAGGACATCGCCCTGCTCGAGCGCATGGCGGCGGCGGCCCGCCACAGCCCGATGTACGCGCGGCTTGCCGAGCTCGACTGGCCCGCGCCGCTGCGTGCGGTGATCGTCGCGCCGGCCTGAACCGGCGCGCGCCTCAGGACTCCGGCACCCAGCGCTTGCCGAGCTTGCGCGCCAGCGTGCGGCGGTGCATGCCGAGGCGCCGGGCCGCCTCGGAGACGTTGAAGCCGGTTTCGGCGAGCACCTCGTGGATGCGCTCCCATTCCAGCGTCTTGATCGAAGTCGGTCGCGCCGCGACCGGCACGTCGACCTTGCCGGCCTGCTGCACGAACGCCGCCTCGATGTCGTCGGTGTTCGACGGCTTGACCAGATAGTTACAGGCACCGAGCTTGATCGCCTCGACCGCGGTGGCGATGCTCGCGAAGCCGGTCAGCACGACGATCTGCATGGCGGCATCGTGTTCGTGCAGCGCCTGCACCACGCTCAGGCCCGAGGCCGTGCCGAGCTTGAGGTCGACCACGGCCCGCTGCGGCGCGTAATCCTGCAGCAGCGCCTGCGCCTCGGCCGGGCTGGTCGCCAGCAGCACGCGGTAGCCGCGCCGCTCGAACGAGCGCTTCAGCGTACGCGCGAAGGCGGCGTCGTCCTCGACGATCAGAAGTTCCGTTTCAGTCGATTCGCTCATCGTCTTCCCCGATCGCCAGCGCCGCGAGCGGCAGTTGCAGTGTTACGCGCGCCCCGCCCTCGGGACGATTGTCGGCCAGCACGCGGCCGCCGAGCTTGCGCACCACGTTGACGACCAGGAACAGGCCGAGCCCGCCGCCCGGACGTCCCTTGCTCGACTGATACGGCTTGCCGAACTGGGTCAGCATCTCCGGCGCGAATCCCGGACCGCGATCGCTGACGGTCAGCGTCAGCGTCTCGCCGTCGCGCACGACCTGCATGCCGACCCAGGCCGGAGAGGCCTCGAAGGCGTTGTCGAGCACGTTGTAGATGATCTGGCGCAGCGCCGTATCGGAGACGATGCGCGCGTCCTCGTCGATCTCGTTGTCGTATTCGAGCGCGGCGGCGGATCGCGTCGCGCGCCAGTCGGCGACCAGTTCGTCGAAGAAACGCACCGCCGTCGTCACTTTCAGCGTCTCGCCGCGCGCCTCGCCGGCCGACAGCAGGATGCCGGTGACGATGGTCTTGCAGCGCTGCACCTCGGCCTGCATGTCCTCCAGCTCGGCGCGCAGCTCGGCGTCGTCGCGGAACACTGGCATGCGCCGCCAGTCGCCGAGGATCACCGACAGCGTCGCCAGCGGCGTGCCGAGTTCGTGCGCGGCGCCGGACGCGAGCAGGCCCATGCGCACGATGTGGTCCTCCTCGGCGGCGCGCTGGCGCAGCGCCGCCAGACGCGCATCGCGGGCACGCAGGATGCGGTTGATACGGGTGACGAAGATCACCAGCAGGCCGGCGTCGAGCACGAAGCAGATCAGCATGCCGATGATGTGCAGCCGGAACAGTTCGGTGACGCCGCCGTACGGCAGCGACAGCGGCAGATACCAGCGCGTCAGGCCGAGGAAGCAGGCCGTGGTGACGCCGACCAGCGTCCATGTCGACCAGGCCTCCAGCATCACCGCACCGACGGTGACCTGCAGCGGATAGAGGAACACGAACGGATTGGTGGCGCCGCCGCTGAGATACAGCAGCGCGGTCAGCGCGGCGACGTCGAACAGCAGCCCGACCAGCAGATCGCCGTTGCGCACCTCGCCGAGCTTGCGCGGCCGGCACAGGCTGAACAGGTTCAGCACCACCAGCCCGCCGATCACCGCCGACATCGCCGCCAGCGGCAGGCGCACGTCGAACGCCAGCGTGACGTAGGCGATCGTCAGGATCTGGCCGGTGACGGCGATCCAGCGCAGCTGGATCAGCTGCATCATATTCTGCTGGCCGACCGTCTCGCGCGGCGAGGCGAACAGCGAGCGTCGGCCGGCGGAGGAAAGCATCTGCATGGTCAAGGCGGGCTGCCGCCGCGGTATCAGGCGCGCCGCGCGCGGCGCCGGGTCCATTCCTGGCGACCGACCAGCCCCGCCGCGCCGGCCACCATCAGCGCGAGCGTATACCAGGTGATGGCGTAGACGAGATGGCTGTTGTGAAAACGCAGCACGGTCAGGCCGCCGAGCGGCCAGCCGCCGGCGTTCGGCTGCGCGTCGGCATCGATGAAATACGGGGCCACGTCGGCGGCCGGCAGGCCGTCGGCGGCAGCGATCGCGGCGACGTCGCGCGAGTACCAGCGGCCGCCGGCCGAGTCGTTGCGGCGCAGGAAGCCGCCGCGCGGCTCGGTGCGTCGCAGCAGACCGGTAACCGTCACCTCGCCCGGCTCCTGCCCGGCCGCGCGCGTCGCCGGCTCGCGGTGCGCGGCGTCGACGAAGCCGCGATTGACGAGATAAAGCGCGCCGTCCGCGCTGCGCAGCGGCGTCAGCACCCAGAAGCCCGGCCCCCGCTCGGTCACCGCCTGCACGAAGGTCTCGTGTTCGTTCAGGAACACGCCGTCGACCTGAACCTTCAGATACTCGTCGACCGCGCCGCCGGCGATCGCCGGCCAGGTGTCGCGCCCGGGCGCCGCGACCGGTTCGGCCTGCAGATGGCGCTCGACGCGCTCGATCAGCTCGAGCTTCCAGGCCAGACGCCGCACCTGCCACTGGCCCAGCGTGACGAACAATGCGAACAGCAATAACGCCAACAGCGCCAGCAGCACGAGGCTGCCGGCGCTGCGCCCCGCCGGCGCGTTCGCGGCGGGGTCCTGCCGATCACTGACGGCGCCGCGACTCAGGGCATATCCCGCATGTCGTGCGAGGCGGTCGGCATCATGTTGGCGTTCATGTGGTACATGACCCACAGCGAGCCGGCCAGAATGATCACCAGCAGCATCGTGGTGAAAATCAGCGCGATCATGTTCCAGCCGCCTTCCGACGACGTGTTCATGTGCAGGAAGTAGATCATGTGCACCACGACCTGCACCGCGGCGAAGCCGACGATCACGAAGATCGTCGTGTCGCGCGATTCGAAGACGTGGCCCATCACCAGCCAGAACGGAATCGCGGTGAGGATGACCGACAGGATGAAGCCGGTCAGGTAGCTCTTCAGCGAGCCGTGCGCCGCGCCGCCGTGGCCATGGCCGTGCTCATGACCGTGGCCGTGCGCGTCGTGCGCGGTGTCGTGCGCTGCGCTCATCAGAGGACTCCCATCAGGTAGACGAAGGTGAACACGCCGATCCAGACCACGTCGAGGAAGTGCCAGAACAGCGACAGGCAAGACAGGCGGCGGCAGTTGGCCTCGGTCAGGCCACGCTTGGCGACCTGCACCATCAGCACCACCAGCCAGATGCTGCCGAAGAACACGTGCGCGCCGTGCGTGCCGACCAGCGTGAAGAACGACGACAGGAACGCGCTGCGCTGCGGACCGGCGCCTTCGTGGATCAGGTGGTGGAACTCGTAAAGCTCGATGCCGAGGAAGCCGGCGCCGAAGATCAGCGTGATGAACAGCCAGATCAGCGTGCCGCTCTTCTTGCCCTGGGCCATCTGCAGCATCGCGAAGCCGTAGGTGATCGACGACAGCAGCAGCAGGCCGGTGTTGACGGCGACCAGTTCGAGATCGAACAGGTCCTTGCCGCTCGGGCCGGCCGCATAGCTGTGACCGAACAGCGCGAACATCGCGAACAGGCTGCAGAAGATGAGGCAGTCGCTCATCAGGTACAGCCAGAAGCCGAGCATCGTGCCGTTTTCGGTGTGATGCTCCTCGCGCAGGAAGAAGGTCTTCCGGTCGATATTGGTGATTGCGTGAGAACTCATGTGGTTAACCCTTGGCCTTGGCCAGCAGCGCGGTACGCGCGTTCTCGACCGCCGTGACCTCTTCGGCCGACAGATGGAAATCGCGGTCGTAGTTGAACGTGTGGTAGATCGCGTAGGCGACCATGCCGACGAACGAAGCGAGCGCCAGCCACCAGACGTGCCAGATCAGACCGAAGCCGGAGATCGTCGCCAGCGCCGAGAGCGCCATGCCGGCGGTCGTGCCCTTGGGCATGTGGATCGGGATGAAACCCTCGGTCGGGCGCACGTAGCCGTTCTTCTTCATGTCCCACCAGGCGTCCTGCTCGTGGACCACCGGCGTGAACGCGAAGTTGTAGGCCGGCGGCGGCGACGAGCTCGACCACTCCAGCGTGCGGCCGTCCCACGGATCACCGGTCTCGTCGCGCAGCTGGTCGCGCTTGCGGATCGACACGACGATCTGGGCGATGTTGGCGAAAATGCCGCAGCCGATGATCAGCGCGCCGACCAGCGCGATCTGGAACCAGATCTGCAGGCTCGGGTCCTCGAAGTGCGACAGACGGCGGGTGACGCCCATCAGGCCGAGCACGTACAGCGGCGTGAAGGCGACCCAGAAACCGATCAGCCAGCACCAGAACGAGACCTTGCCCCAGAACGGATCGAGGCGGAAACCGGTCGCCTTCGGCCACCAGTAGTTGACCGCCGCGAACACGCCGAACACGACGCCGCCGATGATCACGTTATGGAAGTGCGCGATCAGGAACAGCGAGTTGTGCAGCACGAAGTCCGCCGGCGGCACCGCGAGCAGCACGCCGGTCATGCCGCCGATGACGAAGGTCAGCATGAAGCCGACGGTCCACAGCATCGGCACCTCGAAGCGGATGCGGCCGCGGTACATCGTGAACAGCCAGTTGAACAACTTCGCGCCGGTCGGAATCGAGATGATCATCGTCGTGATGCCGAAGAAGGTATTCACGCTCGCGCCCGAGCCCATCGTGAAGAAGTGGTGCAGCCACACCAGATACGACAGGATGGTGATGCAGACCGTCGCGTACACCATCGAGGTGTAGCCGAACAGCTTCTTGCGCGAGAAGGTCGCGACGATCTCCGAGAACGCGCCGAACAGCGGCAGGATCAGGATGTAGACCTCGGGGTGGCCCCAGATCCAGATCAGGTTCACGTACATCATCGGGTTGCCGCCGAAGTCGTTCGTGAAGAAGTGCGTGCCGACGTAGCGGTCCAGCGACAGCAGCACCAGTGCCGCGGTCAGGATCGGGAACGAGGCGACGATCAGGATGTTGGCGCACAGCGCGGTCCACGTGAAGACCGGCATCTTCATGAGCGTCATGCCCGGGCAACGCATCTTGATGATGGTCACCATGAAGTTGATGCCGGACAGCGTGGTGCCGACGCCGGCGATCTGCAGCGCCCAGATGTAGTAGTCGACGCCGACGTCCGGGCTGTAGTCGATGCCCGACAGCGGCGGGAACGCCAGCCAGCCGGCCTTCGAGAACTCGCCGACGAACAGCGACAGCATCACCAGCATCGCGCCGGCCGTCGTCATCCAGAAGCTGAAGTTGTTGAGGAACGGGAAGGCAACGTCACGCGCGCCGATCTGCTTGGGCACGACGAAGTTCATCAGGCCGGTGATGAACGGCATCGCCACGAAGAAGATCATGATCACGCCGTGCGCGGTGAAGATCTGGTCGTAGTGATGCGGCGGCAGATAGCCCATGTTGTCGCCGAAGGCCATCGACTGCTGCAGGCGCATCATGATTGCGTCGGCGAAGCCGCGCAGCAGCATGACGAAGCCGAGCACCATGTACATGATGCCGATCTTCTTGTGGTCGATCGACGTGAACCACTCGTTCCAGAGATAGCCCCACTTGCCCTTGGCCGTGATCCAGGCGAACACGGCGAGGCCGACGAGGGCGGTGCCGATGAAGGTCGCGAGCAGGATCGGCTCATGGAACGGGATCGACTCCCAGGTGAGCCGGCCGGTCAGGAAGTTCGACGTCGTTTCAGCGCTTTGATGAATCATGGCGTGTTACCAGCGGCACGGGGGGCAGCCTCGCCCGACAGCGAGGTGCGTGCGAGATAGGAAGGCGTGTCGGTGTCGCACATGGCGAGCACGTAGTTCGGACGCGGGCGCTCCAGGCCGCGCGCACGCTGCGCGTCGTAGGAGAGCTGCGAGACGTTGAAGATGCCGGCCTTGCCGAGCCCGCCCTTGGCGTCGATTGCCATCATGTCGCTCATGCACATCTTGTTCGGATCGACGCACATGTTGAGCACGGCCTTGAACAGCGCCGGATCGACCTTCGCATAGTGGCGCACCGGCTCGGCCCGGGTCGGCTGCTCGAGCTGCAGATACACCTCGCGGTTCAGCTCGCCGCCATCGGCGCGCAGCTGCGCGACCCACTGCTCGAACTCGGCCTGCGGCAGGCCGCGGAAACGGAAGCGCATGTCGGTGAAGCCGGCGCCGCTGTAGTGCGCCGAGACGCCGGTGGTGTCGACCGGCTGGTTGACGACCGCGTGCAGCTCGGTCTGCATGCCCGGCATCGCGTAGATCATGCCCGCCAGCGTCGGCACGTAGAAGGTATTCATGACCGTCGAGGCGGTGATCCGGAAACGGACCGGCCGGTCGACCGGCAGTGCCAGATCGTTGACCGTGGCGACGCCCTGCTCCGGCAGGATGAACAGCCATTTCCAGTCGAGCGCAACGACTTCGACATCCAGGTACTGGACGTCGGCCGGCAGCGCACGCGCTGCGTCGAGGCGGTCGAGCGGGCGATACGGGTCGAGCTTGTGCGTCGCGATCCAGGTCACCGTGCCAAGCGCGATGATGATCGCCAGCGGCGCCGACCAGATCACCAGCTCGAGCTTGGTCGAATGGCTCCACTCCGGATCGTAGGTGGCGTCCTGGTTTGACTGGCGGTAGCGCCAGGCGAACAGCAGCGTCAGCAGCATCACCGGCACGATGATGAGCAGCATCAGGAAGGTCGACAGGTAGATCAGATCGCGCTGCTGCAGGGCGATGTCGCCGGCCGGCCGCAGCACATCCGAATGACAGCCGGCGAGAACCGCCAGCAGGCTAACCGCTATCAGGCCGCGAAAGAGACGCACAGGCATGGCATATGCACTTCAGGGGAGATTTCGGGAGCGCGACTTTACGGTTTCGCGACACGAAACTCGATTGGACGTTTTGTCCCATTGCGCGTCGCCAAGCGATTGATTTCCGGACGGCGGCAACGGGCCGACGAGCGCTCCGCACGGCCCGGAAACGCGCTGGCAAAAGGCCTGCCGGCGGTTCATAGTGGAGCCATAACACAGACGCCCTCGAGGGCTCACGGAGAAGGAGGACCATGAACGCACACCTTCAGACCGCCACACCGGCTGGCGCGCTGACCGACACCATCGAGGCGCAGCCGCACGGCGCCCACGACATCCATCCCGGCGACATCGCCATCGGCGTCATCATCGGCCGGACCTCCGAGTTCTTCGACTTTTTCGTGTTCGGCATCGCCGCGGCGCTGGTCTTCCCGCAGGTCTTCTTCTCGTTCGCCGATCCGACCCAGGGCACCGTGTACTCGTTCCTGCTGTTCGCGCTGGCGTTCATCGCCCGTCCGTTCGGCTCGCTGCTCGCCCGCCTGATCCACCGCCGCTACGGCCGCGGCACCAAGCTGACCTTCGCGCTGTTCGTGCTCGGCACCGCCACCGCCGGCATCGCCTTCCTGCCGGGCTACGCCGTGCTCGGCGGCACCGCGATCCTGCTGCTGGCGCTGTTCCGCATCGCCCAGGGCATCGGCCTCGGTGCCAGCTGGGACGGCCTGCCGTCGCTGCTGGCGCTGAACGCACCGGCCAGCCAGCGCGGCTGGTACGCGATGGTCCCGCAGCTCGGCGCGCCGATCGGCTTCATCATCGCCGCCGCCGTGTTCGCCTACCTGCGCGTCAACCTCGCCGACGCCGATTTCTACGACTGGGGCTGGCGCTTCCCGTTCTACGTCGCCTTCGCGATCAACGTCGTCGCCCTGTTCGCGCGCCTGCGCCTGGTGGTCACGCCGGAATTCGCGCACCTGCTCGAAACCCGTGCGCTGGAACCCTCGCCGCTCGGCGAACTGTTCCGCCTGCAGGGGCGCAATGTCCTGCTCGGCGCGCTGGCGCCGCTGGCCAGCTACGCGCTGTTCCACCTGGTGACGATCTTCCCGCTGTCCTGGGTCACGCTGTTCACCAAGGAATCGGTCGCCGAATATCTGATCGTGGAAATCTGCGGCGCCGGACTCGCGGTGCTGACGATGCTGATCTCCGGCAAATTCGCCAACCGCTACGGTCGGCGCACGACTTTCGGCTTCGGCGCCGCGCTGATCGCCGTATTCAGCGTCGCCGGCCTGATGCCGCTGTTCCTCAGGGGCACGACCACCGGTGCCTACATCTTCATCCTCGCCGGCTTCGCGCTGCTCGGCTTCACGCACGCCCAGGCCTCGGGCATCGTCAACTCGAGCTTCGCCACCCGCTTCCGCTACAGCGGCGCCGTGCTGACCTCGGACTTCGGCTGGCTGCTCGGCGCGGCTTTTGCGCCGCTGGTCGCGCTGCAGATCGCCACGCATCTCGGCGTCGGCTACGTCGGGCTCTACCTGCTGTCGGGCGCGCTCGTCACGCTGATCGCGCTGCGGATGAGCCGCTCGATCGATACCTCGTCGCCGCCGGCCGCCCGATAGGGCGGCCGCTGCGGGGCGGCGGCGGATGCGCGCCGTCCGCGCAGGCGCCGGAGCATGGCGCGCCAGTCACCTTCCGCAAGGGTGTCACATCGGTGCGGCGGCAAGCGCAGAACGAAGACGCCGGGATCCCGCCGCGGAAGTGAAGTGACGCCCACAGCGAATGCCGCCCCGAGCCGACGCTCGGGGCGGCGCCCGCTTCCCGACGGAGTTTACTTCTCGACGAAGGCGCGCTCGATGACGTAATCGCCCGGCGTGCCGATGTGCGGCGAGATCTCGAAACCGTGGCGGTCGAGCACGCCGCAGAGATCGGTCAGCAGCGACGGGCTGCCGCAGATCATCACGCGGTCGGTCTGCGGATTCATCGGCGGCAGACCGATGTCCTGGCAGAGCTTGCCGCTTTCGATCAGGTCGGTGATGCGGCCCTGGTTGCGGAACGGCTCGCGCGTCACCGACGGGTAGTAGATCAGCTTGTCGCGCACCAGCTCGCCGAGGAACTCGTGGTTCGGCAGCTCCTCGGTGATGTACTCGTAGTACGCGAGGTCATTGACGTGGCGCACGCCGTGGAACAGCACGATCTTCTCGTAGCGCTCGTAGACGTCCGGATCGCGCGCCAGGCTCATGAACGGCGCGAGGCCGGTGCCGGTGCCGATCAGGAACAGGTGCTTGCCGGGCTTGAGGTCGTCGACCACCAGCGTTCCGGTCGGCTTGCGACTGACGATCAGCTGGTCACCGACCTTGAGATGCTGCAGCCGCGAGGTCAGCGGGCCGTTCTCGACCTTGATGCTGAAGAACTCGAGATTCTCGTCGTAGTTCGGGCTGGCGATGCTGTAGGCGCGCATCAGCGGCTTGCCGTTGACTTCGAGCCCGATCATCACGAACTGACCGTTGCGGAAACGCAGCGAGGTATCGCGCGTGCAAGTGAAGCTGAACAGCGTGTCGTTCCAGTGCCGGACCGACAGCACGGTTTCAGTAGCGAGAGCAACCATTCGACGAAAATCCCGGGAGAAGCCGACCAAAGGCGGCGCAGTTTAAGAAAAATCCCCCGGGGGCGCACTCCTGCGTCCGGGTGAGTCGCGCCGAATTTTTTCGCGTGCCGGCCCGCACCGGGGCGGCCGGCAACAGGCGGCGCGCGAGTCTGCCGGCCGGCGACGCACCGCTCAAGGAACGTTTGCTTCTAAGCTTATGCGCGCCGTTGCGCCTGCCATGTGCCGGGCCGCAAACAACGATGCCCGCACGCGGCGGGCATCGGCTTGCAACATCGGCCGCGCATCCTGCACGGCGTGGAAAACTGCCGTCTAGCCGGTCTCGGGTAGCGTGATGTTCATCTCCAGCACTTCGAGGCCATCCTCGCGCTGCACATTGATCTGCACGGCGTTGTCCGGCACCTGCACATACTTGCGCACGACGTTGAGCAGCTCCTCGCGCAGCATCGGCAGGTAGACCGGGCCGTTGGCGCGACCATCGCGCTGGTGCGCGACGACGACCTTGAGCCGTTCCTTGGCGACCGAAGCGGTGTTCTTCGGCTCGCCGCGTAAAAATTTCAGCCAGTCCATCGCCATTGCGTCAGGTCCCGAAGATGCGGCCGAGCAGACCCTTCTTCTCGGCGGTGATGAAACGGTGCTCGCGCGCCTCGCCGAGGAAGCGGGCGACGAGATCATCGTAGGCGCGGCCGGCGTCGGTTTCCTTGTTGACGATCACCGGCGAGCCGGCGTTCGACGAAGTCAGCACTGCCGGCGATTCCGGAATCACGCCGAGCAGCGGGATCGCGAGGATCTCCCGGACGTCGTCGACCGACAGCATCTCGCCCTTGGCGACGCGCGCCGGGTTGTAGCGCGTCAGGACCAGATGCTCCTTGACGCGGCCCTCGCCCTTTTCGACCTTGCGCGTCTTGCTCGACAGCAGGCCGAGCACGCGATCGGAGTCGCGCACGCTGGAAACTTCCGGATTGGTGACGACCAGAGCCTCGTCGGCGAAATACATCGCCAGATGCGCGCCGCGCTCGATGCCGGCCGGCGAATCGCAGACGATGTAGTCGAATTCCTTGGCGAGCTCATTGAGCACGCGCTCGACGCCGGCCTCGGTCAGCGCATCCTTGTCGCGCGTCTGGCTGGCGGCGAGGATGTAGAGGTTCTCGTGCATCTTGTCCTTGATCAAGGCCTGGCGCAGGTTCGCCTCGCCATTGATGACGTTGACGAAGTCGAACACGACGCGGCGCTCGCAACCCATGATGAGGTCGAGATTGCGCAGGCCGACGTCGAAATCGATGACGACGGTCTTGTGGCCGCGCATCGCAAGGCCGGTCGAGAACGACGCGCTGGTCGTCGTCTTGCCGACGCCGCCCTTGCCAGAGGTCACTACGACGATTTTTGCCACGGGGTCTTCCCTAAGGGTTGGGTTCTGCGGACCGGCGAGACGGGCTCACCAGTCCAGTCGTTCGATCTTAAGCTTGCCATCGGCCAGCAGCACCTGCGCCGGCTTGCCGCGCAGATCGCCCTGCATCTGCTCGGCGACGGCGTAGACGCCGGCCACCGCCACCAGCTCGGCCTCGAAGCGGCGGCAGAACACCCGCGCGGTGGTCTCGCCACGGGCGCCGGCGATCGCCCGGCCGCGCAGCGCGCCGTAGATATGGACGCAGCCGTCGGCCACCACCTCGGCGCCGGGACTGACCGTCGAGGTGACGATCAGATCGCCGTCGGCGGCATAAATCTGCTGCCCGGAACGGACCGGATCGGTGACGATGCGCGTCGGCTTGCGGGCGCCGGCGGCCGGCGCCGGCGCCGGCTCGGCGGCAGCGGGCGCCGGAGCGGGTGCCGCGACGGCGGCCGGCAGCGGCCGCGACTTGGCGCCTTCCGGCGGCAGCACGGCGAGGCCCCAGCTGCGCGCCGATTCGGCGAGCGGGCCGTCGCCGACGCCGATCGGCTGCATGCCCACCCCGCGCAGCGCCGCCAGCACGCCGCCGAGGTCCATCGGCGCGTCGGCTTCGAGAATGATCGGCATGCCCTGCACGGCCTGCGGCATCTGCCGGGCAAAATCGCGCAGCTGGGCGCCGATGGCCGCAAGGTCGGGATCGAGCACGCGGGCGCGCGTCAGCGACAGCATGCGGCCCTTGAATTCCAGCGCTTTGATGGACGTCATGATCTTGCAAGAGAGATTGCGGAATTCTACACAGTTCGGATCGCCTCCAGCCGTATCGCGGCCGTTGGCTCGCGTTTTGCTTCATCGCTGTCATCACGACTCGATACGGAAACGCTCAGCCACCGCATGGCCATCGACTGGAGTCAGTACCGCTGCAAGGACTATTACGACGAGTTGATGGCCGCGCCCGGCCAGCCCCGTCCCGCCGCGCAGCATCTCGTCCATTACCTCGGCAGCCTGACGCCCGAGGAGCTCGCCGAGCGGCGCCTGGCCGCGGAGCTGGCGATCAAGGTAATGGGCATCACCTTCACCGTGTACTCGGAAGGCCGCAACGTCGACCGCTCGTGGCCGTTCGACATCATCCCGCGCACGCTGCCGAAGACGGAATGGAGCAGGACCGAGGCCGGCCTGCAGCAGCGGGTGCGCGCACTGAACCTGTTCATCCAGGACATCTACGGCGCGCAGAAGATCGTCAGGGACAAGATCTTCCCGGCCGAGCTGCTCGCCGAATCGGTCAATTTCCGGCCACAGTGCGTCGGCATCCGGCCGCGCCACGGCGTCTGGGCCCATATCTGCGGCTCGGACCTGGTCCGTGACCTCGACGGCACGCTGTACGTGCTCGAGGACAACCTGCGCGTGCCGTCCGGCGTGAGCTACATGGTCGAGAACCGCCAGGTCACCAAGCGCGTGTTCCCGGAGCTGTTCCAGACCGGCGCGATCCTGCCGGTCGACGACTACCCCGCCCAGCTCTACGACATGCTGGCGGCGATGTCGCCGCGGCCCGGCGACACGCCGTCGATCGCGCTGCTGACGCCGGGCATCTACAACTCGGCCTACTTCGAGCACTCCTGGCTGGCGCAGCAGATGGGCATCGAGCTGGTCGAGGGCCAGGACCTGTTCGTCGGCGACGACAACTGCGTCTACATGCGCACCGTCTACGGGCCGAAGCGCGTCGACGTGATCTACCGCCGCGTCGACGACCTGTTCCTCGACCCCGAGGCCTTCCGCCCGGACTCGATCCTCGGCGTGCCGGGCCTGATGCGGGCCTGGATCGCCGGCAAGGTCGCGCTGGTCAACGCGCCCGGTGCCGGCGTCGCCGACGACAAGGTGGTCTACGCCTTCGTGCCGAAGATGATCCGCTATTACCTCGGCGAGGAACCGATCCTGCCGAACGTGCCGAGCTACCTGTGCATGGACGAGCATGACCGCAGCTACGTGCTCGACCACCTCGACCAGCTGGTCGTCAAGCCGGCCAACGAGTCCGGCGGCTACGGCATGCTGATCGGACCGCGGGCGACGAAGAAGGAACGCGACAAGTTCCGCGAGCTGATCGTCGCCAACCCGCGCAACTACATGGCACAGCCGACGCTGGCGCTGTCGACCGCGCCGACGCTGGCCGACGGCAGCATCGAGCCACGTCATCTCGACCTGCGCCCGTTCATCCTGTCGCGCGGCGACAGCACCTACGTCACCACCGGCGGGCTGACCCGCGTGGCGATGACCAAGGGTTCGCTGGTCGTCAACAGCTCGCAGGGCGGCGGCGCCAAGGACACCTGGATCGTCGATCTGGAGGCCGCTTAAGTGTTATCCCGCGTCGCCGACAACCTGTACTGGCTGGGCCGCTACCTGGCTCGCGCCGAAAACACCGCACGCCTCGTCAGCGTCCACTCGCACCTGCTGCTCGACCTGCCGCGCGGCATGGCGCTCGGCTGGTCGCCGCTGGTCGACATCCTCGGCGCCAACCACGCGTTCGAGAGTCTCTACGCCGACGACTCCGAAGCGCAGGTCGTGCGCTTTCTGATCACCGATCCCGAGAACAGCAGCTCGATCGCCGCCTCGGTCGGCCATGCCCGCGAGATCCTGCGCACCGTTCGCGACAGCACGCCGCGCGACGCCTGGGAGCAGATCAACGCCCTGCACCTGTTCCTGCAGGAGAAGGGCGAGAAGCATCTGCCGCGTGCCCACCGGCAGGCCGGCCTCGACCGCGTCATCGACGGCATCCTGCTGCTGCGCGGCATGCTGGCCGCCAACATGACGCACGATGTCGGCTATCACTTCCTGCAGATCGGTCTCAGCCTCGAACAGGCCGACATGACGACGCGCATCGTCGACGTTCGCACCGTCGACCTGATCCGTGCCCGCACCGCCGAGGAATTGCGGCCGTTCGTGCAGATCCAGTGGATGAGCGTGCTGCGCTCGCTGATGGCCTACCAGGCCTATCGCCGGCACGAGAAGATCCGCGTCAGCGGCCCTGCCGTGCTGCGCTTCCTGCTGCAGAACCGCGACTTCCCGCGTTCGGTGATGTTCTGCCTCAATCACATCGGCCGGACGCTGCCGAACCTGCCGCACAACCGCGCCAGCGAGCGCTCGATCGACCGCATCCGCGCGCTGATCCAGGACGCCAATTTCGAGCGCCTGCTCGATCAGGGTCTGCACGAGTGGATCGACGAGATCCAGGTCGGCATCGGCGCCGTGCACGAGTCGCTGGCAAAGAGCTACTTCCAGCTCGATCCCGGCACCGCGCCTACGCAGCGCCAGCTGGCCTACAGCTGAGCCCGCGCACGCCGGGCACCCCGCCGCTCCGCGGCGGGCGCCGGCCTCAGTCGTTGGCGTCGAGCAGCCGCCCCTGCGCGTCCGGCGTTTCCCAGTCGAATTTCGGCAGATTGCGGAACGCGGCGACCAGCTGTCGCCCCCAGGACTCGCGCAGCTGCGCGTAGAACGGCGTGTCGAGGTCGAGGCGCAGCCGGTGCGTGATGCGCAGCGCGTCGCGCGGCAGGATCGCCAGATCGATCGGCGGACCGACCGAGATGTTCGAGCGCATCGTCGAGTCGATCGAGACCAGCGCGCAGCGGGCGGCGTCCTCGAGCGGCACCGGCGGACGGATCACGCGGTCGAGGATCGGCTTGCCGTACTTGCTCTCGCCGATCTGCAGGAACGGCGTCTCCGGCGACGAGGCGATGCAGTTGCCTTCCGGATAGATCATGTAGATCGCCGGCTCCTCGCCCTGGATCTGGCCACCGAGGATGAAGGTCGTGCGCAGGTCGACGCTGCTGTACTGCGTCTGCTGGGCGACATGCTTCTGCGCACTCACCGACAGCGAGCCAATGTATTCGGCGGCGTCAAACATGTAGCGCGCCAGGCGCAGGCTCATCGGCACCACCGGCTCTTCGAGATCGCGCCTGATGTGGGCCAGCACCGCCTGCGTCGTCGCCAGATTGCCGGCCGACAGCAGCACGAAGACGCGGTCGCCCGGGAACTCGAAGACGTGGACCTTGTTATACGTCCGCACGTCGTCGACGCCGGCGCTGGTCCGCGTATCGCCCGCGAACACCAGTCCGTCGTTCACCTTGATCGCACAACAGTACGTCATGATTCCTACCTTGCAGAGGGGCGCCAGTGTAGGCAGCCCGCAGGGCTTCGTCACGCCCCGTCCGCCGACGGCTGAAGCACAAGTTGTGCCGCCGCTGCGACGCGTGACAGACTGCCTGAAACCGGCCTGCACGGAAGAACAAGCGCAGAGGAGCCCGCCGCGATGGCGACGATCGAGTTCTACTGGGACGCCGTCAGTCCCTACACCTACCTCGCCGCGACGCGGATCGAGCGCTTCGCTGCCGAGCACGGCGCCGCGCTCGTCTGGAAGCCGGTGCTGCTCGGCAAGCTGTTCGAAGCCTGCGGCAACCGCGCGCCGCTGACGGTTCCGGCCAAGGGCCAGTACATGTTCGCCGACCTGCAGCGCTGGGCGCGCCATTACGGCGTGCCGCTGCAGGTGCCGAGCCCGTTCCCGGTGTCGACGCTGAATGCCCAGCGCATCGCCAGCGCGCTCGGCGGCGAGGACCGCGCGCGCTGGGCGCGCGCCAGCCTCGACGCCTACTGGACGCGCAATCTCGACATCAGCCAGCCGCCGGTGCTGGCCGCGCTCGCCGCCGAACTCGGCTTCGATGGCCCGGATCTGCTGGCCCGCGCGCAGACGCCGGAAGCCAAGGAGCAGCTGAAGGCCTATACCGACGAGGCGGTGCAGCGCGGCGCGTTCGGCGCGCCGACCTTCTTCATCGGCGATGCGATGTTCTGGGGCAACGACCGCTTCGAGCTGATGGCGAGCGCGCTGGCCGACGCCGCATAGCGCCGCGCGCGACTGCGCAGCGCATCGCAGAACGCCGGCGCGTGCCGCGTGCAGCGGCGCAGGCTTTCCGTCATCATGCACGCCGGCTGCGGTGAGGCGGCGCGATGCTGGCGTCGGACGACCGGACGACCGCACCGGCACCCTCCCCGTCGTTCCCGCCTGTCTGTCGAGATCCGCCGCCCGTCATGCGCCTTCCGCCGCTCAATGCGCTTCGTGCCTTCGAAGCCGCCGCACGCCACTGCAGCGTGTACAAGGCGGCGCAGGAGCTGCACGTCACGCCGGCGGCGATCAGCCACCAGATCAAGGCGCTCGAGGAACACCTGGGCGTGGCGCTGTTCAAGCGCATGCCGCGCCGCATCGCCCTGACGCCGGCCGGCGAAGCCTGCCTGCCCAAGCTGACGGCCGCGTTCGCGCAGATGGCCGACGCGGTCGCGGCGGCGCAGCACCTGGCCCATGCCGGCCGCCTGATGCTGAGCGTGCCGCCGGCGCTGGCCTCGAAGTGGCTGATTCCCAAGCTGGCCGGCTTCCGCGATCGCAATCCGGACCTCGACCTGCGCATCTCGGCGCGACAGACCTTGGTCGATCGCGCGCGCGGCGAGCTCGACCAGGGCGCCAATCTGCTCGAGGGCGGCGACGTCGCGATCCGCTTCGGCGACGGCGACTATCCGGGCTACGTCGTGCACAAGCTGTTCGACTCGTATGCCCTGCCGATGTGCAGTCCGCGCCTGCTCGAAGGGACCAATCCGCTGCGCACGCCGGACGATCTGCGCCACCACACGCTGCTGCACTACGAGAACGACATCGCGATGGTCGACGTCGGCCGGCCGAACTGGACCTCGTGGCTGAAGGCCGCCGGCGTGCGCGGCGTCAACACGCGGCGCGGCCCGACTTTCAATCACGTGACGCTGGCGATGCAGGCCGCGGCCGACGGCCTCGGCGTGGTGCTCGGCATCCCGATCATGGCGGTCGGAGAATTCGCCGAAGGCAGTCTGGTCGCGCCGTTCCCGCTGAGCCTGCCGACCGGCGCCAGCTACTACCTGGTCTACAGCCGCGAGAACCAGGACGAGCCTTCGGTCGCCGCGTTCCGCGAGTGGATACTCGCCGAGGCCCGCGCCGAGCCCTGGGCGGAACCGCCGCAGGTGCCGATCGCCTTCGCCGCCGTCCCGGACTTCGGCGGCTGAGTGCCCCCGCCAGCGGCGTCTCAGGGCGTCGCCGGCCGCACGATCTGCGCTTCAAGATTGGCCTTGACCTCGCGCGCGTCGAAGGCCTGAGGATTGTCGGCGGGCTTGGCCCCCTTGAACGTCAGGATCTCGGCCTGTGCGCTGTACTCGGCCTTCTGGCTGCCGCCGGTCTCGGTGCCGACCCCGACGCCGACGCCGCTGTGCGAACCGAAGCCGAAACCGCCGACCCCGACGCTGAAGCTCGGCCCGCTGCCGGGCTTGGCGCTGGTCGAGCTGGCGGCGACGATGAAGTAGTCGTTGCCGCTGTTCAGCGTGACTTCCGCTGCCTGGTACAGCAGGTAGTTCTCGACGGTCTGCCGCGGCGTCTCGGAGCTGCCGGTGAAGCTCACGCGGTAGCGGTTGGTCTCGAGCATCTGCGCCGAATATCCATAGCCCTTGCGCGCGGGCTGGTACGGCGTCACTGCCGCGCAGGCGACCAGCGTGGCGAGGCCGGCGGCGGCGAGGATGGCGCGAAACGGAAACGTCGGCATGGCGGGATCCCGGGTCGTGGAGCGAGGCGCTTGCCCGCCATCTTACGCCGCCGCCATCCCCGATCGCGGCGGCCGCAGCGGACCCGGCGTTCCGCGGCGCCTGCGGTGCGGAGCGCTCAGCGCGGCGCGAAGCGCGCCGGCACGTGCGTGAAGCCGCGAACGTTGGGATTGTGCGCGCGCTGCAGGCCCGACTCGTCGATCTCGTAGTCGGGCATCACTTTCAGGATTTCCTCGAACACCACGCGCGCTTCCAGGCGCGCGAGCGCCGAGCCGAGACAGGCATGGATGCCCAGGCCGAACGCCAGATGATCGCGCGCGCCGCGGCGCACGTCGTAGACGTCGGGGTTCGGATATTTGTCGGCGTCGCGATTGGCGGAAATGATGCACAGGCCGACGCGGTCGCCCTGGCGCAGCGGCTTGCCGCGCAGCGTCACGTCCCGGCCGACGCGGCGCACGATGATCTGCGAGGAGCCGTCGAAACGCAGCGTTTCCTCGACCGCGCCGGCGATCAGCGCCGGGTTCTCGACCAGCAGCCGGCGCTGCTCGGGATGCTGCCAGAGGCGGTAGGCCATGTTGCCGATCAGCTTGGTCGTGGTCTCGTTGCCGGCGATCGCCAGCAGGATCAGCGTGCCGACCACCTGCGCCTGCGTGAGGCGGCCGTCCTGCTCGGCGCGCAGCATCACGCCGAGCAGATCCTGCCCCGGCGGCAGCGCCCGATGCTTGGCACGATGGCCCTCGAAATAGGTCGCCATGCTGATGAAGCCCTGCACGTTGCGCTCGGACAGATCGTGCTGCTTGTCCTCGCGGGCGATCAGGTCGTCGGCCCAGCCGCGCACCCGGTCCTGATCCTCGACCGGCACCGCCGTCAGCGTCGAGATCACGTCCATCGGCAGATAGCAGCCGAGATCGGCGACGAAATCGAAGCGGCCGCCCGGCGCGTGCCGCTGCAGCAGCCGCCGCGCCTGCGCGCGGATGTACGCCTCCATCGTCTGCACCGCCGCCGGCGTCATCAGCGGCATGAACAGATTGCGCACGCGCGTGTGCTCGGGCGGATCGCTGAAGATGAACATCGGATACGGCAGCTTCTCGGTCGAGCCCTTCTCGAGCGAAGTCGCGCCGGTGTTGATGAAGGTCCTGAAATCGCGGAAGGCCTGGTAGACGTCGTCCCACTTGGTCAGGAACCACAGGTCGAGCGCGGCGTTGTAATGCACCGGATCGTGTTCGCGCAGCGCCGCGTACGTGGGATACGGGTCCCAGTGAAAGCGATGATCGTAGGGATCGAGCTGCAGCGGCGGCGTGGCGGACGGCATCGTCATCTCCGGCGATAGGTCGATCCGAGCATAGGCTTGGCCCCGGGGCTTCAGCCGCCCCTCAAACGGCGCATGAATTGCGGCCAGTACGGAGTGCCGGGCCGGCGCGAGTCCGGCAGAATGGGGCGACTCGCCGCCCCCAGAGAGCCCGCTCGCCCCCGCCATGCCCGCTTCGCTGCCCGTCGCCTGGATCACGCACGCCGAATGCCGGCGCCACGAGATCGCGCCCGATCACCCGGAGTCGCCGCGGCGGCTGGCGGCGATCGAGGACCGCATGATCGCCTGCGGCTACGCCGACTTCATGCAACATCACGAGGCTCCCGAAGCGCGCTACGACGATCTCGCGCGCGCCCACAACGGCGCCCACATCCACCACATCCTGTCGCTGCGCGACACCGGCACGGTGCGGCACGACATCGACGGCGACACCGCGGTCACCGAACACACCGTCGCCGCCGCGCTGCGCGCCGCCGGCGCCGGTGTGCTCGGCGTCGACCTGCTGCTCGAGGGCCGCACCAGCCTCGCGTTCTGCGCGGTGCGGCCGCCCGGCCATCACGCCGAGCGCACGCGCGCGATGGGCTTCTGCTACTTCAACAATGTCGCGGTCGCCGCCAAGTACGCGCTGTCGCGCGGCCTGGAGCGCGTCGCCGTGCTCGACTTCGACCTGCATTACGGCAACGGCACCGCCGACTGCTTCCTCGACGAGCCGCGCGCGCTGCTGCTGTCGACCTACCAGCATCCGCTCTATCCGTACTGGAGCGGCGTGCTGCACGCGCAGAACCTCGTCGACGTGCCGCTCAAGCCGTATACCGACGGCCCGGCGTTCCGCGCCAAGGTCGTCGAGCACTGGCTGCCGGCGCTCGAAGCGCAGCGCCCGCAGATGCTGCTGGTCTCCGCCGGCTTCGACGCGCACCTCGCCGACCCGCTCGGCGACCTGCGCCTGCAGTACGGCGACTTCCAGTGGCTCGGCACGCTGATCCGCGACATCGCCGCGGTCACCGCCCAGGGACGCGTGCTGGCGACGCTGGAGGGTGGCTACGACCTGACGGCGCTGGCGCGCAGCGTCGAATCGTTCCTGACGCCGTTCGTCGGCGGAGACGAGCTGCCCGCATGACGATCCGCCACGTCGAATCCTTCTTCCGCCCGAAGGCGGTGCTCGGCATCGGCCGTCCGGCCGACGTGCCGGCCGAGGAAATGCTGCGCCGCCTGACCGCGCTGCCCGACGCGTATCGCGCGCTCTACGCGCACACGCTCGACGGCTGGCGCACGCTGGGCAAGATCCGCGACGCCACCAACTACGAACTCGGCATCGTCTTCGACGCCGCCGAGATGACGCCATCACTGGTGCGCGGCCTGACCGAGCAGGGCTGCCGCGCGCTGATCTGGCTGCCGGACACGCCAGTGCCCGAGGCGATCCTGCGCGCCGGTCGCGACGAGACGCTGCGCGTGCTCGGCCCCGGCAGCTCCGGCGCCGCGCACGCGCGCACGCTGAGCCTGTCGGCCTGGGGCCTGCCGGCCGCCGGCACGACGGCGCTGATCGCGCAGTCGCGCTCGATCGCCGCCGCCGCGCTCGACTGGGCGGCCGGCCATGCGCTCGGCTTCTCGTGGATCGCGGTGACCGGCGGCGAGGCCGACGTCGACGTCGCCGACCTGCTCGACTACGCCGCGCTCGATCCGAGCACGCAGGCCGTGGTCCTGCAGCTCTCGCACATCCACAGCCCGCGCAAGTTCATGTCGGCGGCGCGCGCCTGCGCGCGCAGCAAGCCGGTCGTCGTGCTGCAGACGCCGGACGCGCACGACGACGCCGCGCAGCCGACCGATCCGGTACTGTCGGCGGCGTTCCGCCGCGCCGGCCTCGTCGAGGTCGACCGCATCACCGCGATCTTCAGCGCGCTCGCCGCGATGTCGCGCATCGGCGAAGCGATGCAGGGCCGCATCGCCGTGGTCGGCACCGGCAACGGCATCTGCCAGCTCGCCCGCGCCTCGCTGTGGCGCGAAGGCCTGACGCCGGCAGCACCGAGCGACGGCGCCTGGACCCAGCTGCGCGAGCTTCTGCCTGAAGTGCAGAGCGGCGCGCAGTGGCTCGACGTCGGCCTCGCCTCCGACGAACAGACCCTCGACGCGTTGCGCGCGACGCTGGCCGCGCCCGGCGTCGACATGGTGATGTTCGTGCGCAGCCCGGCACCGGGCCGCGACGACGAAGCCTTCGCCCAGCGCCTGGTCACGGCGCGGCTGCGCGAGCGCCTGGTCGTCGTGTTCCTCGGCCAGGCCCGCGCCGCGCCGGCGCTGCGCCGCTGCGCCGAAGGCGGCATCGCCGCGTTCGCCTCGGTCGAGGCCGCGGCGCGCGCGCTGCGCTACCGCCGTGAGCATCGCCGCACGCAGGAACTGCTGATGCGGACGCCGACGCTCGACCCGCTCGCGCACGGCCGCGAGCCGCCGGCGCTGCCGGTGCCGGCCAAGCTCAAGGGCAGCTGGGTACTGCCGGCCGCCGATGCCGCCGAGCTGCTGAGCGGCTACGGCCTGCAGCCGGCCGCCTGGGCCGAAGCGGCCGGCCGCGGCTTGCGCGTCAAGCTCAAGCGCCATCCGGAAATGGGGGTCTACATCGAGGTCCGCCTCGACCCGGCGTCGGCGGCGGCACCGACCACCTATGCCCTGCCGCCGGTCGACGACGTGCTGGCGACGACGATGCTCGGCGAGATCGGCCTCGGCTCGCGCGTCAACGCGCCGCTCGGCCTGCGCGCGTCGGACTACGCGACCGCGGTCGCGCGCCTGTCGCAGCTCGCCGTCGAGCAGCCGCGCCTGCTCGAGGCCGACGTGCGCCTGCTGCCGGCCGACGGCATCGCCGAGATCGGCTACGCGCGCCTGGTCGCCGAAGCCGAACCGCCGAGCGAGCGCGACCGCCTGGCGCTGGCGCCGTACCCGAGCGCGCTGGCGCGCGTCGCCCCGCTCAAGGGCGAGCGCCAGATGCTGCTGCGCGTGATCCGGCCGACCGACGAACCGGCGCTGATCCGCATGCTCTCCGAGCTCGACCCGGAGGAAATCCGCCTGCGCTTCTTCCGCTACATCCGCCAGTTCACGCACACGATGGCGGCACGCATGTCGCAGATCGATTACGACCGCGAGATGACCTTCGTCGCCGAAGCCGACTCGCGGCCCGGGGAGCTCGCCGGCGTCTCGACGCTGGTGTCCGATCCGACCGGCAGCGAAGCCGAGTTCGCGGCACTGGTGCACCACAACTTCGCCGGCCTCGGTCTCGGTCGCCAGCTGATGCGCGCGATCCTCGACTACGGCGCGCAGCGCGGCATCCGCCGCATCTACGGCGACGTGCTGCTGGAGAACGCGCCGATGCTGGCGCTCTCGCACAGCCTCGGCTTCCACCGCGAACGCCACCCGGACGACCCGGGCTGCGTGCGCGTGGTGCTCGAAGTCCCGCCCGAGAAGGCCCGCTCGTGGACGACCCTGCGATCCTTCGCGCGTACCTGATCAGCCTCGGCATCGGCCTGCTGATCGGCGTCGAGCGCGAGCGCGCCGACGCCGGCAGCGCCGGCCTGCGCAGCTTCGCGCTGATCGCGCTGTCCGGCACCACCGCGGCCTGGCTGGCGCGCGAGAGCGGAACGCCGTGGCTGCTGCCGGTCGCGCTGCTCGGCGTCGTCGCGCTGTGGCTGGCCGCCGACCTGCGCGATCCCGAGCACGCCCGCGACCCCGGCACGACGACCGGCATCGCCTTCGTGTTGTGCTTCCTGCTCGGCGCGATGCTCGTCTATCACGCCACCTACATCGCCGTCGCCATCGCGGTGGTCGTGACCCTGCTGCTCTACTTCAAGACCGAGTTGCACGGCATCACGCACCGCCTGACGCGCGAGGAGCTGCTGTCGTTCCTGCAGTTCGCGGTGCTCGCCTTCGTGGCGCTGCCCTTGCTGCCGGATCGCGGCTTCGGGCCGTTCGCGGCCGTCAATCCGGCGCGTGTCGGCCAGTTCGCGGTGCTGATCTGCGCGATGAACCTGTGCGGCTACGCCGCGCTGCGCCTGTTCGACGATCACCGCGCGGTCGCGATCACCGGTCTGCTCGGCGGCCTGGTGTCGAGCACCGCGACGACCCTGGCGCTGTCGCGCCAGACGCGCGGCGCCGGCGTGCCGCCGGAACTGGCGGCGCTCGGCATCCTGCTCGCCAACCAGACCGTGCTGCTGCGGCTCGCCGTGCTGGCCGGCATCGCCGCGCCGGCAATCCTGCCGTCGCTGCTGCCAGTCATCGCCGGCGGACTCGCCGGCGGCCTGATCGCGCCGCTGTGGCTGTGGCGGCGCCTGCCGGCCGAACAGCCAGAGGTGGCGATGAGCGTGACCAATCCTGCCGAGCTGAAGGCGGCGCTGGGCTTCGCGGCGCTGTTCGCGCTGGTCCTGGTCGTCACCGCCGCCGCCCATCACAGCTTCGGCACCGGCGGTCTCTACGCGGTCGCCGCGATCTCCGGACTGACCGACGTTGATGCGATCACCCTGTCGACGCTGCGCCTGTTCGGCGGCGGCCAGGTCGCCGCGGCAACCGCGCTCGGCGTCGTGCTGACCGCGTTCGGCGCCAACCTGATCTTCAAGCTCGGCCTGGTCGCCGGCATCGGCGGCCGCACCGCGGCGCGCCATGTGGCGCTCGGCTATCTGCTCAGCATGGCCGGCCTGCTCGTCGGCGGCCTGCTGCCCGTGCGTCCGGCCTAGAACTCGGCGACGAGCGCCGTGGTGATGCGGATGTCCGACATCAGCGTCTGATGGACCGGGCAGCGGTTGGCGATCTCCAGCAGGCGCTGGCGCTGCTCGTCGCTGAGCGGCCCCTCGAGCACGATGTGCCGCTCGATCTCGTCGATCTTGGCATTCGGCGCCGCCTGCCCGGCGCATTCCGCGCAGTCGCGCGCGTGGATCTTGCGGTGCTTGAGCTGGACGGTGACGCGCGTCAGCGGCAGCTTCTTCAGATCCGCATACATGCGCAGCGTGATGCTGGTGCAGCTGCCGAGCGCGGCGAGCAGATACTCGTACGGATTGGGACCGGCGTCCCGGCCGCCGACGTCGAGCGGCTCGTCGGCGAGCGCGAAGTGCGAGCCCATCCGCAGCTGACGTACGTAGTTGCCCTCGCCGGCCTCGACCACCTGCACTTCGTTGTGCGGCAACGAGGCCGGGAGGCGGGCGGAAACAATGACATCGTTCATGGCATTTCGGACGTGCAAGTGAGGCGGCGATCGTCGCACGCCCGCTCCGCACTGCCTATGGCGCGCCCCGTTGCGCGGCCGGCGCCGGCGGCCGCAGGGCCTGATCGAGATCATGCAGCGGCGCGGCGAGCGGCCCGAGCGCCAGCCACAGGCACAGCGTCCAGGCCAGCAGCGGCAGCACGACGGCCACCAGGAAGGTGACGAGCCAGGAGGGGGTTCTGGGGCGCAAGAGCCGGATATCCCGATGATCCTTGTCGAAAATGGCTGCGGCGGCACCCATCCTGATGCCGTCCCGACCCGTACCGCATGCCCTCTTAGCGGCCCGCCGGCCGCCGCGCTTGAGGCCGCCGGCCGGCTGATGGCCGCCATCAGGGAGCACGAGCGGCAAGGCGGAAGCGCTTGATTGCCCTTGAGAGAAGGACCGCAGGTCCGTAGAATGCGCGCCCTTGTCCTCGAACCGGATGGGCATTTCCTGTCCACCGCACGAGTATCCGGTCCGTCCCCGGTGGGCGGATACATCAGGAGATGTCGCATCGCTTTTGAACGTGAAGATCGGCGCAACCACCAGATCACGGCGCCGCGGGTCCGCGTGATTGCGGATGATGGTGAGCAAGTCGGCATCATGCTGACGCGCGACGCCATCGCCAAGGCCGAGGAAGCCGGTCTCGATCTGGTCGAGGTTTCGCCGAACGCGGAGCCGCCGGTCTGCAAGATCATGGACTACGGCAAGTACCTTTATCAGAAGGACAAGGCCGCGCACGCTGCGAAGAAGAAGCAGAAGCAGATCCAGATCAAGGAGATCAAGTTCCGGCCCGGCACCGAGGACGCGGACTTCCAGACCAAGCTGCGCCAGATCAAGGGCTTCCTGGAAGAAGGCGACAAGGTGAAGATCGTGGTCCGCTTCCGCGGCCGCGAGATGGCGCACCAGGAACTCGGCATGCAGGTCATGGAACGCCTGAAGACGGAACTCGCCGAGCTGGCGGCCGTCGAGCAGCATCCGAAGATGGAAGGCCGCCAGTCGGTGATGGTCATGTCGACGAAGAAGAAGTGAGAACACGCGGGCCGGCACGCCGGCCCGCACGATCAGCGGGGAGTCATCCCCGATGAAGCGGGACAGGGTCGCAGCCAGGCCCGAACTCGAGAAAAAGTCCTTCCCCGTCGGGGAAGGCCCGGTCAGCTCCCTGGCAAGGACGTGAAACCGGCAATGTGGTTCGAGAAAAGGAGTTAGTCATGCCGAAGATGAAAACCGTGAAGAGCGCGGCCAAGCGCTTTTCCAAGACTGGTAAGGGCGGCTTCAAGCGCTCTCACTCGCACAAGCGCCACATCCTGACCAAGAAGTCGGGCAAGCGCATCCGTCAGCTCCGTGGCGAGGCGCAGATTCACGCGTCGGACGTCCGCGAAGTCCGCATCATGCTGCCGTACGCTTAAGCGAGGAGATAGCACATGGCACGCGTCAAACGTGGTGTTACCGCCCGCGCCAAGCACAAGAAAGTCCTGAAGAAGGCCAAGGGCTACTACGGCGCCAAATCGCGCCAATTCCGCTCCGCCAAGGAGCAGGTCATCAAGTCGGGCCAGTACGCCTACCGCGACCGTCGCGTCAAGAAGCGCGAATTCCGTTCGCTGTGGATCGTGCGCATCGGCGCGGCGGCCAAGGAACTCGGCCTGTCGTACAGCCGATTTATCAACGGGCTCGCCAAGGCCGGCGTCGCCCTCGATCGCAAGGTCCTCGCGGACATGGCGATTCACGACAAGGCGGCGTTCGCGACTCTGGTGGCCCAGGCGAAAGCCCAGCTCGGCGTCGCCTAAGCACAGCCTTCTGTCGTTGACCAAAGCTGTTGCGAAAGGGGAGCGGCGCCCTGCCGTTCCCCTTTTTCGTTTTCAAGAACCCGGACATGACTGACCAACTCGAAGAACTGGTGCAGCAGGCGCAGGCCGACATCGCCGCCTGCGGCGAAGGTCGCGCGCTCGAGGCGCTGCGCGTCGACCTGCTCGGCAAGAAGGGCCGCGTCACCGAGCTGCTCAAGCAACTCGGCGGCATGGCCCCCGACGAGCGCAAGGCCTACGGCGAGCGCGTCAACCGCGCCAAGGAAACGCTGGCCGCGGCGCTCGAAGCGCGCGGCCTGGCGCTGGCCAGCGCCGAACTCGAAGCGCGCCTGGCTTCGGAGCGCATCGACGTCACCCTGCCCGGTCGCGGCGAAGCCGGCGGCGGCCTGCATCCGATCACGCGCACGATCAACCGCGTCGCCGAAATCTTCGGCGAGATGGGCTTCGAGATGGTCGAGGGCCCGGAGATCGAGGACGACTTCCACAATTTCGGCGCGCTCAACATTCCGGACGCGCATCCGGCGCGGGCGATGGCGGATACCTTCTACGTGCTGAACGGCGCGCGCCTGCTGCGCACGCACACCAGCCCGGTGCAGATCCGCACGATGCAGAAGCGGCAGCCGCCGATCCGCATCATCTGCCCGGGCCGCGTCTATCGCGTCGACTCGGATCGCACGCACAGCCCGATGTTCCATCAGATGGAGGGCCTCTACGTCGCCGAGAAGGTATCGCTGGCCGACCTCAAGTACGACATCCAGAACTTCCTGTCGCGCTTCTTCGAGCGCGACGTCGAAGCCCTGTTCCGTCCGTCGTACTTCCCGTTCGTCGAACCCGGCGCCGACGTGCACATCAAGTGGACGCTGCCCGACGGCGGCTGGCGCTGGCTGGAGGTGCTCGGCTGCGGCGTGGTGCATCCGAAGGTGCTCGAAGCCGTCGGCATCGATTCCGAGAAATATTCGGGCTACGCGTTCGGCATGGGCATGGAACGCATGGCGATGCTGCGCTACGGCGTCGACGACCTGCGTCTGTTCTTCAACAACGATCTGCGCTTCCTCGAGCAGTTCCGCTGAAGTGCCGTCGCCAACGAAGAACACAGGATCGAGATCATGAAACTGAGCGAAAACTGGCTGCGCGAATGGGTCAACCCGGCAGCCACCATCGAGCAGGTCGCCGAGCGTCTGGTGATGGGCGGCCTCGAACTCGAGATCGAGCCGGCGATGACCGAAACGATCGAGGGCGTCGTCGTCGGCCTCATCGTCAAGGCCGAGCGCCATCCGCAGGCCGACCGCCTGCAGGTCTGCGAGGTCGACGCCGGCGAGGGCCGGCTGCTGCAGATTGTCTGCGGCGCGCCGAACGCGCGCGTCGGCATCAAGGTGCCGTGCGCGCTGGTCGGCGCCGTGCTGCCGGGCGGGCTGGCGATCACCGAGGCCAAGCTGCGCGGGGTCGACAGCTTCGGCATGCTGTGTTCGGCCAAGGAGCTGGCGCTGTCCGACAAGTCCGAGGGCCTGCTCGAGCTCGATGCCGACGCCCGGCCCGGCATGCCGATCACCGAGCACCTGCAGCTCGCCGACAAGATCCTCAATCTGGAAATCACGCCGAACCGCGGCGACTGCCTGTCGGTGCTCGGCCTGGCGCGCGACATTTCGGCGCTGTACGGCGCGCCGGTCAAGCGCCCCAATCTGCCGCAGACCGTGGTCGAAGGCCACCAGCAGCTCAAGGTCGAGCTCGAGAACCTCGACGACTGCCCGGGCTACGCCGGCCGCGTGATCTCGCGCCTGAACACGAAGGCGCGTACCCCGGACTGGATGCGCGAGCGCCTGCGCCGCTCGGGCATCCGCAGCATCCACCCGGTCGTCGACATCACCAACTATGTGATGCTCGAGCTCGGCCAGCCGATGCATGCCTTCGACGCCGACAAGCTGTCGGGCAACATCCGCGTGCGCCGCGCGCAGCGCGGCGAAGAGATCCGCCTGCTCAACGAGCAGCTCGTCGAATGCCGCGACCGCGAACTGCTGATCTGCGACGACTCCGGTCCGATCGCGCTGGCCGGCGTCATGGGCGGGCAGTCGACGTCGGTGCATGGCGGCACGACGCGCATCTTCTTCGAGTCCGCCTGCTTCGCGCCGGCCGCGGTCGCCGGCACCGGCCGTCGCCACAAGCTGTTCTCCGATGCCTCGTTCCGCTACGAGCGCGGCGTCGATCCGGGCCTGCAGCGCCAGGCGCTGGAGCGCGCGACGCAGCTCGTGCTGCAGATCTGCGGCGGCGAGACGCATCCGGTCACGCACGCCGGCCGCAGCCAGCCGGAAACCGTGTCGATCCGCCTGCGCCGCTCGCGCCTCGTGCAGGTGCTCGGCCATGAGGTCGGCGCCAAGGACATCGAGACCCTGCTCGGCCGCCTCAACATCATGCTGCGCGCCGAAGTCGGCGACGCCTGGATCGCGCGCGTGCCGAGTTACCGCTACGACCTGCGTATCGAGGCCGACCTCATCGAGGAAGTCGGTCGCCTGTACGGCTACGACCGCATCCCGGCCAGGCCCTACGCCGCCCAGCTCGCGCCGTCGCGTCCGCCGGAAGCGCAGCGCACGCTGCAGCGCGTCAAGGAGCAGGTCGCCGCCCGCGGCTGGCAGGAAGTCGTGACGCTGGCCTTCGTCGAGCCGTCGCTGCAGCAGGCGCTCAATCCGGACGTCACGGCGATCGCGCTCGACAACCCGATCGCCGACAACCTGTCGGTGATGCGCACGACGCTGTGGGCGGGCCTGATCCCGGCCTGGCTCTACAACCGCGCGCGCCAGCAGGATCGCGTCCGCCTGTTCGAGGCCGGCGTCTGCTTCACGCAGCGCGACGGCGAAATCGTCGAGACTTCGCGCCTGGCCGGCCTTGCCGCCGGACGCGCGCTGCCCGAGCAATGGGCCAGCGCCGCACGCCCGGTCGACTTCTACGACGTGAAGGCCGAGGTGCTCGCCCTGCTCGGCAACGCCTCCGCCGAATACCGCTTCGAGGCCGCGAGCCATCCGGCCCTGCACCCGGGTCGCGCGGCGCGTATCCGCCGCGGCGAGCGGGTCTGCGGCTGGATCGGCGAACTGCATCCACAGCTGGTGCAGAACCTCGATCTGCCGGAAGCGCCGCTCGTCTATGAGCTCGACTGGGAAGCGATCCGCGACGTCGGCGTGCCCAGGGCCGCACCGCTGTCCGAGTTCCCTTCGTCGCGCCGCGACCTCGCGATCGTCGTGCCGGAAGAGGTCGCTGCCGATCGGATTCTTGCCTCTGTCCGTGGCGCCGGCGTCACCTTCCTGACGCAGGCGACAATCTTCGATATTTACCGCGGCAAGGGTCTCGCCGACGGCGACAAAAGTGTTGCGCTGGGCTTGCTTTTCAATGACGCCTCGCGCACCCTAACTTTGCAAGAGATCGATACGGCGAGCGCTACGATCACGCAAGCTTTGGCGCGTGATCTGGGGGCCACGATTCGACAGTAGTGAACAAGGGGAAGAAGTTCGTGGCATTGACGAAAGCCGAACTGGCGGAAGCGCTGTTCGAGGATCTCGGGCTGAACAAGCGCGAGGCAAAGGAATTCGTCGATCTTTTCTTCGAAGAAATCCGTGAGCGCCTCGAAGCCGGCAAGGAGGTCAAACTCTCCGGCTTCGGCAACTTCGAGCTGCGCTCGAAGAACCAGCGCCCGGGCCGCAATCCGAAGACCGGCGAGGAGATTCCGATCTCCGCGCGTCGCGTCGTCACCTTCCGCCCCGGACAGAAGCTGCGCCTGCGAGTGGAAGCCGATGCGACCCGCCGATAAGCCGCTCGCCGCCCTTCCGGAGATCCCGCGCAAGCGCTACTTCGCGATCGGCGAGGTCAGCGAACTGTGCGACGTCAAGCCGCACGTGCTGCGCTACTGGGAGCAGGAATTCCCGCAGCTCAAGCCGGTGAAGCGGCGCGGCAACCGCCGCTACTACCAGCAGGACGACGTGCAGATGGTGCGTCGTATCCGCAGCCTGCTCTACGAACAGGGCTTCACGATCGGCGGCGCGCGCCAGCGCCTCAAGGAAATGCCGCGCAACGGCCATGACGGCGTGCGCACCACGACCACCGTCGTCGCGGTCGGCAAGCCGCGCACGATCGAGGTGGCGATGCCGGCCCGCGTGCAGGAGATCAAGAATCTGCGCGACGAGCTCGAATCGCTGCTGCGGCTGTTCCCGGAATAAGGCGCCCGCTCGCCTTCAAAACCGGAGCGCCCTTCGTTACACTGCGCGCCCCGCTGTTTCCCGTTTCAAGCCTCGCGTCGGGGCGTAGCGCAGCCTGGTAGCGCACTTCCTTGGGGTGGAAGTGGTCGGAGGTTCAAATCCTCTCGCCCCGACCATTAATCCCGCAACGGCGTCCAACGCCGTCCAGATGACCGCGCTCTTGCGCGGTTTTTCTTTGGGCCGCCGCTTTAACAGCCGGCGTCGGCGCTCCGCCGCGCGGACCATCGCGCAGCGCACGAGTGCCGCCGCGCGACAGCAGACGGCGCAACGATCAGCCCGGGAACGCGCGCTCGATCAGCGAGCCGAACGACGCCTGCGCCGGCAGCGTGCCGTAGTTGAGGCCGTGCTCGCCGCCGAGGCGGCTGCTGCACCAGGTCGCCGCCACGTCGGACAGGCCGGCGCGCAGCAGGATCGCCGCCTGCAGCGCCAGCGCGGTGCGCTCGACGACCATGCGCGAGCGCAGCTCCAGCGTCGCGCGATCGTCGAAGGCCTGGCCGAGCCAGTGGATCTCGCGATCGAGATCGGCGTGCTCGCCACGCGCGCTGAGCAGTTCCGCGAACAGCGCTTCGCGCGACTCCGGCTCTTTGGTCAGCGCGCGCAGCACGTCGAGGCACTGGATGTTGCCGCTGCCTTCCCAGATCGAGTTCAGCGGCGCCTGCCGATAGAGCCGCGGCAGGTTGGTTTCCTCGACGTAGCCGGCGCCGCCGAGGCATTCCTGCGCCTCGTTGACCAGCGGCGGGCAACGCTTGCAGACCCAGTACTTGCCGATCGCGGTGGCGATGCGCGCGAAGGCGGCTTCGCCGGCATCGCGCGACGAGGCGTCCACCGCGCGCGCGACACGCATCGTCAGCGCCGTCGCCGCCTCGGTCTCGAGCGCGAGATCGGCGAGCACGTTCTGCATCAGCGGCTGTTCGATCAGGCGCTTGCCGAAGGCCTTGCGATAGCGGGCGTGATGTACCGCCTGCACCAGCGCCTGCCGCATCAGGCTGCTCGAACCGATCATGCAGTCGAGCCGCGTCAGCGAGACCATCTCGAGGATCGTCGCCACGCCGCGGCCTTCCTCGCCGACGCGCTCGGCATAGGCGCCGAGGAATTCCACTTCGCTCGACGCGTTGCTCCAGTCGCCGAGCTTGTCCTTGAGGCGCTGGATGCGGATCGGATTGCGCGAGCCGTCCGGCCGCAGCTTCGGCACCAGAAAGCAGCTCAGCCCCGCCTCCACATAAGCCAGCACCAGCCAGGCGTCGCACATCGGCGCCGAGAAGAACCATTTGTGGCCGACGATCTCGTAGACGCCGCCACCGAGCGGATAGGCCTTCGTGGTATTGGCGCGCACATCCGAGCCGCCCTGCTTCTCGGTCATGCCCATGCCCATCGTGCAGCCCTTCTTCTGGGCCGCCGGCAGCACGCGCCGATCGTATTCGTAGGAATGGATCAGCGGCAGCCAGCGCTGCGCCAGCTGCGGTTCGTGCAGCAGCGCCGGCGCCGCCGCATGCGTCATCGTCAGCGGACAGCTGGTGCCCGACTCGGCCTGGTTGTGCAGATACGAAATCGCCGCGCGCGCGACGTGCGCACCGGCCTTGTCGGCATTGCGCCACGCAAAGGCGTGCACGCCGTACTGCATGCCGAGCTGCATCACGCGGTGATACGACGGATGGAACTCGACTTCGTCGATACGATGGCCGTAGCGGTCGTAAGCCTTGAGCTTGGGCTTGTTCTCGTTGGCGGCGAAGCCGAGGGCGATCAGCTCGCCGCCGGCGACGGCGCCATAGGCCGACAGATGCGCCTCGGCCCAGCCGCCGCCCTCGCGGGCGACCGCCTCGCGCAGCGCCGGGTCGGTCAGATAGGCGTTGTAGTCGACCAGCGGTGGGGCCTGGTTGTCGACGCTGTGCGTCAGAAACTGCGCGGCTAGGCTCATGGCTTCATTCCTCCGTTGTTGACGAGCATAGCCACTGCACCGCGGCCGGGCATTCGCCGTCGGCGCGCCGTCGTGCCGGCACGGCGGTCAGCGCATCGCCCCGCTTGCCTCGCAGATGAAAATCGTTATCATCTTTGCGACCGGGCCTCCTCCCGGCTTTCGCCACCTCGCGGCCGTTGCGCCGCCGGCAGCCTCCTTTTCGGCTGCAGCGCGCGCCGCTGCCTGCGAGGTCCGCCGTGTCGATCCCCCGCTTCCCCGCACCGCCCGCAGCGACGCCATGAGCGCCGTCGATCTGGCCGCGCTCGGCCTCACCGCCGCCGGCGTGTGCCTGCCCGGCGGCGCCGACGCGTCGTCGCGCCTCGAACGCGGCCTCGCCGCGCTGCTGCTGCACGCCGCCGCACTCGTGCTGTGGAACGCCGCGCGCGACCCGGTCACGGCGTTCGGCTACTGGTCGGTGGCCAGCGTGGCGCTGCTGGCGCTGCGCGGGCTCGGGTTCGCTGTGCAGCGGCTGCCGCTGCCGCCGCTGCGCCGCCACGCACCGACCGCGATGGCCACGATCATGCTCGGCCTGCTCTGGCTGCACGCGGCGCCGCACTGAACGGCGCGCGCCCGTCAGGACGCGCGCCGTTCAGTGCGGCGGACGGGCCGCATCGGCGTCCTTCGGCGGCCAGAAGAATTCGCTGGGACGCGCGCGGAAGCGCCGCCACAGCCGGCGCAGCAGTTCGCGGCGATCGTCGAAATGCACGCGCTGCGCGCGCAGTGCGACCCACAGCGCCAGACCGAAGCTGACGGTCAGGTTGATCAGGCCGATGCCCAGCACGCCGACCGCCAGCAGCAGGCCGTACTTCCAGCCGACCGACCAGTCGAGCGCGACCAGCGAATAGCCGACGTACGACGACGAGAAAGTCACGTGGCGGATGTCGAGGGGCAGGCCGAGGATGAAGCCGAGCGTGCCCATCGAACCGAGCATGCAGCCGAAGAAGAAATTGCCGGCCAGCGCGCCGAGATTGTTCTCCAGGTACGCCGCCAGCCGCGCCAGCCGCGCCGCGCCGAGCCAGCGGTGCAGCGCGCGGCTCTGCTGCAGGCGCTGCGGAATGCGGTTGTAGACCGCCTTGTTGTCGAAGTAGCCGGAGATCAGCCCGGCCAGGAACAGGCAGACGCCGGCGATCGCCGCGTGCAGCCAGGCCAGGCTCGCCAGCGGATTCTGGCTATGCAGCAGGTGTCGGGCTTCTTCCGGCGCCAGGAAGTGCTGGCCGGTGTTGAGCTCGATCGCCGTCGCCACCGCGACCGGGATCGCGAACGCGAACAGCACGTTGCCGAAGATCGCGACGAACTGCGTGCGCAGCGTGCGCACGATCTGCTCGACCAGCGGCCCGAAACGGTCGCGGCCCTCGGCACTGGCGATGCTGGCGGCGAGGTACGAGGCCGTCATCGCCGGCTGCTTGGTCGCGATCGTGAAGTGCAGCAGGTAGATCAGCACGAAGCCGAGGCCGTAGTTGAGGCTGTACAGCACGGCCGTCGCCAGCGGCGAGTGCGGTTCGGCGCCCATCGCGATCTTCAGCATCGCCATGAAGGGCACGATGAAGCCGGCCCCGAGCGCGGAACGCAGCATGCCGAAGTATTCGCGGCGCGACGCGGTCACGTAGTGTTCGCCGGTCTTGCTGGCGTTCTCGGTGATGCGCGCGGCGAGCAGCTCGATGATCTGCCGCCAGGTCTGCGCGACGCTGTTGCGCTGATTCTCGGCGCACACCAGGACCTTGAAGAAGCCGACGCGCAGCACGTTGAGATCGTGCGCCTGCTGCGCTTCGAGCAGGCGCAGCAGCAGGCGCAGGCGCTCGAGGTTCTGCGCCAGCCGCACCAGCAGCACCGTCAGGCTGACGCTGGCGCCGCTCTGCGCCGCCTGCTTGCGGACCTTGTCGACGATCTCGCCGCACTGTTCGAGCAGCACCAGCAGGTGGCGGTCGTCGAGCGCCGGCGCGCGCTGCTCGGCGAGCGCCCGCTTGCGCTCCTCCAGGTAGTCGCGCAGTTCGACGTTCTGCATCAGGAACGGCGATTCGTAGCGCTCGATCGCCGGGTGGTTGCGCACCAGCTCGGGCTCGAGGCCGATCGCGGCGATGCGATACGAGACCACCTGCAGCGCCTCGAGGATCGGCATCGCCATCGTCGGCCGCTCGGGACCGGCGGCGGAAAAGTCGAGCGCGTCGAGCAGCGCGACCCAGACGGCATCGTCGACCGCGTCGACCCACAGGTAATCGGTCTCGCGGTCGAACAGGTAATGCAGGCAATCCTTGAGTTCGTTCGGCTGCCATTCCTCCGGCAGCAGGCGGTCGGTCAGGCGCCGCCACAGACCGGCGAACAGACCTTCCTGCGGCAGCACGCCGGATTCGGTGAACAGGCGCAGTGGCTGGCGCGTTCCGAGCAGCCACAGCAGCGCGTCGCGCACCGCGGCGCGCGCCGGCGGCGCCTCGCGCACGCGCTGCGTCAGGTTCAGCAGCTGCGCGCGCGCGACGTTGCCCTGCTGCGGACGCGCCGGACGCACGGCGGCGACCAGCCCGCGCAGCGCGTCCAGCCGCTCGGCTTCGCCGGCGGCGCGCAGGCGCTCGATCGCCGCATCGAGCGCGGCGCTGCGCTGCGCGGCGTCCGGCAGCCCGGTCCACCAGCGCCGCACCGCCACGCGCTTGCGTGACGGCCGCGTGGCTCCGCTCGAATCGGCGGTCGGGTCGGCTGCGGGCTGGGTCATGCGCGGCGGGAGAGATGCGGATCGTGTTTGGGAATCGGCGCGGCTTCGGGTAAGGTCTCGGCCGGCAACGCAGTTTCTACCATGTCCAGGGTTCTGACGATCGAAGACGACGAGGTCACGGCGCGCGAGATCATCGCCGAACTCGGCGCGCATGGCATCCAGGTCGACTGGGTCGACAACGGTCGCGACGGCCTCGTCAAGGCGGTCGGTGCGCACTACGACGCCGTCACCCTCGACCGCATGCTGCCGGGCCTCGACGGCCTGGCGATCGTCACCACCATGCGCCAGGTCGGCATCGAGACGCCGGTGCTGATGATCAGCGCGCTGTCCGATGTCGACGAACGCGTGCGCGGCCTGCGCGCCGGCGGCGATGACTACATGACCAAGCCGTTCGCGCCGGACGAGATGGCGGCCCGGGTCGAGGTGCTCATGCGCCGCCGGCGCAGCGCCGCACCGGCCACCGAGCTGCGCGTCGCCGACCTCGAACTGAACCTGATGACGCGCACCGCCCGGCGCGCCGGCCACGAGCTGGAGCTGCTGCCGACCGAGTTCCGCCTGCTGGAATTCATGATGCGCAACTCCGGCCAGGTGCTGACGCGGATGATGATCTTCGAGACGGTGTGGGGCTTCCATTTCGATCCGGGCACCAACCTGATCGACGTGCACATCGGCCGCCTGCGCAAGAAGGTCGACCACCCCGGCTTGCCGCCGCTGATCCGCACCGTGCGCGGCTCCGGCTACATGATCGCCGATGCCGGCTGAACCGGCCGCGAGCGTCGCGTCGCAGACCGGCGCCGCCACGGCCGCGGCGGCGCGCGCACCGACCGCGGCCACGCCGGCGGCACAATCCGGCAGCGATGCGCCGATCGAGCTGAGCCTGTCGTGGCGCTCGTCGACGACGCGGCTGATCGTCATCTACGGCGCGCTGTTCGTGGTCTGGAGCGCGGTGCTGATCGGCGTCGTGCACTGGGAGACGCGCAGCTATCTGTCGACGGTCGTCGACCAGATCCTCGAACAGCGCGCCCACTACTTCGCGACCCTCGAACGCGAGCGCCTGCCGGAGGCGATGAAGGCCGCCAGCGCCATCGATCTGCAGGGCGTCATGGCCTACGGGCTGTTCATGCCCGACGGCCGCTATCTGAGCGGCAACCTGCGACGACCGCCGCAGGGCCTGCCGTCCGACGGCCGCGTCCGTCTGCTGGCGCACGGCATCGAGCGGCGCGATCGCGACGGCGAGTTTCCGGCCCGCGCGCTCGCGCTGTACCTGCCGAGCGGCGAACTGATGGTGCTGGCGCGCGGCACCAACGTCATCGAGCAGGTCGGACTGATCCTGCGCCAGAGTCTGCTGTGGGCGCTGTCGCTGACGCTGATTCCCGGCCTGATCGGCGGCTACCTGCTGAGCCGCGGCCCGCTGCGCCGGGTGCGCGCGATCGAGGCCGCCGTGCAGCCGATCATGCAGGGACAACTCGACGCGCGCCTGCCGGTCAGCCGCCGCCGCGACGAGCTCGATCTGCTGGCGACGATCGTCAACACCATGCTCGCCGAGCTCGAACACCTGATGGGCGAGGTCAAGGGCGTCTGCGACAACATCGCCCACGACCTGCGCACGCCGCTGACGCGCCTGCGTGCGCAGCTGCACCGGCTGCGCACGCAGACCGCGCCGGCCGATGCGCGCGCCGCGACCATCGAGCGCTGCATCGACGACGTCGACGCGCTGCTGGCCCGCTTCGCCGCGCTGCTGCGCATCTCGGAGATGGAAGACCTGCGCCGCCGCGCCGGCTTCGGCCACGTCGATCTCGCCGCGACGGTGCGCGAGCTGCAGGAGCTCTACGCGCCGCTGGCCGAGGACAAGGACGTGCAGCTGCAGATCGAGATCGAGGAGGCCCTGCCGGCGATCCCCGCCGACCGCGAGCTGCTGTTCGAGGCGATCAGCAATCTGCTCAGCAACGCCGTCAAGTTCACCCCGCCCGGCGGCGCGATCCGCATGCGCCTGCGCCCCTACGACGGCGGCGCCAAACTCTGCGTGGTCGACAGCGGCCCCGGCATTCCGCCCGGCGAACGCGAAGCGGTCCTGCAGCGCTTCTATCGCAGCGACTGCATGCGCCACCTGCCCGGCTCCGGCCTCGGCCTCAGCATCGTCTCGGCGATCATGCGCCTGCACGGCTTCCGCCTCGAAATCGGCGAAAGCGAGCACGGCGGTGCCCGCGTGTCGCTGTACTGCGTGCCGCGCGACCTCTCCGGCGCCGCCTGACGCGCGGTGCAGCGCCGGCAACGGCGCCGGCGCCGGTCTGGCGTCACCCGCGCGAGCCGTCGCACAGATGACTTTTTCTTCATGAACGGGACAGGACTGCGCTAAGGCCCCGCGCCCATACTGCCGGGCCCGCCCGCCTCTACACGGATCACCTCATGCAGGGTCTGGTCAGAATCGCACTGTCGCGCCCGTATACGTTCGTCGTGCTGGCGCTGCTGATCCTGATCGTCGGGCCGCTGTCCTACCTGCGCACGCCGACCGACATCTTCCCGGAAATCCGCATTCCGGTGATCGCCGTCGTCTGGCAGTACTCCGGCCTGCCGCCGGACCAGATGGCGGGCCGCATGACGACGCAGTTCGAGCGTGCGCTGACGACCACCGTCAACGACATCGAGCACATCGAATCGAACTCGATGGTCGGCTTCGGCATCGTCAAGATCTTCTTCCAGCCGACGGTCAACATCCAGACCGCCAACGCCCAGGTCACGGCGATCGCGCAGACGCTGCTCAAGCAGATGCCGGCCGGCGTCACGCCGCCGCTGATCCTCAACTACAACGCCTCGACGGTGCCGATCATCCAGCTCGCGCTGTCCGGCGCCGGCTTCTCCGAGCAGAACCTCGGCGACCTGGCGATGAACACGATCCGCACGCAGCTGGTCACCGTGCCAGGCGCGGCAGTGCCGTTCCCGTTCGGCGGCAAGACGCGCCAGATCATGATCGACATCGACAACGCCAAGTTGCAGGCGCGCGGCCTGTCGCCGCAGGACGTGTCGAACGCACTCGCCGCGCAGAACCTGATCCTGCCGGTCGGCACGCAGAAGATCGGCGTCTTCGACTACACGGTGAAGCTCAACAACGCGCCGCTCGGCTTCGACGAGCTGAACGACCTGCCGATCAAGGCGGTCGGCGGCACCAACGTCTACATGCGCGATGTTGCCCTGGTGCACGACGGCAACGCCGTGCAGACCAATATCGTGCACGTCAACGGCGGCCGCTCGGTGCTGCTGACCGTGTTCAAGAACGGCGCGATCTCGACGCTCGACATCGTCGACGGCATTCGCGCCCGCGTCGGCTCGCTGGCATCGCTGGTGCCGGACGGGCTGAAGATGGACCTGATCGGCGACCAGTCGCTGTTCGTGCGCGGAGCCGTCAACGGCGTGCTGCACGAGGGCGCGCTGGCGGCGGCGCTGACCAGCCTGATGATCCTGCTGTTCCTCGGCTCGTGGCGCTCGACCGCCATCATCGCCGTGTCGATCCCGCTGTCGGTGCTCGGCGCGATCTCGCTGCTGTCGCTGGCCGGCGAGACGCTGAACATCATGACGCTCGGCGGCCTGGCGCTGGCGGTCGGCATCCTCGTCGACGATGCCACGGTGACGATCGAGAACATCAACTGGCATCTCGAACAGGGCAAGGACGTCGAAACCGCGATCCTCGACGGCGCGCAGCAGATCGTCACGCCGGCGTTCGTGTCGCTGCTGTGCATCTGCATCGTGTTCGTGCCGATGTTCTTCCTCGAAGGCGTCGCCCGCTTCCTGTTCGTGCCGATGGCGATGGCGGTGATGTTCGCGATGGTCTGCTCGTTCCTGCTGTCGCGCACGCTGGTGCCGACGATGGCCAAGTACCTGCTCAAGCCGCACGCGCCGCACACCGACCTGCACGGCAACGACGCCGCGCTGCCGCCGTCGCGCAATCCGCTGGTGCGCTTCCAGCGCGGCTTCGAGGCGCGCTTCGAGCGCTTCCGCGACGGCTACCACGGTCTGCTGGCGCTGGCGCTGCGGCAGCGCCGCGTGTTCGTGCCGGGCTTCCTCGCCTTCATCGCGCTGTCGTTCCTGCTGGTACCGCTGCTCGGCCGCAACTTCTTTCCGTCAGTCGATTCCGGCGCGATCCTGATCCACGCCCGCGCGCCGATCGGCACGCGCCTGGAAGAGACATCGCAGACCTTCGCGCACATCGCCGAGGCCATCAAGAAGATCATCCCGCCCGACGAACTGGCGGCGATCGCCGACAACGTCGGCCTGCCGATCTCGGGCATCAACGTGACCTACAACAACACCGGCACGATCGGCCCGCAGGACGGCGACATCCAGGTCGCGCTGAAGGCCGGACACCGCCCGACCGCCGAATACGTGCAGCAGCTGCGCGAGACGCTGCCGCGGCAGTTCCCGGGCGTGACCTTCTCGTTCCTGCCGGCCGACATCGTCAGCCAGATCCTCAACTTCGGCGCGCCAGCGCCGATCGACCTGCAGATCCGCGGCCCCAACAGCGACGCCAACTACGCCTACGCGCGCACGCTGCTGCGCCAGCTGCGTGCGGTGCCGGGCGTCGCCGACGCGCGCATCCAGCAGTCGCAGCGCTACCCGACGCTGGAACTCGCGATGGATCGCTCGCGCGCGCAGCAGCTCGGCGCGACCGCCCGCGACGTCACCAACAGCATGGTGATCTCGCTGGTCGGCACCAATCAGGTCTCGCCGACCTTCTGGCTGAATCCGCAGAACGGCGTGTCCTATCCGATCGTCGCGCAGGTGCCGCAGTACCGGCTCGACTCGCTGTCCGACCTGCAGTCGCTGCCGATCGCGACCGGCAGCGGCACGCAGATCCTCGGCAGCCTGGCGACGATCCGGCGCGGCGCCACCGACGCCGTGGTCTCGCACCGCGACATCATGTCGGTCGTCGACCTCTACGCGACGCCGCAGGGCCGCGACCTCGGCGCCGTGGCCGCCGACATCCAGAAGCTCGTCGACGCCGCGGCCGGCGATGCGCCGCGCGCCACGACCGTGACGCTGCGCGGCCAGGTGCAGACGATGAACCAGGCTTTCTCCGGCCTGCTGTTCGGCCTGCTCGGCGCCGTGGTGCTGATCTACTTCCTGATCGTCGTCAACTTCCAGTCCTGGTCCGATCCCTTCGTCATCGTCACGGCGCTGCCGGCCGCGCTCGCCGGCATCGTCTGGATGCTGTTCACGACCCACACCACGCTGTCGGTGCCGGCACTGACCGGCGCGATCATGTGCATGGGAGTGTCGACCGCCAACTCGATCCTCGTCATCAGCTTCGCGCGCGAGCGCCTGGCCCACAGCGGCGACGCCGTGCAGGCGGCGCTGGAAGCCGGCTTCGTGCGCTTCCGCCCGGTGCTGATGACGGCGCTGGCGATGATCATCGGCATGACGCCGATGGCGCTCGGCCTCGGCGAGGGCGGCGAGCAGAACGCGCCGCTAGGCCGCGCCGTGATCGGCGGCCTGATGTTCGCCACCGCCGCCACGCTGATCTTCGTGCCGGTCGTCTTCAGCATCGTCCACGCGCGCCACGGCCGCGCCACGCCCTCACCGTCCGCACCTGCGGGAGTAGCCCATGTCGCCCCTTAACACCGCCCCCGCCGCGCCGCGCGGCCTGCGCACCGCGGCGATCGTCGCGGCCATCGTGCTGCTGGCGATCGTCGCGATCGGCCTGACGACGCGCGCGCGCAGCGCCAGCGAGCTGCGCGCCTGGACCGCCGAGAACGCCATTCCGACGGTCGCCGTCGTGCAGCCGCAGCCGCTCGGCGCCGCCGCCGCGCTGCAGCTGCCGGGCCGCCTCGAGGCTTACGCGCAGGCGCCGCTGTACGCGCGCGCCAGCGGCTACCTGAAGCGCTGGACCGTCGACATCGGCGCGCCGGTGAAGGCCGGCCAGGTGCTCGCCGAAATCGAGACGCCGGAACTCGACCAGCAGCTCGCGCAGGCGCGCGCCGATCTCGCCAAGGCCGAGGCCGACGCCGAGCTGGCGCGCAGCACCGCCAAGCGCTGGCAGTCGATGCTCGGCACCGACGCGGTATCGAAGCAGGAAGTCGACGAAAAGACCGGCGACGCTGCGGTCAAGGACGCGGCCGCCCAATCGGCGCGCGCCAATCTCGAGCGCCTGGTCGCCACGCAAGGCTTCAAGCGCGTGGTCGCGCCGTTCGACGGCGTCGTCACCGCGCGCAACACCGACGTCGGCGCGCTGATCACGGCCGGCGGCGGCAGCCCGCTGTTCATCGTCGCCGACACGCAGCGCCTGCGCCTGTACGCGCAGGTGCCGCAGGTCTACGTGCCGTCGATCCAGATCGGCCAGGCCGCGACGCTGAGCGTGCCGGAACAGCCCGGCCGCCACTTCGACGCCCGCATCGAGAGCATGGCGCGCGCGGTCAGCGCCACGTCCGGCGGCGCGCTGGTGCAGATGGTGGTCGACAACGCCGACGGCGCGCTGCTGCCGGGCGGCTACGCCGACGTCAGCCTCGAACTGCCGGGCCGCGCGGTCGGCGCGACGATTCCGGCGAGCACCCTGATCTTCAACGCCGACGGCATGCAGGTCGCGACGCTCGGCGCCGACGGCAAGGTGGCGATGAAGCCGGTGACGATCACCCGCGACCTCGGCAAGGTCGTCGAGGTATCCGGTCTCGACGACGGCGCCCGCATCATCGACAGCCCGCCCGACTCGCTGCTCGAAGGCGACCCCGTGCGCGTCGCCGAGAAGCCGGCGGACGACAAGGCCGCGGCGCCGGCCGGCACCGCGAAGAAGGGTTGAGCGCGATGCGCCGCCCGCCCGCCGCCGCGCGCCCGGCCGTCGTCACGCTGGGCCTGGCGGCGCTCGCCGCCTGTTCGTTCGCGCCGAAGTACGAAGTGCCGGCCGTGCCGCTCGCCGAGCATTACAAGGAAGTCGCCGCCGACGGCTGGACGCCGGCCGCGCCGGCCGATCACCTGCCGCGCGGCGCCTGGTGGACGCGCTACGGCGACGCCGAGCTGAACGCGCTGGCCGAACGCCTCGCCCTGAACAGCCCGGACCTCGCCGCGGCGCTGGCGCGCTACGAGCAGGCCAGCGCCTATCGCGACCAGTCGCGTGCCGCGCTGTTCCCGAGCTTCTCGCTCGGCGGCAAAGTCGAACGCGACCGCAGTTCGGACCTGCAACCGCCGACCGGCGCGCTGCCCGACTACTACGGCAACAACACGCTCGGTCTGTCGGCCAGCTACGAGCTCGATCTCTGGGGCCGTGTGCGCAATACCGTGAAGGCCGGCGACGCCAGCCTCGCCGCGGCCGCCGCGGATCTGGAATCGGCGCGCCTGTCGCTGCAGGCGGAGCTGGCCGACAGCTACATCCAGCTGCGCGGCCTCGACATCGAGCAGCAGCTGCTGCAGGACACCGTCGTCGCCTACGAAAAGGCGCTGGCGCTGACGCAGTCACGGCAGGCCGCCGGCGCCGCGTCGGGCCTCGACGTCGCCCGCGCCCGCACCCAGCTGCAGACCGCAAGGGCGCAGATTTCGACCACGGCAGCACGCCGTGCCGTGCTCGAACACGCCATCGCCGTGCTGGTCGGCGCCTCGCCGTCGAGCTTCGCGATCGCGCCGCGCACCGCGCACCTGAGCCTGCCGGACGTGCCGGCCGACGTGCCGGCGACGCTGCTGCAGCGCCGCCCGGACATCGCCGCCGCCGAACGCCGCACCGCGCAGGCCAATGCCGGCGTCGGCATCGCCCGCGCCGCCTGGTTCCCGACGCTGAGCCTCGGCGGCACGATCGGTTACGCCAGCTATGAGCGCACCGACTGGTTCAAGGCCTCCAATCTGTTCTGGTCGGCCGGGCCGAATCTGGCGCTGACGCTGTTCAACGGCGGCCTGCGCGAGGCGCAGGTGCGTCAGGCGCGCGCCGCGCTCGACGAAGCCGGCGCCCGCTACCGCGCCACTGCGCTCGCCGCGTTCGCGCAGGTCGAGGACAACCTCGCGCTGCTGTCGCGCTACCGCACCGCCGCCGAGGACGAGGCGCAGGCCGTCGCCGCGGCGCAGCAGTCGGTCGACTATGCGATGACGCGCTACCGCGAAGGCGCCGCCAGCTATCTGGAAGTGACCAGTGCGCAGACCGCGGCCCTGTCGACGCAGCGCGACAGCGTCGGGCTCGAAACCAGCCGCCTGCGCGCCAGCGTCGCGCTGATCCGCGCGCTCGGCGGCGGCTGGTCGAGCGCCGGCGGCGACGCGCCGGCCAGCACTGTGGTCAGCCAGGCCGTCGTCAGCCAGGCCGCGCCCTGAGCCGGCGAACAGCGCCGTAGCCCGCCAGGAGCGCCGGCCGCCGGGGCGTTCTCCCCCCGGCGCGACCGCCGGACCGCCTCCACCGCCCGACGTTTGGACCGTGCGGCCGCGCACCGTGCCGGCATGCGACACCGCCGGCACGCCAGTTCCGCGGGAACCCGTCGTCGCGTGCAGTGGCGGCAGGCCGCGACCCTGACCGCCACGCGCCTGGCCGCCGGCGCCATCTGCGCGACAGGCGCCTCGTGATCTTTCTCCGCGCGATCTGCGTCACGAAAGGAACGACCGGCCGTTACGCCGTATCGGGGCGAAGCCTGTGACCGAGAACGCGAGTTTCGCCGCCCAAGACCGCCGGCGTCGGAGATTTACTGACATTCAATGCAACGATGATCGATCTATTGTCACATCACTGCAGCCAGTGGAACGCGCATGGAACCGGGCTTTTGCCGGCCGATTCCGCATCGACGCTGGCCCGGCGCCCGGCGTGCGCCGCTAAGTATCTGTTTGCGGTCGGCAAAGCCGGATTGTCCCGAGCTTATGCACAAGTTTTGAACCTGTATTGCACCGCGATGACACAAGCCATTGGGGTTCATGACTCGGCCAGACACAACATGTTGAAAAATCGGTTGACGCTCGTAGGCGCGCAGCCTAGTCTTGCGACACTGCCACGCGTCACCCTGCTCCCACGGAAATAAGCGAGGAACGCGCGCACCTGGCACCCGCTCTGGAACCCAGGCCGGGACCGATTCATTTCGAAGGGGACACAAAAAATGCTGACACAAACCACCGCCTCGCCCGTCGAAAGCCACCGCACCCCGCCGGACACGCTGGTCAGCACCGCGGAAGTCGCGGCGACCGCGCCGGGCGGTATCAAGGTGATCCGCCGCAACGGCAAGCTCACCAGCTTCGACGCCAAGAAGATTTCCGTCGCCATCACCAAGGCCTTCCTCGCCGTCGAAGGCGGCGCCGCCGCGGCTTCGGCCGCCGTGCGCGAGAAGGTCGAGCAGATCACGCAGTCGGTGCAGGCCGCGCTGACGCGCAACATGGCCGGCGGCGGCACGCTGCATATCGAGGACATCCAGGATCACGTCGAACTGGCGCTGATGCGCGCCGGCGAGCACAAGATCGCGCGCGCCTACGTGCTGTACCGCGAGGAACAGACCCGCAAGCGCGCCGCCGAAGCCGCCAAGGCCGCGCCGGCCGACGCCGCCAAGCCGGCGATCAGCGTCAAGCGCGACGACGGCAGCGTCGTGGCGCTCGACGAGGCCCGCATGCACCGCCTCGTCAGCGAGGCCTGCGCCGGCTTCGCCAACGTCAACGCCGAGGAGATCGTCGTCGCCGCGCTGCGCGACCTCTACGACGGCATTCCGGAAGCCGAGCTGAGCCAGGCGCTGACGCTCGCCGCCCGCGCGCGCATCGAGAAGGAGCCGAACTACACCTACGTCTCCTCGCGCCTGCTGCTCGACGCCATGCGCCACGAGGCGCTGAAGTTCCTCGGCATGCCGGAGACGCGGCCGACCTTCGAGGAAATGAAGGCGATCTACCCGGACTACTTCCGCGCCTACATCCACAAGGCCGTCGAGCTCGAACTGCTCGACCCCAAGCTCGCGCTCTACGACCTCGACGCGCTCGGCAAGGCGCTGCTCGCCGACCGCGACGGCAAGTTCGACTATCTCGGCCTGCAGACGCTGTACGACCGCTACTTCATCCACAGCAACAAGACGCGCTTCGAGCTGCCGCAGGCGTTCTTCATGCGCGTGGCGATGGGCCTGGCCATCAACGAGATCGACCGCGAAGCGCGCGCGATCGAGTTCTACACGCTGCTGTCGAGCTTCGACTTCATGTCGAGCACGCCGACGCTGTTCAACTCCGGCACGCTGCGTCCGCAGCTGTCGAGCTGCTACCTGACGCAGGTGCCGGACGACCTGCACGGCATCTTCGGCGCGATCCACGACAACGCGATGCTGTCCAAGTTTGCCGGCGGCCTCGGCAACGACTGGACGCCGGTGCGCGGCATGGGCGGCTGGATCAAGGGCACCAACGGCAAGAGCAACGGCGTGGTGCCGTTCCTCAAGGTCGCCAACGACACCTGCGTCGCCGTCAACCAGGGCGGCAAGCGCAAGGGCGCGCTGTGCGCGTATCTGGAAACCTGGCACCGCGACATCGAGGAATTCCTCGAACTGCGCAAGAACACCGGCGATGACCGCCGCCGCACGCACGACATGAACACGGCCAACTGGGTGCCGGACCTGTTCATGAAGCGGGTGATGGAAGAAGGCCCGTGGACGCTGTTCTCGCCCGAAGAGACGCCGGACCTGCACGATCTGATCGGCGAGGCCTTCGAGAGGAAGTACACGGAGTACGAGCGCCTCGCCGACGAGGGCCGCATCAAGAACTTCAAGCGCATCCCCGCCCTCAACCTGTGGCGCAAGATGCTGTCGATGCTGTTCGAAACCGGCCATCCGTGGATCACGTTCAAGGACCCGTGCAACCTGCGCTCGCCGCAGCAGCACGTCGGCGTCGTGCACTCGTCGAACCTGTGCACCGAGATCACGCTGAACACCAAGGCCGGCCAGGAGATCGCGGTCTGCAACCTCGGCTCCGTCAACCTGCCGTCGCACATCGGCGCTGACGGCACGCTCGACCTCGTCAAGCTGGAGAAGACCGTGCGCACCGCGATGCGCATGCTCGACAACGTCATCGATTACAACTACTACTCGGTGGCCACGGCGCGTAACTCCAACCTGCGCCACCGTCCGGTCGGCCTCGGCGTGATGGGCTTCAACGACGCGCTCTACAAGCTGCGCCTGCCGTACGAGTCGGAAGCGGCGATCCAGTTCGCCGACGAGTCGATGGAAGCGATCAGCTACTACGCGATCAAGTCCTCGGCCGACCTCGCCATCGAGCGCGGTGCGTACTCGAGCTTCAAGGGCTCGCTGTGGGATCAGGGCATCCTGCCGATCGATTCGATCCGGATCCTCGCCAAGGCGCGCGGCGAGCAGTACCTGCAGCAGGACACCCGCGAGTCCGGCCGTTTCGACTGGAACGCGCTGCGCGGGCAGATCCGCGCCACCGGCATCCGCAACAGCAACACGATGGCGATCGCGCCGACCGCGACCATCGCCAACATCACCGGCGTGTCGCAGTCGATCGAGCCGACGTATCAGAACCTCTACGTCAAGTCGAACCTCTCGGGCGAGTTCACGGTCGTCAACGAATACCTCGTCAACGACCTCAAGAAGCTCGGCCTGTGGGACGAGGTCATGGCGCACGACCTCAAGTACTTCGACGGCTCGGTGCAGAAGATCGACCGCATCCCGCAGGAGCTGAAGGAGATCTACAAGTGCGCGTTCGAGGTCGACGCCAAGCGCCTCGTCGATGCCGGCAGCCGCCGCCAGAAGTGGATCGACCAGGCGCAGTCGCTGAACCTGTACATGGCGCAGCCCTCGGGCAAGAAGCTGGACGAGCTCTACAAGCACGCCTGGCTGTCCGGCCTGAAGACCACGTACTACCTGCGCACGCTGGGCGCCACGCACGCCGAGAAGACGACGATCCAGGACAACCGCCTGAACGCCGTCGGCAAGGCCGGCGCCGGCGGCGGCATCGCCGCCAAGCCGTCCGCCCCGGCCGCGCCGAAGCCGGTCGTGGCCGATGCCGAGCCGATCGTGCTGCCGACACTCGAAGCCGGCACCGGCAGCGCCAAGGTCTGCTCGATCCTCGATCCGGACTGCGAGGCCTGCCAGTAAGCGCGTTGTCGAAGCGCCTGCTGCAAACGAAAAGGCCGCCCTTCGGGGCGGCCTTTTTCATGGCCGATCGCGGCGCCAGCGTTACCGCGCTGCGGCGTCCCTCGCCCGGGCCTGCGCGAAAGCGCAACGCTGAAACAACCGGCGAAGCGACGAACGCGCCGACTCGGCGCAAGTGTTCAGGGCGCGGTCTGGATGCCGCGCGCGAGCAGTTGCGCAACGACGGGTTCCAGCGACGCCAGACCATGCGCACGGCCGATCGCCAGCGCATCGCTCACCGGGCGCCCCTGCAGCCAGGCGGCGCGCAACCCCATCAACGCCCCGACCCGGTTGCCGCTCGCGCAGTGCAACAGCGTCGGCGTGTCCGGGGCTTCCGCCAGCAGCGCATCGAGCGCGCGGACGTTGACGAGCGAGAGATCGTCGGCGCCGGCGATCGGCAGGCTGCGGTAGACGAGGCCCAGCCGTTGCGCGGCCCCGGCCTCGTCGAAATCCGGCGTCTCGCCGGCCGGCCGCAGATTGATGACGCGGCGGATGCCCGAGGCCGGCAGCTGCTCGAACTGCGCCGGGGCCGGCTGGCCGGAAATCCACAGCCGCGGCGCCGGCTGTTGCAGCTTCGGCAGCGCCGGCATCGACACGCCTTGCGCCGCCGTCACTGGCGCGACCGACACGGTCGCGTCGGCCGCATGCGCGCCGCCGGCGACCAGCGCGGCACCCAGCGTCCAGCACCACGCCGACTTCCGCAGATTCTTCACGTACCATCTCCATAACGGCCGCAGCGGCCCGTACCGCATTGTGCCAGCGCCTTCCGGCCCCGCGCTTCCGCGCCGCCATAAGGCCTTCCAGACTCGACGAGCCACCAACCGGAGCCTTTCATGGCCAGCACCGTCGCCCTGCCGTGGCTGCACTACCTCGCCGTCTGGATGATGACCGGCGCCGCCGTCACCGAGTTGTATCTGCTGAAGATCGGCGGCACGCCGGACGCCGTGCGCCTGCTGCCGCGCGTCGACCGCCTGTACGGCATCATGGCCGCGCTCGTCTTCATCACCGGGCTGGCGCGCGTCTGGCACGGCGCCAAGGGCGCCGACTACTACTGGCACAACGGCCTGTTCCACGGCATGGTCGGCCTGTTCGTGCTTGCCGCCCTGCTCTCGTTGCTGCCGACCGTGCGCTTCATCCGCTGGCGGCGCGCGCTGGAAGCCAGTGGCGCTCTGCCCGCCGAGACCGAGCTGCGCTCGACGCGCGTGCTGGTGCATGTGCAGCTCACGGCGATCGCCGTCATCACGCTGCTGATCGTGCTCGTCGCCCGCGGCTACGGCGGCCCGGCCTGAGCCCGGGGGCGGCCGATCCGCCCGCGCCCGCCCCGTCTTGCAGCCTGCCCTTCCGCCGGCGCCCCATTCTGGCGCCTGAGGACAAAGCTGTGCACAAGTTGGGGGCAAGGCCGGGAAAACTTGTGACCAATCACAATATGTAGAAGCCGAAGTGGGGTCGAGCCACAACCCGTAGTATTTTTTGCTTGACTCGCCCGGGACCGCGGAGCACTCTTAGCTGCCGCCACACCCGCGCGAAGCTGGCCTTCGCCCTGCGGTGTCCGGCCGGGGAAAAGCCGGCAAATGCCGGCATTCAGGGCCTAACAAGCCGCAGGCGCAGCCAAAGCGCCACGAACAAACAACCGGACCACCGGGCAACGCTGCCCGGCACATGGAGAGAAGAAATGCTGACCTGGGACGATACCCCCGCCACGAACACCCCCGCTGCCCCGGCCGCCAAGATGCCGGTGCCGCCGATGACGCATGCCGCACATTCCGCGGCGGCCGGCGCGACCGGCCTCGAAGACGTGCAGATGGGCGCCAGCCGCATCCGCGTTGACGACAAGAAGATCATCAACTGCCACGCCGACCTCAACCAGCTGGTGCCGTTCAAGTACAAGTGGGCCTGGGAGAAGTACCTCGACGCCTGCAACAACCACTGGATGCCGCAGGAAATCAACATGTCCGCGGACATTGCCATGTGGCAGGACCCGCAGGGCCTGACCGAGGACGAGCGCACCATCATCAAGCGCTCGCTCGGCTTCTTCAGCACCGCCGACTCGCTGGTCGCCAACAACCTCGTGCTGGCGGTCTACCGCCTGATCACCAATCCGGAATGCCGCCAGTACATCCTGCGCCAGGCCTTCGAAGAAGCGATCCACACGCACGCCTACCAGTACTGCATCGAATCGCTGGGCCTGGACGAAGCGGAAGTGTTCAACATGTACCGCGAGATCCCGAGCATCCACGACAAGGCCGCCTGGGCCCTGCCGTACACGCAGTCGCTCGGCGACCCGGCGTTCCAGACCGGCACCCCGGAAGCCGACCAGCGCCTGCTGCGCGACATGATCGCCTTCTACGTCGTCTTCGAAGGCATCTTCTTCTACGTCGGCTTCGTGCAGCTGCTCAGCTTCGGCCGCCGCAACAAGATGGTCGGCGTCTCCGAGCAGATCCAGTACATCATGCGTGACGAAGCGATGCACATGAACTTCGGCATCGACGTGATCAACCAGATCAAGATCGAAAACCCGCACCTGTGGACGACGGCCTTCCAGGAAGAAGCGCTGAAGATGATCCGGGAAGCGACCGACCTCGAAATCCGCTACGCGCACGACACCATGCCGCGCGGCGTGCTCGGCCTGAACGCCAGCATGTTCAACGAGTACATGAAGTTCATCGCCAACCGCCGCTGCGCCCAGATCGGCCTCAAGCCCCTCTACCCCGGCGCCGAAAATCCGTTCCCGTGGATGAGCGAAGTGCTCGACCTCAAGAAGGAAAAGAACTTCTTCGAAACGCGCGTGACGGAGTATCAGACGGGTGGGGCTTTAAGCTGGGATTAAGTCCGGCGCGGAGCTAATTCAGCCGCCAAACATACGGTAAATTCACTCTCCATAGTGGGCTGTGCTCGCACAGCTCACGCATTTTTAGTGAAATAACTCGGCAACTTTGTAATCCACGGGAAGCCCTCGGCAAGGATGCCTATCGCACATAAAAGCCGTGACGATGAGCCATCGCTATTCTGATGTGGAGCGGAAAAACCTAGGCTGGTTCACTAGCGATCCTTCGCGGGCCTCCCTTTTCGCCGTAACACTTAAGACTGGCTCTCTCCGCGGACTCAAACCCTGCGAGATCAGGTTTCAATATCCGATTTCAGCAATTGCCGGGAAAAATGGCTGCGGCAAAAGCACGCTGCTCGCGGCTGCCGCTTGCGCATTCCACAACGGAAAAAATGGCTGGAAGTTGCCTGATCGTCGGTTGCCCTATTACACCTTCTCGGACTTCTTTATACAGTCGGGAAGCGAATTGGCTATCGATGGCATAGAGATCGAATACGAAATATTCCACAACCGCTGGAAGCCGCATCCGCAGGCGCCAGATGGTGTCGGAGCTCTTAGGCAAGTCCGTTCAAAGAAGCGGGCCGGAAAATGGAACGACTACGATAAAAGGGTCCGGCGGCCAGTTGCATATCTCGGCATAGAGCGGATCGTCCCTCCCTCCGAGCGAAGTGTGTACAAAAGCTATCGCTACCGTTTCTCCAAAAACGAACGCGCTGGCTGGGAAGACAACACGCGGACGTCGGTGTCGAGGACACTCAGCCTGCCCTACGACGACTTTGAGATCCACAACTACGGAAAGTACCGACTGCCGGCGGTTAAATGCAACGGAAATAGCTATACAGGGTTCAACATGGGCGCGGGCGAAAAAGCGCTCTTTGAGCTCTTTGCCGCGATATGGGCAGCACCCGAAGGCACTCTGTTTCTTGTCGACGAAATAGAGCTAGGCCTTCATGAATCCGCGCAGCGCAATCTCATTCGCGAACTCTCGCGGCTTGCACTAGTACGCAAGATACAAATCATCTGCACCACACATTCTGCAACTATCCTTTCCTGCCTTCCTCCGGAGGGCCGTTTCTTAGTCACAGCGTCAAACGAGAAGACATCAATTTTGACTGGCGTAGCGGCCGCATACGCAGCAGGCCGCCTTGCAGATAGAAACAGCGGCGAGATAACCGCATATGTGGAAGACGACGTGGCAGCCAGCTTACTTAAAGCCACATTGGGTTTCTCATTTTCGGCACGCACCAGAATTGTCGCGGTCGGCTCTCATTCAGCAGTAATTAGTCGACTTGCAGCGCGTTTTACCGATGATCCTACGGCCAGGGTCTGTGCCTTCTTAGACGGCGATCAAAGGCCGACTTTTTCTAAGCATGAGGCAAGATTCAAGGGCTTAGTAGCACAACGAGATCATGTTCAAGCGGCCGACTGGTTCGCCCAACGTACGAATTTTTTACCCGGGGAGAGCTCACCAGAACGATACGTCTTAACGGCACTCGAGGCCTTAGGCGATCATGCAATTGCAGAAGCCTTTTCATTTGTCCCAGAAGATACGGCCACCGAAGCAGTGGCTGCTGCCGTTGTGCACGGCGCCCATGAAGAACTATTCGTCCTAGCAGAACGCCTTGGCGAAGATCAAGGTTACGTCTGGAAAGAAGCCTGCAAGGCATTAATCCGTTACAAGCCCGAATTACATGCAGAAGTTTCTGCGTTCATGCACAAGCTACTTCTGAACTAACAGCGGTGCGAGAAAAGGGGGCGGAGTAAATATTTTTGGGAATTTCTTCCGCCTGCTGCCCTTCGGCGCTCAGTGGTTCGCGGCGCATCGCGAGCTGCGAGTAAGGGCGCGCAATGTAGCTGCAAGAAATCCGCGCCGCTTCGCTTCCTTGAGGGCATCAACCGCCAACAAGCCTCGGCCTGACCCAGAGGTTGTGAGCCGTAGTCCCTGCCGCCGTATCGCCTCTACAGCTTCGTCTGCAGCACAAGCTGTGCGAACGAAACGCCCGCCCACCCCGTCCGCATGAAATTGCGGATGTTCTGGTGATCGGTGCCGTCGGGATTCTTCAGGACGTCGTCGCGGTAGTAGCGGCCGAAGCAGGCGAGCGTTTCGGCTTCGGTGAGGCCCTGTAGCTGGGCGAACGAGAACAGCTTGCACGAGCCGGCGTTCTGTCCGGCTTCGTTGCGGAGATCGCCATTGCGGAACGCGGTCGGGGTGTAGTCGTAGGCGCCGTCGATCACGGCGATGGTCTCGGAGAATTCAATCTGCTCGGGCGCTTCGCGCAGGCGCTTCAGGAAAGCATCGACGGACATTGGCAGGCCTTGGCTTGGGAAGGGCCGCGCAGTGTAGCGTCGCGCCCCGCGTGAAACATGCGACGGCGCCGCCGTCCGGCCGCGCGCTATGCGCCCAGACCGTGGACGATGGCGGTGAGCTGCCTGAGTGCAGCCTGAGCACCCGGCTCGTACTGCGCATGCAGGATCGCACCGTCGGCCGCCAGTACGGCCGCGGCGGCGATCTGCTTTCTCCCCGCCCCCGCCGGCAGCAGCGATTCGATGGCCCGGGCCATGTCGGCCTTGTGCTGGCGCGTCACCTCCAGCACTTCCGGCAGCGTGTGGCCCAGCTCGCCGACGCTGTTGAGGAATGCGCAACCGCGGAAGTCCTCGGACGCGAACCACTCGCCGAGCGCGGCAACCAGCGCGTCGAGCCCCGGCCGCTTCGCGCCGTGGCGCTGCAGCGCGTCGCTGAACCAGGCCATCCAGCGTTCGTGGCGCAGCGTCAGGAAAGCCAGGATCAGGTCGTTCTTGCTCGGGAACTGACGGTAGAACGTGACCTTGCTGACGCCCGATTCGGCGATCACGCGGTCGATGCCGGTGGCGCGGATGCCATCCCGGTAGAACAGCGCATAGGCGGTCTGCAGGATGCGCTCGCGCGGCGGCAGCGCGGCGCGTTCTGCCTCGGGGATGGCGGCGAGCTGGGCGATGGTCGTCATGCGACGCATGGTAGACAAACCTGTCTACACCTGCCACAGTGGCGATGTAGACAGACTTGTCTACATTGATCGCCCACCCCGAGGAAATCCGCCATGCAGAGCCGCCCGCCGCTGCCGCCCTTCACCGCCGAAACCGCCGCGCAGAAGGCGCGCGCCGCCGAGGACGCCTGGAACAGCTGCGACCCGCAGCGCGTCTCGCTCGCTTACACGGCGGATAGCCGCTGGCGCAATCGCAGCGAGATCTTCCAGGGCCGCGACGAGATCGTGGCGTTCCTCACCCGCAAGTGGAACCGCGAGCTGGACTACCGGCTCATCAAGGAAGTCTGGGCACACGACGGCGCACGCATCGCGGTGCGCTTCGCCTACGAGTACCGCGACGATTCCGGTCAGTGGTACCGCGCCTACGGCAACGAGAACTGGGCGTTCGACGCGCGGGGCCTGATGGCCCATCGCCACGCCAGCATCAACGAGCGGCCGATCCGTGCCGAGGAACGCCTGTTCCACTGGGACCGCCGCGCGCCGCGTCCCGCCGACCATCCGGGCCTGAGTGCGCTGGGGTTGTAGGACGGCCGGCGCCCCGCCGCGCCGGCTCGCGTCGGGGCACGTCCCGAGTGATGCGCAGCGTGCCCGATGCATGCGTGCCGCGCCCGGTCTCTTGGACGCGGCCGGGCGATGGCTCAGCGGCCGGCCGGCGTCACTGGAAGTACCAGAGCATTTCGAGTCCGACGAGCCGCGGATCGGACACGCTGACGACCTTGCCGTAGCCCACCACGCCGGCGCCGGTGCCGAGTTCGATGTTGGTGACCTGCTGCTCGTCGAGCAGATTGCTGCCGAACAGCGCGAGCTGCACCGGCAGGCGGCGGTCGATCCAGGCAAGGCGCGCGCCGAGCGTGCCGTAGGCGTCGGCCCGCGCGCGCGGATCGTTGAAGACCTGATAGTCGGTCTTGTCGCGCCAGGAGTAAGTCGCCGACAGCAGCAGGTCGCCGCGCTCGAAGCCGTAGCGGTAAAGACCGTTGAGCGAAGCTTTGTGCTCGGGCGCGAACGGCAGGCGATTGCCGTCGAGCGCCTGCGGGCTGCGCTGCTCCGGCGGCACTTCGAGATTGACGAAGCAGCACGCCGACTGGATTTCAGCGACCAGCCAGCTGTAGCTGAAATTGAAGCTGAGGCCCCGCAGCGCGATCCACTGGCTCTCCAGCTCGGCGCCGTAGCTGCGCGAGCGTTCGAGGTTGATGAACAGGTTGTCGGCGGTGACGCCGTTGTCGAACAGCAGCGGCACCTGCGCGTCGCGGTACTGCGTGTAGAACAGCGCGAGATTCGTGCGCAGCAGTGGCGTCCAGTCGCTCTTCAGGCCCAGCTCGAAGGCGTCGGCATGCTCGGGACCGACGTCGTAGTCCTGCGAAAAGCCGCCGAGCCGGAAGCCGCCGGCCTTGTAGCCGCGCGCGTAGCTGGCGTAGACGAGCGCGCGCCGGCTGGCCGCGTAGTCGAACGCGAGACGCCCGGTGCGGCCGGTCCATGAGCGGTCCAGGTGGCGCACCGCGGGGCCGCTGGTGCTCGCCGGCGCGCCACTGAGCGTCGGCGTGATGTCGTAGGCCGGCTCGTTGTCGCCGCGCCCGGTGCAGCACAGCGGATCGGTCGGCGGCAGCGCGCCGGTATCGAGTCCGGGATTGAGGCCGATCAGGCTGTCGAGCTGATCGCTGATCGTCGCACCGAGGTTATGCAGCGACAGGCCGCTGACCAGCGGATTGTTGCTGGGACTCCACAGCACGATGCGCAGCTGCTCGCGCGCCTTCTTCTCGTCGCGCGTGTAGCGCAGGCCGAAGCTGAGCTTGGCGCGCTCGCTCAGATGCCAGTCGAGCTGGCCGAAGCCCGAGTACGAGCGCACGTCGAGATCGGCCGCCGTGCGCAGCACGTCGCGCGCCGGATTGGGCAGCGCCGCGCTCGGCACGCCGAGCACGGAAGCCTGCGTCAGCGGTTGCTCGTACTGCGGCTGGCCGGGATTGCGCAGCACCCCGACCGTGGTGCTGCGATCGCCGGATTCGTAGAGCCCGGCGATCCAGCGCAGACGCTCGTCCTCTCCCGAGAACGTCAGCTCGTTGGACCAGTAGGTCTTGTCGACGTCGGTCTGGCTGCGCATGTCGCCGGAGATCGTGTAGCCGTCGGGATCGAGCAGCGTGAAGGTCTGCGGATCGCCGGGCAGGCCGACACGGAAGTCGCCGCGCGAGGTGCGATCGAAGTCGCCGCGCAGCGGCAGCTTGAGCGTCTGCCAGCCGCCGAGATACTTCGCGCGCACCGCGCCCAGCTCGTAGCTCGCTTCGAGCACGGCCGCGTAGTTCTCGTTGATCTGGTAGACGCTGTCGCGGTTGGTGTTGATCCGGTGAAAGTTGCCGACGCCCGGGTTCTCCTGTTCGTACCGGTACGCCGGATTCGGATACACGGCATTGCTGAACTGATCGCGCACGTACGGCGTCACCAGATTCGCGGTCGGCTTGCGGTCGTCCCACTCGCGGTACGAGAAGCGCGTCCATACCTGCCACGGCGCGCCGTCGCCGAACTGCAGCTGCGCCTCGGCTAGGCGATGCTGCTCGCGGCCGAGGCCGTCGGCCGGCCCTTCGTTGTCGAACTGCGCATCCTGCTGCCCGGTCTGGCTCAGCGAGAGCCGGCCGAGCAGGCCGTCGCGCAGCGGCCCGGAGACGAAGCCTTCGAGCTCGAACGCGCCGTAGCTGCCATAGGCCCCGCGCGCCTGCGCGTCGAACTGCGACGACGGCCGTTTGGACACGACGTTGATCGCGCCGCCGATCGAGTTCTGCCCGTAGAGCGTGCCCTGCGGCCCGCGCAGCACCTCGACGCGATCGACGAACAGCGGCGATTTCTGGATCTGCGTGCCGCTGCCGGTGAATACGCCGTCGTTGTAGACGGCGATGCCGGGATCGGTGCCGATCGCCGACGTCAGGCGGCCGATGCCGCGCACGCTGATGCGATCGCTGCCGGTGCCCTTGTCGTACGAAAGCCCCGGCGTGACGTCGGCGATGTCGTTGACGCTCTTGATGCCGCGCTCCTCGCGCTGGTCGGCGGTGATCGCGGTGATCGCCAGCGGCACGCGCTGCAGGCGGTCGGAACGCTTCTCGGCGGTGACGACGATTTCCTCCAGCGCCGGCGGCGCGTCAGGCGCCGGCCCCAGCGCCGGCGGCGGCTCGGGTGCGTCGGGCACCGGCAGCGTCGCGTACAGCGCCGGGGCCGAGGCGTCCCCATCCTGCGCCCACAGCGCCGGCGCCGCACACAGGCACGCCAGCAGCAGCACGCTCATCGTTTCGATGCGCATGACTCTCCCCCTTCTGTCGTTATGGTCGGAACCGCGCGCCTTCTAGTCGCGTCGGAACGTGCAGCGCTCGCCCTCGCCGCAGTTGCGCGGCTGCGGTGGAATCAAGCTCTGGATCGGCGGCAGCGGCGATCCGTCGTCGAGCCAGTTGCCCATGTCGGCCTGCCGGGCATCGCCGCGGCCGAGTGCGATCGCGCAGCCGGTGGCGTCGCCATCGAACGTGCAGCGCGCCAGCGCGTCGGCGCGGCGCCAGACCGCCCAGGGATCGAAGCCGTTGAGCTGGCCGTAACGGCCGTTGCGCGCCATCGGCACCGCGTGGTCGGCCGGCAGCGTGCAGCTGCCGTGCGTGGCGCTGCCGAGCAGCAGATAGTCCTTGCGCGCGTCGGGAATCGTGCCGAGGTGCGCCCAGATGTCGTCGATCGCGTAGCGGTGATCGTTGGTGTCGTCGTCGTCGTAGACCTCGATCAGCGCGCGCGTATCCGACGGCCAGCGCGCGTAGTCGTCCGGCGTGATCTCGTAGACGCGGAACGGCGCCATGATGAACACGAAGCGCGCGTTGCCGCCCCAGCCGCGCGCCAGTGCGCGCGTCAGCATCGCCGGCGACGCACCGCCGCCGAACGAGTGGCCGATGAAACCGATGCGCGAGGTGTCCATGTGCAGCTCGGCGCCATAGCGCGTCACGGCCGCCTCGAATCCCGCCCACAGCTGGTCGTAGGCCGGCGGCACCTTGCCCGGCGACAGCAGCTGGAACGATTCCAGGAAGCCGTACGGCGAGTGCACGACGATCCAGCCCTGCGAGGCGAGCCGCTCCAGCAGCTCGATGTAGGTGTCGAGCTCGCCGGCGGCGAACGCGTGCGCGAAGAAGATCACCGGCCGCGGCGCGGTGCCGGCGTCCTGCGGGCTGAACACGGTGACCTCCGCGCCGCGACGCTCGGGATTGGCGACGCTCTGCACGGCGACCGCGTACGGTCCCGGTCCGCCGTAGCCGTCGGACGGCGCGCTGACGCAGGTATCGACCGGCGTCGCCGCCGCCGCGGCGCGCGCCTCGTCGATGCCGCCGCTGCCGCCGCAGGCCGCCAGCGCGCCCGCCGCCATCAGGACCGCCATTGCGGCGGCCAGCCTCATCCCTGGCACTTGTCCAGCCATGTTCTCCCCCTTCTTTGCTGTCCCGGTGGTCCGGGATCTGCGCTTGTGGCCGGCGGCCGCTACGGAATGACGCGCCGGTCGTTGATGAAATCGACGTCCGGGTTTTCGCCGATGAACGTCGACACCGAATCCATGAACGGGAACGTGCCGCCCCAGGGCGGCGCGGTGAAAGTCGGGGCCGCTTCGATGAAGGCCTGACGCCAGGCGGCGTAGTCGTCGAACCACAGCTCGACGACGCGCGAATAGCGCGATTCGCGGCCGACGCTGCGATAGCCGACGTAGCGGCGCAGGCCCGGCAGGCGCGCGACCTCGCGCACGTGCACCTCGCGGAACCAGCGCTCGGCGGCTTCGGCGTCGACGCCCGCCGGTGGCCGCAGGAACAGCACCCAGCGCAGGTACGGCGTGTCCTTCGGCGGCGTCGCCGGCGGGCGGTCGACCCAGCCGCGATCGACGCCGCTGGACGGCTCCGGCGCCAGATAGTTCTCTGGCGGATTGATCGGCAGCGTCGCCGTCTCGGTGCGGAAGAAGGTCTTGCGCCAGCCGCCGGGCGGCGGCGTCAGCAGATCGAGATACGGATTGTTGCGGCGGCCTTCGTAGAAATCTTCGAGCCGCTCGTACTGGATTTCGGTCAGGCGCCCGCGCCAGATCGCACCGTAGCGCTCGGCCTCGGCCGGCACCGCGACGCTGCGGTACGAAACGTAGTTGCGCTGCCAGGTCTTCATCGCGCGATGCATTTCCGGACCGTGATAGCGCAGGTACCAGCGGTCGAGCGCGAGCAGCTGCGTCGGGTCCGGAACGTCGACCATGATGTAGAACTTGACCGCCTCGGCCGCCGCCGGACGCGCGGCGCCGAGGCCGAGCAGGGCGAAGGCCAGGACGAACGCAGCGAATCGCGGGAACGTCATCATCATCAAACCTCCGCGAGCGCGACGAGCTTGTGCGGCCGCTGCCGGAAGCCCATCGCGTAGACAATGAACTGGCGGCCGCCGACGGCGTAGCTCATCGGCGCGCCGAGCGTGTGGCCGGGCAGCGCAATCTCGGCCTTCACCTCGCCGCTGCGCTTGTCGTAGGCGCGCAGCACCTTCTGCGCGTAGCGCCGGTCGTGCGGCCCCTCGCCGACGAACAGCAGACTGCGCGTCAGCAGCGGCGCGGCGCGCTGCTGCGAACCGATCCAGCCGAGCCGGTACGGCGCCAGCGCCGGACTGTCGGTCGCGCCCGGACCGTTCGGGCGCGTCCACAACAGCTCGCCGCGGCGCAGATCGATCGCGCTGATGCGGCCGTACGGCGGCTTGAACAGCGGCAGGCCGCGCGGACCGCGCACCACCACCGAGGCGCCGGCGATCTCGGTATCGCGCGCGCCGTCCGGCAGCGCCGGCGCGCCATGCTCGTCGAGCGCCAGCGCGGTCGCCGCCGACTGCGAGGGCACGTAGAGCACGCCGCTGTCCGGATCGACCGCCGCGCCCTGCCAGTTGGCGGCGCCGAGCCAGCTCGGCCGCACGATCGTCGGCCGGCGGTCGAGCGGCGTGTAGAGCGGGCCGTAGCGGTAGGTTTCGAGAATCTGCCGCGCCTCGGCGCGCAGCTCGGGGCTGAAGTCGATCAGCATCTCCGGCGTCACGCCGTTGGCCTCGAACGGCGCCGGCCGCGTCGGGAACGGCTGGGTCGGCGCGCTGCGCTCGCCGGGGATCGTGCTCTGCGGCACGGCGCGCTCCTCGATCGGCCACAGCGGCGTGCCGCTGACGCGGTCGAAGACGAAGCACAGCCCCTGCTTGGTGACCTGCGCGACGGCTTTGACACGCGCGCCGCCGATGTCGAGATCGACCAGATTTGGCGCGCACGGCAGATCGTAGTCCCAGACGTCGTGATGCACGGTCTGGAAATGCCAGCGCCGCGCGCCGGTCTCGACATCGAGCGCGATCAGGCTGCTGGAGAACAGGTTGTCGCCGGGACGCAGGCCGCCGTAGAGGTTGTCGGTCGCGCAGCTGCCCGGCAGGTAGACGATGCCCAGTTCGTCGTCGGCGCTCATCGGCGCCCAGATGTTGCCGTTGCCGATGCGCGCGGCGGCGCCGTCCGGCCAGGTGTCGGCGCCGTGTTCGCCGGGCAGCGGGATGGTGCGGAAGCTCCACTTCAGCGCGCCGGTGCGCACGTCGAAGCCGCGCACGTCGCCGGGCGGCATCGGGTCCTTGAGCGCGCGGTCGTGGATGTAGCCGCCGATCACCAGCGTGTCGCGGCAGACCAGCGGCGCCGACGTGCAGCCGTAGAGATCGGCCGGATCACGCTCGACCGGCCGGCTCAGGCCGACGCTGCGCAGGTCGATCTCGCCGTTGCGGCCGAAGCCGGGCACCGGCCGGCCGCTGCGCGCGTCGAGCGCGATCAGGCGCGCGTCGCCGGTGCCGATGTAGATGCGCGAGGTTTCGCCGTCGCTCCACCAGGCGACGCCGCGATGCTGGAAGCCCTTGATCGTGGTCGGCCCGCGGCGCCAGGTGCCGGGATCGTAGACCCACAGCGTGCGGCCGCTGGCCGCGTCGATCGCGGCGACCTGGCTCATCGCCGTCGAGGTGTAGAGCACGCCGCCGATCATGATCGGCGTCGCCTGGAACTCGCCGGGGCCGAGCTGCGGATGCGCGTCGAGGATCGCCGCATCGGGCGATTCCCATTCCCAGACGACGCGCAGGCGGCCGGCGTTGCCGGCATGGATCGCGTCGAGCGGCGAATACTTGCTGGCGGCGTTGTCGGCCGCGTAGCAGGGCCATTCCTCGGCACGGCGCGCGGCGGCGGCCGGCCGCGTCCGCCAGCCGGCGCAGCCGCCGGCGAAGCCGAGCCCGGCCAGCAGGAAGGCACGACGGTCGATCATCGGCGCCACGCCCGAACACCGTTGCGAGCATTACCCAGCATCTCTCTCCTCCCGGCAGGCTCATGGTCCTGCCAATTTTTGTGCACAATATTTCCGGAAAACTTCGCTTGTCAATGGCCGCCACCGTTTCCGGGACGACCGCAAAACAGAACGTTACATCCGAACTACCTGGGGAATCCGCAGGGGCTAGCGCCTGAACACGGAGTGGCGCGCAGACCGCAAATGCGCATACATTGTGCACAATAAATACGGCAAGACCGTCAACCATGCACCGGGAGGAGAACCAGGCATGAAACACCGGACAGCACGCGCGCACGTCGCGCATCGCGCCGCCGCGCAGGACGTCCCGCGCGCGCCGCAGCCGCAGGCGATGCGAGTGCCGCGAACGGGAGCGCCGCGATGAAGAAGATCCTGCTCGCCGTCCTCGCGCTGGCGCTCGTCGCCGGCGGCGGTCTGCTGTTCTGGCAGTGGCGGATGACCCGCACGCTCGCCGCCGAACTCGACTTCAATCGCAACGGCCGGCTCGAACCCGAGGAGGCCGGACCGCTGCTGCGCCGGCACTTCGCGCAGTTCGACCGCGACGGCGACGGCAGCCTCGACGGCGCCGAGCTGCTGCGCTTCTCGAGCAGCGCGCTGCTCGGCAATCTGCGCATCCGGATGCACACACGCGGCCTGCCGGACCCGGCGCTGCCGGCGCACGCGTCGGTCGAGGATCTGCGCGCGGCGCTGCAGCAGATGACGACGGCGCTGGAGCTGGACGGCGCGGCGCTGATCGTCGGCCGCGACGGCGCCGAACAGGCGCGCGTGCAGGTCGGCGCGATCGGCTTCGACAGCGTCGTGCCGGTCGCCTCGTCGAGCAAATGGGTGTCCGCCGTCGTGCTGATGCGGCTCGTCGAGCAGGGCCGGCTCGACCTCGACCGGCCGCTGTCGGCCTATCTGCCGGAACTCGGCGGCCCCTGGGCGCGCACGACGCCACGCCAGCTGTTCAGCCATACCGCCGGCGCCGATCTCGGCCACGCGCTGAACTACTCGCCGGAGATGCCGGCCGCCGAGCTGTTCACGCGTCTGGTCGCGCTGCCGATGCACGATGCGCCGGGCACCGCCTTCACCTACGGCGGCATCGCCATGCAGATCGGCGGCCACCTCGCCGAGCGCGTCAGCGGCCGGCGCTGGACGACGCTGTTCGTCGACGAGGTCGCCACGCCGGCCGGCATGGCGTCGAGCTTCTACGCGCACCCGATCTGGTATCGCGAGGGCGCGGACCTGCCGAGCGCCAATGTCGCCGCCGGCCTGCACACTTCGGCGCAGGATTACGTCCGCTTCCTGATCGCGCTGCAGCGCCCGGGCACGCTGCTGTCGCAGGCCTCGATCGACACGATCGACACCGATTACAGCAGCGCTCTGGTGCAGAACTTCCGGCCGCCGGGCATCGATCCGGCGTGGTCGTACGGGCTCGGCCTGTGGTGCGAGCAGCAGGACGGGCGCCGCTGCACGCGCGTCAGCAGCGCCGGCGCGCTCGGCACCTATCCGTGGCTGGACCGCGCCTCGGGCCGCTACGGCGTGCTGGTCACGCTCGGCAGCGTCAAGACGGTGATGCCGTTCGCGCGGCACCTGCGCGCGCTCGCCGAACGTCTCGATGCCGGCCCGGTCCCGGCGCCGCCCGCCGCGCCGCCGTGAAACGCCGCGCGCCGGCGCCGCGGCACGAGGGCGCGCGACGGCGTCGGCCTCAGCGATCGCGCATGGCGTTGGCCATGCGGAACATCGGCGCGTGCAGAATGTTGCGAACCTCGTCGCTGGCGCCGATCTCGTCGAGCGCGATGTCCATGCAGCGCAGCCACTGGTCGCGCTCGGCCTCGCCGATCGGATACGGGCCATGCGCGCTGCCGATGCAGACGTGGCCGTATTTCTGGAAGTAGAGCCGCGGGCCGCCGAGCCAGCCGGACAGGAACTCGAACAGCTTCTGCTTGATGCCGTCGAGCGATTCGCCGTGCATGGCGCGGATCGTCGCCGCTTCCGGCAGACGATCCATGGCGTCATAGAACGCGACCGCGAGGGCGCGCACGCCGCTCTCGCCGCCGATCAGGTCATAGGGCGTGGGATCGCTCATCGGCATTCGCTCTCGTGGCTTCGGGCGCACGAGTCTCGGCAGCACGGCCGCCGCGCACCATGACCCGCGTCATGTCGCGCCGCGGCGATCCGCGCTAGCGCCCGTGCGTCACGGCCGCCAGTTGGCGTTGCGCTCCCAGAACTCGACGCTGCGCCGATAGGCCTCGCGGTCGAGCGGCACGCCGGAGCCGCCTTCGTCGACGCCGAGGGCGTTGCGCATCATCGTGATCGGCGCCATCGGAATCTCCTCGGGCGCGGCCGTCGCCAGACAGCCGACCACGCCCCAGTCGGCGTCGATCGGCGTGCCCTCGCGCGCCATCTGCTCGCGGCTGTAGAGGATCACGACCAGGTAGCTCGCGACCGGCGCCTCCAGGCCTTCGAACCAGCGCACCAGCACCGGCAGCTCGCGCTTGGTGCGCGCCTCGTAGGCGGAGCGCAGCAGGTGGCGGTTGTCGTCGGTGATCGGCACCGTCAGGCAGCGCGTCGAGGTCCAGTTGCGATGCACGTGCAGCTTGCAGAACGGCGCGTAGCCGTCGAGCACCTTGAACGGCGCATGTTCGTTGAGATGGCGCTCGAAATCTTCCGGCGTCGTGTCCTGGAGGGTATTGGCGCGACCGGACTTCGGGAACAGGCGTGCCTGCGCGAACGGCGTCAGCAGAATCTTCACGGCAATGGCGGATGGCGATACGAGGGGCGCGAGCGTATCACCGCTCGCGACTCGCGCCCGCCGGCACCGCACGCGACGCGCAGCCTTTTTCGCGCCGTCGAAACTCGGTAGTGTGCGCGGGCCTTTCCCGCTTACACGGCCTGCCATGGACCGACGCCGCCTCCCCGCCCTGCTGACGACCGCGAGCCTCGTGCTGCTCGCCGGCTGCGTTTCGATCGAGCGCCTGCCGGCACCGCCCGGCAAGCTCAGCACCGCGCTGCCGCTCGGATTCGACGCGCCGGTGCGCTTCGCCTACGACAGCCCGGACGGCTTCCGCCAGCACTCGGCGCAGAACCTGCAACGGATGAAAGCGGCCGCCGGCGACGGCCCGATCAACATCCTCGCGCTGTCCGGCGGCGGCGCCGGCGGCGCGTTCGGCGCCGGCGCGCTGGTCGGCTGGAGCCGCAGCGGCCGGCGGCCGGAATTCCAGCTCGTCACCGGCGTCAGCGTCGGCGCGCTGATCGCGCCGCTCGCCTACCTCGGCCCGGCCTGGGACGCGCAGCTGACCGAGGCGCTGACCGGCGACAGCAGCAGCGATCTGCTGCAACGCGACCTCACCGGCCTGATGCTCGGCCAGCCGGCGATGTACCGCGGCCAGCCGCTGATCGATCTCGTCGACCGCTTCGTCACCGACCAGCTGCTGCTCGCCGTCGCCCACGAGTACCAGCGCGGCCGCATGCTGCTGATCGAGACCACCGACCTCGACAAGGGCGAGGCGGTGATCTGGGACATGGGCGCAATCGCCGCGCGCGGCGGCTCGGACGCGCGCCTGCTGTTCCGCAACGTGCTGGTCGCCTCGGCGAGCATTCCGGTGGTGTTCCCGCCGGTGATGATCCGCGTCAGCGAGAACGGCGAGACCTACGACGAGATGCATGTCGACGGCGGCGCTTCGGTGCCGCTGTTCATCGGCCCGGAGATCGCCTCGCTGGTCGCCGATGGCGTGCCGCGCGTCGGCGACGTGCGCGTCTACGCGCTGGTCAACGGCCAGCTCAGCCGCGAACCGGGCACCACGCGCATCGGCGCGCGCAAGATCCTGGTGCGCGGCTTCGACGTCAGTCTCACCCACGGCACGCGCGCGGCGCTGGGCCTGGCCTTCGCGACGGCGCGGCACTACGGCATGGACTTCAAGCTGACCGCGATCCCGAACGCCTTCCGCTTCGGCGGCGCCCTCGATTTCAAGCCGGAACACATGAAAGCGCTGTTCGACTTCGCCGCGCGCTGCGGCGAGGCCGACCAGCTGTGGAAGAGCTTCGGCGACACCTATCAGGACGCCATCACTGCGCGCGAACCACAGCCGGGCGACCTCCCCGGCTGCCCGGTATCGTCGACCACCGCGCCGGCCATGCCGTCGGCGCCCAACGTGCCGATGGCGCACTGAAGGACGCGAACGGCGCGCGGCCGGAATCCGGCAGCGCCTGGACCGCCGGACCGGAGGTCCGCACGCGCTGACGCGCTCAGGCGCGCTCGACGCGCGCCGCGTAGCAGCCGCGTCTGGCGTAGTGCAGGTGCAGATAGGCTGCGCGCCGATCGGCGAAGCTGCGCTCGATCAGCGTCTCCAGCGCGGCGCCGTCGACGACGTCGGCGTCGATCATCAGATCGTCGGCATCGAAGGCCCGTACCGACAGCAGCCTCGAGCGCAGCAGCGCCGGCACTTCGTCGATGCGATCCCAGGTGCACTCGGCGCCTTCGCTCACGAAGATCGCATGGCTGGCGCGATACGGATTGGCGGCGGGCTGGTGCATGAAGTTGAGCAGCAGCAGCGTCTCGCCCGGCGCGGCGTCGCGCAGCTCGATGCGATCGGGAAAGCCGGGCTGGCGATCGGCGACGCAGCGCCGCACACCGCGCGCGAGCAGCGCCGCGTCGGACAGGCCGTAGAGCGGACGGAAGAGGGCGGCCGGCAGGCCGGTGATGCGAAAGGACACGGCGGACTCCAGTAGCAGGGAGACGCCAGCCTGCGCCCTCGCACCCGACGCCGACATCCGGAGCTTGCGCGCCGCTGTCCGCACCCCGACCGCCGACGCGCAGGGGCACTATTTACTAGCAGCGTGATGCTCCTGCATGCCTACGATGTCGGCATTACAAAACCGATACGGGGAAAAGCCCATGATGAGCACACTCAAGCGCCTGTTCGCGGGCGGCATTTCCGTTCTGGCGCTCGCCGCCTGCGGCGGCTCGGACAGCGCCGGCGCCGCCGCCGGCAAGACGCGTGAAGTGCTCGTCGTCAGCAACAACTGGGACGGCACCGCCGACTTCATCGACACCCGCAGCTACGAGCGCCTGCTGCGCCTCGACATCATCCCGGACCAGGATGAGCGCATGGCGGAGATCACCCGCAACCCGCTGCGCCTCGCCCTGTTCCTCGGCGTGCGCCAGCTGATCGGCGAAGGCCACGACCAGTTCGTCGACGACAGTTTCACCTCGCCGGACGGCCGCTACCTGTACGTGTCGCGGCCGAGCTTCGCCGACGTTGTCGCCTTCGACCTGACGACGCGGCAGATCGTCTGGCGCACGCCGGTCGAAGGCTACCGCTCGGATCACATGGCGATCTCGCCGGACGGCAAGCGCCTCGCCGTCTCGGCCTCGACCTCGAAGCAGGTCCACGTGATCGATACCGCGACCGGCACGATCGTCGGCAGCTTCGCGTCCGGCGACCAGCCGCACGAGAACAACTACTCGAAGGACGGCTCGCGGATCTTCCACGCCAGCATCGGCACCGTGTTCACGCCGACCGACGCGCCGGTCTTCGACACCACCAAGGGCGAGCGCGTGTTCGAGGTCGTCGATGCCGGCACGCTGGAAGTGACGCACAAGGTCGACATCGGCGAGAAACTCGCCGAAGCCGGCTATCCGGACATGAGCGCGGCAGTGCGGCCGATGGCGATCGCGCCGGACGAGAACCTGTTCTACTTCCAGCTCTCGTTCTTCCACGGCTTCGTCGAATACGACCTCGCGCAGGACCGCATCCTGCGCGTCGCGCAACTGCCGAACGCGATTCCCGACGTGCCGCGCTCGCAGTACCTGCTCGACAGCGCGCATCACGGCCTGGCGATGAATCCGCAGGGCACCAAGCTCTGCGTGGCCGGCACGATGGACGACTACGTCGCCGTCGTCTCGCGCGAGACCTTCGCGTACAAGATCGTCGCCAGCGGCTCGAAGCCGTACTGGGCGACCAACAGCGGCGACGGCACGCGCTGCTTCGTGTCGATGTCCGGCGACGACGCGATCGCCGTCATCGACTACGCGAGCGAGCAGAAGATCGCGAGCATCCCGGTCGGCGACCATCCGCAGCGCTCGCGCGTCGGCCGCGTGCTGCAGTCGGCAGTCGACGCCGCCGCGACCGCCCCGTAGCGCGGCGCCACGCAGAAGCAGATCGCGAGGACCGTCTTTCTGTTCGCGGCCTCGCGCGGCGCGTTCAGGGCGATGCAGCCGAGGGCGATGCGGCGCTGACGCGCCAGATCGTGTTGCCGACGTCGTCGGCGACCAGCAGCGCGCCGCGCGCATCGAGGGCGACGCCGACCGGACGGCCATAGGCCTTGCCGTCGGCGCTGACGAAGCCGCCGAGTACGTCGCGCGGCAGGCCGCGCGGCTGACCGTCGGCGAACGGCACGAAGATCACCTGGTAGCCGCTCAGCGGCCTGCGGTTCCACGAACCGTGCTGGCCGATGAACATGCCGTTGGCGTACGCCGGGGGCAGCCGGTTGCCGCGCGCGCTGGCCAGTCCGAGCGAGGCGGTGTGCGGGCCGAGCGCGTAATCGGGCACGAGCGCCTGGGCGACCAGCGCCGGCTTCTGCGGCTGCACGCGCGCATCGACATGCTGGCCGTAATAGCTGTACGGCCAGCCGTAGAAGCCGCCGTCGCGCACCGACGTCAGGTAGTCCGGCACGAGGTCCGAACCGATCTCGTCGCGTTCGTTGACCACCGTCCACAGCTCGCCGCTGTCCGGCTCCAAGGCCATGCCGTTCGGATTGCGCAGGCCGGACGCGAAGACGCGCGCCTCGCCGCTGCCGAGGTCGACTTCCCAGATCGCCGCGCGGCCGGCTTCCGCCTCGACGCCGTTCTCGGCCACGTTGCTGTTCGAGCCGACCGTCACGTACAGCCGGCGCCCGTCGCGGCTGGCGATGAGGTTCTTGGTCCAGTGATGGTTGCGCGGTCCGGCCGGCAGATCGACGAGCTTGGTGCCGGCCGCCGCGATCCGCGTCTGGCCGTTCTCGTACGGGAAGCTCAGCACCGCGTCGGTGTTGGCGACGTAGAGCGTGTCGCCGACCCGCGCCATGCCGAACGGCGACTGCAGGCCCTGCAGGAACACGCTGCGCTGGTCGGCGACGCCGTCGCCGTCGCTGTCGCGCAGCAAGGTGATGCGATTGGCGCTAGCCACGCCGGCGCCGGCCTTCTTCATGATCTGTTTCGCCACCCAGCCGCGCAGGCCGGCATCGTCCTCGGGCTTGGGCGGCGCATTGGTCTCGGCAACCAGCACGTCGCCGTTCGGCAGCACGTACAGCCAGCGCGGATGGTCCAGGCCGTCGGCGAAAGCACGCACCGCGAGTCCCGGCGCCGCGGTCGGCTTGCCGCCCGCCGGCCAGCCGATCGCGGGCGCGATGTTGACGACCGGCAGCAGGGCTTTTTCCGGCGCCGGCAGCTGCGGATCGGGCCCCGTGCCCTGCTCGACCGACAGCCGCGCCGGGCCGCCGCAGGCGGACAGCGCGGCGCAAAGAACGGGCGCCAGCGCGGCCCGCATCAAGCGCGGCCCGCACCACCACCGGAAAACGGCTGGCAGACGGCCGGCACCGCCGCGAACGGGCGCGCAGCGCGTGCTCATGGCGCGCGGCGGCAGCCCCGCCGCCCGCAGGCCGCGCACGTGCCGGGCCGGCGCGCGCATCGGTTCAGTTCGCGGCTTCGGCCAGCATGCGCGCGGCGCGCGAGAACAGATCGTCGGCGGCTTCCTCGAGCATGCCTTCGAGGCCGAGCGTCGCTTCGGCGTCGTTGCCGGCCCGGGCCCGGACCGCGTCGGCCAGATAGCCGACCATGCCCTCGTGCAGGCGCGACAGCGGCACGCCGGCACTGACGCTGTGGTCCGCCAGCAGCAGGGCGACGGCGTCGGTCAGCACGGCCAGCTGCGCGGACGTCTGCAGACGGAAGAGACCTTCATTCATGCTCTTGCTCGAAAACCGATGGGGGAACGCGAAGCCTACCATCGGTTCCGACCGCCTCGCCGCGCGGCGGCCTCGCCAGACCTCAGAAGCCGTCGTCCTCGGCGGGATCGTCGATCGGCAGCGTCAGCTGCTCGGGGCGCGCCCAACCGACGCGACCGGTGCTCAGCGAGAGAATCTGCTGGCGCCAGGAATAGCAGCCCTGTTCGTTGGGACCGAGCAGTTGCAGGCGCGATAGCACCAGCAGCGGCTTGCCGCGCAAATGCTCGTACTGCGGATTCAGGCTCGCATCCGGGCGGAAGCGCAGGCGGATACCGATCGGCCACTGGCTGGCCGGGCGGCTGGAAGTGTCGGCGGTATGCGGGTCGATCATGGCGGCGCGCAGGAAAGTGAAGGCCCGGGCGCATTCTTGCCGCGCCGCGGCACGCCGCCATCGCGGGCGCCCCCGACACCGATGTCAGCCACGGCGGACGGGGCGCGTAGGACGCCGCACGAGCCGCCGGCGGCGTCTTTGGCTATGCTCGGCACGTTCCCCCGCGGCGAGCGTGCGATGGCCGAGATCATCAACTTCAACAAGGCGCGCAAGAAGAAGGCGCGCGCCGAAGCCGAGCGGCAGGCGGCCGAGAATCGCGTGCGCTTCGGCCGCAGCAAGGCCGAGAAGACGCTCGATGCGGCGCGCGCCGAGGACGCGCGCAAACGCCTCGATCAGCTGCACCGCGAACCAGGCGACGCGCCGGCGGACGCCGACGCGCCCGGCACGCCGGACTGAAGGCGGTCGCGCGTTCAGCCGCGCAGGTGGCGGCCGAGGAACTCGAGCGCCGCGCGCACCGCCTCGTCGCCATGCCGCACCGCGCCGATATGGCCGGCGCCGGACACCACGAACAGCGCGTTCGGCACGCCGGCGGCATCGAGCGCTTGCCGGTAGGTCTGCGCCTGCGCGATCGGCACCAGACGGTCGCCGCTGCCGTGGTAGAGGAAGACCGGCGGATCCTGCGCGTCGACCTGCAGCGCCGGCGATGCCGCGCGGCACAGCGCCGCCGCCTGCGAGCACGGCGCGCCGAGATAGGCCTCGACCATGCGGTTGTCGGGGAAGCGCGTCAGATCCGCCGGCGTGCCGCCGGCGACGACCGCGCGCAGCCGCACCGACGCCGCGCCGTACGGCGGCGCGGTGCCGATGCCGCCGAGCAAGGCGGCCAGATTGGCGCCGGCCGAGTAGCCCCAGGCCGCGAGACGCTGCGGATCGATGCGGTAGCGCGCCGCATTCGCCTGCGTCCAGCGCAGCGCCTGCTGCAAATCCTGCAGCGGCGCCGGAAAGCGATACGCGGGTGCCAGCCGGTAGTCGACATTGACGGCGACATAGCCGTGCGCGGCGAGCTGGCGCGCGACCGGCGCCATGTGCGCGCGCGAGCCGCGCTGCCAGGCGCCGCCGTGAATGAGCAGCACCGCCGGGAACGGCCCGTCGCCGACGGGTTCGTAGACATCGAGCGTCAGGGCCTGCGGCCAGTCCGGCGGCGTGTAGCGCAGCTCGCGCTCGACGCGCCCCTCGCCGTCCGCGGTCACCGCGCAGGCCGGCAACACGACGGCGAGCAGCAGCAGCGCGGCGCGGCGCAGGCCGCGTCTCATGGCGCGTCGGTGACGGCGAGCGGATGCACCGGCACGCCATCGCTCCAGTCGCCAAGATCGCGCTGCGCGGCGGTGCTCTCGCAGGCGGCCAGCGCCAGCAGCGACAGCGGCGCCGCCCAGCGCCGCGCGCGTGAGCGCGCACGGCGGCGCTGCCGGCGGCGGCGATGCAGCCACCAGGCGACGACGGCGGCGCAGATCGGCCCGAGCAGGATCTGCACGGCAGCGGACGCGAATGCGTTCATACGAAAGCCTTCAGCCGGGCGCGCCAGCCACGCGCACGGCGCCAGTCAGCAAACATCGCGCGCCACTCGCCGAACGCAATCGCGAACGGGTGGTAGCGCGGCGGCCGGCCGGGCACACCGTAGCGCAATTCGAGCGCCGCCGGTGCCGCCGCGAAGGTGCCGAACAGGCGGTCCCAGATGATCAGGATGCCGCCGAAATTGCGATCGAGCAGTTCGGCGTTGCAGGCGTGGTGGACGCGGTGATGGGTCGGCGTGTTGAAGACCCATTCGATCGGTCCGAGCCGGCCGATCAAGCGGCTGTGCAGCGCGAACTGATAGGCGAGGCTGAGCGCGAAGGCCGCGGTCACCGCGAGCGGCGGCACGCCGAGCCACACCGGCAGCAGCAGGAACAGCCAGGCGCCGGACAGCAGCTCGGTCCAGCCGAGCCGGTACGCCGCCGACAGGTTCAGTTCGGTCGTCGAATGATGCACGCCGTGCGTGGCCCACAGCCAGCGCAGGCGGTGGCTGCTGCGATGCATCCAGTAGTAGAGGAAGTCGACCAGCAGCACGACACCGGCCAGCGCCCACGGCCCGCCGAGGTCCGCATCGAACAGGCGGTGCGCGTAGACCCAGGCGAACAGCGGCGCCAGCAGCGCGGCGTTGAGCGCGCGCACGCCGACGTTGCCGAACGCCACCGCGGCCGACGCGGCGCTCTCGCGCCAGTCGTAGCCGCCGCGGCGGCGCCAGGCCAGCCAGCCCAGCTCGGCGAGCGCGAGCAGCATCAGCAGCAGGGGCAGCAGCGGCCGGTGCGACGCGCCGGCGGCGAACGAGGCGAACATCGCACCGGCCTGCCGCTTACGGCGCCGAAGCCGGCGTGCGCTCGACCTCGCGCACCACGCTGCCGCCGTTCGGGCCGGTCTTCACCACCTCGGCCGAGCGCGCGCCGGTCTGCGCGTCGTAGCTGCGCGTGGCGCTGCGCGAGGCGGTCTCGCCGTGCGGGCCGGTGACGCTGCGCGAGCGGCTGACGCTGCCCGGCTGCACGACGGTCTGGCCGCCGCGCGTCACCGTCTGGCCGTTGGCGCCGGTGACCGTGACGTCGCGATAGGCGGTGCCGGTCGCGGCGTCGTAGCCGCGCTCGGCCTCGCGCGTGGCGCCGTTCGGGCCCTGCTGCGTGCGCTCGGCCTCGCGGTGGCCGGGCTGGGCCGAGACCTGCGCACTGCGCTGCGCCGTGCGGCCTTCGGGTCCGCTGCGCGAGACGCTGTGCTGGCGCTCGCGCGCCTCGGCGTCGCGCGGCAGCACGGCGCTGCAGGCGAGCACCGCGGACAGCGCCGCGCCGGTGAGGGTCAGGAAATGGGGAGTACGAAGGGAACGGGACATGGCGAAGCTCCGCTGGGGGAAGGGGAAAATCGAAGCGTGATGGCTCAGGAACCGCGCGCGGCGCGCGCCCGCTGGCGCAGTTCGGCGCGCGTCAGCTTGCCGTCGCCGTCGGCGTCGGCCGCGCTGAAGCGTTCAAGGCGCGCGGCGACGAACTCGTCCTCGCGCAGCGCGCCGTCGTGATCGCGGTCGAGCCGCCGGAATTCGGCGTGCAGCGCGGCCGCGGCCTCGTCGCGGCTGATCGCGCCGTCGCCGTCGGTGTCGACGGCCTTCATGCGCGCGCCGCCGGGCGCGTCGGCCGGCGGCTGGGCGGCCGCCGGCAGCGCCAGTGCGGCGAGCAGCAAAGCGACGACGGGCCACGCCACCCGGGCGGGCAACAGACGACGGCGGTTCATGGGCAGGCTCCGGTCGGTAACAGTGCGGCCAGAGTGCCGCGCGACGTCGGCACGCAGGTGTCCGCCGCCGCACGCCATGTGACGCCGTGTAACAAGCGTGTCGCGGCCCTCTGCGCTCGGCTATAAAGCGGCATGTACGTCCCGGAGCCGCCGCGCATGAATCTCGCTGCCCGCATCGTCATCGTCGAGGACGACCGCGAGATCGGCCCGCTGGTGCGCGCCCTGCTCGAGCGCGAGAACTACGCGGCCGAGTGGGTGCGCTCCGGCAGCGAGATGGATGTCGCCCTCGCCCGCCAGCGCGCCGACCTGCTGATCCTCGATCTGATGCTGCCCGGCGAGGACGGTTTGTCGATCTGCCGGCGCCTGCGCGCGCAGGGCCATCTGCCGATCGTGATGCTGACCGCCAAGGACGAGGATCTCGACCGCATCATCGGCCTCGAACTCGGCGCCGACGACTATCTCGGCAAGCCGTTCAATCCGCGCGAGCTGCTGGCGCGGATCCGCGCCGTGCTGCGCCGCACCGCCGCGGCGACGACGCTGCAGCCGAGCGGCCACGAGTGCCTGCGTTTCGCCGGCTACGTCTTCGATCTCGGCGCGCGCGAACTGCGCCGCGACGACGGCACGCCGATCGAACTGTCCGCCGGCGACTACGACCTGCTGGCGATGTTCGTGCACCATCCGCAGCGCGTGCTGAGCCGCGAGCAGATCATGGAGTTCACCAGGCGCCGCAGCTGGGAGATCTACGATCGCTCGATCGACATCGCCGCCTCGCGGCTGCGCCGCAAGATCGAGCCCGATCCTGCGCATCCGAGCCTGATCCGCACGGTCCGCAACGGCGGCTACCTGTTCACGCCGCTGGTCGAGCGCGTCGCGCCGTGATCGGTCTAGCGCTCCGCGTCACCGTGCTGATGGTGACGACCCTGCTGCTGGTGTCGATGACCCTGCTCGGCGCGTTCTACCTGCAGCGCGCCAGCGACACCGGACGAACGCCGCTGGCGCCGCTGCCCGGCCGGCTGGCGGCGATCGTCGAGCTGCTGGAAGCCGATCCGGCGAACAGCGACCGCATCCTGCGCGCCGCGACCTCGCCCGACTTCCGGCTCAGTCTGCGCCCCGGCCCGCTCGGCGCGCAGGACCACGACGAGCATCCGCGCGTGGCGGCGCTGCTGCAGCGCGGCGCCGCCACGCTGCGCGCCCACGCGCTGTCCGTCAGCGGCCAGCGCGCCGGCGACGAGGACGGCGACGGCAGTGGCGCACTGCGCGTGGCGGTCGCGCTGCAGGACGGACGCGTGCTCGAGGCCGAAGTCCGCGGCGCCACGCTGCGGCGCACGCTCGGCCGTCCGTTCGCGCTGGCGACGATCCTGCTGGTCGGCGCGATCGGCCTCGCCGCGCTGTGGGCGCTGCGCGCGCAGATCCGCCCGCTCGAAGCGCTGGCCCGCGCAGTCGAGCGCATCGGCACGAACGCCGACGGCACGCCGCTGCCGGAGAGCGGTGCGCGCGAGGTGCGCCAGCTGGTCGACGCCTTCAATCGCATGCGCGAGCGCATCCATCGCCTGCTCGAAGCGCGCACGCGCCTGCTCGCGGCGATCAGCCACGACCTCGGCACCTATCTGACGCGCCTGCGCCTGCGCGTCGAGCTGATCGACGATCCGGAGCAGCGCACGCGCGCCGGCCAGGACCTGCACGACATGCACCAGCTGCTGCGCGACGCGCTGGCGCTGGCGCGCACCGAAGCGGCCGGCGACGCGCCGCCCGAGGCGGTCGATCTGGTCGCGCTCGCCGAGCGCGAGCGGCGCGAACGCCACGCCGAGGGCGGTCAGGTGTCGCTGCAGGCGCCGGCGACACTGGTCGTGTCCGGCCAGGCACTCGGGCTGGCGCGCGTGCTCAGCAATCTCGTCGGCAACGCGCTCAAGTACGCCGGTGCCGCGGAGATTCATCTCGCCCGCGACGGCGCGCAGGCTGAGCTGCGGGTCGACGACCATGGTCCCGGCATCCCGGCCGCCGAGCGCGAGGCAGTGCTGGAGCCGTTCTATCGCCGCGACCATGCCCGCACGCTCGACGGTGGCGGTTCCGGCCTCGGGCTGGCGATCGTCGCCGACATCGTCCGCCAGCATCACGGCGAATTCCGTCTCGAGGAGACGCCGGGTGGTGGCCTGCGGGCCCGCGTGCGGCTGCCGCTCGCCAACGCCAGGACATAAACGCCGGACAACAAAAAACCGCGGCCGGGGCCGCGGTTTTTTTACAGCTCAGGACGGCTTAGATCGCGCGGATCTTGGTGGCCTGCATGCCCTTCGGGCCGCGAGCCGCCGTGTACTCGACGCGCTGGCCTTCGGCGAGGGTCTTGAAGCCCGTGCCCTGGATTTCCTTGAAGTGCGCGAAGAGGTCTTCACCGCCTTCGCTCGGCGTGATGAAGCCGAAGCCCTTGGCGTCGTTGAACCACTTCACGGTGCCGGTCGAAACATTGCTCATGGATACATTCCTTTCAACAAATTGATAAACGGGCCATCCCGCCCGCGGGGTGCATACGGTCAAGAGGAACGCATCGGGAAATTCATGCCACCGGAGTGGCGGATGTCCAACGGATGACACTGCTTGAGGCGACTGCGGTACTCACAGTACGCGATCGCCGCGCATTTGTCGACTCGGCGCTTCGGGGCCTGCAAACCGCCCGGCCGCCATCCGCATCCAACGACAGCCAGACCGATGTGCCGCCGTGCGGCACCTGACCGCAGTCCCTGCCCGAGAACCGATATGGAAATCGCCAACCTGCTTGGCGCGGACGCTTTCGTCCCGCCGCTTTCCCGCATCGCTCCTGATCCTCGCCTCCCGGCCGCAATGCCGATGCCTGCCCCGACGCTCGATCAGCTGCGCCGCCGCCCGCGCCCGCCGCTGGCCTGGGAGGCCGCGCAGTGCGCCCGCAACTTCGGCCTGCTGCGCGCGCCGCTGGCGGCAGCGCCGATCGAGACGGCGCCCGGCCGCTGGCGCCGCCCCGACAGCTGGACCGCGCAAGGCCTGTGAGGCGGCCGGCGCCGGGCACAAAAAAAGACCGGCCAGCGGCCGGTCCGTGGTACCACGAGCTGCGCGGCCGTCAGCCGGCGGCGCCGGCGCTCGTCGCGGCCGCGTCGGCCGGCGCATGGTCGATGACCAGCGCGACGCGGCGATTGGCCTCGCCCTGCGCCCCGTAGGCGCCCGGCTCGACCTGACGGTTCTTGTCCTTGCCGTAGCTGACCGCGCGCACCTTGCCGGCGTCGAGGCCGCCGGTCTGCACGAGATAGTCGCGCACGGCCTCGGCGCGCTTCAGGCCGAGCTTTTTGTTGTAACCGGCCGAGCCGGCGGCATCGGTGAACCCTTCGACCGTGACCAGCACGTTCGGGTGGTGCTCGCGAATCACCGCGGCGAACTCGTCGAGGGCCGGCTTGTCCTGCTCGCGCAGCGCCGCCTTGTCGTAGTCGAAGTGCGCACCGAGATCGACGCGCACGCGGCCCTGCAGCTGCGAGATCTTGGCGTCGTAGGCGGCGAAGCGGCTGTCGAGCTCGCTCTTCAGGCCATTGAGGTCATTGCGCAGCGCCGCGTCGTTGGCGCGAAGCTCGGCAATGGCCGCGTCGTAATCCTCCTGTTTCACATAATGATGGCAACCGGCCAGCACGACCGCCGTCAGGCCGATCGCGAGCTTGGTGGCGACTCCGTACGTCTTCATCGACGACTCTCCTTGGATCCCTGGTCATGGTTGTCCGCGAGCAGTCGCGAACGGTCGGGAAAGTAGCCCCTCAAAATGAAGTCCACCTGAACCGCCGGCCGCCCGCTGCGCGCGCGACCGGCGCTCAGGCTCAGGCCGACGCCAGATCGCGCAGCTGCAGGCGCCGCACGCCAGCGGCCGTCATGTCGTGCCAGGCACGCTCGCGCGAACCGTCGAGGTCGATCGCCCGGCAGGCGTCGTCGATCACCGCCGTCGTGAAGCCCGCGGCGCGGGCATCGAGCGCCGACCAGGCCACACAGAAATCGAGCGCGAGGCCGGCCAGATAGACCGTATCGACGCCGCGCTCGCGCAAGTAGCCGGCCAGGCCGGTGGTCGTGCGGCGGTCGGCCTCGACGAAAGCCGAATAGCTGTCCACCTGGCGGTGGCAGCCCTTGCGAATCAGCAGCCGCGCCTGCGGCAGCGCGAGGTCCGGATGCAGCGCCGCGCCGGCGCTGTCCTGCACGCAGTGATCCGGCCACAGCGTCTGCGCGCCATATGGCAGCGCGATCTGCTCGAACGGCTGACGCCCGGCATGCTGGCTGGCGAACGAGGCGTGATCGGCCGGATGCCAGTCCTGCGTCAGCACGACATGGGCAAAGCGCGCGCCCAGCCGGTTGATCAGCGGCACCACCGCGTCGCCATCGGCAACCGGCAGGCGCCCGCCGGGCATGAAGTCGTTCTGCACGTCGATCACCAGCAGCACGGCGCGCGGATCGGCGGGCGGCGCAAGAAGGGCAGCAGACGAGGGCATCGACGAACTCGCAAGGACAAACCTGCCGCGCAGCGTAGCGCCGCGCCGGAAATGCGAAAGCCCCGGCCGGGCCGGGGCTTTCCAGTGTCAGCGAACCAGACTTCGGGCCGCCGCGATGACGCTCAGATCACCGCCGCGATGGCCTTGCAGACGTAGTCCAGGTTCTTGCTGTTGAGTGCGGCGACGCAGATACGGCCGCTGTCCACGCCGTAGACGCCGAACTCGCTGCGCAGGCGCTGCATCTGCTCCTTGCTCAGGCCCGAGTAGCTGAACATGCCGACCTGCTGGGTGATGAAGCTCATGTCCTGCTGCACGCCCGCCGCCTTCAGGCCCTCGACGAGCCGGCTGCGCATCAGCTTGATGCGCTGGCGCATCTCGGCCAGCTCCTGCTCCCACTGCGCGCGCAGTTCCGGCGTATTCAGCACCGCCGCCACCACCGCACCGCCGTGCGTCGGCGGGTTGCTGTAGTTGGTGCGGATGGCGATCTTGAGCTGCGACAGCACGCGATCGGCTTCTTCCTTGTTCGCGCACAGCACCGACAGCGCACCGACGCGTTCACCGTAGAGACTGAAGCTCTTGGAGAAGCTGGTCGACACGAAGAAGGTCAGGCCGGCGGCGACGAACTTGCCGATCACCGCGCCGTCCTCGGCCAGACCCGAACCGAAGCCCTGGTAGGCCATGTCGAGGAACGGCGTGAGGCCGGCTTCCTTGACCACGGCAATCACCTGCTCCCACTGCGCGGCCGTGAGATCGTAGCCGGTCGGGTTGTGGCAGCAGGCGTGCAGCACGACGATCGTGCCCGGCGCGGCGGCCTTGAGGTCGGCGAGCAGGCCGGCGAAGTCGATGCCGCGGCTGGCGGCGTCGTAGTAACGGTAGGTGCCGACCTCGAAGCCCGCCTGCGTGAACAGCGCGCGGTGGTTCTCCCAGCTCGGATCGGAAATCAGGACCTTGGCCTTCGGGTTCAGCTTCTTCAGGAAGTCCGCGCCGATCTTCAGACCACCGGTGCCGCCGATGGCCTGCACGGTCGCCACGCGGCCGCTCTGGACCGGCTCGCTGTCGGTACCGAAGACGAGGCCCTTCACCGCGGCGTCGTAGGCGGCGATGCCATCGATCGGCAGATAGCCGCGCGCCGTCGGCTTTTCCATCAGCGCCTTCTCGGCGGCCTGCACGCACTGCAGCAGCGGCAGCTTGCCGTTGTCGTCGTAATAGACACCGACGCCGAGGTTGATCTTGTTGGGGTTCTTGTCGGCGGCGAAAGCTTCGTTCAGGCCCAGAATCGGGTCGCGCGGCGCCATTTCGACGGCGGAGAAGAGGGACATGCGGAATCCTCGGGAGCGCTGATCAGGATCGCTGCCGCACAAAAAAGGGTCTGCCATCCGGCAGACCCTCCATGTTTGGCTCCGCGACCTGGACTCGAACCAGGGACCCAGTGATTAACAGTCACTTGCTCTACCGACTGAGCTATCGCGGATCGGCAGGGGTGCGCATTCTAGTGAGCGGCGGCCGCCGATGCAATGCTTGGCCGCATGCCGACCCTGCCGGCGGCTAGAATCCGCATCCCTCGCCGGAATCCCCAACCGTGACCCTGCTCGCTCTCAAGAACATCACCCTGCGTTTCGGCGGCCCGCCGCTGCTCGATGGCGTCAACTTCGCGATCGAACGCGGCGAGCGCGTCTGCCTGCTCGGACGCAATGGCGAGGGCAAGTCGACGCTGCTGCGCGTCATCACCGGCCAGCAGCACGCCGACGACGGCGAGGTGATCCGCACCCAGGGCCTGCGCATCGCCGAGATGCCGCAGGACGTGCCGAAGGGCCTGAGCGGTACGGTCCGCGAGATCGTCACCAGCGGCGCCGGCGCGGTCGGCGCGGCGCTCGCCGAATACCACCACCTGCTGCTGCACGACCCCGAGCAGCTCGACCGCCTCGGCAAGCTGCAGCACGTGCTCGACACGCAGAACGGCTGGGCGCTCGATGCGCGCATCGATGGCGTCGTTTCGCGTCTCGGCCTGCCGCCGGATGCCGCGTTCGAGTCGCTGTCCGGCGGCCTCAAGCGCCGCGTGCTGCTCGGCCGCGCGCTCGCCGCCGAGCCCGATCTGCTGCTGCTCGACGAACCGACCAACCATCTCGACGTCGACGCGATCGCCTGGATCGAGGACTTCCTGGCGGCCTGGGAAGGCGCGCTGCTGTTCATCACCCACGACCGTGCGTTCCTGCGCCGGCTGGCGACGCGCATCGTCGAGCTCGATCGCGGCCGGCTGACGAGCTGGCCCGGCGACTACGACAACTACCTGCGCCGCCGCGAGGAGCGCCTGCACGCCGAGGCGCAGGAAGTCGCGCTGTTCGACAAGAAGCTCGCCCAGGAAGAGGCCTGGATCCGCAAGGGCATCGAAGCGCGGCGCACGCGCGACATGGGCCGCGTCAAGCGCCTCTACGAGATGCGCGATCAGTACGCGCAGCGCCGCAAGCTGCAGGGCACCGCGCAGTTCACGGTCCAGGAGGCCGAGCGCTCCGGCAAGCTCGTCGCCGAAGCCAGGAACCTCAGCTACCGCTGGGGCGAGCAGCTGATCTGTCGCAATTTCTCGACGACCATCCTGCGCGGCGACAAGATCGGCGTCGTCGGCCCGAACGGCGCCGGCAAGACCACACTGCTGCGCCTGCTGCTCGGCCAGCTGCAGCCGGACAGCGGCGAGGTGCGCATCGGCAGCAATCTGGAAATCGCCTGGTTCGACCAGCTGCGCTCGACGCTGGACGAGAGCAAGCCGGTCTGGGAGAACATCGCCGGCGGCAAGGAGTTCATCGAGATCGGCGGCGCGCGCAAGCACGTGATGAGCTATCTGCAGGACTTTCTGTTCACGCCGGACCGCGCGCGCAGCCCCACGCATGTACTGTCCGGCGGCGAGCGCTCGCGCCTGCTGCTCGCACAGCTGTTCTCGCAGCCGGCGAACCTGCTGGTGCTCGACGAGCCGACGAACGATCTCGACGTCGAGACGCTGGACCTGCTCGAAGAACTGATCACCGATTTCGACGGCACCGTGCTGGTCGTCTCGCACGATCGCGCCTTCCTCGACAACGTCGTGCTGCGCACGCTGGTGTTCGAGGGCGAAGGCCGCATCGGCGAATACATCGGCGGCTACAGTGACTGGCTGCGCCAGCGCCCCGCGCCGGCCGCCAAGTCCGCCGCGCCGAAGCCGACCGCGGCGCCGGCACCGGCACCGGTCGCCGCCCCGCCGCCGGCCAGGCCGGCGCTCAGCAACGACGAGCGTCGCGAGCTGAAGAACCTGCCGGGCAAGATCGAAAAGCTCGAAGCCGAGCAGCAGGCGCTGGGCCTCAAGCTCGCCGAGCTGTACGCGAGCGATCCCGGCAAGGCCACGGAGATGCAGAAGCGGCTCGCGGCACTGCAGGCGCAGCTCGCCGCTACCTATGCGCGCTGGGAAGAACTCGAAAGCCGCTGAGCCGTACGTGTCTGCTGACACCTTCCCGTCAGCAGACACGCGCACCGCCACCCGGTGCGGCGTCGCCTTGGAGTAGGCTGTAGGGCCCTGTTGAACCGGGCCGGCGTCGGCCCCATCTTGCCGCCATGCGCGAAGCACCCCGCGACGAACTCAAGGACCGCCGGCTCAAGGACCGCGACGCCGGCCTGTTCCATCTGAAGGCCAACTGGCAGCCGGCCGGCGACCAGCCGACCGCGATCGCGACGCTGGTCGAGGGGCTGCGCGACGGCCTCGCCCATCAGACCCTGCTCGGCGTCACCGGCTCCGGCAAGACCTTCACGATCGCCAACGTCATCAACGAGCTGCAGCGCCCGGCGCTGATCATGGCGCCGAACAAGACGCTGGCCGCGCAGCTCTACGGCGAGTTCCGCGAGTTTTTCCCGGACAACGCGGTCGAGTACTTCGTCTCGTACTACGACTACTACCAGCCGGAGGCGTACGTGCCGAGCAGCGACACGTACATCGAGAAGGACAGCTCGGTGAACGACCACATCGAGCAGATGCGCCTGTCGGCGACCAAGGCGCTGATGACGCGGCGCGACACCATCATCGTCGCCTCGGTCTCGGCGATCTACGGCCTCGGCGATCCGGAGCAGTATTTCCAGATGGTGATGCATCTGGTCAAGGGCGAGCGCCTGCCGCAGCGCGAGCTGATCCGCCAGCTGACCTCGATGCAGTACGTGCGCAACGAAGTCGCGCTGGACCGCGGCACCTATCGCGTGCGTGGCGAAGTCATCGACATCCATCCGGCCGAAAGCGACGCGGCGGCGATCCGCGTCGAGCTGTTCGACGACGAGATCGAGACGATCTCCGAATTCGACCCGCTGACCGGCGAGGTCAAGCGCAAGCTGCCGCGCGTGACGATCTTCCCGAAGACGCACTACGTCACGCCGCGCGAGAAGATCGTCAACATGTTCGACGCGATCAAGGAAGAACTCGATCAGCGTCTGAAGCTGCTCAAGGCGCAGAACAAGCTCGTCGAGGCGCAGCGCCTCGAACAGCGCACCAACTTCGATCTCGAAATGATCCGCGAGATCGGTTACTGCAACGGCATCGAGAACTACTCGCGCTATCTCTCCGGCCGCAACCCGGGCGAGCCGCCGCCCTGTCTGCTCGACTACCTGCCGCCGGACGCGATCGTCGTGCTCGACGAATCGCACGTCACCGTTCCGCAGATCGGCGCCATGTTCAAGGGCGACCGCTCGCGCAAGGAAACGCTGGTCGAATACGGCTTCCGCTTGCCGAGCGCGCTCGACAACCGCCCGCTGCGCTTCGATGAATTCGAGCGCATCTGTCCGCAGACGATCTACGTCTCGGCGACGCCCGGCCCGTACGAGATCGAGCACTCGGCCGGCGCCATCGCCGAACAGGTCGTGCGGCCGACCGGCCTGATCGATCCGCCGACCGAGATTCATCCGGCCTCGACGCAGGTCGACGACCTGCTCGGCGAGATCCGCCTGCGCGCCGACAAGAAGGAGCGCGTGCTGGTCACCGTGCTGACCAAGCGCATGGCCGAGGATCTCACCGACTATCTGCACGAGAACGGCGTCAAGGTCCGCTACATGCACTCCGACGTCGACACCGTCGAGCGCGCCGAGATCATCCGCGACCTGCGCCTCGGCCTGTTCGACGTGCTGGTCGGCATCAACCTGCTGCGCGAAGGCCTCGACATCCCGGAAGTCTCGCTGGTCGCCATTCTCGACGCCGACAAGGAAGGCTTCCTGCGCTCCGAGCGCTCACTGATCCAGACCATCGGCCGCGCCGCACGCAACCTGCACGGCAAGGCGATTCTCTACGCCGACCGCGAAACCGACTCGATGAAGCGCGCGCTCAGCGAGACCGACCGCCGCCGCGCCAAGCAGATCGCCTACAACGAGGCGCACGGCATCACGCCGAAGGGCGTGCAGAAGCGCATCGCCGACGTCATGCGCTACGGCTACGAGGACTACCAGGTCGGTGCCGGCGCCGCGCTCAAGGCCGCGGAGGTCAAGGCGCGCTACGAGGTGCTGCCGCCCGAGCAGATGGCGAAGAAGATCGCCAAGCTCGAAAAGCAGATGAAGGAGCACGCGATGAACCTCGAGTTCGAGGCCGCCGCCAAGCTGCGCGACGAGATCCGCAAGCTGCGCGAACAAGCCCTCGTCAACGCCGCCTGACGCAGAGGAAATCCACTGAGGCTTGCGCCCGGCCCGGCGACACGGTATCTTTCGCGCCCTTCGACGGACCCTAGGCGCGTAGCTCAGCTGGTTAGAGCACTACCTTGACATGGTAGGGGTCGTTGGTTCGAGTCCAATCGCGCCTACCAACACCGCAAGAACCCTCGGCTGATGCCGGGGGTTTTTGTTTTTCGGGCCGAGTCGAAGCGACGCGTTTTCAGTCGCCTCCGCGCGATCCGTCACGCCGCCGGAATCGCCGGGGCACGCCGCACACCTCACTCGCGCGTCAGCGCATACAGCGTGCAGTTGCCGATCCGGCTGGCACTGACGCCCGGAGATGGGCAGGTCCAGACGGCCAATGCTCGCGCGTCGGAGGTCATCGACAGGCCGACGATCGGACTGGCCGCCTGCGCCCTTACACCAAACCAGGACCCGAACTGGTGCATGCCCGTGATGAAATCGATCGGCCCATCGCTCAAGGTGCAGACCCCTCCCGTACAACGCAGTTCGCCTGCCGCTTCGCTGAGCGTGCCGCTCGCAGGCTCATAACGCAGGCGCGCTCCCCGCCAGACGCCATCGATCGCATCGTCGGGCAGCTCAAATGCCGGCGGCTGGCACTCGCCGGAAGTCGGCGCGGCGACATCGCGCCAGGCGGCGCGGGCGCGCCCGCTCTCGCGATCGTTGTCCGAGGCGGCATCCGGAAGGTGGATCGAGAAATACGCGCGATGGACATCGATGCCGAAGGCCATCACGATCTCCAGATCGTGAGTCCATGAAGAAGCGTCTGGTGCAAGCCAGTAGTGATCCTGAACGAACGTTGTCTCACCGCGCCGCAGGCACCAGCGGCTGCGCTCCGAGGTCGCGCACCAGGCATCTTCGCTGTCGAGGCTGACCATCCCGCCCTCAGCGCGGATCTGCGCAGCGCGGTCTTCCAGCGTGGCCGACGTCAGCGCCCCGCAATCGCTGCTCTGAAAGAAGCCATTGGCAATCGACATGGTCTGCCTGGCCGCGAGGTAGGGACCATCCTGCAGCTGGGCGTAGTCTTCGAACATCGGCTGCGCAAGTGGCACGGGACTGCCGGGACCGCCGCCGGCATCCTCGCCGCCGTCATTGCCTCCGCCACCGCAGGCCGCCAGCAGCAATGCACATCCCGTCATCCACCGGTTCGACTTGCTCATGACGGCTCCATCCTGCGCTTCATTCGATGATGCGGTAGCGCTGCTCGGCGCCGCAGAACGCGTCGGTCTGACTGCGCACTGCCTCGTACTGCGCGGCGGAGGCCAGATTCAGCCGTCCGCGCCAGTCGATGCAATGGTCCCGGAAGTGCTGCCACCAGCGGGCGCGGCACTGCCGATAAGCGATGCTGCCCTCCGCCCGTACCAGCCGACAGTCGCGCTCGGCTGTCGCGAGCAGGCCATCGACGCTCGGATAGCGCGCGGGGTTGTCGCCGCGCGACGGCGGCGAGGCCGACCGCTCGCGCATGATGTCCAGCGCCCGCTGCACGCGCTCGGCCGCAGGGGGCCCTGATTCATCCGCGGCGGCCGAACGCGGCACGCAGCGGCGCTCGCCGTTGATGAGTCCGCAATCGAAGCGCGTGCCATCCGGCAGGGGCTCTGGCGTCGGCCCCGCGCTCGAAGCCGGCGCCGGTACACGTCCGCCTTCGACGGACGCCGCCGGTGGCGACTCGACGTCGCCAGCAAGCTCTTCAGGCGGCGCCAGCTTGCGCAAGCCAATGTAGGCCCCGACGCCGAGGATCAGCACGAGCACGAGGATCGACGGCAGCAGATCGCGCTCCCGCCGCGCCGCCCGCCGCGGCGGGCGCAGTTCCGGAATCATCCGAATACCCGACCCGACGAACGCTATTCCTGCTTCTGGTGCACCAGGTCGTAGGTGATGTCGGGGTTGAAACCCATCGGCCAGTAGATCGCCCCAGCCGGCGGCCAGAAGATCGAGGCGACGCGGAACTTGGCGCGCAGCTTGCCGGCCTGGACCACCTCTCCGTTCTTTTCGAGGCGATACGGAATGCCGCCGGCGGCGCTCCAGAAGAACGGCTTGGTGGTGACGACACCATCGGCCGGCACCTCGAGCGAGCGGCCCATCACGACCAGTTGCGTGTCGGGCGGCGTGACGAAGTGGCCGGTCGTCGAGCAGGCGCCGAGCAGGACCGTGCCGCCGAGCAGCAACGCGACGAGAAACTTCTTCATGATTTCCCCCTGTCGAAATCGAGAGCCGCGCCGCACGATCACGCCGCGGTGTTTCGACTGTAGCCGATTCGCCGCCACTGCCGCGGCGGGCCGGGACCGCGGCACCGAGACCGGACGCACGCCGGGGCAATGGCCAGCGCCGGCGCCGCGACCTCCGCGAAAACCGCATCGCGCCAGGTCTGGGTCGCGACGCATCCCGACGACCGCCCCGCGCCAAGCGGACCATCTCGTTGAAGCACGTGCGCCCGGCAGGCCGCCATCGCGCACACTGCTGCGGCCTCCGCGCGCGGTGCGAAGCACGCTGCGGGTGGCCGATCGGCGACCCCGCGCCGGGCCCGGCGCTGGTGCGGCGGCGGCACCACCGCCGTCGCTTGCGAGCGTGGCGCGCGAACCGTTGATCGCGCGAGCGCTTCGATAGCGCCCTGAAGCCGGCGCTGCCCATAATGGCGCCTCGCACCGTCGACGAGACGCCGATGCGCCTTGCCCTGCTGTCCGACATTCACGGCAACCTGCCGGCGCTCGAGGCGGTGCTGGCCGATGTCGCGCGGCGCGGCGCCGATGCGATCGTCAATCTCGGCGACAGCCTGTCGGGCCCGCTGCTGCCGCGCCAGACCGCCGAGCTGCTGATGCTGCGGCACGACTGGACGCAGCTCGCCGGCAACCACGAACGGCAGCTGCTCGAAGATCCGCCGCAACGGCGCAGCGCGTCGGATGCCTACGCGCACGAGCAGTTGCCGATGGCGGTCTTCGCGTGGCTGCGCACGCTGCGCCACTGCCAGGCCTATGCCGGGGACGTGCTGCTGTGCCATGGCACGCCGCGCAGCGACACCGAGCCGCTGCTCGACACGCTGACGCCACAGGGCCTGCGCCGGGCGCGCGCGGCCGAGATCGCCGAGCGTGTGGGCGCATCAAGCGCGCGGCTGATCGCCTGCGGCCACACGCACCTGCCGCGGCTGGCGCGCACGGCGAGCGGCCAGCTGATCGTCAATCCGGGCAGCGTCGGCCTGCCGGCCTACGCCGAAGACCGTCCGCACGCCTATGTCGTCGAGAACGGCGCGCCGGACGCGCGCTACGCGCTCGCCGAACGCCGCGCCGGCGTCTGGCAGGCGGAGCTGATCGCCGTGCCCTACGATCACGAAGCGATGGCGCGGCTGGCGGCGCGCAACGGGCGGCCGGACTGGGCGATCGCCCTGCGCAGCGGCTACGCGCGCAGCTGAGTTCAGCGCGCCGCGCCGAGACGTGCGGACAGCCGCGCGACGAGCTCGGCGGGCGTGGCGCAGAAGCCGTCGGTGCCCGCCGCCAGCAGCTCGTCGCGCGCGCCGTAGCCCCACAGCACGCTCCACACCGTCACGCCGTTGGCGTGCGCGCCGAGCACGTCGTGACGACGATCGCCGACCATCAGGCAGCTCGCCGGATCGAGCCGTTCGGTCTGCAGCAGATGGCGCAGCAGCTCGGCCTTGTCGGCGCGCGTACCGTCGAGCTCGGCGCCGTAGACGCCGGACAGCCAGCGCTGGAGGTCGAAGTGCTCGACGATGCGCTGCGCGTAGACGCGCGGCTTCGAAGTCGCCAGCAGCATGCGGCAGCCGAGTGCGCGCAGGCCGTCGAGCATGTCCACAATGCCGGGATAGAGGCGGTTCTCGTAGAGTCCGATGCGGGCGAAGCGCTCGCGGTAATGGCCTACGGCTTCATCGATCAGGTTGCGGTCGTCGCTGCCGAGCAGCTGCGCGAAGGTGAGCTGCGTCGGCGGACCGATCAGCTGGCGCAGCGCCGCGTCGTCGGGCACCGGCCGCTGCATCCGCTGCAGCGCGTACTGCATGCTGCGGACGATGCCTTCGGCGGAATCGGTCAGCGTGCCGTCGAGGTCGAGCAGGACGTTGCCTCGCGCCGCGCTCATTTCGGCGCCGTCACGCCGGCGGTGTCGAGAATGATGCGCGCCAGATGATCGTAGTTGCCGTCGAAGTGGTGGCCGCCCGGCAGCTTGACCAGCTTGACCTTCTTCGGATCGAGCGACGGGCACAGCGTGTCGTCTTCCTCGGCGCCGTAGATGCACAGCGGATTGCCGCCGTCGAGCCGGGCGACTTCCGGCGCGATCGGCAGACCGTCGTCGCCGCCGCCGACCCAGTTCGTCACGTGGAACTCGAAATCGGCGCGCTCGGACAGCCCCATCATCGCCGTGACGGCCACCATCTCGCGGGTCTGGTCCGGCATGCGGTTCATCGCGAACGGCAGCACGTTGGCGCCCTGCGAGTAGCCGATCAACAGCACCTTGTCGCGCTTCCACTGGTGCGCGTAGTAGCGGATCACGCGGTCCAGGTCCCGGGCCAGGCTGGCCGGCGTCTTCTCGCTCCAGAAATAACGCAGCGAATCGACGCCGACGACCGGGATGCCATGTGCCTTCAGCGCCTCGGCGACATCCTTGTCGAGCCCGGCCCAGCCACCGTCGCCGGACAGCAGCACGGCGAAGGTGTCGCCCGGTGCGCTCGCCGGAATCTCGATCAGCGGCAGGTCGGACAGCGAAGTCGGCAGCGCCGTGCCGGTCAGCGGCTCGAGCTTGGCGGCGAGCGCGTCGTAGGCCTGATCGAACAGGCGCTCGCGATTGCTGGCCGCCGAGGTGATGCGCCGCGCATTGTCGACGTCCGGAAAGCCGCGATCGATCTTCACCGGGCAGGTCTGCGTATCGACGCCGGCGTCGATCCAGGTCCACGGCGCATGCAGGGCCTTGGCCGGCAGCAGCACGCCGGGCCTGGCGCGCGGCGAGGCGTAGCGCACGCCCTGGCCTTCGCAGAACGGCTTGCGCAGGCCGGTCTGCGGACAGAAGCCGAGCGTCACCGCGCCGGTGAACTTCCCGTCCTCGGCCTGCGCGATCAGCATGTAGGCCAGCGCCGCGCCGCTGCCCTCGCCGACCAGGATCGGCGGGAAGTAGCCGGGCACCTTGTAGTAGGCCTGGACGAAGCGGCTCAGATTCTCGAAGTCGCCGCTCGCGTACAGACAGGTGTCGTCGGCGCTCGCGAAGTCCGCGTACAGGCGTTTGCTGTCGATGCCGGCGACCAGCGCGCCGCGCTCGGCGAGCCGCCTGGCGGTCGCCACGTCATCGGCGTTCCAGCCGTCGGTGCCCGACAACAGCATCACGAAACTCTTCACCTGATGGCGCGGCGGATACATGGCGACGCCTTCGAAGCGCCCGTGCGAGACCATCTGCTCGGCGCCGGGCGCCAGCGGGATTTCCTTCGGCGGCTTCGCTGCGGCCGGCTTGGCGGGCGGCGTCGGTCTGGCGGGCGCCGGCCGCGCCGGCTGCGGTTCCGCGGCCGATGCGGCGGCGGCGAGCAGCGCGAACGCCGCGGCGGCGAGCAGACGAGCGCTCATTTGCTGATGACTCCTTTGAGCCCGCCGCCGATCAGGGCGGCGATGTCGGTCATCGCCAGCAGCGGCCCGAGCCCGCCGGGCGCGACCAGATAGCGCGGCTCCCAGGTCGGCGCGAATTTTTCCTTGAACGCACGCAGGCCCTGGAAGTTGTAGAACTGGCCGCCGTGCGCGAACAGCAGGCGTCCGAAGCGATGCCAGCGCGAGGCGAGCGGATGCTCGATCATGCCGGACATCGGCGCCATGCCGAGGCCGAAACTCTGGTAGCCGAGCGATTGCAGCTGCAGCAGGGTCTTGGCGAACAGGAAGTCCATCGCACCCTTCGGCGCATCCGGACGGTAGCGCATCAGATCGACGACGGCGTCGATGCGCTGTTCGGTGATCAGCACGCTGACGAAGGCGACGATGCGGCCCTGGGCCCGGGCGACGCCGACCGCGCCGCACTGCAGATAGCGCTCGTCGAAGCGGCCGAGCGAGAAACTCTTCTCGCGCGCTTCATGCTCGGCCATCCAGCCGTCGGAGACCTCGCGCAGCTCCGGCAGCCAGTCGGCGACCGCCGCGCCTTCGCGCCATTCGAAGCTCAGGCCCTCGCGCTCGCCGCGGCTGGCGCCGTGGCGCAGATTGGCACGGGCGCTGCCTTTGAGCGTGAAGTCGGGCAGCGGCACCGACGCGTACTCGCCGAGCTTGAGCGCGTGCAGACCGGTGTCGAGATAGATCGGCAGCGAGGCTGGCCGCACCTGATAGAAGACCGCGCGGCCGCCGTGCGCCGAGGCCATCTCCATGAAGCGCCAGATCAGCTCGGGCCATTCCTTGACCGGCCCGACCGGGTCGAACAGCGACACCCACGAGCGGCCGTGCTTGCCGTACATCAGGAAAGCGTTGCCGGACGCCGAGAACAGCAGGCCCTTGTCGCCGGTCAGCGCCAGCGCCGCCTCGGCGCGCGGCTGCTGGCGGACGATGGCCTGCGCGCGCAGCAGTTCCTCGTCGCTCGGCGGCGTCATGGCGCCCGAGCCGGGCCGCATCAGCTGCCAGGAGGCGTACACCAGCGCCAGCGCGGCGATGCCGGTGATCGCGCGCAGCGAGCGCGGCGCATTGGCGTTGAACGCGAACTGCCACCACAGCTCGTTGCCGTAATCGACGTCGCGATAGGCGAACAGCAGCACCCAGAAAACCACTGCGATGATGCAGCCGACGGCGACGAACCAGGCCAGCGAGAAGCTCTGCGACAGCAGCGAGGCGCGCCGGTAGAACTCCTTGCGCGAGGCGATCAGCGTCAGGCAGAGGAACGCCAGCAGCACCATCTCGCCGATCGCGAAGCCCTTCGGCAGTGCCAGCCAGAAACTCAGCACCGTCAGCCCCAGCGCCGCCCACCAGGCGGCGTCGAGGCGATGCAGCAGGCCGCGGGCGATGAACAGGAAGGCGATGCCGGCCATGCTGCCGATGAAGTGCGATGCCTCGACGATCGGCAGCGGCACCTTCAGCGCCAGCAGCTCGGCGGCTTCGTCGGTCGCCGGCGTCGCGCCGGACACCAGCAGCATCACGCCGACGATCATCGCGAACGCGGCGAGGAACGCCGGCGACAGGCGCGCCGCGGCGCGCGTCACCGGCGCGGCGACGCCGGAGCGCAGCTCGAAGACCGCGAGCATCGCCACCGCGACCAGCAGCGGCAGCAGATAGTAGACACCGCGATACAGCACCAGCGCGCCGGCCAGCTGATCGACCGGCAGGCGCCCGGAGAAGGCCAGCAGCATCGTCGCCTCGAACACGCCGAGGCCGCCGGGCACGTGGCTGATGATGCCGAGCGCGATCGCGATCGCGTAGAAGGCGACAAAGCCGGCGAAGCTGACGTCGGCGTGTGGCAGCAGGAACCACAGCGCCGCCGCCGAGAACACCAGCTCGACGACGGAAATGCCGAGCTGCTGCAGCGCCAGCCTGGCGGCCGGCAGGCGCAGCGTCAGCTTCGGCCCGAGCGGAATCTCCGGCCGCGCCGCGCACAGCGTGATGAAGGCGGCGACGCCCATCAGCAGCAGCACGGCGATCGTGCGCAGCAGGTTCGGCGCCAGGTGCGCGACGTCGGCGACCTGGCGCGCGCCCCACAGCAGGCCGAGCGCGCCGAGCGTGGAAATGCCGACGCCGAAGGCGAGCGCGTTGAAGGCGATCGCGCGGCCGACCTGCGGCGCCTCGACGCCGGCGGCGGTGTACATGCGCATGCGCACCGCGCCGCCGGTCAGCACGCCGAGGCCGACGGTATTGCCGAGCGCATAGGCGATGAACGAGGTCAGCATCACCACGCGCGGCTTCACGCGCGCGCCGACGTAACGCAGGCTCGAGAAGTCGTAGCCGCTGAGGGCGATGAAGCTCGCCGCCGTGGCCAGGATCGACAGGACGACGCCCATGCCCGACGTGGCCCGGATCGCCGCGAGCAGATCGGCGTAGCGGATCTGCTGGGTCAGGCGCTGAAGGGCATAGAGGATCAGCGCCGTCAGCAGCACGGCGCCGCCGATCGTCAGGGCGATGCGCCAGCGCGACCAGTGCCCGGCGAGTGGCAGTTCGGACGGCTCGGAGGACGAGGACGCTGCTGCAGGCGCGGCGGAGGCAGAGGGTTCCGGCATCTTGGTGGAACGGCAGGCTCGATCTAGGGATCGTGGGACGATTGTAAGGGGCGGCACCGCGCCGCGGCAGCGGACGGCGGCGCGGCTGGCGGCCGGATGCAAAGAACCCCGGCCAAGGCCGGGGTCCGAAGTCTGCCGCGCGCGCTCAACTCTGTCCGGGTCCGCCGAACGCCGGCGCGGCGCCGGCGTCGAGGCGCTGCGCCAGTGCCGCCGGCGGCAGATAGCCGTTGACGACGCTGCCGTCCTCGAGCACCAGCAGCGGCGTGCCGCGCAGGCCGAACTCGTTGCCGAGCGCCCATTCGCGTTCGACGACGTTCTCGCACTTCTCGCCGCCCTCGACCGCTGCACCGAGCTTGGCCTGAGTCAGCGCCGCCTTGCGGTCCGCCGAGCACCAGACCGCCTCGGCCTTGCGGAACGATTCCGAGTTCGGCCCGGTGCGCGGGTACGACAGGTAGCGGATCTCGATGCCGGCGGCGTTGTACTGCGCCATCTCGCTGTGCAGCTTGCGGCAGTAGCCGCAGTCGACGTCGGTGAAAACGGTGACGACATGCTTGGTGCGGCCTTCCGGCGCGAACACGATCATGTTCTCCTCGCCGAACGCCGCGAGCTTGGCGACGCGGTCGGCCTTGCGGCGGTTCTCGGTGAGGTTGCTGCCGTCCTTCAGGTTGATCAGATCGCCCTCGATCAGGAACTTGCCGTCGGCGGTGACGTAACCGATGTTGGGGCCATCCTGGACTTCATAGAGCCCCCGGCTCGCCGCCGGACGGATGTTCTCGGCCTTGACGCTCGGCAGCAGCTCCTTGACGCGGGCGCGGACGGTTTCGAGTTCGGAATCCTGCTTCGGCGCACAGGCCGCGAGCAGCAGGACAGTGGCGGCGACGGAAAGCGGCAACGCGAACTTCATGGAGGTTTCACGGCGGGCGGATGAGGACGGCCATTATGACAGCACCGTCCGCCACTGGTTCAGCGCAGCGCCGCCGATCGCCGCCGCTCAGGCGCGCGGATGGTGGCGAGCGTGCAGCTCGCGCAGCCGCGCCTTGGCGACGTGCGTGTAGATCTGCGTGGTCGACAGATCGGCATGGCCGAGCAGCGCCTGCACCGCGCGCAGGTCCGCCCCATGTTCGAGCAGATGCGTGGCGAAGGCGTGGCGCAGCGTGTGCGGCGACAGCGCGCTGCGGATGCCGGCCTGGCGGGCGTGGGCCTTGATGCGCATCCAGAAGTTCTGCCGCGTCATCGCCGCGCCGTGGGTGCTGACGAACATCCAGTCGACGCCGGCCGGCGCATGCTCGCCGCGCGCCTCGCGCACGTAACGCTGCACCCAGTGGACCGCCTCCTCGCCCATCGGCACCAGGCGTTCCTTGCCGCCCTTGCCGACGATCTGCACGACGCCCTGACGCAGGTCGGCGCCGGTCAGCTTCAGCGTCACCAGCTCGCTGACGCGCAGGCCGCTGGCATACATCAGCTCCAGCATCGCGCGGTCGCGCAGGCCCAGATCGGTGTCGACGTCCGGCGCGTCGAGCAGGCGCTGCACGTCGTCCTCGCTCAGCGTCTTCGGCAGGCGCAGGCCGAGCTTCGGCGACTCGATGCGCGCGCTCGGGTCGTCGTCGCGCTGGCGGTCGGCATTGAGATAGCGGAAGAACTGGCGCAGCGCCGACAGCAAGCGCGCCTGGCTGCGCGGACTGCGCCGCACCGCCGCCAGGTACTCGCGCAGATCGGCCTCGCCGGCGGTGACAAGCGGCGTGCCGCGCGGCGCCAGCCAGCGCGCCAGCAGCGCGAGGTCGGAACGGTAGCTGGCCTGCGTGTTCGGCGACAGGCCGCGCTCGAGCCAGAGGCGGTCGAGAAAGCGCTCGATCGCCGCGCGGTCCTCCTCGGACGGCGCGGCGGCGAGCGGAGGAAGCGAAGTCGGGGCGGCGCGCGGCATCCGCGTATTGAAGCCTCGCCGCGCCGGCGCGGGCAAGCGCCGCGGACGCAGGTGCGCAATCCGGGTCAGGCCGGCGCGCCGGCCGCGCCGTACAGTGCCGCCATGTCTGCCGTCGAATCCGCCGCCACAGCCGCCACCCGCCGCGAGCAGCGCCTGCGCCGGGTGCTCGAGTACATCGAGACCCGCCTTGACGAACCGCTCGATACCGCGACGCTCGCCGGCGTCGCCGCGTTCTCGCGGTTCCACTTCCATCGGCAGTTCGCGGCCCTGGCCGGTTGCACGGCACGCGACTATCTGGCGCAGGCCCGGCTGCGCAGCGCGGCCTGGCGGCTGGCCTACCGGCCGCGGCAGAGCGTCGCGCAGATCGCGCTGGCCTGCGGCTACGGTTCGCCGGAAGCCTTCGCCCGCGCCTTCAAAGCCGCCACCGGACAGACGCCGAGCGCATTCCGCCGCCAGCCGGACTGGCCCACGTGGCAGGCACGCGAGGACGCGCTGCGCCACATCCGGAGCACGCACATGCCGAACCCGCCCGTCCCGTCCGCCGTACGCATCGTCGATTTTCCGGCCACGCGCATCGCCCTGCTCGTGCACCGCGGCGATCCACAGCGCCTCGGCGAGTCGATCCGCCGCTTCATCGCCTGGCGGCGGGCGCGGCACCTGCCGCCGTCGGCTGCCGCGACCTACAACCTGCTCTACGACGATCCCGCTGCCGTTCCGGCAGACGAATTCCGCCTCGGCCTCGCGGTGGCGACGACGCGGGAGATCACCACCGCCGACGACGGCCTCGTCGCGGCCTGGATTCCGGCCGGCCGCTGCGCGGTGCTGCGCCACCGCGGCGACGACGACGGTCTCGGCGACACCCTGCGCTGCTTGTACGCAGACTGGTTGCCGGACAGTGGCGAAGCGCTGCGCGACCATCCGCCGTTCCTGCAGCGTCTGGCGGCGTTCCCCGATGTCGCGGCCGACGCCGCCTGCACCGACGTGTTCCTGCCGCTGCGCTGACGACGCCGGCACCGATCGGCGACAATGGGCGGGTTTATGCGCCGCCTATTCGATCTGATCTACGCGCCGTTCGCGGCGCTCGTGCTCGCTCTGCTGATCCCGCCGGTCTGCGTCGCCGTCATCCTCGGCCCGACGCTCGCGGTTCGCCGCCAGACCGGGCGTCTCGGCGTGCGCCTGATGATGGCCTGCATCGGCGTGCCGGTCCGCGTGCGCGGCGTCGAGCGCCTGCCGGCCGCCGCCGGCATCGTCGTCTGCAACCACGCCAGCTACCTCGACGGCATCGTGCTGACCGCGGCGCTGCCGCCGCACTACAGCTTCGTCGTGCAGGACGGCGCCGAACGCTGGCCGCTGATCGGCCGCTGCCTGCGCGCGATGGGCGTCGTCTTCGTCAACCGTGCCGAAGCCCGCGCCGGCGCACGCACGACGCGAGCGCTGATGCGGCGCCTGCACCAGGGCGAGGCGCTGGCGATCTTCGCCGAAGGCACGTTCAAGCCCGAACCGGGCCTGCTGCCGTTCAAGGCCGGCGCCTTCCTGATGGCGGCGCGCTGCGGCGTCGCGGTCGTACCGGCGGCGATCCGCGGCTCACGGCGCCTGTACGGCGGCGGACGGCGCCTGCCGCGCTGGAGCGCGCTCGATATCGAGATCGGCGTGCCGCTCGTGCCGGACGGCAGCGACCGTGACGCCGCCCTGCGCCTGCGCGACGCGGCGCGACGCGAGGTGCTGCGCCTGTGCGGCGAGCACGATCGCGCGCCGGCCGACGCCGGCGCCAGCGGCGATTCGGAGCTCTGAACGGTCATGTATTCGACCCGCGGATTCGCTATCCTCGCCGCCCTGACCGCTGCTGACCCCTCATGAAGCGCTTGTCCCGACCGCGGGGCTGGAGCAACTGGTCCGGCTCCGTCCGCTGCGAACCGAACTGGTGCTCCGAGCCGGTCACGCTCGAAGAGATCCAGTCCGAGGTGCTGCGCGCCGCCGAAGAGGGCGAGCGCCTGCGCGTGATCGGCGGCGGCGCTTCGTTCGCGCCGCTGTGCTGGACCGACGACAACCACATGTCGCTGCGCCGCTTCACCGGTATCGAAGCGGCCGACGTGCAGCGCAATCGCGTCTGGGTCCGCGCCGGCACGCGCCTCGGCCGCCTCTACGAAATGCTGGCCGAGCGCGATCTCGCGCTCGAGAACGGCCCGTCGATCGACTGGCCGACGATCGGCGGCGCGATCGCCACCGCCGCGCACGGCAGCGGCATGGCCTGCGGCAACCTGTCGAGCTTCGTCACCGGCCTGCGCCTGGTGCTCGCCGACGGCTCGGTGCGCGTCTGCTCGCGCGAGCGCGAACCGGCGCTGTTCGACGCCGCGCGCGTGTCGCTCGGCGCCCTCGGCGTCGTCACCCACGTCGAGCTGCAGTGCGTCGACCACTACCGGCTGCGCATGAGCTCGCGGCGCGCCAGCTTCGGCGAAACCGTCACACGTCTGACCGAGCTGCGCCGCGACCATCGCAACCTCGAGCTGCACTGGTTCCCGTACGCCAATATCGTGCGCCAGCGCTTCGGTGACGAAACGCGCGAGTTCCCCGACCGTCCGCTCGGCCGGCAGGCCCTGCGCGGCCTGTTCTACGACCAGGTGGTGATGCGCAGCATGCGCACGCTGGCGCGCCGCTCGCCGCAGGCCGCCGAGTACGCCGGCAAGCTGCTCGCCGCACGCATTCCCGCCGAGAACATCGTGCTCGGCGCCGAGCACGCCTATCGCCTGCCGCGCCGCACGCGCGTGCAGCAGCTGGAGTACGCGATCCCGATCGAGCACGCCGGCGAGACGCTGCGCCAGCTCGAACGCGTGGTTCGCGCGCTCGACTTCCGCGTGCACGTGCCGGTCGAGATCCGCTTCGTGCGCCGCGACGACGCCTGGCTGTCGCCGCAGTACGAGCGCGACAGCGTCTGCATCACCCTGCCCGCCTACCGCGACCGCCCGCACAGCGACTACTACGCAGCCGCCACCGAGCTGTTCGACCGCGTCGACGGCCGCCCGCACTGGGCGTCGGCGCACGACAAGACCGTTGTCGAGCTGCGCACGCTGTACCCACGCTTCGACGACTTCTGCCGGCTGCGCGCCGAGCTGGATCCGCGCGGCCTCTTTCTCAACCCGCACCTCGCCCGGCTGTTCGGCGCGAGCCTGCGCTGAACCCGAATATGACGCATCAACGCCCGCTGTCCCCCCGTGCACGCTACGAGCATGACCTCCAGCGCGAAGACTTCGCGCACGACGAGGCCCAGTCGCGCGCGATCGACGCTCTGCAGAACGTCTACGAACGCCTGGTCGACACGCCACCGCGCCGCTGGTTCCGCCGGCAGTCGTGGACACCGGTCAAGGGCCTCTACATGTGGGGCGGCGTCGGCCGCGGCAAGACGTATCTGATGGATACGTTCTGCGACGCGCTGCCGTTCGCGAGCAAGCTGCGCACGCACTTCCACCGCTTCATGCTCGACGTGCACCAACGCCGCAAGCGTTATCCCGACGAGCGCGATCCGCTCAAGCTAGTCGCCGAGGAATACGCGAGCGAAGTCCGCGTGCTGTGCTTCGACGAATTCTTCGTCTCCGACATCGCCGACGCGATGATCCTCGGACGCCTGTTCGAGAACCTGTTCGCGCTCGGCGTGACGCTGGTCACGACCAGCAACATCCCGCCGGAACGGCTCTACGAGAACGGCCTGCAGCGCGCCAACTTCCTGCCGTTCATCGGCATCCTCAAGCGCCACGTCGACGCCCTCAACGTCGACGGCGGCGTCGATTACCGTCTGCGTACGCTGACCCACGCCGACATCTACCGCTGGCCCTGCGACGAGGCCTGCGAACAGGCGCTGCAGAAGTGGTTCACCGCCATCGCCCACGGCGAAGGCCGCGCCGATCCGGACCTGCGCATCAACGATCGCGTGATCCACGCCCGCCGCGAGCTCGACGGCGTCATCTGGTTCGACTTCGACGAGCTCTGCGAAGGCCCGCGCGGCGCCGCCGATTACATCGAGATCGGCCGCACGCATCACACCGTGCTGATCTCGCGCGTGCCGCAGATGAACGCGTTCCGCGAAGACGCGGCGCGCCGCTTCATCAACCTCGTCGACGAGTTCTACGACCGCGGCGTCAAGCTGCTGCTCGCCGCCGACGTCGCGCTCGACGAACTCTATCGCGGCGAGAAATCGCGCTTCGAGTTTCAGCGGACGCTGTCGCGCCTCACCGAGATGCAGTCCGAGGAATATCTGGCCAAGGAACATCTGGCCTGAGCCGGCGCCCGAGCACGCGTCCGTTCGCGGCGGCTCCCGCACCCGCTGCTGCGCAGACACCGTGTCGCCGCCGCGCGCTGTCGCGCCTCACCGAGATGCAGTCCGGGGAATATCTGGTCAAGGAACATCTGGCCTGAGCCGGCGCCCGAGCACGCGTCCGTTCGCTGCGCGCCGGCGTGCAACGCATCCGGTTTCAGCGCAGGACGGGACCCCGGACCCATTCGTCGATGGCCACCGTATCGGCAAAGGCCTGTTCGAACTCCGCCAGCGCTGCCGGGACGTTAGCGCAACCGGTGTAGTGGGCGATCGTATGGATCCTGCCGCCCTCGTCGAACTCCAGACTGATCTGCGGCATGTCCGTGGTGTATGTGCCGCACGCTTTCGTGCCCGGGGTGACATCCCCCACCGTCGCGAATAGCTGTCTCGCCTTCATGCCCAGCGCCGCGACGCCGGCAACGTCGACCTGCTTCTGCTGGACGCCGGGCGCGGCAACGAAGCGGTCGCCGACAAACTCGACACGTCCGTCGGAGCCCACGGTAACGCGATAGATGGGACAGCGGCCGTAGCAGGGACCGCGCCGCATGCCGATCTTGAACGAGGGCCCCGCCGCCAGGGCCTCGGCGCCGTTGCCGGCCTGCGCCAGCTCGCTGCCCGGGATGGCGGGGACCATCTGCCCGGCGTGCAGCGGTTGCAGCGCAGGATCACTGTTCGCGGAGAGCTCCGCAGGACGTTCGGCGTTGCGCATTTCCGCACCCTGGTGGCGCACATGGCCGCAGCTCGCCAGCGACAGCGCGAGTGCCACGGCAAGGCCGGCAAACCTGGCGTTCATAAAAAAATCGCACGCGGAGGAAAGTCCTCCGCGTGCGAGCATACCGCGTACAGCGTGCCGAGACTTAGTGCAGCTTGCGGCGACGACGCAGCAGCGCCAGCGGCGCCAGCAGCAGCACCATCCATCCCATCGCGCCGCCACCGCCCGACTTGCCGCTGGACACCGTCTTCGAGGACGTGACTTCCGTCGTATCGGTCAGCACGCGGCCGTCCGGCGTCTCCGCCGTCAGCTTGAACGTGTAGTAACCGGCCGTCGTGACGCCGAAGCTGGGCGTCGGCGAAGTCGGGTCGTCCAGACTGACCGCAGGTCCGGAAGTCTGCGTCCACTGGTACGTGAGGCCGCCGAGCGTGTAGCCACTGCCATGCAGCGTCACCGACGCCGGCGCCAGCACGTGCTGGTCCGGGCCCGCATCGACGCTCGCGGCGCACTCGCCAGTGTTGTCGCTGACCACCGAGAACGGCGAGTTGTTGATGCCCGTGAAGGCGATGTTGTCCACCAGCCAACCGACGTCGCCGCTCGACTGGTCCGAGCGCTCACGGAAACGGATCTGCACTGCGTGACCTGCCAGCTTGGTCCCGAAGTCGATCGCCGTCGACACGAACGCGCCGTTGCGGTAGACGAAGGCCGGGCGCCAATCGGCCGGATCGCTCGCGCCATTGAAGACCAGAGCCTTGCCGTTGTATCCCGCACCGGTCGTCACGGTGCCGCCGACATCCTCCGAGGTCAGCGCGTCTTCCCATGGACCACCATCGACACTGATCTCGATGACGGCGCCGTCGTAACCGACGATCGTGCCATCCTGCAGCTGGCCCGCCACTTCGAGCTGGAAGCGATGCTGGAAGCTCAGGGTGAACGGCTGCGCCCCCACCTGGAGCGTCGGCGAGGTGAGCGTCAGGTCGGAGATGCCATCGTTATCGGGCGCGTACCAGATGTTGCCGGTGTGCAGCAATCCATCGTACGCATCCGTGATCTGCCAGCCCGGCAGGTTCTCGTAGCCGGGCAGCGGCGTGCCTTCGAGATCGGCCACGGTCCAGTCGTGCAGCGACGCCAGCGGCGCTTCCATATTGTCGCTGCGGCCGCCGGCGCCGAGGTCGTAGTTGACCGCCAGTTCGAACTCGGCCGTATCCGGACGGCCGATGCCGTCGTCCGTTTCCGGCTCCGGGAATTCGACGGAGAACGTCAGCGGCTCGCCCGTGCTCGCCGGGCCGTCGAGCTTGACCAGCACCGAGGCCGTCGCCGTCTGATCGAAGAGGCCCAGCGACGTGAACGTCACTTCATCGCCATCCGGCAGCGTGACGCCTTCCGGCGCAACGAGCTTGCCGGTGATCGGCGTGGTCATCATTTCGGAACCCGTGCTGCGGATCGTCAGCTTGAGTTCGACGGTCTCGCCGACATCCAGCACGTTGTCGGTATCGCAATAGCCCTCGGCATCGCTGTTATACGATGCATCGACCGCGGCGCTGTCGAAGATGAACGACGCACCATACGGCTCGAAGCTCTCGACGACGCCGGAGTTGAGATCGTCATAGCGATCCGGAGCGACGGCGCCGTAGCCCATGCCGTGCTTTGCGAACGCCTTGGCGAACAGGTCGAAATCCTGATCGTCGGTCGCCGACGCCACCGCCAGCAAGGCGTCGCGGGCTTCCAGCATCGTCGGCGCGACCGGGGTGATCTTCAGCGCCGCGATGACGTAGCTCTTCATCCGGTCCTGCGCCTCGGCGAACGTGTAGCGGCTGTCCTTCAACAGCGCCGCATACAGCTCCCAAAGCGTATTCGCCCAGATTTCGCCTGCGTTGTGGACTTCCGCATTGCCGACCGAGCCGTCGGAGTACATCACCGAACCGGTCAGGTCGGTGCCCGGCGCATAGGTGCCCGGCGGCAGGTGCACGCCCGCTTCGATGTGCTTGAAGGTCAGCGGATTCTTGGTCGAGTCCGTGCTGTAGGGCGCGCGACGGATGCCGAAGTACTGATTGTCGTCGACATAGGTGCCGGTCGAGTAAACGCCCTGCCACTGGTCGTTGCCCGGCACCATGCGGTCTTCCTCGCGGACGACCAGCATCAGCGTCGCGAAGTCCGACCAGCCCTCGCCCATGCCGCGGCCCTGCTGGTTGTACAGACCGCTCGCATCACCGATCAGGCGGTTGCTGACGTAATGGAACCACTCGTGCGCGATGATGCCGTTGTCCATCGTGCCGTCGCGCATCGGCGTTTCGTTGCGCTGCAAGCGCACGTTGACGGTCTCGCTGCCCGTGATCGCACCGCTGATGCCGGCGCCGTCGGTGTTCGACACCATCATCGACGGAATCGTGATCGACGCATCGACGCCACCGAACGACGACAGAACGCCGGCAGCATTGTTCGCGATCAGCACCGCGGCGGCGCCGGCATCCTGCGCGTTCTTCACCTTGACCGTGAAGTTGCAGGTGCCGCGCGTGACCAGCGCGATCTTGCCCGCCAGGGCGGCGGCGTTGGTCGCCGGATTGCAGGCGAGGTTCGGGCTCGCCGTGCCGTCCGAATAGATCGCGACATCCTTGGTCAGATCGAAATTGGCCGGCCCCATCGCGGCGACGCCGAATTCCTTTTCGCCGGCGATGCTGGCCGGCGAGTTGACCGTCACATGGCCCGCAATCGGCCCGGTAAACAGGTACATCTGCATGCGCGGCCGGCCGCCGTCGGCAGGCGTCGACATGTTGGCGTTGTCCGTGCCGGTGCCATCCTGGCCTTGCGCTTCGATCGCATCGCCGCCGATGCCGCCGATGCCGAAGTTGTCGTCCTGCGCGTTACCGGCGGTCTCGTCGAAGCCGTTGTGGTACCACCAGTCGTGCAGCCAGTTGTTCATGTAGAACAGATTGGCGACGGCCGCCTGGCGTTGCGTCGGCGTGGTCGGATCCGCATCCGGCGTGTAGGTATAGGCGAACGTGTTCGCCGCGCTGGCTTCGCCGCGAACATCGCTGCTGCCTTCGTCGAAGCCGTCCGCGCCGTGCGCGCCGCTGGGCAGCAGGTAATCGTTGAGGTCGAGGTAGGCGTTGACGTTGTTGCCGGTCGTCACGCTCGCGCCCGTGGGCAGCCATGGACGCACCAGGGTCGTCGGGACGATCGGCCCGTTGACCAGCGTGACGCTGTTCTGCGTCGCCGCGGCGCGCGAGAACGGCCCGTTCGGGCCCGCCGTCACCGGCTGCTTATCGTTGCCGAGCGGACCGTCGAAGGGCTGCTGGATGCCATTCGCATCCGCGTACACCTTGTAGGTGAACGCGGCGTCGTAGGCGACCTGATTGTTGCGGAACAGCACCTCGCCCGAGTCAGCTGCGACAACGAAGCCGTACTGGTCGATGGCGCCGCCATCGAACTGCTTGCCGGACAGCTCGACATAGTAGGCCGGAACCAGGCGATCCTGGGTCGGATAGAAAACTTCCTTGACGCGCGGCGCAGAGCGCATCACGTAACCGTCGGTCGACGGAATCATGTAGACGCTGTAATCGCCCGCCGCACCGGCGACCTGCAAGGCCCCCGGGGAGACGCTTCCGCCCATCTGCCGGAAGGCGATGGAAATGGCCTCGGCGGCGCTGCGGCTGAAATTGGCGCTCTTGGCTTCCTCGAGCTGGAACTTGTCCTGCGCAAAGTAGCCGGAGACCGACTTCGGCGTCAGCTGGCGATCCATGAGCACCGCAACGTGGCGGTTGAAGACATCGCGGCCGCTGACGCGCTGCTGGAACTTCGCAATCACCAGACCCTTGCCATCGTCCTGCAGGTCGGCAAGCTTGGCGTTGCGGATCGCTGAACGACCGATGCCGAGCACGGAAGCGTTGGCTTCGACAGCCGAGCGTGCCACTGACTCGGCCAGCACCGAGCGCTTGAGGGGAGAGACCGATGCTTTCTCGGCAACCTGCTTGCCGTTGGCAAGCCACAGGAACGTGTGCGCGCCGAGCTTGGCGTCGTAGTGCGACTGGAGGCCGCGCGGACCGACGTTGGCCTTCTTGGCCTTCGCTACCGCCTGGCGGGAAAGCTTGGCCTGTCCCGCCATCGACTTCGCGGTCGCGGCAGTGCCGAGCTTGTCGGAAAAGGCATCGTATTGCGGCAGTACCGTCTGTTTGCTGGCCGTGGCAGCGTAACCAGACGTCGCTACCAGCGCGCAGGCGGCAGCGGCGATCGCGGTCATTTTCATCGCGAAACTCCCATTTGGTTGACGAAGCGTCGCCGCGAAACTCCCCAACAGATTCCTCACAGCGCGGCGTAAGTTCGAGAATGCGTTCATGCCCCGTTCACGAACAACCCCGGGAAACCCCTCAGAGCCTTGACGGTGCTCCGGTCTTCATGTTTGTTGCGCTACAACATCATGAAATCCGGGGATGTGCGCGGCCGCACACCTGCCGATTTGCCCTCGCCCGAACGCTCCGCAGCCCGCCGCCGCGGCGCCGCGGGGCGCGATCAGTCCGGCCCCGCGCCGACTTTGCGCAGCTCCCGCACCGCGACCGCGAGCGTCATGAAGTCCGCCATGCCGCCGGCCTGCAGCTCCTGCAGCCGCTGGGTCGCGAACTGCAGTTTCGCCTGCTGCGCCTGCGCCCATGCCGCGAAGCGCGCTTCGGCATCTGCGCCGGGACATTGCAGGACGCGGCCGGCGATCTTGCGGTGCAGGCGATAGCTGTCCTCGCGCAGGTTGGAGCGCGCCAGCGCCTGCCACTTGCTCTGGGTCGGGAAGGCGATGATCGTCGACAGCAGCCACAGCATGCCGAGGCGGTCGCCGACGAGGAAGTAGGCACGCGCCGCCTCGCCGAGCGGCACCCCGGTGTCGCGCGCCAGCTCGATGATGTCGAGCGCACTGCCGAGCACCATGGTGTTGGCGAGCTGGTGGGCGAGCCCGACCGGCACGCCGTCGGCCAGCATGGTGGCCACGGCCTTGTCCCAGTCGGCGCGATAGCTGGGCGGCAGCAGGTCGGGACACATCGCTGCCAGACTGCCGACGCCCTCGCGGAAGCGCTCGACGGCCTCGTGCACCGGCCTGGCGGTCCAGCGATAGCTGAGCAGCCAGGTCGTGGCGTGCTTCATCAGCCCGATCGCGCGGCCGAACAGGCGCAGCTGCTGCGCGGCCGGGATGCGGCCGTCGAGTTCCTGGATCGGCAGCCAGTAGCGGTCGCCGTCGAAGATCTCGTGCGCGACCGCATAGGCCTTGACCACCTCGGCGCGCGGCACGCCGTGATCCTCGGCGAAGCGGTGTGCGAACGAAAAACCCATGCGGTTGATGACCGCGTTGGCGAGCACGGTGGCGATGATCTCGCGCCGCAGGCGATGGCCGAGCAGCGGCTCGCGGTACTGCGCGACCAGCGCACGCGGGAAGTAATCGAGCAGGTCGCGATCGAAGAACGGTTCGTCCGGCACGCCCGACTGCAGCAGCGAGTCGTACAGCGAAATCTTGCTGTACGACAGCAGCACGGCGAGCTCCGGCCGCGTCAGGCCCTTGCTGCGCGCGCGGCGCTCCTTCAGGCCCTCCTCGTCCGGCAGGAACTCGACGGCGCGATTGAGGCGGCCGTCGCGCTCGAGGGTGCGCATCACCTCGTTGTGCTCGCCGAGCTGCCCGGCGGCACCGCGCTCGATCAGGCTGATCGCCAGGCTCTGCACGTAGTTGTCGCGCAGCACCGCCGCGGCGATCTCGCCGGTCATGCCGGCGAGCAGCGGATCGCGCACCGCGCGCGTCAGCTTGCCCTCGTACATCAGGCCGTTGAGCGGAATCTTGATGTTCACCTCGCGATCCGAGGTGTGCACGCCGCCCGCGTTGTCGATGAAATCGGTATTGATGCGGCCGCCGGCGCCACCGCAACCCTGCAGCGCGTACTCGATGCGGCCGAGCTGCGTGAAGCCGAGGTTGCCGCCCTCGCCGACCACCTTGCAGCGCAGCTCGCGGCCGTTGACGCGGATCGCGTCGTTGGCGCGGTCGCCGCATTCCTGATGCGACTGCAGATGGCTCTTCACGTAGGTGCCGATGCCGCCGTTCCACAGCAGGTCGACCGGCGCCAGCAGGATCGCGCGCATCAGCTCCTGCGGCGTGACGCTGCCCTGCGTCAGGCCGAGCGCGCGCTGCGCGGCATCCGACAGCCGGATCAGCTTGGCGCTGCGCGGCCAGACCCCGCCGCCGGCCGAAATCCGCGCGCGGTCGTAGTCGTCCCAGGACGAGCGCGGCAGCGCGAACAGGCGCTCGCGTTCGGCGAAGCCGAGCTCGGCGTCGGGCTCAGGGTCGATGAAGATATGGCGATGATCGAACGCGGCGATCAGGCGGGTCTGCGGCGACAGCAGCATGCCGTTGCCGAACACGTCGCCGCTCATGTCGCCGATGCCGACGGCGGTGAACGGCTCGCGCTGGATGTCGCGCCCGGCGCGCTGCGCGCCGCTCGCGTCGGTCCACGCCAGCTCGCGGAAATGGCGCTTGACGCTCTCCCAGGCGCCGCGCGCGGTGATGCCCATCTTCTTGTGGTCGTAGCCGGCGCTGCCGCCGGAGGCGAAGGCGTCGCCGAGCCAGAAGCCGTACTCGGCGGCGAGGCCGTTGGCGATGTCGGAGAACGTGGCCGTGCCCTTGTCGGCGGCGACGACCAGATACGGATCGTCGCTGTCGTGGCGGACCACGTCCGGCGGCGGCACGATCGCATCGCCGACGCGGTTGTCGGTGATGTCGAGCAGGCCGCGCAGGAAGGTCTTGTAGCACTCGACACCCTGCTGCGCCCACACCTCGCGCTGGGCCGGATCGCCCTGCTTGACGACGAAGCCGCCCTTGGCACCGACCGGCACGATGATCGCGTTCTTGACCATCTGCGCCTTCATCAGGCCCAGCACCTCGGTGCGGAAATCCTGGCGGCGGTCGGACCAGCGCAGACCGCCGCGCGCGACGCGTCCGCCGCGCAGATGGATACCCTCGACTTCCGGCGCGTAGACGAAGATCTCGAACATCGGCAGCGGCGCCGGCAGTTCCGGAACCTTGCGCGGATCGAGCTTGATCGACACGTAGCGCTTGGCGCTTCCGTCGGCGGCCTTCTGGAAGTAGTTGGTGCGCAGCGACGCGCGCACCACCGCGGTATAGGCGCGCAGCACGCGGTCGCCGTCGAGCGTCGCCACCTTGTCGAGTGCGTCGTCGAGCGCCTGCGCGAGCTTGATCTCCTCGTCGCGACGGCGGTCGTCGGCGAGCGCCGGATCGAAGCGGGTCTCGAACAGCCGCACCAGCAGACGTGCGACCGGCGCGTACTCGGCGAGCAGCCGCTCCTGATAGTCCTGGCTGTACGGCAGGCCGGTCTGGATCAGGTACTTGGTCAGGGCGCGCAGGCAGACGACCTGGCGCGCGTCGAGGCCGGCGAGCAGCACCAGGCGATTGAGTCCGTCGTTCTCGGTCTGGTTCTGCCAGGTCTGCAGGAACGCGTGCTCGAAGTACGCGCGCTGCTGCTCGGCCGGCAGCGGGCCGGCGCCGGCCAGCGCGATCTGGAACTGCTGCACCCAGAGCACGGGGCCATCCTTCGACCGGATCTCGTGCGGGTCCTGCGAGAGCACGCGCAGCCCGAAATTCTCGAGCGTCGGCAGCACGTCCGACAGCGGCAGCGGCTGCCCCCGGCAATAGAGCTTGAGCGCCGTCACCCGCGGCGGCGTCTCGTCGCCCGATTCGACGATCAGGCGCGGCAGCACGCTCGTCGCCGCCGTCAGCTGCAGCAGGTAGCGCAGGTCGATCGCCGCCTCCTCGGCGCTCGCGGTCTCCTGGTAGGAGAGCGGGAACGCGTCGAGGAAGCGGTTCAGATGCACGTTATCGCTCAGCTTGCCGCGCGCGCAGGCATCGCGCAGCTGCTCGCGCCAGGAGCGCGTCGCCGCCAGCAGGCGATGCTCGATCTGCGCCGGCGTCGAGGTCAGCGTCGTGCCGGGCGGCGTGCGCACGATGTAATGAATGCGCGCCATGCCGTGACGCAGGAACTCAGTGTTGCGGTCCATGCCGGTGCCACCGCAAGCCGCCATCAGCTCGTTGCCGATGCGGTCGCGCAGCTCGCGCGAGTAGCGCTCGCGCGGCAGGAACACCAGGCACGAGAAGAAGCGGCCGTAGCGGTCGCGGCGCATGAACAGCTTGAGCTGGGCGCGCTCGCGCAGCGCGCGCACGCCCATGCAGATCTCGTAGAGCTCGTCCTCGTTCGACTGGAACAGCTCGTCGCGCGGCAGCTGATAGAGGATCTCGCGCAGGTACTTGCCCGAATGCGACAGCTCCGGCAGCCGCGAGCGCTGCATCACGTGCTCGGCCTTGCGTCGCATCAGCGGGATGTTGCGCGGCCGGTCGATGTAGGCATCGGCCGAGAACAGGCCGATGAAGCGCGAGGTGCCGCCGATGCTGCCGTCGGCGCGCACGCGCTTGACCGAGACCACGTCGACGAACTCGGCGTGGTGAATGTGCGAACGGAAGTTGCCCTTGGTGATGACCACCAGCCGCGAGGATTCGCTGTACTTGTCGAGTTCCTCGCGCGGCGCGATCAGCGCGTCGGCGTCGGCGTAGCGACGCCCGGCGCGGGCCAGGCCGAGCGCCGCCTCGGGCCGCGTCGCGAAGCGCGGCCGGCCGTCGTCGCCGGCGACGACGTCGGTCTCGATGTAGCCGAGGAAAGTGAAATGGCCGTCCTCGAGCCAGCGCAGGAATTCGCCGGCCTCGTGACCGTCGTCGCTGGTCGCGTCCGCGCGCAAGGCTTCGTAATGCTCGGCCAGCTCGACGGCGCGCGTGCGCATCGCCGAGAAGTCGTCGACCACGCAGCGGATGTCGTCGAGCACGCCGCCGACCGTCGCCTCCAGCGCGGTGTAGTTCGCGGCATTGGCGAAGGCCTCAAACTCGATGTGGATCATCGATTCGGCTTCGCCGTCGGCGGCCAGTTCGTCCCAGCGCTGCTCTCGGTCGCGGGCGACATGCACGATCGGATGGACCAGCCAGTCGATCGGTGCGCCGGTGTCGCGGATCGCCATGCTCAGCGAATCGACCAGGAACGGCATGTCGTCGACCACGGTCTCCAGCCGCGCCAGACCGCGGCTGTCGCGCGACGCGACATCGGCCGGCGGCAGCACCCGCACCAGTGCCTCGCCCGGCGCGCGCCGCTGCGCGAACAGGAAGTGGCGCAGCGCAGTGTCGACCAGTTCATCGGCCGAGCGCATGCGCAGCGTGTCCTGCGAGGCCATCTCGTAGTAGGCCTTGATGAAGGGCACGAAGGCGGTGCGGACATTGGCTGGCGCGCGCTCGCGGGCCAGGACCTGCAGGCGTTCCAGCAGCATCGCCTGTTCTTCGACGGCTTCCGATCTCATGCGCGCTCCTGCACGGCCGAGGGGATGATAGACACCGCTTTTTTCGGACGAGTATATGCCCGGCGCCGCGAAGCGCCTGCGGTGAAAACCCTTGGATTGCCGTCGCCTGGGTGGAAGTCAGGAGTACGCACCGAACCTTGTTCGGCCCATTGCTCGCACGCGCCTCCTTCTTCGGACGGCAGGTGTGTCCATGCACCGCTGCCGTCGGGAGCGCCGAAGCTTCTTCGGCGCTCCTCGCGGAACATCAGGCGCCGGCTTCGGCGAGATCGTGCCGGCGATTGCGCTCGATCGTGTGGCGGACCATCGCCTCGTGGTCGAAGTCCGCGTCGGCGCGCGATTTGGCGGCGGCGGCGACGAATGCGGCGCGCGCCGCGGTGCTGCGCGCCGGGATCTCGAAGGTGTCGAGCACCGGCAGCTCGGCGCCGTCGGGCAGCACTTCGAGCGCGTCGTTCTCGACGCCGTAGGTCGTACCGCGAATGGTCGTGCCGTCGACGACGAATTCGGTGAAGCCGTGCCGCAGCAGGGCGATCGCCGACCAGTCCGAGCGATTGACGACCAGTTCGTACAGCGACTGCCCACCGCCGCCCTGCGTGACCTGCACGTAGCCGCCGTCGCGCGGACGGCCGTAGCCCATCGGTTGCGAGCGCTCGTAGATATGGTCGTGGCCGACCGCGAGCAGGTCGACGCCGTGCCGCAGCAGGATGTTCTCCTCGAGCGCGACCAGCGTGAAGTTGGCCGGATCGCGGCCTTCGCAGCTGGTCCAGATCGTGTAGTGCTGCACGAAGACGATGAAGTCGATCGCGCCGGCGGCGCGACGGCGCGCGGCGTCGGCGAGATCCGACTCCAGCCACGCCAGCTCGGCGAGCAGCGCCCCCGCATCGGCGAGATCGCCGACCAGCGAACCGCCGGTGCTGAAGCAGAAGTGCACGTTGCCGTAGTCGAAGCTGTAGTAGGTGTTCTGGCCGGGCTGCGTCATGCGCGTGCGATAACCGTCGCCGCCGCCGTCCTTGGCCTCGTGATTGCCCGGGCAGGTCATCAGCGGCACGCGCGCGGCGAGCGGCTCGAGCATGTCGAAGTACTGATCCCAGACCGGCTGCTCGCCGTTGGCGTACGACAGATCGCCGGCGATGATCGTGAAGTCCGGCGCGCGCTGCTGCACGCGCGCGACCACCGCGCGGCTGGCATCGGACATCGCGTGATCGCCGAAGTGGCAGAAGCGGAAGCCCTCGGCCGGCGCTGCCGGCAGCACGTGCACCGCCGACCAGCCGCCGGCTTCGGAACCGACGCGGTAGCGCAGCGCCCTGGCCGGATCGAGGCCGCTCGCCGTGGCCGTGTGCGTCAGCGCGTCGACGCCGTAGGTCGCCTGTGCGCGGCCTTCGGCGCGCGACGGAAACGCCGCGCTGGCGATCTCGCAGTCGCTCATGCCGGCCTCGACCGGGCCGTACTCGATGACGCTGCCCGGATCGCTGCTGCCGTCGGTGAACCAGGTCAGCGTCCGCGTCGTGCGCGGATCGCCGGTCCAGCTCGCGTGCAGGCCGCGCGGCGGCTGCGTCCCCGCGGTCGAGACCGGCGTCGCGCAGCCGGCACCGGCGGCGTCGCCGTCGCTGCCGCCGCAGCCGGGCAGCGCGCCGAACAGCGGCGGCAGCAGCAGCGCGGGCGTGGACTTGAGCAGGGTGCGGCGGGTAATCACGGCAATTCTCCGGCGGTGACGCCCGTCGGCAGCTCGGCGCCGTCGCGGACGTAAAGAGGCAGGGTTTCGAGGTCGATCAGTTCGAGACGCGTCTGCGGACCTTCGTGGACCGCGCCGCTCCAGAAGTCGCGCCAGCGGCCGGCCGGCAGATAGACGCGGCGCGTGCTCAGCGGCAGGCCGCTGGCCAGCGTCGTCGCCGGCGCGACCAGCAGGTCGTCGCCGAACAGGTATTCGTCGTCGGCCGCCACCGCGTCGGCATCGTCGGGATACGCGTACGGCAGCGGCCGCACGATCGGCGTGCCGTCGGCGATCGTGCGCCGCGCGGCGGCGGCGATGTACGGCACGAGACGATCATGCAGCGTCGCGTAGCGGCGGTAGACCGTCACCGCGCGCGCGCTGACCCACCACGGCGGCACCGGCGTCTGCATGATCGGCGACAGCGCGCCGAGCTGCGTCCAGCGGATATAGGTCGCCTCGGTCGGCGGCAGCAGCGGAATGCCGCCGGCCGCCTCGCCCAGGTCCTGGCGCGCGCCGGCATAGCCGCCGATGTCCGAACCGTTGAACGCGAAGCCCGACACCGACAGCGACAGCAGCGAGCGCAGCGCCTGCGTCAGCCCCAGCTCGCCGAGCAGGCTGGTGTTGTCGGCCGCCCAGTGGCCGGCCCATTGCGCCGAACCGTTCCAGCCGCCGCGCGCGAAGATCGCGAAATCGCCGGACGGACGCGCGGCGGCGAAGGCGTCGTAGATCGCCTTGTGATAAAGCCCGACGTAGGCGTTGTGATTGAGCCGGTTCGGCAGGCCGTTGGCCCAGACCGAATCGTCGGAGAGGTCTTCCTCGCCGCGGTCGACCTTGACGCCGTCGACGCCGCGCGCGATCAGCCGGCGCAGACCGTCGCGCCACCAGGCGTAGGCGGCGGCGTTGGTGAAATCCAGATGCGTGTCGATGCCGCGCGTCGGGTAGTAGGTCGCGTCGTTGCCGTCGGCGCGCGTGCCGGTGACCGTCCAGCCGTTCTGCGTCGCCAGCGTCTGCGCGTCGCCCGACACGAATGGCGACAGCCAGACCATGAAGCGCACGCCCTTATCGTGCACCTCGCGAATCAGCGCGTCCGCGTCGTCGAAGCGCGCCGGATCGAAATCGAAGCTCGCCTTGCCGGCGTCCCAGGGGTTGTCGAGCCAGACCGCGCCGAGCGGGATGTCGCGCTCGATCATGCCGTCGACCAGCTTGCGCACGCTCTCGGTGCTGGTGTCCGAGTCCTGCCAGACCATCGGCCGCCACATCCAGTCGGGCGGCGTCCACTGCGGACGGCCGACGCGCGCGGTGTGCGCGGACAGCATCTGCGCCGGCGTGCCGCGGTAGTAGACGAGGTCGAGCGCGTCGTCCTCGATCGTCGCGCGCACCGCATCGTCGCGCTCGCTGCGGCGCGCGAAGACGATCTCGCCGCGCGCGTCCGAGGCCAGCGCCGCGCCCCAGCCGCAGGGGCACCAGAAGAACGGCGCGGCGATCTCGTTGGTCGAGCCTTCGCGGTTGGCGCCCGGACCGTGGCTGATCCACAGCGGCAGTGCCGTATTGCGCAGATTGAAGCCGGAAAAACGCTGGCCGCCGCCGAACCAGGAATCGCCCTCGTCCGCCTGCCAGACCGTCGACACGGCGGTGACGCCGGCCGCCTGCGGCGCGTAGCGCAAACGCAGCGTGCCGTCGTCGGCGAAGCGCAGCGTCAGCGTCGCGCCGGCGCCGTCGTCGGTCTGCACCGCGACGATCGCCTCGCGCCCCTGCAGCGTCACCGCCGTCGGCCGCAGCGCCGCATGCCAGGTCTCGCCCGCCAGATAGGCGAACGGCTGGTCGGTGATCGTCGGCAGGCCCGGATAGGCCTTGTCGATGCCGTCCTGCTTGTCGTTGAAGCGTGCGTAGTCCGGATTGCTCATCACGCCCGACGGCGCCGCATCGACCGTCAGCTCCGCGCCGTCCGCGTCGCGCCAGCGCAGCCGCCACTGCGCACGGTCCAGCTCGACGACGCTGCGGCCGTCGCCGATCGCGTACTGCGTCGCGCTTTCCTGCAGCGTCAGCGGCGATGCGCCGCCGCGGTCGCCGGACGCCCCGCCGCAGGCGACGAGCACGAACGGGAGAAGGACGCCGGCCAGCAACGGCGACGGACGCGAAGATGACATGAACGAGATCCCCGATAGACCGCCGGCCCGCTCGTGAAAAGGCGCCGGCCGGAACGCAAGCGCGACACCATGGCCGCCGCCGCGATTGCAACGAACCTCCTTTGCAGTGGCGTGAAGGAATCGTGAAACCGCTACGCGGCGCCGGCGACAGGGCCCGATTTACCAGCCGCCGCTCGTGATATCGGCGCCGCGTGGCCGACACCTCTTCGACCTGCGGTCGAGCCACTCGAGGGACTACACCGCTCGCGTCCGGCAGCGTACGCTGCGCTGCGCCGCCGGCATCGGCGCGCGATCAGCAGGAGGGCCCGTGAACGACCACGAACCGCGCCAGGACCGGCTGGCGGCCAGGAACGGCCGCCTCCGCGGCGCGCCGTACGGGGCGGCCGCGATCGTGTTCTCGCTGATCGCCAGCGCCGCGCTCATCGGCTGGCACGTGTACAAAAAGAGTGGCGGCGCAAGCGCCAGCTACGTCGTTGGCGTGACCTTCGCGCTGGTCATGGCGCTCCTCGTCACCGGGCATTTCACGCGCCGCGACGGCGCCTCCGGATACGGCGGCCATGCCGAAGACCCGCCGCCTTCGGCGAAGGAGCTGCTGGATCTCGTCGCGAAGGCCCGCGATGACCAGCCGAAGGAAAAGTAAGGCAGCGCCGCAAAGCACAGGCCCGCGCCCGTCAAGCGCGTCTAGTCCGTGACCGGCGTCAGCAGTCGTCCGTCGCGGAAATACGCACGCAGATTGGCGATCGTCAGATCGGCCATCGCCTGCCGCGTCTCGCGCGTGGCGCTGCCGATGTGCGGCAGCAGCACGACGTTGTCGAGCGCCAGCAGGGCCTCAGGCACCTGCGGCTCGTGCGCATAGACATCGAGCGCGGCGCCGGCGATGCGGCGTTCGACGAGGGCCGCGACCAGCGCGGCTTCGTCGACGACGCTGCCACGCGCGACGTTGACGAGGAAGGCCTGCGGCGGCAATGCGGCGATCACCTCGCGCGACACCAGATGCCGGGTCTGCGCACCGCCGGCCGCGGCGATCACGAGGAAATCACTGTCCGCGGCCAGCGCCTGCGGCGTCGCGTGATAGGCATACGGCACGTCGGCCTGCGGCCGGCGGCCGTGGTAGGCGATGCGCATGCCGAAACCCTCGCCGCGCCGCGCGATCGCACGGCCGATGCGGCCGAGTCCGACGATGCCGAGCCGCTTGCCGCTGACGCGCGTCTGCAGCGGAAACCGGCGGCCGGCGGCCCAGTCGCCGCGGCGCACGAAGCGCTCGGCGGCCGAAACGCCGCGCGCGACATCGAGCAGCGCCGCCCAGGCGAGGTCGGCCGTGCAGTCGGTGAGCACATCCGGCGTGTTGCTGAACACGATGCCGCGGGCGCGGATCGCGGCGACGTCGAGCGCGTCGTAGCCGACGCCGAAGTTCGCGATGACGCGCAGGTTCGGCAGGCGCGCCAGCAGCGCCGCGTCGACCGGCCCCCAGACCGAGGTGACCAGCCCGACGAAGCCGGCGCCCTGCGCGGCGAGGAAAGCGTCGGCGTCGGCCTGCCGCCACAGCGGCGCCAGATCGAACTCGGCGTCGAGCGCCGCCTCCAGCGACCGCATCAGGCGGCCGACCTGCAGGACGCGCGGCCGCGCGCCGGTCGCTAGTCCTTCTTCTTGAGACGCTTGAGCTCGTGCAGCTCGCGGATCGGGCACTGTTGCGAGAACCCCATGTTGCGCGTGATCAGCTTGTCGAAGCGCGTGACTTCGCCGCCCATCGCGGTGAAGCCGATCGCCGTCGCCGAAGACAGGTCATTGCACGGCCCGAGCACGGTGACGAGATAGTCGCGACTGAGGCCGGCGCTGAAAACGACGTGCTCGTCGTCGATGTAGCCCCAGCCGTCGATGGTCCAGTTGATGATGCGGTCGACCGGCTTGCCGAGTGCGTAGCCCTTGTCGCCGAGCTTCTGCTCGAGCGTCTTCGGCTTCTGTCCGGGCGGACTGGAGGCGCAGGCCCCGAGCAGGACGGCAACGATGCCGGCCACGACGGCGGCCTTCAGGCGGATGCGCTGCATGGCGAAACTCCGGCCGCGCGGGGGGCGCGGCAACGCCCCGGACTTTGCCATTGGCCGGCGCCGCTGACCAGCGCCTCAGCGGGACGGCGCATCGGCGGGCAGCGCCCGCGCGACGATCGCCGCGCGAATCTGCCGCAGCTTGGCCTTGACCAGTGTTTCGTTGTCGGGGCCGAGGCGAATGATCGCCTTCTGGCCGAACGACAGCGCCTCGAGCTGCGGATCGGCGTACTGGTAGAGCACCTTCGGCTGCGTCAGCGCGATCGGCCCGTCGACGCTCGGCGTCGCCAGCAGATGATCGAGGACTTCGAGCAGGCGCGTGTTGAAGTCGCGCTGGCCGTAGCCCAGCTCGCCGTAGGCGCGCTGGAACAGCGGGTAGTAACGGAAATAGAAACCCACCAGACGCTCGGGGTCGACGCTGCGCACCAGCGTCATCAGCGCCGCGTAGCGCTGCGCGTTGGCGGCGCCGAGCACGAGCCGGCCGTCGCGCTGCTCGACGATCGGCACGCCGGCGACGTGGCGCGCCGGGCGCTGCGGCAGCGGCACGCCGTCGCGGTCGAGGTTGTCGATGAACACCACCCAGCGGCGCACGATCTGGTTCGGAATCAGCCAGGCCTCGAGCGGCTGGCGACCGACGAGGCCTTCCAGTTCGCCGCGCACGGCGCCGTCGCTGCCGGCCAGCTCGGGCAGCACGAAGCCGGGCGCCGTCGCGCCGGGGTCGGGTACGCGGTAGGCCGGTGCCGCTTCCGCCGGGGCCGACGGCGGCGTGGCCGCAGGTTCCGGCACGATCGACGACAGCGCTTCGTCCGGCAGCCGATCGCGCCCGTAGTGGTACCAGAGAATGCCGCCGACACCGGCGGCGACGACGACCGCGATCAGGATGCTGCGGGCCTGGCTCATGGCGCTCCTTCCGATCCGTGGAGCATCGAGTGTCCCACGTCCGCGCGCGACGGCCCACCGCCTCCCCCGCTCGGATGAGTTGAGCCCGGCGACCCTTTGCTACAAGAGCCCGATCCGCGGCGCCCGATGCCGCCTGCCGACAGGAAGTCCCGTGAGCACCGTCCATCCCACGCTCGACATGCGCGCAACGCCGACGCTGCGCGGCCTGCCGCTGATCGGCAGCCTGATCCCGATGGCCCGGGACCCGGCCAAATTCTTCCTCGACTGCTATCGCCGCTTCGGGCCGGTGGTGCGCATGAAGGTGCTCGGCCAGCCGTACGTGCTGATCGCCGGCGTCGAAGCCGCCAATTTCATGGGCACGCGCGAAGGCAAGGAATGCCTGCGCTCGAAGGAGTTCTGGCAGGGCCTGGTCGAGGAATACGGCGCGACCCAGGTGCTGCCCGGCACCGACGGCGAGGCGCACAAGAAGCTGCGCGACGTCATGCGCCACGGCTACTCGAAGGAATCGATCCAGGGCCGCTACAACGAACTGATCGCGATCACCGACGGCTCGCTGCAGCGCGACTGGCCGGTCGGCAAGAAGGTGCCGGTGGTCGAGGCGATGCAGTACATGGTCGTCGACCAGCTCGGCACCATCCTGACCGGCGCCGCACCGCTCGAATACGTCAAGGACATCCGCATCACCATCCTGCACATCCTCAACGTGCTGGTGACGCGCCAGCGGCCGAAGATCCTGCTCAAGCGGCCGCAGTACAAAAAGGCCAAGGCGCGCGTCTACGAACTCGGCGAGAAGATGATCGCCGCCGCCAAGGCGCGCGTCGGCAAGATCAAGGACGAGGAGCGCAACCTGATCGACGACGTCATGCAGGCGCATCTCGACACGCCCGAGGTAATGCCGGCCTCGGATCTGATCGTGACGCTGACCGGCCCCTACGTGGCCGGCCTCGACACCGTCGCCAACACCACGGCGGCGATCGTCTACACCGTGCTCAAGCACCCGGACGTGCTCGCGCGCGTGCAGGCCGAGGTCGACGCGCTGTTCGCCGGAGGCACGATCGAGGAAGAGGATCTGCTCAAGCGCATTCCGTCGCTGCAGGGCGCGATCATGGAAACCATGCGCCTGTATCCGATCGCCGTCGCGCAGATGCGCACCGCGACCCGCGACTTCGTCTTCGCCGGCCACCAGATCCGCGCCGGCGAGATGATCTACGTCGGCACTTCGGTCCCGCACTTCATGGGCGAGTACTGGCCGGATCCGGAGAAGTTCGACATCGACCGCTACGCCAAGCCGCGCGCCGAGCACATGCAGCCCGGCGTCTACTCGCCGTACGGCCGCGGTCCGCACACCTGCCTGGGCAAGAGCCTCGCCGAAATCCAGATCGCGCTGTCGATGGCGCGCCTGTTCTACAAGCTCGATCTCGAGCTCGACCCGCCGGGCTACGTGCTGAAGACCAAGACCGCGCCGACGCCCGGCCCGGCCATGGACTTCAAGGTGCGCGTCAAGGGCCTGCGCCACTGAGCCGGCGCGGCGTGCGCAAGCGGCGCGCGCTGCCGCGCCGGCCGCGCAGCTCGATCCACAGATAGAGCAGAAAGCCAGGCGCCAGCGGCCCGATGTAATAGACGCCGCGGAACGCCAGCAAGGCCGCAAGCAGATCGTGCTCGGCGACGCGGCTGCCGAGCAGTGCGAAGAACACCGCCTCGAGTACGCCGATGCCGCCCGGCACGTGCGTCACCGCGCCGGCGACGCTGCTGAGCAGGAACACCGACAGCACCGCCGCGAAGCCGACATGCTCCGGCAGCAGCACCCAGATCGTGGTGGCGATCGCCAGCCAGTTCAGCGACGACAGCGTGATCTGCGCGCAGGCCAGCCGCAGCGTCGGCAGCCGGAACTCGTGCCCGCGCAGCGACAGCGTGCGGTCGTGCCAGCGCGCGCAGAGCGCGACGTATGCGCTCAGCAGCGCCAGCATGCCGACGCCGAGCAGCTGCAGGCCGGTGGTGCCGAGCTCCCAGCCCTCCGGCAGTCGCACGCAGCGCAGCGCGAACACGGTGCCGCCGAGCAGGAAGTATCCGCTCCAGTTCGTCACCAGACTCAGCGCGATGATCCGCGCGATGGTCTGCGCCTCGACGCCCGAACGCGAGTACAGCCGGTAGCGAAAGCCGACGCTGCCGATCAGCGAGCCCAGATTGAGATTGAAGGCATAGCTGACCCAGGCGATCGCGAACTGGCGCGGACGTGACATGCGTGCGCCGAGCGTGTCGGGCAGATAGCTGCGCGCGAACCAGTCAAAGGCGGCGTAGATCGCATAGCTCGCAAGCGCCAGGCCCGCCGCCGCGAGCAGCGTCGACACCGGCATGCCGCGCAGCGACTCACCGACCTGATCCCAGGCGATGGTGCGGGCGCGCGTCGCGATCATCCCGACGACGAGCGCGAAAAACACAAGCGTCAGCAGCTGGCCGAGCCGTCGCCAGTGCGGGTGTTGCGCGAAACCTCGGTGGCCGTGATCGTCCATGCGCGGAGCGGCGTGCGAAGACCTTTCCATGCTGGCGCCGCGCGGTGAACGGCGGCTGAAATCGCCGGCGCCCTGGCGCGGCGCGGAAGCGCATGGCCCGGCCACGGCTCTACACCGGCATGAAGATCATCATCGGCATTTCGGGCTGGCGCTACCCGCCCTGGCGCGGCGTCTTCTACCCGGCGGCGCTGCCGCAGGCCGAGGAGCTCGCATACGCGTCGCGGCAGTTCGGCGGCATCGAACTGAACGGCTCGTTCCATTCGCTGCAGCGGCCCGCGTACTACGCCGGTCGGTCCGCGCAGACGCCGCCGGGCTTCGTGTTCGCGGTCGAGGGCAGCCGCTTCATCAGCCATCGGCCGCGCCTGCGCGACGGCCGGCAGGCGCTCGCGAACTTTCTCGCGTCGGGGGGGCTTCAATCTGCGCGAGAAGCTCGGCCCCTTCCTCTGGCAGCTGCCGCCGAGCGCACGCCGGCTGGCGGGCCGCCGGATTGCGACTTAGCATGCGCGCCGGTTCTTCATGCGGCCGGCAGCGTGCGCCTCAACAAGTACATCAGCGAAACCGGACTGTGCTCGCGGCGCGAGGCCGACGCGCTGATCGCGGCCGGCCGCGTGACGATCAACGGCAAGCCGGTCGAGCTCGGCCAGCAGGTCGGCGAGGCCGACGAGGTGCGCGTCGACGGCAGGCCGGTGCAGGGCCGCGTGCGCGGCGCCGAGCACACGACGCGCCGTGTCTACATCGCGCTGAACAAGCCGGTCGGCATCACCTGCACGACCGAGCGCCACGTCGCCGGCAACATCATCGATTTCATCGGCCACCCGCAGCGCATCTTCCCGATCGGCCGCCTCGACAAGGACTCCGACGGCCTGATCCTGCTGACCAGCAACGGCGACATCGTCAACGAGATCCTGCGCTCCGAGAACAACCACGAGAAGGAATACCTGGTCACCATCGACCGCCCGGTGACGCCGGAATTCATCGCCGGCATGGCCGGCGGCGTGCATCTGCCGGAGCTGAACGCGACGACCAAGCGCTGCCGCGTCGAGAAGATCGCCGGCAACACCTTCCGCATCGTGCTCACGCAGGGGCTGAACCGGCAGATCCGCCGCATGTGCGAAGTGTTCGGCTGCAAGGTCCGGCGCCTGCAGCGCGTGCGCATCGTCAACGTCCGCCTCGGCGCCCTCAAGACCGGCCAGTGGCGCGATCTGAGCGAAGCCGAATTGCGCGGATTGTTGCCCGGGCGCACGATCTGGTGAGGTCCGGACGGGCTTTACGGGCCGCAAGCGAGTAGAATCGCCGCCCTTTTGGCGGGCCCTAGCCGCCTTCGCGGGATCGGCGCAACTTCGCGCCGCCGCAGTCAGCCGGCCGCAGCACTGGCCACCGAGGTTATGCCGATGTCCGACGAAGCCGTCGCCCCGCTCACGTTCCGCGATCTGGCGCTCGCCCCCGAAGTCGTTGCCGCGCTGGAGGCGGTCGGCTACGAAACGCCTTCGCCGATCCAGGCGCAGACGATCCCGCATCTGCTCGACGGCCATGACGTGCTCGGCATGGCGCAGACCGGCACCGGCAAGACCGCGGCGTTCGCGCTGCCGATCCTGTCGCGCCTCGACTGGGGCCAGCGCGCGCCGCAGGCCCTGGTGCTGGCACCGACGCGCGAGCTGGCGATCCAGGTCGCCGAAGCCTTCCAGCGCTACGCGGCGAACCTGCCGGGCTTCCATGTGCTGCCGATCTACGGTGGCCAGGCCTATGGCCCGCAGCTCGCGGCGCTGCGCCGCGGCGTGCACGTCGTCGTCGGCACGCCGGGCCGCGTGCTCGACCATCTCAAGCGCGGCACGCTGGACCTCTCGCAGGTCCGCTACCTCGTGCTCGACGAGGCCGACGAGATGCTGAAGATGGGCTTCGTCGAAGACATCGAGGCGATCCTGCAGGCGACGCCGGACTCGCGCCAGGTCGCACTGTTCTCGGCGACCATGCCGCCGCCGATCCGCCGCATCGCGCAGACCTATCTGAACGAGCCGGTCGAGGTGCGCATCGCCGCCAAGACCACGACCGCGACCAACGTGCGGCAGCGTTACTGGCTGGCGGTCGGCCTGCACAAGCTCGACGCGCTGACGCGCATCCTCGAAGCCGAGCCGTTCGACGGCATGATCATCTTCGTGCGCACCAAGGCCGAGACCGTCGAGCTCGCCGACAAGCTGGCGGCGCGCGGCTTCAGCGCCGCGGCGCTGAACGGCGACATGGAGCAGAAGGCGCGCGAGCGGGTGATCGCCAGGCTCAAGGGCGGCGAAATCGACATCGTCGTCGCCACCGACATCGCCGCACGCGGCATCGACGTCGAGCGCATCAGCCATGTCGTCAACTACGACATTCCGACCGATCCGGAATCCTACGTGCACCGCATCGGCCGCACCGGCCGCGCCGGACGCTCGGGCGAGGCGATCCTGTTCGTCGCGCCGCGCGAACGTCATCTGCTGCGCCTGATCGAGCGCACCTCGAAGCAGCCGGTGACGCCGATGGAGCTGCCGAGCGTCGAGGACGTCAACGCGCAGCGCCTCGCCAAGTTCAAGGAACGCATCGGCGAGGCACTCGGCGCCGGTGGCCTGGAACCGTTCCGTCAGCTGGTCGCCGAGTACGAACAGGAGCACGGCGTACCGGCGCTCGACATCGCCGCCGCGCTCGGCCGCCTGCTGCAGGGCGACACGCCGCTGCTGCTCAGCGCACCGGCCGGCGACAAGCCGGCGCCGCATCGCGAGGCCGCCGCGCGTGCCGACGTGAATCCTTTCGCGCACGACACCCGCCGCCGCGACACGGCACGGCCGGCGCGCGAGGACTACGCGCCCGCCGCCTTCCGCCGTCCCGAAGCCGAGGCGGCGGAAACGGCCGGGCACGGCGAACGCGCGCCGCGTTCCGAGCGCCCGGAGCGCGAGGTGCGCGAACGCCGCCCGGCGCGGCCGCCGCGCGGCGCGCCCGAAGAAGGCATGGAGACCTTCCGCATCGCGGTCGGTCACGCGCACCAGGTCAAGCCCGGCAACATCGTCGGCGCCATCGCCAACGAAGCCGGCCTCGACAGCCAGTACATCGGCCGCGTCGAGATCTTCGACGATTACAGTCTCGTCGACCTGCCGCAGGGCATGCCGAACAACATCTTCCGCGATCTGCAGAAGGCATGGGTCTGCGGTCGGCAGCTGCAGATCACGCGCGCCAGCGAGGCGCCGGCGGCCGAAGGCGGTGCCGAAGCGGCGGGCAGCCATCCGTTTGCCGGCAAGAAGGCGTCCAAGCCGCGCTTCGAGGCCGGCGAGAGCCGCGGCTTCGGCAAGAAGCCGTTCGAGAAGAAGCCCTTCCACGACGAGGGCCGCGACAGAAGGACGTTCGAGCAGCCGGGCGCCGAAAAGCCGGGCTTCGAGAAAAAGACCTTCGCTAGGAAGAGCACCGACACGCTGAGCCTCGACAGCAAGCCGTTCGCGAAGAAGAGCTACGCCAAGCCCGGCTTCGAGAAGAAGAGCTTCGGCGCGCGCAGCGAGGGGCCGCGCCCCTTCAAGTCGCGGGCCGCCGACGGCGACTCGCGTCCGGCCGGACCGCGCAAGGGTCCCGGCGGCTTCAAGAGCGGCTTCGCCGGCGGCAAGGGCAAGCCCGGCGGCAAGACCAAGCGCTACTAGGGCGCTTCGTGAGCCGCGGCCGTCGCGCGCGCACCGCGCCGCGCTGAAGCCATGCACTACGACGTCATCGTCATCGGCGGCGGCGCCGCCGGCCTGATGTGCGCGGCGACCGCCGGCCAGCGTGGCCGGCGGGTGCTGGTGATCGAGCACGCCAACCGCGTCGGCAAGAAGATCCTGATGTCCGGCGGCGGGCGCTGCAATTTCACCAATCTCGAAGTCGGCGCCCGCAACTATCTGTCGGCCAATCCGCACTTCTGCAAGTCGGCGCTGGCCCGCTACACGCCGGCGCATTTCATCGGCCTGGTCGAGCGGCACGGCATCGCCTGGCATGAGAAGGAACTCGGCCAGCTGTTCTGCGACGAGTCCTCGAAGCAGATCGTGCGCCTGCTGCTCGACGAATGCGCGGCGGCGGCGGTGCAGATCGCGGTCAACTGCAGCGTCGAACAGGTCGAGCGCGGCGCGGACGGCTTCCGCCTGCGCACCAGTGCGCTCGGCGAGCTGAGCTGCGGCTCGCTGGTGGTCGCCAGCGGCGGCCTGTCGATCCCGAGCCTGGGCGCCAGCGGCTACGGCTACCAGCTCGCGCGCCAGTTCGGGCACACGGTATTGCCGACACGCGCGGGCCTGGTGCCGCTGACGCTGTCGGGCGCGCCGCTCGACGATTTCGCGCCGCTGGCCGGCATCGCCCTGCCGGTCGAGACGCGCGCCAACGGACAGGCCTTTCGCGCCGGCCTGCTGTTCACGCATCGCGGCCTGTCCGGGCCAGCGATCCTGCAGATCTCCTCGTACTGGCAGCCGAAGGACGAACTGCGCGTCGACTGGCTGCCGAACCTCGACGCGCTCGACTACCTGAGCGAGCAGCAGCACACGCATCCGAACGCCGAACTGCGCACCGCGCTCGCCGGCATCCTGCCGTCGCGCTTCGCGCAGCGGCTTTGCGAGCGCTGGCTGCCGAGCCGGCCGCTGAAACAGTTCCGGATGCAGGAGCTGAAGGAGCTGGCGGCCCGGCTGCACGACTGGCCGATCGTCGCCAGCGGCACCGAGGGCTACCGCACCGCCGAGGTCACGCTCGGCGGTGTCGACACGCACGAGCTGTCGTCGGCGACGATGGCGTCGCGCAAGGTGCCGGACCTGTACTTCGTCGGCGAGGTCGTCGACGTCACCGGCTGGCTCGGCGGCTACAACTTCCAGTGGGCCTGGGCCTCCGGCCACGCCGCCGGCGAAGTCGTGTAGGGCCCGGCACCCGCATCCGGCCTGCCCAAACCACGGCCGGCCTTGCCTGATCCGCCGCGATTTTCCCGGCGTTCATCATCGTGCGGCATGATGCGGCCTCCCGACTTCCGCCCAAGGAGCCTTCCCATGACCGCCGCCCTCGGTTACGCCGCCCCCGCCGCCAAGAGCCCGCTCGGGCCATTCCGCTTCGAGCGCCGCACGCCCGGTCCGCACGACGTGCGCATCGAGATCGCCTACTGCGGCGTCTGCCATTCCGACCTGCATCAGGTGCGCGACGAATGGGGCCACGGCCTCTTTCCGATGGTGCCGGGCCACGAGATCGTCGGCCGCGTCGTCGAGGTCGGGGCGCACGTGCAGGGCTTCAAGGTCGGCGACCTCGCCGGCGTCGGCTGCATGGTCGACTCCTGCCGGACCTGCCCGGCCTGCGGCGAAGGCCTCGAACAGTACTGCGAGAACGGCTTCACCGGCACCTACAACGCGCTGGAGCGCGACGGCCAGACGCCGACCTACGGCGGCTATTCGAACCACATCGTCGTCGACGAGGCCTTCACGCTGCACATCTCGCCGAAGCTGGATCTTGCCGCCACCGCGCCGCTGCTGTGCGCCGGCATCACCACGTACTCGCCGCTGCGCCACTGGAAGGTCGGCCCCGGCCAGAAGGTCGGCGTCGTCGGTCTCGGCGGCCTCGGCCACATGGCGGTGAAGTTCGCGCACGCGTTCGGCGCCCACGTCGTGCTGTTCACGACCTCACCCGGCAAGGCCGAGGACGCCAAGCGCCTCGGCGCCAGCGAAGTCGTGGTGTCGAAGGACAAGGCGCAGATGAAAGCGCACGTGAAGAGCTTCGACTTCATCCTCGACACGGTCTCGGCGCCGCATGACATCAACGCCTACCTCGCGCTGCTCAAGCGCGACGGCGAGATGGCGCTGGTCGGCGTGCCGGACACGCCGCCGACGCTGCAGTTCCAGCACCTGATCTTCTCGCGCCGCAAGCTCGGCGGCTCGCTGATCGGCGGCATTCGCGAAACGCAGGAAATGCTGGATTTCTGCGCCGAACACGGCATCGTCTCCGACATCGAGCTGATTCCGATCGCCAGGATCAACGAGGCCTACGAACGCATGCTCAAGAGCGATGTGAAGTACCGCTTCGTCATCGACAACGCCACGCTCGCCGCCTGACCGGTCTGGCGCGCGGGCGGATCAGGCAGCACTGGACGATCCTCCGCGAAGCGCCGCCCGGCGAACGCTTTGCCCGCTACCACGCCCGCCGCCAGCAGCATCGCCGTGACCGCTGCCAGCGGCCGCTGCTGCTGGCGGGCGGCGGCGGGCGGATCACCGTCGGCGTGATCCTGATGCCGGCGCCCGGGCCGGGCTCGCTGATCGCCGCCGGCGAGGCGCGCACCTTCGCCGGCTTCCTCGACCGCGCCGAGCTGCGCCTGCGCGGCTGGTGCGGCTGGCGACGCTGGCGATCGAGATCCGGCACCCGGTCTCCGCCATTTGTGAGGGATTTGTAAGGCCGTCATGACGCCGGTGGCGCGCCGACGCCGCTATGATCCGCGGCATGGGCAAACCTGTCACCACACTGACGGTCGAGCAGGCCGCGTTCATCGCCGGGCCGCGCTCGATCTATGCCGCCAGCCGCGACGGCCAGATGCGGCCGACGCTGGCGCGCGCGCTCGGCGTGCGCGTCGCCGACGACCGCCGCGGGCTGCTGCTGGTCGTGCACTCCGAACAGGCCGCGCAACTCCTGGGCGATCTCGACAGCCATCCGGACCTAGCGGTCGTCATCAATGCCCCCGAGACGCACCAGACGCTGCAGCTCAAGGGCCATGCGGTGCGCGTCGCGCTGCCGCCGACCGAGACGGCGGCACTCGCCGAACGGCATTTCGAGACCTTCGCGGCGATGATCGCGCCGATGGGCTTCAGCCGGCCGCTGGTGCGAATCATCATCGGCGGCACGCCGGCGCCGCTCGCTGCGATCGCATTCGTTCCGCACACCGCTTTCGAACAGACGCCGGGGCCGCAGGCCGGCCAGCGCATTGCCGATCAGACGCCGTGAAGCCCGATCTCGACGCCGTCCGCGAATGCCTCGACAGCGCGATTCCCTGCGCGATCGCCACCATCTCGGTCGACGGCGTGCCCAACGTCACGCTCGTCTCGCACGCCGAGTATGTCGACGCCGCGCATCTGGCGCTCAGCTTCCAGTTCTTCAACAAGACCCGCGAGAACGTCCTGTGCCGGCGCGAGGCCGTGCTCTACGCGACCGACTCGCAGACCGGCGCCAGCTATCGTCTGACGCTGGACTATCTGCGCACCGAATCCGAGGGACCGCTGTTCGAGCGCATGAAGGCGCGACTCGCCGGCATCGCCTCGCACAGCAGCATGGCTGCGGTGTTCCGCCTGCGCGGCGCCGACGTCTACCGCGTGCGCGAGATCGAGGCCGTGCCCGGTCTGGCGCCGCTGCCTCGGCCCCCGGGCCGCAAGCCACTTGCCGCGCTGCGCGCCGCGTCGACCGCGATCGCGTCGTGCAACGGCGGCTTCGAGGCGCTGCTCGACGCCGCCCTCGATGCGCTCGAGCGCCACTTCGACATCCGCCATGCCTTGCTGCTGATGTTGGACGTCGGCCGCGGCCGGCTCTACGCGATCGCCAGCCGCGGCTATGCCGAGTCCGGCGTCGGCGCGGAGATCGCGCTCGGCGACGGCGTGATCGGCGTCGCCGCCGCGCACAACATCCCGATCCGCATCAATTACGCCACTTCCGAGTACAGCTACGTGCGCGCCGCCGCGCAGGGCAGCGGCCTGCCGCCGGCGCCGACCGAGATCGCCTTTCCCGGGCTCGCCGACGCCGAGAGCCAGCTCGCGGTGCCGATCGTGCACGGCGGCGAAGTGCTCGGCGCGCTCTACGCCGAGAGCCCGCAGCAGCGTCGCTTCGGCTACGACGACGAGGACGCGCTGATGGCGCTCGCCGCGCAGCTCGGGCTCGCGCTCGAACAGGCGCAGCGGGCGGCCCAGCAGGACGACGCCGAAGCGGTCGCCGACGAACGCGGCCTGGCCGCGGCACCGGCGCCGGCGTCCGCCGGCGCGCCGCTGACGGTACGCCGCTACCGCGGCGACGACAGCGTGTTCCTCGACGACGACTACCTGATCAAGGGCGTTGCCGGCGCCATCATCTGGAAGCTGCTCGGCAGCTGGCAGCGGGACGGGCGCGCCGATTTCAGCAATCGCGAGCTGCGCCTCGATCCCTCGCTGCGCCTGCCGGAAATCGCCGACAACCTCGAGGCGCGCCTCGTGCTGCTCGCCCGGCGCCTGGCCGAGCGCAGCGACTGCCTGCGCATCGAGAAGACCGGCCGCGGCCGCTTCCGCCTGCAGGTCGGCCGGCCGCTGCGCCTCATCGAAGTGGCCTGAGGAAATCTCGCCGCAGTCGCGTGGACGCCGTCTCAGGCGGCGTTAGCCTGCACGCCGAGCTGCAGCGCCGCATCGAGCTTGTTCCAGTCGGCGGCCGGCAGCAGACCGCGCGCCATCGCCAGCGTGCCTTCGAACACCGGCGCCGGCGCATGCTCGCGCATGCCGGCGAACAGCGCGACGCGCTCGTGATGCGTCAGCGACGGAATCATCCAGCGCATCGACTGCTGGTTCTCTCCCGGGGCCAGCGAACGGACCAGCGCCTGTTCGATGCCGGCGATCTCCGCGTCGCTATGGGTCGCCCACAGCACGGCGTTGTGGCGCGTCTCCTCGTCGTGCATGTGCAGGAAATTCTCGCCGACGAAGGCGGCGAGCATGCGGTACAGCGCATCGCCGGCAGCCAGGCGCGCATCGCCGTTCAGCATCTCGACGGCGGCGGCCTGCGTGCGCAGGCGCTTGATCGCCGTCTCGTGCTCGACGTGTTCGTGCGCGACCGCCATCGACGTCGTCGGCGCACGCGCTTCCATCGCCGGATGCAGGAACTGATTCTCGTGCGTCAGGTGCGCGAAGCAGAAGTCGGCGAGATCGCGAAGCTGTGCCAGCGTCTGCGCGCATTCATCGCGATCGAGCCAGTCGCAGCGCCCGACCGCCGTCAGCGTCTCGCTCATCATCGCGCGGATGGCCTTGTGGATGCGCGCGTAGATGTCGTAGCGCGCGATGGTCTGTTCACTGTGCTGCATGGTCGGTTCCCGGCTCGTGGTTGGGGCGGAGGCCTTGCTCCGGATGGCCGTCACTGTAGGCAAGCGGGAACGCCGGCGTTCTTATTTCTTGATTAAGAAAACCATAAAGAATCCTTAAGCCGGCCGCGCACTGTGACGCAGCCGGCGGTTCGCCCTCAGCGCGGCTAGACCTTGAGGTCTTCGCCGAAGTAGGCGCGCAGCTTGTCGACCTTGGGCAGCGCGATCGCGGCGATGTAGGGCTGATCCGGATGCAGCGCCGCGTAGTTCTGGTGGTAGGCCTCGGCCTCGAAGAAGGCCTGCAGCGGCTCGAGCCGGGTCACGATCTTCGCCTTGTAGATGCCGGCCGCGTCGAGCTGGGCGATGTAAGCCTCGGCGACCTGCTTCTGCTGGGCGTCGGCGTAGAAGATCGCCGAACGGTATTGCGTACCGACGTCGTTGCCCTGGCGGTTCAGCTGGGTCGGATCGTGGGCGACCGCGAAGAAGATCTTCAGCAGCTTGCCGAAGCTGGTCCGCGCCGGATCGTAGGCAATCTGCACGACTTCGGCATGGCCGGTATCGCCGCTGCAGACCGCCTTGTAGTCGGCCGTCTGCGCGCTGCCGCCGGCGTAGCCGGAGGTCACTGCCAGCACGCCGTCGAGCTCGCGATAGACCGCCTCGACGCACCAGAAGCAGCCGCCGGCCAGTACCGCAAGCTTCGGCGCGCCGCTTTCCGGCGGATCGTAGGCCGCGGCCGGAACGTCCTTGGGACTGATCTTGAGACTGCCGCCGAAAAGACTGCCGATCATTTGCCTGCTCCGAGTGCGGGGACCGGCCACACGATAGCGCCTGCGCCGGCCGGGTTCGTGAAGATGGGGACGGATATTTGCGCCACAATGATCGCAGCCGTGCCATCCCGCCCGCCGCCCGCTACGCTGTTCACCGATCCGGCCTACATCGCCGCGCTCGAGGACAGCGGCTGCGCGACACCGGAGACCGGCTGGACGCCGCGCCACGTCGAGACCGGCGCCGGCCGCGTCTGGTGCTACGAAAAGAGCCATTCCTGGGGCGAGTTCGTCTTCGACTTCGAGATCGCGCGCGTCTATCGCCAGATGGGGCTGCGCTATTACCCGAAGCAGGTCGCCTGCGTGCCGTTCACGCCGGTGCCGGGCCCGCGCCTGCTCGCCGCGGACGACGCCGGCCGGCGCGCGCTCGGCGCGACGCTGCGCGAACAGGCCGGCCGCGCCGGCTCGGGCGCGCACGTGCTGTTCCTGCCGCGCGAGGAGCTGGCGCTGCTGGCCGCCGACGGCTGGATCGGCCGCGCCCAGCCGCGCTACGTCTGGCATGCCGACGGCGCCGCCGACTTCGACACCTTTCTCGCCCGCCTGCCGGGCAAGAAGCGCAAGAACATCCGCGCCGAACGCCGCAAGCTGACGGAGCTGACGATCGAGTGGCGCAGCGGCGCCGAGCTGTCGGACACGGAATGGCCGCAGGTCTACGCGCTGTATGCCGGCACCTATGCGCAGCGCGGCCAGGAACCGTACCTCAATCTCGACTGCCTGCGCCGCTGGGCGGACGCGTTCGGCGTGCGCATGTCGTTCTGCCTCGCCCGCCACGGCCCGCGCCTGCTGGCGATGGCCTTCTTCTTCGAGGACGGCGACACGCTCTACGGCCGGCACTGGGGCGCGGCGATGCCGGTCGACGCGCTGCACTTCGAACTCTGCTACTACCAGGGCATCGAGCGCTGCCTGGCGCGCGGACTGCCGCACTTCGACGCCGGCGTGCAGGGCGAGCACAAGCTGGCGCGTGGCTTCGCCGCCGAGCTGGCCTACTCGGCGCACTGGTTCGCGCACGACGGCCTGCACGACGCGATCGGGCGCGCCTTCACCGACGAGCGGCAGCGCCTCGAACACTGGGTCGCCGCGCAGCAGGGGCAAGGCGCCTGACCGTGTGGCGACCGCCCGGCGTCCGGCGCACACTAGCCGCGTTCACCCAGCCTGGAGTTCCGTCATGCGTGCTCCCGCCCTGTTGCTGCTGCTGGTCGCCGGCACAGCGATCGCTGCCCCGCCAGCCGCTGCGCCGCCAGCCGGCAACACCACGGTCAGCTTCAAGAAACCGGACAAGTTCACCGACGCCGGCACCGAAGGCATCGGCTCGCGCACCAGTCCCCAGGTGCTGGATGCGCTGAAAGCGCATCTCGAGCAGCTCGGCGCGAAGAAGCTGCCGGCCGGCGAGACGCTGCAGATCACCATCACCGACATCGACCTCGCCGGCCGCTTCGATCCGCAGCCCGGCGGCAACGATCGCATTCGCATCATGCGCGACGTCGACTGGCCGCGCATCGACCTGCATTACACGCTGCAGCAGGACGGTCGCACGCTGGCCGACAGCGACGCCAGCCTCAGCGACATGAGCTACCTGGCGAACAGCAGCCTGCGCCGCTCGAGCGAGCCGCTGCGCTACGAGAAGGACATGCTCGACGCCTGGTTCGCGAAGACGTTCACGCGCAGGAACCCGGCGCGCTGACGGCGGCGTCAGTAGTGCGGCGGAATCTCGTCCGCCGCCGAACCCTTGTCGATGTCCTGGCCGAGGCGCACGACGCGGTCCAGCAGCTGGCGACCCAGCGTCTCCAGCTCGGTGATGCGCTGCTGCTGCGCGACCACCACCGCGTTGAGATCGTGCAGCAGCGCCTCCTGATAAGTCAGGCGGGTCTCGAGATCGATCAGCCGGTCGTCGTTCATCGGTGCGTACTCATGGCGGCCGCGGCATTGTCGCATCGCGGCGGCACGCGTGCGCACCGCGGCGCGTGATGCTTCGCTACCATGCGCGCGGGGTCTGGGATCGGTCGTCATCCAAGAGGAATCGAATCCGTGTCACACGCACTGAAGGTCTCGCCCTATCGGGCAGTCTCCGCCGGGCCTCCTACAACACCGCCGCGCTGCGCGCCTGCCAGGCGCTGGCCCCGGAAGACATGCAGATCGACATCGGCAGCATCGCCGACGTCCCGCTCTATGATGCCGACCGCCAGGCTGAGGGTTATCCCGAAGCGGTGCTGCGGCTGGCGCGGCAGATCGCGGAAGCCGACGCTCTGCTGTTCGCGATGCCGGAGTACAACTACTCGGTGCCCGGCACGCTGAAGAACGCGATCGACTGGGTATCGCGCTTGCAGCCGAATCCGTTCGCCGGCAAGCCGGCGGCGATCATCGGCGCCAGTTCCGGGATGCTCGGCACGGCACGTGCGCAATATCACCTGCGGCAGATCGGCGTGTATCTGGATCTGCGCTTTCTCAACAAGCCGGAGGTGATGATCGGCCACGCGCCGGAGCGCTTTGACGCGAGCGGCCAGCTCGTGCACGAACCGACCCGCGAGCTGCTCGGCAAGTTCCTGCTCGCGCTGCGCGAGTGGGCGCTCTGGCATCGTCGCTGACGCGCGCATTGACACGAAGAACCATGGAGGAGTCCCGATGAGAACGAAGATGACAACCCTGCTCGCCGCCGCCGGCGCCCTGACGTTCGCTGCGCTGAGCATGCCGGTGGCGGCACGCAGCGTGGAGAAGATCGTCGACTACAAGATCGGCGATGGCGAGTATCGCGGCTACGTCTATTACGACGACGCCGTGAAGCAGCCGCTGCCGCTCGTCGTGATGGTGCCGAACTGGCTCGGCACGAACGCCGACAACCGCGAGCAGGCGCGCGAAATCGCCGCGCGCGACTACGTCGTGTTCGTCGCCGACATGTACGGCCGCGACCGCCAGCCGGCCGACGCCGCGGCCGCCGGCCAGGCGGTGCGTGCGCTGTACAGCGATCGCCCCGAGTTGCGCCGCCGCGCCAAGGCCGCGAAAGACGAGGCCGTCCGCTACGCCGGCGAGGCGCGGATCGCCGATACCAGCAAGGTCGCCATCATCGGCTTCTGCTTCGGCGGCGGCACGGCGCTGGAACTGGCCCGTACCGGCGAACCGCTGGCAGCGACGGTGTCGTTCCACGGCAACCTCGCGATCGCGGCACCGGACCGGAACCTGAAGTTCCGCACCCGCATCCTGGCGCTGCATGGCGACGCCGATCCCTATGTGCCGGCCGATCAGATCGAACCGTTCCTCGTCGAAATGCGCAGCAGCGGCGTCGACTGGGAGCTGGTGCACTTCGGCGGCGCCGTGCATTCGTTCACCGACAAGAAAGCCAATCAGCCGGGCCAGTCGATGTACGACGCCAAGACCGCGCGCCGCGCCTTCGCGCTGATGCGCGACTTCCTGGCCGAAGCCTTCGCGGCCGGCGTCCCGGGCTGACAGACGCTGCGGCGGCAAGCGCCGCGCCCGCAACGACGAAGGCCGGTCATCCGACCGGCCTTCGCTGGACGGCGGCCGCGCTTACCAGACGTACGTCAGCATCAGCGCCATCACCAGCGGATCGACGTCGATCTGCGTGGTGCTGTGCGACAGGCGCGTGCCGTCGCCGGCATAGATGTCGATCGTCGATTCGGTCTTGAACGCCACGTACGAAGCCGAAGCGGACAGCCCCCATTGCCGGCTGAGTGCGTACGACAGGCCGGCGTTGACGATCGGCCCCCAGCCCGGCGACGAATCGGCCTCCACATAGGTGTCGCCGGGCGGCTTGCCGTTGGCCACCGCCAGCGCGCGACCGAAGGTGTTGTTCAGATCATCGTAGAAACCCTTGCCGAGCTCGACGTTGGTGAACCACGTGTACGTCACGCCAAGGCCGAGATAAGGCCGCCAGCGCGCCTCGGCGCGGCCGAAGTGGTATTGCAGCAGCAGCACCGGACTCCATTGGCGCGACGAGGCGATCGGATTGTGCGCGCCGAGATCGACCCTCAGCGCGTCGATGTTCCGGTTCGGCTGCACGACACCCTCGCCGTGCAGATCGAACGTCGGCGGAATGCCGCCCTCGATCTTCACGGCCCAATGATCGGTGGCGAAATAGGTGCTCGCCAGCAGGAGCGTATCGGCATCGTTGATGGACGCCGCGGTGCCGGGCGAATCGAAGCTGTCGGGAATGCCGATCAGCGCACCGAGCCCCGGCTTGAGGTCGGTATGCAGCGGCTTGCTGCTGTCGAGCGTCTGCCCATGAATCCAGCCAGCCTGCAGGACGACCGAGCCGGCTTGCTGTGCCAGTGCCGGTAGGGAAAACGGGCACAGCGCAAGCAGCAGCAGAGCGCCTCTCATGTTTGCGAACTCCGTCGTCGTCGGCCGGCGCTGCATGGCGCCGGCGTGCTCTTGGGGAAAGCGCGCGACTCTACGCCGCCGCGCGGACGAAGTAACTAGTGCACGCACCGCAGCACCGTCGATGCGCGCCGCCCCAACGCGCAAGCGCACGCCAGCGGCGCGCCCGCCGGAGCGCGCCATCTCGGGCGATATTCAGAAGCGGTTCATCGCCTGCCCGTAGATTGCAAGGCGTCCGAGGAGGACAGGAGCATCGACCATGAACATCAAGACGAAAATGACCGCCTTCGTGGCTGCCGGCCTGCTGACCGCAGCCGTGGCGCCGCTGCCGGCACTGGCGCATACGGACGTATCCCTCAGCATCGGCCTCGGCCTGCCGCCGCCGGTCTACGTCGCGCCGGCCCCGGTTTATTACGCCCCGCCGCCGCGCTATTACGCGCCGGCCCCGGTCGCGTACTACCCGGCGCCGTATTACTACGAGCGGCGTGTCGTCTACGTCGACCGCGGCCCGCGCGGCTACGGTCCTCCGCCGCATGGCCGGGACCATCACCGCCACCATCACTAGACGGCGACGGACTTCATGCAAAAAGCCGGGCAATGCCCGGCTTTTTGTTGCGCGTGGATGCCGTCTGCCGCCGTTCGCGAATCTTCGGGGCCCAACGGACAACGCCGCCCGAGGGCGGCGTTGTCGGCACAAACCAGCAAAAGCCTGGCGGCTTTTACTTGATCTTGGCTTCCTTGAACGCGACGTGCTTGCGCGCGACCGGATCGTACTTCTTGAACTCGAACTTGTCCGGCGTGTTCTTGCGGTTCTTCGTCGTCGTATAGAAATAACCGGTATCGGCAGTCGACACCAGCTTGATCTTCTCGACGTCTTTCTTCTTGGCCATGATCTAGCTCCCGGTCTCTTTAGACCTTTTCGCCGCGCGCGCGCAGCTCGGCGACGACGGTGTCGACGCCCTTCTTGTCGATGATGCGCATGCCCTGCGCGGAAACACGCAGAGACACGAAGCGCTTCTCCGACTCCAGCCAGAAGCGATGCGTGTGCAGGTTCGGCTCGAACCGGCGACGGCGCTTGTTGTTGGCGTGCGAGACGGTGTTACCGACCATCGGACGCTTGCCGGTGACCTGACAGACTTTCGACATGACACAAAACCCTTAGGGACAGTGCGACGCGGCCCAAGGGCCACGAAAAGGGGCGCAATTGTGCCAGCCGAACTCGGCCAGAGCAAGAGGCGCGGACACCCCACGTTCGAGGACTGCCGTGATCCCGCGCAAGGACGACAGACTCGGCCGCAAAGGATACTCCGCCGATGTCCGAATCGCTTCCGCCCAGAATCCGTTTGCTGCAGGCCGCGCGCCGTCTCGCCAGCGAGGGCGGCGCGGCGCTCGACGCTGCACGCATCGCCCAGGCGGCGCAGATGCCGCCAGACGCCGTCGACGCGCATTTCGGCGGATGCGTCGCCCTGCAGTGTGAACTGCTTGCCCGGCTGTACGACGAGGTACGCGATCTCGTCGCCAAGCTGACGCTGAACATGCCGGCCGGCCGCGTGCGCCTGCAGCTGGCGATCGACACCTACCTGCAGGCCCTGCTCGATCGACCGGCACTCGCCACCCTCGCCCGTCGGCTGCGCTTCCATCCGCAAGGCGCCGCCATCATCCGCCAGCGCGTCACCGGCTTCAGCCTGATGTTCCAGCTGGAGCTGAACGCCGTCGGCTGGCCGTTCGCGCCGCAAACCGCGCGGCTGTGCACGGCCGCGCTGATCGAGACGGCGGCCGCCGAAGCCGCGGCCGGTCGGCGCCTGCCGGAGCTGCGCGCCGCGCTGCTCGGCTATTTCGATCAGGTGCGCGCGGCATGACGCATCAGCTTCGCTCGCGCTTGCTCGCCGTGGCGCCACAGCTGGCCGAGCGTGTCCCGTACAGCGCGCTTTCCGTCGAACGCGTCTGCACGGCCGGCGGCGTCACGCCGGGCGCTTTTCTCCTGGCGTTCGACGATCTGTCCGCCTATGTCGAGGCCCTGCATAACCACTTTCTCGAGCAGATGCGGCAGCGGCTGATCAAAGTCACCGAAGGCACCGCGCCGGGGCTGCGGCGGATCATGCTCGCCTCGGAAACCTACCTCGGCTACAACCTCGAGAACGCCGCCTTGCGCCACTGGTTGCTGGCCGCCTACGGGCAGCCTAGCGTGCTGCAGGCGATCCGGCAGCAGACGCAGATCTACGGCCTGCTGCTGGCCGCCGAAATGCGCGCGGCCGGCCGCGCGCACGCCGACGCGCTGGCGCGTCTCTATCTGGCGATGCTCAACGAGGTCGCCAGCATCGAGTTGCGCGCCGGCGGACGCCAGAACGCGTACCGCGATGCGCTCTGGCATTTCCTCGACCACGCCGGCGCGCCGACGCCGCTCGCATCGCGCCTGACCACCCGCTGACGCGCGCTCGCGCGGACCACGTCGCCGGCGAACGCCGCTACAATCGCCCGACAGAAGGGCCGCCGCGCCGCGATTTCCCCCGCCGCCCCGCGCCGCCCTCGGAGCCGTTCACCCTCGACGGGCCATACGACCATCCGGATCCGCCGGACCCGTGCCTGTTCATGCCGGCGCGTCCGCAGGCGCCCTAGGCTGGCGGTCGTCCGCCGGTGGATCGCTCCGCAAACGGTTTTCGCAACTTGCAGGAGTGCAGATGTCTCTCAAGAACCCGGTCGAGATGCTGGTGCAATGGGCCAAGGAGCAGCCGAACAAGGCCTGGCTCTACCAGCCGGTCGACGGCATCTGGAAGAAGTACACCTTCGCCGAATGCGAAGCGCAGGTTCGCGGCATGGCGACCGCGCTGCGCAAGCTCGGCCTGCCGCCGGGCTCGCGCATCGCCATTTCCGGGCGCAACACCGCGCACTGGTTCCTCGCCGATCTGGCGATCGCGATGGCCGGCTACATCAGCGTCGGCCTCTATCCGAAGCAGGCCAGCGACGCCGTCAAGTACATCCTCAACCACGCCGAGGCCAAGGCCATCTTCATCGGCCCGATGCCGGATGCCGACGAGTTCATGCAGGCGCTGCCGGAAGGCATCGTCAAGATCGGCTTCCCGTACGCCGGCGTGTCCGGCTGCGACCACCTCTGGGACGATCTGGTGCGGGCATCCGAGCCGTTCGCCGGCTATCAGCCGCCGGCGCTCGACGCGATCCACACGCTCGTCTATACCTCCGGCACCACCGGCAATCCGAAGGGCGTCATCATCACGATGGGCAACGTCCTGTTCGCGGCCGAAGGCATGCTCAAGTCGATGCCGGCCAAGGGCCAGGAACGCTTCTTCTCGTACCTGCCGCTCGCGCACGCCTTCGAGCGCGGTGCCGTCGAGCTCGGCTCGATCTATTACGGGGCCGAGGTGTTCTTCCTCGAGAACCTCGAGAAACTCGCCGAGCAGCTGCCGGAAGTCGCGCCGACGCGCTTCTTCGGCGTACCGCTGGTCTACGGCCGTTTCCAGGCCGGCATCCTCAAGAAGCTGCCGCAGAAGAAGCTCGACGTCCTGCTGAAGATCCCGGTCCTCTCGTCGCTGATCAAGAAGAAGATCAAGACCGGCATCGGCCTGCAGAACGCGCGCTACCTGATCGTCGGCGCCGCGCCGATGCCGATTCCGCTGATGCAGTGGCTCGACAAGCTCGGCATCACCGTGCTGCAGGGCTACGGCATGACCGAGAACAACATCTACGCGACGGTGAACCTGCCGGGCGCCAATCGCTGGGGCTCGGTCGGCCGCGCGCAGCCGGGCGCCGACATGCGCATCGGCGATGACGGCGAAATCCAGTTCAAGCACGCCGCCGTCACGCCGGGCTACTACAAGGATCCGGAGAAGACCGCCGAGCTGTTCACCGCCGATGGCTGGCTGCGCACCGGCGACAAGGGTCGCGTCGACGAGGACGGCTATCTCTACATCACCGGCCGCGTGAAGGACATCTTCAAGACGCTGAAGGGCAAGTACGTGGCGCCGGCGCCGATCGAGGGCGCGCTGTCGCGCGACACCGACATCGACCAGCTGTGCTTCGTCGGCGCCGGACTCAAGCAGCCGATCATGATCGTGACGCTGACCGCCGAGGCGCTGAAGAGATCGCGCGCCGAGGTCGAGGCCGGCCTGATCGCGGAAATGGAAGCCGTCAACGCCACGCTCGAAAACCACGAGGAAATCGCCAAGATCGTCGTCACCAAGGACGCCTGGACGATCGACAACAACATGATGACGCCGACGATGAAGGTCAAGCGCAACGAGGTCGAGAAGCGCTATGCGGCCTTGCTCGAAAAGTGCGCGGGCGACCGCGACACGAAGGTCGTCTGGGAAGACTGAAAACCTGCACAGTGCCGGCCGCTCGTGCCGGCATGCGCGTTTCGGCCCTCGCCTCCGCGAGGGCTTTTTTATGCGCGACGCAAGCCCGCGTCCTGACGGCGCCTGCGCACGGCGGCCGCCGTGCGCGGTCCGGCATCAGGCGAAAACGATCGTCTTGTTGCCGTCGACGATGACGCGGCCCTCGACGTGCCAGCGCACGGCACGGGCGAGCACCTGGCGTTCGAGATCACGGCCGAGGCGGCGCAGGTCGGGCACTTCGTGGCGGTGCGAGACGCGGCCGGTGTCCTGGTCGATGATCGGCCCCTGGTCGAGGTCGGAGGTCACATAGTGCGCGGTGGCGCCGATCAGCTTCACGCCGCGCGTGTACGCCTGCTGATAGGGATCGGCACCGACGAACGCTGGCAGGAAGCTGTGGTGGATGTTGATGATGCGATGCGGATAGCGCGCGACGAAATCGGCCGACAGGATGCGCATGTAGCGCGCCAGAACGATGAAGTCGGTCTGGCCGTCGAGCAGCGCCAGCATCTTCGCCTCGGCTGCGACGTGCGTCGCCGCGTCGATCGGCACGTGCTCGAAGCGCACGCCGAAGCGCTCGACCTCGGCGCGCAGATCGTCGTGGTTGGAAATCACGACCGGGATATCGACGCGCAGTTCGCCGCGCTGCCAGCGCCACAGCAGCTCCATCAGCGCGTGATCGTGCTTGGAGACGAGGATCGCCATGCGCGGCTTGTCGGCCGCGTAGCTGATGCGCCAGTCCATCGTGAAGCGGCTGGCGACGGCATCGCGGAACGTGCGCTCGAGCGCGGTGCGCGAGACGTCCAGATGCGGCGTCTGGAATTCGAGGCGCAGGAAGAAGCGCCCGCCTTCCGGATCGGTCGAGTGCTGATCGAGCTCGGTGATGTTGACGCCGTGGTGATACAGGAACGTCGTGACCGCGGCGACGATGCCCGGCTGGTCCGGACAGGTGATCAGCAGGCGGGCGGTGGTGTCGGATTCGGTCGTCATGGCGCGCAGCGAGGCCCCGCGGCACGTGCGGGAGGCGCGTTTATACCGGAAGCGGCGCCACCGGGGAACTCCTCAGCCGCCGCGCGATGCGCGTCCGCGGCTCAGGTCTTGACCAGATCCTTGAGCTTGGCAGCCTCGTCCGGGAACCACGGGCCGTTGGCCTTCAGCGTCTCGGCGACGACGCGCCGGGCGTCGGCGTCGCGATGCAGCGCCTGCAGGGCCTTGACGCGATCCTGCGCAACCTTGAGCCGATTGACGCCATAGGCTCTGGCAGCGGCGGCATCGAGCTGCACGAGCGCCTGCTCGGCCTGGCCGCGCGCCAGCAGGCTCTTGCCCCAGCGCGCCGCGTAGACGTAATCGTCCGGCCAGGCGGCGATGAGCTTCGGCATCAGCGCGTCGTAAGCCGCGTAGTCGCCGCTGAGCTCGGCGAGCTGATCGCGGTAGATGCGCAGGTTGTCGTCGAGATTGCGGTCCTTCTTCAGATCGCCGCCGATCTGCCGCTCGACGTCGGTGATCGCCTTCTCGAGCAAGGTCCGGCGCGCCGCCTGGTCGCCGAGCACGGCGTCGACATCGGCGAGCGCGAGCACGGCGGACCGCTTGTCCGCGCACGGCGCCGGCCCGAACACGCCGTCGGCGACCAGCTTCTCCATCGCCGGACGCTGCGCGGCGACCAGCGCCTTGGCGTCGGCCTGCTGCGTCGCGAACGCGAGATAGCGGTCGAGTTCGTACGGGCGCTCGCAGCCGAGCTCGCCGGCGAGCACCTGTGCGCCGACCGCCAGCGCGGCCTTCGCATCGTTCTGCTGTACCGCCTGCAGGAACTGCAGGCGCGCGACGAGCAGCTGCGCGGCGGCATCCCGGCGCAGCGCCTCGCGCGCCGGTGCCGGCAGCGCCGAGAACCAGCGCAGGCCGCCGTCGGCGTCGTAGCGCGCCTGGTAGGACTTGAGCACGGCGCGGCCGGCCTCGACCGATGCCGCCGAGCCGTCTTTAACCTGCTCGGCGACGGCCGTCAGCGGCTGCCCGCCGTCGACCAGCCGGTTGATCTGCGGATAAAACTCGGCGCGCGTCTGCTCGCCGAGGATGCGTCCCAGCTCGCGGCCCTCGCCGTCGAGCACGAGGTAGCTCGGCAGGGCCTTGATGCCGTAGCGGTCCTTGAGCGCCGCGCCGTCCGGCGAGTCGGCGTCGACCTCGACGACCACGGCCTTCTTCTCGACCGCGTCCCAGTCGGCGCCGGTCAGCACGTTGGTCGCCATGAAGTAGCAGGAGTAGCACCACGGCGCATGGAAATCGACGACCAGCGGTGCCTGCCGCGCACGCGCCTGGGCCAGACCTTCGTCGAACGACAGCGAGGCCCGCGTCGCGGCCGGCGCAGCGTCGGCAACCGGGGCCGGCGCCGGAGCCTGGGCGGACTGGCGCTCGCCGCAGGCGGCGAGCAGCAGGGCGACGGAGACGAGCGACAGCAGCGGGCGGTTGGACATCACGGCTCCAATGCCGGCAGGACCGGCACATCGTTCGGGGGCTTGGCATAGTAAGCGATGCGCACGTCGCGGCGGCGCCCGCTCGCCGGATCGGGGATGTTGGACAGCCCGCGGTACTCGAGCAGGCGGCGCTGCGCGGGCGCGTAACGAAGTTCCAGCGGAGCGACGAACCAGCGCAGGACCGAATCCGGTTCGACACGCAGGCGCACGGCCGCGCGCCCCTCGAACAGCCCGTCGTCGACGCGCCGCACGACGAATTTGTACGAATCGAGGCTGCCGGCGGCAGCAAGCTGAAGATGCAGCGCCCGTCCGGACATCAGCTCGTCGAAGCGGGCCCGTATCAGCGCGTGAAAACCGGAGTCGGCGCACATCGAGGCCAGACGGGGAACCGCGGTTTCCTTCAGTTCCTCGCCACGGCGCAGACGCCGGCGCATGTACACGCGCTCATCGACACGGAAGATCGCCTCCAGATAGCCGCTGGCGTCCATTTCGAACCGATACACGGGCACATAGGGATCCTGCGAGAAATCGAGCGTCTTGCGGCCGAGCCGCGTGCCGTCGGCCGCGTAGTAGGCGATCGTGCCGCCGAGCCAGCGCTCGCCATCGACGCGCTGGTCGTGCACCTCGGTGTAGAGATAGCGGTTCGAGCCAAGGTCGTAGGCATATCCATAGAATTTGAGCGGCTGAGGCCCGGCCGCCGCCGTCAGCGTCCCGATCGCGCCCATCATCGCGCCGATCAGGGCCGCGCGGCGCGGCGTCACGGCGCAGCACCCGGCGCGCCGCGGCGCGCGAACAGATAATGGGCGACGCCCCACTCCTCGCCGTCGTCGTAGCCGAACAGCTCGGCGACCGCCATGTAGAACATGCGCCAGCGCTGCAGCCACCGCTCGGCCTGATCGCCGTAGGCCTCGTGCAGCATCGGCAGGAGGATCTCGCGCTGCGCGTCGAGCCGCCCGAGCCAGTGATTCGAGGTCTTCTCGTAGTGCCGGCCGTTGACCCACCACTGCCCGACCGGCTTCAGATCGTCCTGGAAATGCGCGAACAGCGCCGCGCTCGGCATGGTGCCGCCGGTGAAGAAATGGCGGCTCATCCAGTCGCTGTGGCCCTCGTCCTGGAAGTGATACGCCAGCAGCTTGTGCGCGAACACGTGCACGAACAGGCGCCCGTCCGGCGCGAGCCAGCGCGCCAGCTTGGCGAACAGCAGGCCGTAGTTCTTCATGTGCTCGAGCATCTCGATCGACAGCACCCGGTCGAAGCCGTGCTGCAGCAGCTCGGCCGGCATCTCGAAGTCGACGATGTTGCCGGTGACGATGCGCAGATTGCGCAAGCCGCGCGCACGGGCGCGCGCCTCGATGAACTCGCGCTGCCCGTGCGAGTTCGACAGGCCGACGATGCGCGCGTGCGGGTAGCGCTCGGCCAGCCACAGCGACAGCGAGCCCCAGCCGCAACCGAGATCGAGCATCGACTGGCCGTCGGCGAGGCCGGCACGCTCGGCGTAGAGCGCCAGCATCCGCTCCTCGGCCTCGGCCAGCGTCTCGTCGCCGCGCGGATACAGGCAGCACGAGTACTTGAGCCGCGGGCCGAGATGGCCGTGGAAGAACGCCGCCGGCAGCTCGTAATGCTGCTCGTTGGCGGCGCCGGTCTCGATCGCGATCGGGCTGGCACGCAGTTCGTCGAGCAGACGGGAGAAGCGCGCGGCGCGGCGCTCGCCATCGCGGCTGCCCTCGTCGACGAGCCGCTGTCCGATCAGGCGGCGCATGCCGGCGCGTGCCAGCGGATCGGGAATCCAGCCTCGCTCACAGCAGTCGATCGCATTCAGGGTCACGGGGCATCGTCCTCTCGGCGTTTGGGAAACCAGGGCAGCAGCGCGTTCGTGGTGCGCATGTACTCGGCGTAGCCCGGCTTGCGGCGCACCAGCTCGCGTTCGAGCAGCGGCAGGCCGGACAGGCGGGTCAGCAGCAAGGCCATCACCACCGGCGCCGCCAGGCTGACCCAGCCCCACGGCGCGCCGAGCGCCAGCGGCACGTAGGCCAGCCAATGCAGGCATTCGAAGAAGTAGTTCGGATGGCGCGAATAGCGCCACAGACCGCGGCGACAGACCCTGCCGCGATGTGCCGGCTGCGCACGGAACGCGCGCAGCTGGCGGTCCGCGAGCGCCTCGCCGGCGACCGCGACGGTCCAGATCAGGATCGCCAGCACGAGCGCCGCGGCCGACGGCGTCGAGGCGCGATAGGCCACCGGCAGGAACGCCGAGGCCGCGAGCAGCAGCGTGAACAGATTCTGGAACTGGAAGAACCAGAACAGCCGGAATTGCGCCTGCGGGCCCCACGCGGCGCGCAGCTGCGCGTAGCGCCAGTCCTCGGGCTGGGCGTGGTTGCGGCGCCACAGATAGACGCCCAGACGCAGCCCCCAGAGACCGCCCATCGCCGCCAGCAGCACGCGCAGGCCCGGCGGCGCGCTGCCGGCCAGTGCATAGACGACGGCGAGGCCGCCGAGCGTCCATGCCCAGATCGCATCGACCGTGCCGGCGTTGCCGGTACGGCGCTGCAGCAGCCAGGCCGCGCTCTTGGCGGCGGCGGCGATCAGCACGGTCAGCAGGAAAGCAGGCAGCGGCGGCATCGGGAATCTCCTTCGATTCCCCTTTACGCGCGAACCGCGGCAATGGATGCCGCGGCAGGCGCGGCGGCGAGCGCGGCGCCGGCCGGCGCCGCCTAAGCCGACAGATCGAGCAGCCGGCGGGCGCCGTCGGCCAGGACCTGCCGCCACGGCAGGCCGACGATCTCGCGGCCGGTCACGCTGTCGGCGAACGGCATGCGCTCGCCGTCGCCGATGACGTAGCGGTAGTCCATCGTCACTTCAGTGCCGGCCGGCAGATCGTCGAGCGCGAAGATGAAGCCGAGGTGCCAGAGCGCGGTCGGCGCGAAGCTGTGGTTGACGTAGCACTCGTCGCTCCACTCCGGCGTCAACGAAAACCAGTTCTCGAACCAGCGCACGCTGGACTCGACCTCGATCGAATCGGCCGCGCAGGCGCGCAGCTTGGCCTCGGGCCACACGGTGTGGATGTTGTCCGGCGCCACGATCACGGCGCCACGCGACACCGCCTCGTCGAGATAAAGGCCCTTGCCGGCCTGGGGAATGAGCGATGGGGCGACTCGATAGCGAGGGACGATCACGGCGACGAAAAGCCAAACCGGTGGCGGAGCCTCGCAGCTTAGTGCCTCGCCGCTGCTCCGTCAGCACGAATCGGCGATGCGGGCGGGCACCGGCACGATGGCACTTCGTCAGAATCCCGTCAGCCACTTGACAATACGCGCCGCTCGCTCGTCGGCCCGCGTCCGTCGATAATGTGCCGGGGCGCGACAGAGCCACGTCGCGCGCAGCAAACACAAAGGGAGATTCATGCAGAAGCAGTTGATCGTACTGGCCATGGGCGCATGGCTGGGCAGTGCCGCCGCGGCCGAAAATACCGACACGCCGCCCGCCGCGACGCCGGCGACCGTCGAGGCCCCTGCCGCCGACGGCGCCGCGACGGCCGCAGCAGCGGCCGATACCGCACCGGCGGCCGCGGCAAGCCGCTCGCATCACGGGCTTGGCCTGCGCTTCGGCACTGGCGGATTCGGCGTCGACTACACCTATGGCCTGAGCCGCTACGTCGATCTGCGCGCCGGCTACCAGTTCGGCAGCTACTCGTTCAACGCCGAGGAAGAAGGCATCGACTACCGCGCCAAGCTGAAGATCAGCGCGGCCGAAGCGATGGTCGACATCAAGCCGTTCGGCGGCGGCTTCCGCCTCAGCCTCGGCGTGCTGAGCCGCATGCCGGAGGCGACCTTGAAGGCCGCCGGTCTCGACGACTACGAGATCAATGACACCATCTATCGCGGCGATCTGAAGCTCAATGGCCGCGTCGATCTCGGCAAGGTCACCCCATACGCCGGCATCGGCTGGGGCGGCACGACCAATGGCAGCGGCTTCGGCGCCAGCTTCGATCTGGGCGTGATGTTCGGCAAGTCGCCGAACGTGCGGCTCGACGCCAGCGGCCGGGCCTGCGATGCCAGCGGTGGCGTCTGCGATCCGAACGGTCCGGAAGGCTTCGACGTCAACGGCACCACGGCGCTGGCCCAGCAATTCCAGGCCGACAAGGACGCCGAGATCGCCAAGCTCGAGGATGATGCGAAGGACTTCCGCTTCTGGCCCGTGCTGACGCTCGGCCTGCATTACCGGTTCTGATCGGCACCGCAAAAAAGGCCGCCCGCGGGCGGCCTTTTTTGTGCGCGTGCCTCAGTGTCGCGTCTCGTTCGAGGGCTGCATGTGGGCGCTGAGGAACAGCTGCTGCACGTCCGCCTCGTCGAAACGATACTCGCGACCGCAGAATTCGCAGGTCACGTCGAAACGGCCGTGCGTCTTCAGATGATCGGCGATCTCTTCGGCGCCGAGCGACAGCAGCATCGCGCCGATGCCCTCGCGCGAACAGCGGCAGGCAAGCCGCACCGGCTGCGGATCGAACACCCGCACCGTGTCCTCGTTGAACAGGCGGCGCAGGATCGTCAGGCCGGGGGTCCTGGCCAGCTCATCCTCGCCGAGCGTGTCGAACAGCACCTGCACGTGTTCCCAGTGCAGCTCGCTGCTGTTCATCTCGCCGAGCGGCAGGCGCTGCAGCATCAGGCCGCGGACGTGCGTGCCGTCGTAGGCCAGGCGCAGCAGCGACGGCAGCTGCTCGGACTGCGCGAAGTAGTGCTCGAGGGCGTCGGCGAGGCGCTCGCCTTCGATGCCGACGATCGCCTGGTAGTCCTGCCCACCGTTCTCCGGCTCGATCAGCAGGCCGAGGCGGCCGCCATGCAGCAGCGCAGTGAAATCGCCGCTGGCGTCGGCCCTGGCCTTGGCCATGCCGCGCACGCGCAGGCCCCGTTCCGGATCGCCGTCACGACCGTGCTCGACCTGGGTGACGAGCATCTGCACCGGCCCCTCGGTGTGCTGGAACTGCAGGCTGATGCGGCCTTCGAGCTTGGTGTGGGCGGCGAGCAGCGGCATCGCCGCGATCGCCTGGGCGAGCAGCCGGCGCACGTCCGCCGCGTAGGGCCGAGAGCCCAGCATCGTATCGACGCCAGCCTCGTACTCGACGACGGCGCCACGCACGCCCAGTTCCGGCAACAGGAATTCGGTGAGTCGGTTGTTCATCGGCGCTATATGGGGCGGACCAGGGGCTTATCAACCACGGATTCCACAGACAGGCAAGAGACCAGCGTCGCTTCCAGTCCGCACCATCTGTGCAATCCGTGACTCCGGCTTCTGCCGTCTCAGCCCGCCAGCTTTTCCTTCAGCAGCCGGTTCAGCGCCTCCGGATTGGCCTTGCCCTGCGTCGCCTTCATCGCCTGGCCGACGAAGAAGCCGAACAGCTTGTCCTTGCCGGCGCGGTAGTCGGTGACCTGCTGCGGGTTCTTCGCCATGATGTCGTCGATCGCCGCCACGATCGCCGACTCGTCGGTGATCTGCACCAGGCCCTTGGCCTTGATGATCTGGTCGGCGGCGTCGTCACCCGTCGCCTCGCCGGCCAGCATCGCCTCGAACACGTCCTTGGCGATCTTGCCGGAGATGGTCTTGTCGGCGATGCGCACGACCAGACCGGACAGCATCGGCGCCGTCACCGGCGAATCCTCGATGCCCTTGCCGAGCTTGTTGAGGGCGCCGAGCAGATCGGTGATGACCCAGTTCGCGCAGGTCTTGGCATCGGCCTTCGAGGTCGCGATCACGGCCTCGTAGTAATCGGCGAGCGCCTGCTCGCCGGTCAGCACGCCGGCATCGTAGGCGGGCAGCTTGTACTGCTCGACGAAGCGCGCGCGCTTGGCTTCCGGCAGCTCGGGCATCGTCGCACGGATGCGCTCGATGTCCTCGCTCGTCACCACCACCGGCAGCAGGTCCGGATCGGGGAAGTAGCGGTAGTCGTTGGCGTCTTCCTTCGAGCGCATCGAACGCGTCTCGCCGGTGTCCGGATTGAACAGGCGCGTTTCCTGGACGATCTTGCCGCCCGACTCGATGACGTCGATCTGGCGCTCGATTTCATATTCGATCGCCTTCTCGACGTAGCGGAACGAGTTGACGTTCTTGGTCTCGGTGCGCGTGCCGAACTTGGTTTCGCCGCGGCGGCGCACGGAAACGTTGGCGTCGCAGCGGAACGAGCCTTCCTGCATGTTGCCGTCGCAGACGCCGAGGTAGACGACCAGCTGGTGCAGCTTCTTGAGATAGGCCACTGCCTCGGCCGCCGAGCGGATATCCGGCTCGGAGACGATCTCGATCAGCGGCGTGCCGGCGCGGTTGAGGTCGATGCCCGACTGACCGACGTAGCCTTCGTGCAGCGACTTGCCGGCGTCTTCCTCCATGTGCGCGCGGGTGATGCCGATGCGCTTGACGGTCTTGCTGCCATCGGGTCCGTCGACCTCGATGTCGAGATGGCCGTCGAACACGATCGGCAGCTCGTACTGCGAGATCTGGTAGCCCTTCGGCAGGTCCGGATAGAAGTAGTGCTTGCGCGCGAACACGCAGCGCGGCGCGATCTTGGCGTCGACCGCCAGACCGAACTTCACCGCGTATTCGAGCACTTTCCGGTTCAGTACCGGCAGCACGCCGGGCAGACCCAGCGTGACCGGATCGGCCTGCGTGTTCGGCGCCGCGCCGTAGGCGGTCGCCGCGCCGGAAAAGATCTTGGACTGCGTCAGGAGCTGGCAGTGGACTTCGAGTCCGATCACCACTTCCCAGGTAGAGCTGTCGTATGCCATGTCGGTGCGCCCTTAAACGTATGCCTTGGGCATCTGCTTGTGGAAATCGGTTGCCTGCTGGAACTGGTGCGCGACGTTCAGCAGCCTGGCCTCGCTGAAGTAGTTGCCCATCAGCTGCAGGCCGACCGGCAGACCTTCAACGAAGCCGCAGTTCAGCGACATCGCCGGAATGCCGGCGAGGTTGGCGGCGATCGTGTAGATGTCGTTGAGGTACATCGCGACCGGATCGTCGGTCTTGCTGCCGAGGCCGAAGGCGACGTCGGTCGCGGTCGGCCCGAGCACCAGGTCGACGCGCTCGAACGCGCGCTTGAAGTCCTCGTAGATCAGCTTGCGGACCTTCTGCGCCTGCAGGTAGTAGGCGTCGTAGTAGCCGTGGCTGAGCACGTAGGTGCCGACCATGATGCGGCGCTGCACCTCGGCGCCGAAGCCCTCGCCGCGCGAGCGCTTGTACAGCTCTTCCAGCGTCTTCACGCCCTCGGCGCGATGGCCGTAGCGCACGCCGTCGAAGCGCGCCAGATTGGAGCTGGCCTCGGCCGGCGCGACGACGTAATAGGTCGGCACCGACAGCGGCGAGTTCGGCAGCGAGATCTCGACGATCTCGGCGCCGAGCGACTGCAGCGTCTTGATCGCCGCGTCGATCTTCTCGCGCGAGCTGGCGGCGAGGCCTTCCGCGAAGTATTCCTTCGGCAGGCCGATCTTCAGGCCCTTGATCGACGCGCCGAGGCCGGCGACCAGATCGTCGACCGGCCGCTCGATGCTGGTCGAGTCGAGCGGATCGAAGCCCGACATCGCCTGCAGCACATGGGCGGCGTCCTCGGCCGAGCGGGCGACGACGCCGGCCTGGTCGAGGCTGGAGGCGAAGGCGATCATGCCGTAGCGCGAGACGCGGCCGTAGGTCGGCTTGATGCCGGTCAGGCCGCACAGCGCGGCCGGCTGACGGATCGAGCCGCCGGTATCGCTGGCGGTCGCGGCCGGCGCCAGACCGGCGGCGACGGCGGCGACCGAGCCGCCCGAGGAGCCGCCAGGCACGCGCGTCGTGTCCCAGGGATTCTTCACCGGACCGTAGAAGCTGGTCTCGTTCGACGAGCCCATCGCGAACTCGTCCATGTTGCACTTGCCGAGCATCACCATGCCGGCGTCATGGTGCAGCTTCTGCACGATGGTGGCGTCGTACGGCGCGATGAAGCTGTCGAGCATCTTCGACGCGCAGCTGGTCTTGACGCCGAGCGTGCAGAAGATGTCCTTCTGCGCCAGCGGGATGCCGGTCAGCGTGTGGGCATCGCCGCGCTCCAGCCGCGCGTCGGCGGCCTCGGCGTGCTTCAGCGCGCGCTCGGCGGTGACAGTGATGTAGCTGTTGAGCGCGCCGTCGTGCCGCTCGATGCGCGCGAGGTAATGGGCGGTCAGCTCGCGCGACGAGAACTTCTTCGCGCGCAGCCCCTCGGACATTTCTTTGATGGAAAGCGTGTGCATGCTTCGATTCCGGATCGGTTGGCGGCGCTGCCCTCAAGGGCCGGCGCCGGGCCGCCCGCATCGGCGGGCGGCACGCGAATTCACTCGATGACCTTGGGCACCAGATACAGGCCGTTGTCGACCTCCGGCGCGATCGCCTGGAAGGCCTCGCGGCGATCCGGCTCGGTCACGGCGTCGGCGCGCAGACGCTGGTGCATGTCCAGCGGGTGCGCCATCGGCTCGACGCCGGCGGTGTCGGCGCCCGACAGCTGGCCGACCAGATCGAGGATGTTCGACAGCTGCTGAGCGTAGGGGCCGATCTTCTCGGCCGGCAGTTCGAGGCGCGCCAGATGGGCGACCTGCTTGACGTTTTCGGGAGAGAGACTCATCGCGGTGGCGGGCTTTGTCTGACGGGGTTTTCGGGCTGTTGCGACCGGCCGGATTTGACGCCGTTCCGGGGGCCTGACGGGCCCGGGAAATGGTTTATGATGTGCGAATGCACAATTCTACTGGAATGTGAGAAGGTGCATCGCCGCCCCGATGCGGCGACACAGCGTTTCCGGCGGCGCCAGGCTGCCGGGACTAAAAACTGAAACCGTATCCCATCAGGCCTCCCGAGATGTTTGACGCCGTACGCCGCTTGTTTGTCAACGACCTGTCCATCGACCTGGGCACGGCCAATACCCTCGTCTACGTCCGCGACGAGGGCATCGTCCTCAACGAACCGTCCGTGGTCGCGATCAGCGTCGACGCGCGTGGCGCCAAGAAGGTCCAGGCGGTCGGCATCGAGGCCAAGCAGATGCTCGGCCGCACCCCGACCAATATCACCACCGTGCGCCCGCTGCGCGACGGCGTGATCGCCGACTACACCGTCACGGAGAAGATGCTGCAGAACTTCATCCGCAAGGTGCAGAAGGGCCGCATGACGCGGCCGATGACGCGCGTCGTGGTCTGCGTGCCGTACGGCTCGACGCAGGTCGAGCGCCGCGCCATCCGCGAGTCGGTCGAGAACGCCGGCGCGCGCAAGGTCTGGGTCATCGAGGAACCGATCGCCGCCGCGCTCGGCGCCGGCATCCCGATCGGCGAGGCGCGCGGCTCGATGGTCGTCGACATCGGCGGCGGCACCTCGGAAGTCGCCGTCATTTCGCTCAACGGCATCGTCTACGCCGAGTCGGTGCGCATCGGCGGCGACAAGTTCGACGAGGCGATCGTCAGCTACGTGCGCCGCCAGTACAACATGCTGATCGGCGAAGCGACCGCCGAGCGCATCAAGATCCAGATCGGCACGGCGTTTCCGGGCCACGAGGTGCAGGAAATCGACGTCGTCGGCCGCCATCTGGCCGCCGGCGTGCCGCGCAACTTCACGATGAACTCGAACGAGATCCTCGACGCCCTGCAGGAGCCGCTGTCCGGCATCGTCAAGGCCGTCAAGCAGGCTCTCGAGCGCACCCCGCCGGAACTGGGCTCCGACGTCGCCGAGCGCGGCATCGTGCTGACCGGCGGCGGCGCCCTGCTGCGCGATCTCGACAAGCTGATCTCCGAGGAAACCGGCCTGCCGGTGATCATCGCCGACGACCCGCTGACCTGCGTCGCGCGCGGCGGCGGCATGGTGCTCGACATGCTCGACCGCCAGTCGGATTTCTACAGCCTGGACTAAGACGCCCCAGGGCCGGTGCCCGCATGGCCGGCGGGCACCGGCGTCCGGCGTTGCCGGAGGTCCCCCGCGCCTCTATGCTGCGGCCAGTTTTTAACCATCTCGCAAGCCTGACGGCGCGCCCTTGAACTCGCTGCACGACTCCTACCACCGACCGCTGTTCCCGCGCGGCCCCGGTTTCGGCCTGCGGACGCTGTTCCTCATCGGCCTTTCGCTGACCCTGATTTTCTACGACATGCGCGGCGACACGCTCAAGCCGGCGCGTGCGTGGACGGCCTATGCGCTGACGCCGGTGATCTGGCTGGCCGCGGTGCCGGCGCGCCTGGTCAACCTCGCGCGCGGCATCGACACGCGCAACAGCCTCGAGCAGGAGAACGAGACGCTCAAGGCGCAGCAATTCGTGCTTTCGGCGCAGCTGTCGAAGATGGAGGCGCTGGAAGCCGAGAACCGGCGCCTGCGCGAGCTGCTGGCCTCGTCGGCACAGCTGCCGGACCAGGTCCTGGTCGCCGAGATCGTCGCCGTCAACCAGGACCCGTACCGCCACCAGATCACGCTGAACCGCGGCTCGCGCGACGGCATCTACATCGGCCAGGCGCTGGTCGACGCGCACGGCGTCATGGGCCAGGTCGTCGACGTCGCGCCGAACAGCTGCAAGGCGCTGCTGGTCACCGATCCCGATCACGGCATGCCGGTCGAGATCAATCGCACCGGCCTGCAGACCATCGCCGTCGGCCTCGGCGACGAGCGCGGCCTGCGCCTGCCGTTCCTGCCGTCGAACGCCGACATCAAGAACGGCGACCTGCTGGTCTCGTCCTCGCTCGGCGGCCGCTTTCCGGCCGGCTATCCAGTCGGCATCGTCTACGACGTCAAGCCGGTCGCCGGCGAGCATTTCATGGAGGCCTACGCCTATCCGGCTGCCAAGCTGAACCAGGGCCGCCAGGCGCTGCTGGTCTGGAACCGCGGCGCGCAGGCCGAGGCGGAAGCCGCCGCGGCCGCCGAGCGCGCGGCCGTGCAGGAAGATCCGGACGCCGCCGTGCGTGCCGCCGGCGCCGACGCGCCCGCCGCCGCGACGCCGCCCGCCGCGACCACCTCACCGGGCCCGACCGGTGCCGCGACCACCCCGCCGACCGCCACGCCGGCCGCCCCGAAGGCCGCCACGCCGAATGGCGGCGCGGCCGCCGGCACGGCGCAGGCCGAGGCGCCGAAGCCGGCGGCCCCGAAAGCGGCCCCGGCCCCGACCCGCAAGCCGGATCCCCCGGCCAGGAAGCCATGAGCCGTCCGAGTCCGCAGGCCGTCTGGGCCGCCTTCCTGCTGAGCCTGATCGTCGGCCTGCTGCTGCAGCTGGTCGAGCTGCCCGATTCGCTGTCGGCGGCGCGTCCCTTGTGGATGCCGCTGATGCTGTCCTACTGGGCGCTGCGCGAGCCGCAGCTGCCGTCGCTGATCCCGGCCTTTCTGATCGGCCTGATGCTCGACGTGCTGTACGCCGCACCGTTCGGCCAGCACGCGCTGGGCCTGGTGGTGGTCGTGTATCTGGTCGTGCGCCTGCGCAGCTTCTTCATCATGTTCCCGCTCTGGCAGGCGACGCTCGCGCTGATCCCGGCCTGGGTGCTGTATTGCTTCCTGATGTTCTGGATCGACGGCGCCACCAACCATCGCCCGGAAATCTGGCTGCGCTGGCTGCCGGCGATCTCGACGACGCTGTTCTGGCCGCTGCTGTGGAGCGTGATGGAACTGATCCGCCAGCCCGGCGGAGACGATGACTGATGACCCTGTTCGGCAAGCGGCGTCGTGACGCGCTGAAGAACGTCCACGCCGAGCGCGACGCCTTCCTGCGCCGCGCCGGGGTCGCCGTGCTGTTCTGCCTGGTCGGCGTGGTGGTGCTGGTCGTGCGCCTGGTCGACCTGCAGATTGTCGAGCACGAGCACTACCAGACGCGCGCCGACGAGAACCGCATGCGCGTCACGCCGGTCGCGCCGGTGCGCGGCCTGATCTACGACCGCAACGGCTCGCTGCTGGCGCAGAACCAGCCGGCCTTCGTGCTCGAAGTGACGCCGGAGCAGGTCGGCAATCGCGAGGCGATGGACGCGCTGCTGGCGCGGCTGCAGCGCGTCGTCGCCCTGACCGACGCCGACATCACCCGCTTCAAGGATCGCGTGCGCAAGTCGCCGCGCTACCGCGGCGTGCCGCTGCGCTCGAACCTGACGATGGAAGAGGTCGCGCGCTACGAAATCGACCGCTACCAGTTTCCGGGCGTCGAGATCAACGCCGGCCTGACGCGCAACTACCCGTTCGGCGCTTCGGCCGCGCATCTGGTCGGCTACGTCGGCGGCATCAGCGAGGAGGAGCTGCGCGCCGCCAACGAAAGCCAGTTCCTCGGCCTCACCCAGATCGGCAAGAACGGCGTCGAGAAGAGCCAGGAAGATCTGCTGCGCGGCGAACCGGGCGCCAAGATCATCGAGGCCAATGCCTACGGCCGGCCGCTGCGCGAGCTCGACTACCGGCGCGGCTATCCGGGCCGCAATCTGTATCTGTCGATCGACACCAAGGTGCAGACCGTCGCCGAACAGGCGATGGGCAATTTCCTCGGCTCGGTCGTCGCGCTCGATCCGCGCAACGGCGAGGTCATCGCCCTGGTCAGCAAGCCCGGCTTCGACCCGCAGCTGTTCGTCGGCGGCATCGACAACAGCACCTACCAGACGCTGCTGAACGATCCGCAGCGGCCGCTGTTCAACCGCTCGCTGCAGGGCCTCTATCCGCCCGGCTCGACGGTCAAGCCGGCGATGGCGCTGGCCGGTCTCGAGTACGGCGTCGTCACGCCGGAGCACACCGAGTACTGCCGCGGCGAGATGACGCTGCCCGGCTCGTCGCGCAAGTACCGCTGCTGGCGACGCTCCGGCCACGGCACGGTCGACATGCTCGAAGGCGTCAAGCGCTCCTGCGACATCTACTTCTACAACCTGGCGACGATGCTCGGCATCGACCGCATGCACGAGGCGATGACCGGCTTCGGGCTTGGCCACGTGACCGGCGTCGACCTGCCGCTCGAGAAGGGTGGCCTGTACCCGTCGCGCGAATGGAAGCGCAAGGCGCGCCGCGAGAACTGGTATCCGGGCGAGACACTCAACACCGGCATCGGCCAGGGCTACGTGCTGGTCACGCCGCTGCAGCTCGCGCAGATGACGGCGCGCATCGCCATGCGCGGCGACGGCTACAAACCGCACGTGCTGCACGCGATCGAGGATCCGATCACGCGCAAGCTGTCCGAGATCCAGCCGGAGCCGCTGCCGAAGATCGACCTCAAGGACAACGCCAACTGGGACACGGTGATCGCGGCGATGGAAGCGGTCACCCAGGAACCCGGCGGCACTGCCTACGCGATCGGCCGCAGCGCGCCGTACCGCATCGCCGCCAAGACCGGCTCGGCGCAGGTCGCCGGCCTGCGCCAGGACGAGGTGCGCGCGCCGAAGCAGGAAGACATGCCGCTGCGCCTGCGCGACCACGCGCTGTTCATCGCCTTCGCGCCGGCCGAGGCGCCGCGCATCGCCGTCGCGGTGATGGCCGAGCACGGCGGCCACGGCGCCTCGATCGCCGCGCCGATCGCGCGGCAGGTCATGGACCAGTATCTGCTCGGCTACGTGCTGTACGGCAACGAGAACGCGACCGAGGCCTCGAGCCGCGTGACCCCGTCGATCGTGCCGGGCCTGCCGGTACCGCCGGAGCTGCAGCAGATGCTGCAGAAGCCGGTGCCGTCCGCCGCACCGGCCGCCGCCGCGCCAGCGGCGCCGGAGACGCCGGACGCGGCCCCGCCGGAGGAGGAAGACCGTTGATCGCTGACGTCCTGCACCCGATGCGCAAGCGTCCGGACAAGCCGGAGCCCGGCCTCGCCGACTGGCTCGAGAGCTGGCACATCGACATCTGGCTGCTGCTGCTGCTGCTGGCAGTCGCCGGCATCGGCATCTTCATCCAGTACTCGGCGTCCGGGCATTCGATCGACGGCGTCATCAGCCAGGCGCAGCGCGTCGGCCTGGGCCTCATCGTGATGGCGGTGATCGCGCAGGCGCCGCCGGACCTGTATCGGACCGTGGTGCCCTGGGCCTACCTCGGCACGATCGTGCTGCTGGTGCTCGTCGAACTGCTCGGCGACCACGCCAAGGGCGCGCAGCGCTGGCTCGATCTCGGCATCATCCGCTTCCAGCCCTCCGAGTTCATGAAGCTGGCGATGCCGACCACGATCGCCGCCTTCCTGCACACGCGGCGCCTGCCGCCAACGCTGCTGACGATCCTCGTCACGCTGGCGCTGATCGGCTTGCCCTCGGCGCTGATCGCCAAGCAGCCGGACCTCGGCACCGCGCTGCTGATCGTCGCCGCCGGCGGCTTCGCGCTGTTCCTCGGCGGCCTGCAGTGGCGCTGGATCATCGGCGCGCTGCTGGCGATCGGCGCCGCCGCGCCGATCCTCTGGGAACAGCTCCAGGACTACCAGCGGCAGCGCATCCTGACCCTGCTCGATCCGGAGTCCGACCCGCTCGGCGCCGGCTACCACATCACCCAGTCGATGATCGCGATCGGCTCCGGCGGCGCCTTCGGCAAGGGCTGGCTCAACGGCACGCAGGCCAAGCTCGACTTCCTGCCGGAAGCGCACACCGACTTCATCTTCGCGGTGTACTCCGAGGAGCTGGGCTTCATCGGCGTCATGCTGCTGCTGGTGCTGTATCTGGCGATCGTCGGCCGCTGCCTGTGGATCGCCGCGCGCGCCCAGGACACCTTCCAGCGCCTGCTCGCCGGCAGCCTCGGCATGACCTTCTTCATCTACGTGTTCATCAACATCGGCATGGTCATCGGCCTGCTGCCGGTGGTGGGCGTGCCGCTGCCGCTGGTGAGCTACGGCGGCACCTCGGCGGTTTCCCTGCTCGCGAGCTTCGGTATCCTGATGTCCATCCATACCCACCGCAAGCTGCTCGCCAACTGATGAGGCCGATCGCCCGCGCCGCCCTGCTCTGCTGTCTGCTGTCGCCACTGCCGGCTGCCGCCGACGGCGTCGACTACAGCGCCCACCCGCGCACGCCGGAGCTGCTCGACACGCTGCGCCAGCGCCACGGCTTTTCCGAACCGGAACTGCAGCAGGTCAGCGCCGCGCTGGCTGCGGCCAGGCAGCTGCCGCAGCTGATCTCGCAGGAGCAGAAGGCGCCGGAGCGCACCGAGACCTGGACCCAGTACTCGCGCCGCATCGACGAGGCGCGCATCCGTGCCGGCGCGGCGCTGCTGCGCGAGCACCGCGAGGAACTGTCGCGCGCCGAGTTCGAGTACGGGGTGCCGCCGGCGGTGATCGCCGGCATCCTCGGCATCGAAACCCGCTACGGACGCATCACCGGCGGCGTGCGCGTGCTCGACGCGCTGGCCACGCAGGGCTTCGATCATCCGACGCGCAGCAAGTTCTTCTTCAGCGAGCTGACCGAGTTCTTCGTGCTGTGCCGCGACGCCGGCTTCGACCCGCTGCAGCCGAAGGGCTCCTACGCCGGGGCAATGGGCGACGCGCAGTTCATGCCGAGCAACTACCGCCGGCTGGCGCTCGACTATGACGGCGACGGCCAGCGCGACCTGTGGTCGCTGCCGGACGCGATCGGCTCGATCGCCAATTACTTCACGCACTACCAGCCGGACTGGCGCTGGCGCCGCGGCGAGCCGGTGGCAGTGCCGGCGACGCTCAAGGGCGACGCGCTGCCCAAGGGCGCGGTGGCGAATTCGCGCGACAACTTCTACCGGGTCGGCGACCTGGTCCGGGCCGGGCTGGCGCCGGCGATGGAACTGCCGGCCGACACGCTGGTCGGAATCGTCGAGCTGCCGCTCGACGACGGCGGCCGCGAGTACTGGCTCGCCTTCCCGAACTTCTATTCGATCATGACGTACAACCCCCGCATCTTCTACGCGATGGCCGTCGCCCAGCTGGCGCAGCGCGTCGAGGCCGCCGCCGGCGCGACCGCGCCATGAGGCGCTGGCGCGCGCTCGCCGCGGCGCTCGCGCTGCTGCCGCTGGCCGCCTGCGTCGGCCCGGCGCCGCAACCGGAGCCCGGCCGGCCGACGAGCGGCGGCGGCGGCAGCGGCGGCACGGCCGGCCGCGCGCACGGCCACACGCGGCCGCGCGTCGTCATCGCCGAACCGGACGTCAAGGACAGCGCGCCGACGCGCGGCGAAATTCCCGCCGACGTCGCCAACACGCCGGACGCGGTGCCGAAATGGGAGCCGCGCAGCCGCTCCGGCAACCCGACCGAGTACGAAGCCTTCGGCGAGATCTACCGCGTGCTCGACGACACCGAGGGCTTCACGCAGCGCGGCCGCGCCTCCTGGTACGGCAAGAAATTCCACGGCCGCAAGACGGCCAGCGGCGAGCCCTACGACATGTTCGCGATGACCGCCGCGCACAAGACGCTGCCGATCCCGAGCTACGTGCGCGTCACCAATCTCGACAACGGCCGCAGCGCCGTGGTCCGCATCAACGATCGCGGTCCGTTCCACTCGGAACGCATCATCGATCTGTCGTACGCCGCCGCCGCGCGCCTCGGCATCATCGGCGACGGTCACGCCGAGGTGCAGATCGCGGCGCTGCAGCCGGGCGACGACAGCCGCGCCATCGCGTCGGCCGAACCGCTGCCCGATCCGGTCGCGGCCGCGCCGTCGCGGCCGCCGCCGACCAAGGTCGTGCGCGGCGACTCCAGCCCGGGCGGCCGCTGGCTGCAGGTCGCCGCCTACGTCGATCCGATCAACGCCGTGGCGATGCGCGACGAGCTGGCGGCGCGCGGCCTGTCCGGCGTCGCCGTGCGCGACGGCCAGGGCGGCAAGCTGCATCGCGTCGTCATCGGTCCCTACGCCTCCGAGGCCGACGCCCAGGACGTGCGCGACTGGCTGCACGGCGCCGGCTACGCCGCGTTCTGGCTGAAGGAATGAGATCGCCACGCGCCGCCGACAGGGGCGGTGCGCTGCCGTAAACTGCAGGCCCCGCAGTTCCCCGTACCGCCGCACAAGGTTTCGACGTACCGACAATGAAAAAGCTGCTACTCGCCACCGTTCTCGCTTTCGCCGCACCGCTGGCGCACGCCGCCGCGATCCCCGATCCGCCGGCCATCGACGCCACCGCCTACGCGCTGATGGACTACGCCAGCGGCGAGCTGCTCGCGGCGTCCAATCCGGACCAGCGCGTCGCCCCGGCCAGCATCACCAAGGTGCTGACCAGCTACATCGTGTTCGACGAGATCGCCCAGAAGCGCCTGTCGCCGGACGACGAGGTGCTGATCAGCGAGAAAGCCTGGCGCCAGGGCATCGACTCCAGCGAGTCGCGCATGTTCATCCAGGTCGGCTCGCGCGTGAAGCTGATCGACCTGATGCGCGGCATCATCATCCAGTCGGGCAACGACGCGACGCTCGCGGTCGCCGAGCACGTCGCCGGCAGCGAGCCGGTGTTCGCCGATCTGATGAACCAGTACGCGCAAAAGCTCGGCATGAAGAACTCGCACTTCGCCGACGCCTCCGGCCTGCCGGACCCGAACCACTACACCACGGCCCGCGATCTGACGATCCTGGCGCGCGCGCTGATCCACGACTTCCCGGACTGGTACAAGCTGTTCTCGGAGCGCGAGTTCGTCTACAACAAGATCAAGCAGCCGAACCGCAATCTGCTGCTCGGCCGCGACCCTTCGATCGACGGCATCAAGACCGGCCACACCTCCGAGGCCGGCTACTGCCTGCTGACCTCGGCGCAGCGCGACGGCCGCCGCCTGATCGCCGCCGTGATGGGCACCAAGAGCTGGGCCTACCGCGAACAGGCCAGCCTCGAACTGCTGAACTACGGCTTCCGCTTCTTCGACACCACCAGCCTGTTCGGCCCGGACAAGCCGGCGCAGACGGCGCGCGTCTACAAGGGCGCGACCGACAGCATCGCGATCGGCACGCTGGAACCGGTGGCGCTCGCGCTGCCGCGCGGCAACGCCGAGCGCGTGCAGATCGCCGCCACCGTCAACGCCCCAATCGTCGCGCCGCTGGCCAAGGGCCAGACGCTCGGCACGGCGACGATCACGCTCGACGGCAAGACGCTGAAGAGCGTGCCGCTGGTCGCGCTCGCCGACGTCGAGCAGGGCGGCTTCTTCCACCGCCTGATCGACACGATCCGCCTCTGGTTCGGCTGGTAGGCGCGTTCGCGGCACCCGACGGCGGCCCTGGTGGCCGCCGTTTTCGTTGGCGCGAGCCGCGCACGCTCGTTCAGCGCCAGTCCATCGCCAGGCTCAGGTACACGCTGCGCGGCGCGCCGAGCCGGAAGCTGCCGTGGTTGTCGTTGTCGACGAACTCGGACGGCGAGATGTAGCCGATGTAGTGCTCGTCGAAGAGATTGTGGACGGTGAGCTGCAGCTGCAGGCCGGCCCCCTGCGCGCGCGCCGCCGCGAATTCGTAGCCAAGCGCGGCATTGACCACGGTATTGCCGGGCACGTGCTCGTCGTTGGTCGCGGTCGAGTAGCGGCGGCCGGTGTACTTGGCCTCGGCGCTCGCCGACAGGCCGCCGCGGCGATACTGCACGCCGAGGCTCGCCATCAGGTCCGGGGTGTCCGGCAGCGCCTTGCCGGCCACCGACACCGTCATCGTTTCCTGCAGCGCCGCGTCGTAGCGCTCGTAGTCGCTCTGGAAGCGCGAGCGGTTCAGCGACAGCGTCGAGCCGAGGCGCCAGCCGCGCGCCGGCTTCCAGAACGATGCCGCCTCGACGCCGCAGGTGCGGATCGAGCCGACGTTGCGATAAACCTCCTCGCTGATCCGGTACGGGTTGGTGACGGTCAGCGTCAGGATGCGATGCGCGTAGTCGATGTAATACATCGACAGCGCGGCGCTGAAGCGCTCGCCGTGGCCGCGCAGGCCGAGGTCGATATTGTGCGAGGTCTCCGGCCGCAGCCGCGGATCGTAGGTGACCGAGCCGATCGCGTTGCGCGGCGCGGTGCTGAAGTTCTCGGCGTAATTGCCGAACAGTTCGAACACCTCGTCGAGCCGATAGGTGAGGCCGAGCTGCGGCTGGAACGCGTCGCGGTCGACGCGCGCGATACGCGCCAGCTGCTGCAGGTTGAACGCATCGCGGTTCGGAATGCCGTGGAATTCGCGGTCGACGTACAGGCCCTTGAAGCCGACGTCGAGCTGCAGCCGGGCGTCGAACCAGCGGCTGCTGTCCTTGAGGTAGTACTGCGCGACCCGCGTGTCGTAGTGGCGATCGTAATAGACGACGATCGGCGCGGCGCCGTCCTCGATGTGGCCGTCGTCGTCAACGTTGTACAGCGGCCGGTCCTGCGCGAAGCGGTAGCGCTCGATCCAGCCGCCGGCCTGCACCGTATGGCGCCAGGCCTCGTAGCGCAGGCCCAGCGTCAGGCCGCGACGGTCGCCTTTGAGCGATTCCAGGCGCTGGGTGATGCCGCTGCCGTCGTACGGCACGATGTCGGTGCGTCCGGGCACGCCGGTGTCGGCGGACGTCGCCTCGTCGTATTGCGAGATCGCGGCCGACGGCGCGACGCCGGCATAGCCGTAGCCGCGCTTGTGCTCGAAGTACGGCAGCGCATCCAGCTTCCAGCCGGCGGCCAGTTCGGATTCCCAGCGCAGGCTCAGCAGGTGGTCGGTGCGGCCGTTGGTCCAGTAGCCGTAGTACAGCGCATCGCGCTCGGCATCGCCGGTCGGCCGCTCGAGCAGGTCGAAGCTCGTCGCGACGCGGCCGCGCGCGTCGTAGTCCTGCATGTCGTGATCGTCGCGCTGGCCGTAGCGGTAGCTGAGCAGCGCGCTGCCGAGCGCGAAATCCTGGCGCAGCTTGAACGTGGCGTGGTCGACCGCCATTTCCGCGCGCGAATTGTCGAACTGCACGGCGCGCGTGCGCGAGGCGCTCGCGTAGGCGATCGGACCGCCGGCCCACCACGGCGGCGTGTCGAGCCGCGCGTAGAGCCGCGTCAGGTCGTTGCTGCCGATCACCGAGGACAGCGCCGCGTGCCAGTCACCGCCGGGCTCGGCGGTGAAATAGCGCACCGAGCCGCCGAGCGCGTGATACGAGGGCATCATCACGTCGCCGGAACCCTGCGCGACGGTCACCGTCGACAGCTCCTCGCTGTCGACGAAGCGCTCCGGCGGACTGCCGTCGCGCACGTCGTAGGTCTCCAGCGGCACGCCGTCGAGCGAAGTCCCGACCTGCTCGCTCGAGAAGCCGCGGATGCGCAGCGAATTGCCGAATTCGTAGAGTCCGAACGGATCGCTGTTCTGCACGCTGACACCCGGCAGCTCGGCCAGAAACGCCTGCGCCGGAGCCCCGCCCAGGCGCGCCGGCGCATCACGCGGCGCCAGCGTGTTCGAGGCGCGCGTGTAGCCGTGCCCGATCACCAGCAGGTCGTCGATCAGCTCGGACGCATCGGGGGATGGCGGCGGCGGCGGCGCGGGCTCGCTGGCGTCGGCGACGATCACCACGGTATCGGCGCCGACCACCTGGAAATGCAGCGAGGTGCCGCGCAGCAGCGCCTGCAGCGCCGCCGCCGCCGTCACGCGCTGCATGACGCCCGGCGAGCGCAGGCTGCGCAGGTCGGCGGCCGCGGTGACGATCTGGATGTGGGTCAGCTCGGAGAACGCGGTCAGCGCCGTCGCCAGCGACTGCGGCGCGATGCGGAAATCGCTTTCGCTGGCGAGATCAGCGTGCGCGAGCGGGCTGCCCAGCGCGAGCAGCAGCAGACCGGCCCAGGACATCCTGGCCCGCCGCCGCGCCTGCCGCTCGCCGTCCGTTCCGATGGTCACTGCTCTCGCTGTGCCGCCCACGCTCGCACCGGTCACGTGCATGCACCTACGGCAGCCTGCGGCGGGCGCACCGATCGGCTGCATCGCCCGCCCGCGGCGGGTCATCGCCTACCTCAGATGCAAATCGCAGGCCACGACGAGGCGTCGGCGGACGCAAAAAAAAACGCGCGGCCGTGCGGCCGCGCGTCCTGGTGCCCGCTGGCGAGCGCTTACGGGCGCACGGCCATGACTTCGATTTCGACCAGGAACTGCGGACCGGCGAGCGCCGCGACCTGCACCGTCGAGCGCGCCGGCACGTTCGGCTGTTCCGGCGTGCCGAAGAACTTCGTGTACGACTTCATCATGCCGCCGAAGTCGAGCTTGCCGCCCATCGCCGGATCGCCGGCGAGGAACACCGTCATCTTGACGACGTCCTTCATGCCGAGACCCATCGACTTCAGCTCGGCCTCGATGACCTTGAGCGTGCCGAGCGTCTGCATCTCGGTGTTGCCGAGCGACGCCGGCGAATCCTTCGGCGCCTTCGGGTCGACAATGTCCTGCGACAGCTTGCCGGACAGGAACACCAGGGTCTTGCCGGCCGGCACCTCGACCGCCGAGGCGATCGGCGCCTTCTTCGGGTTGTAGATGACCACGCCCTTGTCGCCGGCGAGAGCCGGCACGGCGGTCAGCAGCGTGGCGCCGAGGGCGGCGGTGGTCAGCAGTTTCTTGATCATCATTCCTCTCCTGTTGAAGCGGTCTTGGGACGCAGCGCCTGCACTTCGGCAGGCGCCACGCTATCCGGGTAGTTGTTGCCGAAATGCGTGCGCACGTAATTGACGACGGCGGCCACCTGCTCGTCGCTGAGGGCGCGGCCGAAGCCGGGCATCGCGCGCGAACCGTTGACGACCAGCACCATCGGATACTGCCTGGCCGCCAGACGCGGATTGGCGGCGAGCGCCGGATAAGTGCCGGCACCGGTCGCACCCTGGGCGTCCGGCATGTGGCAGCCCTGGCAGATGCCCTTGTACAGCGACTCGCCGTCCTGCTCCTCGAACGAGTAGCCGCTGCTGAAAATGGTCGACGACGTCAGGTCGGCCTGCGCGTGCGCGCCGCCGGCGACGGCCGCGAACACGAGCGCGAACAGCGCTTTTGCGTGAATGCTCATCTGGCCCGGCTCCTTAGCGGTTGACGACGTGCTGGTGCAGACGCTGGATCGCGTCGAGCGACGACAGGATCGCGCCCTCCTGCCAGGCCGGGATGTACGACGCGTGCTCGCCGGCGACGAGGAAACGGTTGTCGAGCTGGCAGAGATTGTCGTAGTGCTGCGCACGACTCGCCTCGGTCCAGGCGCCGGCGCAGCCGAGCGTCCACGGCACGCGGTGCCAGCCGACGGCGATGCCGGTCTCGAACTCCTGCTGGTACTGCGGATGGATCATCGCCCCGTACTCGTAGGCCTTCCTCACGCGCTCCGCCGGCGGCAGTGCGGTGAACTCGTAGGCGTTCGGCCCGAACACGTAGGCGCCGAGCAGCACGCCCTTGCCGGCGCTGTGGTAATCGGTGTTCGGATAGCCGATCAGGCGGATCGGCAGATTGGTGTAGCTGATGCCGCCGTAGATGTGCTCGTCCTGCTCCCAGAAGCGGCGCTTGAACTGCAGGCCAACCTTCACCGATGCCTCGTACGGCACGGCATTGATCGCCGCCTGCATCTTCGGATTGACGTTGAGCTCGATCTGGCTCAGCACCGACAGCGGGATCGTGCACAGGCAGTAGTCGGCGGTCGCCGTCTGCGGCGCGCCGCCGCTCTTCGGATCGACGTAAGTGACCGTGACCTTCTTGCGGTCCTGGTGGATCTTGATGACCTTGGCGTTGTAGCGGATCAGATCACCGACCTCGCGCTTGAACGCATCGCCGATGCGGCCCATGCCGCCGACCGGCTGGAACAGCGTGGTCTGGAACTCGTAGCCGTGACCGGCGCCGATCGAACCCCAGAGCTCCGACTTCAGCAGCTCGGAGAGGCCGGTGATGTCCTTCGAGTAGACCGGCTTGCCGGACAGGCCGCCCGCCGGCGGCTTCTCGTAGCCGCGGCGCTCGCTCGAATCGCGGCCCGGCACGTAGCGGTAGTGCTTGTCGAGCGCGCCCCACTGTCTGAGCGAGGCCATCAGGATCTCCTGATCCTCGGCGCTGACCAGCTCGTCGAGCTTCTTCTGCTGCGTGACCTTGGCCAGCAGTTCGGCGATCTGGCCGTGGTAGTCGGCCTGGATCTCGCGATAGCGCTGCGGCTTGCCGCCGAAGGCCTGCGTCGAATGCACCATCGCGTTGTAGTTGACCTGCACGAAGGGTTCGAGCGCGACGCCGAGCCGGCGGCAGTAGTCGAGCACGCCGTGATGGTGATACGGGATGCGCCACGGACCCGGGTTCAGATACAGGCCCGGATCGAACTCGCACTTCTGCGTGAAGCCGCCGAGCTCCGTGTACGTATCACCGCCGCGCAGCGACCAGTTGCGGCCGCCGGCGCGGTTGTTGTACTCCAGCACCTGCACCTTGTAGCCGGCATTGCGCAGTTCCATCGCCGCGACCATGCCGGCAAGCCCGGCGCCGAGGATCAGGACCGAAGCGCCCTTCGGATTGCCTTCGAGCTTGATCGGCCCCTTGTAATTCGACTCGGACACCAGGCCCATGCCGGCCATCGCCTGATACGACACGGCGCTGCCCGCGACACTGCCGATCAGCGTCAGCAACTCGCGCCGGCTGATGGCCCTCGGCGCACTTCCAGAACTCATCGATCGCTCCCCTTCTGAAGACTACGGATGGGCAACCGCGAGCATCGCTGCGGCTGCACCAAACTGAACGTTTGAACCCGGATAGTTGGAAATCCGCCTGCCGCCGGACGAGGCCCCGCTGCGCACGCTAAGGACGCCGCCGACCCGCCGCAAGACAGGAAATCAACCATTTCGCCCCGCGGAAACGGAAACGGCGACCCGCAGGTCGCCGCTTCCTCACATCGCCAGACGCTCAGAACGAGTACGACAGCTTGCCGTAGTAGTACGCGCCGTTGAAGCCGAACGGCGAGAACGTCGGGTACTTCGTCACGTAGGCCGTGTCGTAGCGATTGTCGGCGGCACTGACGTACGTGCTCTTCAGCGCGGGATTGACCTTGTCGGGATAGGTGTTGAACAGATTGTTGGCGCCAATGCTGAACTTCACCGACTTGACCGGCTTGAAGGCGAGCTCGAGATCGGTGATCGGCGTCGCGCCGATCTTGTTCTCGTAGTAGTTGCCATCGTCACCCATGACCTGTTCCGACGCCTGCCCGTACAGCGTTTCCTGGGCACGGATCGAGAACTTGCCGTAGGTCCACACCGCCGACAGATTCACGCGATATTTCGGCGACGCCGTTTCGAGATCGGAGATTGCCGTCCGGTCGTACAGCGACTGGCCGCCGAGCTCCGACGGGCTCGCCTTGATATTGGTGACTTCGGTCTTGTTGTAGTTGCCGCTCAGCGTCCAGTCGAGGTTGCCCCAGTCGAACGAAGTCGGATACGCGACCACCACATCGACGCCGCGGGTACGAGTCGTCAGACCGTTGGCGAAGATATTGATGCCGATGTCACCGCCGCTGGTCTTGATGGTCGGATCGAGCGTATTGCCGTTGGCGATGATCGCATCCGAGATCGCGCCGGCCCCCGGCACATCCTGGCCCTGGAAGACGCTGTACAGGGCGCCCGAACCAACGATGCGGTCACGCACCTCGATCTGGTAGGCATCGATCGTGGCCGTCATCTTGTCGATCGGATGCAGCACGACGCCGAAGCTGAAGTTCGTCGATTTCTCCGGCTTGAGGCCGCTGCCGAGGCCCAGCAGCGCGGCCGCCGGTGCGTTCGGCGCCATCTGCACGAAGGCCGAGGTCGGTCCGACGTTGGTCGCCGAGTAGTACTCCTCGGCCAGCGTCGGCGCGCGAAAGCCGGTGCTGACCGTGCCGCGCAGCGCGACCGCCGGCGAGAAGTCGTAGCGGCCGGTCAGCTTGCCGACCGTGGTGCTGCCGAAGTCGGTGAAGTGCTCGTAGCGGACCGCCGCGTCGAGCTGCAGGTCCGCGATCGGCGAAACCGCGAAGTCGGCATAACCGGCAAAGTTGTCGCGGGTATGCCTGCCGGCATCGCCCGGCTGAATGCCCGGGAACGACGAAGCGCCGGAGCCGTAGCGGGACGCCGGCTCGCCGGCCTGGAGCTCGTACGAATCCGAGCGCTGTTCGAGGCCGAGCGCCACGTTCAGCGGACCGGCGAGACCGACTTCGAAGTCGCGTCCGACATCCAGCGTGTTGGTCCACTGCGTCGCCACGTAGGCACCGTCGTAGAAGTCGGTCGGCGACGCGCCGGTCTCCGCGTACAGATCGGTGTTCAGCGAGTCGATCGTGTAGATCTTGACGCGGTCCTTGCCGTAGGTGCTGGCCAGGTCCCAGATCCACGAATCGAACAGCTCGCCCTTCAGGCCCGCCGTGAACGAAAGATCTTCCTCGTCGGTCGCTTCCTTCGGGTTGAAGCCGAACGGATAGTAGTAATGCGTCACGCCGCCGCCGTCGGTGTAGCTGGCACGCGACGGGTTGCGATAGTTTTCGAACGACTCCGCCTTCTTCTTGCCGTAGCTGCCGAACGCGTACGCGTCCACGGCGCCGATCGCGAAGCCGCCATTGAACATCGCGAGCTGCGCGTGGTACTCCGGATCACCGATGATGTGATTCAGATACGGATAGCCGTGCGCGAGCGCCATGTTCGTGTTCGGATACGTCGAGAGCGAGCTGTCCGGATCGTGGATGCCGAAAGCCGCCCGCGGATCGACGTCGCCGCGATCGCTGCTCGCGTGATTGCGGATCTCCGCGGTCAGATTGATGAAGTTGCGACCATCGGAGCCGAAGCCGATATTGCCGGACAGGTCCGGCGTTTCGCCGCCGCCGTCCTTGTAGCCGCCGTAGCTGCCGTCGACCGATCCGCCTTCGTAGTCCTTCTTCAGGATGATGTTGACGACGCCGGCGATCGCGTCGGTACCGTACTGTGCGGCAGCGCCGTCCGTCAGCACTTCGATGTGGTCGATCGCCGAAGCCGGAATGAAATTGAGATCGGCGGATGAGGCACCCTGATACGGGCCGGACAGCACCGCGAAGTTCGCCGTGGTGTGGCGACGCTTGCCGTTCACCAGCACCAGCGCATGGTTCGGCGAAAGGCCGCGCAGCTTCGCCGACAGCGTCTGGTTCGCCATGTCGCCGCCGAAGGCCTGCGCGGTGAACGACGGCACGGTCGCCGCCAGCGAGCCGATGAGATCCGCCGAGCCGGCCGACTTCAGCGTCTCCGCGCTCAGCACCTGCACCGGCGCCGGGCTGTCCGACACCTGCATGCCGGTGCGGCGCGTGCCGGTGACGATGACTTCCTCGATCCTGGCATCGGGTTCGGCGGCCGCGTCGGCCATCGCCACTTCGCTGCCCTGCACGGCTTCGGCTGCGTGGGCAGCCTGTGCCGTCAGCGCCGCGCACAACACCAGCGGCGCGCAAGCCCAGCTGCGCATCGGCACACGCAGCCGCATCGCTTCCATCGCCATTCCGATCTGATTCACTTTACTCACGCCTGACTCCCGTTCGAACGTTCTGACGCTTCAGTTACCAGGGCCCGCCTTGCAGACCCATCCCTGAGATCAAAAACGGACGGCGCGCAGAAAACGGAAATGAAATCGACATGCTGGTGACAGATGGCGGCAGTGCAGCGCTCAGGCGCCCGCGCGCGGTGCCCGCGCGCCGTGCTTCGGTGCATCGATGCACGCTGTCGGCGCAGGGTCGGGCCTCTTCTTCTGCGCGGCCTGCGGGCGTGGCAGGCCGGGCTGCGGCCAGCGCGGGGCGCTGTTGCGGACCAACGCGGCGGCGCAGCGCTGCGGACGCGTGTCGTTGAGGACGTACTTCTTGAGGCGTTGCCGGATGCGGCTCATCGTGCGGCTCCAATGCGGTGGCGGACGATCCGCCTGCCTCAGGAACGGCTACGACGCGCGAAACGGAAAAGGAACGGCACGGCACGCCGCGACGCGAGCCGTCGCGGGCGCTGAGGCAACAAGGGGAACCCACGCGCGGCGCAGCGCCGCGCCGACGCGTCAGCCGGCGTTGCGCGTCGTGCTCGACAGCTCGCGGCGCTGCAGGTTGATGCGGCCCTGCGCGTCGCGCTGCACGCTGATCGGGAAGACCTGCCCGATCGCCGCCAGCCACTCGGCCTCGCGGCCCTGCATGACGGTGCCGGTGTAGCGCAGACCGTCGAGCGAACGGTCGGCGATGACGACTTCCTGCCGGCTGTAGCGGTTCAGGTTGGCGACGACGACGGACAGGTCTTCGTCGACGAACTGCAGGCTGCCGCGCTGCCAGGCGATCGCCGCCTCGCGGTCCGCCGGCCGCACGGTCAGCCCTTCGCGTTCGGTGACGACGAGCTGGCCGGCGGCGACGCGAATCGCGCCGTCGTTCGGCAGGCGCGCCTGCTGGCTGGCCAGCGCGGCGTCGCGCGCCGCGTCCTCGACGTCGATCGCGCCCTGGGTGACGACCACTTCGACGCGCGCGCCGGTCTTGCGGATATTGAACGCGGTGCCGACGGCGATGACCTTCAGACGGCCGACGCGCACGACGAACGGCCGCTGCGGATTGTGCGCGACCTCGAAGTAAGCCTCGCCGTCGCCGAGCTGCAGGCCGCGCACGCCCGCCGTGTAGTCGACGTCGAGCCGCGTCGCCGCGCCGAGCGACACCTGCGAGCCATCGGCGAGCAGCAGATCCTGGCGCTGCGCCTTGGCGGTCACGTAGGAGGCGGTCTGCGTCGCCTCACCGCCGCGCCCCAGGTAAGAGGACGCACCGACGACGATCGCCAGTGCGGCGACGCCGGCCGCCAGCGCGCGCACGGCGTGGCGGCGCCGCACGGGCGCCGCCGGCACGGCCGCCGCGGCCGCTTCGGCCGCTTCGGACGCTTCGGCGGCCGGCTCGTCGAGCATTTCACGCAGCAGTGCGGCGCGCGTCTCGGCGTCGAGCGCGTCGAACCGCGCGCCGAGCCCCTCGATCTTCTCGAAAGCCTGCAGATTGTCCGGATCGCGCTGGCACCAGTCGAGCCACTCGCTGATTTCCTCCGGACGCACGCTCTCCTCGCGCAGGCGCTGCCACCACAGGGCCGCCTGTTCGAGACGCGCCGTCGTCGCTTTCTTGGAATTCATCAGCCGCTCCTCCGACGGCCATTGTTCCAGATTATCGGGGCCCACACGATCCCGCCGGGCCGTGCCATGGCCAGGCACGTCACGGCGCGGGCCGCCGACCGTCCGTCTTTATCCTTTTTCGGCTTCATCCAGGCGCTGCCGGCACGTGGCCATGGCGCGCGCGACATAGTGACGGATCATGCGGTCGGTCAGGTTCATCTGTGCCGCGATCTCCTGCACGCTGTGGCCCGCGAAGACATGCAGCATGAACGCGCGGCGGCACTTTTCCGGAAGTTCGCGCAGCGCCTGCTTGATGATCCCCATCTCTTGCTGGGCGATCGCGGTGCGATCCGGCCCGGGCCGGGTCAGCAGGTCCTCGAAGAAGTCCTGCGGCGAGTTGCGCTCGCGCACCCGGCGCTGGCGCAGGCGGTCGATCGCCAGGTTGCCGGCGATCGTGAACAGATGCGCGCGCAGGAAGCTGACGGCGGAGGCCTGCTCGAGCTGGAGCAGCCGCACATAGGCCTCCTGGGCGACGTCATGGGCCTCGGCTTCGGACTGCAGGCGGGCGATGAGAAAACCGATCAGCGCTCGGTTGTGTTCCTGAAACAGCCGGCGCACCATTTCCGATCTTGCCTTCGCATCGAGCGGCGTGGAATCAGCGATTTCACGCTGCCCATCGTTCACCACCGCATTCGCAACTGCCTGCATGGCTGCGTCCTCACACGACTACGTTGTCGTCGTCTCGCCGAAACGCAAAAAGCGGGCCGATCCATGACCGATTTCCGAAATGAACCGTTCGAACGTTCCTGCTCGTAAGCGCTCCTGCGCGCATCGCGTGGAAGCCGCCCGATGACGCCCGAAAACGCGGTGCCGCCGCTGATCCGCCGCCTCGGCCGGATCGACTACACGACCACGTTCGAGCGCATGCGCGCGTTCACCGATGCCCGCGACGACGACACGCCGGACGAGATCTGGCTGCTCGAGCATCCGCCGGTGTTCACGCAGGGCCAGGCCGGCAAGCCGGAGCATCTGCTGATGCCGGGCGACATCCCGGTCGTGCAGTCCGACCGTGGCGGCCAGGTCACCTACCACGGCCCCGGCCAGCTGGTCGTCTACTTCCTGATCGACCTCAAGCGGCGCGGCTACGGCATCCGCTCGCTGGTGACGCATATCGAGCAGAGCATGGTCGCGCTGCTCGCCGACTACGGCATCCGCGCCTACGCCGATCCGGAGGCGCCGGGTGTCTACGTCGACGATGCCGGCGGCCGGCGCATGAAGATCGGTTCGCTGGGCCTGCGCGTCCGCCATGCCCGCACTTACCACGGCCTGTCGCTGAACGTGGCGATGGATCTGGAGCCGTTCTCGCGCATCAATCCCTGCGGCTACCAGGGTCTGCGCATGACGCAGCTGGCCGATCTGGGCGGCCCGGCCAGCGTCGAGGCGGCCGGCGAGGCGCTGTTGCGCCACTTGCTGGTGCATCTGGGCTACGACGCCGTTCACACGCACGACTAACGATCCGCCGGACAGACGTTAACGGTCAGTTACAATAGCCGGCCGTTGCAGGGTCTACGCTGCTCCTCACACCAGCCTTCCGACCGAACCCGATGCCACCCATTCCGCAGCCCTCCGCCGCCGACAGCGCCACCTTGGTGCGCGTGCGCGGCCTGCATTTCAGCCGCGGCACGCGCAAGATCTACGACGGCGTCGACGTCGACATCGCGCGCGGCAAGGTGACGGCCATCCTCGGCCCGTCCGGCACCGGCAAGACCACGCTGCTGCGCATCATCGGCGGCCAGTGGCGGCCGGAAGCCGGCGCCGTCGAGTTCGACGGCATCAACGTGCACCGCCTTGGCCGCAGCGAGCTGTACGCACTGCGCAAGCGCATGGGCATGCTGTTCCAGAATGGCGCACTGCTGACCGACCTGTCCGTCCACGATAACATCGCCTTCCCGCTGCGCGAGCACACGCGTCTGCCGGAAAGCGCGATCCGCGACATCGTGCTGATGAAGCTGGAAGCGGTCGGCCTGCGCGGCGCGCGCGACCTGTACCCGGAAGAGCTGTCCGGCGGCATGAGCCGCCGCGTCGCGCTGGCCCGCGCCATCGCCCTCGATCCGGAAATGGTCATGTACGACGAGCCGTTCACCGGCCAGGATCCGATCAGCATGGGCGTGCTGATGCGCCTGATCCGCTCGCTGAACCAGTCGCTCGGCATCACCAGCGTGATCGTCTCGCACGACGTCGACGAGGTCCTGTCGATCGCCGATCAGGCCTACGTGATCGCCAACGGCCAGGTGCTGGCGCGTGGCACGCCGGACGAAATCCGCGCCTCGCCGCTGGAGTACGTGCAGCAGTTCCTGCAGGGGCGACCCGACGGCCCGGTCGCCTTCCACTACAAAGCCAGGTCGCTCCGCGACGACCTACTGGGCAGCGCATGATCGCCAATCTCGGTGCCGTGCTCGGCAACTTCCTCGCCGGCCTCGGCCGCGCGCAGTTCTTCCTCCTCGCCATCCTGCGCGCCGTTCCGGCGGCGCTGCTGCGGCCGGGCCTGATCGTGCGCCAGCTTTACATGTCCGGCGTGCTGTCGCTGATCATCATCGTCATCAGCGGCATGTTCATCGGCATGGTGCTGTCGCTGCAGGCGCATCACGCGCTGGTCCGCTTCGGCGCCGCCGACTCGGTCGGCGTGCTGGTGGCGCTGTCGATCATCCGCGAGCTCGGCCCGGTCGTGACCGCGCTGCTGTTCGCCGGCCGCGCCGGCTCGGCGCTGGCCGCCGAGATCGGCCTGATGCGCGCCACCGACCAGCTGTCGGCGATGGAAATGATGGCGGTCGATCCGATGCGCCACGTCATCGCGCCGCGCTTCATCGCCGGCCTGCTGGCGATGCCGATCCTGACCGCGATCTTCTCGGTGATGGCGATCGGCGTGGTCGGCGGCCATCTGATCACCGTCGACCTGCTCGGCGTCGACGCCGGCAGCTACTGGTCGCAGATCCGCGCCAATACCGATATCCACGACCTCAACCAGTGCTTCATCAAGGCCACGGTGTTCGGCGCCGTCGTCAGCTGGATCGCGGTCTACCAGGGCTATCACTCGCCGCCGACCTCGGAAGGCGTGTCGCGCGCCACCACCTCGACCGTCGTCGTGTCCTCCCTTTCGGTGCTGGCGATGGATTTCGTCCTCACCGCATTCATGTTCCGTTAATTGCTTCGGGCTAGAGATCGATCATGCAATCCAGAGCCTTGGAAATCCTCGTCGGACTGTTCGTGTGCCTCGGCGTGGCGGCCGTCTTCGTGCTGACCTTCCGTGTCGCCAGCCTCGAGAACATCGGCGGCAGCGGCCAGACCTATCGCGTCAGCGGCATGTTCCAGAACATCGGCGGCCTCAAGGTCGGCTCGGCGGTGACGATCGCCGGCGTCAAGGTCGGCCGGGTGCGCGCGATCGACATCGATCCGCAGACCTTCCAGGCCAAGGTCTCGCTCGACATCGCCCAGCAGTACGACAAGATTCCCGAGGACTCCAGCGCCAAGATCCTCACCTCCGGCCTGCTCGGCGACCAGTACATCGGCCTCGAGGCCGGCGGCATGGACGAGTACCTGAAGGACGGCAGCGAGCTGACGCTGACGCAGAGCGCGCTGGTCATCGAGAACCTGATCGGCCAGTTCCTCGCCTCGCAGGGCGAGTCGAAGGACGACAAGCTCGCCGATGCGATCGGCAAGCTCGCCGATTCGCTGCAGAACAAGAACAACAGTGTGACCCCAGGAGTCCATCCATGATGTCCACCGCCCCCCGCATCCTCCGCCACGCGCTGCTCGGTGCGTGCGCCGCGTTCGGCCTGGCCACGGCCGCCGTCGCCGCACCGGCGACGCCGCCGGAGCAGGTCGTCAAGACCACGACCGACACGATCCGCGCCGACATCTCGGCCAACGTGCAGAAGTACCAGGCCGACAAGAGCGCGTTCTACGCGATGGTCGATCGCCAGATCGTGCCGCACTTCGACACGCCGTACATCGCCAAGGTCATCCTCGGCGCGCACCTGAAGGAAGCGACGCCCGAGCAGATCGGGCAGTTCGAGAAGGCGTTCAAGGACATGCTGGTGCACAGCTACGCCGACAAGCTGCTCGAGTACTACGACAGCGTCGAGATCCAGGTGAAGCCGGGCCGCATCGAAGGCGAAGGCAAGCGCGCCAGCGTCGACACCACGATCGTGCGCAAGGACGGCAAGCCGCCGATTCCGGTGACGTTCTCGCTGCGCGACAACAACGGCGAGTGGAAGGTCTGGGACATCAAGGCCGAGAACATCTCGCTGGTGCTGAACTTCCGCACGCAGATCGACGCCGAGATCAAGAAGAGCAACGTGGCCTCGGTCATCCAGCGGCTCAACAACGGTCAGCTCGAAGTCAGCGCCGACGCCGACAAGGACGACGCCGGCAAGCCGCAGGGCAAGACCCCGTGAGCGCGGCGCTCAGCGGCGCGCTGAGCTTCTCGACCGCCGAAGGCTGGTTCGCGCGCGCCGACGAACTCGCCGGCGCCGGCACGATCGATCTGGCCAGTGTGACGCACTGCGATAGCGCCGGCGCCGCGCTGCTGCTTGAATTGCGGCGTCGCGCCCTCAGCAAGGGCCAGACGCTGGCGTTCATCAACGCGACGCCGCAGTTGCGCGGCCTCATCACGTTCTTCGGCCTGCAGAACGTGGTCGAGCTGGCCGCGTAGCCGGCTCATCGGGAGCAAGTCATGCACAAGGGAATGCGCCTCGCGCCTGTCATCGTCGCCACGATGCTCGCCGGCTGCGCCCACCATTCGCCGTACGAGCCAGCCGATCCGCTCGAAGCGGTGAACCGTCCGATCTACGCCTTCAACCAGACGGCGGACAAGTACGTGCTGCGCCCGGTCGCCAAGACCTATGTCGACTACGTGCCCTCGCCGATCCGCATCGGCGTCAGCAACTTCTTCGACAACCTGTTCTATCCGACGGTCATCGTCAACGATGCGCTGCAGGCCAAGTTCAAGCAGTCCGGCCTCGATCTGACGCGGTTCCTGATGAACTCGACCTTCGGCCTCGCCGGTCTGCTCGACCCGGCGACCATGGTCGGCCTTGCCAAGAACGACGAGGACCTCGGTCAGACCTTCGGCCGCTGGGGCGTCGGCGAAGGCTGGTATCTGATGATTCCGCTGCTGGGCCCGTCGACCAACCGCGACCTGGTCGGCCGCGTCGGCGACAACTGGAGCTCGCCGCTGCAGTACAGCGACTTCACGTTCGGCGAACGCGTCGCCGTGGCCGGTGCGCAGGCCATCGACACGCGCGCGCAGCTGCTCGATCTCGACAGCGTGCTCGACCAGCAGCTCGACCCCTACGTCTTCCTGCGCACCGCCTATCTGCAACGGCGGCTGAACCTCGTCTACGACGGCAACCCGCCGGCGAAGTACGTCGAGCCCGATCTGCCGGACGAGTGAAGCGGCGCCGGCGCCGCGGCGTCGGGGCCGGGCGCCGTGACGAAGCGGACGATCTCATCGACGACGCGCGCGTCGCGCAGGATGTGGCGGTGGCCGAGTCCCGGCATCGCCACGAAGCGGCACCCCGGCCAGGCCGCGGCGACGCTGCGGCCGGCGGCCAGCGGCAGCACGCCGTCCTCCTCGCCGTGCACGATCAGCCCCGGCACTTCCAGCGCGGCCACGGCGCTGCGCAGATCCAGCGCCGCGGCGTCGACCCCATGCCGGTGTAAGGCCGCCAGCAATTCGCCGCGCGCCTGCGCGTCGTAGCCGCAGGCGCGCACCGCCGCATCGACGCCATCGAGATAGCGCCTCGGCGGCGCCAGCATCACGGCGCGCCCGACGCCGAGCCCGGCCCGCATCGCCTCGCCGAGCGCCGCCGCGCCGAGCGAGTGCGCCACCGCCGCATGCAGCGGTCCGTAGCGGCGCCCGCATTCGAACACCGCGCGCGCCGCCGCCGGCAGCGTCATGGTGCGGCCGCCGGACTGGCCGTGCGCCGGCAGATCGAGCAGCAGCGCGCCATGTCCGGTCGCGAGCAGCGCCGGCAGCACGTCCACGAAGTCGGCCGACGCCCCCTCCCAGCCGTGCACGAGCAGCACCGGCGGATGCCGGCCGCGCACGCGCAGCAGCGCCACGCGCTCGCCGTCGAGCGTGAACCAGAGCCGCTCCGCCCCTTCGATCCAGAGCCCGCCGCGGCGTGCGACCGCACGCGGCGTGAGCATGTGCAGCGCCAGCTGCGCCGGCCGGATGGCCGCCGTTCCGGAAGAGTCCATGGTCCGCTCCTCGCTTTTTGAATGACGACCATCATATGATGGTCGTCATTGCATCACAAGGAGACGGCCGTGCCCGCACCTGCCGCATCGTCCATGAGCAGCGCCGCCGCGATGAGCGACGGGGCGAAGATGGCGCTGTTCGCGACCATGGCGCTCGGCATGTTCATGTCGCTGCTCGACGTGCAGGTCGTCTCCGCCTCGCTGCCCGAGATCACCTCCGGTCTCGCCGCCGGCGCAGATCAGAGCTCGTGGCTGCAGACCTCGTACCTGATCGCCGAGATCATCATGATTCCGCTGTCCGGCTTTCTGGCGCAGGCGTTCTCGACGCGCTGGCTGTTCACCGCCTCGGCCGCGGCGTTCACGCTCGCCAGCGTCGCCTGCGGCTTCGCCTGGAACATCGAGTCGGCGATCGTCTTCCGCGCGCTGCAGGGCTTCGTCGGCGGCGCCATGATCCCGACGGTGTTCGCGACCGGCTTCACGATCTTCACCGGCCGGCAGCAGGCCCTGATTCCGGCGATCCTCGGCCTGACCGGCACCGTCGCACCGATTCTCGGCCCGACCTTCGGCGGCTGGATCACCGACGTGCTGAGCTGGCGCTGGCTGTTCTTCATCAACGTTGCGCCAGGCCTGCTGATCTGCGCGCTGGTGCCGGTGCTGTGCCGCATCGACGAGCCGCATCCCGAGGTGCTGCGCGGCTTCGACGCGATCGGCCTGGCCGGCATGGCGGTGTTCCTCGGCGGCCTGCAGTACGTACTCGAGGAAGGTCCGCGCTGGGACTGGCTCGACGACGGCACGGTGCGCGCGGTCGCCGTCGTCTGCGCGCTCGGCGCCGTCACCTTCTTCTGGCGCAGCTTCACGCAGCCGCGCGCCGTCATCGACCTGCGCATCTTCGGCGACACCCGCTTCGCGATGGGCTGCCTGTTCCAGTTCGTGCTCGGCATCGGCATGTTCTCGGCGATCTACCTGATTCCGCAGTACCTCGCGCGCATCCAGGAGTACCGTAGCCTCGACATCGGCCAGGCCGTGTTCGTCACCGGCGTCGCGCAGATCTTCGCCACGCCGCTCGCCGCCGCGTTGTCGCGGCGCGTCGACCCGCGCCACATGATCGTGTTCGGTTTCACGCTGTTCGGCCTGTCGTTCTGGCAGCTGAGCCGCCTGTCCTCGGCCTGGGGCGGACACGAGCTGCTGCTGGCGCAGGCGATGCGCGGCTTCGCGACCATGTTCTGCATCGTGCCGGCCACCAACATGGCGCTCGCCGACATGCCAGCGGCGCGCCTCAAGGCGGCGAGCGGCCTGTCGAACCTGATGCGCAACCTCGGCGGCGCGATCGGCATCGCCGCGACCAATACCATCGTCGACCATCGCTACTCGCTGCACTTCTCGCGGCTCGGCGATTCGCTGCGTGCCGCGCGCCTCGACGAATGGTTCGCGCAGACCCAGGTGGCGACCGGCGGCGTGATCGCCGACGCCGCCACGCAGCAGCAGGCGGCGATGGCGCTGCTCGCGCGCACGGTCCATCGCGAGGCGCTGACGATGGCCTACGCCGACTGCGCCCTGCTGTTTGCCGCGCTGTTCCTCGCCGCGCTCATCGTCATTCCGCTGAGCCGCCGCATGCCGGCGGCCGGCGCCGCGGCGAGCGCGGCGCACTGAATCCCTCACCACGGAGCCTCACCATGAACGACGCCGTCATTGCCGGCTATGCCCGAACCCCGTTTCACTTCGCGCGCAAGGGCGCGCTGATCGACGTGCGCCCGGACGATCTCGCCGCGCTCGCCGTGCGCGCGCTCGTCGAGCGCAGCGGAGTCGACCCGCGCCACATCGAGGACCTGATCGTCGGCTGTGCCTATCCGGAAGGCGAGCAGGGCGCCAACCTCGGCCGCATCGTCGGCCTGCTCGCCGGCCTGCCGCTCGCAACCGGCGGCGCCACCGTCAACCGCTTCTGCGGCTCGTCGATGACGGCAATCCACTATGCGGCCGGCCAGATCGCCCTCGGCGCCGGCGAGGTCTTCATCTGCGCCGGCGTCGAATCGATGACGCGCGTGCCGATGGGCGGCTTCACGCCGGCACCGAATCCGCGCTTCCGCCGCGCCGGCGCGCCGTCCTGCGAGATCGATCTCGAGGCCTACATCGCGATGGGCGAGACTGCCGAGAACGTCGCCGCGCGCTACGGCATCTCGCGCGCCGAGCAGGACGCGTTCGCGCTGCGCTCGCAGCAGAAGGCCGCCGCCGCGCGCGGCGACGGGCGCCTCGCCGCGGAGATCGTGCCGGTGCCGACCGCCGCCGGCAGCGTCGTCGAGGACGGCTGCCTGCGTCCGCAGTCGACGGCCGAAGGCCTGGCCGCGCTCAAGCCGGCGTTCCGCGCCGATGGCACGGTCACCGCCGCCAGCTCGTCGCCGCTGACCGACGGCGCCGCTGCGGTGCTGGTCTGCTCGCAAGCCTACGCGCGCCGGCACGGCCTCGACATGCTCGCGCGCATCCGCGCGGTCGCGGTTGCCGGCCTGGCGCCGGAGATCATGGGCATGGGGCCGGTGCCGGCGACGCGCAAGGCGCTCGAACGCGCCGGCCTCACCGCCAACGACCTCGATCTGGTCGAGATCAACGAAGCCTTCGCCAGCCAGGCGATCGCCTCGCTGCGCGAGCTCGGCATCGCGCAGGACAAGGTCAATCTCGACGGCGGCGCGATCGCCATCGGCCATCCGCTCGGCGCAACCGGCGCGCGCATCACCGGCAAGGCCGCGCAGCTGCTGAAGCGCGAGGGCAAGCGCTATGCGCTGGCCACGCAGTGCGTCGGCGGCGGCCAGGGCGTCGCGACCCTCCTCGAAGCCGTCTGAACGCAGGCGATATGATGACAACCGTCATCCTGAAAACCTGCATCGGAGAGGCGCCATGCGCTACTCGGCCACCCAGAAGGAAGAAACCCGCCGCCGCATCGTCGAGACCGCCGCCGCCGCGTTCCGCGCGCACGGTCTCGACGGCATCGGCGTCGCCGATCTGATGAAGCGCGCCGGGCTGACGCACGGCGGCTTCTACGCGCACTTCGAGTCGAAGGACGCGCTGTTCGCCGAGGCGATTGCCGCCGCCTCGACACAGACCCAGGCCTCGCTGCGCAAGGCCATCGAGCAGGCCGAGCCCGGCCAGCGCCGCGAGGCCTTCATCGGCCAGTACCTCAGCCCGCAGCACCGCGAGCGCATCGATCGCGGCTGCTCGATCGCCGCGCTCGGCGCCGACGTCGCCCGCCAGGGCGCCAGGACGCGACGCAGCTTCGAGGCCCAGATCGAGGCACTGATCGAACTCGCCGCCAGCGTCTCGGACGCACCCGACGAGGACCGGCGCGCCGACGCGATCCGCACGGTCGCCACCATGGTCGGCGCGATGCTGATGGCACGCGCGGTGCGGACCAGCGCGCTGTCCGACGAGATCCTGGCGGCCGCCCGGCAGGCCTGAGCGCTGCCCCCGGTGGCGGCGCCAGGCCCGCCGCACGCCGGGCGCGCCGGGACCGCATGGGCCGGATTTACGACAGCGCGCTTCGCGTCGGCGTCATATCGTCCCCCTAGGCTGCACAGATTTTCTCGGGGGGAGAAGAAATGAAGCTCGGCAATCTCGCCGCCGTCGCCGCGGCCGGAGCGGCGCTCGGCCTGCTCGGCGCGTGCAGCAGCAGTTCGTCCGGCAACAGCGCCGGCGGCGTCAGCGATCTGCGCGCCGGCACCTGGCTGTCGGGCGATCTGCATCTGCACTCCGACCACAGCAGCGACGCCGCCGACAACCCGATCGCCGAACTGATCCCGGAAGCGGAGTCCAGAGGCATGGGCTTTTTCGTCATCACCGATCACGACAACCACGTCGACGGCCACATCACGACCTGGGACGATCCGGCTTATCGCAGCGACACGATGGTGATGCTGTACGGCGTCGAGTACACGACCGCGCGCGGCCACGCCAACCTCCTCGGCACGCAGCCGTTCGACGACCTGCCGATGTATGCGCTGCGCGATCGCAGCGACGACGCGGCCGGCCAGGCGATCGCCGACGCCGCGCACGCGCAGGGTCTGCATCTGTCGGTCAACCACCCGCTGAACGGCGATCCGTGGGAATTCGGTTTCGACATGGCCATCGACAGCGTCGAGATCTGGAACGCGATGTACCGCTTCCCGACCAACAACGACGACGCCGTCGCGCTGTGGGACAGCATGCTCAACAGCGGCCGGCGCCTCGCCGCGCGCGGCGGCAGCGACTGCCACCACCAGCACACCTACGAAGCGCTGGTCTTCAACGTCGGCAATCCGACGACCTGGGTCTACGCCAGCGCGCCGAAGGCCGGCGCCGTGCTCGCCGCGCTCAAGGCCGGCAACAGCAGCATCAGCTACGCGCCGACCGCCGAACGTGTCGTGCTCGCCGCCGACACCGATCGCGACGGCGGCTACGAAACGCTGATGGGCGACGGCGCGAGGGCGAGCGGCCAGCCGGTCGACTTTCGCGTCACGATCGACGGCGCGCGGCCGCTCGCGGCTTACGCGATCACCGTGATCCGCAACGGCGAGGTCTTCCTGCAGAAGACCGTCGTCGGCGAGGATCACCTCGACTTCCAGGACACGCCCGCCGCCGCTGCACGCAGCTACTACCGCGTCGAAGTCCGCGGCACGACGCCGGAGGCCCCGGCCGCCGGCGCCGTGCTCGGCTTCTACGGCAACATCATCGCGCTGACCAACCCGCTCTACTTCAACTACGACTGAGCGGACGTGTCGCAGGCACGCAAGCGCGGCCTGCCGTTGCGCTGGGCAGCATCCCGACACGGGCTCGCCGGCACGCCGCTGCCCGCAGCCAGCGCCACGCAGCACCCTCTCCCGCCGCCTGCCACCGACGGGGCTGCGGCGGCTCCGTGATCCGCTCGGACGCGGCGGCGCCGCGCCGATCGCCTTTCACGAACCCTGGCGCCGGCGGCACACGGGTGGCCGCCGCCCGCATTGTCTGGCGCGTGACGCCGGCGCATGCTGCGCTCGCCGTCCACGCGAACGGGGGCCACATGTCATCCCAGGACAAGGTTTTCGCCGGCGCCATACCGCAGCTGTACGAGACGCATCTGGTGCCGCTGATCTTCGCGCCTTACGCGGCCGACCTCGCGCGCCGGCTCGCCGCGCGGCGCCCGGCGCGCGTGCTCGAAGTCGCCGCCGGCACCGGCGTCGTGACGCGGGCGCTGGCCGCGGTACTCGACGAAGGCAGCGCGATCGTCGCCACCGATCTCAATCAGGCGATGCTCGATCAGGCGATCGCACTCGGCACGTCGCGCCCGGTCGAGTGGCAGCAGGCCGATGCCCAGGCGCTGCCGTTCGCCGACGCCAGCTTCGACGCGCTGGTCTGCCAGTTCGGCGCGATGTTCTTCCCGGACAAGCCGAAGGCCTACGCCGAATTCCGGCGCGTGCTCGCCCCCGGCGGCCTGCTGCTGTTCAACGTCTGGGATCGCATCGAGGACAACGAATTCACCGATCTCGTCACCCGGGCGCTCGCGGCGGTGTTTCCCGATGATCCGCCGCACTTCCTGGCGCGCACGCCGCACGGTTACCACGACCGCGCGGCGATCGAGCGCGATCTCCGCGCCGGCGGCTGGCGCGAACCGATCGCCATCGAAACGATCACGGCCCTCGCCCGCGCCGCGAGCCCGCGGGTGCCGGCCTTCGCCTTCTGCCAGGGCACGCCGCTGCGCGGCGAGATCGAGGCGCGTGCGACGCCGTCGCTGGACGAAGCCACCGCGGCCGCCGCGCAGGCCATCGCGCGACGCTTCGGCGACGGGCCGGTCGACGGCAGGATCCAGGCGCACGTCATCAGCGTCGAGAAGCCGGGCGCGCACGCCTGAACGAAAAAGCCCGCCATCGCGGCGGGCTTTTCGCATCACGCGAGAGGCTTCACTGCGAGAACTTGCGCGCGTTGACGAACATCTGGAACCACGGCGTCTTGCCGCTGCCGCCGCTCGCCGCGTAGTCCTGCGGCCACCACGAACCGGTCGTGCCGGCGATGGTGCGCTCCGGGTGCGGCATCAGGATCGTCACGCGGCCGTCGGCGTTGCAGACCGAGGCGAGACCTTCCGGCGAGCCGTTCGGATTCGCCGGATACGTCGTCGCGATTGCGCCGCGCGTCGTCACGTAGCGCATCGCCGCCTGGCCGGCGGACTGCAGCGCGCCGAGATCACCGGCGCCGGCGAACTCGGCGCGGCCTTCGCCGTGGGCGACGGCGATCGGCAGCTTCGAGCCGGCCATGCCCGTGAAGAAGATCGACTTCGAATCGAGCAGCTCGACCTGCGCCCAGCGCGCCTCGAACTGCTCGCTGCGGTTGCGGCGGAACGCCGGCCAGTGCGCGGCACCGGGCACGATGTCCTTCAGCGCCGCGAACATCTGGCAGCCGTTGCAGACGCCGAGCGCGAAGCGTTCGGGATGCGCGAGGAAGTCGGCGAACTCCTTGCGGCCACGCTCGTTGAAGAGGATGGTCTTGGCCCAGCCCTGACCGGCGCCGAGCACGTCGCCATAGCTGAAACCGCCGCAGGCGGCGAGGCCGGCGAAGTCGGCCAGTTTCACGCGGCCTTCGAGCACATCGCTCATGTGCACGTCGACGGCCTCGAAGCCGGCGGCATGGAAGGCGTACGCCATCTCGTACTGGCCGTTGACGCCCTGCTCGCGGATGATCGCGACCTTCGGGCGGCGCGCGAGATGCGGCGCCGCCATCTCCGGCGCGAACGTCAGCGCCACGTGCAGGCCCGGATCGGCGGCGTCGGCGAGCGCGGCGAATTCCTCCTTCGCGCAGTCCGGATTGTCGCGCAGCGCCGCCATGCGATGGCTGGTCTCGGCCCACAGGCGATGCCAGTCGGTGCGCGTCGATTCGAGCACGACCTTGTTGGCCTGCGTGAACGCGATGCGATCGCTGTTCGTCACCGTGCCGATGTCGATCGCGGCAAGGCCGGCATCGTTCAGCGCGGCGATGACCGACACCACATCGGTCTGACGCACCTGCACGACGAAGCCGAGTTCCTCGTTGAACAGCGCCGCGACGGCATCGTCGCCGAGCTGATCGAGCGCGACCTCGAGGCCGCAGTGGCCGGCGAAGGCCATCTCGGCGAGCGTCGCCAGCAGGCCGCCGTCGCTGCGATCGTGGTAGGCGAGCAGCTTGCCGTCGGCGTTGAGCTGCTGGATCTGTTCGAACGCGGCGCGCAGGCGCTGCGCGTCGTCGAGATCCGGCGCGACGTCGCCGACGGCGTTGTAGACCTGCGCCAGCGCCGAGCCGCCGAGACGGTTCTTGCCGGCGCCGAGATCGACGAGCACGAGGCGCGTGTCGCCGGTATCGGTGCGCAGCTGCGGCGTCAGCGAGGCGCGCACGTCGACCACCGGCGCGAACGCCGAGACGATCAGCGACAGCGGCGCGGTCTGCGTCTGCGCTTCTCCCTCATCGTTCTGCCAGACGGACTTCATCGACAGCGAATCCTTGCCGACCGGAATCGCGATGCCGAGCGCCGGACACAGCTCGGCGCCGACCGCCTTCACCGTATCGAACAGGCGCGCGTCCTCGTCGTGCTGGCCGCAGGCGGCCATCCAGTTCGCCGACAGGCGGATGTCCGACAGCTTGCCGATGCGCGCGGCGGCAATGTTGAGCACCGCCTCGGCGACCGCCATGCGGCCCGAGGCCGGCGCGTCGAGCAGCGCGAGCGGCGTGCGCTCACCCATCGCCATCGCTTCGCCGGTGATCGACTCGAAACCGGTCGCGGTGACGGCGCAGTCGGCGACCGGCACCTGCCACGGGCCGACCATCTGGTCACGCACGATCAGACCGCCGACGGTACGGTCGCCGATCGTGATCAGGAACGACTTGCTGGCGACCGCCGGCAGCTGCAGCACGCGCTGCGCAGCTTCGGCGAGATCGATCTTGAGGGTCGCCAGCGCCGGGAACGTGGTCTTCGCGCGCTGGCTCGTGCGCTTCATGCGCGGCGCCTTGCCGAGCAGCACCGGCATCGGCATGTCGACGGCCGAATCACCGAGCAGCGCGTCCTCGACAACGAGCTGCTGCTCGGCGGTCGCGGTGCCGACGACGGCGTACGGCGCGCGCTCGCGCGCGCAGATCGCGCCGAAGCGGGCGACGTCCTCGGCACGGATGGCGATGACGTAGCGCTCCTGCGATTCGTTGCACCAGATTTCCATCGGCGACAGCGCCGGGTCGGCGCTCTGCACGTCGCGCAGCTGGAAGCGGCCGCCGCGATCGTCGGCGTGCACGAGTTCCGGCAGCGCGTTGCTGATGCCGCCGGCGCCGACGTCGTGGATCGACAGGATCGGATTGTCCTCGCCGAGCGCCCAGCAGGCGTCGACGACTTCCTGGCAGCGGCGTTCGAGTTCCGGGTTGGCGCGCTGCACCGACGCGAAGTCGAGTTCGGCGCTTGATGCGCCCGTCGCCATCGACGAGGCGGCGCCGCCGCCCAGACCGATCAGCATCGCCGGGCCGCCGAGCACGATCAGTCTGGCGCCCTCGATGACCTCGCGCTTCTGCACGTGCTCGGCGCGGATGTTGCCGTAGCCGCCGGCGATCATGATCGGCTTGTGATAGCCGCGATTGCGGCTGTCCGGCGTCAGCGCTTCGTACGTGCGGAAATAGCCGTTGAGATTCGGACGGCCGAACTCGTTGTTGTAGGCGGCGGCGCCGATCGGGCCGTCGAGCATGATCTGCAGCGCGCTCGCCATGCGCGGCGGCGTGGAAAGCGCCGCTTCCCAGGGCTGCACGAAATCCGGAATGCGCAGATTGGCGACCGAGAAACCGGCGAGGCCGGCCTTCGGCTTGCCGCCGAGACCGGTCGCGGCCTCGTCGCGGATCTCGCCGCCGGCGCCGGTTGCGGCGCCCGGATGCGGCGAGATGCCGGTCGGGTGGTTGTGCGTCTCCACCTTCATCAGGATGTGCACCGGCTCGTCGTGCGCGCGGTACACGTGGTCGGACTCGGCGAACCAGCGCATCGCCGTGTGGCCTTCGATGACCGAGGCATTGTCCTTGTACGCCGACAGCACGCCCTCGGGCGCCGCGGCGTAGGTCATCTTGATCATCTGGAACAGCGAGTGCGGCTGCGTCTGACCGTCGACGGTGAACTCGGCGTTGAAGATCTTGTGCCGGCAGTGCTCGCTGTTGACCTGCGCGAACATCATCAGCTCGGCGTCGGTCGGATTGCGGCCGGCCTCGCGGCAGTAGGCGACGAGGTAGTCGATCTCCTCGTCGGACAGCGCCAGACCCCAGTCGCGATTGGCGGCGACCAGCGCCGCGCGGCCGCCGGCGAGGACGTCGACCGTGCGCAGGCCGCGGCGCGGCTGGCCGTCGAAGACATGATGCAGGCCAGCCTCGTCGACGAGCACCGACTCCGTCATCGGATCGTGCAGCGCGTCGAGCGCCGCGGCCGGCAGCGCCGTCGCACCGCCGAGGAAATAGGCGCGGCCCAGCTCGATGCGGCGCACGCCGGCGAGCCCGCAGACGCGGGCGATGTCGGTGGCCTTGCTCGACCACGGCGACAGCGTGCCGAGCCGCGGCACCACGAACAGCACCAGGTCGGCGGCCTCGAAGCCGGCCGGGCCCGGGCCGAGCAGGCGGCGCAGGTCCGCCTCGGCGGTGTCGACCGCATCGACCAGATAGAAGTCGCGACTGCGCAGCGTGTGCAGGCCGGGCGCGTGGACGCGCAGCTTGGCGAGCAGGCGCTCGGCACGGAACGCCGACAGCGATTCGGCACCGGGAAGGATCGTCAGGGACATTGCGGGACGGGACGTCGGAGGGACTATTATTTTCGCATGTTTGAGGACCGTGCTCCGACCGGGGAAACCCACTGGCCCGGCGCCCCGCCGCGCGCGCTGCTGTTCGATCTCGACGGCACGCTGGTCGACAGCGTCGGCGATCTGCATGCCTGCCTGAATCGCCTGCTCGCCGGACGCGGCCTGCCGCCGCTGGCCGTCGCGCAGGTCCGGACGATGGTCGGCGACGGCGTGCGCAAGCTGCTCGAACGCGGCCTCGCGGCGGTCGGCGCTGACCCCGGCGAGGCCACGCTCGATGCCGCCGTCGCCGTGTTCATGGCCGACTACCTCGCCCATCCGGTCGTGCAGACGCGGCCCTACCCGGGCGTCGCCGGGACCCTCGCCGCGCTGCACGCCGCGGGCCTGCCGATGGCGGTCTGCACCAACAAGCCGGAAGCGGCGAGCCTGGCCGTGCTCGACGCCCTGGGGCTGCGCCGCTACTTCGCGGCCGTCATCGGCGGCGACTCGACGCCGCGCCGCAAGCCGGACCCGATGCCGCTGAAAGTCGCGCTCGACCGCCTCGGCGTCGCCACGGCCGATGCCGTCATGGTCGGCGACGGCCGGCACGACGCCGATGCCGCGCGCGCCGCCGGCACCGGCTTCATCGGCGTCGACTACGGCTACGGCGCGGACGGCCTGGCGGCGCTGCAGCCACCGCCGCGGCGTCTGCCGCGCTTCGCCGACCTGCCGGCGGCGCTGGGCCTGAGCCCGGCCTAGCGCACCAAGGCGCCGCCGGCGCGCCGCCCGACGACGCGGCGCGATCGGGCGCGCGTCATGGGCGGATTCAGGCCAGCTCGGCCCAGTCCAGTCCCTGCTCCTGGTGCGCGCAGCGCAGACCGGCGTGCTCGCCGCCGATTGCCGCGCGCACCGCGTCGAGCGCCAGCTGCGGGCGGTTGTTGGTCTCCGACAGGTGCGTCAGCACCAGATGCTGCAGGCGCGCGACTTCATAGCCGGCAAGCAGCGCCGCCGCCTGCACGTTCGACAGGTGGCCGCGCTCGCCGCCGACGCGCAGCTTGAGGCTCGGCGGATACGGGCCGACGCGCAGCAGCTCCGGATCGTGGTTGCATTCCAGCATCAGCGCGTCGCAGCCGGCGAGCACCGCACGCATGTGCGGCGAGATGTGGCCGGCGTCGGAGAGGATGCCGATGCGCCGGCGCGCCGCGCCTTCACCGGCGGCGATCACGTACTGGCAGGGCTCCTCGGCATCGTGCGGCACCGGGTACGGCGCGATCGCCAGACTGCCGATCGTGAACTGCTGGTGCGGCGAGAAGCGCACCAGCGCCGGCACTTCCGGGTCCTGCCAGACGCGGTGCGTGCCGTAGGTCATGTAGACCGGCACGCGATGGCGGCGGGCGAGCCGGCCGACGCCGGCCGACGCCGGCGAGATGATCGCCGTGCTCGTGCGTGACGAGGATGGCCGCCAGCGAGCCCGGCTCGACGCCCAGGCGCAGCAGCCGCGCCTCGCTTTCCTTCAGGTTGAATCCGCAATCGACCAGCACGCGCGTGCCGGCGTGCTCGATCAGCGTGGCGTTGCCCTTCGAGCCGGAGCCGAGCATGGCGAATCGGATCATGCGCGGTCGCCGTCAGCCGCGCGGATGCACCGCCCGACCAGCCCCCGGGCCGGCGTCTGCCCCGCTCGGAGCAACATCGCCTCGCGCCTCGCCGGCGCAGACGCTCCCGGACCGGCCGCCGCGCGGCACGGACTGCCATTCAGGGCGGTCCATGTAAGCCCGCCCGGCCCGGGCATCACGAAGCGGGTCATCGACACCATTGGCGTTCGCAGGGGACGCCGTCGTTGTTGCCATCCATCTTCGTTTCCGGACAGTTACGCAGGAAGAAGGTGGCCTCCTCACAGGAATGCATCTGCGAGCAGTAGGTCCGCCCGTCGCAGCTGTATTTCACAGCCGCGCTGACGTGCTGCACTGCTGGCTCATCCCACGCTTCGCCGGATTCCTCCGCGCGCGGGGCAACATGATGCTGGTAGCCATACCAAGCCATCGCGGCAATCGCCGCCAGAACCAGAAGAGATCGCATGGCACGCCCCCATTCGTCTATTTCCTGCCGTCGCCGCCGAAGGTATAGAACGGCAGCGGCGTGACCTTGGAACCGGACTCGCCGCCCTCGGTGATGCGCACCGGGCCGGCCTTGCTGACCTCGTCGATGCGCACCACGGCGTGCACCGGCACGTAGAAGCGCTCGACGCCGGCGAACTCCTGCTTGAGGCGTTCCTCGCTGGTGTCGACCAGCACCGTGCTTTTCTCGCCGAAGACGAGCTTGCCGACCTCGATGAAGCCGAGCATGCCGCCGCTGTGGCTGACCTCGCGGGCGTAGAGCTCGTACTTCTGCCCCTGGTTCATGAAACTGATGCGGTAGAGACGCTGCTTGCCGGCCATGGCCCTGTTTGCTGTTCGATCGCGCCCGAGCGGGCGCCGGTCCGCCCATTTTAAGTCAGGCGCGCATCGCCGCCCGCGTCACGCCCCGCCGCATTTTTGTATCGGAAGGTAAAAGTCGGCGGATTCGCCAATGGCCTTGGCTATCATCGCGGCTGTTCGCATGCCGTTCTCCGGCCAGCAAGGACCTCGATGGAAACCCAGCCTCCCCGTCCGCAGGCGTCCGCGCCGCGTCGCGTCAGCACCCGCAGCAAATGGATCGGCGCCGGCATCGTCCTGCTGGTGCTGGTCGCGATCGGCGCCCTCGCCTGGTACCTGCTCCAGCGCAACAGCCAGACCTCCGGCTTCGGCATGGGCATGGGCATGCGCGGCGGCATGGCCAGTTCGGTCGGCATCGCCAAGGCCGAGGCGCTCGATATTCCGGTGACGATCGAGGCGCTCGGCACCGTCACGCCGCTGGCGACGGTGACCGTGCGGCCGCAGGTCTCCGGCGTGATCACCTCGATCGCGTTCCGCGAAGGCCAGCTGGTCAGGAAGGGCGAGCTGCTCGCGCAGATCGACCCGCGTCCGTTCGAGAACGCCCTGCTGCAGGCGCAGGGCAACCTGCAGCGCGACCAGGCGCAGCTCGAGAACGCCCGGCTGCAGCTGGAGCGCTACCGCACGCTGCAGGGCCAGGACTCGATCGCCCAGCAGGACGTCGACACGCAGGCGGCGACCGTCCACCAGCTCGAAGGCACGGTCGCCGCGGACCGCGCCGCCGTCGCCAGCGCCAAGCTCGACGTCGAGTACAGCCGCGTCACCGCGCCGGTCTCGGGTCGCGTCGGTCTGCGCGTCGTCGACGCCGGCAACTACATCGCCGCCGGCGACGCCAACGGCATCGCCGTCATCACGCAGGTCGCGCCGATCGACGTGAAGTTCGCCGTGCCGCAGGACAGCGTCGGCGAGATCCTGCGCCACGCCGCCGAAGGCGCGCTGCCGGCGGTCGCGCTCGACCGCACGCGCACCACCGAACTCGCCAGCGGCACGTTCACGACGCTCGACAACCAGGTCGACACGAGCACCGGCACGGTCGGCGGCAAGGCACGTTTCGATAACGCCGACAGCGCGCTGTTCCCGAATCAGTTCGTCAACCTGCGCCTGCAGCTCTACACCCTGCCGCAGGTCGTCGCGGTGCCGCTGTCGGCGGTCCGCAACGGCGCCAGTGGCGATTTCGTCTACGTGCTCAACGACGACCATACGGTCAGCGTGCGCAGCGTCAAGCGCGGCGCGCAGGCCGCCGGCAAGGTGCAGATCAGCGAGGGCCTGAAGCTCGGCGAGACCGTCGTCACCGAGGGCGCCGACCGCCTCAAGGACGGCGCCACCGTGCAGCTGCCGGGCGAAGCGGCGAAGGCGACCGACGCCGCGCGCAAGGCCGACGCCGCCGCCAACCCCGAACGGCGCAAGCAGCGTCGCCGGCCGGAAGGCGGCCCGGGCGGCGGTCCCGGTGGCCCGGGAGGACCAGGCGCGCCGCGTGGCCCCGGCGGTCCGGGCGGTCCGCCGCCGGGCGGCCAGTAAGCGCGCCCCGCCTCCGACGGAACGGCGATGAATCCCTCGCGTCCCTTTATCGAACGGCCGGTCGCGACCACGCTGCTGATGGCGGCGATCGTGCTCGGCGGCCTGCTCGGCCTGCGCTTCCTGCCGCTGTCGGCGCTGCCGCAGGTCGACTACCCGACGATCCAGGTGCAGACGCTCTACCCCGGCGCCAGCCCCGAGGTCATGAGCCAGACCATCACGGCGCCGCTGGAGCGCCAGCTCGGCCAGATGTCCGGGCTGCAGCGCATGAGCTCGGTCAGTTCGGCCGGCGCCTCGGTCATCACGCTGCAGTTCACGCTCGGCATCGCGCTCGACATCGCCGAGCAGGAAGTGCAGGCGGCGATGAACGCGGCCAGCTCGCTGCTGCCGTCGGACCTGCCGGCGCCGCCGGTCTACGCCAAGGTCAACCCGGCCGACGCGCCGGTGCTGACGCTGGCGATCACCTCGGACAGCCTGCCGCTGACCGAGGTGCAGAACCTGGTCGACACGCGGCTGGCGCTGAAGATCAGCCAGGTCGACGGCGTCGGCCTGGTGACGCTGAGCGGCGGCCAGCGTCCGGCGATGCGCATCCAGGCCGACACCCAGCTGCTGGCCTCGTATGGCATCGGCCTGGCGACGATCCGCACGGCGATCAGCAACGCCAACGCCAACGCCGCCAAGGGCAGCTTCGACGGGCCGAGCCGCTCGTACTCGATCAATGCCAACGACCAGCTGACCACCGTCGCCGACTACGAAAACCTGATCGTCACCTACGCCAACGGCGCGCCGGTGCGGCTGGCGGACGTGGCGACCATCGTCGCCAGCGCCGAGAACACGCGCCTCGGCGCCTGGGCCGACGACCGGCCGGCGATCATCCTCAACGTGCAGCGTCAGCCCGGCGCCAACGTCATCAAGACCGTCGACGCGATCAAGGCGCGCCTGCCGGAACTGGAGAGCTCGCTGCCGGCCGCGGTCGAGGTGCGCGTGCTCGCCGACCGCACGACCGGCATCCGCGCCTCGGTCGAGCACGTGCAGATCGAGCTGATCCTCGCCGTCGTCATGGTCGTGCTGGTGATCTTCTTCTTCCTGCACAGCGTGCAGGCGACTGTCATCGCCAGCCTCGCCGTGCCGATCTCGCTGATCGGCGCCTGCGGCCTGATGTACCTGCTCGGCTACAGCCTCAACAACCTGTCGCTGATGGCGCTGACGATCGCCACCGGCTTCGTCGTCGACGACGCCATCGTCACCATCGAGAACATCTCGCGCTACATCGAGAAGGGCGAGAAGCCGCTGCAGGCGGCGCTCAAGGGCGCCCGCCAGATCGGCTTCACGATCATCTCGCTGACCGTCTCGCTGGTCGCCGTGCTGATTCCGCTGCTGTTCATGGGCGACGTCATCGGCCGTCTGTTCCGCGAGTTCGCGGTGACGCTGGCGATCACCATCCTGATCTCGGCGGTGGTGTCGCTGACGCTGGTGCCGATGCTGTCGGCGCGCTGGCTGCGCCACGACACCGGCGACAACGCGCTCGGCCGCAAGGTGCAGGCCTTCTTCGACCGCGTGGTCGCACACTACGACCGCGGCCTGCTCTATGTGCTCGACCGTCAGCCGGCGACGCTGTGGGTCGCGCTGGCGACCTTCGTGCTGACCGTCCTGCTCTACATGTTCATCCCCAAGGGCCTGTTCCCGACGCAGGACACCGGCCAGCTGCAGGCACGCACGGCGATGGACGATGCGGTGTCGTACGCGCGCATGGCCGAGCTGCAGCAGCAGGCGGCGCACGCCATCCTCGCCGACCCGGCGGTCGACAACCTCAGCTCGTTCATCGGCGTCGACGCGGCCAACAACACGATGCTGCACAGCGGCCGCATGCTGATCAATCTGCGCGACGACCGCAGCGGCTCGCAGGCCGAGATCATGCAGCGTCTGCGCGAACGCGTCGAAACGGTGCCGGGCGTGCAAATCTGGCTGCAGCCGACCCAGGACCTGACGATCGACGCCGAAACCGGGCCGACGCAGTACCGGCTGTCGCTCGAAGGCTCGGACACGCAGAAAGTCGCCGAGTGGGCGCAGCAGCTGACGGCGGCGATGCAGCAGCTCGACGCGGTCCGCAACGCCACCACCGAAGCCGGCGCCGAGGGCCGCGCCGCGTTCGTCAAGCTCGACCGCGACAGCGCCGCGCGCCTGTCGATCACCGCCTCGACACTCAACGACGCGCTGTACAGCGCGTTCGGCCAGCGCATCGTCTCGACGATCTTCACCGAGACCAACCAGTATCGCGTCATCCTCGAAGGCAAACCCGGCCTGCTGACGAAGCCGGACAACCTCGGCCTGCTGCACCTGCAGGGCACCGGCGGCGCGACGCCGCTGGCGGCGATCGCCACGATCCGCGAGCAGGCAGCGCCGCTGCAGGTCACGCACGTCGCCCAGTATCCGGCGGCGACGATCGGCTTCGATACCGCCGACGGCGTGTCGCTGGGCCACGCCGTCGCGGCGATCCGCGACGCCGCGCAGCAGATCGGCCTGCCGAGCAGCGTCACGCTGAACTTCCTCGGCGCGGCCAGCGCCTACGAAGCCTCGCTGTCGAGCACGCTGTGGCTGATCGTCGCCGCGATCGTCTGCGTCTACATCGTGCTCGGCGTGCTCTACGAGAGCTTCGTGCATCCGCTGACGATCCTCTCGACGCTGCCGTCGGCCGGCGTCGGCGCGCTGCTGGCGCTGATGCTGGCCGGCCACGACCTCGGCGTGATCGGCATCATCGGCATCATTCTGCTGATCGGCATCGTCAAGAAGAACGCGATCATGATGATCGACTTCGCGATCGAGGCGCAGCGGCACGAAAACCTCGCGCCACGCGCGGCGATCCGCCAGGCGGCGCTGCTGCGCTTCCGGCCGATCCTGATGACGACGCTGGCCGCGCTGTTCGCCGCCGTGCCGCTGATGCTCGGCTTCGGCGCCGGCGCCGAACTGCGCCGGCCGCTGGGCCTGGCGATCTTCGGCGGCCTGATCGTCAGCCAGCTGCTGACGCTGTTCACGACGCCGGTGATCTATCTGGCGTTCGAAAAGCTGGCCGGCCATCGCGAGGATCAGCCGGTGCCGCCGCGCGCCAACGATGTGCCGTCCGCCGCCGGTCCCGGGGACGACGCGGAGCCGCGCGGCGCATGAAGCCGTACGCGCCACTGCCGACGCTCGCCCTCACTGAGGCGAGCCCCTCTCCCGCCCGGCGGGAGAGGGGCTGGGGCGAGGGCGCGGGCACGCCGTGCGCGCAGTGCGCGCAGTGCGCCGAGCTTGCGCTGGCTGCGGCCGCGGCCCTCTCCCTTGCCCTCTCCCGCATGCGGGAGAGGGAACGGTTCGTCGCCGCAGACGCATCGCCATGAACCTCTCGACCCTCTTCGTGCGCCGCCCGATCGGCACGACGCTGCTGACGATCGGCATCGCCCTGGCCGGCGTCGGCGGCTTCTTCGCGCTGCCGGTGGCGCCGCTGCCGCAGGTCGACTTCCCGGTGATCTCGGTCACCGCGAACCTGCCCGGCGCCAGTCCCGAGACCATGGCGACCAGCGTCGCCACGCCGCTCGAACGGCGCCTCGGCATCATCGCCGGCGTCAACGAGCTGACCTCGCAGAGTTCGACCGGCTCGACGCGCGTGACCATGCAGTTCGCGCTCGACCGCGACATCGACTCGGCGGCGCGCGAAGTGCAGGCGGCCATCAACGCCTCGCGCGCCGACCTGCCGGCGACGCTGAAACGAAATCCCACCTACCGCAAAGCCAACCCGGCCGACGCGCCGATGGTGGTGCTGGCGCTGCAGTCCGACTCGAAGACGCCGCAGCAGATCTACGAGGCGGTATCGAATCTCGTGCAGCAGCGGCTCGCGCAGGTCGACGGCGTCGGCGACGTCGAGATCGGCGGCGGCTCGCTGCCGGCGATCCGCATCGACGTGCTGCCGCTGCAGCTCAACCGCTACGGCATCAGTCTCGAAGACATCCGCGCCGCGATCGAGGCCGCCAACGCCAACCGCCCGAAGGGCGCGCTCGAGGGCGACGCGCGGCATTTCCAGATCTACACCGACCTGGCCGGCCGCAACACTGACGAGTACCGGCGTCTGGTCGTCGCCTGGCGCAACAACGCGCCGGTCCGCCTCGGCGACGTCGCCACGATCAGCGACGGTCCCGAGGATGCGCGCACGCTCGGCCTGTTCAACGGCAAGCCGGCGGTCATCGTCCTGCTGCGCAAGAAGCCCGGCTCCAACGTCATCCAGACCGTCGACGCGGTACGCGCGCTGGTGCCGGTGCTGCAGGCCGAACTGCCGACCGACATCCGCCTGCAGATCGCCTCGGACAGCACCAACTCGATCCGTGCCTCGCTGCACGAGATCGAGATCACGCTGCTGGTGTCGATCGCCCTGGTGGTGCTCGTCGTCTCGCTGTTTCTGCGCAATGCGCGCGCCACGCTGATCCCGGCGATCGCCACGGTCGTGTCGCTGCTCGGCACCTTCGGCGTCATCTACCTGCTCGGCTTCTCGCTGAACAATCTGTCGCTGATGGCGATCACGATCGCCACCGGCTTCGTCATCGACGACGCCATCGTCGTGCTCGAAAACACCAGCCGGCACATCGAGGCCGGCATGCGGCGCTTCGACGCGGCGCTGCGCGGCGCGCGCGAAGTCGGCTTCACGGTACTGTCGATCAGCCTGTCGCTGGTCGCCGTGTTCATTCCGCTGCTGTTCCTCGGCGGCCAGGCCGGGCGCCTGTTCCGCGAGTTCGCGGTGACGCTGTCGGTCGCCGTGCTGATCTCGCTCGTAATCTCGCTGACGACGACGCCGATGCTCTGCGCCTGGCTGCTCAAACCGCACGCCGAGCGGCAGACGCCGGGACGACTCGCGCGCTGGGCCGAATCCGGCTTCGGCTGGATGCTGCGCCTGTACGAGCGCCAGCTCGACTGGGCGCTCGCCGCGCGGCCGTTCGTCATCGTCGTGCTGCTGATCGTCGTCGCCATGAACGTCTACCTGTTCGTCGCCGTGCCGAAGGGCTTTTTCCCGCAGCAGGACAACGGCCGCATCATGGGCATGCTGCGCGCCGACCAGAGCATTTCGTTCCAGACGATGTCGCAGAAGCTGCAGACCATCGTCGACACGATCCGCGCCGACCCGGCCGTGCTCAACGTCGTCGGCTTCACCGGCGGCACGCGCGCCGGCAGCGGCTTTCTGATGGTCACGCTCAAGCCCAGGGCGCAGCGCAAGGCGACCGCGCTGGAAGTGATCGCGCGCCTGCGGCCGACGCTGTCGTCGATGGTCGGCGTCAACGCCTTCCTGATGCCGGTGCAGGATCTGCGCATGGGCGCGCGCTCGGCGAACGCCAGCTACCAGTACACCCTGAAAGCCGAGGATGCCGGCCAGCTCAAGCTGTGGGCAGGCAAGCTCGCCGAGGAACTCGCCCGCCAGCCGGGCATCAGCGACGTCAACTCCGATCAGCAGGACAACGGCGTCGAAGCCTACGTCGACATCGACCGCGACGCGGCGGCGCGTTTCGGCATCAGCAACCGGGACATCGACAACGCGCTGTACAACGCCTTCGGCCAGCGCTCGGCGGCGACGATCTACGAGGAGCTGAACCAGTACAGCGTGATCCTCGAAAGCGCGCCGCACTACACGCAGGGACCGGAGGCGCTCAAGGACGTCCACGTGCCGGCCAACGCCATGCACACCGCCAGCAGCGAATCGGCGAACCCGTCGCTGCGCGATCCGTCGACCGGCTCGGCGCTGAACACCGCGGCGAGCACGATGGTGCCGCTGGCGGCGATCGCCCGCTTCCGCGAGCGCGCGGCACCGACCTCGGTCAACCACCAGGACGCGGCGCTGGCGACGACGCTCTCGTTCAATCTCGACGAAGGCGTGACGCTGTCGCAGGCGCAGGCCGCGGTGAAGCGCGCCGAGGCCAACATCGGCATGCCGACCGCGATCGCCGGCGCCTTCGCCGGCACGGCGTCGGCCTACCAGCAGTCGCAGAGCCAGCAGCCCCTGCTGATCGCGCTGGCGCTCGTCGTCATCTATCTCGTGCTCGGCGTGCTGTACGAGAGTTACGTGCATCCGGTGACGGTGCTGACGACGCTGCCGTCGGCCGGCGTCGGCGCGGTGCTGGCGCTGCTGCTGTTCCGCATGGAGTTCTCGCTGATCGCCCTGATCGGCGTGTTCCTGCTGATCGGCATCGTCAAGAAGAACGCGATCCTCATCATCGACTTCGCGCTCGACGCCGAGCGCGCGCGCGGCCTGTCCGCGGTCGAGGCGGTGCGCGAGGCCTGCCTGCTGCGCTTCCGGCCGATCCTGATGACGACGCTGGCCGCCGTGCTCGGCGCGCTGCCGCTGGCGATCGGCTTCGGTGAGGGCAGCGAGCTGCGCCAGCCGCTCGGCGTCGCCATCATCGGCGGCCTGCTCGCCAGCCAGCTGCTGACGCTGCTGACGACGCCGGTCGTCTACGTCTACCTCGACAAGCTGCGCCGCCGCCGTGCCGACGAGCACCGCCTGAGCCGCGCCGCCTCCACCGCCTGAGCCGTGACCCCGAGATGATCCGCATGCCGGCCCGAACCCCTTCCCCGCTGCCCCGCCCGGCGCTTGCCGCAACGCTGGCCGGCCTCGTCCTGCTGGCCGCCTGCGCGGTCGGGCCCGACTACCGCCGTCCGGAGGTCGCGAGCGCAGCCACCGGCTTCAAGGAGTCCGGTGCCGACTGGCGACCGGCGCAGCCGAACGACGCGATCGAGCGCGGCGCCTGGTGGCAGCTGTTCGGCGATGCGCAGCTCGACGCGCTGGTGCAGCAGCTGCAGATCTCCAACCAGACCATCGCCGCGGCGCAGGCCCGCTACGCGCAGGCCCGCGCCCTGGTCGCCGAACAGCGTGCCTCGCTGTTCCCGACTATCGATCTCAGCGCCAGCGTCACGCGCTCCGGCAACAAATCGTCGAGCGGCGTCGTCACCGGCGGCACCGTGTCGAGCGGCGGCGGTGTACGCAACACCTATCAGGCCAGCCTCGGCGCGAGCTGGGAGCCGGACGTCTGGGGGCGCATCCGCCGCAGCGTCGAGAACGCCGCCGCCAACGCCGAAGCGAGCGCCGCCGATCTCGCCGCGGCGCGGCTCTCCGCGCAGGGCGAGCTGGTGACCAACTATCTCTCGCTGCGCGAGGCTGACGCCGAACTCGCGCTGCTGCGCGCCACCGTCGACGGCTACGCGCGCGCGCTGGCGATCGCCCGCAACCGCTACCAGGCCGGCGTCGCGCCGCGCACCGATCTGCTCAGCGCGCAAAGCCAGCTCTACAGCGCGCAGGCCGATCTCGAAGGCGTGCAGCGCACGCGCGCGACGCTCGAACACGCGATCGCCGTGCTGCTCGGCAAGTCGCCCGCCGACTTCTCGCTGGCGCCGGCCGACTGGAACGGCGTGGTGCCCGAGGTGCCGCTGCTGCTGCCGTCCGAGCTGCTGCAGCGACGGCCCGACATCGCCGCCGCCGAGCGCAGCGTCGCCGCCGCCAACGCCAGCATCGGCATCGCGCAGGCGGCCTGGTTCCCGAGCCTGCCGCTGTCGGCCTCGTACCGCAGCAGCGCTTCGCACCTGCGCGATCTGTTCGACAGCTCCTCGCTGATCTGGTCGCTCGGCGCCTCGGCGACCGAGACCCTGCTCGACTTCGGCGCGCGCAAGGCGCAGGTCGCGCAGGCGCGCGCCGCCTACGACGCCGCCGTCGCCGACTACCGGCAGACCACGCTCGCCGCGTTCCAGGACGTCGAGGACCAGCTGTCCGCAGCCCGCGTGCTGGAGCGCCAGCACGCGCTGCGCGAACAGGCCTCGGCGGTCGCCGACGAGAACGAGCGTCTGATCCTCAACCAGTACCGCGCCGGCCAGATCAGCTTCAGCGAAGTCGTCGTCGCGCAGGCTTCGGCGGCCAGCGCGCGGCGCGCGCTGGTGCAGGCCGCGCTCGACCGGCAGACCACCGCGGTCGCGCTGATCCAGGCGCTCGGCGGCGGCTGGCACACAGGGTCCGCGCACGCCGAATAGGCGTGGCGGACGGCAGCAGGCTTCAGGACAGCTCGCCGACGCGCAGCACGCTGAGCACACGCGTCTCGCCGTTCAGCGTCCACGGCATGCGCTGCGCCTCGCGCAGGCCGATCAGCGCGGCACCGACCGGGGTCAGCACCGAGATCCGCTGCGTCGCCGGATCAGCCTCGTGCGGCAGCACCACGCGCACGCTGCGGATCGCGCCGCTGGCCTCGTCCTGGTAGCGAACCGCGCGGCCGAGCGCGACGACGTCGGCCGGCAGCGCATCGGCACCGACCAGCGTCGCGCGCTCGATCTCGTCGAGCAGCGTGCCGGCCAGCTCCGGCAGCGCGTCGAGCGCGGCCAGCGCGACCGCGCGCAGGCGCTCGTACTGGCCGCGCTCGATCAGCAAGGGCGGCGCCGGCCGCAATGCGCGGCTCATCGGCACCGCTCCGGGGAGGACGCGCGCGGCAGGCAAACGAAATGAACAACGCGCGCACGCCGTGCGGCGCGCGAAATCCGAACCGGGAACATGGAAAACCTCCGTGGACACGCGCGGCGCGTCCGTCGAACTGGGCAGGGGAAGGTGTTGCGATCCCCGGGCCGGAACAACGGGAGGGCGCGGCCCGGGGCTCAGCCGCCTGCGACGACGGCTCCGGCGTGCAACTGCAAACGGCAGTAGGTCGTCAGGAGGAACATGGCGCGATCTTCGGCAGACGGCAGCAGGCTGTCAATGCCATCGCGGCGCGACTCGCATTAGGATGCACGCCAGCGACGAGGAGCACGCGTGACCCCCATCATCAGCATCCGCGGTCTGACCAAGACCTACGCTTCCGGCTTCGAGGCGCTCAAGCACATCGACCTGGAGATCCGCCGCGGCGAGATTTTCGCGCTGCTCGGCCCGAACGGCGCCGGCAAGACCACGCTGATCGGCGCGGTCTGCGGCATCGTGCGGCCCAGCGGCGGCAGCATTCATGCCGACGGCCACGACATCGCCCGCGATTACCGCCTGGCGCGCACCAAGATCGGCCTGGTGCCGCAGGAACTGTCGACCGACGCCTTCGAGACGGTCTGGGCGACGGTCAGTTTCAGCCGCGGTCTGTTCGGCAAGCCACGCGACCCGGCGTTCGTCGAGAAGCTGCTGCGCCAGCTCTCGCTGTGGGACAAGAAGGACGCCAAGATCATGACGCTGTCCGGCGGCATGAAGCGGCGCGTGATGATCGCCAAAGCGCTGTCGCACGAACCGACAATCCTGTTCCTCGACGAGCCGACCGCCGGCGTCGACGTCGAACTGCGCCGCGACATGTGGGAGATGGTGCGCGGCCTGCGCGCCAGCGGCGTGACCATCATCCTGACCACGCACTACATCGAGGAAGCCGAGGAGATGGCCGACCGCATCGGCGTCATCAGCCGCGGCCGCATCCTGCTGGTCGAGGACAAGGCGGCGCTGATGGCCAAGCTCGGCAAGAAGCAGCTGACGCTGCACCTGCAGGCACCGCTGGCGCAGCTCCCGGCCGCGTTCGCCGGCGAGCCGCTGGAGCTGTCGGCCGACGGCAATGCGCTGACCTACACCTTCGATGCGCAGAGCGAGGCGACCGGCATCGGCGCGCTGCTGCGTCGCCTCAACGAGCAGGGCATCGACTTCAAGAGCCTGCAGTCGAGCGAAAGCTCGCTCGAGGACATCTTCGTCAGCCTGGTCCGGGAACAGTCATGAACTTCTACGCGATCCGCGCGATCTACCGCTTCGAGATGGCCCGCTTCGGCCGCACGCTGATGCAGAGCCTGGCCTCGCCGGTGCTGTCGACCTCGCTGTACTTCATCGTCTTCGGCGCGGCGATCGGCTCGCGCATCGGCGCGATCGACGGCATCAGCTACGGCGCCTTCATCATCCCCGGCCTGGTGATGCTGTCGCTGCTGTCGGAGAGCATCTCGAACGCCTCGTTCGGCATCTACATGCCGAAGTTCACCGGCACCATCTACGAGCTGCTGTCGGCGCCGGTGTCGTGGGCCGAGGCGCTGGTCGGCTACGTCGGCGCCGCCGCCAGCAAGTCGATGATCCTCGGCGCGCTGATCCTGGTCACCGCGCGCCTGTTCGTGCCCTACGAGATCGCGCATCCGTTCTGGATGGTCGCGTTCCTGGCGCTGACGGCGGTCACCTTCAGCCTGTTTGGCTTCATCATCGGCGTCTGGGCCGACGGCTTCGAGAAGCTGCAGATCGTGCCGCTGATGGTGATCACGCCGTTGACCTTCCTCGGCGGCAGCTTCTATTCGATCAACATGCTGCCGCCGCTGTGGCAGAAGATCGCCCTCGTCAACCCGGTCGTCTATCTGATCAGCGGCTTCCGCTGGAGCTTCTACGGCGTCTCCGACGTGCACGTCGGCGTCAGCGCGGCGATGATCGGCGTGTTCCTCGTCGCCTGCCTGCTGCTGATCCGCTGGATCTTCAAGTCCGGCTACCGGCTGCGCAACTGAGCGGCGCGGCGCACGACCCCCGCGCCAGCCGGCCGCGCGCGCCGGCCATGGCCGATGCCGGCGCGGCGGTTACAGTGTCGGAACAAAACCAGAGGAGCGCCATGCAGTCCGAATCTTTCGACGTGCTGATCGTCGGCGCCGGCCTGTCCGGCATCGGCGCCGCCTACCACCTGCAGGCGCAGTGCCCGGACAAGCGCTACGCGATCCTCGAAGCGCGCGAGGCGAGCGGCGGCACCTGGGATCTGTTCCGCTATCCCGGCGTGCGCTCGGATTCCGACATGTACACGCTCGGCTATTCGTTCCGGCCGTGGCGGCAGGCCAAGGCGATCGCCGACGGCGCGGCCATCCTCGACTACATCCGCGACACCGCGCGCGAGTACGGCATCGAGCACCAGATCCGCTACCAGCATCGCGTGGTCGGCGCGGCGTGGTCGAGTGCCGAGTCGCAATGGACGGTCGAGGTCGAATGCGGGCCGCAGCGCGAACGCCGCACGCTGCGCTGCAACTTTCTCTACCTGTGCAGCGGCTACTACCGCTATGCCGCCGGCTACACGCCGGACTTCGCCGGCGTCGAGCAGTTCCGCGGCCGCCTCGTGCATCCGCAGCAGTGGACGCCGGACGTCGACTACGCCGGCAAGCGCGTGGTCGTCATCGGCAGCGGCGCGACCGCGGTGACGCTGGTGCCGGAAATGGCCAAGCGCGCGGCGCACGTGACGATGCTGCAGCGCTCGCCGACCTACATCCTGTCGCTGCCGGACCAGGACGCGGTCGCCAACACGCTGCGCACGCTGCTGCCGGCGCGGCTGGCGTACGCGCTGACGCGCTGGAAGAACGTGCTGTTCGGCATGGCCTTCTTCCAGCTGTGCCGGCGCGCGCCGGGTTTGGTGCGCAAGCTGCTGCGCGCCCGCGTGCAGCGCGCGCTCGGCCCCGGCTACGACGTCGACACGCACTTCAATCCGCACTACAAGCCCTGGGACCAGCGCCTGTGCCTGGTGCCGAACGGCGACCTGTTCGCCGCGATCCGCGCCGGCCGCGCCGAGGTCGTCACCGATCACATCGAGCGCTTCACCGAACACGGCATCCGCCTGCGTTCCGGCCGCGAGCTCGACGCCGACGTGGTGGTGACGGCGACCGGCCTGCAGCTCGAAGTGCTCGGCGGCATCGCCTTCGCGGTCGACGGCCAGCCGGTCGATTTCGCGAAGACGCTGAGCTACAAGGGCATGATGTGCAGCGGCGTGCCGAACCTGGCCTTCGCGATCGGCTACACCAACGCCTCGTGGACGCTCAAGTGCGACCTCAGCTCGGAGTTCGTCTGCCGCCTGCTCGAGCACATGGACCGTCACGGCTACCGCCAGTGCGTGCCGCTGCGCCGCGACCCGTCGATCGCCGAGGAGCCGCTGATCGACTTCTCGTCCGGCTACGTGCAGCGCGCGATCGAACGCTTCCCCAAGCAGGGCTCGCGCGCGCCGTGGAAGCTGCACCAGAACTACGCGCTCGACGTGCTGACGCTGCGCCACGGCCGTCTTGACGACGGCGTGCTGCAGTTCTCCGCTCCTGCGGCTGCGGCGACGGCCGCGTCCTGAGCGCGCGCCGTCAGCGCGCCTTCAGCGGCAGGCGCGTGGTGTTGATCGGCTGGCTCATCGAGATCGACGAGCTGATGTCCTGCACGCCGTCGATCTGCGAAAGCTTCTGCCAGATGAAGTGCTCGTACTCGTGGATGTCGCGGACCAGGATCTTGAGCAGGAAATCGACGTCGCCCATCAGCGTGTGACATTCGATCACCTGCGGCAGCAGCTTCACCGCGTCGATGAATTTCGGCAGCGCGTCGCGGCCGTGACGGGCCATCTTGATGTGCGCGAACACCAGCAGGCCGAAGCCGAGCTTCTCGTGATCGAGCAGCGCCACGCGCTCGCGGATGGCGCCGGCCTCGACGAGGCGCTGGATGCGGCGCCAGACGACGGTCTTCGACGAGGCGACGCGCTCGGCGATGTCGGCGATCGGCAGGGTCGCGTCGCGCTGCAACAGGTCGACGATGCGCAAATCCAGGGGGTCGAGCGTCAGGGACATCGTTCCAATCTATAGCGGCACTTCGGAACAAACAACCTATTCGCTGGCCACAGAGGACTTTTCCGGAATCCCATCCCGCGCGCCCCGCTCTATTCTGTCCGCATCGCCCGGACCGAGAAGCCGGGCCTGCGCGAGGAGACACGGCAGTGCACGCGAGAACTCACGACGGCGGCGGGACACGCGCCGCATCCGCACGACCCGGCAGGTCGGTCGCTGACATCGGCATGGCACGGGCGCGTGCCATGCTCGACGCACCGGGGGCAACGACCGCCGGCGCACGCACCACGCATCGAGGCTGAATCCCATGACGTCCTCTGCGCATGAACCCGGCGCGGCCTTGCGCCTGCACGTCCCCGAACCCAAGGCCCGGCCCGGCGAGGTGCCCGATTTCTCCGCCATGCGCGTGCCGCCGGCCGGTGCGCTGGCGCGCCCGCCGATCGACGCCGACGAGCCGGCGCTGCGCGAGTACCCGTACGCCCTGATCCGCGTGCTCGACGACGCGCACCGCGCGGTCGGGCCGTGGGCGCCGACACTGACGCCGGAGCGCCTGCGCGCCGGCCTGCGCCACATGATGCTGACGCGCGCCTTCGACGACCGCATGCTGCGCGTGCAGCGCCAGGGCAAGACCAGCTTCTACATGAAGTCGACCGGCGAGGAAGCGGTCGCCGTCGCCCAGGCCTATGCGCTCGACGACGGCGACATGCTGTTCCCGAGCTACCGCCAGCAAGGCCTGCTGATCGCCCGCGACTGGCCGCTGGTCGACATGATGTGCCAGATCTTCAGCAATCCCGGCGATCGCCTCAAAGGCCGCCAGCTGCCGGTGATGTACTCGGTGCCGGAAAAAAGTTTCTTCTCGATCTCCGGCAACCTCGGCACGCAGTTCCCGCAGGCGGTCGGCTGGGCGATGGCTTCGGCGATCAAGGGCGACACGCGCATCGCCGCGAGCTGGGTCGGCGACGGCACGACTGCCGAGGGTGACGTCCACTACGCCCTCACTTTCGCGGCCGTCTACCAGGCGCCGGTGCTGCTCAACGTCGTCAACAACCAGTGGGCGATCTCCTCGTTCCAGGGCTTCGCCGGCGGCGAGCGCACGACTTTCGCGGCGCGCGCGATCGGCTACGGCATTCCCGGCCTGCGCGTCGACGGCAACGACTTCCTCGCCGTCTACGCGGTCACGCAGTGGGCCGCCGAACGCGCGCGGCGCAACTACGGACCGACGCTGATCGAGCTCGTCACCTATCGCGCCGCGGCGCACTCGACCAGCGACGACCCGTCCGCCTACCGGCCGCAGGACGAGGCTGCGCGCTGGCCACTCGGCGATCCGGTCGAACGCCTCAAGCAGCATCTGATCGCGCTCGGCGCCTGGAGCGGAGCGCAGCACGAAGCGCTGGCGCGCGAACTCGAGGACCACGTCAAGGCGCAGCTGCGCGAAGCCGAGGCGCTCGGCACGCTGGGCACGCCGCCGGCCGGCGTCGAGTCGCTGTTCGAGGACGTCTTCAAGGACATGCCTCCGCATCTGCAGCGGCAACTCGCCGAACTCAAGGGAGCCTGAGCATGGCCAGCATGAACATGATCCAGGCGATCAACTCGGCGCTCGACGTGACCATGGGCCGCGACCCGGACATCGTCGTGTTCGGCGAGGACGTCGGCTACTTCGGCGGCGTGTTCCGCTGCACCGCCGGCCTGCAGAAGAAGTACGGCAAGACGCGCGTGTTCGACACGCCGATCGCCGAAGGCGGCATCGTCGGCACCGCGATCGGCATGGGTGCCTACGGCCTGCGGCCGGTGATCGAGATCCAGTTCGCCGACTACATCTATCCGGCCTTCGACCAGCTGGTGTCGGAAGCGGCGCGCCTGCGCTACCGCTCGGGCGGCGGCTTCCATGCGCCGCTGACGGTGCGCGCGCCCTGCGGCGGCGGCATCTTCGGCGGCCAGACGCACAGCCAGTCGCCGGAGGCGATCTTCACGCACGTCTGCGGCCTGAAGACCGTGATGCCGTCGACGCCGTACGACGCCAAGGGCCTGCTGATCGCGGCGATCGAGGACGATGATCCGGTGATCTTCCTGGAGCCCAAGCGCATCTACAACGGCCCGTTCGACGGCCATCACGAACGGCCGCTGACGCCGTGGGCCAAGCACCCGGCCGGCGAAGTGCCGGAAGACTATTACCGCATCGAGCTCGGCCGGGCATCGGTCGTGCGTCCCGGCGCGCAGCTGACGGTGCTCGCCTACGGCACGATGGTGCACGTCTGCCTCGCCGCCGCCGAGGAAGCCGGCGTCGACGCCGAGGTCATCGACCTGCGCTCACTGGTGCCGCTCGACCTCGACACCATCGCGCGCTCGGTGCAGAAGACCGGCCGCTGCGTGATCGCGCACGAAGCCTCGCGCACCGGCGGCTTCGGCGCCGAACTGATGGCGCAGGTGCAGGAAGCCTGCTTCTGGCACCTCGAAGCGCCGATCGAACGCGTCACCGGCTGGGACACGCCGTATCCGCACGCCTTCGAGTGGACCTATTTCCCGGGCCCGGCGCGCGTCGCCAAGGCCATGAAGAACGTCGTGGAGGCCTGAGCCATGGCGCGTTACGTATTCAAGCTGCCGGACGTCGGCGAAGGCATCGCCGAATCCGAAATCGCCACCTGGCGCGTACAGGTCGGCGAGCGCGTCGTCGAGGACCAGCCACTGGTCGACATGCTGACCGACAAGGCCGCGGTCGAGATTCCGTCGCCGGTCGCCGGCATCGTCATCGAACGCTGCGGCGCCGAAGGCGACAAGATCGCCGTCGGCGCGCCGCTGCTGGTGCTCGAAACCGCGGCCGACGCCGCGGCCGGCGACGAAGCCGCGATCGACGCCGGCGACACCACGGCGCCTGCCGCGCCTGCCGCCGCCCCGAACGTCGCGCCCACGGCCCCGACGCTGGCCGCCGGCGCCACGCTGAGCGCGACGCGCGGCAAGCCGCAGACCTCGCCCTCGGTGCGCAAGCGCAGCCGCGAACTCGGCATCGATCTCGAATGCGTGCCGGGCTCCGGCCCGCGCGGCCGCATCACGCACGATGATCTCGCCGCCTATGCGGGCCGCGCGACGGCGCCGGCCACGGCGCGCGCCAGCGGCGCGCCGGTCGACACGGTCGAGACGATCAAGGTGATCGGCCTGCGCCGCAAGATCGCCGAGGCGATGCAGCGCGCCAAGCAGCGCATCCCGCACTTCGCCTACGTCGAGGAAGTCGACGTCACCGAACTCGAAGCCCTGCGCCAGCATCTCAATGGCCGCCACGGCGCCACGCGCGCCAAGCTGACGCTGCTGCCGTTCCTGATGCGCGCGCTGGTCCAGGTGCGCGGCGAGTTCCCGCAGATCAACGCTACCTACGACGATGAGCAGAATCTCGTGCACCGCCACACCGCCTCGCACGTCGGCGTCGCCACGCAGACGCCGGGCGGCCTGGTCGTGCCGGTCGTGCGCCATGCCGAGACGCTGGATCTCTGGCAGGCCGCCGCCGAGATCCGCCGCCTCGCCGACGCCGCACGCGACGGCAAGGCCAAGCGCGAGGAGCTGTCCGGCTCGACCATCACGATCACCAGCCTCGGCGCGATGGGCGGCATCGTCTCGACGCCGGTCATCAACGCGCCCGAAGTCGCGATCGTCGGCGTCAACAAGATGGTCGAGCGACCGATGATCCGCAACGGCGCCGTGGTGCCGCGGCTGATGATGAACCTGTCGTCCTCGTTCGATCACCGCATCGTCGACGGCTGGGACGCCGCCGCCTTCATTCAGGCGATCAAGTCGCGGCTCGAACACCCGGCGACGCTGTTCGTCGACTAGTCCCGCGCACAGCCATGGCGCTGCCGTAGTGGCGGTGCCAGCCCCGGGCGGTTCGTCGTCCGAGATCCCCGGCGGCGCGCGCTGCATTCCGCAAACCAGAGATTCGCGGCGAGCCCCCGGACCTGCGCGTCTGGCGTCATCGCCCACGGACACGAGCGGCCTCCCAGTGTGCGCCGGCCGTGCAGACTGCGAGGCCGGCGGCGAGCCACAGGGCGACACCACGCCGCTCGATCGAGCCTGGAGTGGGCTGCTTCATCGCGGGACTCCCTGACTGGACAGCAGGGCTACCGCAAGCGCGGGTGCCCGCCCGCCGCCAGCGTTAGCCGCGCAGCGACGTGGCGCACCCGCGCGCTCGATACACGCCCGACACCGACGTCCTCCGGACCAGCCGATGTCCAGGATTCCGATCCGCTGGCGAGCAAGCGCATGAAGAACGCCCGATTCATCGATACGCAGAGGGTCCGCATTCGGCGGAAAGCCGACGGCAGCTCCGTCGCGGCATTCGCCTATCGGGTTGGACGCACCGAAAGGATCGGCGATTATTCCCCCTGGGGGATAAAAAATGGCCACATTGGTTCCGGCGCGTTATTCGTCCTTGCCGCGGATGACGAATGGCGAGAAGCGCTTCTCAGAGCGTCTCGAGCAGAAGCTCGAGGACGACTACCTGTGCTGGTACGACGTCGCCGTCGGACCCAAGCAGCTGCATCCCGATTTCGTGGTCGTCCACCCGCAGCGGGGCTTTCTGGTCCTGGAGGTCAAAGACTGGAAGCTGGAAACCATGGTGCCGGACAAGGCCGACCGGCACTCGTTCCAGATCTATACCGACCGCGGCATCGTCACCGAGAAGAATCCGCAGCTGCAGGCTCGGGTATACGCACTGGAAGTGGCCGTGACCCTGGAGCGGGATCCCGCCCTGCGCAATCCGCCCGGCCACCGCTATGCCGGCAAGCTGGTCATGCCGTACGGATGGGGCACGGTCCTGACGAACATCACGCGAGCCCAGTTCCGTGCCTCCGGACTCGATCAGGTCTTAGAGCCGAGCCGGGTGCTGTGCAAGGATGAAATGCTGGAGACTGCAGATCCGGCCGACTTCCAGCGCCGCCTGTGGGAGATGTTCGCCCACGTCTTTCCCTGCAAGCTCACCCTGCCCCAGCTTGATCGAATCCGCTGGCATCTGTTCCCGGAAATCCGTGTCAACACGGCGGCCAATCAGTTCGGGCTCTTCGACGACAAGCCGGCCGCCGATACCACGCTGAAGATCCCGGACCTGATCCGCGTCATGGATCTGAATCAGGAGATGCTCGCCCGCTCGATGGGCGATGGCCATCGCGTGATCCATGGGGTCGCCGGTTCGGGCAAGACGATGATTCTGGGTTACCGCTGCCTGCACCTGGCCCGCCAGCTGGCGAAACCCATCCTCGTCCTCTGCTTCAACGTCACGCTCGGCGCCCGGCTGCGGCAGACCATGGAGCAGCACAACGTGATCGATCAGGTCGTCGTTCGCCATTTCCATGACTGGTGCAAGGAAATGCTCGGCGCCTTCAATGTCGACAAGCCGGCCTGGAGCGGCGACGTCGATGCGTACTCGAAGGCACTCGTCGAGCGCACGATTGGGGCGGTGGATCGCGGCCAGATTCCGCGCGCCCAGTATGGCGCGATCATGATCGACGAAGGACACGACTTCGAACCCGAATGGTTCAAGCTGCTCGTGCAGATGCTCGATCCGACCAGCAATTCGATGCTGGTGCTCTATGACGACGCGCAGGCCATCTACAAGAAGGCCGAGCGCCGCAAGTTCAGTTTCGCCAGCGTCGGCATCCAGGCCCGTGGCCGCACCACCATTCTCAAGATCAACTACCGCAACACGCTGGAGGTGCTGTCGGTCGCCCGGGCCTTTGCCAGTGAATTGCTGAGCGAGCACCAGGACGATGAAGACGGCGTGCCGACGCTCGCGCCCGAGAGTGCCGGGCGCCGGGGTTCGGTCCCGGAACTGATCCAGGCACCGACGCCTCAGGCGGAGGCGACGATCGTTGCGGAGCGAGTCCAGGACGCCAGCAATCAGGGGCGCTCGTTATCCGATATCGCGATCATCTATCGCCGCGAACACCACGTGTCGGGCATCGAAGCGGCGCTCAGGCAGCGCGGCATCCATTATCGGTTCGCGAACGATCAGGCCAGTAAGCGCGAGCTCTTCAGCGGCGAGCCCGCCGTGAAGCTCGTCAGCATGCACAGCAGCAAGGGGCTCGAGTTCCATACCGTCGTGATCCCCGGCATCGGCCATCTGCCTGCCGCCCGCGAATCCGAGGAAGCGGAAGCGCGGCTCCTCTACGTCGCGATGACGCGCGCCACCGATCGCCTGATCATGACCAGCAGCAAGGAATCGAGTTTTACCCGGCGTGTGGCGTCTGCGGTGACGGCGGTACAGCTGTCGATGGCCTACTGAGCCACGCCTATCAGTTCAAAACGGATGCTTCCTCGCCGCTTCAATTGAGAATTGATAAGGGAGCCCGCTTAACCCCCACCCATTCGAAGGTAAAGAAGCATTCAATTTTTCAAATCAATAAGGCGCTTCACGCCGTTTCGACAAAAAAAGCCCGCACAGGGCGGGCTTTCTTGCCGAAGTCCTCCAGATTTTCACCTGGCGGACACTTGTTGGCGGAGAGGGTGGGATTCGAACCCACGGTACGCTTACACGTACGCCTGATTTCGAGTCAGGTACATTCAACCACTCTGCCACCTCTCCGAACTCGACTGGCATGTGGCGGATCGCGCTGCACGGGTTTCGCCTGCAGGCATCCAAGAACGGCTGCGGAGCGGGAGCGAAACTGTTTGTGCTAGCGTGACGTCTAATCGGCCGCCATGCCAAGACCGCTATTGTAAATGAACCCGGGCGCGACGCCTACCACCCCCGCACAAGAAAAACCGCCCCCCGCCGCCGGCTGGGGCCGGCGGCTGCTGCTCGCTGTCCTGCTGGCGCTGCTGGCGGTACTCGGGACCTGCTCGCCGCGGCGCTCGACGCTCGACGAGATCCGCACCCTCGGCGTGCTGCGCGTCGCCACCGTCAACAGCCCGACCGTCTACTACATCGGCCCGGGCGGCGAGCCGATCGGCTTCGAGTACGACCTGCTGAAGCAGCTGGCCGACCGGCTCGGCGTGCGCCTGGAACTGGTCGTCGCGCCGAACCCGCCAGCCGCCGTCGAACTGGTGCGCGAGGGCGCGGTGCCGATGGCGGCGGCGAGCATCACGATCACCGACAGCCGCCGCAAGCTCGTGCGCTTCTCGCGCCCGCTGCTGAAGGTCGTGCCGACGCTGGTCTACCGCCTCGGCCAGCCACGCCCGAAGAATCTCGGCGACCTGCAGGGCGTGCTGCGCGTGGTCAAGGGCAGCGCACCGATCGAGACGCTGCGCGAGCTTCGGCAGGCGCGCTACCCGAAGCTGCAATGGGACGAAACCGAGGACGACGTCGCCGAAGAGCTGCTCTACCAGGTCGCCGAGGGCAGCCTGGACTATACGATCGCAAACTCCGACCTGCTGGCGATCAACCAGCGCTACTACCCGAACCTGCGCGTCGCCTTCACCGTCGCCGACGCGCAAGACATCGCCTGGGCATTCCGCGCCGGCCGTGATACCAGCCTGAGCGAGGAAGTCGAACGCTTCTTCGAGGCGCTCGGCACCAAGGAGTTCGCGCGCGTCAAGGATCGTTACTTCGGCCACGTCGAGCAGGTCGATACGCAAGGTGCGCTGGCGCTGGCAACGCACGTCGACACGCGCCTGTCGCGCTACCGGCAGGCTTTCCAGGCAGCCGCTACGAAGAACGATCTCGACTGGCGCCTGCTCGCCGCGATCGGCTACCAGGAATCGCACTGGGATTCGGACGCCACCAGCCCGACCGGCGTGCGCGGCATCATGCAGCTGACGACCGATACCGCGAACTTCCTCAAGCTCGACGACCGCGAGGATCCGGCGCAAAGCATCTTCGGCGGTGCGCGCTACTTCAAACAGATCGCCGACCAGTTGCCGACCGACATCCCCGAGCCGGACCGGACCTGGATGGCGCTGGCCGCCTACAACATGGGCGTCGGCCACCTGTTCGATGCGCGCCTCCTCACCAAGAAGCTCGGCGGCGATCCGAATCGCTGGCTCGACGTACGCAACGCCTTGCCGCTGCTTTCGCAGCCGCGCTGGTATGCGCAGACCAAGCACGGGTATGCGCGCGGCCACCAAGCCGCGATCTACGTCGGCAATATCCGCTCGTACTACGACATGCTGGTGTGGATCACGCGCGACAAGAACGCCGAACCGCAGACGCCGCTCGAAGCCGCCGAGGAACAGAAGAAGGACGAGCAGAAGGACGAGCAGCAAAATCCGCTGAACATCAACTCGCCGGTGCTCTAGCGCTGCCGTTCGGTCTTTACGCGCGAGCCCAAGCCTTCGTGATCGGCACCGCGGATCAGCGCGATATCGCGGCGTCGGGTTCTTCTTGCACGGCGGCATGCAGCGCGCCCGCATCGCGCGGAATGTCCGGGCGCCGTGCCGGTGCAGCGCCCGATTGCGGGCTCAGTCGTCGGCGAGGGCCTGTCCCGGGAACAGCACGTCGGCGAAACCGAAGCGGCTGAAATCGCGAATCCGCATCGGGTAGAGGATCCCGTCGAGATGATCGCACTCGTGCTGGACGACGCGCGCGTGAAAGCCCTCGGCGATGCGTTCGATCGGCCGGCCGTCGAGATCGAAGCCGCGGTAGCGCAGGCGACGATGCCGGGCGACGACGCCGCGCAGGCCCGGCACCGACAGGCAGCCTTCCCAGCCCTCCTCCATCTCGTCCGACAGCGGCTCGAGTACGGGGTTGATGAGGATGGTTTCCGGCACCGCCGGCGCATCCGGATAACGCGCGTTGGCCGCGAAACCGAAGATGACGACGCGCAGGTCAACGCCGATCTGCGGCGCGGCGAGGCCCGCGCCGTCCAGATGCCGCATGGTGTCGAACATATCCCCGACCAGCGCCTGCAGCTCCGGCGTACCGAAGGTCTCGACCGGCGCTGCGACGCGCAGCAACCGCGCATCGCCCATTCTCAGCACGTCGCGGATCATTTCAGCCGCAGCCGCTCGACCACCTGGCCCTGCTGCAGGTGCCGCTCGATGATCTCGTCGACGTCTTCCTCGTCGACGTAGGTGTACCAGACGCCTTCCGGATAAATGACGATGCAGGGGCCTTCCTCGCAGCGATCGAGGCAGCCGGACTGGTTGATGCGCACCTTGCCGGGGCCGGCCAGCCCGAGCGCCTTGACGCGCTGCTTGGCGTAGTCGCGCACGCGGTCGGCCCCCTTGTCGGCGCAGCAGGTGCGCTCGCCCGGCGGTCGCCGGTTGCAGCAGAAGAAGACGTGGTGCTCGTAATAGCTCACGGCATTATCCCTTGGCCTTGCCGAACTCGTAGCTCAGCGTCACCGCGGTCTCGGTATCCGTGTGTTCGGTGTCGGGCGCGGTGTTGCTGTTGTTCTTCAGCGTATACGAAAGGTTCGCGAACAGATTGCCGATGATCGACAGCTTCAGCTGCGTGACCGATTCGGTGTAGGTGTTCGATTCGCCGGCCTCGATCTTCAGCGCCTGGTGCAGCGTCGCCGTCGGTGAAAGATTCCACTGGTACTTCAGCGCGCCGCGGCCGATGAAGTCGCTCTCGCGCTCGCGCGGGTGGTCGTTGGTCTGCAGCTGCCGCGCACCGGCACCGAGTTCGAGATCGAGCAGATGCGTCGGGCCGACCAGCACGTGCCGGCCGTAGCCGGTGGTTTCCGAGGTGCGCTCGCGGATCGCGGCGAACAGGTCCTTGTTCCATTCGATGGCGACGAACGCGTAGTCGCGCGGCGTGAAGTTGAAGTCGGCCTGCTCGGTCGCCGCGTAGTTCTCGGCCGAGCTCACGCTGTCGGCGTAGGTGTTGATCGCCGATGCCGTCAGCGTGTTCTTCCAGCGCTCGGCGGCGTAGACCAGTGCGCCCCTGGCGTTGACCGAACTCGTATCGGAATTGCCCGTCGTCGCCAGATAACCCAGCGCGAACTCGCCCGACCACGGCTCGGCATGGGCAATCACCGGCATCAGACCGAGAGCGGCAACGAGAACAACTCCTTGGGCATGGCGCATCTGTGTGCAACTCCGGATTGGGGGGAAGAAGGAGAAGGACCTATTATTGGCGACGATGACGGAAGCGCAACCCGCGAAGCAGTTTCCAATGGCAAAGGCCGACCTCTGCGTGAAGTGCGGTCTGTGCCTGCCGCATTGCCCGACCTACCAGGAAACGCGCAACGAGGCCGACTCGCCGCGCGGCCGCATCGCGCTGATGCAGGGGCTGTCGAGCGGTCTAGTGAACTGGACGCCGGCGCTCGAAGCCCATCTCGATGGCTGCCTCGGCTGTCGCAGCTGCGAGCGCGTCTGTCCGGCCAAGGTCCCGTACGGCGAGCTGATCGATGCCGGTCGCGCCCTGCAGGCGCAGGCGCATGGCAGCCGCCGGCTGACGCGCTGGCTCGGGCCGTGGTTCGTCTCGCGCCAGCGTCGGCGCCTCGCGCGCCTGCTGTTGCGCGCCTATCAGGCGAGCGGATTGCGGTCTCTGCTGACGGCGCTCGGCCTGCTGCGCGCGCCCCGCATCGGCCGCTGGCTGTCGCTGGTGCCGTCCGCCCAGCGCCTCGCGGCACCGGGCACGTTCGCGCTACCCGCGAGTGGACGCAGCGTGCAGCTGTTCCGCGGCTGCGTCGGCGACATCGCCGACGCGGAGACGCTGCAGTGCCTGCGCGCGCTGCTCGAACGCTGCGGCGTCCGCGTCGAGGAGCCGGACACGCAAACCTGCTGCGGGGCCCTGCATCAGCACGCCGGCGAGGCGGACCGTGCCTGCGAATTCGGCCGGCGGAATCTCGCCGCGTTCAGCGGCGACGCGACGATCGTCTATGCCGCCAGCGGCTGCGGCGCGACGCTGAAGGAGTACGAGCGCGTCTGCGCGCCCGGCGCAAGCGCCGAGGGTGCCGCCTTTGCGCAACGCGTGCAGGACCCGCATCGCCTGTTGCTGGAGCTGTGGCCGGAGACCGTGCCGCTGCGGCCGCTGCACGCGCGCATCGCCGTGCACTTGCCGTGCACGCAGCGCAACGTCACCGGCGGGGGTGAAGCCATCACCGCGCTGCTGCGCAAAATCCCCGGCGCGACGATCGAGCCGCTTGATCTGCAGCACAACTGCTGCGGCGCCGCCGGCACTTACTTCCTGTCGGAACCGGCGATGGCCGACCGTCTGCTCGAGCACAAGCTCGACGCACTCGTGGCGCTGCGGCCGGACTATCTGGTCAGCAGCAACATCGGCTGCACGCTGCATCTCGCCGCCGGCCTGCGCCGGCGCGGCCTCAACGTGCCGGTTCTGCACCCTCTGGCGCTGCTGGCCCGGCAGTGGCCGAACGATAGGTGAGCGCGGCGTCGATGCGCATCATCAGCAGCTCGGCGAGCTGCGTCTGGATGAATTCGCGCAGGCGCTGTTCCTCGGCCTCCTTGGCGAGCACCTGCTCGGGATTGAAGCTGTAGTCGCGCGTCGTGACCAGATCACCCGGCGTCACCAGGGTCGTCGTGCCGCGGAACACCTCGTAGTGCACGCGCGTCACGAGGCGGAACTCGATGGCCTTGCCGTCGGTGCCGATCGACAGGACCTCGCGGGTTTCCTTGAGATTCGACAGGCGGATCGTGGTGATGTCCTCACCCGGCGTGTTGGCGATACCCGCGCCGCGGCGCTGCAGGATCGCGCGCAGCTGCGCCTCGACCGGCGGCTCCGACACCTTGTAAGGCGTCACCGTGTCGACATAGACCTTCTGCAGGTCGGCCGGCAGCGGGCGCGCGCCGGCCAGATGGAAGCCGCAGCCGCCGAGCAGCAGCAGCGGCAACAGCAGCAGGAGCGCGCGCGCCTTCATACGACGATGTTGACCAGCTTGCCCGGAACGACGATCTGCTTTTTGATCGGCTGGCCGGCGATGAACTTGGCGACGTTGGCGTCGGTGACCGCGGCGGCGATGATCGCATCCTTGTCGGCATTGGCCGGCACGCTGATGTTGCCGCGCAGCTTGCCGTTGACCTGCACGACGAGCGCGATCTGGTCGCGCACCAGGGCCGATTCGTCGACGGCCGGCCACGGCTGCGCGAGCACGTCCGCCGTGCCCCGCAGCGCCTGCCACAGCGTGTGCGCCAGATGCGGCACGACCGGCTGCAGCATCAGCGTCACCGCCTCCCAGATTTCCTGCTGCAGGGCGCGCCCCTGCGGCGTCATGTCCTCGACGCGCGTCGCCTCGTTCATCAGCTCCATGACCGCGGCGATCGCGGTATTGAACGTGCGCCGGCGACCGTAGTCGTCGCCGACCTTGGCGATCGTCTCGTGCAGCTTGCGGCGCAGCGCCTTCTGCGCGTCGCTCAATGCGTTCTTGTCGAGCGTCGGCGCCGCGCCGGCCTCGACGTGCGCCTGCACCGCGCGCCACAGGCGCTTGAGGAAGCGCGACGCGCCTTCGACGCCATCGTCGCGCCATTCGAGCGACTGCTCCGGCGGCGCCGCGAACATCGCGAACAGGCGCACCGTGTCGGCGCCGTACTGATCGATCAGCGCCTGCGGATCGACGCCGTTGTTCTTCGACTTCGACATCTTCTCGACGCCGCCGATCGTCACCGGCAGGCCGTCGCTCTTCAGCTTCGCGGCCAGCGGCTGGCCCTTGGCATCGAGTTCGAGCTCGACGTCGGCCGGATTGATCCACAGCTTCTTGCCGGACGCCTCCTCGCGGTAGTACGTCTCCTTGACCACCATGCCCTGCGTCAGCAGGTTGGTGAACGGCTCCGACGACGACACCAGGCCCTCGTCGCGCATCAGCTTGTGGAAGAAGCGCGCGTACAGCAGATGCAGGATCGCGTGCTCGATGCCGCCGATGTACTGATCGACCGGCAGCCAGTAGTCGGCGCGCGCGTCGAGCATTTCGCTTTCGTTGTCCGGGCAGGCGTAGCGCGCGAAGTACCAGCTCGATTCCATGAAGGTGTCGAAGGTATCGGTCTCGCGCTCGGCCGGACCGCCGCACTGCGGGCAAACGCACTGGCGCCAGGCCGGATCGGCCTTGATCGGCGACTGCACGCCGGTGAAGGCGACGTCCTCCGGCAACACCACCGGCAGCTGGTCTTCCGGCACCGGCACCGCGTCGCACTTCGCGCAGTAGATGACCGGGATCGGGCAGCCCCAGTAGCGCTGGCGCGAGACGCCCCAGTCGCGCAGGCGGAAGTTGACGCGGCGGCGGCCGGTGCCGGCCGCTTCGAAGCGCGCGGCGATGGCGTCGAAAGCCTGCTGGAAATCGAGGCCGTCGTACTCGCCGGAGTGGATCAGCACGCCGTGCTCGGTCATGCAGCCGGCGCGGATCGCTTCAAGTTCCTTCATCAAGGGCTGGTTGGCCGGCCGCTCGACCGAATCGTCCTCGTCGGACAGATCGCCGATCGTCGCCAGCCGCCGCATCAGCTCGGCCTCGCGCGCGCTGCGGATGACCTGCTTGATCGGCAGGCCGTACTTCGTCGCGAACTCGTGATCGCGCTCGTCGTGCGCCGGCACCGCCATCACCGCGCCGGTGCCGTAGCCCATCAGCACGAAGTTCGCCGCCCAGACCGGCACCTTCTCGCCGGTGATCGGATGGATGGCGTCAATGCCCAGCGGCATGCCGCGCTTTTCCATCGTCTCCATGTCGGCTTCGGCGACACCGCTGCGGCCGGCCTCCTTGAGAAACGCCGCCAGCTCGGGATTGCGGGCCGCGGCCCTCTGCGCCAGCGGATGCTCGGCCGCGACCGCCACGTAGGTCACGCCCATCAGCGTGTCCGGACGCGTCGTGTAGACCGTCAGCGGCGCGTCATTCTCGATCGGGAATTGCAGCTCCAGACCTTCCGAGCGGCCGATCCAGTTGCGCTGCATGGTCTTGACCGCTTCCGGCCAGCCCGGCAGGCGGTCGAGATCGTCGAGCAGTTCCTGCGCGTACGCGGTGATCTTCAGGAACCACTGCGGAATTTCCTTGCGCTCGACCAGCGCGCCCGAACGCCAGCCGCGGCCGTCGACGACCTGCTCGTTGGCCAGCACCGTCTGGTCGACCGGGTCCCAGTTGACGATCGAGTTCTTGCGGTAGACCAGACCCTTCTTCATCAGCCGCGTGAACAGCAGCTGCTCCCAGCGGTAGTACGCCGGCCGGCAGGTCGCCAGCTCGCGCGACCAGTCGTAGGCGAAGCCGAGGCGCTTGAGCTGGACGCGCATGTAATCCATGTTCGCGTACGTCCACTTCGCCGGCTGCGTGTTGTTGGCGATCGCCGCATTCTCGGCCGGCAGGCCGAAGGCATCGAAGCCGATCGGCTGCAGCACGTTCTTGCCGAGCATGCGCTGATAGCGCGAGATCACGTCGCCGATCGTGTAATTGCGCACGTGCCCCATGTGCAGCTTGCCCGAGGGGTACGGGAACATCGACAGGCAGTAGAACTTCTCCCGCCCCGGCTCCTCCCGGACTTCGAAGGAACGCTGGTCGGCCCAGAACGCCTGGGCGTCCTGCTCGACGGAGGAAGGGCTGTACGGCTCGGACATGGGAACGGCAAGGCTGGATCGAAAGAGGCGGCAGTTTACCAGCCGTGCCGGCCGCTGCCCTACGCGGGTCCCTGTGCCCCGCCGCCAGACCGGGAAGCCGAGCTGCCGAATCAGTCCGCGCGATCCAGCGCGCACGTCACGACAACCCGCGCGAAGCGCTCGAAGTCACCCAGATGCCGCGTCGCGATGCTGAACACGATCGCCCAGTCGATCGCGTCGTAGGCATGGACCGCGACATTGCGAAAACCAACGGCCTTGCGCAGCCGAAGCGCCAGATCCTCGTCGAGCAGGCCGGCCTGCCGCAGGCGCTCGAAGGCCTGGCCCATCGTATCCGGCGGCGGCAAGTCCAGCGACGACAGCAGATGAGCGGCGAGGTCCACGCAGATCTGTACGGCCCGGCTCAAGTTCAGCACCAGCACATCCTGTGCGTCGACGTCCGCCGTCAGCGCCGCGACGTCCTCCGGGCACCGGTCGCGCACTCGGCCCAGGCAACGGCGCAGCGAGTCGAGCTTGCGTTCGAGAATCAACCGATCCACGCCCGCCGCCTTTCCGCCAGCATGCGCTCGACATACGGCAGGAAATCTTCCGAATCGAACATGTGCCGCCGCAGCAGGGCCGCGTAATCGGCATCGTCGCCGAGCAGGCGCACGCCATGCCGGAGTATCTGGCCCAGCAGCGGCTCACCGGCCGCCTGCAGATCGATCAGATCGACCGGACGCCCCGTCGCCTCCGCGACGTCGCCGATGATCGCCATTTTCCGTGCAGCGGACAGCCGTCGCTCCGCCAGCACCGCGAGATCGACATCGCTGCCCGGGCGCAGGCGACCGGCGGCGGCCGAACCGAACAGCATCGCGAAGCGAATGTCGGGCTGCCGGGAAAGCACAGCCACGATCGCCGCCCGCGTATCGGGGGACATCTCGACTGCCTGGGAATGCCGGCGCATGTCGGGATCTTAAAGCAGTCCGCTCGCTGGCGAAGAACCGGCGCGGGCGGATCAACGCCACCCGGCCCTGCCGACCGCCAAAAAGTGACGTTCTACGTCACAAACCGACCATAAAGCGACCGGTCACGTCAGCTCCGCTCCGGGCACGAACATGCAAGTAGTAGGTTTTATTGATGTACGAACCCTGGCATATCCCTTGCCCGAAGATTCCTACGCGGGGCCGTCCCAGCGGGGTTTGAACCACCACTTATGGAGATCCACATGAAGAAGCAGCAGGGCTTTACGCTGATCGAACTGATGATCGTCGTCGCGATCATCGGCATCCTGGCCGCCATCGCCATCCCGGCGTATCAGGACTACATTGTCCGGTCGAAGGTTACTGAATTAATTACCGCAGCAGATGCTTGCAAAGCTTCAGTTTCTGAATATTACATCACTAACGGTTCTGCCCCTGCCGATACCAATGCGGCAGGTTGCACCGACCAAGCCATTGGCAATATCGCCTCCCTCGTTGTGGCTGCTGGTAAAATTACTGTTACAGGCACCGCTGCGGTTAAAAGTGTAAAAGTTATTCTGACTCCGACTCAGGCAACCGCCGATAGCGGCGTGACTTGGGCCTGCTCCACCGATGATATGACTAAGGCCAAGTACCTCCCGGCCAACTGCCGCGGTACCTGATCCTGAATCAGGAAATGCTGGCCGCTGTCAGCAAAGAGCCGCTCCGAAGGAGCGGCTCTTTTTTTGCTGCAATGCAAACCCTGACTATTTTTTTGCTCGCAGCCGGCGCGGCGTGGGCGATGTCCGGCTGGGAACCCGTCGAGCTCCTGCAGACACGCTACGACGAAGTCCGGATCGTCCAGTTCGCGCTGTTCGCATTGCTGCTCCCGCTCTTCGCCAGATCGGGAGCGCCGCTGCCGCGCGGAGCGCGCACTGCCTTTCTCGCGCTGCTGGCCATCGGAGTGGTTTCCGCCAGCTTCGCCGAGTTCCCCACATACGGATTCGTCGAACTTGGGCTGATGAGTGCCCTGGCGTGCGCAGGATTGGCCGCACGCGAATGGACGGCCACGCACGACAACCTGCGCCCCCTGATCATATTGGTCACGAGTGCCGGCGCGCTGGTGCTCGGCACCCGTTTGTTGATCGATTTTATTGCAGCATTTGCAACATCCGACGCACGCGGGCTCGCCTCCGCATGGCTGCCGTTCACCACGCCACGCTTTTTCGCCAAAGCGGCCACCTGGGCCTTGCCGTTGCTCTGGTGCGTCCCCCTGCTGCTCGACCGACATCGAACGATCACCCGCTTCTGCTGCACGGCCGCCGCAGTCGCGATTAGCGCGCAAGTCATCGGCACGGGTAGCCGTGGCGCTGTGGTGGGAATCGGAATGGCGATGCTCGCATGCCTGTTTCTAGGCCAGACCGGCCGCTCTTACGCCAGATGGCAGTTGTTGATGGGCATGCTCGGTTTCCTGCTGTGGCGCGTCGTGGAAACGAGTTCTGGCCTGGCGACTTCGCGCCGTCTGGCGATGACTGCACTGAACGGTCGCGCCCAGCTCAATGCAGCAGCATGGGCCGACATCCAGTCCTCACCCTGGATCGGCATCGGCCCCATGCAATATTCGGCCGTCGATCACCATCCCAAGGTCTTCGGTGCAGGAACCCACGACTTTGCACTGCAGTTTGCCGCGGAGTGGGGAATCCCCGCGGCGATGATGCTTTTTGCGCTAGGCGCGTGGTGGTTCTGGGCGACAGCGCAAAGCATCAGGCTTCGAAATGCTGCCGGCCAGCCCACCGAAAAGAGGGACGCGGCGATCGATACGGCCATCTTTGCGGGGGCAACGGCCGCGCTCGTACACGGCCTCGTTGCCAACGTCTTCAACGATCCCGTCAGCCAGCTGATCGCCGTCTTGCTCATCGGCATCTCTATACCTTCCCGGAGAAATGCTGTTGAGCTGACGAAAGGGCGTTCCCGCCTGCTCCGGAGCGTGCTCGCCGTGTTCTGTCTCGCCGCATCAGGAATGGCGATATCGCTTGGCAGAACCTGCATTCAACCCGACTCGGTCCAGTTGCCTCGCGGCAGCACCGTATTCCCTCGCCTGTGGTCCCAGGGACTGATTCCTTATTCGAAGACCTGTCGCCTGACATCCTCCGAGGCATCGATCCCGGAGTTCCCACCGGGCGAACACATTGATCCGCGTCTCAATCCGCCGCAATAAACTTGCCGCGACAGTGATCGACTTCGCAAAGCGCGCTTGCCCCCGATTCGGATAGAGAAAATATTGGCCGCGCATGCATGTGCATGCTGGTTGGGGGATTTGCGATGAACAGATTCATCCGAGCACTCGCATTGGGCATCGCCGTGGCAGTGAGCATGCCGGCCTTCGCAATCGTCGACATCAATACTGCGAGCCAGAAGGAACTCGAAAAGCTGCCCGGCATCGGCCCGGCGAAAGCCAAGGCGATCATCGAGCACCGGCCGTACAAGTCGAAGGAGGATCTGAAGAAGGTCGACGGCATCGGCGACAAGACCTACAAGATGCTCGAATCCGAGATCACGGTCGGCGGCGGGGCGAAGGCGGCGAAATAGGCGATGACACTCTTCTAGAACGGGCGGATCTTCCGCCCGTTTTTTGTTGGAACGGCGCGTGGCACCATCGCGCCATGAAGCATCTGCTCCTGATCCATGTCGGCGAATCCGGCCGCACCGCCAGACTCGGCGCGGCGGTCGCGGCAGGCGCGAAGCAATCCGGAGCCGCGATCGAGCTGCGCCACCTGCGCGCCGAGCAGGCGACGGTGGATGACCTACTGTGGGCCGACGGCCTGCTGCTGGGCACGCCCGAGAAGCTCGGCTACATGGCGGGCCTGCTGAAGGATTTCTTCGATCGGACCTTCTATCCCGCCGAGGGTCGCACGCTCGGGCTTCCCTACGCGCTGTTCGTCAGCGCCGGCAACGACGGCAGCGGCACGGTGCGCGCCGTCGAACGGATCGCCACCGGCTATCGCTGGAAGGCGGTCGCCGAGCCGCTGATCGTCATCGGCGAGCCGGACGAGGCAGCGCTCGCGCAATGCCGCGAACTCGGCGAAGCCATAGCGGCCGGCTTGGCCGCCGGCATTTTCTGAACGCCGGATCGCGCTGCGCCCAACGCGGCCGCTTCGCCCGTGAGCGAAGCGGCCTGCAGCGTCAGCGATAGGTACGCTGCGGTCCGAAGCTGTAGCGCACGCCGATGTCGAAGCGATCGTCGTCGCCGGCCTGCACGCCGCCCTGCAGCGCGAGCGCCGGCGTCAGCGGATACAGCGCGCCGAGCCGCAGCGACAGGCCGTCGTCGTGACCGTAGTCGACATAGCGCAGCTCGGGATTCAACTCGAGCCGGGTCTGCGGCAGCGTCCAGCGCAAGCCGCCGCGCAGGCCGAAACCGCTGTCGTCGTCATGGCCGTCATCGTAGGTTTCGAAGGATGCGCCCAGCACGAGATCGAGCGTGCGGTCGAGCGGCGTGTGATAGAGCGCGCCGATGCTGAGCTGGTCGTAGTGATCGACATCGGCGTACTCGGCGAAGACCGCGATCGGCGAGGCGATGTCGAAGCTGCCCTGCACGCGCAGGCCACTGTCGTCACCCGGCTGATCGCGATTGAGGTAGCCGCCTTCGAGATAGTTGTAATCGTAGGCCTGGGCCAGCACCGGGGCCCCGAGTAGCGCCATCAGGCCGAGACGAAGCCCGGCTTTACGAAGCTTGGCAGTGTTCACGCATCCTCCCGCATTGATTCCAGTAAGGCGCGGAAGCTTTGCCGCCACCGGCTTGATCGCCGCTGAACCGCTTGCGTCAGCCCGCCGACGCGCTCGAATCCCAGTGCGCGACGATGTGGGCGGCCAAGGGCTCCAGCAAGGGCGCCGGCAGATCGTGGCCCATGCCCTCGAACAGTTCGAGCCGCGCCTGCGGCATCAGACGCAGAAGCTGGTGCGCGGCCGCCACCGGAATCAGCGGATCTTGCTGCCCATGCAGGATCAGCGTTGGCACTCGCAATGCGCGCAGCGCCGCGCTGCGATCCGGCGCCGCGAGAATCGCCGCGGTCTGGCGCGCGACGCCGGCGGGATGGTAGCTGCGGTCATACTGGCGGGCGATCTGCGCGTAAAGCGCCGCGGGATCGGGCCTGAAAGCGGGGCTGCCGATCAGCTGCAAGGTCTGCATCGAGTAGCGGATGATGTCTTCGCGCTCGCGCAGACCAGGGCGCCGCACCATGCGCCAGCGAATCGGCCAGCGCGGCCCGGGCAGCCATGGATGGCCCGAATGCGTCATCAGCAGGCTGAGGCTGCGCACACGCTCGCGCTGCCGCAAGGCCATCAGCTGCGCAATCATGCCGCCCATCGAAATGCCGACGACGTGCGCCGACGCGATGCCGAGCCCATCCAGCAAGGCCAGCGCGTCGGCCGCCATGTCGTCGAGTGAATACGGCGCGCGCAGAGGCCAGCGCAACGTACTGGCAATGCCGGCCTTCAGAAGGTTCGGCTTGCCCAGCGACGTAAATCGCGTCGAGAGGCCTGCATCACGATTGTCGAAGCGGATGACCCGATAGCCCGCAGCGGCCAGCGCCGCACAGAACGGCTCGGGCCAGGTAATCAACTGTCCGCCCAGGCCCATGATCAGCAGCGCTGCAGGTCCGTCCTCGGGTCCCGACAGTTCGTAGTGCAGGGACAGGCCATTGGCATTCAGCTGCGGCATGACGCGCATCCTTTGAAGTCGCTGCCGAGCTTACGAAGCCGCCGCGCGCACCGCCATCGCCGAAGACTGGACATCGATGTCCGGCCGGCCAGCGCGCAATCCCGGCTGCGAGCACAACGCCCGACGTCTGCCGCGAACGGCAAGTCGAATCGCCGGATGCATTCGGCCCAGTGGTGTTCGAGCCCCGGCCGGCGGTCGGTCCGCACCGCCGCACGCGCAACAGGCCCCGCGGCTCGACAAGCAGTACCGCGGCAGGCATCCAGCCGCGATACCGCTGCACGGAATTTGCGGGAGAATGGCGCCCCCGAAAATGCACCGCCCCACATGTCCCGCAAGCTCGTTCTTCGTCGCTCTCCCATCCACGGCAACGGCGTCTTCGCCGCCTGCGACCTACCCGCCGGCACCCGTCTGGTCCGCTATCGCGGCCAGCTTCGCAGTCACTCGGAGGTCGACGACTGCTACGGCGGCGATTACGACTCCGGCCACACCTTTCTGTTCACGCTGAACGACGAGTACGTAGTCGATGCCAACGTCGGCGGCAACATCGCGCGCTGGATCAACACCAGCTGCGAGCCGAACTGCGAAGCCGTGATCGTCGAGGACCCGAAGGGGCGGCGCGCGCACGACCGGATCTTCATCGAGACCATCAAACCGGTCCGCGCCGGCGAAGAGCTGACGTACGACTACGGCATCACGCTCGATGAGCCGCACACGCCGCGCCTGCGCAAGATCTGGGCATGCCGCTGCGGCAAGAAGCGCTGCACAGGCACGATGCTGCGGCCGAAGCGCAAACGCGCAAGCTGAAGGCAACCGCCTCGATCCCGACGCGCTCGGCATCGCACACGGCTTCAAGTGAGGTTTCGTCGGGATAACGGCAGCACCGCCAATGCCGCGATGACCGCGCCACACAGTTCGGTCACGACAAAGACGAGCAGGCTGGGCGGTCCGCCCAGCGCATGGAAACGCAGCAGAAGTCCGGCGACCGCGATCCGCGCTACCCCGTCGATCGTCACCAGTCGGCGATCGCCCGGCCAGCAGGCCCGAGCCCCGTTCCAGCAGATGCCGAACACTCCGGACAGTTGCGCGAGCATGAGCCCCGAGGCCGACAGGGACCACGACGGCGGCAGCGTCCACCAGCCGCCGCCGCTCAACAGCAAGCGCAACCACCAGGCTTCCAGTCCCGGCACCGCCAGCGGGGCGGTGGCGGCCAGATCGAGCCATGCCGCCACGCGAACGGCGCTCGCTGCTCTCATCGCACCCCCGCAATCGCAGCACGCCTGCTTCCGATCCGGACCACGATCATCGATATGGAAACCGAGCGCCCGAGAAGCGCGCGGCCATTGCGCAGGCGAAAAAAAACCGCGGGGCAAACCGCGGTTTCGATCGGCAAACTGCCGAGAAGGTGAGCGCGCTCAGAGCGGGCGGATCGCCGCGGCCTGCAGGCCCTTCGGGCCGCGACGCACTTCGTACTGCACCTTCTGGCCTTCCTTCAGGGTCTTGAAGCCGCTGCCCTGGATCTCACGGAAGTGTGCGAAGAGATCCTCACCACCGCCTTCCGGCGTGATGAAACCAAAACCCTTGGCATCGTTGAACCATTTGACGGTGCCGGTCGAGACATTAGACATGCAACATTCCCTCTGACGTCAATTGAAAAACGGGCTTACACCCACTCCAGTGCAAGAAGCGATCAAGAAACGTAGCCGGAGGTCCTTACTGCCAACGTCACGACCCCGTGTACCGCGCTGTTACTTTTGCTTGAAGCAACTGCGAGTAGGAATGTACACCGTTCCCGCCACGCAGTGGAACCCCCTGCCCTGCCGCGAAATTAGCACTGCTGGAGGCTGCCGCGCGAGCCGGAATTTCCGTCAGTTGTGATGCACGTTGACGATCACCCGCTCCTCAAGCTTGCCCACCACATCGCTCGTGTAATTGGCGAATACCTTGGCCTCGCCACCGACATTCAGCGGGGTCAGCAGCCCTCCGTCGATCCCGCTGGCACCGATCGAAGCCAGCAAGTCGGAATTCTCGGTACTCCAAGTCACGAAGCGCGTGAACGGCCGCTCGATGCCATCCTCGAAGGTCGCGTAGGCCGACAGCTGGCCGAGATCCGGGAACGTCAGATCGACGCTCGCCGGATCGACCCGCAGGCTGGTCACGTCGATGTTCGCGAATGTGTATTCGCGGGTCAGCGCCACCAGATTCAGACCCGACTTGTCGTAGGTCAGCTGCAGCTTCACCGGCTTCTTGTCCTGCAGCCCGCCGACCAGCAGGTAGTCGTTGGCCCCCAGCTGCGCCGTGGTTCCCGAGGTGACGGTCGTATTGGACGTCGTGGTCGAAGTCGACGCGATATCCGGGTCGTAGCCGTCGGCGTTCTTGATGACGAGCTGGCTCGAGAGATTCTGCGGAATCGCCGAGGTGTCTTCGAAAACCGCGTCGACCCGCACGCGGTCGTCGATGCCGATCGGCACCGCGTTGCCGGCGGGCTGCTCATAGCTCAGGTTCAGTCCGCTGACCTTGCCGAGGCTGATCGTGCGCGTGATCTTCTGGTCGCAGGTATACAGCCGCGCCTCGAGCGTGAACGGCGTGTCGAGCGGATTGGTCGAGCCCTGCACCGTCGAGCCCGAGGCAATGTAGGCCGCCGGCGACGAACTCGGAATCGACCAGACCGCGCTGCCCGTCAGATCCTGCTCGAGCGCATCGTTCTCGGGATGCACGTAGAGGTAGAACTTGGCCTGCGAGTTCGGCGCCATGCGCGTCAGCTCCGGCCAGATGCGCATGCCGCTGATCGGCTTGGCATCGACACCGAAGCTGGCCGTCAATGCTCCGTCGCCATAGGACGCATGAATCGTCGCGACGCCCGTGGTGCGGGCCACCACCGTACCGGCCGAGAAGTACGAGCCCGAGCCGGGGTAGGTCTCGAGATCGCCGTTGCTGACGTCGATCACGCCCGGATTGCTGCTGGTCCAGACGACGCGCGAGCTGACGTCCGACTGCGAATCGTGGTCACCCTCGAAGCGCGCGATCGCGCTCAGCGCCGTGGTGCCGCACTCGATGATCTGGGCCCCGGAGGTCGACGTGCCGGACTGAATCCAGAGCGCCGTCGGCCCCGTACCCTCACCAACCGGATTCGAGTTCTTGCAAGCTGCCAGCAAAAAAACCGCGGCGCCCAGACAGGCGCCGCGGCTGAAACGACTTGCCATCATGGGGTGGCAAACGGGTTGAAGAACAGGACGCGGTTGTTGCTGCTGTCGGTGACGTACAGATTGTTGTCGTAAACGAAGGCGCCGGTCGGACCGCTCAGGGTCTTGGCCGACGGGTCGTCGTCACGCGTACCGTCCTGGTTCTCGTCATTGGCCGTCGACGCCGCGAAGCTGTCGTTGTCCTGGCCATAAACGAAGTCCGCGCTCATGCCGTTCGAAGTCGGCAGTGAATCGAAACGCAGCACGCGGTTGTTGCCGGCGTCGGCAACGTAGAAGCCGGCGCCGTCCGACGACACCGCGACCGGATTGCGCAGCGTCGAAGCCGAGGTGCCCGCGGTATTGCGCGAGAAGTCGGTCTGGCCGACGACATAGCTGGCTTTCGACGTGCTCGTCTGCGGCAGGTTCGGCCAGTAGAGGATGCGGTTGTTGCCGCTGTCGGCGACCATCAGCTTGGCGCCGTCGCTCCACAGGCCGCGCGGGGCGTACATCGCGTCGGCTTCGTCGTCGTCGTCATTCGACGTGAAGTCGACCTGACCCAGCACGATATTCGCGGCCTGACCGTTGCTGGTCGGGATCGAATTCCACACCAGGACGCGGTTGTTGCCGGTGTCGGCGACGATCAGCTTGCCGTCCGTCGTGACGATCGCATCGACCGGGCCGTCCAGGCCGCGCGCCGACGGCTTGCCGTCAACGCCATCGAGGTCAACCTGCTTGGCGGTGAAGCTGTCCTGACCGACGACGACATCCGCCGGCGTATTGCTGGCGGTCGGGATCGTGTTCCAGATCAGCACGCGGTGGTTGCCCTGGTCGGCGACGACGAGCTTGTCCTCATTGCTGATGAACACCGACAGCGGCGAGTTCAGGCCGGCCTGCGTGGTCGCGGCCGTGCGCGTCGAGAAGTCGGCCTGTCCCAGCACCACCGAAGCCGCGGCGCCGTTGCTCGACGGAATCGAGTTCCAGATCAGGATGCGGTTGTTCGAGGTATCGGCGACGGCAAACTTGGTGCCGTTGGTCGCGACATTGCTCTGCGGGCTGCGCAGCGTCGAGGCGCTCGGGCTGGCCGCGGTGCCGGTCTTGAAGTCCGCCTGGCCGACGACGGTATAGGCTTCCTCGAGATTCTTCTTGTTGCCACCGCCGCCGCCGCCGCAGGCGGCGAGCAGCACGGCCACCGTCGCGGCGAGGGCCGGCTTGAGCAGGGCCGGCTTGGACAAAGACTTACGGGTGACGGACGGGAACGTCGGGCTGACACGACTGAAACGCATGATGCTCCTCGCAAAGAGACTGGGGGCCGAGCGGACGGCGGCTAACATATCATGAGCGCCGCTCGCCCAGCGTTGTGAATGGCTTTGTGTCGGACTGTATCACCAGCGCCGACTCCCTAGAAAAAGGCGCACTACCCTACCGAATCCGCCGGGAGACGCAACTGGACCGCGAACGGCGTCCCCGGACTCACCACCCGCATTACCAGACGGCCGCCATGCTGCGCGGCCACCCGCTGGACAATCGCCAACCCCAGCCCGGCACCACCCGGACTGCGGGCCCGGGCGCCTTGGGCGAACGGCTTGAGCAGGCGCTCCCATTGCTGCGGATCGATGCCTGCCCCCTCGTCCTCGACGCTCAGAACCGCATCCCCCCCCTCGCGGAAGGTACGGACGCGGATCGGCGCGGAACCATGGACCCGCGCATTGTCGATTAGGTTCCGTACCGCCCGCATCATCGACTGCCGGCGCAGCGGCAGCCGTTCCGGCGCCGCCAGCGCTAGCTCGACGTCCTGATCGGATGCCGGTCGGATCACCGCACGCACCAGCTCATCGAGCGACAGCGGCACGCTCGGCTCGTCCTGCCCGTCGCGGACGTAGTCGATGCACTGGCCGATGATGTGGTCGATCTCGTGGACGTCGCGCAGCACCGGCGTCCAGTCCTCGTCCGGACGGGCGCGCAGTTCGATCGCCGCCTGGATACGGGCGAGCGGCGAGCGCAGATCGTGCGACATGCCGGCCAGCATGGTTTCGCGCTCCTGGTTGCCGCCTTGCAGCTGCCGAGCCAGGCGATGCAGCGCGGTGCCGATCTGGCGCAGCTCGCGGGGCATGGCCATCATGCCGCCGGCCGCCGGGATGCCGCCGTGCTCGACGTCCTCGATGGCCAGCAGCAGGCCGCGCAGCGGCCAGCGCACAATCAGCGAGAACGCCAGCATCGCCAGCACCACGACGATGCCGAGGCTGACCAGATTGATCCACAGGAAATGCCGGCCGACCGCTTCGAACGCCCCGCCCCTCGGCCCGAAGCCGTCGCGCGTCGCCATCACCAGCGGCGCACCGAAACCGACGCTTGCGCGCGGTTCCCGCGGCGGCATGCGCAGCGCAGGGTCGCCGCCTTCGCCCGCGAAGCGCGGCGGCGGCCGTTCGTCCGGCGCCGGAGGCCCCGCTTCTGTATCAGCCGTGCCCGGCGCGGCGCCCGGCCCCGCCGCGCCTTGGCCGCCGTCGCGGGCGTGCGCGCAGGCCCAGGGCGACGCACGCCCGGACTCGACGAGCACCGGCGGACAATCCGCGAGCCGGAACTCCGGTACCGGCGGCGGGAAGAAATGCAGCAGAACCACGTTGATCGTGGGCACCGCGATCACCGCCGCGGCCACCAGCAGGCCCAGCCACCAGCGCAGGCTCATGCCGGCTGGTCGGGCACGAACATGTAGCCACGGCCCCACACCGTCTGGATGTAGCGCGGCGACGACGGATCCGGTTCGAGCACCTGACGCAGACGCGAGATCAGGATGTCGATCGAGCGCGACAGCGAATCGCTCGGGCGTCCGTTGGTCAAGGTCATCAGCTCGTCGCGGTTGAGCACGCGGCGCGCGTGCAGGACCAGGGCCTCGAGCAGCTGGTACTCGCGCGTGGTGATGTGCACCGCGTCGCCGTGTCGGGTCAGCGCGCGCGACCACAAGTCGAGCTCGAATTCACCGATGCCGACCTGCTTGGGCGTGGACACGGCGTCGGCGCGTGGCGACTGGCCGATGCGGCGCAGCACCGTGAAGATGCGCGCGACCAGCTCGCGCAGGTTGCAGGGCTTCGCCAGGTAATCGTCGGCGCCGACCTCAAGACCGACGATGCGATCGACATCGTCGCCCTTGGCCGACAGGATGATGATCGGAATCGGCGTCGCGGCCGAGCGCAGCCGCCGGCACAGCGCGATACCGTCGTCGTCCGGCAGCATCAGATCGAGCACGAGCAGATCGAAACGCGTGCGCGCCAGCGCCCGCACGGCAGCCGCGGCGGTCGAGACGCCCTCGGATTCGATACCGTGACGGAGCAGGTATTCCGCCATCATCTGGCGCAGACGGACGTCGTCGTCGACCAGCAACACTTTGGCTTTGTTCACGCGCGCAACTTCCGGCAGGCTCCCTCGCAGTCTGACAGCGCCGGCCACGGGCTGTTCCAGGCCGATACACTTCGAAACAAATCCAGTGCCGGACGAAACCCCTGGATATGGGCGCAGCGTCTACCGTGTCGTCATCGATTTCATGCCGCGCACGCCATGCCCTCTCATCGTCAGCTTCCGCCCGTTTCCGTGCTTCTCGGCACCATCCTGCTCGCCGGCTGCGAATCCCAGCTCAGCGTCGACCTGGCCGTCGCCGCGCCCAGCGGCGTCAGCAAAGTGGTACTCAACATCACCGACGTGGACCTGGAATCCGACGACGGCAGCGTCGACGAATACGGCACCGGCATCGACAACCCGTTCGACGTGACGCCGTACAGCCGTTCGGAAAGCTTCAACGACGACGACCGCTACGAAGGCCAGCTCGAACTGATCAACGAAAACAATCTGTCGGGCGATTTCGTCGGCATCCGGCCGGTATTTGACACCACCGACGCGTACGTCCAGCTGAGCAGCGGCGCGCAGCTGCCGATCTCGCTGTCGAGCCAGGCCAGCTACGCGAGCATCAGCCTGTCGCTGTCCGACAGCGGCACGTCGAGCGGCGATTCGGCCCGGATCATCACGACGCTCGAACTGCCGTTCTCTCTGGTGAAGAACAGCGCCGGCACCGGGTATGAATTCACGCCCGTCATCCGCGCCGTCAAGAGCGGCAACGGCGGCACGATCAGCGGCTCGATCCCCGAAAGCTCGGTGACCGGCGGCAGCTGCGGCAGTTCGGCCGGCAGCGGTGTCGCCGTCTACGTCTACAGCGGCTCCGGCGTCACGCCCACCGACTACTACGACGATGGCAGCAATGCGCACAGCGACCAGCCCCTCGCCTCGTCGCCGCTCGACTACGATTCCTCGAACAGCGAGTACCTGTTCGAGATCCGCAATCTGCCGGCCGGCAGCTACACCGTGGCGTGGACCTGCAAGGCGGCCAACGACGCCCCGAACGCCTCCGACAGTCTCGGCTTTCTCGACACCGTGAACGCCACGGTCGCCGCCGGCAGCACGACCACCATCAGCTTCGACTGATCGCGCGGCACCGCCCTCTCAGGGACGCGGCGCCCCGCGGGCCGTGAGCGCGCGAATGCGCTCGCGCAGCCAGGCATGGCCGGGGTCGTGCTCGGCGTTGCGCGGCCAGTAGAGCATGACCTGCAGGCTCGGCATGGCCAGCGGCAGCGGCACCAGCTTCAATGGCAGGTGCGCCGTGAACCATTCGCCGTAGTAGCGCGGCAGGACGAGCAGCAGATCGCTGCTGGCCACGACATGGCAGGCCGCGTAGTAATGCTGGCAGCGCAGCGCGATGTCGCGGCGCAGACCCTCGCGCTGCAGCACGCCATCCTCCAGCACCTGGCCGATGCGCCGCGACGACACCACCACATGCCGCGCACCGAGCCACTGCCGGATGCCCAACGTACGCTTCGCAAGCGGGTGATCGCGCCGCATCGCCACGCACAGATGCTCCTCGAACAGCGCCTCCTGGACGATGCCCTCGCCGACCGGCATCGGCACGTCGATCGACAGATCCAGTGCGCCGGCCGCGAGCTCGCGCTCGATCTTGCGCCGCTCGATGCGCGCACTCTGCAACTGCAGCTTCGGCGCGTCGCGCAACAGTTCCTGCGTCAGCCGCGGCAGCAGCGCGAACTCGAGCAGATCGCGCATGCCGATCACGAAGCGGCGCGACGCCGACGCCGCCTCGAAAGCCTGCGGCGCCGACAGCGTCTGCTGCAGCAGCTGCAGGGCCGCCGCGATCTCCGGCGCGACCGCGCGGGCGCGCGGGGTCGGCGCGATGCGGCGCCCGTCGCGCACGAACAGCGGGTCACCGAACTGCGCGCGCAGGCGCGCCAGCGCATTGCTGATCGCCGGCTGCGTGAGATGCAGCTGCGCGGCCGCCTGCGTCAGGCTGCCGGCCCGGTAGACGGCGTCGAAAACGCGGAACAGGTTGAGGTCGATGCGGCTCATTCATTCGCCATATGAATGAAAAATGATTCAGGAATATTAGTGGATCGAATGATCCGGCGCGTCGTAAGGTGTGCGCATCAAACCATCTCCCGGAGGAGAAACGGCCATGGAATTCGCGCACAGTCCCCGCGCACAGGACCTCATCGAACGCGTCCGCCAGTTCATGCGCGAGCAGGTCGCGCCCGTCGAGACGGCCCTGCTGCACGAACAGCAAACCGCGCGCAGCAGCGGCGACTGGCAGAAATGGACGGTGTCGCCGCAGGTCGCCGCGCTGAAGGCCCAGGCGCGCGCCGCCGGCCTCTGGAACCTGTTCCTGCCCGACGCCGAACTCGGCGCCGGCCTGTCGCACGTCGAGTACGCGCCGCTGGCCGAGGAAATGGGCCGCAGCTTCATCGCGCCCGAGGTGTTCAACTGCAACGCGCCGGACACCGGCAACATGGAAGTGCTGTGGAAGTACGGCAGCCCGGAGCAGAAGGAACGCTGGCTGAAGCCGCTGCTGGCCGCCGAGATCCGCTCGGCGTTCTGCATGACCGAGCCGGACGTGGCGTCGAGCGACGCCACCAACATGCAAGCGACCGCCGTGCTCGACGGCGACGAAGTCGTCATCAACGGCAAGAAGTGGTGGTCGACCGGCATCGGTCATCCGGACTGCAAGGTCGCCATCTTCATGGGCCTGTCCGATCCGAAGGCGAACCGCCACCAGCAGCACAGCATGGTGCTGGTGCCGCTCGACGCCCCCGGCGTCAAGATCCAGCGCATGCTGACCGTGTTCGGCGAGTACGATGAGCCCTACGGCCACGGCGAAGTGCACTTCGAGAACGTGCGCGTGCCGAAGGAAAATCTCATCAAGGGCATCGGCAAGGGCTTCGAGATCGCGCAGGGCCGCCTCGGGCCGGGCCGTATCCACCACTGCATGCGCTGTATCGGCGCCGCCGAGCGCGCGCTGGAGCTGATGATCGAGCGCGGCCTGACGCGCGTCGCCTTCGGCAAGCCGCTCATCAACCTCGGCGCCAATCGCGAGCGCATCGCCGAGCTGCGCATCGCGATCGACCAGGCACGCCTGCTGACGCTGTACGCGGCCTGGAAGATCGACAAGGTCGGCGCGCTCGCCGCGCTGACCGAGATTTCCGCGATCAAGGTGGTGGCGCCCAACGTCCTGCAGCAGGTCGTCGACGAAGCGATCCAGATGCACGGCGGCGCCGGCCTGTCGAACGACTTCCCGCTCGCGGCGATGTTCGCCAATGCCCGCGTGATGCGCCTGGCCGACGGTCCGGACGCCGTGCACCGCGGCATGATCGCCCGCGTCGAACTCGGCAAATACACCAAGCTGATGGCCGAGCGCGGCATCCGCGCATGAGCGCGTCGCGCGTCTTCATCACCGGCGGCGCGTCCGGGCTCGGCCGCGCGCTGGCCGAACGCTACGCGCGCGCCGGCGCCTCGGTCTGCATCGCCGACCTGAACGACGCCCGCGGCGCCGAAACCGTGCAGGCGCTGCAGGCACGCGGCGGGCGCGCGCACTACCTGCGCTGCGACGTGCGCGAGGAAGCGGACCTGGCCGCCGCCGCGCAGTGGCTGCAGCAGCACTGGGGCGGCGTCGATCTGGTCTTCAACAACGCCGGCGTCGCTGCCAGCGGCGCGATCGGCGAGCTGCCGATCGCCGACTGGCAGTGGATCGTCGACATCAACCTGCTCGGCGTCGTGCGCGGCTGCAAGGTCTTCGCGCCGCTGCTGGCCGCACAAGGCGGCGGCCATATCGTCAACACTGCGTCGATGGCCGGCCTGATCCATCCGCCGCTGATGTCGGCGTACAACGCCACCAAGGCGGCGGTCGTCGCGCTGTCGGAGACGCTGAAAGTCGAACTCGCGCGCGATCGCATCCAGGTTTCGGTGGTCTGCCCGGCGTTCTTCCGCACCAACCTGGCCGAGTCGGCGCGTGCCGCCGACGGCGACTCGAACCGCATGATGAGCAAGCTGGTGACGCAGGCGCGGCGCAGCGCCGACGATATCGCCGAGCTCGTCTACGCCGGCGTCGCGCGCGGCGATTTCCACATCCTCACGCACAAGCGCGAGGCCCGCATCTGGCGGCTCAAGCGCCTGCTGCCGTACGCGGTCTACGCCGGCCTGATGCAGCGCGCGACCAAGAAAATGATGGGCAAGGCCGCAGCGCGTGGCGACGCCGGGGCCTGAAACGCCGCCCGTGGCCGGCGTGCGCCCGGGCATGCCGGCCGCGTTCGGCGCGCCCCCTTGGCCGGGCGCGAATGTCCGGATACCGTCAACCCCTTGATCGAAGCTTTCATCGACCGACCATGACTGCTGCTTCCGAATCCGCCCGCATCGACCGCGGCGGCCAAGTCCGCCAAGGCGAGGAACTCGACGCCGCCGCCGTCACTGCCTGGCTGCAGGCGCAGGGCATCGAGCTGCACGGCACACCCAAGGTCACGCAATACGCCGGCGGCGCGTCGAACTGGACCTACCGCCTCGAGTACGAGAACCGCGACCTGATCCTGCGCCGTCCGCCGTCGGGCACCAAGGCCAAGTCGGCGCACGACATGAACCGCGAGTACGCGGTGCAGAAGGCGCTCAAACCCGTCTATCCGGCGGTCGCCAACATGGTCGGCCTGTGCCGCGACGAAACGGTGATCGGCTGCGAGTTCTACGTGATGGACCGCATCGTCGGCATGATCCCGCGCAAGAACCTGCCGCCGGGCGTGACGCTGACGCCCGAGCAGACGCGCCGCCTGTGCGAGAACGTGTTCGACAAGCTCATCGAGCTGCACCGCGTCGACTGGAAAGCCGCCGGCCTCGACAAGCTCGGCAAGGGCAGCGGCTACTGCCGGCGCCAGATCGACGGCTGGTGCGACCGCTGGGAGAAGGCGCGTACCTGGAACGTGATGCGCGGCGCCGACGTGATGCGCTGGCTCAAAGCCAACACGCCGGACGACGTCGCCACCTGTGTGATCCACAACGACTGGCGTCTCGACAATCTGGTCTTCGATCCGGCCGACCCGACGCGCGTGATCGGCGTGCTCGACTGGGAGATGGCGACGCTGGGCGATCCGCTGATGGAGCTCGGCACCACGCTCGCGTACTGGTCGCAGGCCGACGACGACCGCTTCATCAAGAGCATGCGCCGCCAGCCCTCGCACCTGCCGGGCATGATGACGCGCCGCGAGATCGTCGATTACTACTGCGCCAGAACCGGCCTCAAGCCGCAGAACTGGACGTTCTACGAGGTCTACGGCCTGTTCCGGCTGGCGGTGATCATCCAGCAGATCTACTACCGCTACCACCACCAGCAGACGCGCAACCCGGCCTTCAAGCAGTTCTGGCTGCTCGCCAACTATCTGATCTGGCGCAGCCGCAAGCTGATGCGCCAGTCACGTCGCTGAGCCACACATGGGTGCGATCTATCTCATCCGCCACGGCCAGGCTTCGTTCGGCGCCGGCGATTACGACCAGCTCTCGACGCTAGGCTCCGAGCAGGCCGGCGTGCTCGGCCGCGCGCTCGCGGCGCGCGGCGTAACGCCGGACCTCGTCGTTTGCGGCGAGCTGCGCCGTCACCGCCAGACCGCGCAGGGCTGCCTGACGGCGATGCAGCGCACGGCGCAGTGGCAGGAAGATCCGGCGTGGAACGAGTACGACCACGAGATGATGATCGAGGCCTACCGCCCGCGCTTTCGCGACAAGGCCCTGATGATGGCCGAGCTGGCGGCGACGCCGAACCCGCGCCGCGCGTTCCAGGACATCTTCGCCGAGGGCATGAAGCGCTGGATTTCCGGCGAGCACGACGCCGACTATGCGGAGACCTGGTGCGGCTTCTGCGGCCGCGTCGAGGCCGGCGTGCAGCGCCTGCGCGAAACGCTGGGCCGCTCGAAGACGGCGCTGGTCTTCACCTCGGGCGGGCCGATCACGGCCGTCGTGCGCGAGCGGCTGGCGCTGACCGACCTGCACGCCGCGCAGCTGAACTGGACGCTCGCCAACGCCGCCGTCACCAAGCTGATCTACAGCGAGCGCGGCCTGTACCTGTCGAGCTTCAACGAGCATGCCCACTTCGAGCACGACAGCCGCCTGATTTCGTATCGCTAGCCGGCCGCAACACCACCATCCGAGCCGCCCCAACCGTCCGCTGACTCCAGCCGCCGTCGCCGGCGGCTCGCGTCAACGATCTTCCGGAAACGCCCCATGAGCAGACACCCGACGCGCCAGACCATCCTCATCACCGGCGCCAGCTCCGGCCTCGGCCGCGGCATGGCCCGCGAATTCGCGGCCCGCGGCCACGATCTCGCGCTGTGCGCGCGCCGCACCGAGCGCCTCGACGAGCTGAAGGCGGAACTGGCGGTGCAATACCCGAAGCTGCGCATCGCCGTGCGCGCGCTCGACGTGCTGGACTACGGCCAGGTGTTCGAAGTGTTCCGCAGCTTCCGCGACGAACTCGGCCGCCTCGACCGCATCATCGTCAACGCCGGCCTCGGCAAGGGTCAGCCGCTCGGCACCGGGTACTTCCACGCCAACCGCAAGACCGCCGAAACCAACTTCGTCGCCGCACTCGCGCAGTGCGAGGCGGCGCTCGAGATCTTCCGCGCGCAGAACGCCGGCCATCTGGTCGTGATCTCGTCGATGAGCGCCATGCGCGGCATGCCGCGCAATCTGACGACCTATGCCGCGACCAAGGCCGGCGTCGCCGCGCTCGCCGAAGGCATTCGCGCCGACCTGATCGGCAAGCCGATCCGGGTCAGCACGATCTACCCGGGCTACATCCGCTCGGAGATCAACGAGAAGGTGAAAAAGACGCCGTTCATGATCGACACCGAAACCGGCTGCCGCCTGCTCGCCGACGCCATCGACCGGGAGCCGCAGAGCGCCTGTGTTCCACGCTGGCCGTGGATGCCGTTAGGCTTCGCGATGCGGCATCTGCCGCTGTCGCTCGTCGCCAAGATGGGCTGAACCCACGCGTCTGTCAGGAGCCAGTGCGATGAAATGGATGATCTACGGGGCCAACGGCTACACCGGCGAGCTGATCGCGCGCGAAGCGGTGCAGCGCGGCATCCGGCCGGTACTGGCCGGCCGCCGCGCCGACCAGCTCGCGGCGCTGGGCGCCGAACTGCAGCTCGAACACCGCGTGTTCGGCCTCGACGACGCGGCCACACTGGCGCGCGGCCTCGACGGCATCGGCCTGGTGTTGCACTGCGCCGGTCCGTTCTCGGCGACCAGCGCGCCGATGCTCGAAGCCTGCCTGCAGGCCAAGGCGCACTATCTCGACATTACCGGCGAGATTTCCGTGTTCGAGCATGCGCATCGCCAGCACGAACGCGCCGCGGCCGCCGGCGTCGTGGTCTGCCCCGGCGTCGGCTTCGACGTGATCCCGACCGACTGCGTCGCCGCCGCCCTCAAGGCCGCGCTGCCCGACGCCACGCATCTGGCGCTCGGCTTCGACTCGCGCTCCGGCTTCTCGCCGGGCACCGCCAAGACCTCGGTCGAAGGCCTCGCGCAGGGCGGCAAGGTGCGCGAGAACGGCATCATCCGCGCCGTACCGCTCGCCTATCACGTGCGCCGCATCGACTTCGGCGACGGCGAAAAGCTGGCGATGACGATTCCCTGGGGCGACGTCTGCACCGCCTATTTCAGCACCGGCATCCCCAATATCGAAGTCTTCATCCCGGGCTCGCCGGCGATGATCGCCAATGCCCGGCGCGCCAATTACGTCCGCTGGTTCCTTGGCCTGCCGCCGGTGCAGCGCTTCCTGAAAAACCGCATCGGCAAGACCGTGAAAGGCCCGAACGCGCAACAGCGCGAAACGCTGGCGACCTACGTCTGGGGCGAGGCACGCAACGCCGCCGGCCAGACGCGGACGGCGCGCATCAAGGTCGCCAACGGCTATGCGCTGACGATCACCGGCGCGCTCGCGGTGGTCGATTTCCTCACGCAGAACCGCCCGGCCGGCGGCGCCTACACCCCGTCGAAGCTGTGCGGCGCCGATCTGGTTTCGCGCCTGCCCGGGTCGGGGCCGATGGGAATTCGCTGACGCCAAGATCTGGCGGATTTGCGCATGGGATTCGCCAGATTCGCCACATCCTTTTTCGAGTAATTTTTCAAGATATTGATTAATAAAGTGTAAATAACTGGCAAAGGGCTTGCTCCACTCCCGGCACAAACGCCAAAAACGGGAGTTCCGACCATGTCTCAGCCGCTTGCCCTTGCTCCGCTCGCCCTGCTCGTCGCCAGCCTCGCACTGCCGGGCGTCGCCCAGGCCGCCGACGACGGCTGCCGCTGCGAGCTGCGCGCCGACATCCGTCTCGACGGCGACGCCGTCGAACTGCGCGGCGACGACGCGCACTACCGCCTCGAAGGCGATCGCCTCTTCCGCGATGGTCGCGAGCTGACGCTCGACGCCGCCCAGCACCGCGCCGCCGACGACTATCGTCGCGGCCTGCAGCGCGTGGTGCCGGCGGTCAGCGAGATCGCCATCGACGGCGCGATGCTGGGCCTGGAGGCGGTGACCGTGTCGTTCGCCGCGCTCGGCGGCGACCGTCACGACCTGCGCCAGTACGAAAAGCGCATGACCACGCTCAGCGAACACATTCATGCGCGCTACAACGGCCGCGAGCTGCTGCGCGGCAGTGTCGGCGGCGACGCCGACGACGAAGCCCTCGACGCCGAGATCGATGCGCTGGCCGAAGACCTCGCCGCCGACATGACGGGCAACATCGCCGCGATGGTGTTCACCGCGCTGGTCAATCCGGGCCGGATCGAGGCGCGCGCCGACGCCACCGAGCGCATCGTCGAGCGCCGCATCCAGCCGAAGGCCGACGCGCTCGAAGCCAAGGCGCGCCCGCTGTGCGCGCAGTTCGCACGGCTCGACGCGCTGGAGCGCACGCTCGGCATCGACGCGATCGACGTCCGCCCGGGCGCATCGACGCGCAAACCGCCGGCGCGGCGCGGTCTCGCGTTCTCATTCTGAGCGCCGCGCGGCAGCGGCCGGCTTGCATCGGCGGCGGCGCGCTGGCACCTTGCGCGCCGCCGCATTTTCCGCAGGAGTCCGCCATGCGCATCCTTCACACCATGCTCCGGGTCGGCGATCTCGACCGCTCGATCCAGTTCTACCGCGACGTGCTCGGCATGAAGGTGCTGCGCCGCGACGACTACCCGGACGGCAAGTTCACGCTCGCCTTCGTCGGCTACCAGGACGAAGCCGACGGCGCCGTCATCGAGCTGACCTACAACTGGGGCGTCGATCGCTACGAACTCGGCAGCGCCTTCGGCCACATCGCGCTCGAAGTCGACGACGCCGCCCAGGCCTGCGAACGGGTCCGGCAGCGCGGCGGCAAGGTCACGCGCGAAGCCGGCCCGATGAAGCACGGCAGGACCGTCATCGCCTTCGTCGAGGATCCGGACGGCTACAAGATCGAGTTCATCCAGAAAGGCACGGCGTGAACGCCCGCCGCTTGCGCAAGCTTCAGGCACGCGGCTAGACTGCGCGCGCTTCAAGCTCACGCACATCAATGAACCCGTTCAAGCAGATTGCCCTCGTACTCGTAGCGGTCGTCGTTAACGACGCGCCGTAGGGGCTGCTGCACGAAACAAAACCCCCGCCGGCGCATGCGACCGGCGGGGGTTTTCTGTTTTGAGGGTCTCATCCGCCGGTCCATCGCCCCAGGGGTTCCACCTTTGCCGGAACCGACTATGGACATCAATGGCGCAGAACTGATCACCCGCTTCCTCGAGCGACGCATCGACGCGGTCGGCCCGAGCGCGGCGCTCGTCGCCGGCATTCCCGGCGGCGCGCTGCTGCCGCTGTACCGCGCGCTCGCCGATTCGCGACTGACGCACATCCTCGCGCGCCACGAACAGGGTGCCGCGTTCATGGCCCAGGGCATCGCCCGCGTCACCGGCCGCGCCGGCGTCTGCCTGGCGACCTCCGGTCCCGGCGTGACCAATACGGTGACGGCGATCGCCGACGCCAAGGCCGACTCGGTGCCGCTGGTCTGCATCGCCGGCCAGGTGCCGCGCGCGCTGATCGGCACCGACGCGTTCCAGGAAGTGCGCACCGGCCACATCGTCGAATCGATCACCAAGGCGCAGTTCCAGGCGCGCTCGGCGGAAGACCTGCTCGACCTGCTGCCGGAAGCGTTCCGCATCGCCGAGAGCGGCCGCCCCGGGCCGGTGCTGCTCGACGTGCCCAAGGACGTGCAGACCGAACGCCTGCGCATCGAGCGCGTTCCGGACGCCGCGCCACCGCAGCGCGCGCCGGCCCCGGACGCCGCCGCGATCGCCCAGGCGGCGCGGCTGATCGAGCGCGCGCAGCGCCCCGTCCTCTACCTCGGCGGCGGCGTCACGCAGGCGCGCGCGCAGGGGCTCGCCCAGGCTTTCGCCGAACGCGCCGGCCTGCCGACGACGACCACGCTGATGGCGCTCGGCACGCTGCCGCCGGACCATCCGCTGGCGCTCGGCATGCTCGGCATGCACGGCGCGCGCTACACCAATCTCGTGCTCGACGAATGCGATCTGCTGATCGCGATCGGCGCGCGCTTCGATGACCGCGCCACCGGCCGCCTCGACCGCTTCGCCCCGAACGCGCAGGTCATCCATATCGACGCCGATCGCCGCGAACTCGGCAAGCTGCGCCGCCCGGAACTGGCGATCGAGGCCGACGCCGGCGCCGCGCTGCGCGCGCTGCTCGACGCTGCGCGCCCGCAGCTGCGCGCCGACTGGCTGGCGCGCGTCGGCACGCTGCGCCGCGAGTTCCCGCTGGCCCAGCCCGGGCGCGACGATCCGCGCCGCCCGTATGGACTGATCGCCACGATCGCGGCGCTGATCGACCCGGCGACGGCGATCACCACCGACGTCGGCCAGCACCAGATGTGGGTCGCGCAAGCCTATCCGTTCGCGCGCGGCGATCGCTGGCTGACGTCCGGCGGCCTCGGCACGATGGGTTTCGGCCTGCCATCGGCGATCGGCGCGGCGCTGGCACTTCCGCGCGCCGGCGCGGTCTGTTTCTCCGGCGACGGCTCGCTGCTGATGACGGTGCAGGAACTGGCGACGCTGGCCGAGACTCAGGCCAACGTGAAGATCGTGGTGATGGACAACAGCGCGCTGGGCCTCGTGCGCCAGCAGCAGAATCTGTTCTACGACGCGCGCTACAGCGGCTCGCTGTACCGGCAGCCGCCGTCGTGCTGCGCGATCGCCGAGGGTTTCGGCGTGCCGGCGCTGGATCTTGGCTTCGTGCGCGATCCGGCACAGGCCTTGCGCGAAGCCTTCGCGCAGCCGGGCCCGATGCTGATCCGCGCGCCGATCGCGGCCGAGGAAATGGTGCTGCCGATGGTGACGCCGGGCAGCGCCAACATCGAGGCGCTTGGTTAAGCTTTTGCAATGAACGATGGAGTGATGACGATGCACACGCCCCCGACCGGGCTTTACGAAGCACCCCTGCCGTCCGACTGGCCGGAACCGGAAGCACTCGGCTTCGGCCGCGTGCTCGGCCCCTATCTCGTGCATGCGCAGCATGGCGAGGACGGCCACTGGCACGCGCCGACCGTCAGCGTGCGCAACGCATTGCCGGTGCCGGTCGCCAGCGGCGGCCTGCAGTACGGCCTGTCCGTGTTCGAGGGACTCAAGGCCTATCGCGATCCGCGCGGCCAGATTCATCTCTTCCGTCCGCGCGACCATGCGCGCCGCCTGCAGCAGAGCGCGCGCCGCGTGGTGATGCCGGAACCGCCGGAAGATCTGTTCATGACGCTGTGCCAGCTCGCGGTGCAGGTGCACGCCCGCTACGTGCCGCCGCACGGCCGCGGCGCGCTGTACCTGCGCCCGACGCTGTATGCGGAAGAGGAAGCGCTGGGCTTCCGGCCGGCGACGCGCCACCGCCTCGCGGTCGCCGTCACGCCGAGCGCCGACCCGGCGCCGAAGCACCTGCGCCTGTGGGCCGAACACGAGCTGACGCGCGCCGCGCCCGGCGGCCTCGGCGCGGCCAAGACCGGCGGCAATTACGCGGCCGGCCTCGCCGGCCTGCAGCGCGCCCGCGAGAACGGCTACGACGACGTGATCTGGCTCGACGCGCTCACGCGACGCGAACTCGCCGAAGCCGGCACGATGAACGTCTTCGTGCAGATCGGCGACGAAGTGCTGACGCCGCCGCTCGACGGCACCATTCTGGCCGGCATCACGCGCGACAGCGTGCTGCGCCTACTGCGCGCCGAAGGCCTGCGCGTGTCCGAACAGAGAATCAGCCTCGACGAACTCGCCGCCGCGCAAATGGCCGGCCAGCTCGGCGCCGCGTTCGGCGTCGGCACCGCGGCGCGCCTGGTCAAGGTCAGCGAGATCGGCGACGGCGAGCGTGCGATCCGCTTCACCGACACCGGCCTGCCGGCGCGCGTCTACGACGCGCTCAAGCAAGTCCAGGAAGGCTCGACGCACGCGCTGCGCGAATGGCGCGTCGCCGTGCCGACGCCGCAAACCCCGTAAGCCGCGCGTCACGGCGCTTCCGCCGGCGCGCGTGACGCTTCCCTTAAGGATTCTGCAACGATGGTCCAGCATGTGATCGACGGTGCGGCCTTGCCGTACGCCCCGGACAAGCTGCCGCGCAAGGACGTCTGCGGCGTCGACGGCTTCCTCGCCGTCGATCTGCGCGTCGGCACGGTGCTGGCGGCGGAGCCGTTCCCGCAGGCGCGCAAGCCGGCCTACCGGCTGCGCGTCGACTTCGGCCCGGTGGTCGGTGTGCTCGAGACCAGCGCGCAGGTGACACACTACCCGGCGGCACAGCTGATCGGCCGCCGCGTGGTCGGCGCGATCAACCTCGGCGAGAAGCGCATCGCCGGCTTCAAGAGCCAGTTCCTCGTGCTCGGCGCGCTGGCGCCGGACGGGCGCGTGCATCTGCTGAGCCCGGACGCTGACGACGGCGCGCCGCCGGACGGCGCACCGATCGCCTGAGCCGGCTGCCTCAGAACTGGTATTTCAGGAACACGCGCGCGACGTCGCGGTCGCGATAGAGATTGGCCTCGCCGCCACCGAAGAACCAGGTGTAGCCGAGATTCAGCGACAGGCTCGCCTGGTAGCGCGCCTCGACGCTGACGTCGGCCTGCTTGCGGCCTTCGATGAAGTTCGCGGCCAGGCCCGGCGCGGTGCCCTGCACGTCGTGCTTCCAGACGATCATCGGCATCAGCGAGATGTTCGGCAGCACCGATTCGTACTTGATTTGCGAGATCAGCACGTAGCCCCAGGACAGCTTGTCCGGGAAGTAGCGGCGATTCTGCTGGTGCGGATTGAAGCGCAGGCCGTCGGGACCGACGCTGCAGGCGACGTTCGTCGAGCAGGCCTGGCGCGAGCCGTCCGCGCCCGAGCCGTCGGCGCCGGCGCTCGCATGCGTGTACGTGCCCGGCGCTTCGAGCTGCAGGCGATCGAGGCTCGGCAGGCCCGGCACCCAGGTCGCGCCGGCTTCGAGCAGCGTGATGACCTGATCGGCGCCGAACACGTTGAAGCGGTCGGTCGCGCCCATCACGTAGGTGCCGCCGAGATTGAATTCGTAGGTGTCGAACTTCTCCCAGCCGCGGATGTAGCCCGGGTTGCTGCGCTTGTACGGCCGGCCCGGGTCCGAACCCGGATTGGTGCCGACGGTCGTGCCGCGGTACGGCGTGATGAACGCCGGAAACGCGCGCCCCGAACCGGGCATGTGGCCGACGAGCAGATCGTAGGTGTCGTTGAAGCCGCCGGCGCGGCCGTCGGCGCGCACGAAATCGCTGCCGCGATAGAGGCAGGTATCCGCGCTCAGGACCAGCGAGCACACACTGGGATCCTCGTAGATGCCGATGCCGCCGAGCGCGTCGATGCTGTCGAGGCCGAGCAGGCTGACGAGGTCGCCAACCGCCTGCTGCAGCGCCGGCGGCAGGGCGCCGGTGACCAGACCGAGACCGTTGCCGGTGCCGACACAGCCGGCGTTCGGCAGATGGCAGTTGCTCAGCGTCGGGCCGAACGCGGCGAACGCCAGATCCTCCAGATCGACCTGCATCGGCGCGTCCGGCCGGTACGCGAGCTCGCCCTGCAGCGACCAGTCGCCGAGCGTGGTGTTGAACGACAGGCCGAACATCCTGATGTTCTCCGGATACTCGACCTGCAGCTTGGCGCTGTCGAAGCCGACCGCGTCGCTGCTCGCGCCTTCCGGATCGTTCGGCCGGAGCAGCGCGTGCAGCAGCGGCACATTCGAACAGGCGGCGAGAAATTCCAGCGTGCTGGTGGTGTGCTTGGAGCACGACTCCTCGACGGCATAGAAGCTCACGTACGGATTGCGCGCGTGGTAGTTCTCGAAATAGAAGCCCAGTTCGGTGCCGCTGCCGAGCCACTCGGCGAAGTACTTGAGCGCGATGCCGTACTGGCCACCGTTGTCGGGCCGCCGGTCGCTGAGCCGCTCGATCGTCGTCGTGGTATTGGTGATGCCGGACAGCGGATTGTCGAGCAGCATGCCCAGGCCCTGCGGATCCTCGGCGGCGCCGCCGAAGCTGACGCTGGCATTGCGGATCGCGTTGCGGGTGCCGACGTCGAGGAACGACAGGTACGATCCGGGTGCCGGCGCCTCGAGCGGCTGCCACTCGTACTGATAGAAGGCTTCGAGCGTCGCGTTTTCGAACGGCTCCAGCGACGCGAACAGCATGCCGACCGGCGTGAACACTTCCTCGACCTGATAGCCGACGCGAAAGAAGTTGTTGGTATTGACCGGATTGATGGAATTGATCGAGTCGAACACCAGCAGCGTCGACTCGCCCCAGTTCAGCGTCTGGCGGCCGAGCTTGACGGTCAGCTCCCGATCGAACGGCAGCGGCAGGCTGCCGTAGACGTAGGCGTCGAGCAGCTGCAGATCACTGCCGATCTGGCGCAGCGTCTCGCCGTCGCGGCGCTGGTTGCGCACGACGCCGCCGGGGCCGTAGACGATGCCGCAGGGCCCGCCGCTCGGATTGCGATACGCCGGACACGGCCGCGAATCGTTGCGCACGATCAGCGTCGCGACCGGCAGCGGCAGCGCAATCGGCAGCAGTTCGCTGCCCGGCTTGGAGACGAAGCCGACATCCAGATAGTTGTCGGACGTGATGCGATTCGGATGGTACTCGCGAAAGTCGTTGTTGACTGCGTCGTAGAAGTACAGTCCCTTCGCGAACAGCCCCCAGTCGCCGAGCGTGAGGGTCAGATCCTGGGTGATCTTGAACGGCGCCTGCACGACGTCGTAGCGATCGTAGTTGAGGTTGCCGTCGTCGGAGTTGATCGAGTACTGGCCGCGCGCCGCGACCAGCCGCTCGGCCGGGAAAGTCTGCTGCCGGAACAATCCCTGGCACGACTGATAGTGGATGCGCGGCTGGCCGTTGCTCTCGATGCGGCCGCAGATGCCCGGATCGTTGTTGGCCTTGCCGACCAGCTTCTCCGAGCGCTCCTGCATGCGCACCGCCACGCCGGCTGTCACCGTCGTGTTCAGCACGCCTTCGATCTGCGTCGCCTCGTCCCAGGGCAGGCTAAAGCTGATCGCCTCCGCCGTGCCCGCCCGCAACACCACGACCGCGGCCATCACCGCGGACGCAAACGCGTAACGCTGTCGCATGGCTTCTCCCCCCATTTTTCGCACTTGGGCAGTGCCGGTCGATTCGAGTCGACCGTTTCGGCGCCGCGCGGTGTTCCGCTTGAAGTGGCTGCCGTTGCTGCGATTATCGGCGAAAACCTTGCGTGCGCAAGGGATTTCCGGATTACTGACCGCGCGCCTCGGAAACGCCGATTTCCGCGATGCCGAGATGGCAGCGCCGGCGGCCATCGCGTGCCGGCGTCAGCGCCGGCGGCGTGGTCCGGCACGGCGCCTGCGCGTGCGCGCAGCGCGGCGCGAACACGCAGCTGCGCCGGCTCTCGCCGCGTGCCGGCAACGCGCCGGGAATCGTGCGCAGCGGCGAGTCCGGATCGTCATCGAGATGCGGCCGCGCGCGCAGCAGGGCGCGCGTATACGGATGCGTGGCCGCAGACGGCAAGGCGGAGGTCCGGCCCTCTTCCATCATCTGCCCGGCATAGAGCACCAGGGTGCGCTCGCAAAGCTCGGCGACCAGACCGAGATCGTGCGTGATCAGCAGCAGCGCCAGCGAGAACGTGCGGCGCAGTTCGGCGAGCAAGCCGATCAGCTGCTGCTGCACGGTGACATCGAGCGCCGTGGTCGGCTCGTCGGCGATCAGCAGCTGCGGCCGGCCGGCCAGCGCGATCGCGATCATCACGCGCTGGCGCATGCCGCCGGACAGCTCGTGCGGATATTGCGCGAGGCGTCGCGCCGCATCGCCGATGCGTACGGCTTCGAGCAGGCGTCGCGCTTCGGCAAGCGCTCCCTCGCGGGTCAGGCCGCGATGCACTTCGATCGTTTCGGCGATCTGCAGACCGACGCTGAGGTACGGATTCAGGCTGGTCGAAGGATCCTGGAAAACGAAGCCGATGCGCGCGCCGCGCAGCGCGCGCAGGCGCGAGGCCGGCGCGCCGAGCAGTTCGACGCCGTCGAAGCGCACGCTGCCGCCGACGCGCAGGGCCGGGTCCTGCAAGCCGAGCAGCGACAGCGCGGCCTGCGTCTTGCCGGAGCCGGATTCACCGACGATCGCGAGGCTGCCGGCCGGCGGCAGCGAGAACGACAGCGCCTCGACGATCGGGCCCCCGTGCCGGTCGGCGACACTCAGTTCGCGCACTTCGAGCATCGTCAGCGCCTCAGCATCCGGGCCGCTCGAGCGCCGCACGCAGGCGCTCGGCGATGACGTTGAGCAGCAGCAAGGTCGTCGTCAGGAACCCGGCCGGGAACAGCAGCGACCACGGCGCGCTTTCCATCTCGCGCGCGCCGTCGTTGACGAGCGCGCCCCAGCTGGTCGCCGGTTCCTGCACGCCGAGCCCGAGGAAGCTCAGGAACGATTCGATCAGGATCACCTGCGGCAGCGTCAGCGCCGCATAGATGACGACCAGGCCGGCAAGATTCGGCACGATGTGGCGGCGCACGATCTGCAAGTCATCGAGCCCCGACAGCCGCGCCGCGGCGACGAACTCGCGCCGGCGCAGCGCCAGCGTCTGGCCACGCGCGACGCGCGCCATGTCGAGCCAGTTGACGGCGCCGATGGCGATGAAGATCAGCAGCAGATGGCGGCCGAACAGCACCATCAGCACGATCACGAAAAACATGAACGGCAGCGCGTAGAGCACATCGACGGCGCGCATCATCGTCTGGTCGAGACGGCCGCCGCGATAGCCGGCGAGCGCGCCCCAGGCGACGCCGATCGCCAGCGACACCAGCGTCGAGACCAGACCGACGAGCAGCGACAGCCGTCCGCCGCAGAGCGTGCGCACAAACAGGTCGCGGCCGAGGCTGTCGGTGCCGAACCAGTGCGCGCCGCTGGCCGACGGCGGCGCCGACCAATCGCCGGCAAAGTCGATCTCGTCGCAGGCGTACGGACTGAACCACGGGCCAACCAGCACCAGCGCCAGCACCGCGGCCAGCGCCAGCACCGCCGCGAGCAGCCGCCGATCCGCGAGCAGGATGCGCACGCCGTTCATGCCGGACGCAGGCGCGGATCGAGCGCGCCGTAGAGCAGATCGACGACGAAGTTCAGCATCACGATCAGCGTGCCGTAGAGCAGCACCACGCCGAGCACGAGCGTGTAATCGCGGTTGAGCGCCGCCTGCACGAAGTAGCGTCCGAGGCCGGGGATGTTGAAGACCTGCTCGACGACGACCGAGCCGGTGATGAGGCCTGCCGCCGCCGGGCCGAGATGCGAGATCACCGGCAGCAGCGCCGGACGCAGCGCGTGGCGGAACAGGATCGTGCGTTCCGGCAGACCCTTGGCGCGCGCGGTGCGCACGTACGGCGCGGCCAGCGCATCGAGCAGGCCGGCACGCAGCAGGCGCGCCACGTAGGCGATCTGCGGCAAGGCCAGCGCGATCGTCGGCAGCAGCGCGTCGGCGAGCGTGCCCGGCCGCCAGCCGCCGGCCGGCAGCCAGCCGAGCCCGATCGCGAACAGCAGCACCAGCAGCGGGGCGACGACATAGTTCGGCACCGACACGCCCAGCAGCACGACTGCACCAAGCACGCGATCGACAGCGCCGTCCGGCCGTTGCGCGCAGACGATGCCGATCGCGCCGCCGAGGGCGAGCGCGAGCAGCAGGGCGCCGGCGCCGAGGCTCAGCGAGACCGGCAGTGCGGCCGCGATCAGCTCGCCGACGCGATAGCCTTCGTACTGGAACGAAGGGCCGAGATCGCCGCGCGCCAGACCGCCGAGATAGCGCAGATACTGGCGCCACAGCGACTCGTCGAGGTGGTATTCGGCGGCCAGCGCTGCCTCGATCTGCGGCGGCAGCGTGCGCTCGCCGTCGAACGGACCGCCCGGTGCGGCGCGCATCAGGAAGAACGCCAGCGTGACCAGCACGAAAAGCGTCGGCACCGCCGACAGCAGGCGTCGTAGCGCGAACGCGATCATCCGGGCGCGAGGCTCAGGTCCTTGCCGTAGTGGTAGTCGAGCAGATTATCGCGCCAGCCGCGCACATACGGCTTCACCAGATGCTTGGACACGTACCAGTAGATCGGGATCACCGGCAGTGCGTCGAGCGCCCGGCGCTCGGCCTCGGCGAGCAGGCCGGCACGCCGCGCCGGATCAGCCTCCGTGGCCGCGGCCGCCAGCAGCGCGTCGTACTGCGGATCGCGCCAGCCGGTATCGTTGCGGCCGTTGTCGCTCGCCAGCACGTCGAGGAAGCTGCTCGTATCGTCGTAGTCGCCGATCCAGGCGGCACGGAAGATCTGCGTTTCGCGCCGCAGGCGCCGCTTGGCGAGAAAGACCTTGTTCTCCTCGTGGATCAGCGTCGCTTCGACACCGAGCGTCTGCTTCCACATGGCGGCGACGACCGTCGCGATGCGCTTGTGATCATCGTGCGTGTTGTAGCGCAGCTCGACACGCAACGGATGCGCCGGCGTATAGCCGGCGGCGGCATAGAGGCGGCGCGCCTCCGCGAGGCGGCGCGCCATCGGCCAGGCTGCCCAGTCGACTGACTGCGGCGCGTAACCCGAAACGCCGGGCGGCACCCAGCCATAGGCGGGCCGCGCCAAGCCATTCATGACCTTGGCGACGATCAATTCGCGGTCGATGACCATCGCCAGCGCGCGGCGCAGCCCGGGCTGCGCCGCCAGCGGCGCACGCTCCATGTTGAAGCCGTAGAAATAGCTGCCGAGATAGGTCGCGACATGCAGCTCGTCACCGAGCCGCGCGCGCAGCTGCGGCGCCTGCACGAGCGGAATCTCGGAGGTCACGTCGAGCTCGCCGGCGCGATAGCGCTTGAGCTCGGCTGCGACATCGTCGCTCGGCACATAACGGATGCGATCGAGCGCGGTGCGGTCGTCGTCCCAGTAGTGCGGATTGCGGACCAGCTCGATCTGCCCCTGCACGACCCACTGATCGAGGCGGAACGCGCCATTGCCGACCAGCCGGCCCGGCCGCGCGAACTCGCGTCCATAGCGCGCGAGCGCCGGCCGGTAGGTGGGAAAGCTCGCCGGATGCGCGAGCAAGCTCGGCAGGTAAGGCGTCGGCGCGCGCAACAGGATCTGCACCTGCGAAGGCCCCAGCGCCCAGACCGCGAGCTGTTCGGGACGCGCGCGGCCCTCGCTGATCGCCTGCGCGTTGACGATGCACGACAGCAGCTGCGCGAACGGCGCGCCGGTGCGCGGATCGACCAGACGGCGCAGGCCGGCGGCGAAGTCCTCCGCCGTCAGCGGCTCGCCGTTCGACCAGCGCAGGCCCGGGCGCAGCTGGAAGGTGTAGCGCCGCCCTCCGTCACCGACTTGCCAGCCCTGCGCCGCCGCCGGCAGCGCCCGGCCATCCGGGCCGATGCGCGTCAGACCCTCATACAGATCGCGCGCGATATTCAGCGCGCTGACACTGGACATGCGCTGCGGGTCCAGCGATTCCGGTTCCGGACCGTTGCCGATGCGCAGCACCTGCTCCGCCTGCACCGGCAGGGCTAGCATGGCCAGCATCAGCGCAGCCGCGAGCCTCCGAGGCGTGCGGCGCCGCATCGATCAGGCCTTGCGCGGTCGCCGCGACGCCAGCGTCACGGCGACGACCGACAACAGGATGATCAGCGTGCCGCCGAGCTGCATCGTGCTCAGCCGTTCGCCGAGCAGCAGCCAGCCGAGCACGACCGCGACCGCCGGATTCACGTAGGCGTAGGTGCCGAGTTGCGCCGGCGTCACCTGATGCACGAGCCAGTAATACGCGCCGAACGCGACACAGGAGCCGAACACCGCGAGATACAGCACGGCGCCGATGACGTTCGGCGTCCAACGCCATGCTGCGGCCTCGCCGAGCGCGAGACCAAGCCCGGTCTGCACCACGCCGGCGATCAGGATCTGCAGCGCCGCCGTCATCAGCGGCGCGCAAGTGAGCGGATAACGCCGCGCGAAGATCGAGCCGCCGGCCCAGAGGATTGGCGACAGGATCAGCATCAGATAGGCCGGCCACGGCGCCGCCTCGAGCCGCAAACCGTCACCGACCAGCACCGCGACACCGAGAAAGCCGACGACCAGTCCGGCCAGCGTCGCACGCCCGAGCGGCTCGCCGCTCGCGCCGAGCGTGCCGAAGCCCGCCATCCACAGCGCCGAGGTCGCCACGATCAAGGCCGCCTGATTCGACTGCACCCACTGCTCGGCCCAGGTGACCATGCCGTTCGCCCCGACCAGCATCATCAGCGACGTCACCGAGATCACCCACCAATCGCGCCGCGAGGTCGGCCAGCGCATCCCGCTCCAGGCCGCGTACGCCAGCATCAGCGGCGCCGCGATCAGGAAGCGCAGGCCGGCGAACAGGATCGGCGGCGCTTCATGCACGCCGACACGGATCGCGAGATAGGTCGAGCCCCAGACGATGTAGACGATGGCGAAGGCCAGGAGAATGCGTCCATCGTACGTCGCGACGGTCTTTCGTTCGTTCATGCGTTGTGCGTTTTACCGCGATCCTTTGGGGCGAAGGCGCTGGCCGAAAACATTATCCAACAAAAAAGCCTGGCCCCTTTCGGGGCCAGGCCATTCACGTCAACCGCGTGCCGCGGTTTAGAACGTGTACTTCAGACCCGCCGTGAAGAAGCGACCGACCGCACCGGCCTGGTGGAAGGCCGGGTTGTAGTTCGTGCCGCCGTAGGTGTACGGATCGAACGGCGCTTCCTTGTTGAACAGGTTCTGGATCGAGCCGGTGATCGTCCAGTGGTTGGTCACATCCATCTTGCCGAACAGATCCCAGGTCGTAAACGAAGGCAGACGGCAGTCACCGCTGAACTGCTTGCCGTCGGGCGTGTAGGCATCGCAGGCCAACTTCGACGGACCGTTCGGCAGGGAATACTCGTTGCCCGTCGAGTCGTTGTACCAAACCGGAATCGGATTACCGTTTTCGTCCGTTTCCTGATTAAGTGACTGCCCCTTGAAATCGATCAGATCCATGCCGCTGACGTAGTTTACCTGTGCCGTAACCGTCCAGTTGGCGCGCTCGAACGAAACCGAGAATGTGCCCCGATCCGACGGCGTACCGCTCGCCGAGCTCAGCGCGTACGGACCGTGCGTGCCCGCATACTCACGCACATCGCCGCCGCCAAAGTCGCGCTCGAAGTTGAACACATGCGTCCAGCCGGCGTTGAGCTTGATCTTGCCGATGTCGGCCAGACGCAGGCTCTGCTGGATATTGGCTTCCAGACCGTCAGTCTTCGTCTTGTTGGCGTTGATGTACGGCGCATAGACAGCCGTCACTTTCGCGAGGCCAGTGTTCGGGTCGGCAGATTCCTCGGGGCCGTAAACGACGAGCGAATTGGGAAGTGCACCCGGCACACTGGTACCCGGTTCGCCCTGCAGCGGAACGCCTGCTTGCACCGACCCCTGGTCAGCCCCGACGATTTCATTCTCGCGCTTGATCAGGTAGTAGTCGATCGTGGCGCTCATGTTCTTGATCGGCTCGACGACGAGACCCAGCGTATAGCTCTTCGAGGTTTCCGGCTTGATATCCGGATTGCCGGCAGTGATCAGCGCGATACCGGTGTATCCAAAGGTCGCTGCATCACCACCCTCAGCGGGGCCCGGTGCGCGGAAGCCTTCCGCGTATGTACCGCGCAGCGCGACCTGATCGATCGGCTTGAACTTGAAGCCGAACTTCGGATTCGTCGAGCTGCCGTACTCATCGTAGTGGTCGTAACGGACCGCCGCGTCGAGCTCGAGCATCTTGACGACCGGGACCACGATTTCGGTGTAAGCGGCATAGATCTTGCGGTCGTCCGCAAACGCCGAGTAGCCGAGTCCGTTGACGTCACCCGTCTCGGTACCCGGGACAGCCGGCGCGTCGTACTTCTCCTTACGCCATTCGCCGCCGACTGCCATCATGACGTCGCCACCCGGCAACGAGAACAGCGAGCCGTTGACGCTGCCGTCGAACGCCATCAGCGTGTTCTTTGCCGTGACGTTCAGCGTCGGCGAGATCGCGTCGTAGTCCGATTGCGAGTTCAGCGACGGATTGTTGATGCGGAACGGATTCAGCGGACGGTTCAGCGCGTCTTGCATCACCGAGCCGAGGATATAGCCGTTGAGCTCGCGCTTGGTTTCGACACGGCTGTAGGTGAAGCCCGTGTTCCACGTCCACGAGGTGTCGAAGAACGCACCGTCAAGACCGAGCACGGCACGATAGGCATCATTGGTCACTTCCTCGCGGCGACCGCCGAAATCATTCGTCGAATAGCTCAGCAGTACCGGCCCTTCGTTGCCGAACGGATTGTCCGGATGGCCCGCCGGCAGACGCATCGACACCGACGGATTGAAGTACGAACCCGAGTTCGCGTTGTACGTGCCGCCGCGCGTCACGCTCGAAGGCGTGGTCATACCTTCCGTTTGTGAGTAGAAATAACCGAGCGAAGCCGTGGCACGAATCGAGTCCGTGATACGCAGCGTGCCGCCGCTCAGGATATTGGCACGATCGACCTTCGGCTGAATGCTGGAATAGGCGATCGGATCCCAGAGACAGACGGGCTCCAACCCTTCTCCGTCGCCGGAAGCCGGACTGGTTTCCGGGCACGCCGTGACGTTGCGGCGCTGCGTCGACGTTGCACCGACAAGCCGCGCGGCACCGTACGGGTTTACAAGACTACCCGTTGCGCCAGCCCAGCCGTAAGGGCTACCACCACGACGATTGTCGTACCAGCCGTAGTCGAGCAGATTGTTCGTCGCGAGATAGCCGTCGCGATCCGTGTTCGCGATGCGGTCCTGGCGCGAAGCCTCGGCGGTGATGAAGGCGTTGTAGCCATCCGTCGCCGCATTGCCAATGCCGTAGCTGCCGTAGAGACGCTTGACGTCGCCGTCGTCCTTGTAGGACGTGCCGAGATTGCCGCCGATCGAGGCGCCTTCGTAATCCTTGCGCAGGATGATGTTGACGACGCCGGCGATGGCGTCCGAACCGTAAATGGCCGAAGCGCCGTCCTTCAGCACTTCGACGCGTTCGACGGCTTCGAGCGGGATGGTGTTGAGGTCGACGAAGCTGCGCTGACCGTCGTCAGCGAGGCCGTAAGGAGCAACGCGGCGACCGTCGATCAGAACCAGCGTCGAGTTGACGCCGAGGCCACGCAGCGAGACCGCCGCCGAACCGCCGGCGAAGCCCGACGTGAACGAGCCCGGAATCGAGCCCTGGTTGTTGGCGGTCAGCGTCTGCAGGATCTCGCCGATGTTCTGCTTGCCGGTTGCCTCGATCGCATCACGCGAGAGGACTTCGACCGGCGAGGCGGTTTCCTTGTCGGTACGACGGATGTTCGAACCGGTGACCACGATGGTCTCGATTTCATCCGTCTGAGCCGGCGGAGGCGTAGCCGTGCTCTGCGCATGCGCGATCATCGAAAAGCTGCTCGCAACGGTGGCAGCGATGGCGCTCAGCGCGAAGAACCGCTCCGAACGCGTTCGCGTCGACGTCTTATTCATTCTATTCACTCCCAAGTGAATGGCGTTAGCAACAAGTTCTTGGCTCGACGATCTGATGTTTCGCAAGATCACCCGTGCTTGCGAAACCGAGCACTGATAGCAACGTTTTCAGCCTAGTCCCGGGTCCTGAATCACGTCAAGAATGTGTGACGCAATTGGGTGTTTTTCCCGGCACCCCCTCACGCGTCGTTCGCACCGCTGCCGATGCGGCTCGGCAACTGCATCGCTCTGGTTGTCTGCGCCCAGGCGCGTTCACCGCACGCCAACGGCGCGCCCAGCAGCCGACGCTCATGGATGGCTTTCTTGCGCGCGGATCTGATCGGCGAGGAATCCGGAATCTCTCCGGCAAAATGAAAAAGGCCGCCTTGCGGCGGCCTCATTGGCGGCGAGAGGGCCGGACGTGCCGGCCGGTGTCGCGGTCCTTTCCGCAGGCCTTCGTCAGCGGGCCGTCTTCAGCATCGTCCACAGCCGGGCGAGATCGGCGCTGCCGTCGCTGCCGGCGACGCTCTTGAGCGTGGCCTGCGCCGCGGCGCTCTGGCCGGCCAGCACCTGCGCGTAGCCCAGGTGCAGCCGGGCGTCGTCCGCCTTCTTCAGGCCGCCCTTGGCGATGCCCTGCTGGATCAGGGCGATGCCTTTGTCGTACTGCCCGTAGCCGATGTAGTTCAGGCCGGTGGCGACCAGCGCGTCGCCGCTGGCCTGTTGGGCGGCGGCTTTCTCGCCTTCGGCGAGGGAAGCCTTGTCTTCGGCGAGCTTCTTGGCGACCGTGGCCTTGAGCGCGGCGCTGCCGCTGGCGCCCTTGGCCTGCGCCAGCTGCAGGTAGTGTTCGGCTTCGGCCGGCAGGCCGGCGTCGATCGCCAGTTGCGTGGCGTCGAGCGCTTCGTCGCCCGAGTCGAGCACGCCGGCCGCCAGCTTCAGGCGGTAGACGTCGAGCCGCAGGCGCGCGGCGAAGCCGGGCTTGCTGGCGGTGCGCGCGATCAGTTCGCTCCAGTACTTCGGCTGCGGGTACAGCGCGACGAGCTTTTCCAGCGTCGCGCCGTAGGTCGCCATGTCGTTCTGCTTGGCGGCGCTGGAGGCGAGCAGCTGCAGCTGGATCTCGCCCGGCTTCTGCCCGCTCTGTTCGCGCCGGGCGATCACGGCGGCGAGTTCCTGCTG